>CAVOYR010000001.1:0-306544 GCA_963700735.1 uncultured Alphaproteobacteria bacterium
GGGCACCACTTTTTCCACATAATATCAATACCCTAAGCTACTCCTCCAACAAACACGCTGGTGGTGTAGAATTGCTTGGGTTGCAGTTTGGGTTTCAACTCGTCGGCTCCTAGATTGTCAACTGGAGAACCAGCTAAGAAAGTCGCAGCCCGAGGAAGAACACCATGAGCTATCCACTGCACCAATGGGCTGTCCTTGATTTGGGGAGTAGCTACCCACCTAGCGTATCAACAACTTCATATATTCCCACACTTGGACACGTTGCTACTGTCACGGATTTCTATCGCGTTGTCGGTTTTCTTCACACTAACATCCAACAGTTCAATGCTTGCTTTGTAGATTTGGCTACGTGTGAAGCGCTGTCCAAGATTGTGGAAGGGCCGATCACCAGCTACTCAGATCTGGAGGGTGCTGAAACTGCGCTTTCTGGTGTACTATTCCACCAGAATTTGAGGTCTTAATCCCACCTTAAGGTCGAGATCGAATCCCAGGGATGTTATCGTGTGAGACCTGACAAGGATGTTAGGTCCAGAGTTGCGTTCGATCTTTTCAACGTCGCATCCACAAGGGATTGGCTATGCGCTTTTGATTACGCCCTGAGCGAGGGCCACCAAATAACTCGCGGCCTCGCATCAGGCAGCACGTTCAGAGGAGCCAAGTATCCTGACCTGAAGGCTGGCGAAATGCCCCTACAACAACTGCTTAGTGATGTTGCACCAGCCCTTGCGCGTGACTTTAAGGTACCTGGATATTTCAGCAATCAAGAGATTCGAAATAACTATAGGTCACCAAGGTCATTCACTCATGAGCTATATGATCGAATATCAGTGCCATGGCAGCAGTGTGTGTCCAATGTCCCTGGTGTCGAGTACTCCATAGATCTACCACCACTACTCGCGATAGTTTTGTCGCGCGCCGCAAGCCGCGAAAGGATACCTGAGGTCATCAAGGAGCTTCATGATGAGTTGGGGCCTGTGAGGTATGAACTCCATGAATTTGACAATCTAGTGAGAACTGAAACGTCGCAGGTGGCGCTCGAAAGCAAGACAGCAAGAATTCAAGAGGCATTCATGGCCATCGTGCCAGCTTCAAGACACCAATACGCGCGACGAACCCTTGCTAGAGTATGGAAGCTAACCCGACCGCTCGCGAAGGCTTACGGGCTAGCCATTAATCCCACCTCTTTGGAATCCAGAGCTCTTGCGTGACCTCATTCAGACTGCAGGCACGCAGGCTGTGATGGAGGATGCTTCAATCGTGGACCGTACTTTGTCCTCTAAGGTTTTCTCCGAGTTGCTTCGTACGGACTCGGTGGTTCAGATGTTGAAGCGACACTTCACAGAGCACGAGCTTGCCAGTCTCCAGATGACACACAATCAATAGTTCTTGGCCCTTGAGGATTCACCTCAGGCCAGCATCGCCCTCGCTTCCTTCTCAGCTGCATGACCCCTTCACCCACTGCCATGGCGTGCGTGGCTTGTGCATCTTTGCCAGCTCAGGGTGCTTCTTCGCATCGCGCGCTGCTGCACGCAGGCGTTCACGAGCCTCGCGTGGGTCGATTTTCAGTTCGGTGCAAAGCTGCTTGAGGGTAATGATTTCGTTGGTCATTGATCGTCTCCTTTAGGTTTAGACGATCAGTCCAATAAGACACCTTCTGCAGACGTGTCAGGGCAAAACTCAGTTTGGCTTGAAGAATTCTGAGATGTCGACGTCGAGGGCCTTCGCGTTTCGTCGTTTGCAATCGAATGATAATAGTGCTTTTCTGTTTGGTTACTTGCGCGAGCGTCCGTAAGAATGTCACGCTAATATCGAGGGTGTCTAGATGCGTGTACTTTCAATTTTTGCAATGATAGCATTGGCGATCTTAATTACAATTTCATCCACCTCAAATACAAGATCAGAAACGTGCACCTATATGATGAACTCATTTAGCGGTGGATGTTTTCAGCGTTGTGTCAAAGGACTTAATGCATCGAGCGAGAAGCAGCGCCAATACTGTCGTTCGACTTGTGAGCGGGAATTCAAAAGATGCATGAGGTATGGAGTTTGGCGTACTCAGGGAAACAAGCGCAAGGTTAGCAAGCAATAATAATTTTAGCTTCAGGGCTGTTGGTTCTCACATTGGCACTCTAACGCCCTTGCCAATTCTCTAAGCTAGTTGTTGGTCGTCGTTCGCAGCCTGCATTTGTCGTTGCAGGTTCCCGTGATCAAACGCACCACCAGCATTATTCTGATCTAAGAATACTGGGGCTATGCCCACGATCTCAGGCATTCTCCCTAGACTCTTGCCAATGCTGGGAAGTGAGAAATTGAACCTGGCGGCGGAGTTGACAAGGCACTTTTTCGGAGATCAACAGGCTCATGGCCACTCTGGATGAGGTGGGTCGCAAGGTGTCAATGGTTTGTGGATTGGCCTAAACCCCCTGAAAATCTGCCTGACGTGGGACCTGCTTTTGGACCACGCGGTTGGAGAATATTCCGGGGGTTATAGTTTCGGCAGCGCAATCGTAGGGTTTGTCAGTGGCGATGTGTGTGAGCTCAACCCCTCTGCGCAAAAGCTCCAAGAATTACTGCATCATTTAACCAGGTGGGCAACCACGTGGTCGAACAGTTTTTCCACTTTTGAAGCGAAAAGTTCTGCAACCTGGAACGGCTTTACGCAGCCTGCAACCATTATTGTACCTTTTATTACAAATCGATAAAGCTTTGTCTCCGGCTCTATTCGCGTCATCCTCACTTTTAATCAGAAACCCAATCATATGACCATCTGGCTTAATAACAAATACAGAAAACGTTTCAGCAACGGCAGGAGTCGAAAAAGCCGCTAGCACTAGAAGAATTGCTAAAACTTGTCTTTTCATCGAAACTCTTTCGTGACCCACATCGTGCTGGAGGGATGAAGAAGCAAAAATAAACTTGCTAAGATTGGCTCAAAAGTATTGTCAGTTGCGCGAATGTGCAAATGATTTTGTTGACGCTACGAGTACGAATATGGGGTTATATGTACACAAACGAGTTGTAGCCGGTCTGGCTGTATGTTTTCGATGATCGACCACAGAAGCCCACTGGCAGGGGTTGCGCGATTGAGCGCCACGACCACATCGCGACGTCGCTTCGCGTCTCTGGGGTATGTTTTTGAGCGTTCTGGCAGCCCATTTGGTACCCACAGTACAGCGCTGATGAGCGCACTGCCTCGGGGTCCTTGAAATCATTGAGTTTGTGGGCCTGGGCTGATTGACACTTTGAACATATATCAGCGTGTCTCTCTAATAACGCACATTCGACTTTTCCTGTATATACGTAGGAAACTTGGAAAGTCGTTTGGCGCCAGAAGACTGGCCCCTTGCCAAGGGTAACAAAGCAAAGGCAACCTAGACCTCTGTGACGATGAATTTTCAATTTTGCCTCAGTAGGAATCTGAACAGAAGTGCGAGTAGGACTCAGTCCTCGCAATTTACACGGTTGATCAATGAGTGAAGAAGAAACGACTTGCGACAGCCGTAATCCTGAACGTCAGGACGTGACAACACCTCAACTCCCAATGTGTGGTGAATTTGTTCGTGACTTCTTTAGAGCGCATTTGAAAATTACGTAACGACAAAAGCGAGAAGCAATGGCGTATTGAGTGAGATCAAGGCTCATATAATTCACGAGGGCAGATCCAGTCAGATGGAAGATATTAGTGGCAATGTAAGACCCGTCGAGATGGTAGAGATGGGAACTGACATCGCCATCGATCATCGGGAAATTTTCAACATGACGTTCGAACAGTTCCTGACATCGGTGTAATGAACTGGCTACAGAAATGGCGAAACAGCAGAGTCAACAGCTATTCTCAGAACTCGATTCCATTACAGAGGTGACCGGCGCCAGAATCTCGGGCGAAGGGAAGCCCCTGACACATGACGCGATATTCGAGGCCCTTTCTCGCATTCACCATGATTTTCCCTCGGGTATCGGTTCGACAGGGTTATCGATGGTGGTATCGCCAAACCAGATGCAAATCATAGAGGCACTTCAAAAAGAATTTGAGGAGTCTCCAGATCTTCAAAGACGCCACAAGGAACTGATACAGAAGAAATACGATGAGTACAGAACCACAGAAATGGATAGAAATCTGGCTGGATAGCTCAAGCGAGAGATTATACCAACCTGCATTTGTGAGTGTTTTGAACTATTTGAAATTTGATGTTCTACATAACACCAATCATAATGCATTAGAGTTTGGTAAAGATATTATCTGCAGAGACTCAGGTGGAACATATTATGCGCTGCAACTGAAGGGAAATCCCGGTTCACGCTTAAACATTGGCGAATGGAAAGAAATCTATGATCAGCTAATACAACTGGTCTCTATGCCAATACCTCTTACAGTTAGCAGCACCAAACGTGCTGTTAAGCATATTCCTGTTTTGGTCACCAATGGTGAAGTTCATGAAAATGTTAGGGTTGCCGTAGATGCCTTCAATAGAGATGTTGTGCCTACGTTGGGCTCCAATGCTCAGCCGTTGCGTTTGTGGGCGCGAGGTGACCTTCTTTCAATGTTCTCAAAGGCATCTAGTGTTGCCTGGCCCACATCCATTGACGCCCAGGTTGCAGTGCTAAAATCCATTTCACAAGCTGGGGAAGACAGTATGGATCTTCGTAGCATCCAGCAGGTCATCGCTGACTGTCTCCAATTGAAGAAGCCCGAGCGTGTTTCGTCACCACAATCCCGATCGTTGGCCTCGAGCTTGGCAGTGATTTCCAACATCATGTCTACACCACAATTACGTGCTGGCAACATATACGAATGTATAAAACTAAAAACTATTGTACTCGTAAACATAATTGCCTTCTTTGAAAGAAACGACTTTTCCACGAAATACCACGAGAAAATTGTTACCCACCTTAGAGCAGATTTATTTGATAATTTAAATTGGTATACGGAACAAATTGCAACTGGCCCCAAAATTCGAACAGTAATAAATGAAAATTTGTTCGCTGAGTTTGGAATACTCACTCTCGTCGGATTCTTGTTATGGCCCTGATGGGAGTGAGTGCTCTTGAACAAGGCGACGATACACCAGCTGCTGTGAAGGAAGCCGCAACACAACGTGTAGACTATCCATTCCTGACTTCGGAGTTCCTCGTGCCAGCGTTCTTGTCCGTCTTCTGGTCAAAGGAGAACGCAAAGGGCAATCGAGAGTCCGATACGGAACTGATTGGCGTGCTGGGCAGCCTGATTAGAAGTGCACGAGATGGATCGTTGATCTGCTCGTACTATGATATTGAAGAAACTGCGCGGTATAATTTTCGTCACTTCCTCGGAAGTACGCTCCAGCTTTTGAACAGAGATCAGCGTGTGAATATGAGTCAGTTCACATATGCTTTAATGCTGCTGCTTGTACGACGCAACTGGAAGCAAACAGCGAAATACTTATGGCCTGAGCTTACGCGAGTCTTACGGGTACAAACAGAACTCAATAACGTTTTTGAAATTGTATTTGTATCCACAGATGATTGTACGGAGTCAACAAGGCGAGTCCGTTTTCCCTTGTCATGGGGTAGAGACTAGTTGATTTAGCGCGTGAGGAACCGACACCTGAGTTACCTGAAGCTTTGCAGAACGACCCAACTTTATGCTTGTTGCACTTTATATTTTTGCCTCACCGTATGACCGAAAAATCTGTACTTTGGTTGGATAGAAAATTCTGCCGTACTTGGTACTGATTATTATGCCAAAACTCCTCTTGCCAATGAAGCGAGTTTCAAAAGTTCAGTCGCTCAATTGCCGCGAAGGAGCAAGATGTGATTAGAATTGGGCCAAGACGCCCATCACGCGAAGTCGAGCTGGACGATATCATATGGCATGGCGTCCTTGACGGCGCTGACAATGCTATAGACGTGCTGCTCAAGATCCATCTTGCGCTTGATGCAATCCTCATCGAGTTCATCGAGCCAAGTCAGAACAGTGATGATTTTCTGCGCTGGAGCTTTCCAAAGAAGACAAAATACCTAGCTGAACTCGGAAGGATACTGCCAACTGACAAGCAAGCCTTCGACAAGCTGAACGATTTTCGCAACGACGCTGCCCACATCTTTGGCCATCAGCTGACAGTTGCCACGGCGCTTAAGCTAGCCCGCGAGTTGGAAGCGCTTGGAGTCGATTTCTCAGAACTCTATGGGCCATTACTCAGAAGAAGAGGCCATGGAGTACTATGATGGATTACGTGGGATCCTAGCAGAGATAGGCTGGTGCATTCTGTTTCATGCGGCAAATTTGATGGGTAAGGCGGGTGGTCGTGACATATTCAGTCAGCCTTGATTGGTAGGCGATCATGCAAGGCGCAGACCTCAGACTCACCAAGACTGATTTTATCCAGTTCTTGAACTGCGCCAAGTCGCTTTGGCTGAAGACCCACAAACCCGATGACTACCCAAAGGCGAGTTCTCTGCCTACGCCCAGAAGATCGCGGCCGAAGGCTATCAGGTCGAGGCGCAAGTGCGTGCACTGATTGCTGCATGGCCAGACGTTGATCGCGTACACCTTCCAGCGCATTTTCGAGCCTAGCTGCGGCATGTATGCCAAGGCAGATATGGTGCGCACGAATGAAGATGGCTCCATCGACATTTTCGAGATCAAGTCGTCGACGAGCGTCAAGGACAGCAATCCACACAACCAGTTGAAGGATGCTGCATTTCAGACGATTGCCGCGATGCGCTGTGGCGCGAACGTCCGAAACATCTTCATCGTCCACCTCAACAAAGACTACGTGCGCAATGGCGAGGTCGACCCTAGCGCCTTGCTTACGTTCGCTGACGAGACCGTGCGAGTGAAGGCGCTGCTCCCCGAGACTGAGGCAGAGATCGCGACCGCAATGGCGCTGCTGGCCAAAGATGCCATCGACGAGTCCTCGTGCACCTGCCTCACCTTGAGCAGGGGCAACCAGTGCGACAGTTTCGGCTACTTCAACCGGCACATCCCAGATCCATCAATCTACAGTCTTCCTCGACTGTCGCCGGCCAAACGCGACCTGTTTGTCAGCGAGGGCCGGTTCAGCCTCGACGAGATCGATGCAAGCGAAGTGACAGGTACGCAACTGCCTGTTCTGAAGGCGCACCAGTCTGGTGCGCCCTACATAAACCTGGACGCCATCGAGAAATTCCTGGGGGCTCTGAAATACCCGCTGTATTTCCTCGACTATGAGACTTACTCGTCTGCCATTCCGATCACGGACGGCGTCAAGCCACAGGCACCACTTCCATTCCAATTCTCGCTGCATGTGCGCAGCGAGAACGGCGACCTCACCCACCACGAATATCTCGCCGATCGCGCTGAACGGCCGCTGGCCCTCATTGAGGCGTTGGAGCGAACAATTGGTCCGCACGGTTCGATTGTCGTCTGGAACAAGACCTTCGAGAATACGCAGAACAAGAGTATGGCTGCCGACTACCCGGACAAGGCGGAGTTCCTGCATGGCTTGGTGGGCCGGTCTGTCGACCTGATGGATGTTTTCGTGTCTGGCTATGTGGACATTCGATTTGGGGGCTCGACCTCAATCAAGAAGGTGCTGCCGGTGATGGTGCCAGATCTCAGCTATGACGGCATGGATGTGGCCGACGGCACGGCTGCCATGGATGCGTGGGCGAGAATGCTGCACGCGCCAGACGATGAGACACGAGCGAAAATCAGGCAGGGCTTGCTGGACTACTGCAAGCTCGATTCGCTGGCGATGGTGAGAATACTGGAGGTAGTGGAGTCGCTGGCTGCTGAAGGCACAGCGTAAAGGGCCATAGAAGCCTGCTGGCGCGCGTTCATTGCTGGGCTGTCCGTTTCCGCTTGATTGTGCGCTTCTCGCGCTGGTGGGCATTTAAAACGCACTGCTGCCACTTTCCACTTTCCTATCCCTATATACCTGGAAAGTTGGAAAGTGACGCGCCAGCATGAACCAGCGCGCCACGTGGGTGTTACTCGAAGTCCTCGTCAGGGTAGAGCTTGGCGAGATGCGCCACCCCAGCCTCTGTGACGATGATGCCCTCGTCCGACACCTCGACCAGCTCGTCGCGCTTGAGCAGGGCCAAGTGCTTGCTGACAGCGGCAGGCTGGATGCCCTGCGCCTCGGCCAATTGCTTCTGCATCTTGAACGGCTCGGAGGCGTCGCCGGTGGGGCCATAGTATGCCGCGTTGAGGGTGGCATCGGCCGGGCGTGGCTCAAGGTTCTCGCCATAGTCCCACACCAGTGTGCCGTCCTCGCCCTCGACGAGCTGGATGACCAGCGTGTCAGGCTTGGGCCAGTCGCCACGCACCTTGGTGAACGACCACTTCATCCTCGCGCCCGTCCTGCTGACGCCGTCGTTGACCTCATCCAGCTTGATGCTGGTATCGATGGGGTCTTCAAGGCGAGATGCACCACGCTGGTCGCCACCCTTGCCGGCATGGTGTACAAGCACCACGGTGAATCCAAGGTGACGCAGACGCAGCAGCCACTGCAGGATATCATCAAGCGCCGAGTTGTCATTCTCGTCACGGCCCCACCTCAGCGAAGACAGGTTGTCCATGATGATGACCTCGGGCTTGCGGTCTTGGCTTGCCAACTGCTGCAGCATCAACTCAATTCGCTCGCGATCCTCGGGCTTGCCGATGTTCAACTGCCGACTGTCCCTGTACAGCATTTCCGAGCTGAGCACGTCTAAGGTGTCGACATTCTTGGCGCCCAGCAGGATGAGCCTGGCCTTGATGGTCGCGGCAGGCATCTCGCCATCAATGAACAGTACACGGCGCGCCTTGGGCACTTCGTAGCAGAGGAAGTCCTTGCCCGTGGCAATGGCCAGACCCATAGACAGACCAACCCACGTCTTCCCCACGCCACGCTTGGCAAACAACAGGATGACGGCATTTGCTGCGACGAAGGGTACGACGATCAGCTCGCGAGGGGGGATATCAAGTTCGCAGAATGCGCTAGCCGAGATCAGATAGTTGACCAGTGCACCGTTATATGGCTTGGCGTTGGCAATGAGTTCGTCAATGTCGACACCGTCAGGAGGGTCATCAGCAAGGTCCCAACCCTTGGGCAGAATGTCAGGCAGCTGAACGATCTTGACCGAGGCAGTGCCCACACGCATGAGGCTACTTGCAACTGCCTCTGCTGCCTTCAGACCAGGCTCATCATTGTCGGGCCAGATCACAACGTTACGGCCACGCAGAGGCGACCAGTCCGTCTTATTCACGGCGTTGGCACCACCTTGCCACGTGGTCACGGTCGGACCGTCCAGCAACTTTTCAGCTGCATCAGCGGCCTTCTCGCCTTCCACTACAATGATGGGATCATCTGCGTACCCAACAATGTAGTCGAGACCGTACAGAGGGCGAGAATCGCCAAACCCCTTGAGACGCCAAACGATTGCACTCGTACTGTCCTTCCACGGCGTCACCGGCAGGATGCGCTTCCCGTTCCTATCTTCGATACGCAGAACGTACCCAACCACATCCATGTTTGCCGTGGTGTAGACGTAATAGTCGGCGGGCCTCACGCCAAAGAGCTTTTGGAAATCTGGCTTAGGCTCGTGCTTGTCAACAAATGCGAGACGCTCGTATGCGTTGCTTTGGGTGGACGGCTTCGTAGGGTTGTCTTCGTCGCCATAGACTGCTCGCATGATATCTTCAAACGCACACCTAGCATGGCAGTAGACAAGCAAGCGACCATTGTCGCCTTTGTCCACGGACAGGCTGTTGTTGCGATCATTGTGGGCAGGGCAAAGGGCTGTGAACCCTCCCGTGTCATTCCACTTTACGTTGTCGAGCCTGTCGGCCAGTCCATCCATCGAGTAGCCCGAGAAGTCGACCTTGATTACACGTGACATTGTTAATCTCCTCAGAGAAAGGCGAGCGCCATCGTTCACCTGAGCGAGGTGTTGGTTCAGGCGCTCGAGTTAATGGGGAAAGTAGAGGGGCACGAGGCCCCTCAGTTAGTACTTGTGGGGATCTTCGTAGTGGTCTGTGGCACGCTTATCCTTGAGTGCTTCAATCCATTGCAGGACTTCGTCCTTCAGCCAGCCGACCTTGCTTGCCGACAGGCGAATACGCCGAGGGAACAGCCCATGCTTTTCCAGCCGAAGGGCTGTGTTCGGCGTGAACGGCAGGCCGAGGTCAAGCAGATCCCGATAATTCAAAATGATCGTGTTTTCGCCAGGCAGCTGCCTGGGAAGAGGCTTTGTCATTTCTGGGTTTCCTTCTCATATTGCTGAAAAGGAGCGCGCTCCAGTAATGAGGATGAAACACATGACGACGATGGAAATCCACTTTGGCACATGGCTGAGAAAGGGCAAAATTCTTAGAGAGCGCCGTACAGATGTTGCGTGGGGTCACGCCCAGCGTTCAGGTTTGCATTCCAATTGCGAACAAAGGATTGAGTTGCGGCCTCGAAGCTGACCTTGGCTGCTTTCGTCTTACCCCACTTGAAGGGCGGGTGGAGTAGGTCGACCATCCCGGTGAACTTGGTAAATTCCCTTTGACCCTCACTATAGCTCCGTGTGGGCCGGAAGCTGGGATCCATCCCCCTACACAGTTTGTGGACCTGTGCCACATAGAAATACTTGAGGTCGCTGAGAGGGTCTTTGCCTCGCTCGCTGAGCCGAGAATAAAAGCGCTGCTGCTCCTCCGCTTCACAAACCAGACATTCAAGTACGTTCTTCGTGGCCTCTTGAGCTTCGTAGCTCAGTTTTGAACGAGGCATTAGAAACGCCCGTTTGATCTCTGTATTTTCGAGCCCCTTCAATAACCGTGTGGCCGGACCAATAATGTTGGCTTGGAGCAAACGTTGGTGCTCCTTGGCCGTATGCCTGAGTTCGGCAAAAACGCAAAACCCAACCTTCAGCGCAAGTTGATCTGTACACTTCAGGATTCTCGGGATCGGGCCAAATGTCGGACGGTAGTGCGAGAATTGATCGAACTTCTCAGTGATGGCTACTTTCGAATACGCGTGACCATCATAAGTAGCCCAAAGAAAATCATTCAATGCATCAGGATAGTGCTCAGCCGGGAGCCGCCTTACAAATTCTTCGCATTCACGATCGACCTTGATAGTCTCGCGTTGAATGCGGGCTAATTCGCAATCGATGACCCCAGCGTTGCCGTCGTCAGTTTCTCGATCGTCTTTGCCCATTGCTCCAATGCCTCGCGCTTCTCATCCAGATAGGCATGCCGGTTGTAGATGGCAGCCACGCCAGAAACGATACCGGTGCGGTGGTTAAGAACAGCTTCAATGATGTGAGGGGCGACGCCGAGCATGGCCATGTTGGTGGCGACGGTGCGCCTGATGTCATGGAAGCGCCAATCCTCAGCGTCGGTGCCAACGGCCACATCGAGACGCTGCTTGAGCCTGCCAAAGCCAGAGATGGGCGTCTTGCCATTGGTGGTGAACACGAGGTCTGAATTCAGGAAGCGCGGCATCGACTTCAAGATGTCCACCGCCAACGGTGCCAGAGGAACTGTGTGCGTTGTGGCGTTCTTGGCGCGCTTGGCTGGGATGGTCCACGTGGCATTGGTGAAGTCGATCTCCGACCACCTCATGCCTGACACCTCCCCACGGCGCTGGCCAGTCAGCATCAGCATGTGGATGAAATGCGCGAAGGGATAGCCCTCGGCCTCAGCAGCCTGCCAGCAGGCGCGCAGCTCATCATGAGTCAACACGCGCTCGCGTGGCACCTCCTTCGATGGAGGCTTCAGACCGGCCACAGGCGACACTTCGATAATGCCACGGTCAACACACCACGACATAAGCTTCTTGATCGCAGCCAGCGCCCGGTTCGCCCGTATCGACGCACCACTAGCGACGATACCGTCGAGCTCCTTCACAACATCAGCGCGCTTGATCTGGTCGATGGGCAGATCATTCAGCTTCGCGAACTTCGTGAAAATACGCTCAGTGCCCTTCGCATCACGATTGCGAGGTTTGGCATGCAGTGCAATGAACTGGGGAATGACTTCACCCAACGTGGGCGTTGAGGCGTCTTCAGACTCGTATACGCCTAGCTGCACATCACGCAGGATCTGGCGCGCTTTCTCTCGCGCGTCAGCCAACGACACGATGGGGTAGTCACCAATCTTCATGCGCCGCATGCGGCCTTGCACACGCGTAGCAAGGTAGAACACCTTCTTGTCTGACGACGACACGCGCACATGAAACCCTGGCAACAGCTGGTCACGCACCTCGTAGCGCTTACCTGTGGCAGCTGGCAGGGCGTCGATCGACTTGGTTGTGAGCTTCTTCTGCATGGCCCAATTTTATGGGCTGCAGGGTCTGCGTGTCAGGGTTCCATTTGGGGCAGGATGGAGGGAGTACCATCCATAGTCTAATCATTGAAATTCCAGATCATTGTAAGCTCCTGAACCTTCATCGAATGGGAGTATGGACCGACGAAGCAATTTATGCGAGAATTAGAAGAATGCAGAAGGGAGCGCGGTATGCAGCACAAGATGCTAATTCGATCGTTGCTTAGTAATTTGGGTCATGAAGCCCCAAGTGAAGAGGAATTAAATGCAGCTTTGAAAGTCGCATTCGCCGACTTAAAGCAATCTGCGGGAATTGATCCAGATAAAGTAAAATTCAAACTTTCCCTAGCTCCAGTGGAAACGGAATGGGTTAAGCAAACGTTTGAAGATTGAGACTTTTGGAGATACGCCATACAGATCTCGTCGAAATTGTATCGACTGAGTTTCCAAATTTTCAAGCAATTATATTAGCAGGTAGTTCTGTATCTCGATCTTCGCCGCTCGTAAAAGACGTTGACCTAGTCGTCTTAAGTCCGGATATTGAAATAGCAGAAGTGATTGAGAGGACTTTTACTCTCAATATCTTTCCAGTTGAGGTGGTCGCATACAATAGCTATCGATTTCTTGCAATAGCTCAGAATCCTAATTTGGTATTTTATCATATTCGGGAAATTAGAAAGCTGATATTTGGTAAGATTTTGGCAGATAGCGGCATAGGCGAGGCAAGCCAAAACGCTCTATTGAGTGCCAAAATTAGTCGTGAACCTCTTCGGCAGTTAGCTAATCACGCTCGGAATTACCGAGCCTCCATTTCTGATCACTTAATTTACAATCTAGATTTCTTTTATGCTGTCGAAAGTTTGGTTCATGCGCTCATCAATTCGCGCATTGATATTCGCTTCAGTAAACATAAGTATTTAATGGATGATGCAAAGCTTCTAAAATCGCCTCACCTAGCCAACCTCCTAGAGAGCATTGCGGATCCCCTTGTGCAATCTTCTTTTTGGCCTGACGTACTATATGATGCTCTAGATCGTTTAGGCTCACACTTGGACTGCGCAATGCCCGTTGGTCCATTCAACGATGCGAAGCTGCTACTTATGTCTGGCCGAGAATTAGAGGCTACATTGCCGTTTCGATACGCGATGCTCGCATTCAAAAAATCTCACCCTAATCATGCGATCTGTGAACTTGCCGACCCAAGTTTTTTGATCGGCACCGTTGCACAAGAACGGGTGCTACAATATTTTGATGCATGCCTTCTCGAGGCAACTCTAAATTGCACAACTGAATGAATTATTCCAACTTTTTGATTTCGATCAGATTACTAGCGCCTCGATATGCAATCCTCAAACTCTCTAATACTGATAAGAAGAGCCTGTTCAACAGCATTTCTCCACTCCGAAAACGTTACATCAACATCTACCCTTGGAAATATGATAGATCTTGAGGAGTTAACTATTCCACCTTGAAAGCTACCATCTTTAACGGTGAAAGAACTAGACGCGAGTTCTGCGCTCCCTCCTTGAGCACCATATCCCGGCACTAGGAACAGTGCGCGAGGAACACGTTCTCTGATCTTGCGCGCCTCGTCTGCATGCGATGCTCCCACTACGAAACCGAGTGATGACCAACCGGTTCGTTCGCCAGCTAGTTCTTCGACTTCATTACGAAGGGAATCTGCAACTCGCTCGTAGATCGTCTCACTGCCGACCCTCAGATCCTGATAATCGCTGGAGCTCTTGTTACTAGTCTTACATAGCACAAACACGCCTTTTCCATGCAGTCTCGCACAATCGAGAAATGGGTCAATTCCGTCTAGTCCCAGGTACGGGTTAATTGTAATTGCATCAACTTCGCAAGCTGCGCCGGGCACCAAAAATGCATCAGCATAAGCTTTAGCTGTACTGCCAATGTCATTCCTCTTCGCATCAAGAATGATCTTGAGCCCGACACTACCGGCCAAACCGACAACCCTTTCTAAGGTGGCGATACCGTCAGAGCCTACTGCTTCAAAGAAAGCGGATTGTGGCTTTACTACAGCGACTTTATCACGAACGATTTCAATGACTTCAGAAAGAAAATTTTCGATGATCCTTGCCTTGTCAGAAAAAGCATGGCTTTCGGTGCTCCCACGAAAAAGCTTTGGCATAAGATCAAAGTGAGGATCCAAACCAACACAAAGCGGATTACCTTTTGCATGGATGGCCGAAGTTAGTTCATCAGCAAAATGTTTCATTTGGTTGCCCCTCTGATAATTCTGACGGCGCACTGCTTAAGGATGCGAAGACGTCTCATGGATAACAGCTACTGATCATTAATGCCAAATGCCAGTGCATCTTTAGCACTGTTGCACAACGAATGTACCCGAACGCCATCCCGAGCAGGTGGATTGCGGTCACGAACCAACAGCGCAATTTCACTGCTCCAGAATGCCCCTTAGCAGAAACACCACTTCCGATAATTCGAGAAATTCTCGCCGCTTCATGATGAAATTCGATCCTCCCAAGACTACTGACGTCTTACTCCGATCGGGGCCTGTGATAACTAACGTTGCGCTCAAGCACCCCGCCGGCTTCTTCACCTGATGAAGAGTGGCAGCGTCCAAATAATGGGAGCCATTCTTTGAGATCGCATAGTATGCGAACTCCTCTAGCCAAATGTCGCGATGCGGTTCTGAAGTTTTGAGACCATCCACCTCGTCCGATAGAGTGAAAGCGCAGCTTCTGACGCCCGCCTCGGAGATGGATTCTTTGTAACAGATCCCCTCAAGCTCTCCCAATATTACAAACGAAGATAAATTCCATCTATGGGCGTGGATGCGAGAATCAATGAACTCTTCTGCAGGATATATGTGCAATCTTAGCTTACAATCGTAGGCTAATTTCTTGAGAAAGATTTTTACAAATCCATTCTCATGCTTGAATGATTTCCCAATTTGAATACCCTTTGATAGAAAGGGTATTGCCGATTCAACAAACATATGAAAAGAACGCTCTGAGTGAAGAAAATATTTTAATATGTCGACACAAATCAAATGTTCAGAGAGTTCCAAAAACGTGATTCGACGAAGATCGTGTGATAACTTTATCAAGTTCATCGCAAATATTAGAAAACAAATCACTCATTTAACAACCTGATAACCTCTTCTTCTGGGCGATCACTTTCGTATATTCTACGACCCACAATCACTGCGGACGCTCCCGCCGAGAAAGCAGAAGCAGGAACTCCGCCCTGTGTACCCACGCCGCAACAAACTACTAAGGAATTTTTGCCCACAACTTCACGTACCATTCTAATTCGATCTGGACGGTTCCCGGGGGCTTGAAAGGCCCTTGCACCGAGCGAATAGGTAAGTTGGACGATCTTCATCGATATAGCATCATTGAATACCTCACTTCCTGGACTAGTTAGTTCGGTTTGGATTACAACCGCCATGTCCCCAGCAGCATCCAGACACTCCAAAACCCCATCAGGTCCAATAAAACCGTGAACACTTACAGCAGCTGCGCCAGCGTTTCGAGCCCACTTTACAATTCTCTTGTTCGTATGTGGAACATCTGCGATTTTTGTATCGAAAAAAACCGGCTTTTTAGATTTTTTACAGAATTTTCTTATTTCTTTTTCGCTATGACGAAATAAAACATGGTTCGGCAATTTTACAGCTGAAATTCTTGGCTCAATTAACTTTATTATATATAAATTTTCATCTAGTGTTTTTAGATCAGCTGCAAAAATAAGTCCATCATTAATCTTCTTAAAAGCATTCATGGAAGCCTCATCTCTGATGTCGGTTGGCTCAATTCCCACAATATTTTATCTACATCTACAACATTTGTGACCGTGAATCTACCACTCTCACGCAAGGTTAGAATCATTTTGTGTTTGCGCTGGATGACAAGGACTTCATCTGAAAACAATCGACTTGCCTCCAGCCACAGCCATGTCTTCCAGTATCCTGGCTCTTCAAAGTGTATCCGCCCGTGAAGAATAAAAAGACCCCCAGCCTCTTCACCGCATAGACGCCATCTAGAGGGTTCCACCGAGCGGATCATTCTATTTTCTCTATAATCGCCCTAATTTCCTGAAAAACGTCTTCTACGTCTTTCTCTCCATCTACTATTGAAAAATGCTTCTGAAAAGACAGGTAGCAATTTCGAGTTTTCTCAAAATCCCCAATGGTGAGCTCCTCGAATTTCTTCTCTCCTTGAGCTCGCATTTTAACTCTATTGAATGCAGTTCCGGGTTGCACGTCTAGGAATATGCAGGCATCGGGTTCGAATGTTCCGGCGTTTAGACGCTCGAATTGAGTTACGGGGACACCTCGACGGAGAAACAGTGCCGCACCGGACCAGACGTATCTATCAAACAATACCCAAGAACCGGAACTCAACGCTGGCGTTACGACCTGGCGCTGTTGAAGTAACCGGTCATTCGCTGACATCTCGGCGAGAGTACGCACAGTATCAGTAGATCCACCTCTCTCCAAATAACTTCTGACGAGAGGATTTGAACGATATGTGTCCGTTGGCTGTTTAAGGCATACCACTTTCCGATTATTTTTAGTTAAACAATCCGAAACTCGATTCAATTGTGTAGACTTACCGGAACCATCCAGTCCCTCAAGCGCGATCAACCGACCGCGGAAATTATGTTTTTCAAACATAGGGTACAGTTCTTTCAACTCCACAGAGAAGCAAGGCACTTCTAAAATATCCAACAGATCGATGCACTCTCCTTCATCACCCACCCTTTACGAGCAACGATCCTGGGCGTAGCGGATCCCCCGCGCCTCCGAAGAATGCAGAACTCTCTTTGCGGTATATTCGACGTCCCTTGGGCTTAATGCAAACCAACAATTGCACTGAGTTTTGACCCGCGCGTGACTTTCTAATGCCTCAGGTCTTGTCAAACTCTGCACTCAAGACCTGCGCCGTACAGACATGCGATTCGGCTTGTTGTAAACATTCCAAAGAGTACGGCCCATCCTAGTTCCATGCTCACAAGCAGTTTTTGCTGCTGCTTACTAATTATCATTGCGACTATCTTCAGCAGCAGTTTATATTCAGATCGGAACAAATGCATTTTGTGCATAATTCGAGGCCCTCAACCATGATAAGTCACAAACTAACCTGGACCATAACGACCCTTTTTGTCCTAGCGAGCGTTCCCGCTATGGGCCAAGAAAGCCGCTTTAGGACCTTATTGGACCGCATCGAGCCAGTAACAGAGGAAGCCCTAGATATACCCGCAGCCGCGGCTCCTGCTTTCGTGCGACAAGATTGTGAAGTTAGCGATGAGAGGCGGGAACAGCTAGATGCGTTATTGTCCATGAACGCTGCAGATATGGCATCCAGTGAGAAAATTCACGCTAAATGGGGAGTTCCCGTCGCCACAGTCGGTACTTCTCACGAAAGACTCCTTCATCACAAGGAATACATTATAAATTATAATGGTAATCTAAAATTGCCAACTTTTGCGAGCTACCAACTTCAAAAAATTTATATTGTAAAGAGATCGCGAATCGATTGCTTTCGTAAAGATATTCGATTGAACGACATTGAAAGCGCTACGCTTGATGACTATGAAGAGCCCGTTTTTGATAGAGGCCATCTTGTGCCGCGCGCTGATATGAATCGAAGCGAAGAGGCGATGATAAATACTTTTGTCCTCTCAAATATGATGCCGCAGCACGATAATTTTAACCGTGGCGTCTGGCAAACATTTGAAGCAACCATACGGGCATGGGCCGTTGACAAAGAAAGCCTCCACATCATAACCGGTTCCATTTTTGATAAGGAACCACCACTGGGGCGGCGTGACGACGACGATAACGCGGATAGAGTCAAGCCTCTGAAGAACGTTGCTATACCAACTCATTTCTACAAGATCGCCCTTTATGAGAGACCGTCTGGCTTCATTGAAGCAATTGCCATTCTGTTGCCGCATACGGACAACGAATTCCCTTACGACAAAGAGCGCTGGGAAAAACTTCTGTGGCTTGAGGAGCACATCACCAGCATTGACCAAATTGAAGAAGCTTCGGGTTACGATTTTTTTCCAGACATGCCAGAGGATCAAGAAAGAGCTGTCGAGCGTTCTATAGCATCTGGCCTATGGCAATGATCAAGCTTCGAGCCAACATTTTTGGATTCGAGACTTCATACACATCGTATTCAATGGGAGGTTCTCACTAATAGATGTTTTTATCTGAAAATATTTAGAAAGCTCATTTCTCAATGAATTCTATGAAACTGATGCTGTGACTCCCATGTGAAACCGTTTCAAATATATTCATTCCAGATTTTTCGAGCATAATTTTCCACAAATCCTCAACATCGCTGTACGCTCTTTCCACAAAATCTGGATTAACGCTATTTTCCCAATCAACCTTTTGATTGAATTTTTCTTCAATTTCATCTTCGGTCGCCACCACCTCCTCATCTAGAAATATTTCAATTGGTTTTCCATGGGCTAAGGTGTCTCGAAAATTCTTCAACTCCCTTATTGTGCTGAATGGTCTACTGTTTTGGTCTGGAGCGATCTCAAGCCTATCGAAAACTGCCGCTGCCTTCTCATGAAAACGCGCTCGTTCATTCCATCCCCCTATTAGCTTGTATCCCAGAAAATTCAACTTCGCTTCCAGTGCGAAAGCAATCATGACGAGAGCTGCCATTGAATCCAATCCAATGCCGTCGACAGTGCCCGATTTAACCTTCTTCTCGATGCCACTTTTAAAATAAAATGCTGCGTTTGAGAGATCGTTATGAATATTAATATGACGTTTGGCTCTCAGCTTTACCCTGATTTTACTCATCCATTTTGCCTCTCAATTCAGAATGCAAACTGTACGAAGCTCATTTGAGCATCGCATTCAGCTCCGTCCAAGCACGTTATCTCGACATGGATCAAACCTTGGGGTTTCACATGGGAGTCAAAAGCTGTTGGGTTGGGTGGGTTGCCATGGAGTCTGGTGGAGGGGTTAAGCCTATTAGCTTCAATCGCTTATGGGTCCAGATGGAGTCTCATGGGGTCGAGTGCAGACGTTGCTGGCCTAATTGAAAATCCGCGTGTCGCTGGTTCGATTCCGGCCCTGGGCACCACTTCTTTCAAAAAGCCAGCAGAATACACCATACTCGAATGCAGCCTCAGGTAAGGTCTGAGGCGACCTGTGGCTACGCGCCCTTCCCATGCCGGGATCGGTTTTGGGTCGCGAGCATCCGGTTTGCTGCCGCCCCTGAACAGGACGCACTCCCGGCCAGCGCCAACAATATCGATTAAAATTCAGACACTGTGAAACTTGTGCTGAAGTTTTGGTCAAGACAGCAAGCGTCCAGCATGCCGCCAGCCGTGAAGAAATTCAAATAACTGTTCAAAAACAATTTGTTAAACGATTCTTCATAATCCGTTAACGATTGGCATATCTCTTGAAATGCGCCTCGCGTCCTTATCCAACACGCTGGGAGTCGCATCATGTCCAAGCCTTGCTTCGCCAAAACCGGTTTTCGTGCTGCACTGGTTGCTGCAGCACTCATGTCTTCCACCTCACTGGCGTCTGCCGAAGACACCATCAAGGTAGGTATCCTGCACTCGCTGTCCGGTACGATGGCGATCTCCGAGACGACCCTCAAGGACGTCATGCTGATGCTCGTCGAGGAGCAGAACAAGAAGGGTGGCCTGCTCGGCAAGAAGCTAGAAGCCGTTGTCGTCGACCCTGCCTCGGACTGGCCGCTGTTTGCCGAAAAGGCCCGCGAACTGATCGAGAAGGAAAAGGTGTCGGCGGTGTTCGGCTGCTGGACGTCGGTGTCGCGCAAGTCCGTGCTGCCGGTGTTCGAGGAGCTGAACGGGCTGCTGTTCTACCCCGTGCAGTATGAAGGCGAGGAAAGTTCCAAGAACGTCTTCTATACCGGTGCCGCCCCCAACCAGCAGGCCATCCCCGCCGTCGACTACCTGATGAGCGAGGAAGGTGGTGCGGTAAAGCGCTGGGTGCTGGCAGGCACCGACTACGTCTACCCGCGCACCACCAACAAGATCCTCGAAGCCTACCTGAAGGCGAAAGGCGTGGCCGAGGAAGACATCATGATCAACTACACGCCATTCGGGCATTCCGACTGGCAGACGATCGTGTCCGAGATCAAGACGTTCGGCTCCAGCGGCAAGAAGACAGCCGTTGTGTCGACCATCAACGGCGATGCCAACGTGCCGTTCTACAAGGAACTGGGCAACCAGGGCCTGAAGGCTGAGGACATCCCTGTCGTTGCCTTCTCGGTGGGCGAGGAAGAACTCGCCGGCCTCGACACCGCTCCACTGGTCGGCCACCTTGCCGCCTGGAACTATTTCCAGTCGGTCGATGCACCGGTGAACGCGTCGTTCGTCAAGGAATGGAAAGCCTTCATCAAGGACGAAAAACGCGTCACCAACGACCCGATGGAAGCCCACTACATCGGCTTCAACATGTGGGTCGAGGCAGTGAAGAAGGCAGGCACAACGGACCCCGATGCCGTCGGCGAGGCCATCATCGGCGTGACCGTGCCAAACCTGTCGGGTGGCTACTCGGCCATGATGCCGAACCACCACATCACCAAGCCGGTTCTGATCGGCGAGATCCAGGCCGATGGCCAGTTCGACACGGTTTGGCAGACGTCGGGCCTGGTGGTTGGCGATGCCTGGTCAGACTACCTGCCCGGCTCGATGGACCTGATCTCCGATTGGCGCAAGCCGATGTCGTGCGGCAACTTCAACGTCAAGACGGGCAAGTGCGGCGGGGCCAGCAACTGACGTTGACTTCCGTCCCCTGATCGGGGAGGGCGGTGCCGGGTCCGCAACGGCCAGCGCCACCCTCCCCTTCCTCCTCCACAAGCCCCTTGCTGGATCAACCTTGCCGTGAACCTTGTGCGCGCCCTCACTGCCAGCCTTGCAGGACTGCTTCTGGCGGTCATGCTAGGCTTGAGTCCTGCCGCAGCACAGACGCTCGGTGAGGCAGTTTCCGGCCTCAAGGAAAGCAGTTTCGACAAGCGTCTCGGCGCGATCGCCGGTATTGCCGCGAGTGGCGACCCGCGCGCCAAGGACGTGCTCAATGCACTCGGTGAAGGCGAGGCGTTCATCAGCCAGTCCGGCAACCAGGTCGTCATACCGGCACCCGGTGCGCGAGGTTCATATGTGGATGCCGCCACCGGCGAGGTGCTGGGCGAGATACCCGACGGCGCGCTGACCCGGATCAAAATCAACAACCGCATGCGCGGCGCAATACGCGATGCGCTTGGTTCGCTGACGCTGCTGTCGAAGGACCCGGCCTTGCGGATGTCGGCGGCGCGGACGCTTTTCGCCGCGCCTGACACGACTGCCATCGGTCCGCTCGATGCCGCCATCGAGGCCGAGACAGACGCGGCCATCAAGCTGGCCATGCAACAGGCGCGCGCAGCCGCCATCCTGTCGTCGGATGCATCCGAGGAAGACAGGATTGCCGCCATCGACCTGATGAAGGCAATGAACAACCAGGACGCCCTTGCCCTGCTGGGGCCTGCAGCAAGCGCCGGGGGACCGGTCGGCGAGGCTGCCACCAAGGCGGCCGCGGCCATCGAGAGTTCGCTAGCGATGTGGCGCAACGTACAAAACGCGATCTACGGGCTGAGCCTTGGCTCGGTGCTGCTGCTGGCAGCCATCGGCCTTGCCATCACCTTCGGCGTGATGGGCGTGATCAACATGGCGCATGGCGAGATGGTGATGCTGGGTGCCTACACGACATTCGTGGTGCAAGAGTTCATCCGGCAGTCGATGCCGGGCCTGTTCGACTGGTCGCTGCTGATTGCCCTGCCGCTGGCATTCGTGGTGACCGGACTGATCGGCATGGCGATGGAGCGCGGCATCATCCGCTATCTCTATGGCCGGCCACTGGAAACCCTGCTGGCCACGTGGGGCGTGTCGCTGATCCTGCAACAGGCGGTGCGCAGCATCTTTGGTCCCAACAACCGTGAAGTCGGCAACCCCGCGTGGATGTCCGGATACGTGGAAGTGGGCCAGCTGACGCTGACCTGGAACCGGCTCTACATCATCGCGTTCGCGCTGGCAGTGTTTGCAGCGCTCTACATCGTGATGCGCCATACCAGTTTCGGCCTGCAGATGCGGGCGGTGGTGCAAAACCGGCGCATGGCAAGTTCAATGGGCATCCGCACCAAATGGGTCGACGCGCTGACCTTCGGGCTTGGGTCGGGCATCGCCGGCATCGCCGGTGTGGCCATCAGCCAGATCGACAATGTCAGCCCCAACCTTGGCCAGAGCTACATCATCGACAGCTTCATGGTGGTGGTGTTCGGCGGCGTCGGTAACCTGTGGGGCACGCTGGTCGGCGCCATGACGCTGGGTATCGCCAACAAGTTCCTCGAGCCATATGCCGGCGCGGTGCTGGGCAAGATTGCCGTGCTGGTGTTCATCATCCTGTTCATCCAGAAGCGGCCACGCGGGCTGTTCGCCCTGAAGGGCCGGGGGGCAGACGCATGATTTCGGCCATGCTGATGCGCGCGCTGGGGCGCTGGAGCTATGTGTTCCTGGGCGTGCTGGCCATCGTCGGCGTGCTTGTTCCGGTACTGCACCTGGCAGTGCCGCAAGGCCACGCGCTCCACCTGTCTGGCTATGCCGTGGGGCTGATGGGCAAGTACCTGTGCTTTGCGCTGCTGGCACTGTCGGTGGACCTGATCTGGGGATACTGCGGGATCCTGTCACTGGGCCACGGGGCGTTCTTTGCGCTCGGCGGGTACGCCATGGGCATGTACCTGATGCGCCAGATCGGGTCGCGCGGGGTCTATGCCAACCCGGACCTGCCGGACTTCATGGTGTTCCTCAACTGGCAGGAACTGCCGTGGTACTGGTACGGATTCGACAACTTCGCCTTTGCCATGCTGATGGTGGTGCTGGTGCCGGGCGTGCTGGCGTTCGTGTTCGGCTGGTTCGCGTTTCGGTCACGGGTGACAGGCGTCTACCTGTCGATCATCACGCAGGCCATGACCTACGCCCTGCTGCTGGCGTTCTTCCGCAATGACATGGGCTTTGGCGGCAACAACGGGCTGACCGACTTCAAGGAGATCCTCGGCTATTCGCTGCAAGCCGACGGCACCCGCGCCGGGCTGTTTGCCGCCTCTGCCGTGGCGCTGGGGGCGGGCTACCTGGTTTGCCGGCTTATCACCACCTCGCGGGCGGGCCAGGTGATGGAAGCCATCCGTGATGCGGAAAGCCGGACACGCTTTCTGGGTTACAAGGTGGAGCACTACAAGCTGTTCGCCTGGGTCGTGTCGGCGTGCCTGGCCGGTATCGCCGGCGCGCTGTACGTGCCGCAGGTGGGCATCATCAACCCAGGCGAATTCTCGCCCGCCAACTCCATCGAGATCGTCATCGCCGTTGCCGTTGGCGGGCGCGGCACCCTGATCGGGGCGGTCATCGGGGCGGTGCTGATCAACTACGCCAAGACCCTGTTCACCGGGGCGTTGCCGGAACTGTGGCTGTTTGCACTCGGCGGGCTGTTCGTCGCGGTTACGCTGTTCCTGCCGCAGGGCATACTGGGCCTTGCCGCCAAGGTCTGGGGGTCGATGCGAGACGGGGGCAAGGGCAGAGACGTTGCGCCGGATGCTGCTGACCTTCCACTTGTGCGCAGCAAGGCGGGGGCGGCGGAATGAGCGTCACCAAAAATTCATCGTTGCTCTATCTCGACGGTGTCAATGTCAGCTTTGACGGGTTCAGGGCGCTAAACAACCTGTCGCTGATCGTCGAGCCGGGCGAGATGCGAGCCATCATCGGGCCGAACGGCGCGGGCAAGACCACGATGATGGACGTCATCACCGGCAAGACCCGGCCTGACTCCGGCCAGGTGCTGTTCAACGGCAATGTCGACCTGACCCGCTTGGACGAGGCTGGCATTGCCCAGCTCGGCATCGGCCGCAAGTTCCAGAAGCCGACGGTCTTCGAGAACCAGACCGTGACCGGCAACCTTGAGCTGGCGCTGGCAGGCACCCGCAAGGTGCGTGATGCGTTGCGCTGGTTTGCCTCCGATGGTGACCGGGCGCGGCTTGCGGAACTTCTGGAGATCACCCGGCTGGACCCGGTTCGCAACCGGCTGGGCCGTGAACTGTCGCATGGCCAGAAGCAATGGCTGGAGATCGGCATGCTGCTGGCGCAGGACCCGCAACTGCTGCTGGTGGACGAGCCCGTCGCCGGCATGACCGACAGCGAAACCGCCGAGACCGCCCGCCTGCTGCGCGAGATCGCCAGGGAGCATTCGGTGGTGGTGGTCGAACACGACATGAGCTTCATCCGCGACCTCGACGTGAAGGTGACCGTACTGGCCGAAGGCTCGGTGCTGGCCGAAGGCACGCTGGATGCCGTCAGCGCCAACGAACGCGTCATCGAAAGCTATCTCGGGAGGTAATGGCGCGATGCTGCACGTTGATCACGCCGACCTGCACTATGGCGCAGCGCAAGCCCTGCGCTCGGTCAGCCTGGATGTGCCCGAGGGCAAGGTTACCTGTGTGCTGGGCCGCAATGGCGTGGGCAAGACCAGCCTTCTGAAGGCCATCGTCGGCCAGATGCCGCTGACCTCGGGCCGCATCGAGTGGGACGGCAGCGACATCACCCGCATGCCCAGTGAAGCCCGCGCACGGGCAGGCGTGGCCTATGTGCCGCAGGGCCGCAAGATCTTTCCGCTGCTGACGGTTCGCGAGAACCTGGAGACCGGGCTGTTCGTGCTGCCGCGCCGCGACCGCACCGTGCCGGACGAAATCTTCGAGCTGTTTCCCGTGCTGAAGGACATGCTGTCGAGGCGCGGCGGCGACCTGTCCGGCGGGCAGCAGCAGCAACTGGCAATCGGCCGGGCATTGGCGATGCGTCCGAAGCTGCTCATTCTTGACGAACCGACCGAGGGGATCCAGCCCTCGATCATCAAGGACATCGAGCGCGTGATTGCGCTATTGCGCCAGCGCGGCGGCATGAGCATCCTGCTGGTGGAGCAGTACTTCGATTTCGCCCGGGCGCTGGCCGATACCTACGCGGTGATGGATCGCGGCGAGGTGATCATGGCGGGAATCATGGCGGATGCAGACGAAGCCGATATCCTGAAGCACATGACGATCTGAGGGACAGAGGCAACGCTGGTGGAACGCACTGCTGAAAGACGCCGCAAGGAGACGACGCTGCGGCTGGTCACGCCGGGGGACCGCGTGCTTGCACCCCTCATGCAGCGGTCGCAGGGCGAGGTCCGGCTAGCGTTCAAACCCGGTCATGATGGCCGCACTGCGCTTGATGAGCTGTACCAGCAGGGCTGCCTGAAGGCACGGCTGCCTCGCCAGTCGGTTGATGCGCACGAGGCCGTGCTGATCAATACCGCCGGCGGGCTGACCGGCGGGGACGACTTGCGCATATCGCTGCGCATGGGAACGGGAACGCGCGCAGTTGTAACGACGCAGGCCTGCGAGCGCATCTACAAGGCATCATCCGGCACGGCACGGGTGTCCTCCAGCATCACGGCAGCCAGTGGCAGCACCGCGCTGTGGCTGCCGCAGGAAACCATCCTGTTCGAAGGTGCAAGCCTGACGCGGCGCATGCGGGTGGAACTGTCGGGCACAGCCCGGCTGGTCGGGTGCGAGGCGATCATCCTGGGGCGGCCGGCGATGGGTGAAGTGGTTCACAACGCGCACCTGCTGGATGAATGGGTGATCAACCTTGATGGCCGAACCGTATTCATCGACCGGCTGGGGCTCCATGGCGACGTGTCCGCCGAACTCAACCGGGCTGCCATCGGCAATGGTGCACGCTGCTTTGCCAGCATCATCACCGCCGGCCCCGAAACCGCACGCCAGCGCGACGTGACAAGGGACATCATTCGCGAAAGCGGCCTGACAGGCGGCGCGAGCGATCTTGGACAGGTCATGCTGGCGCGGCTGCTCGCGCCCAACAGCTATCAACTGAAGGCAACGCTGCTGCGCCTGCTGGAAGCGCTGGCCGAGGCCCCGCTACCGCGCGTATGGCACATGTGATCTGAACCGGAGGACCGCCAAGGTGAACCTGACACCCAGGGAAAAGGACAAACTGCTGATCTCCGTCGCCGCCATGGTGGCGCGCCGGCGGCTGGAACGCGGCGTTAAGCTGAACTACCCGGAGGCCATCGCGCTGATTTCCGACTTCGTGGTCGAGGGCGCGCGCGACGGCACCAGCGTGGCGCAACTGATGGCCGATGGCGCGAAGGTCATCACCCGTGACCAGGTGATGGAAGGCGTCGCCGAGATGATCCATGACGTCCAGGTCGAAGCCACGTTTCCCGACGGCACCAAGCTCGTCACCGTACATCAACCCATCCGCTGAAAGGACACACACCATGAATCGCCTGATCATTGCCGCCAGTGCCAGCCTGCTTGCCACGCCAGCCCTCGCCCACGAGGGTCCGCACCTGCATCCGCACGGCACGGAACTGCTGTGGGCCGTACTGGCGATGGGCCTGATCGCCGGGTGCGCCGCATGGCTGATGAAGGGCCGTGGCCGATGATACCCGGGGAAATCCTGACGGCAGACGGTGAGCTGGTACTGAACGAGGGTGCGACGGTGATCAAGCTGACGGTCGCCAACACCGGCGACCGGCCGGTGCAGGTGGGCTCGCACTATCACTTTGCCGAGACCAATCCGGCGCTCCACTTTGACCGGGCCATGGCGCGCGGACTTCGCCTCGACATTGCCGCAGGCACTGCGGTGCGGTTCGAGCCCGGCCAGACCCGCGAGGTGTCGCTGGTTGCCTTCGGTGGCGCGCGCAAGGTGTACGGATTCAACCAACAGGTGATGGGGAGCCTCGACTGATGCCGGCACGCATATCACGCGGCGACTATGCCGCCATGTTCGGCCCCACCACTGGTGACCGGGTTCGGCTGGCCGATACCGAACTGTTCATCGAGGTGGAGAAGGACTTCACCACTTATGGCGAGGAAGTGAAGTTCGGCGGTGGCAAGGTGATCCGCGATGGCATGGGCCAATCGCAGGTGACGCGCGCGGGCGGCGCAGTGGACACCGTGATTACAAATGCCCTGATCGTCGATCATACCGGCATTTACAAGGCCGACGTGGGCCTGCGCGACGGGCGCATCCACGCCATCGGCAAGGCCGGCAACCCGGACACGCAGCCGGGCGTCAACATCATCGTCGGTCCGTCGACCGATGCCATAGCCGGTGAAGGCAAGATCCTGACCGCTGGCGGGTTCGACGCTCACATCCACTTCATCTGCCCGCAGCAGGTGGACGATGCGCTCTATTCGGGCGTTACCACCATGCTGGGCGGCGGCACCGGCCCATCGACCGGCACCAACGCCACCACCTGCACGCCGGGCGCATGGCACCTGCGCCGGATGATGGAGGCCGCCGAGGCGCTGCCGGTCAACCTCGGCTTTTCCGGCAAGGGCAATGCCTCGCTGCCCGGTGCCCTGGTCGAGATGGTCGAGGCAGGGGCCTGCGCGTTGAAGCTGCACGAGGACTGGGGCACGACGCCCGCTGCCATCGACTGCTGCCTGTCGGTGGCCGACGACATGGACGTGCAGGTGATGATCCATACCGACACGCTGAACGAAAGTGGCTTCGTGGAGAATACCGTCGCTGCCATAAAGGGCCGCACGATCCACGCCTTCCACACCGAGGGCGCAGGCGGTGGCCACGCGCCAGACATCATCAAGGTGTGCGGCGAGGCCAACGTGATCCCGTCGTCCACCAACCCGACGCGGCCTTACACGGTCAACACGGTGGATGAGCACCTCGACATGCTGATGGTGTGCCACCACCTCGATGCCTCGATTGCCGAGGACATTGCCTTTGCCGAAAGCCGCATCCGCAAGGAAACCATTGCGGCAGAAGACATCCTGCATGACCTCGGTGCGTTCTCGATCATCGCGTCCGACAGCCAGGCCATGGGCCGGGTGGGCGAGGTGCTGATCCGCACGTGGCAGACCGCAGACAAGATGAAGCGACAGCGCGGGCGGCTGGCCGAAGAGCAGGGCCAGAACGACAATTTCCGGGTGCGCCGCTACATTGCCAAGTACACCATCAATCCGGCCATCGCGCATGGCGTGGCCGAGCATATCGGCTCGGTCGAGGTGGGCAAGCTGGCCGACCTCGTGCTGTGGACGCCTGCCTTCTTCGGCGTGAAGCCAGACCTCGTCATCAAGCTGGGCTCCATCGTGGCCGCCCCGATGGGGGACCCGAACGCCTCGATCCCGACGCCGCAACCGGTGCACTACCGGCCGATGTTTGCAACCATGGGCAGGGCACTGACGCAAAGCCGGGTGACGTTCGTTTCGCAGGCCAGCCTCGAGGCCGGCATTGTTGACGGGTATGGCCTGCAAAGCCACGTGCTGCCAGTGAAGAACACCCGCAGCATTGGCAAGAAGGACATGGTGCTGAATGACCTGATGCCAAGGATCGAGGTTGATCCGGAAACCTACGAAGTGCGTGCCGATGGCGAGTTGCTGACCTGCGAACCGGCCAGCGTGCTGCCGATGGCGCAGCGCTACTTCCTGTACTGACACGAAAGGAACCAACCGATGCTGCGCGCAACCAGCCGCATTCCGGCTCACCACCTTCACCTGGTGCCGGCCGGTACAATTACCCTGACCAAGGACCAACGCCACCGGCGGCGCATTGCGCTGACGAGCGACGAAGGGCTTGAGTTCCTGCTCGACCTGCCCAAGGCCATACAGCTTGACCATGGCGACGGGCTTGAGCTGGAGGATGGCCGCATCATCAAGGTTGCGGCCGAACCCGAGCCGCTGCTGGCAGTGCGCGCCCGTGACCCGCATCACTTGCTTGTGCTCGCCTGGCACCTGGGCAACCGGCACCTTGAAGCGCAGATCGAGCCGGACCGTGTCCTGGTGCGCCGCGACCACGTGATCGAGGACATGCTGAAGGGCCTGGGTGCCGGCACGGAGCTGGTCGTCGAGCCGTTCAGCCCGCAAGGTGGCGCCTACGGTGATGCCCACTCAAACCATCACCATCACGGCGACCATCATCACGACCATGGCCACGAGCACCATCATCCCCACGCCCATGACGGGGAGAGCGCGGCATGACGCAGGTCGCCGATGCAGCGCTCTACCGGCTGATGACGTGGCTGTCGCCGTCGTTCCCCGTGGGGGCGTTCAGCTATAGCCAGGGGCTGGAAGCCGCCATCGCGGTACGGCTGGTCACCTCGGAAGACAGCATGCATGCGTGGCTCGAGGACAGCCTGTCAGGGGGGCCGTTGTGGTCGGACGCGGTGCTGTTTGCTCGCGCACACGAGGCTGCAACCGCACACAGACATGCAGCCTTGATCGACTGTGCCAACTTCGCGGTGAGCTTTCAGCCCACGGCAGAACTGAGGATGGAAACACTGGCGCAGGGCGAGGCCTTCATGACCGCCATTGCAGGCGCATGGCCAGGCAAACGGTACACCACACTCAGCCAGGCGACAGGCCTGCGGGTGGCCTATCCGGTTGCGGTGGCCATGGCGGCCGCCAGCCATGATGTCGATGGACGGGCCAGCTTGCATGCCTGGTTGCATGCGGCCGTCTCCAGCCTGGTGTCAGCGGCCATGCGGCTGGTGCCGCTGGGGCAAACACAAGGTCAACGGTTGCTGGCAGGCCTGGAAATGGCGATCATCGATACCCGCAACGAGGCACTGCAAACGCCGCTGTCAGGCCTCACCACACGCTGCCTGATGGCCGACATCTGTTCCATGAACCACGAAACCCAGCATACGAGGCTGTTCCGCTCATGACCAACACCAACGGCCCCTTGCGCATTGGCATTGGCGGGCCTGTCGGGTCCGGCAAGACCACCCTGACCCGCCGGCTATGCGAAGCAATGCGCGATGACTTCCAGATCGGCGTCGTGACCAACGACATCTACACGCGCGAAGACGCAATGATGCTCGCGCGATGGCAAGTGCTGCCGGAAGACCGCATTCTCGGTGTTGAAACGGGGGGATGCCCGCACACCGCAATCCGTGAAGACGCCTCGATCAACCTCGCTGCAATCGCCGACCTGAACGCCCGCCACCCGGACCTGGACGTGGTATTCATCGAGTCTGGCGGCGACAACCTGGCCGCCACCTTCTCGCCGGAGCTCGCCGACCTGACCATCTACGTCATCAGCGTCTGCCAGGGCGAAGAGATACCCCGCAAGGGCGGCCCGGGTATCACCCGGTCGGACCTGCTCGTCATCAACAAGTCCGACCTTGCGCCCCATGTCGAAGCCGATCTTGACGTGATGGCTGGCGATGCCGCCCGCATGCGCAAACACCTGCCGGTTTTCTTCACCGACCTGAAACGCTGCACAGGTGTCGGCGCCGTTGTGGAGGCACTGGTCAATCTTGGCGGATTGCATCCGCAAGCGACCGCAACAGGGAGGCAGCCGGCAACGTCCACCACTGCGTCCTGAAACCCTTCTCTTTAGCAGGACTATGCCACAGCCTGTGTCACCCAACTCCTCAAAGCTGCCGTTGCACCGGAAGTTGGGCTGCTTGCCGCACTGACCGTGTGCCTTTCCGTTGGCAATGATGCCCAATTCTACTCCTTTGCTTGTTAGCAGGAGTGACCCGAACAGGCGTTACGGCAGCATGTTCCAAAAAAGTTTGAATGAGTTTTCGCCACTCCCGGCGACAACCAAAGCCTTCTGCCTTTGACCCCCAAGCAGACAATGGCATCGGTGGCCTCGCTGCCGTCTAGGAAGCAATCACCAACCGGTAGCCGACATCGTTCGTATCAAGCGCCAGCACACTGGCGTACCGCTCTTTCCAGCGGCCGCTTTTGAGGTCAGCCTCCAGACGCATGAGGCCGCCCGCAACATCCCCCAGAGCATGAAATGATGACATCGCGGCGCGCACGCTTGGGTCCAGGTATGCATCTGGTCTGCGCCAGTAGGCGTACAAAAAGCCATCCACGCAATCATGAGGCACGGGCACGGGCAGCATCTGGCAGGGCCCGAGCCAGGCTTCGTAGTCACAAAGCCGCGGCATCTGCGCATGGTCAAGGACCGCAAGCTGAGGAAAGTAGTCCAGTAGCCAGATGTCCCTGTAGTCCGGGTCAGATGTCAGGATGACGATACGCCCTCGCGTGACCCGCCGGATTTCTGAAAAGCCCCGCGACTTGTCTGACCAATGATGGACCGAATTGACCGCCATCGTGGCATCGAAGGCATCATCCTCGAAGGGCAGGTTCTCGACCGATCCGCGAACCACAGGGGCGGCGGAAGCTGGCCGCTGTCTGATCATTTCGAGAGATGGTTCCAGGGCTACGACGGACCGGTTTGCCGGCTCATAGGATCCTGCCCCAGCGCCCACATTCAGAACCCTGCGGGCATCACCCAGTGCACTATCGATCAGCGCGCCGATACGCGGATCGGACTTGCGCCGTCGTCCATAGTTCACACCGATCGTGTCATAGACGTCCGGCATACTGGAGTTCCGGCAGGGCATGAGGGTCTTCGGAGCAGTTCAGGCAGGCTTTTGCGCCTCGACATGCCAGTGCCAGTTGCCCGGTCTGGCCTGTTGCTTGTCGAACAGGGTGACAACCTCCAGCGGCGCTATCAGGCCGCAGAGTTCGGCAGCGTTGCAGTAGTAATGCGGATGAATCTTGTCGTCTTCCGCATCGGGAATGATGAAGGCATTTGCCGATATTTCCTTGCCGATGCCGAAAAGCCGGTGGCGTTTTGACAGCATCGTGCCCTGGTAGGTGCCGCCGGGTTTCAGCACGCGAATGATTTCCGCGTAGGCTTGGCGGACCACGGCTTCGTCGCCGTGGTAGAGAACGTTGAATGACAGCACATAGTCGAACGTGCCGTCGTCGAAGGGAAGCTCGGTCATCAACGCCTTGTGCGCGTCGATAGCCAGCCCTGCACCTGCAGCGGCAGACTGCATCTGGCTGAGCCCGGCCTCGCTGCCATCAATCACCGAGGTTTCGAAACCCAGTCCGGCCAGAAGCAGGGAATGCCGGCCGACACCGCAACCGACATCCAGCGCCCGAACGCTGCCCTGCTCCTTCAGCCGGGTCGCACACTCGATCACGAACGGGTCTGCTTCCAGCCAGCCGGCGCGGCCTTCGCTTGTGGTCCAGGTATTGTCCCAGGTCTGGTGGGCCGTGTCGGTGCGGCTTTGCATGGTTTCAGCTTTCCGGTCTGTGTGCAGGTGATGGGGAACTTTGCGAATGTGGATGTCAATCGCATGACACGCAGTTGTCATTTCATCGTCAAATGAGAAGCCAACAGTCGCGCTCTCAACGAGAAGGAGGCTTCAAGCATGTTTCGTACTTTCCTTGCCATGGCGCTGGTCGCACTCATGTCAACATTTGCCGCGGCTGCTGACAAGGTTCGCCTTGCAGTGACAGACATCGAAGGGCTTGAGGCCCTGCAGCAGGAGTTTGGTGCTTTCGAGAAGGCGCTCGAGGAGTCTACCGGCCTTGACGTTGAGCTGTTTCCAGTCAGCTCGCGCACGGCCGCTGTCGAGGCGATGAACTCAGGCCAGGTCGAATTCGTGCTGACCGGTCCGGCCGAATATGTCGTCATCAAGGAACTGGCCGAGCCACGCATCGTGGTTGGCTGGCAGCGTCCTGACTATTTCGCCCAGGTGGTTACACTGGCAGATGCCGGAATCGGCTCGGTTGCCGACCTGAAGGGCAAGAAGGTGTCGTTCGGTTCGGTGGGCTCCACCTCTCAACACCTCGGCCCCGCACAGGCGCTTGCTGACCAGGGGCTCAAGTACGGCACTGATTATGATGGGCAGATCATCTCGCGCAACGTGGCCGTCGAGGCGCTGATCCGCGGTGACCTTGCTGCAATCGGCATGAACTTTGGTCATTTGCAGAAGATCCGTGAAGCCTTCCCCGACACTGCGTTCACCGTGATCGCCCGTGGCCGCGACTTGCCGAATGACATCCTTGTTGCACGCAAGGACGTGAGTGACGAGGTGTTCAGCAAGGTGCAGACCGCCTTCGTGAAGGACAGCGCCAAACTGATGGATGCCGTGCTCATGGGCAACGACAACAAGAAGTACTCAGGCGGCTTCTTCCTGTCGAAGGTCAACGATTCGGACTACGACTACGTGCGCTCAATGTATCGCACCATCGGCATCGACACGTTGACCCAGTTCGTGGGCAACTGATGTTGCGTTCGACCCTTGGATCACTTGACGGGCGGCAGGTTACTGACCTGCCGCCTTCAGGTCTTTGCCTGACGGCCACGCAGTCGATCCCTGACGGCACGATCATCGACAATGTCGCGGCGTCCCTCAAACCGGCTCTCATAACGCTGCGTGGCGTTACCAAGACCTACCCGGGCGGAACCGCATGCGTTCTGCATGGTATCGATGCAGATGTAGCCAGATCGGAACGGCTGGCGCTGATCGGTCCGAACGGGGCCGGAAAATCAACTCTTCTCAAGTGCATGGTTGGCCTGTTGACAGCAGATCAGGGCGAAGTCCGTGTCATGGGCATGAACCCGCGCAACCCCCGTGATGCCGCTCACATGAGAAAGCGGACGGGTTTCGTCTTCCAGCGGCACTGCCTTGTGAACAGGACCAGCGCGCTGAGCAATGTCATCAATGGATTGCTCGGTCCCACGGGAAGCTGGCGTGCGGTACACCAGGCTGTCGCACCCAAGCACTGGCGTGACCGGGCCATGGCTGCCCTCGAAAGCGTGGGACTGGCGGCAAAGGCGGGTATGAGGGTCGACCAGTTGTCAGGCGGACAGGCGCAACGGGTGGCAATCGCCCGCGCGCTCGTCAGCGAACCGGAATTGCTCATCGCCGATGAACCCGCTGCCAGTCTTGATCCGGCTGCGGGCCATGACGTCATGGGTCTGTTTGCCGACCTCGTGAAGGCCAGGGGCATCACGCTGGTGTTTACCACCCATGACATGGACCATGCGGTGACCTATGCCGACCGCGTGGTGGCCTTGCGCGACGGACGTGTTGCCCTGGAAAGCAGCGGCGGCGCGCATGACCGGCTTGCCATCGACCGGATATTCAATGGCTGACCAGCCGGTGCCAGCGCGGTTTGGCAGGCTGTCGCCACTGGCGTTTGCCATGGCGGTTGCCGCGGTTGCGTTCATGATTGTCTCGATCCAGCAAGTGTCGCCATCGCCGGGTCAGCTTGCAGGCGGCGTACCGCGCATGATCAACCTGGTCGACAGGATGCTGCCGCCGTCAATCGAACCGGGCTTTCTGGTCAGGGTTTTCTGGCGTCTGCTCGAGACGTTCCAGATTGCGGTGGCCGGCACTGCCATAGGCATGTTGCTCAGCCTGCCGATTGCCTGGTTGTCGGCTCGCGGGCTGTCTCCGCTGGGCATGGGCCGTCACGCCATGCGCGCCCTGATTTCACTGTTCCGCACCGTACCTGACCTGGTCTGGGCCCTGCTGTTCGTCTCGGCTGTCGGGCTTGGCGCCGTGGCCGGCACCCTGACGATTGTGGTGGACACCATCGGCTTTTGCGGACGGTTCTATGCCGAGGCCATGGAAGACGCCGACAAGCAGCCGCAGGAGGCGCTCGGCGCCGGCGGCGCGAGCCGGTTTCAGATTGTGTCGGCTGCGGTGGTTCCCGACGCCATGCCCTCAATGATCAACACATCATTGTTCGCGCTGGAAAAAGCAGTTCGGTCCTCGGTTGTACTGGGCCTTGTCGGCGCCGGCGGCATCGGGCAGGAACTGAAGGTCGCATTCGACCTCTTCCAGTACCAGAACGCCTCTACCATCATGCTGGCCATCTTCGTGATTGTGCTTGTGATGGAACAGTTGACCGACTGGCTTCGCAACAAGGTCCAGTAAGACAATCGCTTCGCAGCTGTGAGTTTGGCGCCTGGCCAAAGTCATCGACCCGCTCGCTCACCAAAGCTCAGGGGTGTTGGCCTCCCCCGAACAGGTTGTTGCAACAGGTTCGTCGCGATTCCGTTGCGCGATTGTCATGCAGCAGGTGCAAACCGGACCCCTCAAGCGGGTTTCAACGCTGGTTTCCTATCCTCATGACTGATCGAAAACATTGGATGGCAATTCTGGCCAAGGCGCCATGGCCGGCGCTGGAAGCACTGTGGCGCGACCGCAGCGACAAGCCGGACTTCAACCTGCTTCGCGCGCCTGAAACCGGGCTTGTGATGGTTCGTGCCCGCGCAGGCGGCACTGGCGATCCCTTCAACATGGGAGAAGCCACGGTTACGCGCTGCGCGGTTGTCTCCGGCACCGGCCATACTGGCCATGCCTATATCCTGGGCCGCAACCACCACCACGCCCGCACGGCTGCCGAGATCGATGCCTTGCTGCAGGACGACACCGTCCGCGACAGCTTGATGCAAGAGATCATCATGCCGCTGGCCGGACAGGCTGCGGCACGCGTGCAGCAAGAGCGCGCCAAGGCTGCCGCGACCAGGGTCGATTTCTTCACCATGGTCAGGGGAGAAGACTGATGACGTTGCACGTTGTTTCGCCCGGGTTCGAAAGCCCGTCAACTGATGCTGCGCTCAGCTTCAGGGCGATACTCAATGCCATGTCGCGGCCGGGCAAGGTTGTGAACATGCCGGTGAAGCTGCCGCACGTCGACGGGTTCAGTCCGGTTTCCGCCAAGATCGCACTTACCTTGTGCGATCACGAAACTTCGGTCTGGCTGGATCCGGGATTTGAAGCGTCAGCCGGCGACTATATCGCCTTTCACTGCGGGTCGCGGATGGGCGGTGATGTCGGTGGAGCCGACTTCGCCTTCTTCGGGAATTGCCCGGATGCCGGGCAGCTGAAGTCGCTGAAATCGGGCACGCCGGATTATCCCGACAGGTCCGCCACTGCCGTGATCCAGGTTTCGGGTTTCGGCAACGGAACGAGCGTGCGGCTCGCAGGACCCGGCATCAAGGGATCGGCCTGGCTCAGCATCGAAGGTCTGGAGCCGGAGTTCTGGAGCTGGTGGCGCCAGAACAACCTGTCCTTCCCGCTTGGCGTGGACGTGATCTTCACAACTGGCGATGCCATTGCCGCGCTGCCGCGAACCACCCGCCTACTGGAGCAGACCCCGTGTACGTAGCGGTCAAGGGCGGGGAAAAGGCAATCGACAATGCACACCGGTTGCTGGCCGAGAAGCGCCGTGGCGACATCTCCATACCCGAGATCGGCACGGCCCAGATTGAAGAACAACTCACACTGGCCGTTGACCGTGTGATGACTGAAGGCTCCCTTTATGACCGGGGCCTCGCGGCACTGGCCATCAAGCAGGCGCGCGGCGACATGATCGAGGCGATCTTCCTGGTGCGCGCCAGCCGCACGACGCTGGCCAGGTTCGGCTACAGCGAACCGGTCAACACCGGGACCATGGAAATCCAGCGGCGGATTTCCGCCACCTACAAGGACCTGCCGGGCGGGCAAGTGCTTGGGCCGACCTTCGACTACACGCATCGTTTGCTGGACCAGGCTCTGCAACAGGGTTTCGAACCAGAACCTGCCGCAACTGCCCAGGCAAGCCAGGAAATGGCCCCGCATGTGCTGGACCTGCTGAGCGCGGAAGGTCTGATGGAACCGCCGTCGGACGCGAGCCCTTCCGGCGACGCAACCGAACCGGGCGACATTACCCGCGACCCACTCACCTATCCGGCTTCGCGCGACCTGCGGCTGCAAGCGCTGGCGCGCGGCGACGAGGGCTTTTTGCTGGCACTTGGATACTCCACCCAGCGTGGCTATGCCCGCAACCACCCGTTTGCCGGCGAGATTCGCGTTGGCACCCTGGCGGTTGAGTTCGTGCCCGAAGAGCTTGGTTTCGCCATCGAACTTGGCGAGATCGAGGTCACTGAATGCGAGATGGTCAACCAGTTCAAGGGTTCGAGGAAGGTACCTCCCCAGTTCACCCGCGGCTACGGCATCACCTTCGGCCACTGCGAGCGCAAGGCGATGGCGATGGCGCTGGTGGACCGCGCCCTGAGGGCAGGCGAACTGGGCGAGGATCGCGTGGCGCCGGCACAGGACGAGGAGTTCGTGCTCGCCCACAGTGACAACGTGCAGGCAACCGGCTTCGTCGAGCACCTGAAGCTGCCGCACTATGTGGACTTCCAGTCAGAGCTGGACCTCGTCCGGCGGATGCGCCGCGAATACCAGCAGGCAAGCATACCGGAGGCGGCGGAATGACCATCGAACCCGCCAGCCCGCCGGACCCCGGTTACAACTTTGCCTATCTGAACGAACAAACGAAGAAGATGATCCGCCGGGCACTGCTGAAGGCGGTCGCCATTCCAGGTTACCAGGTCCCCTTTGCCAGCCGCGAAATGCCCATGCCCTATGGCTGGGGCACTGGCGGGGTGCAGGTTACCGCCAGCGTGCTGACCCCCGACGACGTGCTCAAGGTCATCGACCAGGGCGCTGACGACACCACCAACGCCGTTTCCATCCGCCGCTTCTTCAGGCGGACTGCGGGCGTGGCCACGACAGATTCCACCGCTGAAGCGACGGTCATCCAGACCCGGCACCGCATACCCGAGCGCAAGCTCACCGAAGACCAGATCCTCGTCTACCAGGTGCCGATCCCCGAGCCATTGCGTTTTCTCGAACCGCGCGAAACCGAAACCCGCAAGATGCATGCCTTCGGGGACTACGGCCTGATGCATGTGAAGTTGTACGAGGACATCTCGCAGCATGGGCGCATCGCCACCACGTACGCCTACCCGGTGAAGGTGGAAGGCCGCTACGTTATGGACCCATCGCCGACGCCGAAGTTCGACAATCCTAAGATGGACAACTGTCCGGCGCTGCAGCTGTTCGGCGCGGGCCGCGAGAAGCGCATCTACGCCCTGCCGCCCTATACCAGCGTGGTCAGTCTCGATTTTGAGGATCATCCGTTCGAGGTGCAGACTTGGGAGCAATCCTGCGAACTGTGCGGCGCGGATGACACCTATCTCGACGAGGTCATCATCGATGACCAGGGCGGCCGCATGTTCGTCTGCTCCGATACCGATCATTGCGCCTCGCGCCAGCAGACCAAGAGCGAGGCCGCCGAATGACCGCGCCACTGCTGACCGTTTCGGGCCTCGACAAGAGATTTGGCCAGACAGTTGCCTGCGCAGGCATCTCGTTTGATCTCTGGCCAGGCGAGATATTGGGCGTTGTTGGCGAGAGCGGATCGGGCAAGACGACCCTTTTGCGCTGTATTGCCGGACTGACCGAACCGGACGCCGGTGAAATTACCTACAACAGCGGTGACACCGATGTTGCCGTCCACCAGCTTGCAGAGCCCGAATTGCGCCGGCTGCAGCGCACCGACTGGGCGTTCGTGCACCAGCACCCGCGCGACGGTCTCCGGATGAACGTGTCAGCCGGCGCCAATATCGGTGAACGGCTGATGGCCAACAACTGGCGCCATTACGGCAACATACGCGCCGAGGCGCTGAAATGGCTGCAGGCTGTGGAGATTGACCCGGCACGGCTCGATGACCTGCCGCGGACATTCTCCGGCGGCATGCAACAGCGCCTGCAGATTGCCCGCAACCTGGTCACCGGGCCGAAGCTGGTTTTCATGGACGAGCCGACCGGGGGCCTCGATGTCTCTGTTCAGGCACGGTTGCTCGACCTCATTCGCGGGCTTGTGCGCGACCTCGGCCTGTCTGCGATCATCGTGACCCACGACCTTGCCGTGGCGCGGCTGCTGTCGACGCGGCTGATGGTGATGCGCCATGGCCAGGTGATCGAGCAGGGCCTTACGGACCAGGTGCTGGAAGACCCGCAGGCAGCCTACTCGCAGCTGCTCGTGTCGTCGGTTTTGCAGGTATAGCCCCATGATAACAGAACCGGTTCTCAGCGTCCGCCAGCTTTCCAAGCGCTTCGTGCTGCATCACCAGAATGGCACGGTACTCGACGTGCTGAACGGCGTCGACCTTGATGTGTCCGGCGGCGAAACAGCTGCCCTTACCGGGCCGTCAGGCGCCGGCAAGAGTTCGCTGCTCAAGGCGATCTATGGCACCTACCGGGCAAGTGGCGGCAGCATTGTCGTGCGTCACGGCGGGATGGAAACCGACGTAGCCGCGGCCTCGCCGCGCGCCATCTCGGCCTTGCGCGCAAATGCCATTGGCTACGTGTCGCAGTTCCTGCGGGTTATCCCGCGCGTGCCGGCACTGGAGATCGTGGCTGATCCGGCCATAGGGACGGGGATGGACAGAGCTTCGGCAATGGAACGTGCGCGCGAACTGCTGACCCTGCTGCGCATCCCCGATCATCTGATGTCACTGTCTCCACTCACTTTTTCGGGCGGTGAGCAGCAGCGTGTGAACATTGCACGCGCCATCGCCGCGCCACGGCCATTGATGCTGTTCGATGAGCCAACTGCATCGCTCGACCCTGCCAACCGGCAAACGGTGCTTGGGCTGATTGCCTCCCTGCGTGAAACAGGCACCGCCGTGGTCGGCATCTTTCATGATCCTTCGGACCGCAAGGCGCTAGGTGCCCGCGACATCCAGATTGCCCCTGCAAAGGAACTCTCCGATGCCTGAACAAGTCATTACCAACGCAAAAATTGTTCTTGCAGATGAGGTGGTCAGTGGCACCATTTGCGTGGACGACGGCACCATCAAGGACATCTCGACTTCGCCGTCGTCCAACCCAGGCGCGCTGGACTTCGACGGTGATTTCCTGATCCCGGGCCTGGTCGAGTTGCACACCGACAACCTCGAACGGCACATCATGCCGCGGCCGAAATCCTACTGGCCGGTTGATGCCGCCGTTCTCAATCATGACAGGGAGCTGTGTGCCGCCGGCATCACCACCGTATTCGATGCCGTGGCCGTGGGATACGCGGAGACCGGAACCCGCAAGACCGATCTGATCACCGCCATGGCGGACAGTATCAGCAGGCTTGCCGGCGAGCAGGCGCTTCGGGCTGACCACTTCATCCACTGGCGCTGCGAAATCGCTTGCGAAGACATCATGAGCCACATCGGGCCGGTCGTAGACAATCCGCGCACGGCCATGGTGTCGGTGATGGATCATACGCCGGGCCAGCGCCAGTTCGCCTCGCTGGACGCCTACTATGCCTATTACAAGAGCAAGTACGGCTACTCCGATGCGGAGATGGAAGGCTTCATCGTTCGCCGCCGGCGCGAGCACGAACTGTATGCCGCAGACAATCGCAAGACAGTGGTGCGGCTTGCCCACGAACGTGGCCTGGCGATCGCCAGTCATGACGACGCAACCGAGGCGCACGTGGAAGAAGCCATCGAGGATGGCATCGTGGTGGCGGAATTTCCAACCACGATTGAAGCGGCCCGGGCCAGCCACAATGCCGGCCTTGCCGTGCTGATGGGTGCGCCCAACGTGGTGCGAGGGCAGTCGCACTCGGGCAACGTGTCAGCCCGCAACCTCGCCGGGCTTGGCCTGCTGGATATCCTGTCGAGCGACTATGTGCCGTTCTCGCTGCTGTATGGCGCCACGTTGCTGGCGGATACCTGCGACAGTATTTCCCTGCCGCAAGCCATCGCAAAGGTGACCCGCAACCCGGCGCGCCAGGTGGGGCTGGACGACCGGGGTGAAATTGCGATTGGCAAGCGCGCTGACCTGGTGCGCTTCCGCATGAATGCCGACCTGCCTGCGATTGTTGAAGTTTGGCGTGGCGGCAAGCGTATAGCCTGAAACTGACCGGGAGGCTCAAGGCATGGACATCGTGAAGCGCATCGCCGAGATGCTCGAGAGAAACGGTAAAGCCCTTTATGGCGGTGAGGCCGTTACACAAACGCAGCACGCGCTGCAATGCGCTGCGCTTGCCGAACAAAACGGCGCGTCGCCCGAACTGATCACCGCCAGCCTGCTGCACGACGTGGGCCACGTGCTTGACCCGGAGTTTGAAGCTGCACTGGAACGCGAGGAAGACCTCTATCACGAGGACATTGGCGAGGCATTCCTGGCTGACTGGTTCGGTGACGACGTAACCCAGCCAGTCAAGCTGCATGTCGATGCAAAGCGCTATCTTTGCGCAGTGGACAAGACCTACATGGACAGGCTGTCTCCCGCATCTCTGCAGACCTTGCGCTTGCAGGGTGGCCCGATGACTGCCGGCGAAGTCCTTGCCTTCGAGGCCAACGCTCACCACCGCGCCGCGGTGCGCCTGCGGATATGGGACGACCTTGCCAAGGATCCCGAGCAGGGGACGCCCGGCATTGATCACTTCATGGTTTATGTCAGGCAAAGCCTGAAGCCGTGATTGCAGCACCTGCCACCGGTCTGTTCGCTGGCGTATGCGGCGCCAGCGGTGTCGGCAAGGATACCGTCCTGTCAGGCGCCAGATCAGCGCTTGCAAGCCGCCATGACATTCTTTTTGTGCGCCGGACCGTCACGCGACCCGCCGATGCCGGCGGCGAAGACCATGAGGCAGTGACAGAACAGCAGTTTGTACAGCTTGAGCGGGATGGTGCATTCTGCCTTTCATGGCGGGCGCATGGCCTGGCCTACGGCGTGCCATCTACGGTGACCGGAGAGCTGGCAGACGGATGCACCGTGGTCTGCAACATCTCACGGGCCGCTGCCCTTCTTGCCGCCGGCACGTTTCCGAATTTCGCCTTGATCGAGATTACGGCGGATCCTGCCATCGTTGCGGCAAGGCTGGCGGCGCGCGGGCGTGAAACGCAACACGAGATTTTGTTGCGGCAGACGCGCAAGGTCGGTGACTGGAACATTGGCATCACGGTGCACCAGATTGCCAACAACAAGGAACCGGACGAGGCCGTCAACGGCCTCGTCACCTTGCTGCTCAACCTGTCAGGTCAAAACGCTCGATCAGCCTGAATGTCTCCGGGGCGCCCGGATCACCGAACACGCTCAGCGCATCCACCATCACCGGTTCGTCGAGCGCATCACCTGCGATCCCGAGAAATGCCTTCTCGGCCCGGGTGATATCCTCGTCCTGCAGGCTTGAGGTCAACGTCATGTGAAACCGGAACTGGTCCGAAACATAGGGGTATCCCCATTGCAGAAGGTTCTGCATTTCGGCTTCGCTCAGGCCGGCGCGACGGGAGATGTCCTCGGGAGTCAAGGGCGCGCGCAGATGGTCCAGCGAACGCACGCATGACCACGCCAGGTTAGCAATGTACGGGTAGCTTGAGCGGTTTGGCATCAAGGCAAGAAACGAACCCAGCCGGCACGGTGACATTGTCCCCAGCTCCACCGGGTGCAGGATGAGTGAAAGTTTCGCCACTGCATCCAGAAGGTCAGGCAAGGTGACACCGCGGGCGAGCTGCATCGGCGCTTTCAGCGTGGCATGGAAGCCATAGCGGCGCGGCGCGCTGACCCACGGGTTGGGCATCGGTTGCTTATCGCCGGTTGAACTGTCCAGACCCAGCCAGCGCTCGCCAAGGGCAGCAAGTGCCGTACCCTTGCGCGGCGCAAAGTAGATGGCATAGCGCTCGAACGCTGGCTGATTGCCCAAGGCTGACTTCCGGATGGCTGCTAGATTGCCCATTTGCGCAGCTGCTGCGAGAGCAAGTCAATAAGCGTGATGGACACTATGATGATCACCATGATGGCAGCCGTCTCCGCGTAGGCGAAGCTGCGGATGTTCTCCCAAAGCATCTGGCCGATACCACCAGCGCCGACAATGCCCAACACAGTGGCCGAACGGACGTTGGTCTCGAAGCGATACAGGCCGAACGAGATCCAGTGCGGCGTTACCTGGGGTATCACGCCAAATATGATCTCCTGAAGCTTGGAGGCGCCGGTCGCCCGGATGCCTTCGACAGGACGCGGGTCAATGGCTTCCACCGACTCGGAGAACAACTTTGCCACGACGCCGAGATTGTGCACGAACAGGGCCATCACCCCGGCGAAGGGACCAAGTCCGACCGCCACCACGAACAGCAGCGCAAACACCATTTCATTGATCGACCGGCAGGCATCCATCAACCGGCGAACCGGCTGTACAATCCACTGCGGGCAGATGTTGGAAGACGACAGGATGGCGAGGGGAATGCCAAAGACGATCGACAGGAACGTACCCCAGACGGCGATCTGGATGGTGACCAGCATGTCCGTCATGTAGATATCCCAATCGCGGAAATTGGGCTTCAGGAAGCCCTTGGCGAACTCCGCCATGTTGCCGGCATCGGTGATGAGCGCCGTCCAGCGGAACATCTCGGCCGGCGCCCAGCTCCACCAGAGCAGGGCCGCGATGGTGAGGCCGATGCCCCACTTGCCAAGTTGCTCCCTGAGCGGTGTGCGAGGTACGGCGACCAGTCTTTCGTGCTGTACGACATCGGCATTCATGGTTTCATCCTGCTGGTGGTAAATGGCCCGCCCCGGCCTGTGCCGGAGCGGGCAGACTTCAGTCGGACTTCAGGAAATGCCTCACATGCCGGGAATGGTGTCAGCGAGCTTGCTGACCTCGTCGGCCTGCTGTTGCAGCTCGGCAATCTTGGCCTTCTTCTCGTCATCCGACATCTTCTCGTCGCCGCGCACCTTCAGCATGTTCTTGTTGAGCTCAAGAATGCGGATCGGGTACAGCTGGGCATCGGAAGACGGGCGGAACGGAGCCCACTGAAGCGAGCTCAGGACCTTGCGGGCTTCGGCCACTTCTTCCGGGGTGCCGATACGGCCATACGTCATCACGAAGGTGTAGACCTTCGACTTGATGTCAGCATCCAGTTCCTTGCGCCACACCAGCGGATCGGACGGGATGAGCGGCGACTGCCAGATTACCTTCAGGTTCTTGAAGGCTTCCGGGTTGGTCTTTTCAAGCCGGCGCATGTTCTCGGTGTTGTTGGTGGCAACATCGACCTGCTTGTTGGCAGCAGCCAGGGCGTTGGTTTCGTGGTTGGCATTGCGAACCGTCTTGAAGCACTTGGCCGGTTCGACGTTGTTCTTTGCAAACACGTAGGTGGTGGGGACCAGGAAGCCCGAGGTGGAGTTCGGATCACCAATACCAAAGTTCAGCGAGCCATCGCACTTCAGCACATCCTCGACCGAATTCAGCGGGCTGTCCTTGTGCGTGATGAGCTGCGACCAGTAGCCGGGGTTGCCTTCATTGTCGACGGTCTGCGCGAACACTTCAGCGCCTGCGCGGTCGACAGCTTCCATGGCCGACTTGTTGCCGAACCAGGCAACCTGCACCTTGTCGAAGCGCATGCCTTCGATCACGCCGGCATAGTCGGGCGCGAAGAAGGCGTTGATCTTCAGGCCGGTTTTCGTCTGCATGGCATCGAGGAACGGCTGCCACGTGGTCTTCAGGTTGGCCGACGATTCGGTGGAAATGATACCGAAGTTCAATTCCTTCATTTCTTCGGCGCTGGCGGCAGTTGCCGAAAGTGCGCCAGCTGCGAGGATTGCAGCCATCAGCGTCTTCTTGAGCATTGAATGTCTCCTTGTTGCTCGGTTTAAGCAGTTGTTTGCAGACCGCACGCCGGGCTTCAGGCCGCCGCAGGGTTGAGCGTCATGGACGGCGCGCGCGACGGCTTCGCTTTCTTCGCCGAGCGCGCTTCCAGACCAGGCAGGAAGAGCTCTTCACTTTCCGAACCATAGAGTTCGCCAAGAAACTCCGGTGTCAGGGCCTCTGACGGGCCGTCATAGACGACCTCGCCATGGCGCAGCGCGATCGTGCGGGCGCAATAGTTCAGCGCATATTCAACCTGGTGCAGCGAGACGAGCACGGTAATGCCGTCCTTCCTGTTCAGTTCAGCGAGAATATCCATCACCTTGCGCGCAGAAGACGGATCAAGCGAAGCGATCGGCTCGTCTGCAATCAGTATCCTTGCGCCCTGGACAAGCGTGCGGGCAATCGCGGCACGCTGCTGCTGGCCGCCGGACAAGGTCGAGCCCCGCTGCATCGCCTGCGCTTCGATGCCAACGCGCTTGAGCGCCTCCATCGCACTCTGCTTCTGGGCCATGGAGAACAATGAAAGGCATCCCTTCCACCGCGGCATCGAACCGAGATTGCCAGTCAACACGTTGGTCAGGACCTTGAGCCTGCCCACCAGGTTGAACTGCTGGAATACCACGCCGACAGCTGAGCGGATGCGCCGGGCCTCGGGATTGATGCGCCCGCCCGACTGCATTGTCTGGCCGAGCACCTTGATCTCATTTTCACCATCGCGGTCGGCCTCGACCAGTCCTGCAATGTGGCGCAACAGGGTCGATTTGCCGGAGCCGGATGCGCCGATCAATGCCACCATTTCACCTTGCTCGACACAGACCGATACACCTTTGAGGGCCTTGTTCTTTCCAAAGGTCTTGGAAAGCTTGCTCACTTCAACGGCGTTGACCATTGGCCCTGATCCCTGACTGGTTCCGATTAGTCGCCGGCAACCTAGTCAGCGTTTGTGACAGTTGCTGAATGCTTTCATGACGGTTGTGCAAAGGGGCTGTGGACAACTGAGCCAGTGGCTTGCCTGCTCGCTGTTCAAGCCGTTGCAGCGGGCCGGGTCGACCATTACCGGACAGGACGCGCTGACTGGCCTTGCCGAATGCCGCAAACGGGGACTTCGCATCGATACCGGCGTGATCGCCCTGCGCGAGAAGCGCGGGCAGGTGTGCCGCAGGAACCATCCAGCGAACTGGTCTGAGGCAAAAGCCATTCAACCGAAGCTGGTGCGAACGCCTCCGTCTAACCTAAAGTCGCCGGCTGTTCAGCAAGAGACACCTGTCAAAGGCAGGCAAAGGCGAGTTGGTCGTCGGGGATTGGAAAGACAGGGCCAACCGGTTGGCCAATCTTCAATTGCTGCTCGGCGCAATCAACAACGAGAAGCGCAAGGCGATGCCAGCGGAACGGCTTCGAACCCAGTTTCCTGATCCAGCAAAGCGAATTGCCGCCATCGATGCTCATATGCTTGGAGAGGTGCCGGTTGAGTTGTCCGGCTTTGATGGCTTCTATGCCATAAGGCGAAATGCAATCCATGATCGGACTAGCCAAATCCTTGGTAGCTCACCGTCAGAATGACCAGTATTGACGTCCCATGCTTCCAAACGCTCCGGCGCGTCGGAGGTTTCTAGCCAAAAGTATGCCCTAGGGTATACCCCTAGCAATTTACGAACTGAGCTACGAATGCATAACCCATTGAAATAATTGGCGCACCCGACAGGATTCGAACCTGTGACCTCTGCCTTCGGAGGGCAGCACTCTATCCAGCTGAGCTACGGGTGCTCTAACGCCTTGGCCAGACCGTCGTATACCCCAGCCGTGACAGCGGGGCAACGGGTCGATTGCAGTACCGCAGGAAAGCCTGCCGGTCGCGGGTTCAACTCCTGCCGGATGCCCCGTGCCGCCGCCGGCACGGTGACCGTGCCTGCGCATTCAAGCCCAGGCAGTACAGCAACATCCTCTTTGCAGAACCAATTCTCCCGGCATCAGCCGCCGCCATTTCGCTCGCTGGATAGCCGTTGCGCAAATGTTGACGCAGTCTCGGTCCCAGTCGCCTTCTGGCTGGTGCAAGGATCCAGCCCGGCAGGCTCGAAGATGTCGCTGCGGCCGCAGCCCGTTCGCGGCCCTGGCCTTCATGCTGCGACGTAATCGGAACCGGGGACTTTCTGGAGTGACGTGACGAAAGGGACGCCAACATGACACCAGAGCAGATATTCGCCGTGGTCTCGGCCCTTCTGATGGGACAGCCGGATCCGGCTGCCTTCTCAACGATCAGGGCGGGTGGTGCCGACCCGCGTTACCCGGTAACCATCGAAGCGTGTCCCGCAAAGGCAGTGCCTGCAACCGAGATCGAGGGCAGCACCGTCATTTGCGGGCGGATCAATGTCCCCGAGGATCACGCCAAGCCGGATGGCATCCGCATTGATCTGGCCTTTGCCGTGATGAAGGCCCGCACGCACAGCCCCGCAGGTGACCCCGTCATCTATCTGCATGGCGGGCCGGGTTGTTGCTTTGCACTGCCGCGTTTTGACTTCAACTCGCAGCCGCGCCTGCGCATGCGCGGATGAATGACGAGCAGAAGGCTGCCCTGGCCGTCACAATCCCGGGCATTGTTGCCCTTGCCCACCACTAACATCATTACAGGGACGGTTACATACCGGAGGAAGGCGAACACGTCGCCCATTTTGAACGGGGCTTCCGGGACGGCGTGCATGGCTATGCCTATAACTCGTTCCATAGCACCAGGCATTACGCCGAAGGCTACCAGGCTGGTGACAGGGAACGCGAAAACAGCATGGCGCACCGCCAGAACGCATCGTCAGGCGAAAGGGCTCCGGCCATGGCACTAAGGGGCTGCGCCCAGATCGTGGCCCAGAACTTCGCCATCGACAGGCATCATGTACAGATGATCCGGTCTCGCTCACCCGGCAAGCACGAGTGGGAAATCGAAACAGCGGTTGGTCATCAGCACATGGTCTGCAAGATGCGGGACACCGGTGAAGTGATCGAAGTACGGGGCGGCAGGATGTAGCCGGGCCACCTGGCTCGACCTGCCACCTCTCGCTTTTCAGCCAGCATATGGTTCAAGCCGGAACAGCAGGTTTCGGCTGAATATGGGTCGTTACATTCACTTTCACTGAATGAACAACAGATTGCCAATGCGACACCTCCTGCCCCGGCCATACACAGGCCGGGGTTGTTCACGCAGAGTTGTCACCTCGTGAAACGACCTGACGGAAGAGTTGCGATAATAGTAGTGTTGCCTGGGTGATACCAGTTTCATCAACTCGGGCAAAAGTTTCGCCAACAACCGAAAGGATCCTTCCGAATGTCGACCGTCAAGACCCTCACATCTGCAGCGCTGGCAGCGGCCGTCGTGTCCGCCGTCGCCATGACCGCGGCAACCACACCGGCGCAGGCCGCCAAGCTGAAGTGCTACGGCATCTCCAAGGCTGGCCAGAACGATTGCGCCGCCGGCCCCGGCACCACCTGCGCAGGCACCTCGACCGTTGACTACCAGGGCGACGCCTGGAAGGTCGTCGAGACCGGTTCTTGCGAAGAGATCGTCATCAAGGTCGACGGCCAGCCTGACCGCACCGGGTCGGACAAGCCGCTCGAGCGCGACCTGCCGTCGTAAGCGTCCACTGGCAACTGCACACCAGCTCCGGAACCGGCCATGCTGACCATATCGTCATCCAGCTTTCCCGAAGGACGGTTTCCGGAACTGCCGATCCCGGCGCAAGCCGGGGTCAGCCTCAAGCCCGAACACATCGCCGAAATCCTCGAAACCGAACCCGCAATGGGCTTCTTCGAGGTTCATGCCGAAAACTACATGGGCGCAGGCGGCGTTCCGCACGCACTTCTGGGTGCAATCCGGGAGCGCTATCCGCTGAGCGTGCATGGCGTGGGCATGTCGATCGGCGGCAGCAAGCCCATCGACAAGGATCACCTCGCCCGCTTCAGGGCCGTGGTGGACCGCTACCAGCCAGGCCTCGTCTCGGAGCACCTGGCATGGTCCACCCACGACGACGTGTTCTACAACGACCTGCTGCCGCTGCCCTACACACGCCAGACACTGGAGCAGGTGGCTGCGCACGTCGACCAGGTGCAGACCGCCATCAAGCGGCAGATCCTGATCGAGAATCCGGCGACCTACCTGCTGTTTGAACAGTCCACCTACACCGAGACCGGGTTCCTGGCGGAGCTTGTCAGCCGGACAGGGTGCGGCCTGCTGCTTGACGTCAACAACGTGTTCGTGTCCGCGACCAACCACGGATTTTCACCGCAAGCCTACCTGGATGAATTTCCGGTGCAACATATCGGCGAGATCCACCTGGCAGGCCACGCCACGGACATGGACGAGCACGGCCACCCGCTGCTGATCGATTCCCACAACAGCGCCGTTCCGGCCGAGGTCTGGGCGCTGTATGCCAGCGTGATTGACCGCATCGGCGCCTGCCCAACCCTCGTCGAATGGGACAATGACGTGCCGGCGTGGCCCGAACTGGCCGCACAGGCAGCCCGTGCCGAACGCTGCCTCGCCACCGCGCGCGCCGCATCGCCCCTCATTGCGCCACCTTCAAGGATGCCGCGACATGCCATCGCCTGACCTGCATGCGACAGGCTTGAGGCCTGCCGAGTTTGGCGCCGCGTTGCTGGACCCCGGCCAGAGCGTGCCTGACGACTTGCGCGACCACCTGCACCGCAGGGCCGGCAAGCGGTTCGATGTGTACCGCAACAACGTCGTCTCCAGCCTGCTTGAGGCCATGCGCAAGGTGTACCCGTCGCTGGCAGCGATCATGGGCGAGGCCAACTTCAACACCGTGGCCCGCGCCTTCGTGGTGCAGCACCCGCCGCGCGCGGCCATGATGCTGGGCTATGGTGCCGGGTTCGACAGCTTCCTCGAGACCTACGCGCCGTTGGGCAAATCGCCGTTCCTGGCCGACGTGGCACGGGCCGAGCGGGCGTGGCTTGATGCCTACCACGCGCCGGACATTGCGCCGCTGGGCGGGGATGCGCTGCTTGCCTGCCAGCCGGACGAACTGATGGGGTTGACCTTCGAGGCACACCCGGCGGCCTGGCTGCTGCAGTCAGCCTACCCGGCCGCGGACCTGTTTGCCTGGCGCACGCAGGTGCCTGCAAACGGCGTCGATCTCGACGAGGCGCAAACCGTGCTGATCACCAGGCCGGTCCTCGACGTGGAAGTCCGCACCCTGACGCCGGCAGAGGCGGCGTTCTTCGCCGTCCTGCTGACCGGCGGGAACCTCGGCGAGGCCATCGGGGGCCACATGGCCGCAGCACCAGACACTGACCTCGGCCAGTTGATCGGCCTGCTGCTGGCAAGCGGCGCATTTATCCCTGCCGGGTCAGGCCCGGCCCCCCAGGTATCAGCCCATCGCGGAGACGCATCATGAGTGACACAAATACCAGCCAGCCAGCCTCCACCCTGCCGTCCCGCACCGGTGTGCAGACCGGCTGGATCACCACGCTGCAGCGCCTTTACCATCAGGTGTTCGGCACGGTCGAACGGGCGACGGACGGCTGGCTGACCGGGCTGCTGGCGCGGCTGGTTTTCGCGGCGGTGCTGTTCACCTACTTCATCAATTCGGCTTTCACCAAGGTGGGTGCCGGCATCAGCGGATTCTTCCAGGTGCAGGATGGCGCCTATTTCCAGATCCTGCCGACGGTGATGGAAACCTATGGCTATGACACCTCCGGCCTGCCGTTCTTCTACGACCTGATCGTTTATGCCGGCACCTACAGTGAGTTCCTGCTGCCGGTTCTGATCGTGGCCGGGCTGTTTGCCCGCGCGGCGGCGCTTGGCATGATCGGCTTCATCGCGGTGCAGAGCTTCGTCGACATCAACTTCCACAACGCCGATGCCAAGACGATAGGTGCGCTGTTCGACAGGATGCCGGATTCTGTGATCGCGGATCAGCGGCTGCTTTGGGTGTTCGTATTGGTGGTGATTGCCGTCAAGGGCGCGGGCTACGTGTCGCTGGACGCGCTGCTGTCGCGCTGGTGGCACAAGGCTGCCTGACGCTGGCCAACGCCACGGCAGGTGCAGGCTACCAGATCGTGCGTGACAATTCCCGGCAGAATGCGCCAGACTGACAAGACCTTGTCATGCTGGCCGCGCATTCCTTGCGTTGCTGACCCTCCTGCCGACGGAACACCACGACGATGGCCGATGCCTTCTTTGCGCCCGGATTCAAGCTCGAACCGTACTGGTGGGACAAGACCCCGCGACCCAGGTTGAAACAGGCAGACCTGCCAGCCCGCGCCGACGTGGTCATCGTCGGGTCTGGCTATACCGGCCTTCACGCGGCCCTCGTGCTGGCGCGCGCCGGCCGCAGCGTGGTGGTGCTGGATGCAGAAGATGCGGGCTTTGGCTGCAGCTCGCGCAATGGCGGCCAGATCAGCACCAGTATCAAGCCCGGGCTTGCCGAACTGACCGCGCGCTATGGCGACAAGACCGGCACCGCCATCCTGCGGGACGGGCATGACGCGCTGCGCTGGATCGGCGAGTTCGTTCGCGACGAGAAGATCGACTGCGACTTCAAGGTGCCGGGGCGGTTCCATGCCGCGCACAACCAACCGCAGTTCGAAAAGTTGGCACGCGCGGCCGAGAACCTGCCGAAGGGCTTCGAGGTGCCCGTGCGGATTATCGACCGGGCCAGCCAGCACGCCGAGCTTGGTACCGACGCCTACCATGGCGGCGTGGTGTTCGAGAACCATGCCTCCATCGAGCCCGCGCAATATCACCAGGGGTTGCTGGCCAGGGTGATCGAGGCCGGCGCCACGGTGATTGCGCACTGCCGGGTCAACGGCATCTCGCGGGCGGATGGGAAGTCATTTGACGTTGAGACTGCCCGCGGCCGCTATCGGGGCCAAAGATGTGATCATTGCCACCAACGGGTACACCGGCGCGGTGTCGCCGTGGCAGCGGCGCCGCGTGATCCCCATCGGCAGCTACATGATCGCCACCGAGCCGTTGCCGGCGGACCTGATGGACAGGCTGATGCCGAAGGACAGCATCGTCAGCGATACCCGCAAGGTGGTGTACTATTACCGGCCATCTCCCGACCGGACCCGCATCGTGTTCGGCGGACGGGTATCGGCGGCGGAAACCGATCCGATGAAGAGCGGTCCGCTGCTGATGCGCGACCTGCGCGCAATCTTCCCGGACCTTGCCGATGTCCGCATATCGCATTCCTGGATGGGGTTCGTGGCCTACACGTTCAACACGCTTGCCCACACCGGGGTGCACGACGGCATCCATTATGCACTGGGCTATTGCGGGTCAGGCGTGTCGATGGCCAGCTATTTTGGCATGCGTACGGGCCAGCGGGTGCTGGGGCTGGCCGAAGGCCGGACCGGCGTGGATGGCATCAGCTTTCCAACCCGTCCGCTGTACACCGGCAACCCCTGGTTCCTGTCCGCCTCGGTGGCCTGGTACCGGTATCTCGACGGGCTGAACCGTTGAAGCGCCAAACGTTTGCCAGCAAACAGAAAATGTGCAGAGATATGCCCGCCGCCTACGAGACAATGACAGAAAAGACCATACGGCGAACCGCTGCCCCGGCAGCCACAGGAGGAGTTGAATGAAGATGCTTAGCCATAAATTCACCCGCAGATCGATTGCGCATGCCGCCATTGGCGGTGTTGCCCTTGCAGGCCTCAGCCTTGGTGCCGGCATTGCACTGGCCGAAGGCTCCGTAACCATCGCCTCATGGGGTGGTTCCTACCAGGAAGCACAGGACAAGGCGCTGTTCACCCCTGGCACCGCGTCATCGGGCATTGCCGTGAAGCAGGAAACCTATGGCGGCATGTCCGACGTGCGGCTGAAGGTGCAGGCTGGCGCCATGCCGTGGGACATTGTGTCGTCAGGCTCAGGCAGTGCTGCGCGCGCCGCCGAGGAAGGCCTGCTCGAGCCGCTCGACTACAACGTTATCGACGTATCGACGTTCTACCCCAACCTCTATACGCCGACCTGCGTCGGCTCGGACGTGTTCTCGACCGTGATCGCCTACAACACCAACACGTTCACCGAGGACAAGGCCCCCAAGAGCTGGGCTGATTTCTTTGATGCGGAGAAGTTCCCCGGCAAGCGCGCCTATCGCGACAAGGTGTCCGGTGCTCTCGAGCCCGCCATCATGGCTGACGGCGTGTCGATCGAGGAAGCCTACAAGGCGCTGGACAGCGAAGAAGGCATCGCCCGCGCCATCGACAAGGTCCGCAAGCTGAAGCCGCACATCGCGGTATTCTGGCAGTCGGGCGCACAGCATGCCCAGCTGATGAAGGACGGCGAAGTCGACATGACGACCGGCTGGAACGGCCGGTTCGACGTGGCGGCCAAGGACGGGGCGAAGGTGGCCTATACCTTCAACCAGGCGCTGCTCGACTATGACTGCTTTGCCGTTCCCAAGGGGGCGCCGAACAAGGATCTCGCCATGAAGTTCCTGGCCGAGATTTCCAAGGCGGAGCTGCAGGCAAACCTGCCGCTGCACATCACCTACGGGCCGACCAACAAGAAGGCTTACGAGATCGGCCAGATCGACGAAGAGCTTGCGAAGAAGATGCCGTCACATCCCGACAACGCCAAGCTGCAGGTGCCGATCAACCTCGAATGGTATGCCAAGTGGGAGCAGAAGGCTGCTGCCATGTACCAGGACATGCTGACCGAATAGTCCCGGCCCGTTATTCCAGACCCCGGCGCGAACGTGGCAGTTGCCACCTCGCGCCGGGCCATTGATCCATTTTCCTTTGCAGCCGACACGGGAGCACCCAAAATGTCTCAGGCCGGCGCCCTGCCAATTTCCATTTCCGGCGTCACCAAGACCTATGGTCCGGTGCATGCCCTCGACAATGTCGACCTCGAGATCAGGCAAGGGGAATTCATGACCCTGCTTGGCCCTTCGGGATCAGGCAAGACCACGCTGCTGATGGCGCTCGCCGGGTTTACCCGGCCTGATCACGGCAGCATCCGGTTCGGTGACGAGGAGATCATCCTCAAGCCGCCGCACCTGCGCGATGTCGGCATGGTGTTTCAAAGCTATGCCCTGTTTCCGCACATGGACGTGGCGGCCAACGTCGCGTTTCCGCTCAAGCTGCGCAAGGTCGGCCGGGCCGAGATCGACGCCCGTGTTGCCGGTGCCCTGGAAACGGTGCAACTGGCCGGCTATGGCGAGCGGCGCATCGGGCAGCTGTCCGGCGGGCAGAAGCAGCGCGTGGCGCTGGCCCGCGCCATCGTGTTCAAGCCCCGCATCCTGCTGATGGACGAACCGCTGTCGGCGCTGGACAAGAAGCTGCGCGAACACATGCAGATCGAGTTGCGCCACCTGCACGAGAAGCTCGGCATGACGACGGTCTATGTGACCCATGACCAGCGCGAGGCGCTGACCATGTCGGACCGCATCGCCGTGATCAACCACGGCAAGCTGATGCAGCTTGACAATCCGCGCACCATCTATGACCGGCCCGCCAACCGCTTTGTCGCGGACTTCATCGGTGAATCAACCTTCCTCGCGCTCGACGAAAGCGGCGGCAAGTTCAGCTTCGGCGGCCAAACCGTGGCGGTGCGCGATGCGCCTGCGGGCAAGGGCCGGCCCTTTCTGGTGCTGCGGCCAGAACGGCTGGTGGTGCTGGACAAGGCAGCGCCCAAGGCCATCAACCGGTTCAAGGCTGAGGTCAGGGAACTGGTCTACCAGGGTGATACCTCTTTGATGTACGCAACGCTGGCCGACGGAACCGACGTTACGGTGCGTGCCGGTACCCGCACCGGCGCGGTGATCGAGAACGTCTCGATCGGTGACAAGGTTGAGCTCGGCCTGCACAGCAATGACACCGTGGTGATCCGCGATGAGTGACGTGGCCATCAGCGGCGGCGCGCAGCGCGCCAACGAACACCGGTTGCGGGCCCATGAACGCAAGGAGTGGCTGTCGCTGCTTGGCCTGACCGGACCTGCAGTACTGATCGTGCTTGTGGTCATGGTGCTGCCGGTGGGCTGGCTGTTTTACCTGTCGTTCATCGGGGCGGATGGCTCGCCGTCGATGGAAAACTACACCAGGATGATCGAGAGCAAGGCTTATGGCCGGATATTCTGGACCACCTTCAAGGTGAGCTTCCTGACCACCGGCATCTGCATCGTGCTCGGCTATCCGCTGGCCTACTTCCTGTCGCAACTGCCCTCGCGCGCTGCCAACATCTGCATGCTGGCGGTGCTGCTGCCGTTCTGGACCTCGCTGCTGGTGCGCACCTATGCGTGGCTGGTGCTGTTGCAGCGCAAGGGCCTGGTCAACGACTGGGGCATCGGGCTGGGCCTGTGGTCGGAGCCGCTGCCACTGGTGCACAACCTAAACGGCACGCTGATCGGCATGGTCCACATCATGCTGCCGTTCCTCATCCTGCCGCTGTACAGCTCGATGAAGGCCATCAGCCCCGACTACCTGAAGGCGGCCTCCAACCTGGGCGCAACGCCGGCGCAGTCGTTCTGGCAGGTATTCCTGCCGCTGTCGCTGCCGGGGCTGTTTGCCGGGGCGCTCATCGTGTTCGTGCTGTGCCTCGGCTTTTACGTCACGCCGGCGGTACTGGGTGGCGGCAAGGTGATCATGGTATCGAACCAGATCACCAACAACATCGAGCTGTTCTTCAACTGGGGTGCTGCAAGCGCACTGGGCGTGGTGCTGCTGGTGATGACGCTCGCCGTCCTGTACGTGGCATCCAGGGTGCTGCCGCTGGGCAATATCATCGGCGGAGGGCACTGAGGCATGAACTGGCTCAAGTCTCCCGCGTCGGACACGCAGGTCACCCACGGCCAGCGGCTGTGGCTTTACGCGTTTGCGGCGTTGATCATGTTCCTGCTGGTGGCCCCGACCCTGATCGTCATGCCGATGTCTTTCTCGGCATCGCAGTACCTGGAGTTTCCGCCGCGCGAGTGGTCGTTGCGCTGGTACGAGAACTATTTCAACTCGCTCGCCTGGATGGACGCGACCCGCACCTCGCTTACCGCCGCGTTCCTGACCATGCTGGTGGCAACCCCGCTTGGAACCGCTGCCGCCTATGGCCTGAGCGTCAGCAAGCATCCGCTGGGACGCTTCATCTTCCTGTTGATGCTGATGCCGATCATGATCCCGGTGATCCTGATCGCCATCGGCGCGTTCTATGCCTACGTCAAGCTGGGCATGGTCAACTCCATGAGCGGGCTGGTGGTCGCCCACACGCTGCTGGCGCTGCCGCTGGTGGTCATCGTCGTGTCCTCGGGGCTGAAGTCCTACGACATGAGCCAGGAGATGGCGGCGCGCAGCCTCGGTGCCTCGAGGTTCAAGGCGTTCATGCTGGTGACCCTGCCGCAGATCCGGTTTTCGGTGATCACGGCGGCGTTGCTGTCGTTCCTGACCTCCTTCGACGAGGTCATCGTGGCACTGTTTGTATCGGGTGGCGACCACTCGACGCTGACGCGCAACATGTTCAACGCCCTGCGCGACCAGATCGACCCCACCATTGCCGCGATTTCGACCATCATGATCGTCATCTCGTCGGCTCTGCTGCTAACGGCGCAGTTTTTCGGCAAGCCCCGCGACTGACGCCATTGCTGGCCTGGCGCGGCGCTATGGCACGGCCCCGCGCTGCATGATCAGCCATAGATTTGCCTAGGTTGATGCGCTAATCAGATCACGGCCACGCTCGTGATCGATGCGGGGCAAGACAATCTTGCACAAACCAAATCCACCAGAGTTTTCAAACGTCCATGAACCGGCGCCAATCGCTTGTCTTGCTTGCCAGCACCACCCTGGCAACCACGGGTTTCCCGCTCTATGCCTCGGCAGCACGAGCCCAGAGCAGTTCGCTGCCAGACCCTGAACCACTGCCGGAAACGGGGTTCAACCACAACTGGCTGGTCAAGGAAGCAGAGCGGCTGTCCAAAGGCGCCTATGAACGCCAGACGGTGACCCTGCCCGAAGGCTTCGAGAACCTCAATTACGACCAGTATCGCGACATCCGGTTCAAGCAGGAAGCGCGCGTCTGGCGCGATGACGCGCTGCAGTTCCAGCTGGACTTCCTGCCCGGCGCATTTTTCTTCACCATGCCGGTCGATATCAACCTGATCGAGGATGGCAAGGTCATCCCGGTCGACACATCGGCTGCGATGTTCGATCTTGGCCCATCGCTACCGCCGCTGCCGGAGGGTGCGAAACTGCCCCTGTCGGGCTTCCGGGTGCGCAACCAGATCAACAACAGCGGTGTGTGGGACGAGTTCCTGGTGTTCCAGGGCGCATCCTATTTCAGGGCGGTTGCCAAGGGGCAGCTCTACGGGCTGTCAGCGCGCGGGCTGGCAGTCAACACGGCCGAACAGGATGGCGAGGAGTTTCCCGACTTCACCGCGTTCTGGATCGAGAAGCCCGATGCATCCAACAGCTTCATGGTCATCCATGCGCTGCTGGAATCGGCGTCCTACACAGGGGCCTACAAGTTTACCGCGCGGCCCGGCACAGATACCGTCATGGATGTCGAGGCGACCATTTTTGCCCGGCAGGAGGTCAGGCGCATCGGGCTTGGCGCACTGACCACCATGTTCCTGTTCGACAGCACCAACCGGTCGCGGTTTGACGACTTCCGGCCTGCCGTGTTCGACAGTTCCGGCCTGCAGATGCAGACGGGGGCTGGCGAATGGATCTGGCGTCCGCTGGCCAACCCGGTCGAGTTGCAGGTGTCGGCCTTTGTCGACGATGGCATTCGCGGGTTCGGACTGATCCAGCGTGCCACGCAGTTTGCCGATTTCCAGGATCTCGAGGCGAAGTACGAACTGCGCCCGAGCCTGTGGGTGGAACCCATCGGCAACTGGGGCAATGGCGCGGTTGAACTGTTCGAGATCCCGACACGGCTTGAAACCAATGACAATATCGTCGCCTTCTGGCGGCCCGAGGCGGCCCTGGCGGAAGGACAGTCACTGACGTTCGCCTACCGGCTGTACTGGGGGCACGGGCCCGGCATGCCAGGCGACATGGCCAAGGTAAAGGCCACCCGCATGGGCAAGAGCTTCGACGGCAAACGCGAACTGTTCGTGATCGACTTCGACTCGGCATTCTCGGGCGAACCGGCTGCCGTGGCCAGCGTCACGGCATCGGCTGGAAAGGTCAGCAACATCGTGCTGCTGGTGAACCCGCACACCGGCGGATATCGCGCCAGTTTCGAGCTCGACGTCGAAGGCGTCAGCATGGCGGAGCTGCGCCTGCAACTGGCAAGCGCCCAGCGGCCGGTCGCCGAGACCTGGCTGTACAGATGGACCACCGCGTAACATCCGCACCCCATGGCGGCGTGGCGGGGGTGCCGGGCATGCCGCCGCGCCAGCCGCTCGACATGCCTGTGCAACCGCTTGACGTCGCCCCGCCAACCAGCCTGCCCCCACTCGATCAGATCGAAACGCCGGTGATGTCGCGCTTCTGGCTGATCACCCTTAGCGCGGCCTTGTTGGCCTACGGTACCCACGAAATCTACCGCGTGGTCGAGGTCGGCGGCGTGACGGTGCTGGAAGCCGGGTTCGTGGCGCTGTTTGCCATCACCTTCGGCTGGATCGCCCAAGCGTGCGCCACGGCCATCGTGGGCCTGTTCTCGGCCCGCCGCAGTAGTGATGGTCAGGAGCGAGGCGAAGGACCCCTGACCACGCGCACCGCGCTGGTGATGCCGGTCTACAACGAAAACCCGGTCAGTACCGCTGCGGCGCTGCAGGCGATGGCAACGAGCCTCAATGAGCTCGGTCACGCAGATGCCTTCGAAATCGTGGTGCTGTCCGACACCAACAGTGCCGACCCCTGGGTGCGTGAAACCGCTGCATACCTTCACTTGCGCAATTCATTGAGCGATGTCATGCCGGTCTGGTACCGGCGCCGGTGGTCCAACACCGCGCGCAAGGCCGGCAATGTTGCAGACTTCATCACCGGATGGGGCGGGCGGTACGACTTCTTCATCGTGCTGGACGCCGACAGCGTGATGAGCGGTGACCTGATCGTATCAATGATCCGCCGCATGGAGGACGACCCCCGCATCGGCATCCTGCAGTCGGTGCCGATGCTGGCAGGCGGCAGGACGCTGTACGCACGGTTGCAGCAGTTTGCGGGCTGGGCCTATGGCCCGGTGGTGGCGCGCGGCCTGTCGGCCTGGTCGGGCCGCGACGGCAACTACTGGGGGCACAACGCCGCCATCCGCACTGACGCCTTTGCCGGTGCCGCCGGCCTGCCGGAGCTGAGGGGCCGGCGCCCGATTGGCGGTCACATCATGTCGCACGACTTCGTCGAGGCCGCGCTCATCAGGCGCGCCGGCTGGGACGTCATCATGCTGCCGGACGATGAAGGCTCCTACGAAGACAGCCCGCCGTCACTGACGGACGTTGCAGACCGTGACCGGCGCTGGGCGCAGGGCAACCTGCAACACCTCGGCGTGATCGATGCGGCGGGGCTTGCCTGGCCAAGCCGGGTGCACTTCGCCACCGGCATCATGAGCTATCTGAGCTCGGTGGTGTGGCTGTGGCTGCTGGCAATCGGCTTCATGCTGACCTTGCAGGCGTTCTATGTGCGGCCCGAGTACTTCTCGCAGGACTACCAGCTCTATCCCACCTGGCCGGTGTTCGACGCCGAGCGCATGCGCGCGCTGTTCGGCTTCACCATGGCGGTGCTGTTCCTGCCAAAGACCATCGGCATCGGGCGCCTGCTGGTATCGGCGCGCCGGCGCAAGGCGGCGGGCGGAACGGTCAAACTGCTGGCCAGCGCCACGCTGGAACTGGTGCTGTCGGCGCTTTATGCGCCGATCATGATGCTGACCCAGTCGCGCCAGATCTACGAGATCGTCACCGGCCAGGACTCGGGCTGGAAGTCGCAACGGCGCGAGTCGGGCGGGGACAGCTGGGCAACCATTTGGCAGCGTCACAAGTGGCACATGATCACCGGCGTCGCGGTTACCCTCGTGGTGTTCCAGCTTGAGCCGACGCTGGTGGCGTGGATGTCTCCGGCACTTGCAGGGCTTATCCTGTCCGGGCCACTGTCGTGGATAAGCGGCCGGGCGGTCGCAGGTCAGGCGCTGGCGCGGGCCGGTATCCTGCAGACCGGCATGGAGCACGAGGTGCCCGCCATCATTGCCCGGCGCGACGCAATTGCCCGCGACTGGCCGGTCGTTCCGGAGGATGCGCTCGCCTGGCTTGCCGCCAGTGCCCCAGCAGCGGAGGCCCACATCGCGTTCAACCAGCCGCCGCCAGCTGCCGTGCCGGGCCACCCGGATGCGGATTTCATGACGGCGAAAGCCAAGCTGGAGGACGCCCACAGCCTTGGCGATGCGCTTGCGTGGCTGACCCCGTCCGAGCGGGTGCGGGTGTGCGCGCGGCCGGACCTGTTGCAGCGGATGAACACGCTGGCCAGCGAGCCGCCTGCCCACCGGCCATGAAAAACCCGCGCCACCAGGGGTAGGGCGGGCTGTCTCGTGAACTCAGCCGGAGCCGGCTTGCGTCAGTGCATTATGCCCAGCAACTGGTCGAGCGAAGACTTCGCGTCACCGTAGAACATCCGCGTGTTGTCCTTGAAGAACAGCGGGTTCTCGATGCCGGAATAGCCTGCGCCCTGGCCGCGCTTGGACACGAACACCTGCTTGGCCTTCCACACTTCCAGCACCGGCATGCCGGCGATGGGCGAGTTCGGATCATCCTGGGCCGACGGGTTGACGATGTCGTTGGAGCCGATGACGATGACCACGTCGGTGGACGGGAAATCGTCGTTGATCTCGTCCATTTCCAGCACGATGTCGTACGGCACCTTGGCTTCGGCCAGCAGCACGTTCATGTGACCAGGCAGGCGGCCTGCCACCGGGTGGATGGCGAAGCGCACCGTCTTGCCCTTGGCGCGCAGGCGCCGTGTCAGTTCGGCCACGTTCTGCTGGGCCTGTGCCACCGCCATGCCGTAGCCGGGCACGATGACGACGCTGTCTGCATCGTCCAGGGCTGCGGCCACGCCGTCGGCATCGATGGCGATCTGCTCACCGGCGATTTCCTGCGCCGGACCGGAAGTGCCACCAAAGCCACCCAGGATCACCGAGATGAAGCTGCGGTTCATGGCCTTGCACATGATGTAGCTGAGGATGGCACCCGATGACCCCACCAGCGCGCCGACGACGATCAGCAGGTCGTTGCCGAGGCTGAAGCCGATGGCCGCCGCCGCCCAGCCCGAGTAGGAGTTCAGCATCGAGACAACCACCGGCATGTCGGCACCGCCGATGCCCATGATCAGGTGATAGCCGATGAACAAGGCGGCCAGCGTCATGATGATCAGCGGCAGGATGCCACCGGTGGCGAAGTACCAGAACAGGCACAGCACCGAGATGGCAGCAGCAGACGCATTGAGCATGTGGCCGCCCGGCAGCTTTTCAGCCGCGGTCGACACCTTGCCAGCCAGCTTGCCATAGGCAATCACCGAGCCGGTAAACGTGACCGCGCCGATGAACACGCCCAGGAACAGCTCGACCCGCAGGATGTTGTGTTCAACTTCCGACTTCTTGGCCAGCAGTGCCGCAAAGCCGCTCAGCGTCTGGCGGGCGGTATCGTCCATGGCCAGCACCCGCACCAGTTCGATGTGGGCGTTGTAGCCGACGAAGACCGCCGCGAGACCGACGAGCGAATGCATCGCGGCGACCAGTTCGGGCATCTGGGTCATCTGCACCCGGGTTGCCAGCTGGTAGCCAATGACACCGCCACCGGCGATCAGGATGATCGACAGCCACCACAGCCCGGCACCGGGGCCGACCAGCGTGGCCATGACCGCCAGCGCCATTCCGACGATGCCGAACCAGACGGCGCGCTTGGCGCTTTCCTGGCCGGACAGGCCACCAAGTGACAGGATGAAGAGAACCGCTGCAACCACGTAGGCTGCCGTCGTAAATCCGTATTCCATTGATCCTACCCCTTACGACTTCTGGAACATGGCGAGCATGCGCCGGGTCACGAGGAAGCCACCGAAGATGTTGATGCCGGCCATGAACACCGACAGGGCAGCCAGAATGATCACCAGCCACGAGCCGGACCCGATCTGCATCAGGGCGCCGAGGATGATGATCGAGGAGATGGCGTTGGTGATGGCCATCAGCGGCGTGTGCAGCGAGTGCGACACGTTCCAGATCACCTGGAAGCCGATGAACACCGACAGCACGAACACGATGAAATGCTGCATGAAGCTGGCCGGCGTGAACAGGCCTGCCAGCAGCATCAGCGCGCCACCAATGGCAAGCAGGGTGACCTGCTGCCGGGTCTGCGCCTTGAAGGCTGCCACTTCGGCCGCCCGCTTTTCCTCGGGCGTGAGTTCCTTGACCTTTGCCTTGGGCTTGGCGGCAATCGCCTGCACCTTCGGCGGCGGGGGCGGGAATGTGATGTCGCCCTTGTAGGTCACGGTTGCGCCACGGATGACGTCATCTTCCATGTTGTGATTGATCTGGCCGTTCTTTTCCGGCGTCAGGTCGCTCATCATGTGGCGGATGTTGTTGGAGTACAGCGACGAGGCCTGCGCGGCCATGCGCGAGGGGAAATCGGTGTAGCCGACGATGGTCACGCCATTGGCCGTGACGATCTTCTCGTCCTTCACGGTCAGCTTGCAGTTGCCACCCTTCTCTGCGGCAAGGTCGACGATGACCGAGCCAGGCTTCATGGCCTTGACCATGTCCTCGGTCCACAACTCGGGCGCTTCGCGGTTGGGGATCAGCGCAGTGGTGATGACGATGTCCATGTCGGGTGCCAGTTCGCGGAACTTGGCAAGCTGCGCCTCGCGGAACTCCGGCGATGACACGGAGGCATAACCACCGGTTGCCGCGCCGTCCTGCTGGTCTTCGGCAAAGTCGAGGTAGACGAACTGCGCCCCCATCGACTCGACCTGTTCGGCCACTTCGGGGCGCACGTCGAAGGCATAGGTGATGGCGCCGAGGCTGGTCGACGTACCGATGGCGGCAAGACCGGCCACACCGGCGCCGATGACCAGCACCTTGGCGGGAGGCACCTTGCCGGCTGCCGTTACCTGGCCAGTAAAGAAGCGGCCAAAATTGTTGCCCGCCTCGATGACGGCGCGGTAGCCGGCAATGTTGGCCATGGACGACAGGGCGTCCATCTTCTGGGCGCGGGAAATGCGCGGGACCATTTCCATGGCGATGACGTTGGTGCCGGCCTTCTTCGCAGCTTCCATGCCGGCTTCATTGGCCGCCGGGGTGAAGAACGAGATCAGCGTCAGCCCGTCGCGCAAGTGCTTCAGCTCGGTCTTTTCCGGCTGGCGCACCTTGACGACGATGTCGGCCTCCTTCCACAGGGCGGCTGAGGTCTTGACCACCGTCACACCGGCCTTCTGGTACAATTCGTCGGAAAAACCGGCCTTTTCGCCCGCTCCTGCCTCAATGAGACAGTCATAGCCGAGCTTCTGCAGAAACCCTGCGCTTTCCGGAGTCATTGCAACGCGGGCCTCACCGCTCGCAACTTCCCTTGGCGTTCCTACCTTCATGACAACGCGCCCCTCGTGTTGTTGATCTTGTTCTTGGATTCCAGTCAAGCCAGCTAAACTAGCGGCACCTTTTCGCAACGCAAGACCTGCAACTGCGATACACTGCCGCAAACTGTGTCACTGACCGAATTTACAAATTCGCGGCGGCTGCACCAGACATCGCCAATCCCTGCGCCAGAACATCACAGCAAAGGGTGCCAGCCTTGCAACTGCTGCCCATCCACTATATATTCAAAAAATAGAATATTTTAGGAGATGCGCCATGAACTACCCCGTCGACATGAACACCAGGCCCGAGGTGAAGGCATTCTTTGACGCTGACACCAACACCATCAGCTACGTCGTCAGGGATCCGGACAGCAACGTCGTGCGCAATGATCGATTCCGTGATGGACATCGACTATGCCGCCGGCCGCATCACCTATGACCACGCCGACCAGATGATCGACTACATCACCAGCAACGGGCTGAAGCTGGAGTGGATCATCGAAACCCACGTCCATGCCGACCACCTGTCGGCGGCGCCCTACCTCCAGGAGAAGCTGGGCGGCAAGATCGGCATCGGCGACAAGATCACGGTCGTGCAGGACACCTTCGGCAAGGTGTTCAACGAAGGCACCGAGTTCCAGCGCGACGGGTCGCAGTTCGATGCCCTGTTCAAGGACGGCGACACCTACAGGATCGGCAGCATGCACCGCCTTCGCCATATACACGCCGGGCCATACGCCTGCCTGCATGGTCCATGTGATCGGCGACGCGGCCTTTGTGGGCGATACGCTGTTCATGCCGGATGGTGGCTCGGCGCGGGCGGATTTCCCCGGTGGCGATGCTGCCACGCTGTACGACTCGATCCAGAAGGTGCTGGCCCTGCCGGACGAGATGCGCCTGTTCATGTGCCACGACTACGGCCCGAATGGCCGCGACATCCAGTGGGAAACCACCGTGGGCGAAGAGAAGGCAGCACAACATCCATGTCGGTGGCGGCAAGACGAAGGAAGAGTTCGTCAAGTTCCGCACAGAACGCGATGCAACCGCTCGGCATGCCGAGCCTGATCCTGCCGTCGCTGCAGGTGAACATGCGGGCCGGCGAGGTGCCGACCGACAAGGACGGCCGGCCAATGCTGAAAGTGCCCGTCAACGCGCTTTGACGGCAATCCGCCTGCCCCGCTGAACCGTGCCCCGAGGCGGCAGTCCATCCCGGCTGCCGCTGACGGCCAACCACCGAACTGGACCCAGACCATGGACCTCAAGAAGATCGACAGCAGCCTTTCGGTCAGCCCGCAGATCACTGCGGACGACGTGAGAGACATCAAGCAGTTGGGCTTCCGGTCCATCATCTGCAACCGGCCCGATGGCGAAGGTGCCGACCAGCCGACCTTCCGCGAGATCGAGACGGCCGCGAAGAAGGCAGGCCTTGAGGCCCGCTACCTGCCCATGGTGTCCGGCAAGGTGCAGGACGAGGACGCAGAAGCCTTTGGGACCGCGCTCACCGAACTGCCCGGCCCGTGTTCGCCTATTGCCGCACCGGTACCCGGTCGGCAACGCTGTGGTCGCTTGACCAGGGCGCGAAGGGCACCCCTCTGCCCGACATTCTCGCCGCCACCAAGCAGGCCGGCTACGACATGTCCGGCGTGGTGCGGCGCATCGCCAATGGCGGCAAGACGCCGACCGACACCGGCGACGCCTCGCATGACATCGTCATCGTGGGCGCAGGCGCAGGCGGCATTTCGGTTGCGGCAAGCCTGCTGTCACGCGATCGCAACCTCGATATTGCCATCATCGATCCGGCCGACGTCCATTACTACCAGCCAGGCTGGACCATGGTCGGCGGCGGCATCTTCGAGCCTGCCGAGACCGCCAAGACCATGGCCTCCCTCATTCCGCAAGGCGTGCACTGGATCAAGGCCGCCGTGTCGGCGTTCGAACCTGAGGACAATGCGGTCATTCTGGATGGCTGCCGGGTGGTGAAGTACAAGCGCCTGATCGTGACGCCGGGCCTGAAGCTGAACTGGAACGGCATTCCCGGGCTGGTTGATACGCTGGGCAAGAACGGCGTCACCTCAAACTATCGCTATGATCTTGCTCCCTACACCTGGAAGCTTGTGCAGGAGCTGAAGTCGGGCCGCGCGTTGTTCACCCAGCCGCCGATGCCGATCAAGTGCGCCGGTGCACCGCAGAAGGCGCTCTACCTGTCGGCTGATCACTGGAAGCGGTCGGGCGTGCTGAACAACATCGACATCGACTTCTACAATGCCGGCGGCGTGCTGTTCGGGGTGAAGGAGTATGTCCCGGCGCTCATGAAGTACATCGAGGCCTATGACGCGCACCTGCACTTCATGCACAACCTGACCCGCATCGACGGCCCGTCGCGCACCGCGTGGTTCACCAGAACCGATGCCGAGGGCAAGACGGAAACGGTCGAAACCAGCTTCGACATGATCCATGTCGTGCCACCGCAGACCGCGCCGGACTTTATCCGGGTCAGCCCGCTGGCAGATGCTGCAGGCTGGGTTGACGTGGACCAGACCACGCTGCGTCACAAGACGTTCGACAACATCTGGTCGCTGGGTGACGTGATGAACGCGCCCAACGCCAAGACGGCAGCCGCCGCGCGCAAACAGGCGCCGATCGTGGCCAACAACGTGATGGCCGACATGGGAGCTGCCAGAAGCGTGGCCCACTATGACGGCTACGGGTCGTGCCCGCTGACCGTCGAGCGCGGCAAGATCGTGCTGGCCGAGTTCGGCTATGGCGGCAAGCTGCTGCCGTCGTTCCCCGGCTGGCTGATCGACGGCACGAAGCCATCGCACCTGGCGTGGCTGCTGAAGGAAAAGATGCTGCCGCCGATCTACTGGAAGGCCATGCTTCGCGGCAAGGAATGGATGGCCAAGCCGGAACTCGTCGGTTGACCTGAAACCCGCCAGTGGCCCGGAGCACGCGGCCGCCGGCACTGCCTGAATGGGCGTGGATACCATGAACACCAGAACCGGCTCGCCTGCCCGCGGGCTCGCCAGATATTTCCCCGTACTGGACTGGGGCCGCACCTACACCTCGGCGACCGCAACCTCGGACCTGGTTGCTGCCGTCATCGTGACCATCATGCTGATCCCGCAGTCGCTGGCCTATGCGCTGCTGGCCGGGCTGCCGCCCGAAACCGGCATCTACGCCTCCATCGTGCCGATCATCCTCTATGCCATCTTCGGCACCAGCCGGGCGCTGGCCGTGGGGCCGGTGGCGGTCGTCTCGCTGATGACGGCGGCAGCGGTGGGCAAGATCGCGCAGACAGGCACACCCGAATACATCATGGCCGCCCTCACGCTGGCCTTCATCTCCGGCGTGTTCCTGCTGGCGATGGGCCTGTTGCGGCTGGGCTTCCTCGCCAACTTCCTGTCGCACCCGGTGATTTCCGGGTTCATCACCGCGTCCGGCATCATCATTGCCGCCAGCCAGCTCAAGCACATCCTTGGCATCTCCGCCTCCGGCCACAACCTGTATGAACTGCTGGTGTCCATCGCGCAGCAGATCGGCCAGACCAACCTGATCACCTTGTCGATCGGGGCGGGCTCGGCCGCCTTCCTGTTCTGGGTACGCAAGGGCCTCAAACCGCTGCTGGTGAAGGCGGGCCTGAGGGCACGGGCCGCAGACATCATCGCCCGGACCGGGCCGGTCCTCGCCATCGCCGTCACCACGATAGCCGCCTGGGCCTTCGATCTCGGCAGCATGGGCGTGAAGCTGGTCGGCGACGTGCCGCAGGGCCTGCCGCCGCTCACCCTGCCATCGTTCTCGGCTGACCTTTGGATGAGCCTGCTTGGCTCGGCGGCGCTGATTTCCATCATCGGGTTCGTCGAGTCCGTATCCGTGGCGCAAACGCTCGCTGCCAAGCGCCGCCAGCGCATCGACCCGGACCAGGAACTGGTGGGGCTTGGCGCAGCCAACGTCGGGGCGGCGTTTACCGGCGGATTTCCCGTCACCGGCGGCTTCGCGCGCTCGGTGGTCAACTTCGATGCCGGGGCCGAGACACCGGCGGCCGGGGCCTATACCGCCGTCGGGCTGGCAATCGCGTCGCTGACACTGACGCCGCTGATCGCCTACCTGCCCATCGCCACGCTGGCCGCGACCATCATCGTCGCGGTGCTGTCGCTGGTGGACTTCTCGATCCTGCGCAAGACGTGGGCGTACGCGAAGGCCGACTTCGCCGCGGTTCTGGTGACCATTCTCGCCACGCTGCTGCTGGGTGTCGAGACCGGCGTCACCGCCGGCGTGCTGCTGTCGATCGCCATCCACCTGTTCAAGACCTCGCGCCCGCATGTCGCCGAGGTCGGCCGGGTGCCTGGCACCGAGCATTTCCGCAACATCAGGCGGCACAAGGTGGAAACCCGCGACGACATTCTCACCGTGCGCGTCGATGAAAGCCTGTACTTCGCCAATGCACGGTTCCTGGAAGACTACATCTATGACGCCGTGGCAGGCCGGCCCGCGCTGAAGCATGTCATCGTGATGTGCCCGGCGGTCAACGCCATCGACATGAGCGCGCTTGAATCGCTCGAGGCCATCAACGAACGGCTGAAACTGGGCGGTGTGACCCTTCACCTGAGCGAGGTGAAAGGCCCCGTGATGGACCGCCTGCAGAAGACGCACTTCCTCGACGAGCTGACCGGCAAGGTGTTTCTCAGCCAGCACGAGGCGATCCGGGAACTTACTGCCCTTCAAACCGCTGTTACTGCAGCGTGACCCCCCACCAACAAGGAGACTCAGCATGTCACTTCGCATCGGCCAGACGGCCCCGAACTTCACCGCCGACACCACTACCGGGCCGATGGATTTCCATCGGTATATCGGCGACAGCTGGGCATTCTTCTTTTCGCATCCGGCTGATTTCACGCCCGTCTGCACCACCGAAATGGGCCGCACCGCGCAGTTGATGGACGAGTTTACGGCGCGCAACGTCAAGCCCATCGGGCTGTCGACCGACACCGTCGAAGAGCACATGAAGTGGATCGCCGACGTGAACGATACACAGCACACCACGCTGACGTTCCCGATCGTGGCGGATCCTGACCTGAAGATCTCGCAGCTGTATGAAATGATCCATCCGTCGGAAAGTGAAACCGCTGCGGTTCGCTCGGTGTTCATCATTGATCCGAAAAAGAAAATCCGGCTGACAATGACCTATCCGATGGCCGTGGGACGGAACTTCGACGAGATCCTGCGGGTGATCGATGCATTGCAGACGGGCGACAAGTCGCGGGTCGCCACGCCGGCAGACTGGCAGCCGGGCGACAAGGTGATCATTCCGCCCTCGATCAGCAATGAAGACGCCAGGGCGCTGTTCCCGCAAGGCTGGGACGAGGTGCGCAGTTACCTGCGCTTTACCAGCCTGTCCTGAGCGGACCCGAGGCGGCAGGTCTGACGATCCGCCGCCACCGGCCCGCCGCCAGGCTGCGACGATGCACGCCGTGGCAAGGCCCGCGTTAATGCCTCATAAGCTTGCAGGAAGTGATGAATTGTTGATCGTTTGTAACGTCTCGCTGAAACCGGACTTGCCATGGATTATCGCGCTTTTTTTGCCGACGAACTGAACCGCCTTCACCGTGATGGCAACTACCGGGTATTTGCCGAGCTTGAGCGGCGGATGGGGCAGTTTCCCAAGGCGACGCGCTACAACCCGGATGGCTCGACCTGCGAAGTGACCGTGTGGTGCTCCAACGACTATCTCGGCATGGGCCAGCACCCGGACGTGATTGCCGCGATGACGGCAGCGATCCAGTCGTGCGGGTCGGGCGCGGGCGGCACCCGCAACATCTCCGGCACCAACCATTGCCACGTCCAGCTTGAGCGCGAGCTCGCCGACCTGCACGGCAAGGAGGCAGCCCTGATCTTCACCTCGGGCTATGTGTCCAACTGGGCCGCCCTTGGCACGCTGGCCTCCAAGCTGCCCAACTGCGCGGTGTTCTCCGACGCGCTGAACCATGCCTCGATGATCGAGGGCATCCGCCATTCGAAGGCCGAGCGCTTCATCTTCCGCCACAATGACCCCAAGCACCTCGATGAGCTGCTCAGCAAGGTCGATCCCGGACCGGCCCAAGCTGGTGGCGTTTGAAAGCGTCTACTCGATGGACGGCGACATCGGCCCGATCGCGGACATCCTCGACGTGTGCGAGAAGCACAACGCCCTGACCTACATCGACGAGGTGCACGCGGTGGGCATGTACGGCCCGCGCGGCGGCGGCATTGCCGAGCGCGAAGGCCTGATGCACCGCATCGACGTGATCGAGGGCACGCTGGGCAAGGCGTTCGGCGTGATGGGCGGCTACATCACCGGCTCTGCCGCGCTGATCGACTTCGTGCGCTCGTTTGCGTCCGGGTTCATCTTCACCACCGCACTTGCCGCCGGCCATTGCCGCCGGTGCGGTCGCCTCGATCCGGCACCTGAAGAACTCCTGCGTCGAGCGGGACCGGCAGAAGGTGATGGTGGCAGCGCTGCGCCGCGAGCTGGACCGCATTGGCATTCCGCACATGGTCAACGACAGCCACATCGTGCCCGTGATGGTGGGCGATGCGGCCAAGTGCAAGTGGATCTCCGACTGGCTGCTCGACAATGCCGGCATCTACGTGCAGCCGATCAACTACCCCACCGTGCCCAAGGGCACCGAACGGCTGCGCTTCACCCCCACCCCCTTGCACACCATGGCTGATGTGACGCATCTTGTGGCCGCACTCAACGAACTGTGGTCGCAGTGCGCGCTGGCAAGGGCCGTGGCGTAAACGGACCCTGCAATCTTCAGGGGTTTTTGCATGAGAAACGGTGGCCAGCTGCTGGTGGCATGCCTTCAGGCGCTGGGCGCGCGGCGCAGCTATGGCGTGCCGGGCGAAAGCTACCTCGCCGTGCTCGACGCGCTGCATGACACGCAGGGCAAGGTGGACTTCCTGCTGTGCCGCAACGAAGGCGGCGCGGCGTTCATGGCAGCCGCGCACGGCAAGCTGACGGGCGAGCCCGGCATCTGCTTCGTGACGCGCGGGCCCGGCGCCACCAATGCCTCCATCGGCGTGCACACGGCGATGCAGGATTCCTCGCCGATGCTGCTGTTCGTTGGCCAGGTGGCCACCTTCGACAAGGGCCGCGAGGCGTTCCAGGAAATCGACTACCGCGCCTATTTCGGCACGGTCGCCAAGTGGGTCACCGAGATCGACCAGGTCGACCGCATCCCCGAGATCATCTCGCGCGCGTGGACCACGGCGCTGTCCGGCCGGCCAGGCCCGGTCGTGATCGCACTGCCGGAAGACATGCTCACCTCGATGAGCGAGGCTCCGCCGTGCAAGCCCGTCATCATTGCCGAGGCCGCCCCCGCCCCTGCCGCCATCGAGGCACTGGCAGACGAACTGACCGCCGCCAAGCGCCCGCTGATCATCACCGGCGGCGGCGGCTGGAAGGGCCAGGGAGCCCGCGACCTGCAGGCATTTGCCGAGGCCAACGGCATTCCGGTACTGGCGGCGTTCCGCTTCCATGACCGGTTCGACAATTTGAGCGAGGTCTATGCGGGCGATGCCGGCGTCGGCATGTTCCCCCAGACCAAGAAGCTGATTTCCGACGCCGACCTGATCATCGCGGTCAACGTGCGCTTCGGGGAGATGACCACCGATGCGTGGTCCTTGCTTGAGGTGCCGAACCCGAAACAGCGGCTGGTGCACGTGCATGCAAGCGACCGCGAGATCGGCAAGATCTACTCGGCCGACGTGCCGGTGCATGCCGGGCCGAACCAGTTTGCAGCGGCCGTGAAGGGCTTGCGCGTGAAGGGCGAGTGGGCCGGCTGGTGCAAGGCAGCGCGCGAGGGCTACCTGGCCTATGTCAACGCGCCGGAGCAGCCGGGACCGGTGGACATGGCGGCGATCATGGCGGGCTTGCGCGACACGCTGCCGGACGACGTTATCCTGACCAATGGCGCGGGCAACTTCGCCATCTGGCCGAACCGTTTCTTCCGATTCGGGCCGGGGCAGCGGCTGCTGGCACCGCAGTCTGGCGCGATGGGCTATGGCGTGCCGGCGGCCATTGCCGCCAAGGCCAACCATCCGGACCGGCTGGTGGTGTGCTTTGCCGGTGATGGCGATTTCCAGATGAACTGCCAGGAGCTGGGCTCGGCCATGCAGGCGGGCTGCCAGCCGGTGATCCTCATTCTCAACAATGGCACCTATGGCACCATCCGCATGCACCAGGAGCGGACCTACCCGGAGCGGGTGTCGGGCACGGAACTCAACAACCCCGACTTCGTGGCGCTGGCGAAGGCCTATGGCTTCCATGCCGAACGGGTGGAGACGACGGCAGACTTTGCCGCTGCCTTCGAGCGGGCGTGTGCATCAAGACGGGTGCGGTGCTGGACCTTGCAGTGTCGGCGGAGGCGCTGTCACCACGCCAGACGCTGAGCCAGATGCGCGAGCAGGGGCTGAAGGCGAAGGGGTGAGGCATCTCTGGGACTGAATGGCCGCTTCGAGCAGTGGACTCAATGGATGGCTGCAACACTTTGGGCACTTGACACAGCTGGAGTGTTGGACATGAAGGCCTCGTGGTCGCGTTCAGTTGCCGCGCTGGCACAGCTGGCCGAGATCTGGGATCGCTGGCAGCGCGGGGAGATACTCAGTGAATGTCGATTGGCCGTTCGTTTGACCGGAATTCGTCGCTGGTGTTTTCGGTCGCGTCTCTCCCACTGGCGGCATCCGCCCGCCAGAGCGTAGGCGTGGCAGGCAAGCCTTGAGCCTGAGGGAGCGTGAGGAGATATCCCGGGGTGTTAGTATCGAGCTCGCCTGCGGCGATTGCCCGTCGAATTGGGCTCGCGCACCGTCCGACCATCAGTCGGGAAGTCCGCCGCAATGGAGGGCGTGCCGCATATCGTGCAGCGGCGTCTGATCAGGCCGCATGGAACCGGGCTTTGCGGCCCAAGACATGCAAGCTGGTCTGTGCACTCCTCACGTGGCCCGCACAGTGATCGGCGAAGCTGCGGCGCAAATGGTCTCCGGAACAAATCGCTGGCTGGCTCAAACGCACCTATCCGGAGGACGCACAAGCAAGTGTCACATGAGACGATCCAGTCGAAGCTTGTACATTCAGGCTCGTGGCGTGCTGAAGAAGGAACTTCTGCAGCATCTTCGGTGCCAAGCGGACTGTCCGCCGCTCCAGGCACGCCAGCCTCGAGCGCAATGGACTGGGACAGATCGAAGAATGCAGTCTCGATCAGGCAAAGGCCACCGTCTGTTGAAGAGCGCGCGGTACCCGGTCATTGGGAAGGCGACGTTATAGGAGGCTCCAGGAACAGCGATACGTTGCCGGACGCCTGGTTGAGCGGCAGCTTCGCCGCTATGTGATGCGGGTCAAGGTCGCCAACAAGCACAGCTGAAAGCGTGATCTCGGCGCTGATCAAGCAATCCAGACGTCTGCCCAGGGAGCTCTGATCAAACGCCGCTGACACGGGATGCGGCAAGGAGCTTGCTGATCACTCGCGTCGGACATTGGCGACGGATGGTGGAGGTGTATTTTTGCGACCCCCAATCGACGTGGCAACGCGGGTCGAACGAAAATACCAACCGACTTTTACGGGAGTATCTGCCCCGAGGAACTGACGGTCCGTTCATTCTCAAGCCAAGCTGAGTGCCATTGCGCGGCAGCTGAACGAACGACCACGCAGGACCTTGCAATATCAAACCCCAGCGAGAAGTTTGCCCAGTGTGTTGCAGCGATCAATTGAATCCACAGCCCAGGTCGGACATTAGTCTCTGCGAGCTAGGCTGAAAGAAGCGGACGTTCGACACAAGGACAATTAGAGGACTTAGCTGCATCCCTCCCAATCTCAAACGGCAGTCAGCACTTCATACGAAAATGTAACATGCGGGTGTGTATAAGCTTGAGCATTAATTTCTGCTTGCACCTCTTCAATAGTCAAGACGCACAGTGCTCCATGACTATTCATGCAAACAACCCTTTGATCTACTATCGGCTCCACAGTTCGCCCAGGTGTGAGAAAGCTTGAGACAGAACGAGGGTCGTAACTGGTGGATGTTATCAGACCTACTGCCTTCAGGTCGCTGTCAATGTAAACGTATACGCTATTGTGGGAGCGGCCACTGAAATTGATCTTGAACTCGTATTCGCCGTTACCCACTTTGAAATGACGGTGGTCCCGGTATCGAAAGGTTACACGACCTTTTAGTGCTGGATTGGCGTAGTTGGCCGGATCACGTTGCGCGTCGATGCGTTCAATCCGCGTCGCGCGTCTTCGAACATCTGCCAAAGAGATGGCGTTTTCTTTCGATGCGGGCAGTCCTTCGATCCAACGCCATATCTGGTGGATCTGCACAGACCCCGGGAACATGTTCTTCTCAGGCGTTGAATTGAAGTCGAAACCTTTAGGTGAGTGTTTTGAGAGCCAAGCCGGAATTTTATTTGAAGGGTTTCGCACAAACACGAGCGACAACCAGCTTGACGGCTTGGTGCTATACACGCCGCTAATCCACTTGCTTTCGATCCCAACGCCAAACTCCGGCATCGTGTCTGCACGCAGAACGTAGTTTTCATCAACGACAAGTAAGACGTGTGCGGCACCCGTTACCTCTTGCATGAAACCGCTAAGGCTGGCGCCGTAGTCAACCTGCTGGTCGATCTTCACGTCATAACCGAGAAGATGAAGCTGACTCGCAAGCAGTCGCACCCACTCACGATGCGTGTCTGATGTCCAAGCGTACGAAATGAATAAATCTGTCATCCATTACAACCAAAGAAATGATTACGGGAATCTCAATATAGGGCTTTTATATCTGAGACTATAGCTCATCAGGGCGTTAGGACGCATGTATCGCTGATTGAGCCGAAAAGTAGCCGTTCTGCTCCCGGCGCGCTGTTAAAGGCCGTTAGCATATCACATCAGCGTCGGCTACGTCCGCATAGCCGCCATTGAGCGCCGTTGAATTCATCGAGGTTGACCCCCCGCCCCATTCTCCCGCAGTCTCTGGCAACCCCCATTCTGCACGGAGACGCCCATGCCCACCATCAACCGCTTTGCCGAGTTCCATGACGAGATCACCGCGTGGCGGCGCGACCTGCACCAGCACCCGGAGATCCTGTTCGACGTGCACCGCACGGCGGGCGTGGTGGCGGACAGGCTGAAGGCGTTCGGTGTGGACGAGATCGTCACCGGCATCGGGCGCACCGGCGTGGTCGGCGTGATCCATGGCCGGACCAGCGCGTCCGGCAAGGTGGTGGGCCTTCGCGCCGACATGGATGCGCTGCCGATCCGGGAAATCCGCGACCTGCCGCACAAGTCCACGGTGGACGGCAAGATGCACGCCTGCGGCCATGACGGTCATACGTCGATGCTGCTGGGCGCGGCGAAGTACCTGGCCGAGACGCGCAATTTCGACGGCACCGTGGTGGTGATCTTCCAGCCAGCGGAAGAAGGCGGCGGCGGTGGCCGGGAGATGGTCGAGGACGGCATGATGGACCGGTTCGGCGTGCAGGAAGTTTACGGCATGCACAACATGCCGGGCCTGCCGGTGGGCGAATTTGCAATCCGTTCAGGCGGCATCATGGCGTCGGCGGACTTTTTCACCATCGACATCGAGGGCAAGGGCGGCCATGCCGCGCGCCCGCACGGCTGCATCGACCCGGCCATCGTGGTGGCGCAGATCGTGCAGGGCTTCCAGTCGGTCGTGTCGCGCAACACCGACCCGCTGGAGAACCTGGTGATCTCGGTGACGCAGATTCACATGGGCGACACCAACAACGTGATCCCGCAGACCGCGTGGATGAACGGCACGGTGCGGGCGCTCAAGCCGCAGGTGCGCGAGATGGCGCAAGCGCGCATGAAGGCGATCTGCGAGGCGGCAGGTGCGGCGTTCGGCGCGACGGTGAAGCTGACCTACACGCCGCTTTATCCGGTGACCGTGAATCACGCCGCGCAGGCCGGCTTTGCGGCATCCGTGGCGCGCGAGATCGCCGGCGATGGCCACGTCAACACCGACACGCCGCCGGTGATGGGGGCGGAAGACTTCTCGTTCATGCTCGAGGCAAGGCCCGGCGCCTTCATCTTCATCGGCCAGGGCGATACGGCAGGGCTGCACCACCCGGAATACGACTTCAACGACGAGATCATCCCGATCGGCTGTTCGTACTGGGCGAAGCTGGTGGAAACGGCGATGCCGGTTTCAGGCTGACGGGCGAAGCCGCGCGTCGCACCAGTCCAGGATCGCGCCTGCGTCGGCGGGCAGCACGGCGCCAAGTCCGCCGTGGTACTCGTTCCACGCTGCCTCGTAGTCGTCGCGCACGGCGATCAGCACGCAGATCTGCCGGTGCAGGCAGGTTTCGAGGATGTCGCGCAAGCCGGCACCTTCTGCCTCGGCACGGCCGAACCGGTTCAGCAGCATGAAGCCGGCATCTGCGGGAAGCGAGGCGAAGATCCGGGCCGATGCCTCGGCAATGGAGCCGTAATCGAGCCGGCAGCCGCGCGCCTGCGAGCCGCGGTTCTCCAGCAGTGGCAACACCCAGTCGCCGGCCAGGCTATGCAATCTCGATCCCTCGATATCACAGCCCGGCTCGGACCCGGATTTCTGGATCACGCCGGCAAGCCGGACACCACGCTGACGCAGGCCGGCAACGACTTGTTCCAGCACGGCGTCGACCTTGCAGCCGCGCTGAAACACGATGCCGCCAAGCAGTGGCAGTTCTGTGCTGTCGGGAGCCAGGTGGGACCCGGCTTTGGTCGCGATGTTCAAGGCAATGTCCGTTGGTACGCCTGTGTTGCAGACAAGCGATAGCCGGTCGGGTCCAGGCGTGCAAGGAGGCTGCCCGAATGGCGGGACGCGGCAGGGAAAGTGCAGTGCGGGGTGGCCAGATCAGTCCGGGTAGCCGCTGGCCCTGATCACCCGCCTGATCTCGAGGTTCAGGGCCTCGATGCCAGAGATGGTGGCGCGGATGCGGCCCAGCTGGCCTGCATCGACGGCCTCGCGCTTGCCGTAGCGGATGCTGGTCTTCTGTTCGAGTATGCGCAACTGGATCGTGTCGACACTGCCGAGCCTGTCATCGAATGCGTAGATGCAATGATTGTACTTGTTGCGCACCTTGGCGAGGCGGGTGAACGAGGCGACAATCGACAGAAGACCGGTTCGCGTGGTGGCGTCCACTCCATCCAGCTTGGCCAGTCGCGAGACGATATCGAGGCGTGCGCGGGTGGTGTTGAGGGTCAGGAAGATCACCGTCGCCACTTCCTTGGACACGTTGGCCAGCCCGGCAATGAGGTGGATGAGCAGGCTTTCGGTGTTGGTCCACGACAGGTTCATCCGGCCGACCAGCAACAGCAGTTCATCGAGCGACGATGCAGCCGCTGCCCGGTCTGGCCTTGCGCCAGGCGGAGGCCCCGCTTCGGGCCGGGTGTCAGCTGGTGCGGTCATTGAGGTAGATCGCGGCTGCCTCCGTGCGGTTGTGAACACCGAGCTTGGAGATGATGTGGTGGATATGCAGCTTTATGGTGTGCTCGGACAGTTCCAGCCTGCTGGCGATGTTCTTGTTCTGCAGGCCCTCCGCCACCAGCCGCAGCACATCCTCCTCGCGCTGGGTGAGGATTGCGCACTTGGGCGGTGTCCGGCTTCCCGGCCTTGCCGCCAACTCGCTGAACGGCCGGACTGAATCGGCATATTCCAGCGGAATATAGTCGCCACCGCTCAGCAGCAGCCGCAACGCCGAAAGCCAGATGTCGAGTTTGAGATTGAACGGCAGGATGCCGCGCGCCGCCTCACACTGCAGCATGCTCCGGACACTCTCGAGATTCTTGTTGAGCGACGTGCATGCTATCGCCAGGTTCGCGTGTGGTATGCGGGCCTTGAGGCTTTCGTGCAGCGCGAGGCACGGTCCACACATCAACTGGTGAATGAGGACGAGTTTCACCGACTGCAAGTCGATGGTGTCTGCCAGCATGGCTTCCGGAGACGCCAGCCGCGCAATGCCGAACTGACCGATTTCGTGATGGATGGCCCTGACGGTACAGTCTGAAAACTCGTTCCGGGGGCCGATGTAAACGAGTTCGACGGGGACGCCGTGTCCCGGTGAAAACTCACCAGATGCAATACTCATCGCACACATGATACGCACCGTCTTTGCAGACAAAAGCCTGCAGTTAACTGGTCATTGTTGTTTTCACCCCCGTCGGTTCCTTTGCCAGTTGCCACCCAAACCAAGTTAACTAAATATATACCAATCGCCTCCAAATGCAACTTAATCGAATGATATATGCGGGTTCCTGATGGATACGGGGGCCCGGCCCGGTCACCGGCTGGCAACCCCGCACGCAGGTTTGAGCGGCATTCATCTTGCGTTTCAATGCATTATCAGTGGTCTGATCAACAACCTGAACCCCACATTTATTGCGACCAACGGCGACCAGGTTTCGCGCTCCGCGCGAGCTAGATCGAATTGCAGACTGTTTCTGCAACCATGACGGCAGCATCATTCAGTCGTCCCTTCAAAGGGCGGCAAATTCTTAATCCGGGGTGTAGTTGAGCAAAGTTGGACGCAAAGGAGCGTCCAGCCAATGCGAGCCTGCGCCCTGATCTTGTCCGCCTGACCGCAGGGACACGAGTTGCATCAGTCCTGCAGCCGGAATGGCTGCGCCGTGGTGACTGGTGTGAAACCTGAGAACCGGCAGCAGAATATCGCCTTGCAGAAGACTGGTGGTGACGCTGCCTCCAACCGTGAGGATACGGTCATGTCCAAGAAGAACTTCCTTCCCTTCCTGTGGGATCCCAACAACCAGGACCAGAGCCAGGACCAAGGCCAGGGTCAGGGCCAGGCTGAACTGCAGGCGCAGCTTCAGGCTGAATTGCAGAAGCAGCTGCAAGGCCAGCACCAGGGCCAGGGCCAGGGTCAAGACCAGGGTCAGGATCAAGGTCAGGGCCAGCACCAGGGCCAGCACCAGTCCAGCGACAACTGGAACGGCAATGCCAATGGTAACGGCAACGGCAATGCGAATGGCAACGGCAATGCAAACCTGAACGAAAATGTTGGCCGGAACTACAACAGCAACAGCAACTACAACAAGTCCGAGTCGACGTCTGACAGTGACTCACACAGCTCGGCTACGGCAAACGCCAACGTCAACCTGAACCTTGATGGCTACATGCCAACCGATGACGACTTCGCAGACATCGACATGTCTGGTGGCCGCATCGACAAGCTGCTCATCAACCGTGACGGCGAGATCAACTATAACCCCGGTGACGATCTCTCCATCGAGGACATCCTCAACGGGTCGCTGAACGGTGCGGGCAATGACAGTGCCTTCGTGATCGGCCAGCAGAACCACCTGGAAGACAACGACGTTCTGAACAACCCCAATGTCCAGAACAATGCCCAGTTCAACCAGAACGGCAGTGCTGACGGTGGTTATGCCCATGCTGATGACGGCATCGACGCCGGTGGCGACGGTGGCAAGAACGACGGCTATGCCAAGGCCATGGGTGGTGACGGCGACGATGGTGGCGATGCCTGGGGCGGTCACGCCGTAAGCGTTGCCAAGGCCATCGGCGGTGATGCCAATGGCACCGGGCTGGGTCTCGGCGGACTTGGCCTTGGCCTTGGCGAAGGCGGCCATTCGGCACAAGGTGGCGCAGGTGGTGCCGGTGCAACCGGTTCAGGTGGCGCTGGCGCAACCGGTACCGGCGCAACCGGTGGAACCGGTGGCAGCGGTGGCAATGGTGCAGCTGCTGCCGATGCAGCAGGTGCTGCAGATGCAGCTGCCGCAGCCGCAGCCTCAGCATTTGGCGCAACATCCGATGCAGCCGCAGCAGCAGATGCTGCAGCCGCTGCAGCCGCAGGTAACGCCGGCAACGGTGGCGCAGGCGGACCGGGCGGCACGGGCTCGGGTGGTAATGGTGCGACCGGGACCGGCGGCGACGGCGGCAACGGTGGCGCATCCACCGGCGGTGATGCCGGCGGCATTGGCCTCGGCTTCGGCGTCGGGCTTGGTGCCGGCAAGGCAATCGGCGGCGACGCCGGTGCCATTTCGCTGGCCAAGGGCGGCTCTGCCTTCGGCGGTGACGGCGGCAATGGCGGCAGTGGCGGTCACGCCACAGTTGGTGACGCTGGTGCCGGTGGCGCAGGCGGCATGTGGGGATCGCACAATGGTGACGACGGGTTCGTCAGTGGCCTGTCGCAGGCATCGGCTGACGCGATCGTCGATACCAGTGCGTTCAACATGAGCAACGTCCTGGGTGCCAACATCATGGGCAACCAGATCGACATGACCGTGGTCGGTGGAAACCTGACCTCGACGGTCACTGGCGAAGACGACGGCGTATAACACAAATCGGCTCCGGCCAGCCCTTGCTGGCCGGAGTCACCCTTTCCCGAACGCTGCACGCCTGCACCTGCATCAAGGTGCGAGCCGTGGCCAGAGCGAACAGTGAGGACGACTGGCGATGATCCTCGACCCCATTACAGAGTCAATTGCCCACTTCATAGGTCACTTCAACCTGCAGGCCGAGCAGGCCCGGATGCGCGAGGCCTATGACCGGATCAAGGCGACCGCCGAGACCAAGGATGCAGAACAGGAACTGAAGTACCTGGACGCCAACGGCCAGCAGGACCACGAGTTCGCCGACTTCGACCCCGGCGTGCGCTATGTCAACGAGGATGGCCCCATCGAGCTGCCGCCGGTGACGCGGTTGCCCGACCTGCCACCCCCGCCGCAACCTGACCTCGCCTCGCTGGGCCCGGCAGACCCGGCCCACCTGAAGCTGCTGGCCGCCGCGCTCGGCGGTGCAAGCGGCAGCCCTGGCTTGATTGTCGAGCCACCGTCCAGCCTTGCCGTGTTGATCAAGCAGGACAACTGGCTGTCCGACCATGACTACTTCAGCAATGCCGATGTGGATATAGAGCCGATGGATGCGGCCGAGGCCTGGCGGCAACTGAGTGCGCTGGCGGGCAAGGCCACCGATCTCGGCTGGCAGGACCTGGACGCAGACCTGTCATCGGAGCAGGGCATTGCCAGCTTCATCATCCAGTCGCAGGCATCCGTGGAAACATTCGACACAACCGCTGGTGACCAGGCGGCTACGGTGAGCGTGGTTCATGAAAGCGCGCTGTCGGGAAGCTGGATCAATGGCAGCGAAGCAACCGAACTTCCCAGCCTTGTCGAGAACCTGCCTGCATCACTGCAACCCGATGACGAAGAGGCGGGCGAAAGTACGTCCATCGATGCCAGTGAGACCGGCGGCTTCATCGACCTGACGGCCGGGTCCAACCTGATCGTCAACGAGGCGAACCTCGCCAGCAACTGGGTTATCTCGCCGGTGATCGCGGTTGCCGGCGACTGCATCAAGCTCGACATCATTTCGCAGGCCAATGTCATCCACGATGCCGACAGCGTTGATGTGGGGGCGGGCTGGACCCTTGGTCCCAACCAGGCCAACGCGCTGTTCAGCATCGCAAGCTTTGCGGTGGCATCCAACCCGGTCAACGCGCCGGCGGCCGAAGGCGCTACGGCGGCCGGCTTTCCCGATGACTGGGCGGTGACGACGATCGAGGGGAACCTCCTGTTCCTCAACTGGATCGAGCAATACACGCTGATGTCGGATGCCGACACCTCGGTTTTGTCGATGAGCGGCTCGGCAACCATGGTGATGGCAGGCGGCAACCTGGCGACCAACGCCGTGTCGCTGCTGGACCTCGGACACTACTACGACCTGATCATCATCGACGGCAGCATGTACCACGCCAACATTATCAGCCAGCTCAACATCCTGCTCGACGATGACAGCATATGGACACTGGCCGGCGGACCGGACTCGGCAACCGGTGAGCTTGGAACCGGTGGCAACCTGCTGTGGAACCAGGCCCTGATCAACACGATCGGCTCGACGCAATACGAGCCGCTCGGCGGCGATTATGCGGAGACCGTCGACAACTTCGCAAACGGCAAGGACGTGGTCAGTGACGGCGTGCTCGAGGACCCGGCCTTTGCCGGTCTCGATGCGATACGGGTGCTGCATGTCACCGGCGACATGATCTCGCTGCAGTACATCAAGCAGACCACCATCCTGGGCGACCAGGACCAGGTGGCGCTGGCTGGCGACGCGCTGCTGGGTGCACCCCAGGCCGAATGGACCATCGAGACCGGCGAGAACGCGCTGGCCAACCTTGCCACCATCACCGATGCAGGCGTCGACGGGACGGTTCACGTGGGCGGCGAACAATACTCCGATGCCCTGCTCTACCAGGCAGAACTGATCAGCACCGAACCGCTGGCCGCAGGTGCCAACGACCCGCTCGTGCTGGCCACGGAGGCGGTCGTGTTCCTCACCGATGACGTGCCGGCGCAGGACAGCGGCGACAACACCGACCTTGGCTACATCCGCGCGGAAGAAGCGCCATCCGACATCATGCAGACCATGTTGAGCTGACCCGGCCGCCCGGCCGAAACCCGCAACAGGCAGGACGATCAAATGGCAACGAAACGAGGGGCAATCATCGAGGGTGATACAGGACCGGTTGCTGCCAAGAATGGCAAGGCCGTCAAGGCGGGCGACGGCATTACGGGGCCGGACGGCAAGTTCCACAAGCGGCTGGGCCGGGTCGATTTCACCGAGAACCTGAAGAAGGCGCTGAAGGCAGTCCGGCACAACATGTCGGCGGTGATGGTGTTCACCTTTGCCAGCAACGTGCTGGTGCTGGCGATCCCGGTCTACCTGTTCCAGATTTCCGACCGGGTCCTGACCAGCCGGTCCACGGACACGCTGGTCATGCTGACGGTGGTCATCGTCGGGGCCGTACTGCTGCAGGCGCTGTTCGATGCAATCCGCCGGTTCATCCTGATGCGCACAGCGGTGGACGTGGCAGCGCAACTGGGCGGACCCATCCTCAGTGCTGCCGCACGGGCCTCGCTGCACAGCAATGGCCGCGAGTACCAGACGCTGGCGGACCTGCAGCAGGTGCGTGCATTCCTGGTGTCGGGCACGCTGCTGGCCTTTCTCGACGGGCCGTTCGCACCAATCTTCATGGTGGCGATCTTCCTCATTCACCCGCACCTGGGCACCATCGTCATCTGTACCGCGCTGCTTCTGCTGGTGGTGGCGCTGATCAACCAGCGCATCACCGAAGGCCCGTTCGCGATGGCAAACAGCTACCTGAGCCGCGCCAACCTTCACCTTGATGCGATGGCGCGCAACTCGCAGATCATCAATGCGCTGGCCATGATTCCGGAGGCGGTCAACATCTGGGGCCGCGACACCGCGCGCTCGCTGAGGGCGCAGGTCGTTGCGCAGGACCGCAACGTCGCAACGGCTGCCGTGTCCAAGGCCATTCGCCTGCTGACGCAGATCGCGATGCTCGGCTGGGGCGCCTACCTTGCCATCCAGGGTCACATCACCGGTGGCATGGTGATCGCGGCCTCGATCATCGCAGGCCGTGCGCTTGCCCCCATTGAGGGAGCCATCGAGGGCTGGAACCAGTTTGCCCTGTCGCGCGCCGCCTATGGCCGCATCTCCAGCCTTCTGAAGGCCTCACCGTTCAACTTTGAGCGGCTGAACCTGCCCCACCCGGAAGGCCGGCTGGACGTGGAGCGGCTGCTGTTCGTGCCGCAAGGCACCAAGCGGGTCGTCATAAACGGCATCAGCTTCTCGCTGGAGCCGGGCGATGCGCTGGGCATCATCGGCAACTCGGGGGCCGGCAAGACCACGCTGGGCAAGATGCTGGTGGGCTCGATCCTGCCGACATCCGGCCAGGTGCGCGTGGACCTGATGGACCTGCGCAACTGGGACCAGCGCCAGTTTGGCGAGAACGTCGGCTACCTGCCGCAAGACGTTCAGCTGTTTCCCGCCACCATCAAGGACAACATTGCCCGGATGCGGCCGGATGCGACCGACGAGCAGATCTACCGCGCGGCAGAGCTTGCCGATGTGCACGAGATGATTGCCAGCCTGCCGGAGGGCTACGAGACATTTGTCGCGGCGGACGGGTCGCCCCTGTCTGGCGGTCAGAAGCAGCGCGTCGCGCTGGCGCGGGCCTTCTTTGGCGAGCCGAAGCTGGTGGTGCTGGATGAACCAAACTCGAACCTCGACACCGCCGGCGACGAGGCACTGGCGCGGGCGCTGGTGCACGCGAAGAAGAACCGGATCACCACCGTGTCGATCACCCAGAAGCCGTCACTGCTGCGCAATGTCGACAAGATCATGTTGCTGACCAATGGAACCGTGTCGATGTTCGGCATGCGCAATGACGTGTTGCAGGCGTTGAGCGAACGCCAGCAGGCGGTGCCGGCAGGACAGGTGCACTAGCAAGGGGATTGCGACGATGTCCGACATTACCACTGCCCAGACGGTTGACTGGTTCGCCGAGGTGCCGCGCTCGATCCGCGGGCTGACGCTGGTGGGCATGATGCTGTTTACCGGGGCGTTCGGCGGCTTCGGGTACTGGGCGGCCAAGGCCCCGCTTGCGGCTGCCGTCATTGCGCAAGGCAGCTTCGTGGCGACAGGCGAAAACAAGAAGGTTCAGCACCTTGAAGGCGGCATCATCCAGGAAATCCTCGTTGGTGAAGGCGATCACATCGAAGCGGGCCAGCCGCTGGTGCGGCTCGATGAAACGGCCGCGCTGGCAGATGAACGCCAGTTGCTGCTGCGCAAGACACGGCTGGAAGCCATCGCCGCACGGCTGCAGGCCGAGTCCGCTGGTGCCGGGAAAATCGAGTTTCCACGAGAGCTGCGGGCGAGGCGTGACGACATTGAAGTGGCGACCATGCTCGACAGCCAGATCACCAACTTCAATTCATCGAGGGAGAAGCTGGCCAATGATACGACGCTGCTTGAAAGCAACATCGATTCACTGAAGTTCAGGGTCGAAGGCTATGACAAGCAACGCATATCCATGCAGCGCCAGCTCGAGTTCCTGAAGGTGGAGTTCGAGGCCAAGAACCAGCTGTTCAAGCAAGGCCTGATCCGCCGCACCGAGGTCAACGCCATCCAGCGCGCCATGGCCGATGCGGATGGCCAGATCGGCAGGCTTGCGGCGCAGGTGTCCGAGACCGACGCCCAGGTCAGGAAGCTGAAGGACCAGATCCAGCAGACCCGCTCGGTCTACCGGCAGGCAGCACTAGACGAATTGCAGACGATCCAGGCAGAGCTGGAAAGCGTGCGCGAGAAATCACTCAACGCCCAGAGCATCCTGAAGCGGGCAACCATCACGGCGCCGGTATCGGGCACGGTGTTGCGTTTGCACTACCATACACCCGGGGGCGTGGTCGAAAGTGGCAAGACCATTGCCGAGATCCTGCCGACCGGTGTGCCGCTGATCATCGAAACGCAGATCTCGCGCACGGACATTGACACCGTTAGGCCTGGCCAGATGGCGGTGGTGCGGCTGACCGCGCTGAACCAGCGCACCACACCGGTGCTGGATGGCCAGGTGTTCTACGTGTCGGCCGACTCCATTGCCGAGACGCGCGATGGCATGCCGCAGGACGTGTACGTGGCGCGGATATCGCTGTCGAGCGCCGAGCTGCGCCGGGTCCAGGGCTTCACGCCAACGCCGGGCATGCCGGCCGAGGTGATGATACAAACCGCGGAGCGCACCTTCTTCGACTACATCACCAAGCCGATAGCCGACAGCATGAACCGGGCCTTCCGGGAGCAGTGACGTGCGTCGTGCGGACAGCGCGCCACCTAGATGTCCAGGAATACCGTTTCGCCTTCGCCTTGCAGCACCACGTCGAAGCGCCAGGCGTTGTTGCCGTCCGGGTCCGGGCGGGCAAGCAGGGTGTCGCGCCTGCCAGCATCGGTGATCGCGTTAAGCAGCGGGTCGGCAGCGTTGGCTGCTTCCTCGTCGGAAAAGTAGATGCGGGTGTGCAGGTGCAGGTTGATGCCGCGGGCAAACACCATCAGCGTGATGTGCGGGGCCTGCTCGCCCACGCCAAGGCCAGACGCAACGCGGCCCGGCTTGACCGTCTCGAAGCGGAACTCGCCGGTATCGAAATCGGTGTGGCTGCGCGCCCAGCCGGTGCGGCCCGCATGGTAGTTGCCATCGGGTCCGGCCTGCCAGATTTCCACCATCGCATCCTTGACCAGGTCACCATTGCCGTCGCGGATGGTGCCCTTGATGACGGCGGGCGTGCCGCCTTCCAGCCCGGTGTGGTTGGGCGTGTGGTGCGAGGCCACGTCAATGCCCGCCACGGACGGCAGGGTGCCGATGTGGACATAAGGGCCTGCGGTCTGCGACGGGGTTTCGCGGAGGGTTTTCTTCATGGCCATCAGCCGTGTGCCTCCTCGAAGCGCGAGGCGTTGCGGCCACGCAGCACGATGTCAAAGCTGTAGGCGAGGCTGTCGAACTCGACCTGTGCGTCGAGGTCCAGCTTCGCCACCAGCTGGCCGATGGCGCGCGGATCGGAAATCGTGTTGACGATGGCGCAGTGGCGGATCAGCGGGTCGCCCTCGAAGTAGAACTGCGTGATCAGCCGCTGGGCAAACGACGGCCCGAACAACGACAGGTGCACGTGTGCCGGGCGCCAGGAACAGCCATTGTTCGGAAACGGGTACGGCCCGGGACGGATGGTGCGGAACGAATAGCGGCCTTCGCTGTCGCTGAGGCAGCGGCCATAACCGGAGAAGTTGGGGTCAAGCGGTGCGATGTAGCCGTCGCGCACGTGCCCGTAGCGGCCGCCCGCATTGGCCTGCCAGACCTCGATCAGCACGCCAGCCTGTGGCCGGGCGTACTCGTCCAGTACGCGGCCCGACACGATGATGCGCTCGCCCACCGCTTCCCCATCGACGGCGGCATTGCGGATCATGTCGTTGTCCAGCGCGCCCAGTTCATGGTGACCGAACACGGGGCCTGACACTTCGCTCAGCGATGGCGGCATCTGCAGCAGGGCTTGCGAAGGTGCACGCAACCGCGTCGAATTGTAGTTCGGCACGCTGGCCTGCGGATGCCAGTTGCGGTCGCGGGGATCAAAGGCGGTCATGTCATCGGGCATGGGGTGGGTTTCCCTGAGCTTGCACCAACCTAGTTAGCATGGCCCCGCGCGAGCCCGAAACCAGTTTCGGCAAGTGCAGGTGCCGGTGCACAGCCACGGATCTCGTCCGCCACCTGCAGAAGCTGGCCCGCCAGCGGGTTGGACTTGCGCCAGATCATGCCGATGCGACGCGAGGGTTCAGGCCTGGCAAGCCGGGCGACGGACACATCAGCCGAGCGGGTCTCAACACCGACGGCCATCTCCGGGATCAGGGTCAGGCCAATGCCGGCCGACACCATCTGCACCAGCGTGGACAGCGAACTCGCCTCGAAGAACTTGCGCGGCATGGTGGGCGTGATGTTGCAGAACGACAGCGCCTGGTCGCGGAAACAGTGGCCCTCCTCCAGCAGCAGCAATTGCATTTCGCGCAGGCTGTCGCGGTCGGGCACTGGCTTGCCTTCGTCCTTGCTGGGCCGCACCAGCACGAACGTCTCGTCGAACAGCGGCACTTCGGTGAGCGAAGGTTCCGACACCGGCAGCGCGACGATGGCTGCATCGAGGCGCGCGTCGATCAGTTCCTGGATCAGGGTGGAAGTCACCGTCTCGCGCAGGTGGATGTCGAGGCCCTCGTGGCTGGTTGTCAACGTCGAGACGATGGCCGGCAGCATGTAGGGCGCGATGGTGGGAATGACCCCCAGCCGCAGCCGGCCGATGAGGCGTTCACGCGCGGCCCGCGCCACGTCGCCCAGTTCATCCACGCGGCGCAGTATCTCGGCCACCCGGACGGCAAACTCCTCGCCGAACCGCGTCAGCCGCACCTCGCGCGGTGCGCGTTCGAACAGTTGCGTGCCGAGTTCGCGCTCAAGTTCCCTGATCTGCACGGACAGGGCTGGTTGTGAAATGCCGACCGCCTCGGCGGCGTGCCCGAAGTGATGGTGCTCGGCCAGCGCCTCAAAGTAGCGCAATTGCCTGATGCTGAGATTTATCATAATCAAAAACTATCGCCATGATCAGAATATTCAACTTAATTATATCGTCATGGTCTGATAGGTAAGGGCTTCATCGCCCGGTCTGGCAGCCTGCCAGTCACCGCGACGCGACATGCAATCTTCACAGTTGAATGGTCGATATCGGCCGCCTGCGAAATTGCCTGGACCCGAACTCCGAGGGAGACAAACATGAACGTAATGGATGACATCGCGAAATGCCCGGTCATGCACACAGCTGCTGCCGGCAGAACCAACCGCGACTGGTGGCCCAACCAGCTCAACCTGAAGATGCTGCACCAGAACACTGCCCTGTCGAACCCGATGGGCGAAGGCTTCAGCTACGCCAAGGCGTTCAAGAAGCTGGACCTCAAGGCGCTGAAGAAGGACCTCACCGCGCTGATGACCGACAGCCAGGATTGGTGGCCGGCTGATTATGGACACTACGGTGGCCTGTTCATCCGCATGGCATGGCACTCTGCCGGCACCTACCGCACCGGCGATGGCCGTGGCGGCGCGCGCTCGGGCACGCAGCGGTTTGCACCGCTCAACTCGTGGCCCGACAACGGCAACCTGGACAAGGCACGGCGCCTGTTGTGGCCAATCAAGCAGAAGTACGGCAACGCCATTTCCTGGGCCGACCTGATGATCCTGGCTGGCAACGTCGCCATTGAGTTCGATGGGCGGCAAGACCTTCGGCTTCGGTGGTGGCCGCGTCGACGTGTGGGAACCGGAAGAAGACATCTACTGGGGCCGCGAGGATGCCTGGCTGGCAGACACCACCCACGAGCAGAGCCGCTATCACGGCGACCGCGACCTGGAAAACCCGCTCGCTGCCGTGCAGATGGGCCTCATCTACGTCAACCCGGAAGGCCCGGACGGAAAGCCGGACCCGGTGGCATCGGCCCGCGACATCCGCGAGACGTTTGCCCGCATGGCAATGAACGACGAAGAAACCGTGGCGCTGACCGCCGGCGGCCACACCTTCGGCAAGATGCACGGTGCCGGTGACGTGTCGCATGTCGGCCCGGAGCCTGAAGCCGCCCCGATCGAGGCGATGGGCTTCGGCTGGCTGTCCACCTACAAGTCCGGCAAGGGCGGTGACACCATCACCTCCGGCCTTGAAGGTGCGTGGACGTCCAACCCGATCCAGTGGGACATGGGCTACTTCGACGTGCTGTTCAAGTACGAGTGGGAACTGACCAAGAGCCCGGCTGGCGCGTTCGTGTGGACGCCGAAGAACATCGACCCGGCCGACATGGCACCCGATGCGGCTGACCCGACAAAGAAGGTTCCGATCTTCATGTCGACCGCCGACATGGCCATGCGCATGGACCCGGACTACGAGAAGATCTCGCGCCGCTACCACGCCAATCCGGCCGAGTTTGCCGATGCATTCGCCCGCGCCTGGTTCAAGCTGACCCACCGCGACATGGGTCCGAAGTCCTGCTACCTGGGCCGTGAAGTGCCGAAGGAAGACCTGATCTGGCAGGATCCTGTCCCGGCGATCGACCACAAGCTGGTCTCGGACAAGGACATCAAGCACCTCAAGGCTGACATCCTCGAGTCAGGCCTGTCTGTTTCGGACCTGGTGTCGGTTGCCTGGGCGTCGGCTTCGACCTTCCGCGGGTCGGACAACCGGGGCGGTGCCAATGGCGCGCGCATCCGGCTGGCGCCGCAGAAGGACTGGGACGTCAACGACCCGAAGACGCTGGCCAAGGTGCTGAAGAAGCTGGAAGCCATCCAGCACGGCTTCAACGCATCCGCCAAGGGCGGCAAGAAGGTCTCAATGGCCGACCTGATCGTGCTGGGCGGCGTTGCGGCCATCGAGAAGGCTGCCCACGACGGCGGCCACAAGATCGACGTGCCGTTCACACCGGGCCGCACCGATGCCAGCCAGGAGCAGACCGACGTGGAAAGCTTCTCGGTCATGGAGCCGCTGTCTGACGGGTTCCGCAACTACCAGCAGAAGAAGTTCACCGTCTCCGCCGAAGAGATGCTGGTGGACCGCGCCCAGTTGCTGACGCTGACCGCACCGGAAATGACGGTGCTGGTGGGTGGCCTGCGCGTACTCGGCGCCAATGCCGGCAAGTCGAAGCATGGCGTGTTCACCAAGAAGGTGGGCCGGCTGTCCAACGACTTCTTCACCACGATGGTCGACATGGGGCTGGACTGGAAGCCGACCTCCGCCGACGCGGACGAGTTCGAAGGCATCGAGCGCAAGTCCGGCAAGGCCAAGTGGACGGCAACCCGCGTAGACCTGATTTTCGGCTCCAACTCGCAGTTGCGCGCCCTGAGCGAGGTCTATGCCCAGTCGGACAACGAGAAGAAGTTCGTGCACGACTTCGTCAAGGCCTGGACCAAGGTGATGGACGCAGACCGGTTCGATCTGGCTAACTGATCCAAGCCGCCGTTTCTGACGAGATACGGGGCGTCCGGGCACAAGCTCGGGCGCCCTTTGGCTTTTGCATCATGGTTGTTCAGCTATTCGCAGCGAGAACGAAGCCTGATGCCTTCTCGGCGATCATCAAGGTGGCTGCGTTGGTGTTGGCAGACGGCATGGTCGGCATGATCGAGGCGTCGATCACCCGCAGGCCGTCAATGCCGTGGACCCGCAAACGGTCATCGACAACCGCCATCGGATCGCTTGCCGGTCCCATCTTGCAGGTGCCCATCATGTGAAACACCGTGGTGCCGCGCTCACGCGCCGTGGCCAGCAGGTCCGCATCGCTGACCACCCCGTCACCGGGGTAGAGCTCACCGGCAAAGTACGGCTGCATCGGCGCCGTGCGCAACAGCTTGCGGGCAAGCTTCAGGCCTGCCAGCAGCACCTGCCGGTCGCTTTCCTCGGCGAGGTAGTTGGCATTGATCACCGGCTTGTCGAACGGGTCGGCCGAGCGCACCCGCACCGTGCCGCGGCTGTCGGGCCGCTGCTGCCAGGCGGCGATGGTCATGCCCGGCTTGTCGTCCAGCGTGCCCTGGTGGCCTTCCTTGTAGCTGGCGGGCATGAAGGTGATCTGCAGGTCATTCACGTCCAGCGCCGGGTCTGACCGGGTGAAGGCATAGCAAACGGTCGACGGGATGCCGAGCGCAGAGGGTTGCCCGAGCGCCCACTTGACCGCTTCACCCATCAGCCTGATGCCATGGACCTTTTCGTTGAAGGTGTCGGTGTTCTTCACCCGCGCCGTAAATCGCGGCGTGAAGTGGTCGCGCAGGTTTTCACCCACGCCGGGCAGCGCGTGGCGCACCGCGATGCCGCGCGCGGCCAGCAGGTCCGGGTTGCCGATGCCGGCCAGTTGCAGCAGTTGCGGCGAGTTGATGACGCCGCCGGACAGGATGACTTCCCTGCCCGCGGCAATGTCCACCGGGGTGCCGCCACGGCCACCCTTCAGGTAGCGCACGCCCGTGCAGCGCCGCCCCTCAAACGTCAGCGCGGTGACGTGGGCGCCGGTGCGCACGTCCAGGTTGGGCCGCGAGCGGATGGGCGTCAGGAACGCCTTTGCAGCACTCTGGCGGCGGCCATTGACGATGGTGCGCTGGGTATAGGATGCGCCTTCCTGGGTCTTGCCATTGTAGTCCGGGTTCTTGGGGATACCCAGGGTCTCCGCGCCATCGAGGAAAGCATCGACCAGCGGGTGGCGCCAGTCGGTCGGGGTGACCCGGAGCGGGCCGTCCTTGCCGCGATAACCGTCCTCATCCTCGCCCGAATAGCTTTCGAGGCTGCGGAAGAATGGCAGCACGTCGGTATAGCCCCAGCCCCGGTTGCCCAGTTGCGCCCAGTGGTCGAAGTCGGCGGCGGTGCCACGATTGAAGATGCAGCCGTTGATCGATGACGAACCGCCCAGCGTCTTGCCGCGCGGAATGGGCACCGCCCGGCCGCCGGTCCAGTCGGACGGTTCGGTCTCGTACAGCCAGTTGTAGGTTGCGCTCTTCATCAGCTTCATCCAGCCGACGGGCATGTGGATGAGCGGGTTCCAGTCGGGCGGGCCGGCCTCCAGCAGGCATACCCGGACCGAGGGGTTCGCCGTCAGCCGATTGGCCAGCACGCAACCGGCCGAGCCTGCCCCGATGATGATGTAGTCGAACTGGTCAGCCATTCCTGTTGCGCGCCCCGTCTCAAGCTGATGCGGGCGCACCATACCGGCGTGCCGGAAGCGTTTGCAACGGCTGTGTCTGCCGGGCGGCACAGGATGCAGGTACTGTCACTTGCCAGCCAGCCACGGGTGCGCGGCAAGGCTGTCTTCACGCCAACTGAGATGAATGGTCCGGAAGAATTCCGCCGCCCCGCGAACCGGATGCAGGCGGCCTGCCTCTACATCGGGGGCGACCAGCCGCCACGGCAGGTATGCAGAGCCACCCGCCTTGAGCAGATGGGCCAGCGCCCAGGTGCTTGAGCCGAAGGTGAGGTATGCGGTGTCGTCACCGGGCCAGGCCAGGGAATGCTGCCGGCGAAACTCGGGCCCGAGATCAACGAAGATGTACGCGGGATCCCAGCGTTGCGCCACGCGGTCCACCGTTGCCACCAGCACCAGCCGGTCGCGCATCAGTTCACGCGTCGAGACGCCGGCGGTGCTTGCGGGCACCAGCGTGATGGCGGTGTCAACCAGTCCGCTTGCCAGCCAGCGGTTCACCTCTGCCATTTCGCCCGGCCACACCTCCAGCGCCAGTTCGGGCCGTTCTGCCCTGAGCGTGGCAATCCACGCTTCGCCCGCACCTTCCCAGGCATCGGGCTGGCAGGCCAGCGACAGGATGCCGGAAAACCCCTTTGGCAAGCCGACTGCCTTTTGCCCCTGGTCCCAGGTGCGCATGATCAGTTCGGCATGGCGCTGGAATGCGAAACCCGCCCTTGTGAGCTGTGCCCCGCGCCTTGAACGTACCAGCAACTTCTGGCCCAATGCCTCGTCCAGCGTGTCCAGCCGGGCGGTGACCGTGGACTGGGTGACGTTGAGCCGCTCGGCAGCCTTGTTGAGGTTGCCGGCTTCCACTACCGCCAGAAAGGTTTCCACAGCCGCGAGGTTCATGCTTCAAATTCGTATATCTCAAATTAATCGTCAAATTAAATCCGTTTTACAAAACCTTTATTTTGCGCCACCCTCACTGGCATCAAACGGGAGCGAGTCATGGACTTCAACCACTTCATTTCGGCCTACTACCCCGACACCAGCTACGGCGGCGACAGGCTGTTCTCCGACATGATCGCCCAGGCCAAGCTGGCCGATGATCTCGGCTATGCTCTCGGTGTCAATCCCCGAGCATCACCTGATCAACATCCTGCTGACGCCGGCTCCGCTGATGCTGGCCGTGCGCCTTGCCAGCGAGACGAAGCACGTCAAGCTGATGACGTCGGTTGCCGTGCTGCCGCTGCACGACATGCGCACCTATGCGGGCGAGGTGGTGATGGCGGACATCCTCACCAATGGCCGGCTGGTGCTGGGCGTGGGACGCGGGGCGTTTGCTGTGGAGATGTCGAGGCTGGGCAGCCCGATCGAGACCAGCCGCGAGAAGTTCGATGAATTGCTCGACGTGCTGCACCGGTTGCTGACCGAAGAAGACGTCAGCTTCCATGGCAAGTACTACGATTTTGAGCCGCTCACCATCATGCCGCGGCCGGTGAGGCCGATCCAGATGATGATGGCGGTGATGGTGCCCGACGGCATTTACGCCTGCACAAAGCGCGGTTTCCACATCCAGACCACGCCCTTGTCCGGGTCGAAGGAAATGATGCTGGAGCAGGTGAATGCGTTCCACCGGGCCAAGGCCGAGATGGGCGACGCGGGCGCGCACCTGACACTGTCGCTGTCGCGGGTGACATGGCTTGCCCGGAATGATGCCGAGAAGCGCCGGATGACCGAAGCCGCGCACGACTATTATTCCCGGTTCGACAATGTCTATACCGGTCCGGGCCTGGTGACCGGCGGGGCGATCCATCCGCTGCCCCGCAAGCAGACCATCGAGCAGCTCGCCGACAACCTGATGATCTGCACGAAGCAGGAACTGATCGACAAGCTTGCCATCTACGCGGATGCAGGCGTCGACGAGATCATCCTCAGCCAGAACCTGGGCTCGCCCAACGAACAGACGATGGACAACATGCGCGCCATTGCCGAAGAGATCATGCCACTGTTCTCATCCAGACGGCGCGCCATGATGGCCGCCGAATAACCAACGGGGAAATGCCTGCATGCCGATAATCAGGGTTGAAATGTTCAAGGGCCGCGACCGCGACCAGAAGCGCAAGATGGTTGAAGCGCTGACCAACGCCATGATCGAGACCACGGGCGCCAAGCGCGAAGCGGTCTGGGTGGTGATCCAGGACGTCGACAAGGAAGACTGGGGGTTCGGCGGCGAACTGGGCTGCGACAAGTATCCATGAGCGCAAAGCCCATCGATTGCGAGATGACGGTGGAGGGCTCCGGCCCGCCGCTGATACTGGTGCATGGCATCGGTGCGGCGCGTGACGCGTGGCGCTTCATGGTGCCGAAGCTCAAGCAGCACTTCACCGTGATCAGCTATGACCTGCGCGGGCACGGTACTTCGCCATTGCCCGGCGCCGTGTTCGGCCTCGATGAACTGGTGGCCGACCTCGAACGTGTGCGCGAGCGCGCAGGCTTCAACAAGGTCAATATTGCCGGCCATTCACTGGGCGGGCAGATCGGCCCTGCCTATGCGCGCAAGTACCCCGACCGGGTGCTGAAGCTGGGATTGCTGTCCACTGCGGCGTTCCGGACGGACGACGACTCGGCCAAGGTTTGGGGCGTGGTCAAGGCGATGGAGGACAAGGGCATACCGCAGGTGCTGGAAACCCTGACGGCGCGCTGGTTCACCGACGGGTTCATTGCTGCCAATCCGGACCTGGTGGCACGCCGCCTGAAGCAGGTGGTGGACACCGACCCGAACGTGTTCATGAACGTGTTCCGGATCTATGCGGGCGTGGAGATGGGTCCCTGGCTGCACGAGGTGACAGCGCCCTCGCTGGTGCTGACCGGCGAAAACGACGGCGGCTGCAACCCGCGCCTCAACAGGCTGATCGACGAGGCGCTGCCCCACTCGGAACTGGTGATCCTGCCGCACGTCAAGCACTCGATCCTGGTCGAGGCGGCAGACGCCGTGTCAGACCACCTCATCCGGTTCATGGCGTAGGCCAGACATCAGTTTGCCGGCGTCAGTTTCAGCAGGCGGCCGCCGCTGCCGTCTTCAAGCACCCACAAGGCACCGTCCGGACCCTGTTCGGTTTCGCGCACCCGCTCGCCCCAGCTGAACCGCTCGGCCTCCCGGGCGGTGGTGCCGTCAATCTCAACGTGGACGAGGGCCTGCGACGACAGTCCGCCGATCAGCGCATCGCCCTTCCAGTTGGCGAACAGGTCGCCAGAATAGATGGTCAGGCCAGCCGGCGAAATGGCCGGCACCCACCAGGCTTCAGGAGCTTCAAACTCGGGCCGGGTGTCATGGTCGGGGATGGGCACGCCGGAATAGTTGTCGCCGTAGGACACCACCGGCCAGCCATGGTTCTTGCCCGGTTCGACATGGTTCAATTCATCGCCGTGGCGCGGGCCCATCTCGTGGGTCCACAACCGGCCTTCGGCATCAAAGGCAATGCCGAGCATGTTGCGGTGGCCTGTGCTCCAGAAGGTTTTTGCCAGTTCACCGTTGTCCTGCCACGGGTTGTCAGCAGGTACCGTGCCGTCTTCGTTCAGGCGGATGATTTTGCCCAGTGCCTGCTCGAAATCCTGGGCTGGCGTCTGCTTCTGGCGGTCACCCGAGGTGATGAACAGCTTGCCATCCGGACCGAAGGCAATGCGGTGCGAGAAGTGACCATTGCCGGATACCTTGGGTTCCTGCACCCAGATGCGCTCGACGCCGGTCAGTTTCGGCGCGTCGCCGCTGGTGTCGAGCTTTGCCCGAACCACCGCGGCTCCTGAGGTTGCGCCATTGTCCAGGCTTTCGGCGTAGGAAATGTAGACCAGCGAGTTGCTGGCAAAGTCCGGGTGCAGCACCACATCGCCCAGTCCGCCCTGGCCCCTGTAGGCAACGTCCCACATGCCGCCAACCTCGGTCTGGTTGCCGTCCTGCGTCACGTGGAACAGCTTGCCGGGCTTGGTGGTGACCAGCATCGTGCCATCAGGCAGGAAGGTCATGGCCCATGGTTCGTCAAATTCTGTCACGGCCTGTGCCGTCAGTGCGGTGCCCTTGTCGCTGTCGATCTGGAAGGTTTCCTGCGCCTGTGCCTGAACGCCCATCAGGCCGATCCCGATGACCGAGCTTGCGAAAAGTGCGGCGGCTGAACGGAACGAATGCAATTTCATCGGATTTCCTTTTCCTGCAGGGTTTGGGGCGGTCGGGCGCGGAACTGTTGATGTGGTTAGGACGCAGCCGCCCGGCAATGGTTCCGGAGCGTGGTTCAACAGGTTGTGAAACCGCCTGTGGACTTGCATCGTTATCGTGCATGCAACATTGCTTGCCACAATACGTTTCCATCCGGATTTTCCCACCACAACCGAACTGGACACTGACCCCATGAGCAGCGAAACGAAAACCTATGAACCCCCGAAGGTCTGGACCTGGGACGCGGAGAACGGCGGCAAGTTTGCCAGCATCAACCGCCCGATTGCCGGACCGACCCATGACCGGGAACTGCCGGTGGGCGATCATCCGTTCCAGCTGTACTCGCTGGCCACCCCTAACGGCGTCAAGGTGACGGTAATGTTCGAGGAACTTCTCGCCGCCGGGCACGAAGGCGCCGAGTACGACGCCTGGCTGATCGAGATCGGGGAAGGCCAGCAGTTTTCCAGCGGGTTCGTCGGGGTCAATCCGAACTCCAAGATCCCGGCCCTGCTGGATCGCAGCGGCGACACGCCGGTACGGGTTTTCGAGTCCGCCTCGATCTTGATGCACCTGGCCGAGAAATTCGGGGCGTTCCTGCCTGCGAGCGGGCCTGCGCGCACCGAGTGCCTCAACTGGCTGTTCTGGCAAATGGGCAGCGCACCTTACCTGGGCGGCGGGTTCGGTCACTTCTACGCCTACGCCCCGGAAAAGTTCGAATACCCGATCAACCGGTTTGCCATGGAAACCAAGCGCCAGCTGGACGTGCTCGACCGCCAGCTTGGCGATCGGGAATTCATCGCCGGCAACGACTACACCATCGCCGACATGGCCATCTGGCCGTGGTACGGCGGACTGGTGCTGGGACGCCTTTACAGCGCTGCCGAGTTCCTCGATGTCGCGTCCTACACGAACGTGGTGCGCTGGGCGAAGCAGATCGATGCCCGCAAGGCCGTGAAACGCGGCCGGATGGTCAACAAGACCTGGGGCGAGCCGGACGAACAGCTGTCCGAACGTCACAGTTCCAGCGATTTCCAGCAGGGAGGCTGACACTCCAAGGCTGGTTGCGAAGTCGTGATCAACGTTGTACTGTGCGACCCAACGTTGAGAATGCACAAAAAAGACAAAGAATGCAGGATTTCGCACAATCGTTTGCACTGGCCTTCCAGCTGGTGATGAATCTTGATGCCGATCTGGCAGAGATCATCCTGCTGTCCTTGCAGGGTCAGCCTGACGGCCGTGCTGATTGCTGCCGTGATCGGGCTGCCGCTCGGGGCGTTGCTGGCGACGGTGCGGTTTACCGGGCGCGGCGCGCTGATCATCCTGGTCAACGCGCTGATGGGACTGCCACCGGTAGTGGTGGGCCTGCTGGTTTACATGATGCTGTCCAATGCCGGGCCACTGGGCTTCCTGCAGTTTCTCTACACGCCGGCCGCGATGATCATCGCGCAGGCGATCCTGATCACGCCGATCATTGCGGCGCTCAGCCGGCAGGTGCTGGAGGAACTGGACGCAGAGTATGCCGAACAGTTCAGCTCCATGTCTGTACCCTGGACCACCCGTGTCGGTGCGCTGATCGTCGATGCCCGGTTTTCCCTGCTGACGGTGTTGCTGGCGGGCTTTGGCCGCGCCGTGGCCGAGGTTGGCGCCGTCATCATCGTCGGCGGCAACATTGCCCACCTGACCCGCGTCATGACCACCGCCATTGCGCTGGAAACCTCCAAGGGCGACCTCGCGCTGGCACTGGCGCTCGGCATCGTGCTGCTGGTGATCGCACTGAGCGTCAATGCGCTGGTGATGGGCTTGCGGCTGACGCAGGAGCGCGCAGCCCATGCCTGATGCAAGCGCAATGGCCGCCGCCGGAACCGGTATTAGCGTGTCAGAACGCAAGGCCCCAGGCCCGCTGCCGCTCAGCGTCAAGGGGCTGGTGTGGCGCGCCGGGGGAAAGGCGCTGATCAACGGGCTCGATCTTCAGCTGACAGACCCCGGCATCACCGCGATCATGGGGCCGAACGGGGCCGGCAAGAGCCTGCTGATCCGGCTGTTGCACGGCCTGCTGCAGCCGCATGAAGGCACCATCACCTGGAACGGCGAGCAGGCCTCAGCACTGACCCGCGCCCGCCAGGCCATGGTGTTTCAGAAACCCGTGCTGCTGCGCCGGTCCGTGGCGGCCAATCTGGACTTTGCGCTGAAAGTGGCCGGCAGCCGCGATGCCACCCGGCGCGACGAGCTGCTGGCGATGGCGGGCTTGTCCGAAAAGGCAAGCCAACCGGCCCGTGCACTGTCCGGCGGTGAACAACAGCGGCTCGCGCTGGTCAGGGCGCTGGCATCGTCGCCGCAGACACTGTTTCTCGACGAGCCCACCGCCAGTCTTGATCCGGCGTCCACCGCGGCCATTGAAATGCTGGTGCAGGATGCCCGCCGCGCAGGCGTCAAGGTGCTGCTGGTGACCCATGATGCCGGCCAGGCCCGCAGGATCGCCGACAGCGTGGTGTTCATCCACGCAGGCCGGGTCTGCGAGCACACGCCCTCAAAGACATTCTTCGATCAACCCGCCTCCGGCCAGGCAAGGGACTACCTCGCCGGCAAACTCGTTCTCTAGCTGGAAGGAACACGACCCGTGACATCCACCAAGCTCTACACAGCCATCGCCCTTGCTGCCGCGCTGACTGCCGGTAGCGCAGCAGGCCATGCTGCCGACACCTCCATCATCGTGCAGTCGACCACCTCGACCCAGAACTCCGGCCTGTTCGACCACATGCTGCCGATGTTCGAGAAGAAGACCGGCATCAAGGTCAATGTGGTGGCCGTCGGCACCGGGCAGGCCATCAAGAACGCCCAGAACTGCGACGGCGACGTACTGTTCGTGCACGCCAAGAAGGCTGAGGAGAAATTTGTCGAGGAGGGCTACGGTCTCACCCGCTACGACGTGATGTACAATGATTTCGTCATCGTCGGCCCGCCTGCCGACCCGGCCAAGGTTACCGGCAGCAATGATGCCACCGGATCCCTGAAGAAGATCGCCGAGGCCAAGGCCATTTTTGCCTCGCGCGGTGACGACTCCGGCACCCACAAGAAGGAAGTCAGCCTGTGGAAGGACGCCGGCGTGGACATCAAGGCGGCGTCGGGCGACTGGTATCGTGAGACCGGCTCGGGCATGGGCGCCACCCTCAATGCCGGTGTCGGCATGGGAGCCTACGTGCTCACCGACCGTGCCACCTGGATCTCGTTCAAGAACAAGGGTGACTTCACCATCAGCGTGGAAGGCGACAAGACGATGTTCAACCAGTACGGCATCATGCAGGTCAACCCGGAAAAGTGCCCGAACGTGAAAGCCGATGCGGCCAAGAGTTTTGTCGACTGGGTGCTGAGCGCAGAAGGCCAGAACGTCATCAAGTCCTACATGATCGAGGGCCAGCAGCTGTTTTTCCCGAACGCTGATCCGGGCCAGATGAAGCAGGCCGGCTGATCACCCAGCGACAAGCCTTTCCTGCGGTGCCGGGCGCAGTTCCATTAACCCTGCGCTAACCATAACACCAGACAGCCACAATTTATCATTTGAGACAAATGTGAATTTACCCGTTGGCAAAGGATTAACCGCAATATCGCTGACAAGTTAGTTCGCGTTGTTGCCGGTTGCCCCTCACGCAGACCTTGTGGGCCACCGGCTTGGGAGTTTGCGTAAACATGTCGGCTGTTGCGTCCAGAGTGAGTGCCTCCACCCGTGCCCGCAGGCACAAGTCGTCGTCAACGGCAGTTGCCGGCAAGGCTGCAAGGCCCCAGACGCTCGAGGTGATCCTGGTGGGCAGTGCCCTCGCGGAAACCGGCAAGGTGATGCTGGACTCCGGTGCGCGCGTCCACACCCGCCACATGAAGTCGATCGACGACCTGCTGGCCCACATCGAGGACCACAAGGTCGAGTTCGCCATCGTCGACCAGTCCAAGCCGACCGAGAGCCGCGGCCTCAAGCTTGCCCTGCTGGCTGCTGCCCGGCAGATCGCGCACCTTGTCGTGGTTGCAGAGCCCAGGAACTGTGCCGAGGCCGAAGCCATTCACGGCGTGCACGAGGTGCTGCGCGCACCGGCGCTGGAAAAGGACCTCGTCAACGCGGTCAAGAACCATGCCTGCACGAAGCTCGCGCCAGTCATTTCCGCGCAGCAGGTTTCCCGTCATGACGACGAGGCATTCGAGAAGTTTCTCAACGCCGGCATGCCGTGGATCAAGTCGGAGGCACCACCCTTCGTCAAATCCATCAAGGAAGCCGAGATGGAAGCACCCGACTGGCTGCAACCCGTCAAGCTAATGAACATACCCGAAGCCATGCCGCAGCCATCGGCAGCAGCGCGTGCCCCGGGCCGCATGCAGCAGTTGCGCCAGCTTGCCGGGCCACGCCGCAACAAGTTTGCCCTTTCAGGACTCGCCGCGCTGCTGGGCCTCGTCATCTGCTTTACCGGCATCGTGGGCTACTTCATGACGTCGGCCAACTGGTCGGTGCCGACGCGTCTTGGCGCCACACACCCGCAAGTCATGTCGATGGCGTCGCACATCGAGGCACTGGAGCAGCGCAAGACCGGGCTGGCCCGCAGCCATGAAGCAGCGCTGGCAGCAGTTGCCGCTGCCGGCCGGGACAAGCTGGGCGCGGAACAGTCGGTTGATACGATCCGCCAGACGGTTGCCATGACCCTGAAGCAGACCAACCGGCTGAAACGCGAAGCCAACACCCACGTAACCCGCCTTACCACCATCGTGGGATCATCCGGCAATGACGACCCACTGGTCAGGATTGCGGGCCTGCAGTCGATGCACCAGCTCGCCACCGTAGCCAACGAACTCGAGATGAAGCGCATCGAGCGGGACCGTCTCGAGGAACGCGCTGGCTTCCTCATCACGCTGGCTGCTCAACTGGCCAACCAGTCCGTGCCGGTCAGCGCCATCGCCGGTGATGCCGAACTGACCTACCTCGCCATGGATGCCGGCAAGGCCCGCGCCACCATTGCTGCCGCCAGCCAGACCATTGCCGACAAGTCTGTCGAGGCTGAAAACCTGGCCAGCGAGATCGACGCCATCACCGCGGAGCTGGCCACGGCCCGGCAAGGCGCACTGGCCCGGGCGCGTACCAATGAACAGACAGTGCTGTTCGTACCGGCTTCCAATGCGCAGGCCTTTGAACCGGGCTCAGACCTCGAGTTGTGCCGCTTCATCATTGCCGGGTGTGCTGCGGCCGGCAGGACTGGCGAACGGATCGCAGGCGACGTGACGCAACCGCATCCGCTGTTCGGCAACCCGGTTCGTGGCCACTTTGTTGCGGTTGAGCTGAATGAGCCACTTTCGGGTGCGGCGAGGCTGGTGCGGGCCGTGCACTGAGGCGCTCGCCCGCCACCGTGGATCGTCTAAAAATTGATGGCAATTGTGACGGCCCGGACAAGCTCGCCATAACCACTTCGCGCGGATTAACTGTTTGGGTTTACCGCGTTAACTTCTACGCCACAGGTGGCGGCTATGGTCGGTCTGTCAGACGCGAATTCCGCGGGACGGCGACCTCCTCCCCAGGAGAAAGAGCCCGCGGATAGTCTTGCCGTACTGCTACACACGGCAAGATGATCTCGGAGGGGCGGTTACCGGGTGCACGGTGCCGCCTCTCCACCCTCGCCAGGACTGGCGGCTCGCATATTCAACCGCTGAACATGGAACGGCCGGACAGGCCAAGGCCTGCCGGCGACTTCAGATCATCGATATCCGTAAAGCCGCGTCAGCCGCGGGAGCAACGCCCATTGGGCCGCAAGCGGCGTGGCGAAATGGTACCGTTGCTGCCATGGCAGGTAATGATGATCTCACCATTGGCAGCGCAGATGCTGGACTGGAACATCACCGGTTGGTCCGCCAGTACCTTCGCCCGGTCAGGGTCAATGCCGAACGACGAAACGATCGTGTCGTGGGTCTGGCGGCAGCTGCGGCGGCCTTCAGCCTCGTGCCTAGTGTCAAAGCCGGTAATGCGCACGTTTCCGGTCGCGTCATCAACCGACAGCCAGTCGGCATAGGCCTGCCGGTCTGCCGAATGATCAACGGCACGGGCCGGCTCCAGTTCGATCAGCGCGGTGGCTTCGCCATCGCCCTCGCCGGGCAGTGCCTCGGCATCAACGGACACCAGCTGCACGACGGCGCCAGTCACACCCCTGTCTGCCTTCTTGTGCGTCCAGGTGGCGGTGTGCTTGCCAATGACGGTTTCGGCCACCGGTGACATCTGGACTGGCGCGGCGATGGCTGGCGAATTCACGTCGCCTGCCTGCCAGCCCAATGCCGGCAGCAGGGCAACGGACCCAACCGCCAGCGCGGTGCGCAGGCATGCGGCCCGTATCGGGTTGATGGCTGGCCGGACACTCATCTGCCTATGCCTTTTCACGGACGACGCGCTTGCCGCTTTCGTTCAGCAACTCGATGTTGTTGCGAATGACCGGGTTGTCCGGATCGCCATCATAGGCGGCGAGGAAGTACTTGCGCGCCTTGCGCAAGTCGCCGCGCAGCAGTTGCGAGTAACCCAGGTTGTTGAGCATCAGCGGCGTACGGCCCACCAGCTTGACGGCCTGTTCATAGGCGCGGTCCGCCAGGTCGAAGCGGCGCATCCGGTCATAGGACGCCGCCAGCCCGATCCAGGCCTCGGCATCGCGCGGCGTCACTTCAACGGCCTTGCGGTAGGACTTTTCCGCCAGTCCGAAGCGGCCCTCGCGAAAATCGGTCTTGGCAGCGATGAGCAGGTTGTCCGATGCGTGATAGGGTGCCTGTCCGGCATGATGACGCGCCGAGTCCACGCCCTGCATGTGGTCGGACGTGGCAGGCGGCAGACTTGCTGCGGCACTGGAGGCATCAGCAGACGTGGCGGAAATGCTGGCCCCGGCATCACCGAGGCTGGCCGACGGACCCTGGCTGCAACCGGCAAGAACGAGGCCGGCAATCCCTGCAAGTGCAAGTGATAGATGGTTCATTGTGCGCCCTCCCTGACACAAACTGACGACACACCATGCCATTGATCTGTAAATCAAAATTCACGCGAAACACTCAAATGGTAATGATCCGGTCAGGTAAAATTTGAAGCAGTTTCAAGTAATTAAAATTTGAGAACGAATGAGTCTTTTTATGCTCACCAATGCTTAACCGCGCCAACAGGCATCGCTGCTTAAACGGTTCTGGGTGATGTAGCTTGTCAGCCTCAAGACGGATGCCGTTGGGGAGAACTGCACTATGTCGGAAAACAATGTGCGCCGTGAATGGCGCGAGAAACACCGCACGCGCAATGGGAGTTCATTGCGTGACGGGCTCGGCCCGTTGCAGCTCAATTCGAAGAGCAGCCGCGGGCTGGCGCTGGCGGCCATCGCGCTGACGTCGGCCGTGATCGGTGCGACGGTGACCGGCCAGGTGTTCGCCTACAAGATGAGCAAGATGGACATGACCGCCGCTGCTCCGGTTGAGGAGGCAGCGCCCGTCATCGAGAAATCCACCATTGTCGTTGCCTCGCAGCCGCTGCGCTATGGCGACCGGCTGGACACGTCGAACCTGCGCGAGGTCGAATGGACCAAGGGTGCAGAACCCGAAGGTGCCTACGCGACCATCGAACAGATGCTGAGCGAAGGCGGCAAGTCCGGCAACCGGGTGGTGCTCAGCGCAATCGAAACCGATGAACCGGTATTGTCGAAAAAGGTGACCGGCCCCGGCCAGCGGGCCACGCTGGCGTCGCTGGTAGACCCGGCCATGCGGGCCATGACGGTGTCCGTCGACGAGATTCTTGGGGTGGCCGGTTTCGTGCTGCCCGGCGACAGGGTCGACGTGATCGTGACGCGCAATGCCAAGTCGGGCGATCCGATGAGCGTGCAATCGGATGTGCTGCTGCAGGACATCAAGGTGCTGGCGATCGACCAGCTTGCCGATGACCGGGTCGAGTCGCCTGCGGTGTCGCGCGCGGTCACCCTGGAAGTCGATCCGCAGATGGCACAGAAGCTGGTGCTGGGTGCAACGGTCGGACGGCTGGCGCTGGTGCTGCGCCCGGCTGGTGTTGCCGACAAGCCCAGCGTGACCTCGGTCCGGGTAAGTGACCTGTCCGGCGGCGCCAAGGCGGACCTGCAAACCATCAACATCATTCGCGGCGCGGTGGGCCAGCCGCTTCGCCAGGCAGCGCCGGAGCAGCCATCAGCCACGCCGGCCGCTGGCACGCAGGCAGCTGCAATCACGCCAACGCCGCCGGTGCAGGGAGCGCCGGTCGAGTAGCCGTCAGTACAATTTGGGAAGGCCCGCAGCCCGGGCGCCGGCAGCACAAGCAGATCGCGTGCAGGTAGAACGGCTGAAGGCTTTGAGAGGGAGAGAGAATATGTCAGTTACCTTGGCACACGAGTTGCCCGCGCAGTGGAAGGACCAGGCCATCAGGCTGGTCTGCATGCTGGCGTGCACGATCTGCCTGTGGGCAGCCGGATCGCCGCCCGCAGGTGCAGCCCAGACGTTCAAGCCGGGCTTCAACAAGATCATGACCGTCAAGGTGCCGGTCGGCCAGTCGGAGACCATCAAGTCGTCATCGGCCATCACCAACCTTGTAGTGGGCGATCCCGAGACGGCAGATGCCTCGCCGCTTGGCGCCAAGTCGTTCTACGTGCTGGGCCGCAAGATCGGACGCACCAACCTGTCGCTGTACAATTCATCCGATGAACTGATGGGCGTCATCAACATCGAGGTGACGTTCGATACATCCGGGCTGCGCGAGGCACTTCAGGCGGTGCTGCCGGGCGAGGACATCCGCGTCAAGAGCGTCAACGGGCGGGTGTTGTTGCAAGGCACCGTGCAATCCGCCACGGCTGCGGCGCGCGCCGTACAACTGGCCAAGGACTTCGCCGGTGACCAGGTCACCAACGCGCTGTCGATCGGGGCCAGCCAGCAGGTGCAGCTCGAGGTGCGCTTCATCGAGGCCAACCGCAATGCCAGCCGCGACCTGGGCGTGAACTACAGCGTCAACGCCGGCGGCATCAGCTTCCAGCCATTCGGCCCGACGCTTGCGTCGAACGCCGGCAGCTCGCCATTCGGCCGGCTCATCGCCGACATGCTGACCGGCGGCGCCTCTGCCGACATCATCATCCAGGCGCTCGAAAAGAAAGGTGCGGCCCGACGCCTCGCCGAGCCAAACCTGACCGCGCTGTCAGGCGAGACGGCCAGCTTCCTGGCCGGTGGCGAGTTTCCCGTGCCGGTGGCGCAGGATGCCAACCGGATCTCGGTCGAGTTCAAGAAGTTCGGTGTGAGTTTGTCCTTTACCCCAACCGTACTGGACAACGGCCTGATCAACCTGACCATCGAGCCGGAAGTGAGCGAGCTGGATTTTTCTCGCACCATCGTCACCAGCGCGATCCAGATCCCCAGCCTGACGGTGCGCCGCACCAAGACCACGGTGGAACTGCGCAATGGCCAGAGCATCTCGATTGCCGGGCTTCTGCAAACGTTCCATTCGCGCAACGCCGACCAGATCCCGTGGCTTGGCGACGTGCCGGTGCTGGGCAGCCTGTTCCGCTCGTCCGGTTTCCAGAAGCAGGAAACCGACCTGCTGGTCATCATCACGCCGCGGCTCGCCAGGCCGGTTGATCCGACCCACCGCATTCCGACGCCACTCGACCAGACAGCGGGCTCCAACGATGCCGAACTGTTCCTTGAGGGCAAGGTCGAGATCAGCCGCAACCAGCAATCGTTCGTTGAAAATGGCGGACACGTCACGGGCCCTTATGGCCACCTGATCGACCTGCCGGGAGGATCCAATGCAGCCATCTACAAATAAGCAGCGCGCAACCGCTACGGTGAGCCTTCTGGCTCTGGCACTTGCGCTTGGCGGGTGCAACCAGTTCAGCCACCTGGGTCATTCCGACCGGATTTCGCCGGCGGCCGGCGATGCGGTTCACGCCGCAACCGTGATGCAGACAGTGGACCCCTGGCCGGACAACGTGATGGATACCGACATCGCGATGGACGGCGAACTGGCAGTCAAGCGGGCCAACGACTACAAGGCCGGCGCCACCAAGCCGCTGGACGGGCAACGCACCACCAACGACTAGCATGCGATGGCTTGGGCTTTGCCGCGCAATGGCCTAGAAAGGCCAGAACGCTGGCAAAGCTGAAGGCCCCGGAAGTTGATGCGCCCCGATCCTCACTGGACAGAAATGGACCCGGCCGTCGTTGCAGCAGCCGACACAGGCCGCTGGATCGCGGTGTTGCCTGTTGCCGCCACCGAGCAGCATGGGCCCCACCTGCCACCCTCGACGGATTCAGACATCGCCCGTGCCATGGTGGCTGTCACCATTGCGAGCCTGCCGGATGACCTGCCGGTGACCTTCCTGCCGGTCGAAGAGGTTGGCTGGTCTGCCGAGCACGGGAGCACGCCCGGTACCATGTCGGCCCAGCCTGGTGCGCTGGCTGACAGGTGGATGGCCATCGCGCGCGATGTGCATGCGCTTGGCATCCACAAGCTGGTGATCGTGAGCTCGCACGGCGGTAATACGCCGGTTGCCGACATCGTGACATTGCGTGCCCGGGCCGAGCTTGGCCTGCTGTGCGTGGCAACCGCCTGGTCGCGTTTCGGCTATCCGCAAGACCTGTTCAGCGATGATGAAGTGCGCTTTGGAATTCATGGCGGCGACATCGAAACGTCGATCATGCTGGCGCACCGGCCCGACACCGTGGCGATGGACAAGGCGGACAACTTCGGTTCGCTGCAGCAGGTGCTGGCCCGCGACATGACCCACCTGCGCGCGTACGGGCCGCACCGGTTCGGCTGGATGATGCACGACCTCAACGCCCGTGGCGTGGCAGGCAATGCGGCTGCAGCCACGGCGGCGAAGGGCCGGGCCACGCTTGACCACCAGTCGGGCGGGTTCATCGAGCTGTTGCGCGATGTCGACAGGTTCAGGCCTGCCTGGATGCAAGGCTAGCGGTAAACCTCTATACGCTGAGATACTGGTCGCGGATTTCGGGCCGACTTTCCAGCTCGGCGAATGACCCGTCGAACACCGCTGTACCGCTTTCGATGATCACGGCGCGATCTGCCACCAGCCGCGCAAAGTGCAGGTTCTGTTCAGACAGGATCACCGTCAGGCCCTTGGCCTTGATCTCGAGCAGCGTGTCGGCCATCTGCTCGACGATGACCGGGGCGATGCCCTCGGACGGTTCATCGAGCAGCAGCAGCTTGGGGTTGCCCATAAGCGTGCGCGCGATGGTGAGCATCTGTTGCTCGCCACCGGACATCTGCTTGCCGCGATTGTTGCGCCGCTCGGCCAGGTTGGGAAACAGCTCGAACAGGTGCTCGACGCTCCACTGCGGGTAGCCATCGCGATGCGGCTGGCGGCCGACCTCAAGGTTTTCCATCACCGTCAGGTCGGCGAAAATGCGGCGTTCTTCCGGCACGTAGCCAATGCCGGCACGCGCCACCTTGTGGGTGGGCCAACGGGTGATCGGGGCACCCTCGAAGGTGATCGAACCGCTGGCCGGGCGCACAAGCTGCATGATCGAGCGCATGGTGGTCGTCTTGCCTGCCCCATTGCGGCCCAACAGGGCGACAACCTCGCCGGCCGCCACGTCGAACGACAGGTCGTGCAGGATGTGCGCCTTGCCGTAGAACGAGTTGATGCGGTCAACCCGCAGCATTGCGTCAGTCATGGGCCTGCTCCGCTTCCTCGACGAACAGCCGTCCCCCGCCCAGGTAGACTTCCTGCACCTGCGGGTTGTTGCGGATGTCGTTGACGCTGCCATTGGCGATCAGCTCGCCGCGGTTGAGCACCATGATGCGGTGCGCATGGGCGAACACCACGTCCATGTCATGCTCGGTGAACAGCACCGAGATGCCGCTTGAGGCAACGATATTGGCTGTCAGCTGCATCAGGCCCACCCGTTCGCGCGGGGCCATGCCGGCAGTCGGCTCGTCCATCAGCAGCAGCCTTGGCTGATGGGCCAGCGCGATGGCCAGCTCCAGCCGCTTGAGGTCGCCATAGGCGAGGATGGCGGCAGGGCGGCCGGCCTGGTCGGCCATGCCGACAAGTTCGAGCAGCTTCAGCGCCTCGCCAACATGCAGGCTCGATGCACGCACCCAGCCGTTCCAGGTTTGGCGCGCGTGCGAGATCAACGCCATCTGCACGTTCTCCTGCACAGTCATGGAGGCGTAGGTGGCGGTGATCTGGAAGGTGCGGCCCACACCCATGCGCCAGATCCGGCGGGGGCTAAGCCCGAGAATGCTCTCGCCGTTCAGCATGACCTCGCCGGAGTCCGCCCGCAGCTGGCCATTGAGCATGTTGAAGCAGGTCGTCTTGCCAGCCCCGTTGGGACCGATCATGGCCAGCAGCTCGCCCTGGTGCAGGTCGAAGGACACGCCGGACACCGCCTTCAGGCCACCGAAGGTTTTTGACAGGCCGCGGACGGACAGTACCGCTTGCGTCATCGTGCAGCCTCCGCATCGCGTTCAAGGCCCATCCTGATGGCGATTCGCTTGATGAACCCGGCAATGCCTTCCGGCGCGATGATGACGATGCCGACGATGATGAAGCCGAGGATGGCACGCCAGTAGTCCAGCCGCGAAATCTCGTCCTCCAGCAGCCGGAACACCGTAGCACCCACTATCGGCCCTGACAGGGTCTGGACGCCCCCCAGCAGCACCATCACCAGCGCATCGACCGAGCGGGGAATGGCAGCCTCATCGGGAAAGATCGATCCCTTGGAGAACACGTAGACGCCCCCGGCCACGCCGGCAAAGATGCCCGCAATGACGAAGGCTGCCCACTGGTGGCTTTGCAGGTTGATGCCGATGGACTCGGTGCGGTTGGGGCTGTCGCGCCCGCCCCGCAGGGCATAGCCGAACGGCGAGAAGATCATCCGGCGCAGCAACAGGATGCCACCGCCGCACAACGCAAGCGCGAGGTAGTAGTAGGCGGTCTTCGACCTCGCCCAGTCGGACGGCCAGATGCCGAGCAGGCCGTCGTCGCCGCCAGTGACGTCCTGCCACTGGTACGCCGTGGACCAGACGATCTGGGCAGCCGCCAATGTCAGCATGGCCATGTAAACCCCCGACAGGCGCACGCAGAACCAGCCGAAGATCAGCGCGCCAATACCGGCAAACAGCGGTCCTGCCACCAGCGCCATTTCCATCGAACCGCCGAGGTATTTCACCATGAAGGCCGCGCCGTAGCAGCCAAGGCCGAAATAGGCCGCATGGCCGAACGACACCATGCCACCATTGCCCATGATGAAGTGCAGGCTGGCTGCGAACAGGGCGAAGATGAAGATGTCGGTTGCCAGCACCAGCGCGAACTCGCCCATGATGAAGGGCAACACCAGCAGCAGCACCAGAAGGCCCAGCGCGATGGCACGCATCAGGGAGCTGGCCGGGCGGATCGGTGCCTCCACCATCCCGGCCGCATGAGCCGCTGCGTCCTGCTTGCCGAACAGCCCATAGGGCCGGATGACCAGTACGACGGCCATCACCACGAAGGCCAGCACGATGGTGGCCTGCGGCAGCACCAGCACGCCAAAGGCATTTAACTCGCCGATCAGCAGGGCAGCGACGAAGGCGCCAGGGATCGAACCCATGCCGCCGATCACCACCACCACGAAGGCCTCGGCGATGATCGACAGGTCCATCAGCATGTTGACCGACACGCGCGGCACCTGCAGTGCGCCACCCAGGCCGGCCAGGAACGAGCCGAGAAAGAATACCGTGGTGAACAGCCATGACTGGTTCACGCCGAGGCTCGCCACCATCTCGCGGTCCAGCGTGGCGGCCCGCACCAGGATGCCCCAGCGGGTACGCGTCAGCAGCAGCCACATCAGGCCCAGCACGATGGGGCCCAGCGCGATCAGCAGCAGGTCATATTCGGGGATCGGTTCACCGAAGATGCGCACCACGCCATCCAGCCCCGGGGCACGCGGGCCGAAGCGGTCCTCGCCGCCGAACATCCACAGGATTGCATCCTGCATGATCAGCACGATGCCGAAGGTTGCCACCAGCTGGTACAGTTCCGGGGCATTGTAGATGCGTTTCAGGATGATGATCTCGATGACCGCGCCCACCAGAGCGACGATCAGCGCCGATGCCAGCACGGCCCCCCAGAAGCCGAGAATGGAGCCGGGCACGTACTGCACCAGCGTGTAGGCGAGGTAGGCACCCAGCATGTAGAAGGAGCCGTGCGCGAAGTTCACGATTCGGGTCACCCCGAAGATCAGCGACAGCCCGCACGCTACCAGGAACAGCGACGACGCGCTCGACAACCCGGTCAGGAACTGGGCGAAATAGAAGCTCATGCGTGTTGCCCCCTGCGGCAATCCGTTGGCTGGAAGTCCACGTTGTCAGCTGTGCCGCCACCGGTACCAGCAAGCTTGATGACGGGCGCGGCCGAAGCCGCGCCACGCCCGGTGTGAAGCAATGCGCCTTGCCTTATTCGGCCGGGCGCATCTTGGCGACTTCCTCGTCGCTGGGCTGGAAGTCGGCACCATCGGCGTAGTACCAGTCGACCATGACGCCCATGCCGTCCTTCACGTCGGTCTTGCCGACCCAGGCACCCATGGTGGCCTGATGGTCCTGCGCGCGGAACATGAACGCACCCGCAGGCGATGAAGGAACCTCAAGGCCCTTGGCTGCCTCGACGAGGCTTTCCGCATCGTACTTCTCGGCCTTGTTCAACAGCGCCTCGACAGACTTGACCACGTTGTAGCCGACGATCGAGCCAAGCTTCGGTGCCTCGCCCCACTTGGCCTTGTAGGCGTCGTAGAAGGCCTTGTGCTCGGGCGTGTCGATGTCGCTCGCCGGGTAGCCGGTCACGATCCAGCCCTTGGGTGCTTCATCCTTGAGGGGCTCCAGGTACTCTGGCTCACCGGACAGCAGCGACACCACCGAACGGCCCTCGAATGTGCCACGCAGGTTGCCTTCACGCACGAACTGGGCAAGGTCGCCACCGAACGTCACGTTGAAGATGCCGTCGGGCTTGGCGGCTTCCACCGCACGCACCACCGGGCCTGCATCGATCTTGAACACCGGCGGCCACTGTTCCTCGACGAACTCGGCATCCGGCACCAGCTTGGTCAACTCCTTCTTGAAGGCAGCGACGGCTTCCTTGCCATAGGCGTAGTTGGGGGCAACGGTGGCCCACTTCTTTGCACCGGTCTTGGCGGCTTCCTTTGCCAGCATTGCGGCCTGCATGGTGGTCGAGGCGCGCAGGCGGAAGGTGTAGCGGTTACCCGATTCCCAGACGATGGCGTCAGCCAGTGGCTCGGCAGCCAGGAAGAACACCTTGTTCTGCTTGGCGAAATCGGTCACGGCCAGGCCGATGTTGGACAGGAACGTGCCGGTTAGCAGCGTGACGCCATCCTTGGAGATCATCTCCTCGGCAATCTTCACGGCATCACCGGGCTTGCCGGCATCGTCACGGTCGATGAACTCCAGCGGACGGCCCTTCACGCCGCCAGCCGCGTTGACCTCTTCCAGTGCCAGCACCCAGCCCTTCTTGTACGGGTCAAGGAAGGCCGGCATGCGTGAATAGGAATTGATCTCGCCGATCTTGATCGGTTCGGCGGCCTGCGCGGCAAACGCCGCGATGCCCACCGCAGCGGCAACAAGTGCCCCTGCCACATATCTCAACAGTTTCATCCGTCTCCCTTTCTTCTGACACGACAGGCCGGTGGTCCGGCCCATTTCCCATATTCAGGCAGCACCTCGCGCCTGTTCTTCCGCGTCGAGCATTCGCTGAATGCGCGCACGATAGACGTTCGGCCCCTTGTCACATGCCAGCCGCACGGGCCGGTGATGCGGGGCCTTCAATTCTTCAAGCTGGATGACCTCGAGGATTTCCTTGTCCTCGGCAAACGCCACCCGGAACATCGCGTCCATCTGCTGCGACACGGCGTCATCATCGGTGGCGATGTTGCGCAGGTGCATCCAGCGGTCGATGGTGTTGGTGTCGTCGACCGGCGTCAACAGGTGGATCGCGAACACCCGCACGCCCTCGTCACGGCGCTCCTCGGGCAGGTTGAGGGCGGCATCGGCACTGCCGAAATCGATCACGGCAATGGAGGGCATGTGCAGGTAGTAATAGTGCCAGCGATCCACATTGCCGGTGAATCCGCCGAACGTCTGGAAGAAGCCCACAGGCGGCGCATTGCGGATCCAGCGCCAGGCGACAATGGTTTCGCCATCCACGTTTGCGTGCACCGGCACGTCTTCCGAGGACGCATTACCCAGCGTGGTCGGGTGAACGAAACTCACATGGGCGGGATCAACGAGGTTTTCCGCCACGTTGAGATAATGCGATTTCAGGTGCAATGCGTCGCCCTGGTGGGCATGCCACGAGGCATCAGAGAACTCCGGCATGGTAAAGATGGTTGACGGGTCGGCCCGGGCCGGATCCCCCATCCAGATCCAGACGATGTCGTTGCGCTGTTCGACCGGATAGGCATGCACGGAACACTTTGGCACATTGTCCTGGCCGGGCGCGCGCACGCAATCGCCCTCAGCATTGAAAGTCAGGCCGTGATAGCCGCACTGGATGGCATCGCCATCGACAAGGCGGCCCATGCTCAGCGGCAGCATGCGGTGCGGGCAGCGGTCTTGCAGCGCGGCCACCGAGCCATCGCCCTTGCGGTACAGCACGACGTCGTCACCGAGAATGGTGGCGCGCGTCAGACCGGTCCCGATCTCGCTGGCCCATCCGGCAACATACCAGGCGTTCCTGACGAACTTCATGGCGTCATCCTTTCCGTTCAGCGCAAGCCGTCCTCACCCTTTGCTTCGTCCTTGGTCAGCCCGCCAACCCTGGGCAATGGCCGGCCTGAATCCGTCACCGCAACGGCCACCATGATCTCGTTGGCGCGCGGGGCATCGTTGATGCATACCTCCATGCCGTCGAAATGGGACCTCACATAGGCCGCATCCTTGTGGCCCAGCGGCACGTCGAGCACCTGGCCCATGCCGCCGCGCTTCTTGGATGACGGCACCAGGGCTGCACCCTTCTCCACCGCCTTGCGCAACGGCGCGCCAAGCTTCGGGTGCAGGATGGCGGCTGCGTGCTCAAGTTCGCCGTTCTCGCCCACCATGGCCGCCTTGCCGTAGCTCTCGGCCTCAGCCGGGGTGATGCCCAGCGCCTTGACGCAGCGCTCGCCCAGCAGGCCACCCAATTCCTCGCCGATGACCATGAGGTCCGACAGGTCCTCGACGTACCGGCCCGCGAACGGGTTCTCGATCACGGCAACCGCGCAGGCGCGCCGCGTCGGCGGGTCGATGACCTTGCCCATCTCGGTGTGGATCTCGTCCACGAAAACGGCCAGCTTGCGGATCTTCGCCGTTGTCATCTCAGGCCATCCTCTCCCTTGACATCCTTCGCTGCCAGCCCGCCGGCCCGGTTGTGCACCCTGGCACCCGTGGTCATGACGAGGATCACCGCCAGTTCATCCTTGCGCGGCGCATCATTGATGCCGACCTCGATGGCGTCGAAATGCGAGCGCACATAGGACGCGCGTACATGCGTCACCGGCACATCAAGCCGCGTTCCCGGCCCGCCCACCTTCTTGGTGGACGGCACGATGGCGGTGGAGTTTGGAATGTGTTCGCGCATCGAGTACCCGCCCGGCGCATGCCACAGGGCTGCGTGCTCGATCTCGCCGTCCTCGCCGACGATGGCGCCCTTGCCGTATCCCTCGATGCCGGACGGCTCGACGCCCATGGCGGCAATAAGTTCCGTGGCCATGGCCATGCCGAGGGGTTTCAGGTCATCCATGAACGGCTGGATGTCCTCGACGTACCTGCCGGCAAACGGATTGGCGATCACCTTGACGATGAAGCCGCGCCGGTAGGGCGTTGCCGCCACCGGTCCGCGCTCGTGGAAGATGTCCTCGACGCCGGTCAGCGACTTGCGGATCCGTACCTCAGCCATGCGTGGCTATTCCCTTCACACTGTGGACAGGCTGCACCTGCACCACGTTTCCATTGAGGCCCAGAGTGGCGGCCATGATCAAGCCCCGGCGCTGAAAATCTCGCGCGACGCCGTGGCCTGAGGCCAGCGCGGTTGCGGTTTCTGCCTCGTCCAGCGGCCCAACGCCGACGGTGACGAGCCGGTGCCTGAGGTCGCTGTCCGGCGACAGCTCCGCTGCGGGTACGCGTTCGACGTTCGGATTGCCCGGCAAGTCTACTGCGTTGGCGATCAGGGTTGCGGCAACATCGGCCTGGGCGGCGGTGCGGGCAAGCACGGTGACGCTGTCTGCAATGCCCAGCGAGTGCGACCGGCCGCGCCAGCCGGACGTGGCAATGCCGCCCACGCCGTCGCCTGCCACGACCGCCACCAGCCCGTTGGCAGAGGCAATCGAGAAGTGCCCGCCCGCCGCCAGGTACAGCGCGATATCACCGCCATTGTTCACGTAGGCCCGGGCCAGGGTGGCTGCCCCCAGCATTGCCGAAAGCACCTCGTCGGCCACCGCACCGGCGACCGCCGCCATCGGCGTGACGCGGGCCTGCCAGTGCGGCTGAACAGCAGCGTCCATGCGTTGCGCCACCGGACCTCTCAGCCCCAGCCCGCCGCGCCGCATTTCAGTGCGCAAAAGCGGCAGTTCGTCGACCAGTTGCTCCAGCAGCCCGTCGAAGCGGGCGCGCGCCGTCATGAAGGCCCGGCGCACCTGCGCCGGCTCGCCGTCGGCACCGATGACGAGGTCGATGGGGCCGTGCTGCAGGTGCAGCCGCTTGCCATCGGGAAGCATGGTGGCCTGCATGCTCATGAGCCACCTTCCTTGCGCGACCAGCCGAAGTGGCGCTCATCGGTAGGCCACGGCACCCCATGCTTGGACGCCGCTTCCTTCTGGCCTGCCAGCACGTGGTCGTTCTGGATGGCCTTCTTGCCGGCCCGCGCCTCGTCCAGCCGCATGACGTGCTTCATGTGCCCGCCCAGCGCCTCGTAGTCCTCACGCCGCATGGTGAACTCGATGGGGGCCACCAGTGCCGGTGTCGGCACGTAGCCGAAGGCATTCTCGGGCAGCAGCGTCACGTCGGACATGATGGTGATGCCGCCACCGGGCCAGACATAGGCCGGCGCGCCGCCGCAGGTAATGCGGGTCAGCGTGTGCTTGACCGACCGGGTCAGCTTGACCGGGTTTTCGGTGACGCCGGCGCGAAGACTGCCACCCGCGCCGCCCATGAACAGCACGGTGCACAGCGCCGGTTCGCAGTTTTCCTCGATCAGCCGCACCGACTTCATCAACCGCTCCGGCATGGCGTGCTGCACCGGCTTCAGGTCATCGTCCAGTTCGTAGTACGCGAACTGCTCACCGGTGGTGGACACCATCAGCAGCGACTGGCCGGGCATGGCCACCTTGGCATCGAACTCGCCGAGGATCACCAGCGGATCATCGACGTTGGTGCCGCCCCAGCCGGTGCCGGGGTCGGCCACCTGGAAATAGCGGCCGGGCGTGGAGCGCCTGCCCTTGATCCTGATGCCGGTCGGCTGCCAGCCCAGCACCTTGCCGGCCTGGTGTTCGGAGATGACGCCGGTGATATGGTCATCGACCACCACAACCTCGTCTACGATACCGTGCCACTGCGAGGCGAACATGCCGACCGTGGCTGATCCGCAGCCCACCCGCATGCGCTCTTCCGGGGTGCCGTTGACGATGGGGGGCTTGCCCGCCTCGATCACCACGGTTGAGCCTTCGTCGATGGTCACTTCCACCGCCTTGCCGTTGCACAGGTCAAGCAGTGCCGCGCAGGTGACGCGGCCTTCCTTTTTGCCGCCCCCGGTGAGGTGATGCACGCCGCCCAGCGACAGCATCTGCGAGCCGTACTCAGCAGTGGTGACATGGCCGATCGGTTCGCCATCCACCCGCACAAGGCTGCGCTCGGGGCCAAGGTGCCGATCGGTGTCGATCTTCACCTTGACGCCGCAGTACGAGAAGATGCCCTCCGTCACCACGGTTATCATGTCCACGCCATCGACCTCGCGCGAGACGATGAACGGCGCGGGCTTGTAGTCCGGGTAGGTGGTGCCGGCACCGATGGCGGTGATGAAGCTGTCATCCGGGTTGATGATCTCGCCGTCCCACTCTGCTCCCTTGTCGAGGAACGGCACCAGTTCGCCGCCCACCGCGCGGGTCTTCTCGATCACCACAAGCGGGTCAACGCGAACAAGGTTGCCGTCTGCATTGGCGTAGCGGTCACAGGCACCGGACCGGCCGGGCGCGATGTAGCACATGACCGGACACGCATCGCAGCGGATCTTGTCACCCTGCCTTGCGGGTTCAGCCATGGTGGTTTGCTCCCACGAGGAAGATCGCTTCACTCGGGCTACGACCCGAGGGCCCAGAGTGGTTTGCCATGGACCCCCGGATCAAGTCCGGGGGAAGCAGCATTGATGATCGCACAGGACTAACCATCCCCCTGCTCCTTCGCGCGGATTGCCGCCAGCACCTTGTCGGGCGTGGCCGGCAGGTGACGAACGCTCGCCCCCGTGGCATCGCGGATTGCGTTGAGAATGGCGGGGGCGGTGGGGATCAGCACGTGCTCGCCCAGCCCCTTCGCGCCGTAAGGACCGTGCGGGTCCGGCACCTCGATGATGATCGACTTCACCTCGGGCATGTCGCCGAAGGTGGGGATCAGGTAGTCATGCAGGTTCTCGCTGCGGCCGGGGATGTAGTCTTCCATCAGCGCCAGCCCGATGCCTTGTGCAGCACCACCCTCGATCTGGCCCTCGACCAGCAGCGGGTTGATGGCCCGGCCCACGTCATGGGCTGCGGTCAGCCGGTCGAGCTTCACCGTGCCGAGGCGCGTATCGACCGTCAGTTCCATCAGGTGCGCGCCATAGCCGAACACCGCATAGGGCGCGCCCTGCCCGTTCTCATCCAGCGGCGAGGTGGGCGGGTCATAGGTCTCGACCGCCCTGAACACGTAGCCCTCGTCGTCAACCGCGAGGCCGGCCAGTTCGATGCGGCGCGCACCCCTGCCATCGGCCAGCAGCAGTGCGCCCGGCTGCAATGTGATGGTGGCGTCGGCAGCCACGTTGGCATGGCGCAACAACTGCTCGCGCAACGCCTCGCCTGCGAGCCGGGTGGCGTTGCCAGAGACGAACGTCTGGCGCGAGGCGGATGTCTTGCCGGCGTCGGGGGTGATGGAGGTATCGCCCGATTTCAGGTGGATCGCATCGGCGGCAATGCCCAGCGCATCGGCCAGCACCTGCACCATCACCGTGCTGGAGCCCTGGCCAATGTCCATGGCGCCCTGGTGCAGCCACACCGTGCCATGCGCATCGATGCCGACCTTCATCGTGGACGGATTGGGCAGCGAGGTGTTGCCGCAGCCATACCAGCAGGTGCCCAGGCCAACGCCCTTCCTGAGGTGACCGCCGGCAGCATTGAAAGATTGTGCCCGCTCGCGCGCCCCGGCGTATGGCGCACGCAGCGCCTCCAGGCACGCCTTGATGCCGACGCCAGATGTGAACACCTGGCCGGTTGCAGTGGGCAGGCCATCATCGAGCGCGTTGATCACCCGGAACTCCAGCCGGTCGATACCGGCCATGTCGGCAAGCTCATCGAACACGCATTCCTGCGCCACCGCCGATTGCGGCACGCCGAAGCCGCGAAAGGCACCCGATGGCGCACAGTGCGTGTGTACGGCCACCGAGCGGGCGCGGTAGTTTTCGATATGGAACGGGCCGGATGCATGCACCGGCACCCGGTTGGCCACGGTCGGGCCCCAGCTTGCATAGGCCCCGGTGTTGAACAGGCCATGGAAGTCGAACCCGGTGATGCGGCCTTTCGGATCGCAGCCTGCCTTCAGCGTGATCTGGCTGGGGTGGCGCTTGGTGGTGGAGCGCATCGACTCCTGCCGGGTGTAGACGATGCCGGACGGCCGGCCCAGCTTCCACGCAGCCAGCGCGATATAGGGTTGCATGGAAAGGTCGAGCTTCGAGCCGAACCCGCCACCGCAGGCAGACGGCAGGATGCGCACATGGCCATGCGGCAGGTCCATGATTGCGGCGACGGCTTCGAGGTCCATGTGCGGGGCCTGCGTCGAGCCGTGGATGATGATGGTGTCGCCGTCGCGCACCGCCCAGCCGGCTTCCGGCTCGATGTAGGCGTGTTCGATGAAGGGCGTCGAAAACTCACGCTCGATCACGTGCGTAGCGCGGGCGATGCCGTCCCCGGCGTTGCCCTTCTGCACAAGCCCCCGAACCATGACATTGCCAGCGCGGGCCTGATGCAACAGGGCTGCTCCGTCCGCCGTTGCCTCGGCAGGCGTCAGGGCGTGCGGCAGCGGTTCCCAGCTGACGGGAAAGTCGCCCAGGGCAAGGTCCGCAATCGCTGCGCGCTCGCCCACCACCATGGCGATTGCCTCGCCCCGGTAGCGCGCAATGTCTTCGGCAAACACCGGCTGGTCGGCAAACGGCGCGATGACGCCATGCAGGTTGGTGCCGGGAATGTCTGCAGCGGTCATTACCGCAACCAGGCCGGGCCGTGCACCCAGGAAAGCCCGTGTATCGCCGATGCTGAAGCGTGCATGATGATGGGGTGAACGGATCACCTTGACCATCAGGGCATCGGCAGGAATGCCATCGGCGCCGAAGGCTTCGCGGCCGTCCACCTTCGGCGTGCCATCGACGCGGCGGATAGGCTGGCCGACGGACTTGCCGGACAGCACCGGTGCGCGCACCGCATTGGACCCGGCGGCAAACAGCACCGCATCGATGATCTTGGCATAGCCGGTACAGCGGCACAGCACACCGCCCAGCGCATCTTCCACCTGTTGCCGGGTGGGCGACGATGTTGCATCGAGCAGGGCCGCCGCACTCATCAGCATGGCCGGCGTGCAGATGCCGCACTGGGCAGCACCGAATTCCAGGAACGCGTCCTGCAGGCGGGAGAGGCGGCCATCCTGCCCGAGGCCTTCCAGCGTGGTGATCTCGCAATCCTGCATCTGGCCCGCCGCCATCATGCAAGCGCAGGCGGGCGCACCATCGACCAGCACGGTGCAGGCACCACAGTCGCCCGCATCACAACCGACCTTGGTGGCAGTCAGGCCAAGCTCGCCGCGCAACACAACCGTCAGGCGTTCATGCGGTGCGGCCTTCAGCGTTGCCGGCTTGCCGTTGACCGTGCAGGTGATGGCGGCCGGGGTTACGTGGCGGTTCATGTTGCCAGCCCTTCGGCAGCCTGCGTCAGCGCGCGGCGCACGCCTTCAAGGGCCGCATCCATGCGGTAGGACGCCGGGGCGCGCACGTCGTCAATCGGTGACAACACGTCGAGGTGGCTCGCAGTGGCAATATCGGCCACAGCTTCGAGCGGTTGCCCCGCGAGTGCTGCTTCAAGCGCAGGCAAGCGTTGTGCGACAGCAGAACACGAGCCGACCGCGATCGCTGCATCGGTGATGCCGCCATCCTTGCCCGCAACAAGTCGCGCGGCCACCATGGCGATGGAAATCACCAGGTAACGCCTTGAACCCAGCTTGAAGAACGATGAATTGCCTGTGGTTGCCGATGCTGGAATTTCGATAGCAGTCATTAGTTCATGCGCACTTCGCGCAGTCTTTCGATTGCCTTGCAGGAACTCACCAAGCGCCATCGTGCGCCGTCCGGTGCGGCTGGCCAGCTCTACCGTGGCGTCCAGTGCCAATAGCGGAGGCACGCCGTCTGCTGCCGGTGACGCATTGCACAGGTTGCCGGCCAGCGTGGCGCGGTTCTGGATCTGGACCGAGCCAACCTCGCGGGCGGCCTGCTTCAAGGCATTGAAAGACGGGGGCAATTCTGCCCTGACAATGTCCGTCCAGGTGCTCAGCGCGCCAATACGAACAGCGCCGTCCGCCGCCATGGTGATGCCGCGCAGGCCCTCGATGCGGGTCACGTCCAGCAGGGGTGCGCGCACCGGGTCTTCGCCCAGCGAGGGGTAAACGTCGGTGCCGCCGGCGAGCAATGTCCAGCCGCCGCTGTCGAGAAGCGATACCGCTTCGTCAAGCGAGGTTGGTTGCGCATAGCCGGTCATCACACCTCCGGAAATTCATTTGTGCGCTAATGATATCTCCCAAGTTTTTCAGGAGTCAATCGCCGCAACACCTGCCGGGGCGGATTTAATGCGGGGCACAAACGAAAAAGGCCGGACACACTGGCCCGGCCTTCGCTGAATTCAATTTGCTGTGCCGGTCAGCGCGGTGCCAGGATCATGATCATCTGGCGACCTTCCATCTTCGGCTCGAATTCCACCTTGGCAACGGCCTCGGTGTCGGCCTTCACCTTCTGCAGCAGGTCGAAACCCAGCTCGGTGTGTGCCATTTCGCGGCCACGGAAACGCATCGTGACCTTGACCTTGTCGCCTTCATCGAAGAACCGCCGCATGGCGCGCATCTTCACGTCGTAGTCGTGGGTGTCGATACCGGGGCGGAGCTTGATTTCCTTGACCTCGATGACCTTCTGCTTCTTGCGGGCTTCATTGGCCTTCTTCTGCAGCTGATACTTGTACTTGCCGTAGTCCATCACCTTGCAGACCGGTGGTTCTGCGTTGGGTGAGACTTCCACGAGATCAAGGCCCGCCTTGGTCGCCAGATCGAGGGCGTCTTCAAGCTTCATGACGCCACGCTTTTCTCCTTCGTCGTCGATCAGGAGTACGGTGGCGTTGGTGATCGCATCGTTTATGCGCGGTCCATCGTCCTTGGGCGGCATTTGCCCGTTCATCGGTCTGCGAATGGTCAAGTCTCCTTGTATGGCCCCGTTTGCCGGACCAATTCCGAACTCGCGAGGTTTGGGGTTCAAATCGTGCGAAATCGCACCTAAACAGCATTACCAGATTTTGCAAGCAATGTTGAGAGGGTGAAATGGTGGCTGGACAGTCTAATTCGCCGGAACAGGCGCCCCAAATCCACACCATGACCGATGGCACCGCCATCGCCTTCCTGCAGGATGGGGCAGCACCCGGTACCATGCAGGCCTGCGGCACGTTCTGGCTGGGCGGCTTCAAGTCGGACATGCGCGGCACCAAGGCAGAGGTACTGGCCGCTCACGCGCGGCGCAGCGGGCGCTCGTTCGTGCGGTTCGACTATTCCGGCCACGGCGAAAGCGGCGGGGCCTTCGTGGACGGCACGATCTCTGCCTGGCTCGACCAGGCGGAAGCTGTCTTCCGCCATCATGCGCAGGGCCGCCGCGTGCTGGTCGGCTCCAGCATGGGCGGATGGATTGCCATGCTGCTGGCACGCCGCCTGATCGAGGCCGGAGAGGGTGACCGGCTTGGCGGACTGATCCTGATTGCCCCGGCCACCGACATGACGAAAGACCTGATGTGGGACAAGTATGGCGAGGCGTTCCGCGACGAGGTGATGCGGCTGGGCAAGTATGAACGGCCGTCCGAGTATTCCGATGAGCCTTATGTCATCACCCGGGCGCTGATCGAGGACGGCAGGCAGCACCTGATGCTGGAGAGCGGGCTGAAGGTGCCCTGTCCTGTGCGCATCCTGCAGGGCGAGGATGATCCGGACGTGCCGTGGCAGCACGGCATGAAGGTGTACCAGAGCCTGCGCGGCGAGGACGTGAGTTTCGACCTGATCAAGCATGGCGACCACCGGCTGTCCACGGACCGCGACCTTGCCCGGCTGGTGGAGACCGCTGACGCGCTGTGCGCCAGTGCGGATGAGACGGCCTAGGCCAGCGCCTTCAGCCCTTCGCGGTAAGTCGGGTACCTGAAGCTGTAACCGAGCTCAGCCTTCACCCGGGCGTTCGAGACGCGTTTTGAATCGGCATAGAAGCTTCGCGCCATCGGTGACAGCTCTGCCTCTTCAAACGGGATTTCGGGTGGGGGTGTCATGCTGATGAGGTCTGCGGCCCAGGCAACTACCTCCTGCGGCGGTGCCGGTTCATCATCACAGACATTGTAGGCGGTGCCGGGATCCACGTGCGCCATGGACGCGCGCAGGATGCCGGCAATGTCCTCGACATGGATGCGCGAGAACACCTGCCCCGGCTTGATGATGCGCTTGGCGGTGCCATTGCGCAGGCTCTCGATCTGGTTGCGTCCGGGCCCGTAGATGCCGGCCAGGCGGAACAGGTGCACCGGCAGGTCGAATGCGGCATGCATGCCAAGCCACGCGTTCTCGGCCTCAAGCCGCGCCTGCCCCCGGGCGCCGGATGGCTCGAGCGGGGTGTGTTCGTCAACCCAGCCACCATCGGTATTGCCATACACGCCGGTGGTGGACAGGTAGCCGAACCAGTCCAGGTCGGCAGCGTGGGCAGCAAGATCATCGCCCATCAGCCGCAGCACGGGGTCGCCATGTTCGCCGGGAGCGATGGAGTGCAGCACATGGGTCACACCCTGCAACCGGCCGGGGTCGAACGGGGCCAAGCCGTCGAACTGGACGGCGTCGTAGCCGGCAGCGGTGATTTCCTCGCAGCCCTGCGGCGTGCGGCTGGTGCCGGTGATGGTCCATTCACCGCGCGGCAACTGGCGGGCAAGCTCGCGCGCGCTGTAGCCGAAGCCGAAACAGAACAGATGCTTGCCTTGCTCAGTCACGCCATTCCCTCACCACATCTTCATCCTTTTCCAGTTGCTCGCGTTCATTGCGCAAGGCCGCGAACTTATTCGCCGGCAACAGCCGGGACAGCGCCCATACCGCCATTGCGCGCACCAGCGGCGAGGCATCATCCAGCCTCTGGCGCACACAATCAACGAGCGAAGCATCGCCCGAGTTGCCAATCGCGATCAGGACGTTGCGCACCAACCGGTCGCGCCCGATGCGCTTGACCGGCGACCCGGCGAACAGATTGCGGAACGCCGCATCCTCCAGCATGGCCAGTTTGGCCAGTGACGGGGCCACCAGCTCGGGACGCGGTGCGAGCTTCAATTCGCGGGCGGCGGCGGCAAACTTGTTCCACGGGCACACGGCCAGGCAATCATCGCAGCCATAGATGCGGTTGCCCATCGGCGCGCGAAACTCGGGCGCTATGTGACCCTTGTGCTCGATGGTGAGGTAGGAAATGCAGCGGCGCGCATCGAGCCGATGCGGCGAGGGAAAGGCATCTGTCGGGCACACATCGAGGCAGGCGCGGCAACTGCCGCAATGGTCCTGTTCCGGCTTATCGATGGCGAGTTCGGCAGCAGACAGGATGGTGCCGATAAAGAACCACGAGCCAAGCTCGCGCGAGACGAGATTGGTGTGCTTGCCCTGCCAGCCGAGGCCGGCCTGTTCGCCGAGCGGTTTTTCCATCAGGGGTGCGGTATCGACGAACACCTTCACGTCCTGGCCGGTTTGCGCGGCCAGCCATCCGGCCAGTTCCTTCAGCTTGCCCTTGATCACGTCGTGATAGTCACGGTTCAGGGCATAGACCGAAATGACCCCGGTGGATTTCTGTTCGAGCCGGGCCATGGGGTCGAACGGCGGGGTGTAGTCCATGGCCAGCACGATGGCGGTGCGAGCCTCGGGCCACATGGCGTCGGGGCTGCGGCGGCGGTCTGCGGTTGACTGCAGCCAGTCCATGCTGGCGTGAAAGCCATCTGCCACGGCCTCGTCAAGCCGCTCGCCGACATGCGCGCCGAGCCGTGCAGGCGCGATGCGCGTGTCAGAAAAACCCAGCTCGCGGGCGCGGGTTCTCAGGCGGTCTTCGAGGGTGGCCGTCATGCGGGCCAGCTTATCAGAAATCCAGCTCGGCGTAGTCGGATGAGGCCACGAGGCCGCGCACGTGATCAGCCAGCAGCGGACGGAAGGATGGCCGCGACTTGATGCGCTGGTACCAGGCCTTTGCGTCGGGCACGTCATCCCAGACGATGTCGCCGGTGAAGTCCGCAACCGACAGGTGACTGGCAGCGGCGAGGTCTGCCACGGTCAGTTCGTTGCCGGCCAGCAGGTTGTGGGTGCTGGTCAGGCTGTCGATGTAGCCGAGGTGCTGCTTCAGGGCGGCAATGGCTGCCCGCACCCGGTTCATGTTGGGTGCGCCGCCGCCCTGGGCTGCCGGCACGAACCGCTTGACCACCTTCTCCATCAGCAAGGGAGAGGTGACCTCGTGGTGGAACTTGCCATCGAACCAGGCCACCAGCCGGCGCACCTCTGCGCGCTGTTCAGGACCGGTGCCCCACAATGCAATCTCGCCTTGCGGCCGCGTTTCATCGAGATGCGGCCCGGCCGCCTCGACACCGGCGGCAACGGTGCCGTCGTCGTCGATCATCACCGGCAGGGTGCCGGCGGGGTTGAGCGTGATGAAATCCTCGCGCGCTTCCCACGGGCGTTCCTCGATCAGCTCGGCCGCCAGCCCCATCTCCGACAGGGTGAGCCTGATGCGGCGGCAGAACGGATCGAGGGGAAAATGCAGCAGACGAACCATGGTGAAAAGACCATCCATTCTGGTATGAACCCCGGCAAATAACCGTGGGCAGAGCGATTCGGGCAAGCCGGTCTGTTATGTCACTAGTGGCGACTTGTGGCGACAACTGGATCAGCACGGCAGATTTCGAGGGTAATACATGTTCCTGGAACAAATCATCGTCCTGGCCCTCATTCAGGGCATCACCGAATTCCTGCCGATCTCGTCGTCGGGTCACCTCATCCTGGTGCCGGCGGTGACTGGATGGCCGGACCAGGGGCTGATCGTCGACGTGATGGTGCACATGGGCTCGTTCCTGGCAGTGCTGGCCTACTTCTGGCGCGACGTGCTGAACCTGGCAATTGGCGGGCTCAACCTGGTGCGCGGTCGCATGACCGACCATGGCCGCATGGCACTGCTGATCCTTGCAGGCACCATTCCAGCTGTCGCCTTCGGTCTGTTCGTCAAGAAGACCGGGCTGATCGACGCCGTGCGCGGGCCGGAAATCGTGGCATGGAACGCGATCATCTTCGGCCTTGCGATGTACATCGCCGACAAGTTCGGCGGCGTCTACAAGAAGATGGAAAACATGACGCTGACCGGGGCAATCATCATCGGGCTGGCGCAGGCGGTGGCGATCATTCCAGGCACCAGCCGGTCCGGCATCACGATGACCGCGGCCCGGGCCCTGGGCTTCCAGCGCCCCGAGGCCGCCCGGTTCTCGTTCCTGCTGGGCATTCCCGCCATCGCAGGTGCCGGCGTCCTGGTGCTGGGCGAGGCAGTGTCGGAAGGTGCCGTGATCTCGGCTGATGCCATCATGACCGGGGTGTTGACGTTCTTCACGGCACTGGCGGCCATCGCCTTCCTGATGGCCATCGTCAAGCGCTACTCGCTGACCAGTTTCGTGATCTACCGGCTGCTGCTGGGCGTGCTGCTGCTGTACCTGGTCCATACAGGCTTCTTCCCCCCCACCGCCTGATCGAAGTCAGGCGACAAGGCACAGGTGGGGTAGGCGAAGGCCGGTTCAGGACTTCTGGGGCGAGAACTGGCCGGAACGGCGGAAGCGGTACAGGTAGGTGGGCACAATGGCATCGACCGGTTCTGCATGCGCGCCGAGGCCCTCCAGCGTGCGGCCGTCGCGGGAGGCGCCAGCCGACACCACGTTGTCGGTCTTCAGCAATTCGACCTGGTCGGCGGTGATCAGCGGCGACGGCAACAGGCCGGCGATGATGCCGACGGCACGCGCCAACGGGAATGGCAGCGGCACCAGCAGCCGCTTGCGGCCGGTTTCCTTCAGCACGTACTCCAGCACCTGGCGGAAGGTCATAACGTCCGGCCCGCCAAGCTCGTAGGTCTTGCCGGAGGCTTGCCCCGCGGCAATCAGTGCGGTGATGGCTTCTGCCACATCCCCGACGAACACCGGCTGGAACTTCGTGACGCCGCCCCCGATCAGCGGCAGCGCCGGCGAGAACCGCGCCATGGCGGCAAACTGGTTGAAGAAGTCATCCTCGGGGCCGAACACGATGGACGGACGCAGGATGATGGCGCCGGGAAACTCGCGCGCGGCGTTGGCCTCGCCTTCTGCCTTGGTGCGGGCATAGGCCGAACTGGAGTCCGGATCGGCGCCGATGGCCGACATCTGGATGAACTGGCCTGCCCCGGCCTGGCGCGCCGCGCGGGCGGCGATGGCAGCACCGTCGGCATGCAGCGTCGAGAAGGATTGCGCCCCGGCCGAATAAAGCACGCCGACAAGGTTGATCACCACGTCCGCGCCATCACAGGCGGCTTCGACCAACTCCGGGTAACGCAGGTTGCATTGTACCGGCATGACCTGGCCGGGAAAGCCCATCGGTTGAAGGTGACCGGCCAGATCGGGACGTCGCACGGCGACGCGGACGCGATGGCCTGCCCGCGCCAGTGCCCGGGTGACGTGCCGGCCGATGAAGCCGGAACCGCCGATGATGGTGATCAACTTGCTGGATGAAGTCATGAAACCCTGCCTTGAAATGCCGTCCACCGGTCACCGGCCCGCCGGGCGATCATTCGCCTGCCGGTGTGACCCTTGCTTGAGAGTGCTTTTAACGGGCCGGACGCCGCGTTGCAAAGGCGCATTGCCGGGGACGCGCAAGAAATCGATGTGGCCTGCAACGCCTGCCGCAAACAAATCGCGGAGCCAGCAAACTGGCCAGTTGACAACCAGTATCACACAACTCTATGACACGCCTGCTTGAGCGGCACCGGCCCCTTTTCCTACCATTGGCCGGAACCCAGCTGCGACGGGCCCAGGTGGCGGAATTGGTAGACGCGCTAGCTTCAGGTGCTAGTTTCCGAAAGGAAGTGGAAGTTCGAGTCTTCTCCTGGGCACCAATCTCTCACCAGATTTCAACGAACTCCCAGGAAGGATTGCCCGCGCCAGCCGCGCGCGACCGACCTCTGTCTTCAGACTCACAATCACCTGTGATGTTGCCCGGGGCCGCATTCGTGCTATAGCGCGGCACAAACCACTTGAACGCGACAGACAGGACGGGCCGGCAGCCATGGCAATCAGGGTACATCAGGGCGATCTGCCCGACGGGCTGGACTTCGGCACCATGGTTGCCGTCGACACCGAGACCATGGGGCTCGATGCACATCGCGACAAGCTGTGCGTGGTGCAACTGTCTGCCGGCGACGACGATGCGCACCTGGTGCAGCTTGACCGCTCCAGCTACCACGCACCCAACCTCAAGGCGCTGATGGAAGACCCGAAGGTCACCAAGATCTTCCATTACGCGCGCTTCGACGTTGGCATGCTGAAGGCCTACCTGAAGGCGGATACCGGCCCTATCTACTGCACCAAGATTGCCTCGAAGCTGGCCCGCACCTACACCGACCGGCATGGCCTGAAGGACCTGGTGCGCGAGATGCTTGGCGTCGAGATGTCGAAGCTGCAGCAAAGCTCGGACTGGGGCACGCCGGTGCTGTCGGATGCGCAGAAGCAGTATGCGGCGCTGGACGTGATTTACCTGCACGAACTGAAGGTCCGGCTTGACCAGATGCTGCGCCGCGAAGGCCGCATGGAACTGGCGCAGGCGTGCTTCGGATTCCTGCCGGCGCGTGCAGCCCTTGACCTCGCCGGATGGCCGGAAACCGACATCTTTGCACATTCTTGAGGTGCTGCCCCTTTTTGGCAAGAATTCGCAGGCACTAACCGCAGGCAACAGTCCGCTGACTGGTCTGGCCACCCGCCAGAAAGCTCAGTGGCCAGGGAGCGGCAATGACGACCATGCATGATGCCAGGCCTGTGTTGCGGCGCAGGCGCCGGGGCCCTGCCATGATGGCATGGGGCATGCTGGCGCTGGCGCTGGCGGTGTTCGGCGTGTTCATGTACCAGGCGTCGGGCTTTGGCGCGCAAGAGGAAAGCCTGCTCGGCGATGCCGCACGGCAGGCACCGGCTACAACCTCGCCGGTGGAGTCCGGAGGCAAGGGCGAGCAGGAGCGCTTCGCGATTGCAGGCTCCGAAGTGGGCGGGTTCGACAACGACCAGCAGCCCTATTCCATCGCCGCCGTTTCGGCCCGCCAGGACAGCACCACTCCCAATCTCGTTCACATGGACCAGGTCAGCGGCGTGCTGCGCCGCAAGGACGGCCGCAAGATGGACGTGACCGCCAACAGCGGGCTGTTCGATTCAAGGGAAAAATCGCTGGCATTGCAGGGAAATGTCACCATCGTGCTGGCGGACACCTTCACCGCGCACATGACTGCAGCGCAGGTGGACGTCCGCAAGAAATCGCTGCAATCTGAGGCTGACGTGCTGGTGGAGCTTGGCAGCGGAACCATTTTTTCAACAGGTGTCATGGTTGAAGACAACGGCGCACGGGTGCTGTTCAGGTCGAACGTCAAGGCCTCGTTCGACGATGACCAGGCCGGTTCGCAGGCCGGACCGGATGCTGCTGCGGCACAGGCCCCCCTCGCCAGCACCTCAACAGGCAAAGGAAACCTGCAACAATGAATACGCTTACCCGCGCCACCGCCTTGTCCGGCGCACTGCTGCTGGCTGGCCTCATGGCAGTGCCGTCGCTTGCCCAGACCGCCACGCCGAAGAGCAAGGTCGACATCGAGGCAGACCAGATGGAGCTGTTCGAGGAGAAGAACGAGGCCATCTTCCGGGGCAATGTGCGGGCCTCGCGGGCGGACATGAAGCTGTGGTCGAACACCCTGCTGGTGAAATTCAGGAAGGAAAACGGCGGCAAGACCGAAGTCACGTCGCTGGAGACCAGTGGTGGCGGCGTCAAGATCGTCACGAAGACGCAGACCATCAATGGCGACTGGATGAAGATGAACGTGAAGTCCAACACCGCCGTGGTCGGTGGCGGTGTCACGGTGCAGCAGGGCACCTCCGTGGTGCGCGGCGACAAGCTCGATGTCAACCTCACGACGAACGAGTCAAAATTCTCCGGCGGCAGGGTCAAGGGCAGCTTCCTGCCGGACTGATCATGCCGCCCTGCAGACCGCCCGGGCCGTGGCGGGTTGCAAACGCCTGCAAATTTAATCATACGGCTTCAGCAATTGTTAATCCTGTTGAGCGGTAATCCAGTGAAGCGAAGCGGCATCTCATCCTTGTGGTCTTCGCTGACTGGCGGGCGCAATCGCGCCGGACAAACGCCATCAGCGCAGCGCAAGGGCCCGGTGAACGGCGAAGGCCTTGTGGCAAGTCACTTGCGCAAGACCTACAAGCGCCGGCCAATTACCCGGGATGTGAGCGTATCGGTTCGCCGTGGGGAAGCCGTAGGGTTGCTTGGTCCCAATGGCGCGGGAAAGACGACGGTGTTCTACATGATCACCGGGCTGATTGCCGCCGATTCAGGGACCATAACGCTCGACGGGGCCGATATCACCGACCTGCCCATGTATCAACGGGCACGGCTGGGCATTGGGTATCTGCCCCAGGAAGCGTCCGTGTTCCGGGCACTTACGGTTGAGGACAACATTCGCGCTGTTCTGGAACTTCATGTGCCAGACCGTAAAGAGCGCGATCGTAAGTTGCGTGGGTTGTTAGATGAGTTTCAAATTGCACATCTCCAGCATTCGCCGGCTATGGCACTGTCTGGCGGAGAACGGCGCCGGGTCGAAATCGCCCGGGCACTGGCAGCAAATCCAAGAATTCATGCTGCTCGACGAGCCCTTCGCAGGGATTGATCCCATTGCGATCAATGATATTCGCCAACTGGTGCGACAGCTCACCTCTCGGGGACTCGGGGTGCTTATTACGGATCACAACGTCCGTGAGACACTCGAGATCATCGATCGAGCCCTTATCATCCATGAGGGCCACGTCCTGATGGAAGGTACGCCACGCGAAATCGTGGCGAACCCGGATGTCAGGCGTCTTTACCTCGGTGAAGGGTTCAGCCTTTAATATTGCTCGCGCACCGGCTATCCGCCACGGGGGGATTGCCGTCATGAGTAATGTGCGGGGAACGTAGCAGGCATGGCACTCAGCCAGAAATTGCAGATGCGTCAGGGGCAATCCCTGGTGATGACGCCGCAGTTGCAGCAGGCAATAAAGCTGCTGCAGATGTCGAATTTCGAACTGCAGTCGTTCGTCGAGAGCGAGCTTGAATCCAACCCGCTGCTGGAGCGCGATGAACGCGACGAAGCCGGCCGCGACATTGCATCTGACACTGATGGCGGCAATGCCATCGAACGCTCCACCGAGCCGCGAGACGTGGCCGATGCGATGTCGGAACAAACGTCCAGCAGCGCCAGCCTCGATGAGTTCGATACCGGCCTCGAGAACGTCTATGCCGACGAGGCGACGGCCGACAAGATCAACCGCGATGCAGCCGAGCCGCCCGGCATGAAGGATTCCGGCTGGCAGCTGTCGTCCTCCAGCGGCGGCGGCGGTGGCAGCTTCGACAACGACATGGCCTTCGATGCCACACTGGCGTGCGAAGTGACCATGAGCGAACACCTGACCGGACAGTTGCAGCTGGCCGTGGCCGACCCCGCGATGCGCATGATCGGCGCGCACCTGATCGGGCTGGTCAACGAGGCGGGATACCTGGCCGGTGATATCGGGCAGGTGGCCGAAACGCTGGGGGCGCCGATGGAGCTGGTCGAACAGACGCTCGCCATCGTCCAGACGTTCGATCCGCCCGGCATCATGGCCCGCAACCTCAAGGAATGCCTTGCCATCCAGCTGCGCGAGCAGAACCGGCTCGACCCGGCGATGGAACTGTTCCTCGACAACCTCGAGCTGCTCGCCCGGCATGATCTGGCCAGGCTGAAAGCCGTGTGCCAGGTCGACATGGACGACCTGAAGGACATGATCACGGAGGTGCGCGCGCTCAACCCCAAGCCCGGCAACCTGTTCGGGACGGTGGTGGTGCAGCCGGTGGTGCCGGACGTGATCGTCAAGCCGGCGCCGGACGGCAGCTGGGCGGTTGAACTGAACACCGAAACCCTGCCGCGGGTGCTGGTCAACAACCAGTACTACGCACAGGTGTCCAGCGGTACGACCCGCGACAGCGACAAGCTGTACCTGTCGGAGTGCATGTCCAATGCGACCTGGCTGGTGAAAAGCCTCGACCAGCGCGCCCGCACCATCCTGGCCGTGGCCCGCGAGATCGTGCGCCAGCAGGACGCCTTCCTGGTGCACGGGGTGGAACATCTTCGCCCGCTCAACCTGAAGACCGTGGCCGACGCGATATCGATGCATGAATCAACGATCAGCCGCGTTACCTCGAACAAGTATTTTGAAACCCCGCGCGGCGTATTCGAACTGAAATATTTCTTCACCACCGCCATTTCGTCCTCGGCCGGCGGCGAAGACCACTCGGCAGAATCAGTGCGCCACAAGATCCGCACCATGATCGACGGCGAGACGGCATCCGATATCCTGTCGGACGACCAGATCGTCGACCAGCTGTGCGCAGACGGCATTGATATCGCACGCAGAACCGTTGCCAAGTACCGCGAGGCCATGCACATCCCCTCGTCGATCATCCGGCGCCGGGAAAAGCGGATGCGCGAGGCCGGCTAGAAATCCCGACGCCGGGCCATGCCGGTAGAGCGTTGCAGAGTTGTGTGACTTGCGGCAAACGCCCAATTGACAAGTCCGGAACCTCTCCATAGGGTCCGCCAGCTTTCCGGCAGGGATGCCGGCAATGACCACAAGGGACGCATCGCGGATGCGGGGGGCCCAATCAGGTCCGGGACCAACAGTCAATATTGAAAATGGCAACAAGTTTCGACAGACTCATGTCGAAACTCAGGGTGTGCGCGAAACATGCAGATACAGATTACCGGCAAGAACCTCGACATTGGTGACGCACTTCGCACCCATGTCGAAATGCGTCTCAATGACGATGTGGCCAAGTACTTCGACGGCATCGTGCGCGCCCATGTGGTGGTCGAGAAGCAGAAATCCAATTTCGAATGCGAGATCACGCTGCACCTGACCACCGGGCTGTCGCTGAACGGCCAGGGCGATGCAGGCGATGCGCATGGCGCTGTCGATACGGCCAGCGGCCACCTCGAGAAGCGCCTGCGCCGCTACAAGCGCCGGCTCAAGAATCACCACATGTCACGGCGTGAGCCGGTTGTGGCTGCCGATGCAGCGTCCTATGTGCTGCAGTCCGCCGAGCACGACGAGAGCAACGAGCCGGAAGATCTCAACCCTGTGGTCATTGCCGAATCCACCGCCAGCATTGCAGAATTGTCGGTGGGAGAAGCAGTCATGCAGCTCGACTTTACCCATGAACCGTTCGTGCTGTTCAAGAACGGCCGCAATGGCAGCCTGAATGTTGTGTACAAGCGCAAGGATGGAAATGTTGGCTGGGTTGATCCAGGCAGCAAGTAAGTTGTGTCGAGACGGTAGTCGTACCCGGGCGTCGTCCGGTTGCCGAGGACGGTCAAACCCCCATTGTGAATGGAGCGCACTCCAGTCATGCAGTTGTCAGACATCATAAGCAGCGGATCGGTGCTGCCCAACCTCAAGACGTCCAGCAAGCGGCAGCTGCTGCAGGACCTTGCAGGCGAGGGCGCGCGCATCACCGGGCTGGATACACAGGTCATCTTCGAGGCACTTTTGCGGCGCGAGAAGCTGGGCTCGACCGGGCTCGGCCACGGCATCGCCATTCCGCATGGCAAGTTTGCCGGGCTTGAACGGGTGTACGGGGTGTTTGCACGCCTTGCCACGCCGGTGAAGTTCGAGTCCGTCGATGACAACCCCGTCGACCTGGTGTTCCTGCTGCTGGCGCCAGAAAGTGCCGGCGCTGACCACCTCAAGGCACTGGCGCGGATTTCGCGCCTGCTGCGCGACAGTGCCGTGGTTGAGAAGTTGCGCGGCACCGACGACGCCGCAGGCCTTTACGCCATCCTCACCGAACCATCGGCATCAACCTCCCACGCGGCATGAAAAAAGGCCGCCCACCCGCAACGGGATGGGCAGCCTGAACTTGTGCATCGGAGGCGTGTCTGCCTGTCAGTGAACGCTGATCGCGGCGAGGTCATGCTCGAACGCATTGGCGAGAGCCGCTTCGCGGCTGTCCGACAACGACATTGGCGTGCCGTCAGCCATGTACAGGCAGTACAGGGGTTGGCCGGGATCGGTCTCGATCTTGTGGCCGGTCATCCGTTCGACGTCATCAGGGCTGACAGAACGAACATAGGCCACTTCGCCCAGACCCAGGCTTGCCAGGTTGATCTCGCTCTCAGGGACCTGGGGAAGACGGAAAGTCTTGCTGGTATCGATCATGCTTCTTCTCCTGTCTTTGACAACTGCTGCGGGGACGAATTGTTCCGGGACCCGATCTCGATCTTGCGTATGATCCGCCGGGGTTCCGGGCGCAGCAGATCAATCATCAGCAGGCCGCTTTCAAGATTTGCGGCGACAACTTCCATTCCCTCGGCCAGCACGAACACCCGCCTGAACTGGCGCGCGGCAATGCCCCGGTGAAGGTATTCACGGGCATCATCGTCACCCTGCCTGCCGGAAATCACCAGTTCATTGTCCTCCAGCGTCAGGTCAAGTTCACTGGCACTGAACCCGGCCACCGCCAGTGTGATGCGAAGCCGCTCGGCCTCGCCCGTCTCGACCGGCAGCTTCTCGACATTGTAGGGTGGATAACCGTCCGTCGAGGTCTTGGATATCCGTTCCAGCATTCGTTCCATTCCGTCGAAGCCGACCAGAAATGGCGATGGAAACGCCGTGTTGCGCATGACTGACAAGCCCTTGTTCAAGCAGCTCAATATCTGGGTCTTCAACCATTACCGGCCCGCATCACACAGCACCGGCAGGGTCTGAATGCCCGTTACAGTTGCCTATATCGGGTCACACGGGTGCCAGTTCAAGGTTTGGTTGTTATATCTGCGAAAGCTCTATCAAGCGACGGACAGCACCACGGCAAGGCTTGGAACGGTGCCAGATTCACCGGGCATCGAAACATAAGGCGCGGTCGTTTCTGCCAGAGACAGCAGCCCGCCGGCGGCGAGATCGTTGACCTTGCGCGATAACCCCTGGTCCCACACGGTGGTCTTGACGGTCAGCACGATGCTGCCGCCCGGCCTGCAAATCCGCACAAGTTCATCAAGGCCTTCCGGCCCGACGTGGCCGGTGGTGAACACGCCCGCTGAAACGATGGCCGCAAAGTGCCCGTCGGCAAATGGCAGGGGCTGGCCGAGCGCTGCCTCGTGCAGGCGTGTGTAGATGTTCTTCTGCGCGGCCACCGCCAGCATGCCTTTGGAGATGTCGAGCGCCTCCACCTCGGGATAGCCGATGATGCCGAGCCAACTTCCAACCAGGCCCGTGCCGGCGCCCGCATCGAGGACGGGGCCGCTGCCAGATGGAACGTGGCGGGCGAACAGCGCGAGGCAGATGCTGGGATGCCGGTAGCCCGCCGTCGCCATCTCGGCGTCATAGGTTGATGACCAGCCGTCATAGATGCGGGCAATCTCTTCCGGCGACTTCGCCTTGTAGACCGCGCCGAGGGCGCCGTCGTGTCCGTGATCCGGCATTGCTGGTCTCCACCTGTTGAAATGCATGTGCGTGCTGATGCTAACTGAGGCGCACGGGCTTGCAACAAGCAAGCTGCCTGAAAGTGGCAGGGGACGCCAACATGACCGACCAGATCGAACGCGCACTGCGCAACGCCTTGCAGGCCATACCGGAACTTGCCGGTTACGCCGGCCCTGTCGAGCGGCTGGGCGGGCTGACCAACAAGGTTTATCGCGTCGGCAGCCATTGCGTGCGCCTGCCGGGTGAAGGCACAGAGGAGTACATCAACCGGGCCAACGAGGCGGTTGCCGCACGAGAGGCAGCGCGGGCCGGTGTCAGCCCCGGGGTGGTATTCGCAGATGCTGCCTCGGGCGTCATGGTCACGCGGTTCATCGAGGGTGCGGTCACCATGAGCCCGGACAATTTTGCCAACCGCGCGGCGTCTCCGGCGCGGGCAGGCGAAGCGTTCAGGCGGCTGCATCAATCCGGTGCGGTGTTTCCGTTCCGGTTCGAACTGTTCGCGATGATCGATGATTACCTCGCCATCCTGTCCGGCAAAGACGTGGACCTGCCGGCGGGCTATCATGACGTGGTGAAGCAGGCTGGCGGCGTGCGCGCCGCGCTGGAGGCGCATCCGGCCCAGCTTGCGCCCTGCCACTGCGATCCGCTGTGCGAGAACTTTCTCGATACCGGCGAGACCATGTGGATCGTCGACTGGGAATATTCCGGCATGAACGACCCGCTTTGGGACCTTGGCGACCTGTCGGTCGAAGGGGCCTTCAGCGATGCGCAGGACATGGAGATGATGCACGCCTATTTCGGCCGTGCGCCCGGCGCCGCCGAGCATGGCCGCGTTGTCATCTACAAGGCGATGTGCGACCTGCTGTGGACCTTGTGGGGGCTGATCCAGCTGGCAAACGGCAACCCGGCCGACGACTTCCAGGCCTATGCCAGCAACCGGTTTGCCCGCTGCAAGGCACTGATGGCGACCCCCGCCTTCGCCGCCCACGTGAGCGCCGTGCGTGCCGGCTGAACATCTGCAAGCCTCAGGTTGCCACCTCGAACCGCGCGCCACCTGACACCAGGCTGCTGATCATTGGCGCTGGCGGTTCTGCGTCGCAAACAAGCAGGTCAAGCCCGTCAAAGCCGCAGACCCGCACCAGCGCGGTCCGGGTGAACTTGCTGGCGTCGGTGATGACGATGCGCTGCTGACCACAGCGCAGGACCTGCCGGGCAAATTCTGCCTCTGCCAGGTGGTGATCCATGAAGCCCGTCTCCGGGTTCACCGCGGCGATGGAGATGATCGCGTGCCTGACGGCGAAACTGGAGACAAAACCGATGGCAGAGCGTCCGAAGGCGGCCCCATTGTCACCGTGCAGTTCGCCTCCGGCCATGTAGACGGTGTTGCCATTGACCGTTGCCAGCGTTCGTGCCACGTCGGACGAGTTGGTCACCACCGTCAGCGATGACTTGGTCAGCAGTTCGCGGGCCAGGAAGCTGGTGGTGGTGCCGGTATCCAGCATGATGCTGTCGCCATCCTCGATCATCGCGGCAACGTGGGCCGCAAGCCGCTTCTTGGCGCCGGCGTTTTCACGCATGCGCCGTTCAAACGGGGCCTCGCTGGCTTGCACGGCAGCGCGCACCGAGCCATGCACCTTGAGAAGGTCTCCCGAGTGGGCAAGCGGGGCGACGTCACGGCGAACCGTCTCGCGCGACACGCCAAGCCGGGCCGCCAGGTCAGCGATCCGCAGACTGCCTCCTGCGCGCAAGAACTGCATGATCTGTTGCTGTCTCGGGCTGCGCTCAGAGCGATGCATGTGGCAATCTCACGGTAGTATGTGGCATTTGCAGAATTTTTGCCGTCAGACTGTCAAATTTGCCACATGGACCTGCAAATAACCACATCAATTCCACATGCATCATTGACTCCATGCGACACCACGCCTCACACTTTCATTCAAGGTCGAAGCGGTTGCGCACGCCAGTGCCAGAATGCGCGCCCTTGGCGACCCGTGATCAGGCAGCAACAGGAGAGTGTTTCGACATGAGAACCAAGGGCATCGCCAGAGCAACCGGTGTTGCGGCATCTTTGATGCTGGCAACCGCCATGACCGTGACTTCCGCCTGGGCGGAGGTTGAATCGAAGGACCCGATCAAGCTGACGCTGCATGACTGGACCGGCCAGTTGATCACCACCCGCATCATGGGCGAAGCCCTGCAGAAGGCCGGCTACAACGTCGAGTACGTGCAGGCCGACTATATTGCGCAATTCGCCGGACTGAAGACCGGCGACCTGCACGTGGCCATGGAAATCTGGGAAACCACGGCCCGCGACGCGATGGATGAAGCCACCGCCACCGGCAATGTCGAGAACCTCGGCGAGACCGGCATGCAGGCCATCGAGGAATGGTGGTACCCCGCTTACATGAAGGAGAAGTGCCCGGGCCTGCCCAACTGGGAAGCCCTCAAGGACGAAAAGTGTGCCGAGGCGTTCTCAACCGCCGAGACCGCCCCGAAGGGACGTTACCTGGGCGGACCGGTGACCTGGGGCGGCTATGACGATGAACGTGTCGAGGCGCTGAAACTGCCGTTCGAGGTGGTGCACGCCGGCACTGACGCGGCCCTGTTCGCCGAACTGGAGTTTGCCTACCAGCGCCAGGCCCCGATCCTGCTGTGGGTGTATGCGCCGCACTGGGCACCGGCAAAGTACCAGGGCGAATGGGTCGAGTTTCCGCCCTACAGCAAGGAATGCTACGAGGACGCGGCTGCAGGCAGCAATCCGGACGCCAAGTATGATTGCGGCAAGCCGCGCGGCCCCATCTGGAAGGTGGCGTGGTCCGGCGTGAAGGCGAAGTGGCCGGGCGCCCACAAGGCGATCCAGGCATTCAACATCAGCAATGACGAAATGGGCGCCATGATCACCGACGTGGACCTCAACGGCAAGAAACTCGAAGACGTCGTTGCCGAGTGGATGACCAAGAACGAAGGTCGCTGGTCAGACTGGGTCAAGTAGTTCCCCCGGCTGCTTGGTCGAGCCTGAAGCACCTGGCTGCGGTTCTGCCGAGCTGCGGCCAGGTGTGATTCAAGATTGCGAGACATGACAACACTATCCGCCCGCAAGGTCAGCCTTGGTCTGAAGTCGGTGTGGAAGCTGTTCGGCGACGGGGCAGACCTTGTGCTGCGCGAAGCCGGCGGCGACCCGTCGCCGCAATTGCTGCGCGAGCGCGCCATCGTGCCGGCCGTGCGCAATGTCAGCCTCGACGTGCACGAAGGCGAGTGCTTCGTCATCATGGGCCTGTCCGGGTCCGGCAAGTCGACGCTGGTCAGGTGCATGTCCCGGCTGATTGAGCCGACAGCCGGCGACATCGTGTTCAACGGCGAGAACCTGCTCGCAGTCACTCCACAGCGGCTGATCGAGATCCGGCGCCACCACATGGGCATGGTGTTCCAGCATTTCGCGCTATTGCCACACCTGAACGTGCTGGCCAACGTCGCGTTTCCGCTGGAGGTGCAAGGGGTTGCGCGTGCGGCACGCGAGGCGCGGGCGCGCGAGATGATCGAACTGGTGGGGCTTGGAGGACGTGAAGGCTTCTACCCGCGCGAGCTGTCCGGCGGCCAGCAGCAGCGGGTCGGCATTGCACGCTCACTGGCGGTGGAACCAGACGTCTGGTTCCTCGATGAACCCTTCTCCGCCCTCGACCCGCTGATACGGCGGGAGATGCAGGACGAGTTCATGCGGCTGCAAGCCGTGTTGAAAAAATCCATCGTGTTCATCACCCACGATTTCGACGAGGCCATCCGCGTGGCTGACCGCATCGCCATCATGAAGGATGGCGCGGTGGTGCAGATCGGCACGCCGGAGGAACTGGTGATGGCCCCGGCAGACGGCTATGTCGCCGCGTTCACCAGCAACGTGTCGAAGTCCAAGGTGGTTCGCGTGGCCGCGCTGATGAAGCCGCTGCCGAAGCGCGCACCCCATGGCGGTTATGCTGCTGACATCGCGGCTGACCTGCGCATTGCCGAAGCCGCGCCTGCCTTTCTCGGTGCCGACAAGCCGCTGCGGGTGGTTGGCCCGGACGGCAAGCCCGTGGGCGTGCTGGCGCAGGCAGATGTCGTCCACCTGATGATGCAGGGTTGAGCGCATGAGCATGGCCGGACATGACGTGACCTTCGAGCCCGCCCGGCGGAGATTCGTCATCAACCCGCTGCGGCTGGTCTGGCTGGCGGCGCTGGCACTGGTTCTCTCTGTCTGGAGGTGGGGCGAGGCAGCCATGCCGTGGGCCTTCGAGGTGCCGGGTCAATTGCAGGTTCCTGCCCGCAGATGGATCGGCAATGCCATGGACTGGCTGGTCGCGCAGGCCTCGTTCGGCCTGTTCACCTTCACCGAGTTCACGAGGTTTCTCGCCAGCGTCATCGACGTGCCTTACCGGCTCGCGCTGAGCCTGCTGTCATCAGGCGTCGTCAGCGGACAGGGCTCGGACGCAGTTCAGCTGCTGCCACCGGTGTCGTGGATCGCGGTGATCGGCATCATGGCACTTGCCGCCCACTATGCCGGCGGTATCAGGCTCGCGCTGCTGGTGGGCGGGTGTTTCGGTTTCATCGCGCTGTTCGGCCAGTGGACCAACGCCATGATCACGCTCGCCTCAATCCTGATCGCTGTGCCGATCGGTACCGCCGGCGGGCTGCTGCTGGGCATTGCCGCGTGGCGCTGGCGGCAGGTGGACACGCTGTTGCGGCCGGTGCTGGACCTGATGCAGACCATCCCGGTGTTCGCCTACCTGGTGCCCATCCTCGTGCTGTTCGGGTTTGGTCCGACGTCGGCGATCATCGCCACGATCATCTACGCCATGCCGCCGATGACGCGGATCACCACGCTGGCGCTGCGCGGTGTCGCGGCAGAAATCACCGACCTCGGCAACATGGTCGGCTGCACGCGACGGCAGATGGTCTGGCGCATCATGGTGCCATCGGCCATGCAGAGCCTGATGGTCGGGGTCAACCAGGTGATCATGCTGTCGCTCAACATGGTGATCATCGCCTCGATGATCGGCGCGGGCGGGCTTGGCTACGAGGTGCTGACCGCGCTGCGCCGGCTCGACATCGGGGCCGGGGTGGAAGCAGGCTTTGCCATCGTTGCCCTTGCCGTGGCGCTCGACCGGCTGTCGCAGGCGCTGGCCCGGCGCGCCACCTCGCACCAACACACTGACCGGCCCGGCAGCGGGGTCGTCTGCCCGCCATCCCTACACATTGGCAGCGTTGGCACTGGTACTGCTGACAGGCGTCGCCGGGCTGTTGCTGCCAGCCGTGCAGACATTCCCGGATGCCTTGCGGCTGACCACGGGCACCTTCTGGAACGAAGTCGTGAAGTGGATCAACGTCAACTATTTCGACCAGCTTGAAGCGGTGAAGAATGCGCTGCTGCTCAACGTGATGATCCCGTTCAAGCGGTTCCTGACCAGCCTGCCATGGGCCGGCGTGGTGGGCCTCGTCGCGCTGGCAGGCTGGAGCCTCGGCGGGCTGCGGCTGGCGCTGCTGACCGGCGTGCTGGCCTTCCTGATTGCCGCCACCGGCCAGTGGGAAAAGGCCATGATCACCGTCTACCTGTGCGGCATCTCGGTGGTGCTGGCCTGCCTGATCGGCATTCCCGTCGGCATGTTCACTGCCTCGAGCCGGCGGTTGTGGAACTGGGTCGAGGCAATCATCGACACGCTGCAGACGCTGCCGTCGTTCGTCTACCTGATGCCGGCGGTCATGCTGTTCCGGGTCGGCGATTTCACTGCCATGCTGGCGGTCGTCGCGTATGCCGTCTCGCCGGTCATCCGCTATACCGCACTGGGCTTGCGGCGCGTGCCGGAGAACCTGATCGAGGCGGGCCGCGCCACCGGCTGCACCGACTGGCAGCTGATGACCAAGATAAGGCTCAAGCTGGCCATGCCGGAAATCATGCTCGGCATCAACCAGACCGTCATGCTGGCGCTGTCGATGCTGGTCATCACGGCGCTGGTCGGCACCCGTGACCTGGGCCAGGAAGTCTACATCGCGCTGACCAAGGCTGACACCGGGCGCGGGCTGGTGGCGGGCCTCGCGGTCGCCTTCATTGCCATCATCGCCGACCGGTTGATCACGGCCGGTTCCGTGCGGCTGAGGGCGCGGTTCGGCATGTCACAGCAGGAGGCAGCACAATGACGGATGTGCATGACCGCATCGCCGGGCTTTGCCTGTGGAACGGCCCGGTGGACATCTCTCCCCTCAAGGGCGGGCTGTCCAACGAAAGCTACACGGTGACCCGTGGAGCAGAGCGGTTCGTCGTCCGGCTGGGATCGGACTACCCGTTCCACCACGTGTCGCGGGTGCGCGAACTGATGACCGCACGCGCCGCCCACGCAGCAGGCTTTGCGCCAGAAGTTGTGCATGCCGAGCCGGGGCTGATGGTGTCGCGCTTCATCAACGGCGTCACCTATGGCGAGCAGGACGTACGCGAGAACCTTGCCGCCATCGCCCGGCTGATGCGGCGGTTTCACATCGCCATGCCGGGCCATGTGTCGGGTGCGGGTTTCATGTTCTGGGTGTTCCACGTCATTCGCGACTATGGCCACACGCTGGTCGCCGGCAGCAGCCGGCTGGCGGGCAAGGTGCCGGGCTACGTGGAACTGGCGGCAAAACTGGAAGCCGTGCAGCAGCCATTGCCGATCGTGTTCGGCCACCATGACCTGCTGCCGGCCAACTTCATTCATGACGGCAGCCGGTTGTGGCTGATCGATTTCGAGTATGCAGGCTTTGGCACCGCCATGTTCGACCTGGCCGGCATTGCCTCCAACGCCGGGTTCGACGAGGCCGCGTCCGATGACTTGCTCGGGGTCTATTTCGACGCTCCACCCTCTCCAGCCTTGCGCCAGTCCCACGCCGCGATGCAGTGCGCGTCGCTGTTGCGCGAAGCCATGTGGAGCATGGTCTCGGAGCTTCACCTGAGCGCGCCGGGTGTCGATTACGAAGCCTACACGGCAGAAAACCTGGCCCGGCTGGATGCCAGCCTGGATGCCTATCAAACGCGCTATGGAAAGGTCTGAACGGTCATGAGTTCACTGCCAGACAAGGCACAAATCATCGTCATCGGCGGTGGCATCATCGGTTGTTCGACGGCCTACCACCTGGCGCGCGACCACAAGGCCGACGTGCTGCTGCTCGAGCAGGGTCAACTGACCTCCGGCTCCACCTGGCATGCAGCAGGGCTTGTCGGGCAGCTTCGGTCGTCGGCCTCGATCACGCAGGTGTTGAAGTACTCGGTCGACCTGTACAAGCGGCTGAAGGACGAGACCGGGCTGGAGACCGGCTGGAAGATGACCGGTTGCCTGCGGCTGGCCTGCAACGAGGACCGCTGGACCGAATACAAGCGGCTGGCCACCACGGCGCGCAGCTTCGGCATGGACATGCAGCTGCTGTCGCCATCCGAAGTGAGGAAGATGTGGCCGCTGATGGAAACGCAGGACCTCGTGGGAGCGAGCTACCTGCCCACGGACGGCCAGGCCAGCCCGTCTGACATCACGCAGTCACTGGCGAAGGGTGCGCGCATGCACGGCGCGAAGCTGGTCGAGGGTGTCCGCGTCACCGGCTTTCGCAAGCAGGGTGACCGCATTACCCACGTAGAGACCAGCCATGGCGTGATCGCGTGCGAGAAGGTGGTGAACTGCGCCGGGCAATGGGCACGCCAGGTGGGCGCGATGGCGGGCATCAACGTGCCGTTGCAACCGGTCAAGCACCAGTACATCATTACCGAGGCGGTCGACGGGCTGTCACCCGATGCCGCCACCATCCGCGATCCGGACCGGCGCACCTATTTCAAGGAGGAAGTCGGCGGGCTGGTGATGGGCGGCTACGAGCCCGATCCCATTGCCTGGACCACCGGCGACGTGCCGGACGATTTCCAGTTCCAGCTGTTCGACGATGACTGGGACCATTTCGAACAGCACCTCGGCCAGGCCATCGCCCGGGTGCCGGCGCTGGCCAACACCGGCGTCAAGCAGATGATCAATGGCCCCGAAAGCTTCACGCCGGACGGCAACTTCATCCTGGGCGTCGCGCCGGAATGTTCCAACATGTACGTGGGCGCGGGCTTCAATGCGTTCGGCATTGCGTCCGGTGGCGGGGCCGGATGGGTGCTCGCCGAATGGGTGAATTCGGGCGAGGCGCCGATGGACCTGTGGGTGGTCGACATCCTGCGCTTTTCAGACTTGCACAGGGACCGCGACTGGGTGTGCGAGCGAACCCTCGAGGCCTATGGCAAGCACTACACCATCGGCTTCCCGCACGAGGAGTACACCTCCGGCCGGCCGCGCATCGTCTCGCCACTGTATGACCGGCTGCAGGGCCATCGCGCCGTGTTCGGCTCCAAGCTCGGCTGGGAGCGGCCCAACTGGTTTGCGCCTCCTGGCATGGAGCCGCGCGACGAATACTCCATGGGCCGGCAGAACTGGTTCGATGCGGTGGCCGCTGAACACCGCGCGGTGCGCGAGGCGGCCGGTGTGTTCGACCAGTCGTCGTTCGCCAAGTTCGAGCTGTCCGGCCCCGGCGCGGCGCAGGCGCTGGACTGGATCTGCGCCAACCATGTGACCAGGGATCCGGGACGGCTGACCTATACCCAGATGTTCAACTCGCGCGGCGGCATCGAGTGCGACCTGACGGTGGCGCGGCTGGAGGATGACCTGTTCTACATCGTCACCGGCACCGGGTTCCGGGCGCATGATGCCCACTGGATCCGGTCGCACATACCGCAAGGCTGCAAGGCGCACCTTACCGACGTGACAGAGGACTGGGGTACGCTGTCGCTGATGGGGCCAAGGTCGAGGGACATCCTGGCCGCGGTGACGGGTGCCGATGTGTCGAACGGGGCGTTCCCGTTCGGCCACGTGCGCGAAATCGCCATGGCCGGGCACCGGGTGCGGGCGCTGCGGGTGACCTATGTGGGCGAGCTTGGCTATGAACTGCACATGCCGATTGGCGGGGCCGGCGAGGTATTCGACGCGCTGATGGCAGCAGGCCAGCCACTGGGCCTCAAGCCTGCTGGCTACCGCGCCATCGAAAGCCTTCGGCTGGAGAAAGGCTACCGGGCGTGGGGGTCGGACATCACGCCAAACGACTCGCCGTTCGAGGCTGGCCTTGGCTGGGCCGTGAAGCTCAAGCGCAACATGGATTTCATGGGCCGTGCCGCCGCCGAGCGGGCGGCCTCGCAACCGCTGAAGAAGCGCATGGCCGGGTTCACCGTGAATGACCCCGGCACCATCCTGCTGGGCCGCGAAACCATCCTGCGCAACGGCGAGTTTGCCGGCTACCTGTCAAGCGGCGGATTTGGCCACACCATCGGCACGCCGGTTGGCTATGGCTACCTGCGCAAGGCAGACGGCATCGACGAGGAGTGGATCAGGGCGGGCAGCTACGAGCTGGTGGTGGCGGGTGAAAGGGTGCCGGCACAGGTGTGGCTGGAGGCCATGTACGACCCGGCCTCGGACCGGGTCAAAGGCTGACCACCGTGCGGGTTTTTCCGGCAGGTTCTGGAGGTTTGGTGGAGCCAGGCGGAATCGAACCGCCGACCTCTACAATGCCATTGTAGCGCTCTCCCAACTGAGCTATGACCCCGTTCCTTCCAAACAGGCCCGGCTTGGGCAGCGGGCCAAAACGGCGGGCTGAAGCAGTTCGCTCCAGCCAGCCTGCGGCGTGATACCGGCCATCCGGGCCGATGTCAATCCGGGTATTCGAGACGTGCGGGCGAAATCAGACTTCGTCGTCGCCCGGCTTGCCGCCACCGATCAGGTCGCCGACGCCGGCGTCGCCTTCTTCCTCGTCATCCTCGAGGAACACGTCGGCGGTGTCGTCGTCATCATCGTCGTCAAGTTCGACGTCCTCAATGCCGGCAGTTTCATCATCATCCACGTCATCTGCGCCGTCGTCGAGGTCTTCGAGGCTGACCAGCGTATCGCTTTCGTCCAGTTCGTCCTCTTCAACCTTCTCGACCGGCTTGGGGACTGCCTTGGCCTTGGCCACGGGTCCGTCTGCCTTGGATGGCAGCAGCGCTTCGGCCATGAAGTTCTGACCGCACTTCGGACAGACAATCGGTGTCTTGTTCAAATCGTAGAAACGGCTGCTGCAGCTCGGGCAGGTGCGCTTCGTGCCAAGTTCGTCGCTGACCACGGGTTCAACGTCCCTTCGTTCGACAAATGCCGGTGGATTGATTTGCGGTTCCCATGCCATGTGACGGCAGGCTTGTCAAAAGCCAATTTGTACGCAGCAATATGGCATGCCATCGCAGGGTATGGTACGCAGCGGCCCTGCCGGCATGCCGGTCCATACCCAATCCGTTCCCAGTGGAAACCAGCGCCCTTGTCCGACACCCCGCAACAGCCGCTTGCCAGCCTCGCCTCATCCCGGCTTTCCGGGCGCGCGCGCGTGCCCGGCGACAAGTCCATCTCGCACCGGTCGCTGATGTTCGGCGCCACGGCGCTGGGCGAAACCGTCATCACCGGCCTGCTCGAAGGCGAAGACGTGCTGAACACCGCCAAGGCCATGGCGGCGCTGGGTGCGCGGGTCGAGCGCTGGAACGACGATGCAAGCTGGCACGTCACCGGCGTCGGGCTGGGCGGGTTCATGCCACCGGCGCAAACCATCGACTTCGGCAATTCCGGCACCGGCGCGCGGCTGGTCATGGGCCTGATTGCCACATCGCCCATCTCGGCACGAATGTCGGGCGATGCATCCCTGCGGTCACGCCCGATGGGCCGCATCGTTACACCGCTGCAGGCCTTCGGCACCCGGTTTGAGACCGCCGACGGCGGGCGCATGCCGCTGACCATGCATGGCGCGCACGATCCCGTACCGGTCGAGTACAGGCTACCGATGGCCTCGGCGCAGGTGAAGTCCGCCGTGCTGCTGGCCGGGCTGAATGCGCCGGGCGATACCACGGTCATTGAACCTGAAGCCACCCGCGACCATACCGAGAAGATGCTGCAGGGCTTCGGCGCACAGCTCAGCTTCGGCGAGGCCGATGACGGGGCACGCACCATCACCGTGAAGGGTCACGTGGAACTGGCCGGCCAGCGCATCGACGTGCCGGGCGACCCGTCCTCGGCGGCGTTTGCGCTGGTGGCCGCGCTGATCACGCCCGAAAGCGAGGTCACTGTCGAGAACGTGCTGCTCAATCCTACCCGCACCGGGCTGATTGCCACGCTGATCGAGATGGGTGCAGACATCAGCCTGAGCAACGAACGCCTGTCCGGCGGCGAGCCGGTGGGCGACGTGACGGCGCGTTCCAGCCGGTTGCGCGGTGTTACGGTCCCTGCCTCGCGCGCGCCGTCGATGATTGACGAATACCCGGTACTGGCGGTGGCAGCCGCCTTTGCCAGCGGCACCACGCGCATGGAAGGCCTGCACGAACTGCGCGTCAAGGAAAGCGACCGGCTGGCCGCCGTGGCTGCCGGACTGAAGGCCAACGGCGTACCTTGCGAAACCGGCGACGACTGGCTCGAGGTGACCGGCGGCGACGGCAAGGTTTCTGGCGGCGGCATGGTGACCACCCACCTTGATCATCGCATCGCCATGTCTTTCCTGGTGATGGGGCTGGCCAGCCGTGATCCGGTTGCCGTGGACGACGGCAACGTGATGGCCACCAGCTTCCCCGGGTTCCGCACGTTCATGGGCAACCTCGGCGCCCGTTTCGAGGACAAGGCCCGTTGAGCACTGCACTTGCAAGGCCCCTCGTGATTGCCGTTGACGGCCCCGCCGCCTCGGGCAAGGGCACGCTGGCGCGGCGGCTGGCTGCGCATTACGGCCTGGGATACCTCGACACCGGCTCCCTGTACCGGGCCACCGGGCTCGCGGTGATGCTGGCCGGGGATGACCCGGGTGACGAGATTGCAGCATTGAAGGCTGCCCGCGAACTTGACCCGCACCGGTTCACCGATGACCAGTTGCGCAGTCCCGGTGCCGGTGAAGCCGCCTCCAGGGTGGCCGCGCTGCCGCCGGTCCGCCAGCAACTGCTGGCCTACCAGCGCCGGTTTGCCGAAACCATGCCCGGTGCCGTGCTCGACGGGCGCGACATCGGCACCGTGGTATGCCCGGATGCCGACGCCAAGCTGTTCGTGACGGCGCTGCCGGAAACCCGTGCGCAGCGCCGCCACCTCGAACACCTCGGCCGCGGCGAGGATATTTCCTTCACCGACGTGCTCGAAGATATCCGCCGCCGGGACGAGCGTGACTCGAGCCGCGCGGTCGCCCCGCTTGCGCCGGCACACGACGCTCACTTGCTCGATACGACAGAATTGGGTATAGAGGCCGCGTTCCAGGCCGCTCTTGATCTGATCGAGAGTGTTTTGCATGAGCGGGGCAGCCTGCCTGACGGCAGCTTCGCCCCTTCATCCGTTTCTGGTCATCGCATTTGACAGCGCGCGAACACTGCCTGGACACCTGGGCGCGCTGCCGGTTGACGATGGCCGGGGACACTCATTGTTTGGTGCCCGTGCTGCCCAACCCGACCTGCCATTTCCGGCAGGTTATCAGCGCAAAACGGGATGTCCTGCGGCAATTTCCGTGGGCCAGACATATACCTTGATTGAAAGAAGGCTAGTGAATGGCTGAGACCAGCACGCTTAATCCGAGCCGCGATGACTTTGCGGCCATGCTCGATGCGAGCTTCAACGAAGAAACCAACGCCGAAGGTACCGTCGTCAAGGGCAAGATCGTTGCCATCGAGAACGACCTTGCGATCATCGACGTGGGCCTCAAGACCGAAGGCCGTGTACCGCTGCGCGAATTCCGCACCCCCGGCTCCGACGTGGACCTCGTCGTGGGCGACGAAGTGGAAGTGTTCCTCGACCGTATTGAAAACGCCATGGGCGAAGCCGTCCTGTCGCGCGACAAGGCTCGCCGCGAGGAAGCCTGGGTCCGTCTCGAGAAGTCGTTCGAAGGACAATGACCGCGTCGACGGCGTGATCTTCGGCCGCGTCAAGGGTGGCTTCACCGTCGACCTCGGCGGCGCCGTTGCGTTCCTGCCCGGCTCGCAGGTCGACATCCGCCCGGTGCGCGACGTCACGCCGCTGATGAACATGACCCAGCCGTTCCAGATCCTGAAGATGGACAAGCGCCGTGGCAACATCGTCGTGTCGCGCCGTGCCATCATGGAAGAAACCCGCGCCGAACAGCGTTCGGAACTGGTGCAGAACCTCGCCGAAGGCCAGGTGGTCGAAGGCGTGGTCAAGAACATCACCGATTACGGTGCGTTCGTGGACCTCGGCGGCATCGACGGCCTGCTGCACGTCACCGACATCTCGTGGAAGCGCGTCAACCACCCGACCGACGTCCTGTCGGTAGGCCAGACCGTCAACGTGCAGATCATCAAGATCAACCCGGACACCCAGCGCATCAGCCTCGGCATGAAGCAGCTGGAAAGCGATCCGTGGGATGGCGTCGATGGCCAAGTACCCGGTCGGCATGCGCGTCAAGGGCCGCGTGACCAACATCACCGACTACGGCGCATTCGTCGAACTGGAAGAAGGCATCGAAGGCCTTGTCCACGTGTCGGAAATGAGCTGGACCAAGAAGAACGTGCACCCCGGCAAGATCGTTTCCACCTCGGAAGAAGATCGAAGTCGAAGTGCTCGAAGTGGATCCGGCCAAGCGCCGCGTCTCGCTGGGCCTCAAGCAGACCACCGAAAACCCGTGGGCATCGTTCTCCACCCGCTATCCGGCTGGTACGCTGGTTGAAGGCGAGATCAAGAACATCACCGAGTTCGGCCTGTTCATTGGTCTCGAAGGCGATGTCGACGGCATGGTTCACCTGTCCGACCTCGACTGGAACCGGTCCGGCGAAGACGCCATCCAGGACTACAGCAAGGGCGACGTCGTCAAGGCTGTCGTGCTCGACGTCGACCAGGACAAGGAGCGCATTTCGCTCGGCATCAAGCAGCTTGGCGGCTCGCCGGCTGAAAGCGCTTCCGCCGGTGGCGTGCGCAAGGGTGCCACGGTGACCTGCGAAGTGACCGAGGTGCAGGAAAACGGCATCGAGGTGAAGGTGGCCGGCAGCGACATGACCGCGTTCATCCGCCGCTCCGACCTTGCGCGTGAACGGTCCGACCAGCGGCCCGAGCGTTTCGCCGTTGGCGAGAAGGTCGATGCCCGCGTCACCCAGTTCGACAAGAACGCCAACAAGATCGGCCTGTCGATCAAGGCGCTCGAAATCGCCGAGGAAAAGGCTGCCGTCGAACAGTACGGTTCGTCCGACTCGGGCGCATCGCTGGGCGACATTCTGGGTGCTGCCCTGAACAAGGCCAAGGAAGACGACGACGGCAAGTAAGCCTGACCGTTTTCGTACCAATTGACGTATACTGCCGGCCGGGTCCGAATTTTCGGGTCCGGCCGGTTTCGTTTTGCAGATGCCGGTGCGGCACCCTATAAGGCCGCCATACCGGTTCATATCCGAGGGAGACGCCGTCATGCCGCTGGAAGCCGATACCATCGTGGCCAAGCGCAAGCTGCGCAGCCGCCTGTCGCTGTGGCGGACGCTGGCGCTGGTGCTGGCGGGCGTCACGCTCGTGGCGTTGACCTGGGCGGCAGGATCAAACGGCGGTTTCAACCTTGGCAAAGGCTCGGACCATGTGGCGCGCATCCGCGTCGAAGGGCTGATCACCGGCGATACTGCCACCTTGAAGATGCTCAAGGACATCGAGACGGCCAGGCAGGTCAAGGCACTGATGGTGGTGATCGACAGCCCCGGCGGCACGACTGCGGGCTCCGAGGCGATCTACGAACGGCTGCGGCTGATCGCGAAGGACCGGCCCGTGGTGGCGGTGATGGGCACGGTTGCGGCGTCCGGCGGCTACATCACGGCCATCGGCGCTGACCATATCGTGGCGCGCGGCAACACCATCACCGGCTCGATCGGCGTGATCTTCCAGTGGGCACAGGTCAAGGAACTGCTGGACACACTTGGCGTGCAGTTCCGCGAGCGCAAGTCCGGCGACCTCAAGGCCGAGCCGAACATGTTCAACGAACCGAGCGAGAAGGCGCTGGCCGTGACCGATGCCATGATCCGCGACAGCTTCAACTGGTTCACCGGCCTGGTGAAGGAACGCCGCGGGCTTGACGCGCAACAGATGACGCTGATTTCCGACGGCCGCGTGTTTACCGGACGGCAAGCCATTGCCGCGAAGCTGGTCGACACCATCGGCGGCGAGGAAGAGGCACGCGACTGGCTGCAGAAGCAGCACTCCATCGCCACCAGCCTGAACGTCGTCGACTGGAAACCGGAGCCGGAGTCCGGCAGCAGCGGATTTGGCTTGTTCGGTCTCAGAATGATTGCCAACATGTTGGGATTGGGTGGCATTTTCGAACATGCCGCAGGGCAAACCGCGAGGCTTGACGGATTATTGGTGCTTTGGCACCCTGAATTGAGATGAGAGAGAGGGCGTGGCTTGGGCTGACTGCAATTATGATGGTGCAGTTGCTCCAAACCTGCGCAAGACTATTCCTACGCAGGAAGGGGCGCTGCAATGATTAAGTCTGAACTGATCCAGGAAATTGCCATGCGGCATCCGCACTTGTTCCAGAGGGACGTGGAGCGGATCGTCAACACCATCCTCGACGAGATCACCCAGGCCATGGCTGATGGCCATCGCGTGGAGTTGCGTGGCTTCGGTGCCTTTTCCATCAAGGAACGGAATGGCCGGCAGGGGCGTAACCCGCGCACTGGCGAGCCCGTGAGTGTCGAGGCCAAGCGGGTGCCGTTCTTCAAGACCGGCAAGGAACTGCGCGAACGGCTGAACGGTGGTTCGCACATCCTCAACGGTGATGACGACGATGAAGATTGAGACCGGCGCCTGATCCTGCTGGCATTGATCCTGGCTCCTGCCCCGGGTCCGGATCTCGAAGACATTGGAAAGACGCTTCACCGTGACAGCAAAACGTATTGTTTCATGGATTGTCGGCATACCGGTGGCGGTATTGCTGATCTGCTTTGCCGTGGCCAACCGCCAGTGGATCACCGTTTCGCTTGATCCCGTGAGCCGTGACGCGCCGTGGCTGTCGGTGTCCATGCCCGCCTTCCTGCTGCTGTTCGCCGGTATTTTCATCGGGCTGGTGGTGGGTGGCCTGGTTACCTGGTGGCGGCAGGGCAAGTGGCGCAAGCAGGCCCGCAAGGCGCAGGCAGCAGGCATCGTCAACTCTCCCTACGCGCCGTCGTCCGCGTCCGCGTCCACCCAGCAGCCCGGCACGGGCCTGACGCGGCTGTCCGGCCCCGCCGGCTGAAGTCCCAGGGCCGCCATTGGCAAGACCGGGACTTGCGTTCTATAAGCCCCCGCATGACAACGCCGGATCACCGGTCCGGCAGCCGTTACGGAGCCTTTAATGTTCGACAACCCGATCTGCGTGGCGCTCGATACGCCCGACGCCGGCACGGCAGCACAGCTTGCCAGAAGCCTGCGTGGCCACGTCGGCATGGTGAAGGTGGGCATGGAGCAATTCTACGCGCAAGGCCGTGACGGCTATGCGCGGGTGGCGGCAGAAGGAGTGCCGGTGTTCCTCGATCTCAAACTGCACGACATTCCCAACACTGTTGCCCAGGGGCTGACCTCGCTGCTCAGCCTTGATCCGGCACCCGCCATCGTCAACGTGCATGCATCGGGCGGTCCGGCCATGCTGGAGGCTGCAGCGCGCGCCGTGGACGGGCGGGCAAGGCTGATCGCCGTGACGATCCTCACCAGCCTGTCGGACGACGACATTCACGCAGCCGGGTTTGACCCGGCCGCAAGTACCGCAGGCATGGCGGTCAGGCTCGCCAAACTGTCAAAGCAGTGCGGGCTGGACGGGGTTGTCTGCTCGCCGCTGGACATCGCGGCCATCAAGCAGGCCTGCGGGGCGGCATTCATGACCGTGGTGCCCGGCGTGCGGCCCGCCGGTGCCGACGTGCAGGACCAGAAGCGCATCGCCACGCCCGAGGCAGCGCGCGCGGCAGGCGCCGACATCCTCGTCATTGGCCGGCCCATTACGCAGGCCGATGACCCCGCCTCGGCCGCAGCCGCCATTGCAGCCAGCCTGAAGGCCGGGTCATGAGCATGGACGTGCCGGTCAAGATCTGCGGATTGTCCGAACCGCACCACGTGCGCACTGCCGTTGACGCGGGCGCGGCGTTTGTCGGCTTCGTGTTTTACGGGCCAAGCCCGCGCAACGTGTCGATACCCCTGGCCTGCGAACTTGCCACGCATGCACGCGGCCGGGCAAAAATCGTCGCCCTCGTGGTCGATGCCGATGATGCGCTGATCGATGCCATCAACGCCGGACTGAAGCCCGACTACTTCCAGCTGCACGGTTCGGAAACGCCTGAGCGGTGCAGCGAGATCCATGCCCGCACCGGGGTGCCGGTGATCAAGGCGATCAAGGTGCGCGACCTGGCTGACATCGACGGTGCCTCGGCCTATGCCGGTCACGCCGACATCGTGCTGTTCGACGCCAAAGCGCCCGACACGCTGGATGGCGCACTGCCCGGCGGCAACGGGCTGGCGTTCGACTGGACTTTGCTGTCACGCGAGCGCAGCGGCTATGATTTCATGCTGTCGGGCGGGCTTGATGCAGGCAATGTGGCCAGGGCAATCAAGGTCACGGGCGCACCCATGGTGGACGTGTCGTCCGGGGTCGAGATTGCGCCGGGCCGCAAGGATGACGCAGCCATCATCAAATTCATTGAGGCCGTGCGGCAGCGCGGGTAGAACAAGCGTTCACAAGGGTAAATTACACCCGTTAATCCGCCTGATAGTTCGTTTGAGAAAGCGAGAGTTGAATGACATCTCCTGCACCCAATTCCTACCGCACCGGCCCGGACGAGAACGGCCTGTTCGGCATCTTCGGCGGGCGGTTCGTGGCCGAGACGCTGATGCCCAACATCCTCGAACTGGAGGCGGCATACAAGGCGGCACGGCAGGATCCGTCCTACAAGGCAGAGCTGGACGACTTTCTCGAGCACTATGTCGGCCGGCCTTCGCCGCTGTATTTTGCCGAGCGGCTGACCGAGCACCTGGGCGGGGCAAAGATCTATTTCAAGCGTGACGAGCTGAACCACACCGGCGCGCACAAGATCAACAACGTGATGGGCCAGATCCTGCTGGCACGGCGGATGGGCAAGAGCCGCATCATCGCCGAAACCGGCGCCGGCCAGCATGGCGTGGCGACCGCGACGGCATGCGCGCGCTTCGGCTTGCAGTGCATCGTCTACATGGGCGCAACCGACGTCGAACGGCAGGCGCCGAACGTGTTCCGCATGAAGCTTCTGGGTGCCGAAGTTGTGCCGGTCACCTCGGGCCGCTCGACGCTCAAGGATGCCATGAACGAGGCCCTGCGCGACTGGGTGTCGAACGTCGAGGATACGTTCTACTGCATCGGCACGGTGGCGGGTCCGCACCCCTACCCGTCGATGGTGCGCGACTTCCAGTCGGTGATCGGCGAGGAAACCAAGCGCCAGATGATGGAGCGCGAAGGCCGCCTGCCGGAACTCGCTGATTGCCGCCATCGGCGGCGGCTCCAATGCGATGGGGCTGTTCTACCCGTTCCTGGATGACACGTCGGTCGAGATTTATGGCGTCGAGGCCGCCGGCAAGGGCGTCGATACCGACGAACACGCAGCCTCGATCACCGGCGGCCGGCCCGGCGTGTTGCACGGCAACCGCACCTACCTGCTGATGGACGATGACGGCCAGATCACCGAGGCTCACTCGATTTCAGCGGGTCTCGACTACCCCGGCATCGGGCCGGAGCACTCGTTCCTGCATGATGTGGGCAGGGTCAACTATATTTCCGCGACAGATGACGAAGCACTGGAGGCCTTCAAGCTGTGCTGCAAGCTGGAAGGCATCATTCCCGCGCTGGAACCCAGCCACGCGCTGGCCAAGGTCATCGACCTGGCACCGTCGATGGACAAGGACCACCTGATGGTGATGAACATGTGCGGACGTGGCGACAAGGACATCTTCACGGTTGCCCAGCACCTGGGGGTGAAACTGTGAGCCAGCCGACCCGCATCGAGAAACGCTTTGCCGACCTGAAGTCGCAAGGCCGCGCCGCGCTGGTGACGTTCGTCACCGCGGGCGACCCGGATTACGATACCTCGCTTGCCCTGCTCAAGGCGCTGCCGGGCGCCGGTGCCGACGTGATCGAGCTGGGCATGCCGTTCACTGATCCGATGGCCGATGGTCCTGCCATCCAGGCCGCCAGCCTGCGCGCGCTCAATGCCGGGCAGAACATGATCAAGACGCTGAAGATGGTTGGCGAATTCCGCGCCACGGACAACACCACGCCGATCGTGCTGATGGGCTATTACAACCCGGTCTACATCTATGGCGTGGAGCGCTTCCTCGAAGATGCCAACATGGCCGGTGTCGACGGGCTGATCGTGGTGGACCTGCCGCCGGAAGAAGACAGCGAGCTGTGCCTGCCAGCGCTTGATGCGGGGCTAAACTTTATCCGGCTTGCCACGCCCACGACCGATGACAAGCGGCTGCCGAAGGTGCTGACCAACACGTCGGGCTTCGTCTATTACGTATCGGTGACGGGCATTACCGGATCGAAGGCACCAGATGTCAGCCGTGTGACCGAGGCAGTTGCGCGCATCAAGCGGCACACGGACCTGCCGGTTGCCGTGGGCTTTGGCGTGCGCACCGCCGAGCAGGCCGCAGGCATTGCGGCGGGGGCAGATGGCGTGGTGGTTGGCTCGGCCCTCGTCAGCGCCCTGCGCGACAGCCTCGACGCTGACGGCAAGGCAACCGACAAGACCGTAACCGCAGTGACGACGCTGGTCAGCGAACTGGCCGGCGGTGTGAAGAAAGGCAGGGCCTGAGCGCCCTAACAGCCCATGAACTGGATCAAGAACTTCGTCCGTCCGAAAATTCGCGGCATCCTCGGCACCAAGCGGGATGTGGCCGAGAACATGTGGATCAAGTGCCCCGAGACCGGGGAGATGGTGTTCTACAAGGACCTCGAGGCGAACCAGTTCGTCATACCCGGGTCCGGCTACCACATGCGGATGGAACCCGAGGTACGGCTGGCGCACACGTTCGATGCGGGCGCTTTCACCCAGATCGAACTGCCAGATGCGGTTGCCGACCCGCTCAAGTTTCGCGATGAACGCAAATATGGCGACCGGTTGAAGGAAGCCCGCGCCAAGACCAACCGGCGCGATGCCATCGTGGCTGCGCACGGCAGGATCGACGGCCTCGAAACCATGGTGGTGGTGCAGGACTTCGCCTTCATGGGCGGGTCACTGGGCATGGCAGCCGGTGAAGGCATCGTTACGGCAATGTTCGAGGCAGCTGACAAAGACATGCCGCTGGTGCTGTACGCCGCATCTGGCGGGGCGCGCATGCAGGAAGGCATCCTGTCGCTGATGCAGCTGCCGCGCACCACCGTCGGCGTGCAACGGCTGCGCGAGGCGGGCCTGCCCTACATCGTGGTGTTGACCCACCCGACAACCGGCGGCGTGACAGCCTCCTACGCGATGCTGGGCGACATCCATATCGCCGAACCCGGCGCGCTGATCGGTTTTGCCGGTCCACGGGTGATCGAGCAGACCATCCGCGAAAAGCTGCCGGACGGCTTCCAGCGGTCTGAATACCTCAAGGATCACGGCATGGTGGACATGGTCGTGCATCGCCACGAGTTGCGCGCCACGCTGTCGCGCGTGCTGCACATGCTGATGAAGCAACCGCCCGTGGGCAGTGACGCAGCTGCTCCAGTTGCGCCGGACGCACTGGCAACATCTGGCGATGCACCTGCAGCTACCGGGGACGGAAACTGAAGACATGGCTGTCAGCGACGCCATCCTGACGCGGCTGCTGGAGCTGCACCCAAAGATCATCGACCTGTCGCTGGACCGCATGTGGCGGTTGCTGGAACGGCTGGGCAACCCGCACCTGGGCCTGCCACCGGTCGTTCACATTGCCGGCACAAATGGCAAGGGCTCGACGCTGGCCTATGTCCGCTCGATGCTGGAGGCTGCCGGGTTGAGCGTGCATGCCTACACCTCGCCGCACCTGGTGCGGTTTCACGAACGCATCCGGCTGGGCAAGCCGGGCAATGGCGAACTGATCAGCGAAGTTGCCCTTAGTGCGCTGCTTGAAGAATGCGAAGCCGCCAATGCCGGCAAGCCGATCACCTTCTTCGAGATCACCACGGCGGCTGCCATGCTGGCTTATGCGCGCACGCCTGCCGACTACCTGTTGCTGGAGGTGGGACTGGGCGGGCGGCTGGATGCCACCAACATCATCGCCCGTCCTGCGGTGAGCGTGATCACGCCGGTAGACATGGATCACGAACAGTATCTCGGCGACACGCTTGGCAAGATTGCCTTCGAGAAGGCCGGCATCCTGAAGCCGGGCGTGCCGGCTGCCATCGGCGTGCAGCATGACGAAGCGCGCGACGCCATTGAGGCGCAAGGCGACAAGGTTGGAGCGCTGATGTACTTCGCCAACCAGGATTACCAGTGCTTTGAGCAGTATGGCCGGATGGTGTTCCAGGATGACAGCGCGCTGATCGACCTGGACCTGCCGCCGCTGCCGGGCCGGTTCCAGATCGACAATGCCGGGCTGGCCATCAAGACGGTGCGGCTGCTGGCGGACGGGCGGATCAGCAACGAGCATATTGCGGCCGGGCTGGCAGCGACCCGATGGCCTGCCCGCATGCAGTTGCTGGAGCAAGGCGAACTGCATGCGCTGGTGCCGGAGGGTACCGAGATCTGGCTTGATGGCGGGCACAATCCGTCTGCAGGCCGTGCAGTAGCGGCGGCCCTGGCAGATCTGGACGAGCGCTCTCCCCGGCCACTGGTGCTGGTGACCGGGCTGCTCAACACCAAGAAGTCGCAAGGCTACCTGGCGCCGTTCAGCGGACTGGTGCAGAAGGTGCTGACCATCACGATTCCCGGCGAAGAGAACGCCATTCCCGCTGCGGAGCTCGCGCAGCAGGCGCGCGACGCCGGGCTGGATGCGCAGGCCTCATCAAGCGTGGAAGATGCCGTCAGGCTGGCAGGCCAGATCACCGGGCAGGGAAACCCGGCGCGCATCGTCATTGGCGGGTCGCTGTACCTGGCAGGCAACGTGCTGGCGATGCATCGCAACGAAACGCCCAGCCGGGTCAGCGGCACGGCACGGCGCTGAATCAGGAGCGGCCCGGACCTGTAGGGCCGGACCGCTCGTGGTTCTGTTAATTCATCAGGACGCGGATGGGCCCTTGATGGCTCAGATGGATGCCTTGATCCAGTCGGCGATCTTTCCCTTCGGGTTGGCGCCAACCTGGGTTGCAGCCACTTCGCCGCCCTTGAACACCATCAGGGTGGGGATGCCGCGCACGCCGTACTTGGACGGTACCGACGGGTTCTCGTCGATGTTGATCTTGACGATCTTCACGTTCGGGCCGAACTCGTCGGACAGCTCTTCCAGCGACGGACCGATCATCTTGCAGGGGCCGCACCACTCCGCCCAGAAATCCACCACGACGGGGGTATCGGACTTGAGCACGTCCTGCTCGAAGGAGGCATCGGTAACGGGATTGGTGGCCATGTGAAGCCCTTTCATGAAAACTGGCGTTAACGCTTGCCCATAAGTAGGAACAGACCTGCATCCGGTCAAGCGGCGGCTGCAGGGTTTACGCGGTTTTGAACATCGGCGCGCCCCACGCCTTGTCCAGCATGGATTGCGGCACGGGCATCAGCTTCGGGACATCGGTCCACAACAAGGCGCATTCGATGGTACGGGACGGATAGATGCCGTGCAGCACATGGGCATAGGCCGCAAGCTGGCGCAGGTACGCCGCCGGCACCTGCTCAACGTCGTCTGGCGGGGGACGGTTGGTCTTGAAGTCGACGACCAGCACCTTGTCTGCGGTGACCAGCAGCCGGTCGATCTGGCCTGAAATGCCGAAACTGGCTGCACCGGGTGGCGACACCATGGCCGACATGGACACCTCGGCGCGGGCGTCCGCTGAAAACACCCCGGCAAAGCGGGCATCGCCGAACAGGGCCATGACCTCGCTCACGGTTGCAGACAATTCGGGGTCTTCAACGCCATTGCGGGCGAGGTAGCGCCGGGCGGCGGCATCGCGGTCGCCGGCGGGCAGGTCCGGCAACGACTGCAGCAACCGGTGCACCAGGGAGCCGCGCCGGAACCGCCGGTCCTGGGCCGGAGCAAGTGGCGACAGGGCAACCTCGGATGACCAGCCATCAGCGCCTGAAGCGGCGTCAGCCTCCCCCAGCCTTGAGGGCGACAGCCAGCGCAGTGGGCGCTCGACCGCAGGAACGTTCAACGTGGCCCAGCCAGGCAGGGCCACCGCCGGGTTGCTGCGGACGGGTTCATCCGGCTTGCCGGTCGAGCGGATGGCGCCGGAGCCGAACCGCCAGATGGTCTTGCCGGCGTCATCAACTTCGCTGGTCTGGCCTGCCTCCACCAGCGCGCGGCGGATGGCGTGATACCAGGTGCCATCGACAGGTTGTTCGTCCTGCCAGCCATCCGCCTTTTTCGACTTCAGGAAACCGCACACGTACAGGCGGTCGCGGGCACGGGTCATGGCCACGTAGAGCAGGCGGTTGTGCTCGCGCTGCATGGCGGCCATCTGCTCCGCTTCGAGCATTGTCGTGGCCTCGACTGCGAAATCCTTGCGGATGCGCCACACCGGCAGGCCGGCGGCATCTGTGTCGTACAGTACGCCGGCGACCTTCCTGCCGTCCGGTTTTGTGCAGGTGTCCGGCAGGAACACGATGGGTGCTTCAAGGCCCTTGGCACCGTGCACGGTCATCACGCGGACTTCGCCTGCCCCTTGCTCCATGTCGCGCTTGAGGTTGGCCGAGGTGGCCTCCAGCCAGGCGATGAACCCGGCGATGGACGACAGGTTGGTGCGCTCGTATTCGAGGCATTGCTGCAGGAAGGCGTCAACCGGCTCGCCTGCCTCAAGGCCGATGGCCGACAGGATGTGCGCCCGGCCGCGGTCGCGCGACAGCACGTTGGCATAGAACCGGTAGACGCCTGTGCGCGCGGCATCGGTGCGCCAGCGGGTGAGCTTGCCAACGGCGGTGGCGTAGCCCTTGCCACTACTGGCTTCACGCTCAAGACGCTGCCACAGCGTGTTGCTGCCGCGGCCATGGCTGAGGTGGAACATGTCATCGTCATCGGTGAAGCGCTGGCCGTCATCGCGCAGCAGCAGCGGGCTCTTGAGCAGGCTCGCCAGGTTGAGATCGTCTTCCGGCAGCACGGCGAAGCGGCCCAGCGCGATCAGGTCCTGCACGGCGATATGGTCGAGCAGGCGCAACCGGTCCGCACCCGCCACCGGGACGTTGTTGTCCTTGAGCGCGCGCACGATGGCTTCCATCAGGCTGGAGCGCTCACGCAGCAGGATGAGGATGTCGGACGGGCGCACCGGACGGCCCGGGGCCAATTGCTCCAGCGGCTCGGTGTAAAGCCAGCCGGCAATCTTGCGGGCGATCGCGTTGGCCAGCCTGACCGAGGCGGGCTGTTGCGGCCCCTCGCCGTCTGCCTCGGGCGGCAGCCAGCTGTCGGGCGAACTTGCCGGCGGCTGGCGTTCAACGTCCCAGATCTCCACCAGGCCTTCGTCGTGGATGCGGCTTGGAATGTGCTTCACGGCGGGCTGGCCGGGCGAGACAACGCCGTCCCTGGTGTCTTCGCAGGCGAACACCAGGTCGACCGCCTCCAGCACGTGGGTTGCAGTGCGGAACGAAGTTTGCAGTTCAATGGGCGTGAACTGGCCCCCTGCGTCGGCAACGGCCTGCTGGTAATGCTCGCGCTGGCCGTCGAATACCTTCGGGTCCGCGCCCTGGAACGAGTAGATCGACTGCTTGCGGTCACCCACTGCGAACACCGTGCGCCTGAGATCGGGACGCGCGCCCTGGCCGGCAAAGAACTCCTCGGTCAGCGCATTGATGATCCGCCACTGCTCGAGACTGGTGTCCTGTGCCTCGTCGATGAGGATGTGATCGAGCGCCCTTGTCGAGCTTGTAGAGCACCCACGCGGCCTGGCCCGAGCCGGTGAGCAATTCGTTGGTGCGCTCGATCAGGTCGGCATAGTCGTAGGCAGAGGCGCGCTGCTTCAGTTGCGTGAACCGCTTGATGACCCGCAACGCCACCGCCACCAGCGATTGCGTTGCTTCCCGCACCGACAGCGCGCGGATGCGCAGGAGGGCCTCGTGGCACGGCGCCTGCAAGTCTTCGAGCATTGGACGCACGCCGGGATCTGCCTTGTCGACTGTGCCCGTCATAAGTGATTTTGCGGCCTTGGGTTGGCCAGAACCGATCAGCAGCAGCGCCTGCATGGCGGCAAACCGGTCCTTGTCCGAGGCCGCATTGATTGCCTCTTCAATGCACGCCGCCTGCGCCCGATCGGTCTTCGCTGTGGACGCCTTCAGCGACTCTGCGACACGGCCAAGATCAGGCCAGTCGAGCCCCGACAGAAAGCCATGCCGGATGGTATCTGCGGTATCGCTGTCGGTGAGGCCCAGCCGGGCGTTCAACCCGGCGCGCAGCAGCGCGAAGGCATTGTCCGGCCCGAATGCTCCCAGCAGGCCCTGGCGCTTGGCGAGCAGTTCCTGCAACAGCCGGTCGAAGGTCATCTCGCTGGTGTAATCGAGCACCGTGGCCACGTGCGCGGCCAGAGCCGTGTCCGCGTTGCCCAGTACCTCGCGGCGGGCCTGCGCCATCAGTTCGCGTTCGGCAGGTTCATCCAGCACCGAGAAGCCCGGCATGATGCCTGCCTCGACCGGGAAGCGGTGCAGCAGGCGCTCGCAGAAGGCGTGGATTGTTTGCACCTTCAGGCCGCCCGGTGTCTCCAGCGCGCGGGTGAACAGGCGCCGCGCAACGTCGAGATTGTCCGGCTTGAACGTCACATGGCCAATGTGGCGGTGGATGCGGTCAATGAGTGCATTGCCGTCGAGGGCAATGAACTTTGCCAGCGTCTCGAACAGGCGCGACGACATTTCTGCAGCGGCGGCGCGGGTGTAGGTCAGGCACAGGATGCGTTCCGGCTCGACGCCTTCCAGCATCAGCCGGATGACCCGGCCTACCAGCAGGTGAGTCTTGCCGGCACCGGCATTGGCAAGCACGAAGGCCGAGACCTCGGGCTCGGACGCCCGATGCTGCTGGCCGGAGGCGACGCGCCTGATGTCGTCTGCAGCTTGATCCAGCGTGCTCATTCATCACCTCCGGCATCGTCCTGGTCGCGGCCAAGGCCCCATTCGCGCCAGCGCGACAGGTGGTCATAGTCGGACCGGCGGCCCCAGGCTTCATCGCCCGTGCGGGCGGGATAACGTGAATCCGGGTTAAGGTAGTGATGCATGAGCTTGTGAAACCCTTCACGGGCCTGCTCGATGCGCGTGGCTACGGGGTCATTTTCCTTGGGCCTGATGACCTCGCCTGCGGGTGTGCCGCCTGACAGGCGAATGTACATCAACTCGCTCGCCTCCAGCTTGCCGATGGCGGCAAAGGCGCCTTCGGCCAGCATCCAGCCTTCCAGTTCAAGCTGTGGCGAATAGGTCTTTGCGGTCACCTTGGAGAAGCCGGCCTGCCCGGTCTTGAAATCGATGATGCGCCCGGTGCCGCCCGTCAGCTGATCGATGCGGTCCGCCTTGCCGGTCAGGGTGAAGGTCTCACCGGCGATATCGACAGGGAGCTTCCCGGCCAGTTCCACATGGATCCGGTTGACTGTATCGCGCAGGCCGGTATCGACCGGCACGAACCATTCCAGCGCGCGCCGCAACTGTTGCAGCCAGATCAGTCGCTGGGCCTCATCGGGAATGCCGGTATTGGCCATGTCGCCTGCCATGCCAAGCAGCAAGTCGAGTGCATTGTCCGGCATCGCTCCGGGGTACTGGCGCGCAAACTGTTCAACCACGGCGTGGGTAAACTGGCCACGCTCAGCAGGGCCCGGCTGGCGGCCAAGCGGCGGCAAAGGTTGCAGGCCCAGAACGTAATAGGCATAGACCCAATACGGGTCATGCAGCAGCCTGGTGACCCGGGTTACGGACATGCGACGGGGCCGCGCCTTGACCGGTGGTATGGGTGCCGGTGCCGCTGGCGGCAGGCCGGGCACAGGGCGGGCCTCATTGTCAAGCTGTTGACAGATCGACGGCAACACGGCGTCAGTCGTGGCAAGTTCTTCGAGGCCTGCCGCCTGCAACACGGCCTTGAGCCGCAGCAGCCAGCGCGACGGCACCAGCGGCGTGCCGCCGGACTTGCGCGTCCACGCCAGCACAACCTCGCGGGCGCCAAGATTCTGGGCAAAGTCATGGGCGGCAAGGCCGAGGCGGCGTTCCGGCAGTTGCAGGCCGAGGTGCGTGTGCTGGGCGCGCGACAGCCACGGTCCCGGGTCGGCGGCGGACGGCCAGACCCCTTCGTTGAGGCTACCGAGAATGACCACCTCGGGCTGCACGAGGCGGGCTTCCAGCAGACCGAGAATCGACAGCCTGGGATGCAGCGGATAGCGCCGCCGCACCGGCACGGCGGCAAGCTGATCGGCAAGCCAGACGCGGTAGTCCCCGAACGGCATGGCAGGCGCTGCCGCGGCATGATCCAGCAAGGTGCGCAGCAGCATCGACAGGGATTGGCCGGCCTCGCCCTGCCACAACCTGCACGGCGTGTCCTCGCCATCTGACGACAGCGCTTCAGCAAGCCGGATGTGTGCGGTCAGCAAGTCAGTCAACGGGTGCGCCGCACCGGAGCGGGCCAGCGCCAGCAAGGGTGCACACAGGCCGGTGACACGTTCTGCATAGGCTGCAATTGCCGGCCACTGTCCGGTATCAACCAGCCGTCTCGCCGACGGATGCGCGTGGGGTTCATCGGCCATCTCGCGCGCCGTGGGCAGGCGCGTGGAAAGGCCGGCAAGATCGTGGCCTGACAGCAGCGGGCGGAACACGGTGATCTCGAGCTGACGGGCCAGTTCGCGAGGATCGTCACCCGGGGCAAGGGCTGCACCTGCAAGCTCGTGACCCAGCAGGCCGGTGACGGTTTCAGGGGTCGCATCCGGCGCAACGGCGGCAGCGGCCAGCTCGAAGAAAATGCCGGCAGCATGTTGCGACAACGGCTCGCCCGCGCTGTCATCGACATGGACATTCCAGCGCGCCAGTTCGGCAGACACACGCTTGGCAAGCTGACGGTCGGGGGTGATGAGCGCACAGCGCCGGTCCTCATCGAGGGCACGGCGCATGGCCAGCGCGATCATCAGTGCCTGCTCACGCATTTCCGGTGCTTCGAGCCAGGTGATGCCTGAGCAGGCCAGCGTCAGCTCGGCGGCGTGCTGGCCGACGTCTTTCCACAGGTGCGTGGTGTCGCTGGGCCGCATGACCTCCGAGGCAAGCCGCGCCCGTGCCAGCCCCGCCGGTGCCGGTTCAACACCCGGCAGCAGCCTGACGTCATCGCGCGACACGCCAAACCGGTGCAGCAGCTCGCGCATGCCGAACTGCGGGTGCTGGTCGGAGATGGCATTCCAGCTGGCTTCATCCAGCAGCGTGTCAAGGCCGGGCAGCACTACGCAGCCATTGGGCAGCCGGGCGATGGTGTCGAGCAGTTCGGCGGTGGCAGGAAGCGACCCAGTGGACCCTGCCGCGATGACCGGTGATGCAGGCGGACGGGCAGCAAGGTTTTGTGCCTCCTGCCTCAGCAGGGCCGAGCGGCGCTGGGCCGGACCCATCAGCCCGGCACGTTCCAGCCACGCAGGGTACTGCTGCGCGACGATGCGCAGAAAGTGCATTGCCTCTTCATTGTGAAGCGGCATCTCAAGGTCTTCCATCAACCTGTCCGGCACTGACGCGATGTCGATGTCGCCATTGTCGATGCTGTCGATCAGCTGAATCAGCGAGGTGGCCATGCGCAGGGCCTGCGCCATGGAACCCGAGATCGAGCGGGCCGCATGACTGCCGGGATGCGCGATGGCCCACTGCTGCACCATGCCGGCCAGCACAAACTGACGCTGGGCATCGGAGGCTGCCGGGTCCAAGTCCAGTGCATCACTTGCACCGGTGATGACGAGTTCGTCTTCATCCACGTCACCCAGCGCCTGGATGACTGGCAGCAGCCGCGCCTTGCCGGGCGCGAGCTCCAGGAAGGTTTCGCGCAAGGTGCGCACTGCGCGCCGCGTCGGCAGCAGGATGCGCCACTGGCTCAGCGCCAGGTCATCCGGGGGAGATCCGCCGAAAAGCCGTCCTTCGAGGATGGCCTTGACGAGTGCTGGCAGGAACGCCTCACCGGAAGGGACGGTATAGACGGCCGGCTTGCCAGTGCCGCTCATGGGTGGCCCAGTTCTGCGAGCTTGATCTCTGCTTCGGCAATCGCGTCGGGTGTGCCCACATGCAGCCACCATCCGTCATGGCGCAGGCCAAACAACCGCCCCTGGCTGATGGCCCGGTTCCACAGCAGGTTCATCGAGAACGGCCCCTGCGGCACATCGGCAAACAGGCGCGGGTGCACCAGGTATGCGCCGGCATAGACCAGCTCGGCTGTATCGCCCGAGCGCCGGGCCAGGCGGCCATGCGGGTCCATGTCGAAATCACCGGGCCCGTCGAACCCGGTCGAGTGCGTCTTGGCCGCAAGCAGCAACAGGCAGTCCATCGCCTCGTCATCCCAGCCTGCACGCAGCCGCTGCAAGGCGGGCATCGGGCCATCCACCCAGAATGAATCCGAGTTGAGCACGAAGAACGGCTCCGGCCCAAGCTGCGGCAGCGCACGGGCAACGCCGCCACCGGTATCCAGTATCAACGCGGATTCATCCTGCACGACGACATGCGGCGACGGGCGCTGCGCGGCCCAGCGGTCGATGTGGTCCGGCAGGTAATGCTTGTTGACGACGACGTGGCTGACACCGGACGCCTGCAATGAATCGACGCCCCGGTCGAGCAGGGAGCGGCCCGCCACCTCGATCAGCGGCTTGGGACGCGTCAATGTGAGCGGCCGCATGCGGGTGCCGAGACCCGCCGCCAGCATCATCGCACGGGTGCCAATCATTGCGGCCCCCGCTTGCGACCCTCAGCCGGAAGGTGGGTTTCGAACCAGTGCTTCACGTCCGCCATGACCGGATGGGCAAGGCAGTGGTCCAGCACCTCTGAGGTACGCGGCAGGAAGCCAAGATAGGACGGCTTGCCGTCGCGCTTCGCCAGCCGGGCAAAGATGCCGAGAATCTTGGTCGCACGTTGCGCACCCAGCACGGCATAGGCCTGGTCGAAGGCTGCCGCGTCGAAGGCTTCGTCCTGCGCGGCGCGCTGCCGGCGATAGGCGGCGAGGCCTTCGGCCACCAGGGTGTCATCGAGCCTTACCCGGACGTCCAGCAGCAGCGAGGCAAGGTCATAGGCCGGGTGACCCACCACGCAGTCCTGCGTGTCGATCAGGCCGACACGGGCCGCGCCAATGCGTTGCGGCAGCCAGAACAGGTTGTCGACGTGGAAATCCCGCAACACCCAGACAGGCTTGTGCGGGCGGGCCAGCGGCAACACCGCGTCCCAGGCCTGCACGAAGTCCTGCCGCGCACCGGATGGTGGGGCAGTGCCGGTGAGATATGGCCAATACCAGTCGAGGCACAGCTCTGCCTCGATCATCAGCGCGTCGCGGTCATAGGCGGGCACGGCGTACTGGTCGCCGTTGGCCAGGCTCACCGTGGCAGGCCAGGGTTGGTCCGCCATCCCTGCCAGCAGCGACACTGCCGCATGAACGGGGGCGGTGATGTCCTCACCGGCCCTGATCAGGCTGTTGAAGGAACACGATCCGAAATCCTCGACCAGTGCCAGCCCCGCCGCGCGATCGATGGCCAGCACCTCCGGAGCCGACAGACCGTGCGCCCTGAGGCCTGCGTTGATGGCCTCGACGGCGCGGATGTCCTCGGCGAGGTTGGCAATGCGGCTGTAGGGCTTGCCGTCGCGCACCGGCGGGCCATCGGCTCGGGCGGGCATGTCCATCAGCAAGGCGCTGGCGCCACCCGGGCCGTTGCGCAGGCGTTCATAGCGGCGCGAGGAGGCATCGCCGGACATGCGCGCGCGGACGGCACCGGCCCAGCCCGCGCGGTTGAGCAGATCATCGATGGCTGCCAGACGCTGCAGGCGGTCATGCCAGCCTGCATCCTTCGCGGTGATGCGGGCACGGCGACCCGTTGCTGTCTCGGAGAGTTCAAGGTGAAGGCCGCCTTCTGGCAAGGCGCCGGGCGCGCGCTGCGGCCACTCGACGATGACGGCGCCGGCGTCCAGCGCCTCGTCCATGCCGAGCTCTTCAACCTCGGACACGTCCTCGATGCGATAGAGGTCCATGTGGGCAACCGAAAGCCCCGGCAGGTCGTAGGCCTGCACCAGGGTGAAGGTGGGGCTGGGCACATCCAGCGCCGGGTCACCGGCAACGGCACGCAAGATGGCACGAGCAATGGTGGTCTTGCCGCTACCCAGATCACCCTCGAGCAGGATCAGGTCGCCCGGTTGCAGCAGCATGGCGAGCCCGGTTGCGAGCGCTTCACTGGCGGCTTCATCAGGCAGGCCGACCACGAGGGCAGGCGAAGGCGGGGACTGGAGTTCGTTCGCGGCCATCACGCGTCAGCTCCGCGCGAGCGTGCGGCTGTCGTCAGCAGACGGTGAAGGCAGGTCTTCCGGGGCAGCAGGGGCAGGCTGCAGTTCACGCGGACCATTGCCCGGCAGGCGGCAGATGACGGTGGTGCCTTCCGATACCCGCGACATCAGCCGGACCGACCCGCCATGCAGCTCGACGAAGCTCTTGACCAGCGCCAGGCCGAGCCCGGGGCCGCGGTGGCCACCGGCAGCGGGCCGGGAGTTGAAGCGCTCGAACGCCTTCTTCTGGAACTCGGGGTCCATGCCGCGGCCATTGTCTGCCACCCACAGCAACACGTCAGCACCGTCGCGGCGGCCGCCCATGCGGATGGTTGAACCGCGTGGCGAAAACCCGACGGCATTTGACAACAGGTGCGACAGGGTCTGGTGTACGCGGCGCTGGTCCGCGCGCAAGGTGCCGGCATCCTCGGTGATCTCGATGTTGAGGGTGAGGTCACGGTCATCGACGCGGCGGGCAAACTCGTTGGCGACATCTGACAGCAGCTGCTCGACGGCGAAGGTTTCCAGCCGCAGTTCCATGGCACCGGCATCGATGGTGGTCAGGTCGAGAATGGCATCAATGACGGTGAGCAGGTCGTTCGACGACGACTGGATGTCTGTGAGGTACTCGGCCTGCTTGGGCGTCAGCGCGCCGGCGATGCCCGCCGACAGCATTTCGGCAAAGCCGAGGATGGAGTTCAGCGGCGTGCGCAGCTCGTAGGACACGTTGGACATGAAGCCGGTCTTGAGCCGGTCAGCCGCCTCCAGCGCCTCGTTGCGCTCGCGCAGGGCGCGCTCGATCCCGGCCCCCGCCGTCACATCGACGTAGGTGATCAGCGTGTTGCCATCGGGCAGCGGCACCACGTTGTAGTCGAGCACCATGCCGTCGGGGCGGGTGATGCGGTCCTGCAGGTGGCGGCGGCTATCAGACAGCGAGGTGACCGCCAGCTTGACCTCCGACCACATCTGCGGATCGGGCATCAGGGTGACGCAATGCTGAAACACCTCGACGACGTGCGGCCGGCTTTCGAGGACCGTTTCGTCCAGTTGCCAGAAACGGCTGAACGCCGGGTTGAACAGCTTCAGGCAACCATCGGTGCCGAACAGGGCGAGACCTTCATGCAGGTTGTCGATGGTTTCGCGCTGCACGCCGATCAGCTCGTTGTAGCGGCTTTCAAGCTGGATCTTTTCCGACACGTCCTCGTAAAGCACGGACACCTCGCCCGAGCGCGGCTGCTCCGACACCACGCGCAGCGAGCGGCCATCAGGCAGGTGCCACAGTTCTTCCGGTGTATCGAGGCGCTCGTAGGAGGCCAGCTGTTCCTTTTTCCAGGTGCGGTAGTTGGCCTGTTCGGGCAGCTTGCGCTCCTCGCGCAGCCGGTCGAGGATCTCGCCATGCAGCGGCTTCGAATCAAGCCACTTCGGATCCAGCCCCCACAATTGCATGAAAGCGGCGTTGTAGAATGACAGCCGCTGGTCCGGCCCGTAGCTGGCAATTGCACCGGTGATCTTGTTGAGCGTGCTGGCATGCGACTTGGTCTGCCGGTCCAGTTCCTTGCGGGTATCCTCAAGCCGCGTCATGTCGAGCGCAAAGCACGCCGTGTTCTTGCCGAACGGCACTTCATAAAGCTCGAGGCTGCGCTTGGTGCCCTTCATGACGGCCGCGCCGCGCAAGGTGCGCACACCGTTTGCCGCGGCGTCCTCAACAGCACGGAAGGCGTCCTGTCCGATCAGCGGCACGTTGCGTTCGATCACCTCGTCGATGTCGGAAAGTTCGACCGCATCGAGATAACTCTGGTTGACCCAGACAAGGCGGTTGTCCTCGTCCCGCAGAAAAATCGGAAACGGTGCCTGGTCGAGCACGCCGCTGAGCCGTTCAACCTGCTTGCCGAGCCGGCGGGCATCGAACATCAGCTCCCTGGTGTCACGGCGATCACCGGCTAGCGGACGGATGCGCATGGTGGCGACGCCCCCGGCAACACGGGCATCTGCCTCGACCAGCTCACCGGCCCGTGTCTTGAGGGCGATGTTGAAGGCCGTGCCAGACTGGCGCAGCACGTCGAGTGCCTGCGATACGGCGGTGAATGATTCATCGTCGAGCCAGCTCGACAGGTCCTCGACACGGCTGCGGTCTACGCCGATCTGCACCGTGCCGCGCAAGTCGCCGGCAACCTTGTCGGGCCTGGCATCGCTGCCGCGCCAGATGTACAGCAGGCTCGGCTCGGAATTGATGACGGCGTCGGCCTCGTTGAGCTCGCCTTCGAGTTCGGCAATGCGGTGGCTGTCGCGCGAGCGGGCTGAATTCATGCGCCGCACGGCAATGACGGCCCACAGCATGATGACGGCCGACAGCAGCAGCGTGGCCATGGCGTAACTGCCGGTCCGGTCGCCAACAGCCAGTGCGGAAGACGCGTCAGCGGCGGCCACCTGGGCAAGGACGGGCGATGTGACGGCGTGCAGGCACACAGCTGCCGCAGCAACCACTCCTGCACATCTGTCGCGCACTGTCTGCACAGTTATACCGGCCCCTGATCCAATTGCCCCTGTTGGCTCGCTCACGCCGCGCTACAAACATACAGCCGGTCAGGCCTGCATCGGCGCATCGCCGGATGCAGGTGCGAATCACCCCTCACCACCTGGACAAGGGTATAGCGACTGGCGGTCAAAATGCCACCGCCCGCTGCATCGAATGTACAGCGGGCGGCAGGGTTCGGCCAAAAATGCACTTGTAGCCCCGATGTCAGGACGACCGGGCGCGATCAGTAGCGGTAGCTGTCCGGCTTGAACGGTCCGTCGGTGGTGACGCCGATGTACCTGGCCTGCTCTTCCGACAGCCTGGTGAGCTTTGCGCCAACCTTGGCCAGATGCAGGGCAGCGACCTTCTCGTCGAGGTGCTTGGGCAGCACGTACACCGAGTTCTTGTACTGGTCGCCCTTGGTCCACAGCTCGATCTGGGCCAGCGTCTGGTTGGCGAACGAGGCGGACATCACGAAGCTGGGGTGGCCGGTGGCATTGCCGAGATTCACGAGGCGGCCTTCAGACAGCAGGATCATGCGGTTGCCGGCGGGAAACTCGATCAGGTCGACCTGCGGCTTGATGTTGGTCCACTTCATGTTCCTGAGGCCCGACACCTGGATCTCGTTGTCGAAGTGACCAATGTTGCAAACAATCGCCATGTCCTTGACGCGGCGCATCTGCTCGACCGTCAGGATGTCCTTGTTGCCGGTTGCCGTGACGATGATGTCTGCGCGCTCGATATCGTCTTCCAGGGTGACGACCTCGAAGCCGTCCATGGCGGCCTGCAGGGCACAGATCGGGTCGATTTCTGTGACCATGACGCGCGCACCGGCCCCGGCGAGTGACTGGGCCGAGCCCTTGCCCACGTCGCCGTAACCGCACACGATGGCGACCTTGCCGGCCATCATCACGTCGGTACCGCGGCGGATTGCATCGACCAGCGACTCACGGCAGCCGTACTTGTTGTCGAACTTCGACTTGGTGACGCTGTCATTGACGTTGATGGCAGGGAACGGCAATTCGCCCTTCTTCTCCAGTTCGTACAGGCGGTGCACGCCGGTGGTGGTTTCTTCCGACACGCCCTTGATGGCAGCACGCGCACGGGTGAAGAAACCGGGATCGCGCTCCATGCGCTTCCTGATGGTGGCGAAGAAGATTTCCTCTTCCTCGTTGCCGGGCTTGTCCAGCACCGAGATGTCCTTCTCGGCCTTGGCGCCGATCAGGATGTACATGGTGGCATCACCACCGTCATCGAGGATCATGTTGGCGGTTTCGCCGTTCGGCCAGTCGAAGATCTTGTCGGCGAAATCCCAGTATTCCTGCAGCGTTTCACCCTTGTGGGCAAACACCGGAATGCCGGCGGCAGCGATGGCTGCGGCTGCATGGTCCTGGGTGGAGAAAATGTTGCACGATGCCCAACGCACCGTGGCGCCGAGCGCGACCAGCGTCTCGATGAGTACGGCGGTCTGGATGGTCATGTGCAGGGAGCCTGCAATGCGCGCGCCCTTCAGCGGCTGGGCCTTGCCGAACTCTTCGCGCACGGCCATCAGGCCCGGCATTTCCATTTCGGCGATGGTGATTTCCTTGCGGCCGAAATCGGCAAGCTTGATGTCGGCGACGGCGTAGTCGGTGAAGCTGGTCATTGTCAGGGCGTCCTGAGCGCTAATGTTGGAAAGCTGATGTCGGCAGGCTCTATAGCAGCCGACATCCCGCTTCGCAACGAACATATAAACAAATCTTTATGTGTTCTGTGTCGCAGGGTCGCCGTCGTCACGGTCTTCGCCGAAGCGGTCTGCCAGCAAGGCGGTCACAGCGTCGATCACGGCGTGCTTGTCTGCGCCCTCTGCCGTCACGGTGATGATGGTACCGGTGGAGGCTGCGAGCATCATCAGGCCGAGGATGGAAGTGCCGGGAACGGTCTGGCCATCGTGGGACACGTTGACGGACGCATCGAAGGCAGAGACGCACTTGACGAACTTGGCCGAGGCGCGCGCATGCAGCCCCCGCCGGTTGGTAATTTCAAGCTGCCGGCTGATGCTCATCGATCAAGCAGGCTGCCGGCAAGGTTGATGTACTTGCGGCCAGCGTTCTGGCCTTCCTCGGCGGCGGGGCGCAGGGCGAGGTTGCCACGCACACTGGCCAGCTTGATCAGCATCGGCAGGTTGGCCCCGGCCAGCACCTCGATGTCGCCATCATCCATGGCCGATATGGCGAGATTGGATGGCGTGCCACCGAACATGTCGGTTACCACGATGACGCCGTCGCCCGTGTCGACATTGCGGATGGAGGCGAGAATGTCCCTGCGGCGCTGGTCGCCATCATCTTCGGGCTCGATGCCGATCACCTCGATCTGCTGCTGTGGACCTACAACATGCACAAGTGCCTTGTGCAGTTCGTCCGCCAGCTTTCCATGTGACACAAGTACCAGTCCGATCATTCTTTCCTGCCTGTTGATTTACCTGTTCGCCGCCGCGCCCTGGCCCGAGCGTCAAACCGGGGCCGTTACATTAGCGTTTCGCGGTGCGGCTGCAAGCGGTAGCTGAACCGGTTCAGTCCAGCAGGCCAAGCTGTCCCCAGTGCAATGCACAGATCAACCGGACACGGGCTGCCGCATCGGTGCGGCTGAAATCAAGGTGATACAGCGCAAATCGGCCGCCGGCGATTTCGATGTGCTGCGGCTCAGGCATGCGCTCGATCAGGTGTTGCTCGCGGTGGTGGATCACAAGGTCAAGCGGCACCGGCGATGACGGGATCATCAACCGGACAATGCCCAGACCGCGCACCTCGATCAGGCCGAAAAGCTGACTTGGTGCTGTCAGGGTAACCGTGCCGCCATCATTGCCCAGGACGACCTGGTCATCGCTGACGAGCCGCGCGGTTACGGGTTCTCCCGTGGCAAGGTTTGGTCCCGGCGTCGAGATCAGTTGCAGCGCGAGGGACGACTTGCCCGAACCGGGTGCTCCTTGCAGCAATACGCCCGCCCGCTGCTTGCCGCTGGCGAGTTCGACAGCGGTTGCGTGCACTGCCGGCTGGCGGGACGGGGCGGTCATGCCTTGCGGCGTGCCGTGTCCTGGCGCGGCGGCATGGCGGGCAGCCTGACCATGAACCGGGCGCCGAGGATGGCGCCCTCGGCCCCTGCCTCGGCGGCGGGCGCGAGGCGGTTGCCAGCCATGATGGAACCGCGATGGGCCTCGACGATCTGGCGGGAGATCGACAGGCCGAGACCGGAATTCTTGCCGAAGGCGTTTTCGGGTCTGTCTGTGTAGAAGCGCTCGAACACCCGTTCAAGGTTGGCTGGGGGAATGCCCGGCCCGTCATCCTCCACGGTGTACTCGACGTGGCCAGCGGTGCGCCGCAATACGACCTTGACGATGCCGTCTGCCGGCGAGAACGACACGGCGTTGGCAATGAGGTTGCGGGTAACCTGACCCAGGCGGTTGTCGTGCCCGAGCACGTGGTAGGCGTGCTTCACCGCCACGCCGGCCGGCAGCGGCTCGATCTGCAGCTTCACCTGCGGCTGGCCTTCGCGGCGCGTCTCGTTGGCCAGTTCGACGAAGGTCTGCAGCAGTTGGCGCATGTCAACCGGACCTGCCTCGCTGCGTGCGAGTTCGGCATCGAGCCGCGAGGCGTCGGAGATGTCGGAGATCAGACGGTCCAGCCGCTTCACGTCGTCCTTTACGATGGAGACCAGCCGGTCGCGCTGCTCGGGTGTGCGGGCATACTCGATGGTTTCCACGGCAGACCGCAGGCTTGTCAGCGGGTTCTTCAACTCGTGCGCCACGTCCGCCGCAAAGGCCTCGATGGCCTCGATGCGGTTGTACAGCGATTGCGTCATGTCGCGCAGCGAACCGGACAGGTGGCCGATCTCGTCGCGCCGCGTCGAGAAGTCGGGAATTTCAAGCCGCTTGGAGTTGCCACGGCTCACCGCTGCCGCCGCGCTGGAGAGCCTGCGGATCGGCTCGGCGATGTGGCCTGCCATCAGCAGCGACAGCATGATGGTCACGAGCGAGGTGAACATGAAGATGAACAGGATGATGCGCAGGTCCTCGCGCAGCACGGCGTCAATCTCGCCGCCGGGGGTGGTCAGCACAAGGGTTCCCTGCACCGCGCGGAAGCGCTGTACCGGCACCGCCACCGAGACGATGATTTCCTTCTGCTTGTTGACCCGCACCACCGATACCGATGCGCCGTTGAGGGCGGCGCGGATTTCTTCAAAGTCGGAGCCGTTGTTGGTCGAATATTCCTTCTGTTCCTTGTAGCCGATGGCAAAGAACCACTCGTTCAGCTTGGACCAGAACTGTTCCAGCAAGGGAGCATCTGCCGCTCCTTCGACCGGCGGCAGGTTGATGCGCAAAACTTCGCCCCGGCCGTAGAAATACCGGCTGTCGACAATCATCGCCCCGTCCTTGTCGAACAGGTGCGCACGGATGTCGGTGTTCTGCACGAGCCGGCGCAGTACCGGCCCGGCGCGGTCGGGGTTGATCAGGAAGTCCGGGCGGCTCTGGCTGCCGGGCGAGGCTGCGGTGGGGTTGGCCTGCTGCTCGATCAGCCGTTCGGGATCGAGGATCAGCTGGTCGGCGTCGGTGGTCACGGCAGAGCTGACCGCTGCGGCCATGATCTGGGCCTGCGTCATCAGGCTCTGCACCCGCGCATCAATCAGGCTCTTGCGGCTCTGGCTGAAGAACAGGATGCCGACAACCAGGATCACCAACCCGATGAGGTTGATGATCAGGATACGGCTGGTCAGATGGGCTGGCGCATAGCGGTGCCACCACGCGCCGTTGGGCTTGGGCGCGTCTGGCGCACCGGCCCCTGCCACAGAAGCTGAGCCGCTCCTGGGCCTGGGATACCGGTCAAGCTCCGACTCGATGGTCATTGACCGTCCCTTGGTTCAAAACCCATCGCCCCGGACGGGCGACGGCACATGCTACATCTCGCGGAACCTGTACCCGACACCGTACAGGGTCTCGATCGCATCGAAGTCGTCATCGACGACCTTGAACTTCTTGCGCAAGCGCTTGATGTGGCTGTCGATGGTGCGATCATCCACGTAGACCTGATCATCATACGCTGCATCCATCAACGAGTCCCGGCTCTTGACAATGCCGGGGCGCTGGGCGAGCGCCTGGAGGATCAGGAATTCCGTGACGGTCAGGGTCACGGATTTGCCGTCCCACATGCTGGAGTGACGGTCAGGATCCATGACCAGCCGGCCACGCTCGATGATCTTGCTGGCCTCGCCGGGCGTTTCGGTGCCTTCGCGGCTGCTGGCGCGGCGCAACACGGCCTTGACGCGTTCCACCAGCAGGCGCTGCGAGAACGGTTTGCGGATGAAATCGTCGGCGCCCATCTTGAGGCCGAACAGCTCGTCGATCTCCTCGTCCTTGGAGGTGAGGAAGATCACCGGCAGGTCGGACTTCTGGCGAAGCCGCCGAAGCAACTCCATGCCGTCCATGCGCGGCATCTTGATGTCGAAGATGGCCATGTCGGGTGGCGTGTCCTCAAGACCCTGCAGGGCCGCCACACCATCGGTGTAGGTATTGGTGTTGTAGCCTTCCGCCTCGAGTGCCATGGACACCGAAGTCAGGATGTGGCGATCATCGTCTACCAGTGCGATCGTTGGCATGCGTTTTCCCAATGTTCCAGTCTCCGTCTTGGTGCCGAGCCGTATCTGCTGAACTGGAGCAAATTGTGGCGAACCGGCAGCGCCTTGCCGCGAAGTAAATCGTGGCAAGAATATGGTGTTGATACGGAACGAGAACAAGGGTGCTCCCGGAGTTTTACATCATGAACCAAACGAGTGACCAAGCGTCCGGTTCCGCCGGCATTGCGCGCCAGCTGATGCAGGATTGCAAGACCGCAGCCCTTGCCACGACAGATGTGGCCACAGGTGCCGCCTATGCCAGCCTGGTAACCGTGGCCTTGTCGGGTGACGGCGCACCGCTGCTGCTGATCTCGAAGCTGGCCCGGCACACGCGCAATCTCGCGCACAACAATGCAGGCAGCCTGCTCTTTGCCGAGGCCAACGTGACCGGCGGTGATCCGCTGGCCATTGGCCGCGTCACCGTGACCGGCAGTTTCGTGCAACTGGAAGATGCCGGCATGATTGCACATGCCCGGGACTGCTTTCTGGCGCGCCACCCCGATGCAGCAGTCTATGCCTCGTTTGCGGATTTCGGATGGTGGCAGATGCAGATGAGCGAAGTCCACCTGGTTGGCGGGTTCGGCAAGATCGAGACGTTTCCGGCAAGTGCGCTGTCAACCGCGTGACCTGGCGCTACAATCTGCCGCCCCGCAGCCGGCCAGCAATCTGCGTACATAGTGCTTTTGACGGGTTGATGACGACGCGAAAATTTGCATAGGTGGCCCGCGAACTCCTGCAGGCCACCGGCACACCGCCATGATCAAGTCCAGACTTGCGGATATTCAACAAACAAAAAGACCAGCACCCAGACTGGCCGCATCACCGGGCTGACCAAGGCCCGATACAACTTGATACAGAGCGATACACCACTGACAGGAGTGGAGCCTTGAAACACACAGGCCATTTCAACCCCGAATTCCCGATGAGCAGTACGGGGATCCAGGCAGCAGACGAAGTCCACTACAACCTCAACGCCACGCAGTTGCTCGAAATGTCGCTGCAGCTGGGCGAAGGCATGCTGACCAGCAGCGGCAACCTTGCCGTGACCACCGGCAAGCACACCGGACGATCCGCGCAGGACAAGTTCATCGTCCGTGATGCCAACACCGAGACCAACATCTGGTGGGACAACAACAAGGCGATGTCGCCCGACAGCTTCGCCGCGCTGAAGAAGGATTTTCTCAGCCACGCCAGGGGCAAGCGGTTGTTCGTGCAGGACCTGTATGGCGGCGCTGACCCCGAGCACCGCATCAAGGTGCGCGTGGTCACGGAATTTGCCTGGCATGCGCTGTTCATCCGCTACTTGCTGCGCAGGCCGTCTGCCGCCGAGGTGATGAGCTTCAGGCCTGACCTGACCATCATCAACCAGCCGAGCTTCAAGGCTGATCCGGCAAGGCATGGCTGCCGCACCGAAACCGTGATCGCGGTCAACCTGAGCGAGAAGCTGGTGCTGATCGGCGACAGTGAATACGCCGGCGAAACCAAGAAGTCGGTATTCGGCACGCTCAACTATTTCCTGCCGGAAAAGGGCATCATGCCGATGCACTGTTCGGCCAATGCCGGCAACGACGGTACGTCGGCGTTGTTCTTCGGCCTGTCAGGCACCGGCAAGACCACGCTGTCGTCGGATGCATCGCGCACGCTGGTCGGCGACGACGAGCACGGCTGGTCGCCCAACGGCATCTTCAACTTCGAAGGCGGCTGCTACGCCAAGACGATCAGCCTGTCGTCGGAAGCCGAACCTGAAATCTATTCCACTACCCAGCGTTATGGCTCGATCCTGGAAAACGTGATGATCGATCCCGAAAGCCGGGAGCCGGACTTCGACGATACCACGCTGACCGAGAACGGCCGCGTTGCCTACCCGATGCATTACATTCCGAATGCATCCGAGACCGGCATGGCGCCGCACCCGAAGAACGTGATCATGCTCACCGCGGATGCCTCCGGCGTGATGCCGCCGATTGCCCGTCTCAACCCGCACCAGGCGATGTATCATTTCCTGTCGGGCTACACAGCCAAGGTGGCCGGGACCGAAAAGGGCGTAAAGGGCACCCAGGCGACCTTCTCGACCTGCTTTGGCGCACCGTTCATGCCGCGCCATCCCAGCGTCTATGGCAACCTGCTGAAGAAGCTGATCGCCGAACACGGCGCAACCTGCTGGCTGGTCAACACCGGCTGGACCGGCGGACCCTATGGCGAAGGCCACCGGATGCCGATCAAGGTGACGCGGGCCCTGCTTGGTGCTGCCCTCAATGGCAGCCTCAACAATGCACCGATGCGGACCGATCCGTTCTTCGGCTTCGACGTGCCCGTCGACGTGCCCGGCATCGATGCAGCCATCCTCAACCCGCGCAGCACCTGGGCAGACCCTGCCGCCTACGATGCAGCCGCTGCCAAGCTGGCCGGCATGTTCGTCGACAACTTCCAGAAGTTCTCGGCCCATGTGGAAAGTGACGTGCTGAACGCAGCGCCAGTGGTACGCGAAGCCGCCGAGTAAGGCTTCACGCCAAACCGCACCAATGCGCCGGTCACGCAGGATCGTGGCTGGCGCAAATCCGGTCGGCTTCCGAACGTGTCATCGGCTGTTCGAAGTTGAGACACCAGTGCTTGCCCTTGACCTCCGCCGGCGCGCCATTCTCACGGAAGTAGCGGCACGACGGGCAACTGCCGAAAGTGGGCAGGTTGCGGTCAGCAAGCAGCGCTGACAGCAGTTCGTCGCCCGCGCCTGCAAGCTTCTTGCGCACCTTGTTGCCACGCTTCTCCATCAGCAACCGCAAAACCGTCCACGGGTCGGCCAGCAGCCGCTGCTCGCCTGCTTCGGTCAACACCAGCGCGATGGAGCGGGCTTCTTCCGGACGGGCCGACTTGGTGATCAGCCCCTTGCGTTCAAGTGCCATCAATGTTTGCGAGATGGTTCCCTTGGTGGCCCCGAGATACCGCGTCAGGCCAGCAGGTGAATTGGAGAACCGGTTGCAGCGGGCAAGATAGCGCAGCGCGCTCCATTGTGCCGGGTTCAGGTCGCCCGTGTGCTCTTCCGCACGAATGAGCCGTGTCAGCCGCTCAAGTGCCTCGACAGGATCGGCGTCGGTCTTCTGCTTTGCCATGTAGTGTCCCTCTCAACCGCAAGGGACGGTATGCAACACAATTGTCACAATCAAACACTGGCGTGCAAAAATTCTTCTCAGTGCGCCTCGTCCCAGTTGCTCGCCGCGCGGGCATCCACCTGGATCGGCACGGCAAACCGCACAGCCGGTTCCGGCGCTGAGGTCATCACTTCCTTTGCCACTGCGATGGTCTGCTCCGTCTCGTCTTCCGGCACCTCGAAGATCAGCTCGTCATGCACCTGCAACAGCATCCGCGCCTTCAGGCCAGCCGCGGCCAATGCGCCGGGCATGCGCACCATGGCACGGCGAATCACGTCCGCAGCGGTTCCCTGTATCGGCGCGTTGATGGCCGCGCGTTCCTGGAAGGCACGCTCCGACGGGTTGGGTGACTTGATGCGCGGGAAATGCATGCGCCGTCCAAACACTGTTTCCACATAGCCGTTGGCACGGCAGAAGGCCTTGGTGCTTTCCATGTATTCGCGGATGCCGGGAAACCGCTCGAAGTAGGTCTTGATGTACAGACCCGCTTCCTCGCGCGGAATGGCAAGCTGGTTGGCAAGGCCAAACGCCGAGATGCCGTAGATGATGCCGAAGTTGATCGCCTTGGCGCGCCGCCTGACCGCCGGGTCCATGCCCTCGACTGGTACGCCGAACATTTCCGAGGCGGTCATGGCATGGATGTCCAGCCCGTCGGTAAACGCCTTGGTGAGCTGGGGAATGTTGGCGACGTGCGCCAGCACGCGCAGCTCGATCTGGCTGTAGTCGGCCGATACCAGCTTGTGCCCCTTGCCGGCAACGAACGCGGTCCGGATCTGGCGGCCTTCCGGCGTGCGCACGGGAATGTTCTGCAGGTTCGGGTCGGTCGATGACAGGCGCCCGGTCGATGTTGCAGCCAGCGAGTAGGACGTGTGCACCCGGCCGGTCTGCTGGTTGATGTGGTTGGTCAGCGCGTCGGTATAGGTCGAGCGCAGCTTGGTCAGCTGACGCCAGTCGAGGATCTTGCGGGCAATCTCGACGCCGTCTCCGGCCAGGTCTTCCAGCACCTGACTGTCAGTACTCCAGGCACCGGTTGCGGTCTTGCGGCCGCCAGCCTGGCCCATCCTGCCGAACAGGATGTCGCCGATCTGCTTGGGCGAGCCAACGTTGAAGGGTTCACCCGCCAGCTCATGAATCTGCCGTTCGAGCGCATCCGCACCCTTGGCAAACTCGCCCGACAGGCGTGCCAGCACGGTCCGGTCCACCAGGATGCCCTCGCGCTCCATCGCGGCCAGTACAGGGATCAGCGGGCGCTCCAGCGTTTCATAGACGCTGGCGCGATGCTCCGCTGCCAGCCGGGGCTTGAGCACGTGCCACAGGCGCAAGGTGATGTCGGCATCCTCGGCGGCATAGGCCGATGCGCGCTCGAGGGTCACCAGGTCGAAGGTCACCTGCGACTTGCCACTGCCGCACACATCCTTGAACGGTATCGGCGTCAGGCCCAGGTGCACGTCAGCCAGTTCATCCATGCCATGACCGTTGACGCCTGAATCCAGCGCATAGGACAGCAGCATCGTGTCATCGATCGGGGCCAGATTGATGCCGAGCCGCGAGAACACCGTGCTGTCGTACTTGAGGTTCTGGCCGATCTTCAGTATGCCGGGGTGTTCGAGCACATCCTTAAGGGCGGTCAGCACATCGGCCTCGGCAAGCTGTTCGAGGTTGCCGCCGCCGAAATCCAGCCCGTCGGCCGCGCGGTGGCCGGTAGGGATGTAACAGGCCTTGCCCGGTTCAACGGATAACGAGATGCCGCACAGGCGGGCCTGCATGTTGTCGAGAGACGTCGTTTCGGTATCGACCGACACGTGGCCCTTTTCGTGGATCATGGCAATCCAGGCATTCAGCCGGTCCATGGAAGTTACGGTTTCATACGCTGAATGATCGAGCGGTATGGCGCGGATGCGCTCATGCACAACGGCTGCGGCAGACCCGGTGGCGGCAGGCGCGATTGGCCCGGCAGGTGTCACGGCCGGGGCGGTGCGTGCGGCCTGAAGCATATCCCCGGGCTCTTTCGGCGCGCCAAGTTCATCCACCGCCTCCCCTTCCGGGGGCCAGCCCTTGAAGGTTACTTCAATGGGCTCGATCTCGTTGGCGTTGCAGTCCATGTCACCGGCAATGCGGCGCGTAAGCGTGGTGAACTCCAGCGTCTTCAGGAAGCCGATCAGGTGCTTCGCATCAGGCTCGACCACGCCGAACTCGTCCAGTTCGTGCTCAAGCGGCACATCGGTTTTGAGGGTAACAAGTTGCCGGGACAAGCGGGCCTGGTCGGCGAACTCGATGAGCTTTTCGCGCCGCTTCGGCTGCTTGATCTCGCCTGCGCGCGCCAGCAGGGTTTCAAGGTCGCCATATTCCACGATCAGCTGGGCACCGGTCTTGATGCCGATGCCGGGCACGCCTGGCACGTTGTCCACGGAATCCCCGGCCAGCGCCTGTACCTCGATGACCTTTTCCGGCGGCACACCGAACTTCTCGATCACCACGTCGCGGCCGATCTCGATGTCCTTCATGGTGTCGTACAAAGCCACCCTGTCGGTGACCAGCTGCATCAGGTCCTTGTCGGAGGACACGATGCGCACGGTTGCACCGGCGGCTTCTGCCTGCCGGGCATAAGTGGCGATGAGGTCATCGGCCTCGTAGTTGTCCTGCTCGATGCAGGCCACGTTGAAGGCGTGCGTTGCCTGACGGATCAGGCCGAACTGCGGCACCAGGTCTTGCGGCGCATCGGGACGCTGCGCCTTGTACAGCGGGTAGATCTCGTTGCGGAACGACTTCGACGACTTGTCGAAGATCACGGCAAGGTGGGTCGGTTTGTCGTCCGCCGACATCTGCCTGAGCAGCTTGTACAGCATGTTGCAGAAACCCTGCACCGCCCCCACCGGCAAGCCATCGGATTTGCGGGTAAGCGGCGGCAGGGCATGGTAGGCGCGGAAGATGTAACCGGAGCCATCGATCAGGTAGAGATGGTCTCCGGCGGTGACGGGCCGGGAAGATGCAGTGCTCATGGGAGCGCACTATGCCACCAGCCCCCGCCCGTTGCCAGCACGGCTTGCGGCTTTAAACAGGCTTTGGCGAACCTGCTGACAGGCTGCCGGCAGCAGGTGCCGGGCGGCCGGGCACCAGCCGGGCAAAGCGTGGCCGCACGAACAGGAACCGGGCCGGCGTGTTGCGCAGCAGGTAATGCATCAGCAGCGGGCCAATGATGCCTGCAGCCGTCACGATCAGCGAGATCAGGCCGCCGTCGGTGATGATAGCGGTCTTGATCAGCACGGTGCGGGTTGCTGCCATGAACAGGAAGAACGCCAGGTACACCGGCAATGTGTGCTGGCCGCAATAGCGCACTGCATCGAGCAACCGTGTGCGGGTCATCAACTGGCCGATGGTGATGATGGCGGCGCAACCGGCAAAGCCGAACACCATCGACAGCACGGGAAGGAAGGCAAGGCCGGACTGCACCGCCCACAGGTTGAAGACGGCCCAGGTCGTCAGGAACGCCAGCAGCGAGGGCACATCCACCCGCGCCACGCCGGCAGCGAACTGCATGATCCAGCGCGCGGCGACGAAGCCCGTGTAGAAATACACAAACCGGGCAGCGAACTCGTCGATGGCCAGCCAGCCGGTGTGGATGGGAGCAAGTTCCAGTGCTGCCGCCAGCGGCCAGATGATCCATACCGGCACATTGCGCACCAGCTTCGCGGTGACGAAGAACAGCATCAGGACATAGATGAACCACAGCGTGCCAAGCGGCTCGACCAGTGCGGTGAGCCAGTACAGCGGCATGCCGGCCACGCCTTCAGGCCCGGACCAGCCCTTGAGCAGGGTCTGGATGGTCATCCACAGCAGGTAGAAATAGCCGAAATGAACCACCTTGGTGTCAAGGTACGCGCGCCACGGACGGTCAATCCTGCTGGCCAGAAAAAGCCCTGAAATCAGGAAGAAATCCGGCATCCGGAACGGCCGGGCCCACTCGATGAAACCCGACAGCCAGCTGGGCTGGCCCATGGCCGCCTCAACGCCGAGCGTCGAGTGCATCATGACCACCAGGATAATGCAGATACCCTTGGCATAGTCGACCCAGTCAAGGCGGGAATGCAGGTTCGTGCCGGCTGTCATGGTTAACAAATTCCTTACACAACGCATCATTACCGGGCATGGGTCCGGTGCTGCAGGAGTTCATCTGCACAAAGGGTGCCAAGCGGACAAACCGCGGAGAGATTGCCGGCCCCCGGGCGGTCAACGCTTCCAGCGCAAGGCAATGTCCAGAAGGTGGAAGACGAACGCGAACAGCAGCATCACTGCGACGGTTTGCCAGCCGCCATCCGTCAGCGCAAACCGCAGCGCCAGCATGAGAAACACGCCTGCCGCCATGAACGGCAGCAGGGCGCGCGGGCCAACACCCCTGCCCGTCATGCGGTGGTAGGCCAGCAGCACCACGGTCTCGATTGCCATCAGGATAACAATCAGGTCGATGATCCGCCCTGATGTGAACAGGCCAGCAAGGTTGTCGATCATTACGCCACCTGCCGTTGATCTGCCGTCAATTCACGCGCCTGGGACGTTACTGCCTTGGCGGCACCGGGCGCTGGTCGCGGGGCACAGCCGGGGCAAGGCCCAGCAGGTGTGCCATGTCCTTCAGGAATATGCGCACGTGCGCCATCGGATTGCCGCGCACGAGTTCCTTGTTCATGTAGGCCTCCCACGTGAGGCGCTGGACGTCCGGATCGGCGCACATGCTGACGAACCGCTCCCGGCGCTTGTCGCTCGAGTACCAGAATCGCTGCATGATGCCGAGCACCCAGAACACGCGGCCATGCGCCTTCATGAAGCGCTTGCGGGCCTGTGCGAGCTGGCGGACATCACCCGTGGCGAGGAAGGCCTCTGCTGCATCGGCAGCCATCCGCCCGCAAGCCATCGCGTAGTAGATGCCCTCGCCCGAGGCCGGTGCCACGACACCGGCGGCGTCGCCCGCCAGCAGGACACCGCGCCCGTCATCCCACCGCTTGAGCGGCTTGAGCGGGATCGGGGCACCTTCACGCCGGACCGTCGCGCAGGACTCAGTACCGGTTGCGGTGCGCAGGTCGGCCACCGCACCGCGCAACGAGAAGCCCTTGTTGGCACTACCCACGCCGATGCTGGTGCAATCACCATGCGGAAAGATCCAGGCGTAGAAGTCAGGTGACAGATGGCCCTGGTAGTAGACATCGCACCGCTTGGCATCGAACTCGTCACCGGTGTTTTGCGGGGACTTGACGATTTCATGGTAGGCGAACACGAAGGGGATCTTGTCGGCGCCCGGCACGTTCTGCCGGCCCACGGCGGAATTTGCGCCATCAGCGCCGATCACGGCGCGCACCAGCAGGGTTTCGGCATGGTCCGGTTTGCCGTCGCACTTGTGCTCGATGGTAACAGCGATGACGCCACGCTGGCGGTATTCGAGGTGCTTGTAGGTGCCGGTCACGCGGCGAGCCCCGTTGCGGCCGGCGCGGTCACGCAGCCACTCGTCGAACTGGTCGCGATCCACCATGCCGACATAGCCGCCATCGATCGGCATGTCGACCTTGCGGCCTGCCGGCGATACCATGCGGGCAGATGAAATGCGGGCCACCAGCAGGTCACCGGGCAGTTCGAAGTCCCTGATCGCACGCGGTGGAATGGCGCCGCCGCACGGCTTTATGCGTCCGGCCTTGTCCAGCAGCACCACGTCATGGCCGCGCAGGGCCAGGTCGTTGGCTGCCGTTGCACCGGCAGGTCCGCCGCCGACAACAAGGACGTCATGGATGATCTGGCCAGGGTTTGTCATGTTGCCGATTCCGCGTGGGTTGAAGACATTGAACCAATGGACGGTGATGATTGCGACGGGCCGGAGACAGGGCAGCGCGCCCCGATGATTCCGGCTGCCAGCTTTGCCGACCAGATGAACAGGATCGCCTCGACGGCAAAGACCATCGCATAGGCCTGCAACGGCGATCCTGTGAAGTAGCGAACGACATCGACGGCGACCGTGCCGAGGAAGCCGCCAAGGCCGAAGGCAATGGCCTGCGAGGCACCCCAGACACCCATGCGGATGCCTTCCTTGCGCGGGCCTGCAGCACCGGCCAGGGCCATCATCGACCCGATTGCAGCCACCGCGAACACACCATTTGCGACGCCCAGCAGCACCACGTTGGCCTTCAGCGGCCAGCCCTCGCCGACGTAGCCGCCGGCCACCAGTCCAGCCAGCGCAAGGGCTGAAACGATGCACCCGCCAACGGCCCAGACCTGCAGCGGAACCGTGCGGAATATCCGCAAGGACGTGCTGGTAATCGCGACCAGCACCATGCCGGCAAACACGCCGCCATGTTGCAGTCCCGACAGGCTGGTTGACTGGCCCGGTGTCAGACCGAATACGTGGCCGGCATAAGGTTCAAGCACCAGGTCCTGCCCGCTGTAGGCCAGCATCGAGATGAACACGAAGATCGAGAACCGGCGAGCCACGTCATCGCGCCAGACGCCGAGCAGGGCGTCCCGGAAACCGGTCGCGGCAGCCTTGGCCGCTTGCTCCTGTGGCGCAAGCTGTGCCTCCACCCCCCAGACAGCTATGCAGGTCACCAGGAAGGCAAGCACCGACACGCCCGCCGACACCGCGATCAACCGCGATACCGAGAAGGGATCGAGCAGGCTGCCGGCAATGCCAGCGGTGACGGCCATGCCGAAAATCATCATCAGCCAGACAATGGTTGCAGCCGCGGCCCGGCGTTCAAGCGCGACCCGCGATGCCAGCAGGGCAAGCAGCGATGTGCCGCTGGCACCAACACCGGCGCCGATCAGTACAAATGCCACCAGGGCAAGCGCGGTGCCCAGTGCAGCCGAGTGAGCCATCAGGCCCGTGGCTGCGGCAGCCAGTGTGCCGGACGCTGCCAGCACGCCCATGCCGCCAATGATCCAGCGGGTACGCCGTCCACCCACGTCAGAGCCGTGGCCGAAGCGGGGCCGCGCCATCTGCACGGCATAGTGTGCAGCCACAAGGATGCCCGGCAACATGGCGGGCATGGCCAGTTCTACCACCATGACGCGGTTCAGCGTCGACGTGGTCAGCACGACGATGGCACCCAGTGCCGTCTGCACCAGGCCGAGCCGTAAAATGCCGATCCAGCCGAGACCCGTTGGCGACATCACACAGCCTCCTGCAGAAGCCGGACAGCGAACGCTGCAACCAGCATGCCGAGCACATAAAGCGATGTACCGGTTGCGTTGTACCAGGGCGCACGTTCCTGCGGTGATTGCAGCAGGCGCCGCATCAGCACCAGTTGCGCCACGAGCAATGCGGCCACGAGCGAGGCATGCACCGGCAGGCCCCAATACAGCAGAAGCGCAATCACGATGACTTGCGGAACCGCCATGACCCAGCAGGCAAGCCGTGCCGCAGGACCTATTCCATAGCGCGCCGGCAGGGACTTCAGGCCCATCTGCCGGTCACCTTCGACAGACTTGAAATCATTGAGCGTCATGATGCCGTGCGCACCGATGCTGTAGAGCAGCGCCAGCGAAATCGTGGGCCAGTCCGGCAAGCCGCCGAGCAATGCAGCCGCGCCGGTGAACCAGGGCAGTCCCTCGTAGCACAGGCCAACGGCCGCGTTGCCCCACCAGCCATTGCGCTTCAGCCTGAAGGGTGGCGCGCTGTAGGCCCAGGCCAGGGCGACGCCGAACACGGCCGCCCAGAACACCCACATGCCCAGCACATAGGCCAGCACGAGCGACAGCACGGTCCACAGCACGGCGATGTACAGACCCCAGCGGCCGGGAATTCGTCCTGACGGGATGGGGCGGCCGGGCTCGTTGATGGCATCGACATGCCGGTCATACCAGTCGTTCACTGCCTGGCTGGTTCCGCAGACCATGGGTCCGGCCAGCATGATGGCGCCCGCTATGACGGGCAGATTGTCAGTGATGGAAACCGACGACGACACGACGCCACAGCCAAGCGCCCACATGGGCGCAAACCAGGTCAGCGGCTTCAACAGCTCCAGGACCGACGCAGGGTCGGGCGTGGTACGCTGGACAGCAATGGAGTTCTGACTTGAGCATGCCCGCAATGCTACCGGCGGAGCAGGCAATGTGTCAATCAGGATTGACACCAAGGTGTACAAGAAAGTTTACGGTTCAGTCGCTGGGGTCGGTGCCGCCATCGGACTCCAGCAGGCCGTAGCGGCGCAACTTGATATAGAAGCTCTGCCGAGACAGGCCCAGCAGATCGGCGGCTGAGGCACGGTTGTTCCGGGTCAGCTCAAGGGCTGCCTCGATACACATCTTCTCAATCATGTCAGTGGTTTCGCGCACCAGTTCCTTCATCGGCACTCGGCCCACGAGCTCGGTCAGCTGGTTGGCGGACCGCATCATCGATGTCATGCCGGGAACAGGTGCTGCAGCCGGCATGGCCGCCCTGCGCACCAGGAACCCGATACAGGACAAGTCGCTGTCAGGCGCGGCCGATGCGGACACCACGACCGGTTCTTCCCTGCCCTGATCGTCGCGCACCACGGTGGCGAAGTTGCGGACCGAGCCATGTTCCCTGAGGTTTGTGGTGATCAGCCCGAGATCGACGGAACTGCGGCCAAGCCAGCGGTCAAGCGGGTGGTTCTTGACCTGGGCGGGAGTTGTCTGGCCTGAAAGTTCGCAGAACGCGGCGTTGGCCATGAGAATCCGGCCGACGTCATCGGTCACGACAAAACCGTCCGGCAGGGCCTCTATTGCGGCCAGTACACATCCTTCGGTTTGCGTCAGCGGCTTCTTGGTAGACCCTTCACCGATCGGCGTCAGCCGCAGCAGGATATGCGATACGCCGCCTTGGCGGAACAGCGAAGCGGCAAGCTGAACCGTCTGGCCCGCAACCAGCTTGATGCGAAGCTCGCCAACACTGGCGCCACTGCGCACGGTCGCGAGAAAATCCGACAATTCAGCCCAGTATGCACGATCAAACAGCGTGGCAAACTTGTGATCCGCTATCTGGTTGATCGGCCGGTTGAGCAGGTTTACTGCGGTCGGATTGGCATCAACAATGGTTTCACGGTTTGCTTCCACCACAAGGACAGCTTCTGCTGCCATGCGGAACAGCAGCCTGTAGCGGGCCTCGGCCTGGCGCAGCTTCGTGTATTCGCGTTCCATTGCCTGCTGGGCATTAACGATCTGCTGCTGCTGCTGCGACAGCAACCGAAGGTCGGCCCCCGTCATCAGCACAGTGCCATCTGTGCCGAGCGGCACTGCACTGTAGCGCACCGGCAGGTCGGTGGAGCCGCGGCGATGGTGGTTGATCTCACGTTTGCGCGCGAACTGGCCGCGGCGCGCCTCGGACAACAGGCTGTCAAGCTTTGCGACGCTTTCCGGGGTGACCGTTTCCTTCAGCTGCCGGCCAACCCAGCCCTCCACACCTTCCTCGACAAAAGACGAGTGATGGAAAGCAACGTCAACGATGGAATCATCGGGCGCAACGATCAGCGCGATGTCGGCAGCCGCCAGCGCAAGCCCGACCACTGCCTTTGGTGACAGTTTTTCCAGAGCCGGCATTTGCAGACTGAAAAGCCGATGAGGCTTTTCACCATCTGCCGAGTTTGCGAGCTTTTCATTCATTGTGAGGCAACAACTTCGATGTCAGCGAGACGTGTTGATCAGAACGTCGTTCGAACACAACAAACTGTCCGCTGCTTGGACCGCGGAAAAGGAGTCTACTGCGAAGGAGTCCGCCCCCACGCTGCGAGCGTCGTTCTTGTCATCCAGGAACAAGTGCCCGCCAACGAGTACCTTTATGTCACGATTGGTGGACACCAGCCGTGCGGCGTCGATAGCCGATTTGAGCTTCGACTGCAAGCGTTGGCCGCTACACGAGATTCCGAGAACATTATAGGGATTTTCGGCCAGCGCATCGCAAACACCATCCCAGTCCGCGCCGGCCATCATCGTTACATTCCAGCCGGCATCTGCAAATGCCTGCTCGATGATGCCGAGACCAAACAGATGCTGCTCGCCCGGCGCCCCGGTCAGCAACAGGCTGCGGCCATGACTGCGGTTGTTGTTGCGTGACTGAATGTCCAGCACCATGGAATGAAGCGCCTGCTGCAACCATGACACACCGACGGTGACGTCGAAGAAGCTGCATTCATCTGCCAGCCAGCCATCGCCCAGCCTGACAGCAACCGGCCGCAACAGTTCTTCAAAGACGGCAGTGTGACCGATGCCGCGCGCACTGACCTGGGCCAGCACATGTTCTGCGGGAACCGGCGAGCGCCCCGTTACCGACCGGTACAATGCTTCGACTTCGGATTGGCCGATGTGCTGCACGGGCGATTCCCAGACAAGGCCCTGCGGCGCGCTGCTGGCGAAGGCATCCCGAAGTCGCATCACGATGTCCTCCTGCAGAACCGACATTAATACTTCGCCGCACTCCTTGCTGGTGGTGTGGGCTGCCACTGGACTGGTTTTCCTGCGGCCGTGGTCATGATCGTACTCGAAGACGGACATTGAACATTCCGTTCAGGCTGATGCAGCACTCCTCCCAGAACCGGACACGCGACCAATGCTGCGGCTTCATCGCCATCCGGTAAATGTGTTCAGCTTGTCCGCAAGGCGCGGCGCTGACTTCGACTTCCCGGCAGTGTCCTTCTGCTCATCGCTTGACCTCTCCAGGCAAGCACGGCTTCGCCCGACTATATACCCGGCAATTCCGTATTGTAAATTTTTTTATACGTCAACTTATGTTGACACTTTTGAGGGCTTGGCGCTAAACTTCCCTCAACACCCGGCCTGACCATGAATGCACAGGACACGGGGGAACGGGCAGGGAAACCAGCATGGGCAACTACCGCAGCGAACCAGCGAGGGTTTACAGCCTCTACACTCCGGAGCAGCGCCGCCGCCGCGACGAGAGCCGCTGGACCCTTGTCCAGGGTGTGCTGGCGCCGTTGCAGTTCGTTGTCTTTATAGTGTCGCTGGTGCTGGTTGCCCGGTACCTGCTGACCGGAGCGGGCCTTGAGGCTGCAACTGCCTCGGTCATCGTCAAGACGCTGGTGCTTTACACAATCATGATCACAGGTGCGATCTGGGAAAAGGTCGTGTTTGGCAAGTATCTGTTTGCAGACGCCTTTTTCTGGGAAGACATGGTGTCGATGCTGGTCATCGCGCTGCACACCGCCTACCTGGCCGCGTGGCTGTGGAGCTGGGGCGACGCGCGGATGCAGATGATGATCGCCCTTGCGGCCTATGCCGCCTACGTCATCAACGCAACCCAGTTCGTCTGGAAGCTGCGCATGGCACGGCTGCAAGCGGCTCCTGCAGCCGCGATGACCCCGGACCGGGGCGTACGCGCATGAACGTTCTCAACCGCATCCAGCAGCCCGCAGACGCACCGGCCACGGCCGGGCCAGACGTCATCCGCCAGCGTGGCCAGCGCGAGGTGTTCTGCGGCCTGACCGGAATCGTCTGGCTGCACCGCAAGATCCAGGATGCCTTCTTCCTCGTGGTCGGCTCAAGAACCTGTGCACATCTCATGCAGTCCGCCGCCGGGGTGATGATCTTCGCCGAACCCCGGTTTGCCACCGCCATCATCGACGAGCGCGACCTGGCCGGGCTTGCCGATGCCAATGTCGAGCTGGACCGGGTGGTCGACCGCCTGCTGGAACGCCGGCCCGACATCAGGATGCTGTTCCTCGTCGGCTCGTGCCCGTCCGAAGTCATCAAGCTTGACCTGTCGCGGGCTGCCCAGCGCCTCAGCGCGCGGCATACACCGCAAGTGCGGGTGCTCAATTATTCAGGTTCGGGCATCGAAACCACCTTCACTCAGGGCGAGGACGCCTGCCTTGCCTCGCTGGTGCCTGAGTGCCCCGCAGCAACCGATGCGTCGCCGCGCCTGCTGGTCGCCGGTTGCCTGGCAGACGTCGTCGAGGACCAGTTCCGCCGCCTGTTCGACGCGCTGGGCATCGGCCCGGTGAGCTTCCTGCCGGCGCGCGACTCGCAGTCGCTTCCGCCGGTCGGGCCAGGTACAAAGGTGCTGCTGGCACAACCGTTCCTGGCAGAAACCGTGCGGCTGCTGGAAGAACGCGGCTGCGAGGTCCTGACCGCCCCGTTCCCGCTGGGCGAGGAAGGTACGACCGCGTGGCTGGGCGCTGCTGCTGCCGCATGGAACGTGCCGGACGCCGTGTTCGAAAACGTCACCGCGCCGGGCCGCGAACGTGCCCGCAAGGCTGTTTCGCTGTACCGGCATCACCTGGATGGCAAGCGGCTGTTCCTGTTTCCCGATTCGCAGCTCGAACCCCCGATGGCACGCTTCCTGTCACGCGAAGCCGGCATGGAACTGGTCGAGGTGGGCACACCCTTCCTGCATCGCCACCACATGGCGGCCGAGCTGGCCCTGCTGCCACCGGGCACGCAGCTATCTGAGGGCCAGGACGTCGACCAGCAGCTTGACCGCTGCCGCGCCGCACGGCCTGACCTGGTGGTTTGCGGCCTTGGCCTTGCCAATCCGCTGGAGGCCGAAGGTTTCGCCACCAAGTGGTCCATCGAACTCGTCTTCACCCCGGTGCAGGGCTACGAGCAGGCAGGCGATCTGGCCGAACTGTTTGCGCGCCCGCTCATCCGCCGCGCACGGCTGGAGGTATAGCGCTCATGCAACTCGCCATGTGGACATATGAAGGACCGCCCCACGTCGGTGCCATGCGTGTTGCCACCGCGATGGAGGGCCTGCACTACGTGCTGCACGCACCGCAGGGCGACACCTATGCCGACCTGCTGTTCACCATGATCGAGCGCAACGGCAAGCGCCCGCCTGTCACCTACACCACGTTCCAGGCCCGCGATCTCGGCTCTGATACGGCCGAACTGTTCAAGGTTGCAGCCCGCGCCGCCGCCGAGCGTTTCAAGCCGCAGGCACTGCTGGTGGGTGCATCCTGCACCGCCGAACTGATCCAGGACGACCCCGGCGGCCTGGCCGAGACGCTGGGCCTCGGCATTCCGGTCGTGGCGGTCGAACTGCCGTCCTACCAGAAGAAGGAAAACTGGGGCGCGGCTGAAACCTTCTACCAGATCGTGCGCCGCTTTGCGGCCGGCCGCACACCGGTCAAGGCAGATCACGTCACCTGCAACCTGCTTGGCCCCACGGCACTGGGCTTCCGCCACCGCGATGACGTGACCGAACTGACCAACCTGCTGGGCGCGCTGGGAATCGAGATCAACGTGGCGGCGCCGCTGGGTGCCACCCCGGCAGACCTCGCCCGTCTCGCCGATGCCGACTTCAACGTGGTCATGTACCCCGAGATTGCCCAGCCGACGGCAGACTGGCTGCATCGCGAATACGGCCAGCCGTTCACGAAAACAGTGCCTATTGGCGTTGGTGCCACCAAGGCCTTCATCCGCGAAGTCGCCGCGATTACCGGCGTCGATGCCTCGCACCTGCTCGAGCAGGAACTGTCGCGGCTGCCCTGGTATGCGCGCTCGGTCGACTCCAACTACCTGACCGGCAAGCGGGTATTCATCTTCGCCGATGCCACCCACGCCATTGCGGCAGCCCGCATCGCTGCCCAGGAGCTTGGCTTCAAGGTGGTGGGGCTTGGCACCTATACCCGCGAGTTTGCCCGCGAAGTGCGGGAGGAAGCTGCACTCCACGGGGTCGAGGCGCTGATCACCGAAGACCACCTCGAGGTGGAAGACGCCATCCAGCAGGCCCAGCCGGAACTGGTACTCGGCACCCAGATGGAGCGCCACATCGCCAAGCGGTTCGGCATCGGCTGCGCAGTCATCTCCGCGCCCGTCCACGTGCAGGATTTCCCGGCCCGTTACTCGCCACAGATGGGCTTTGAAGGCGCCAACGTCATTTTCGACAGCTGGGTGCACCCCCTCACCATGGGTCTGGAAGAACACCTGCTGGGCATGTTCCGCGAGGACTTCGAGTTCTCCGGCGACGCCGTGCCCTCGCACCTGGCAAGCGTTGGCGAAACCCGCGCGCCGGTGCCCGAAGCACCCGCTGCCGCTACAGCGGACTCAGTTGGCTGGGATACGGCAGCCGAGAAGGAATTGAAGAAAATCCCGTTCTTCGTGCGCGGCAAGGCACGGCGCAACACCGAAAACTTCGCCGCCGAGCGCGGTATCGCCTGCATTACGGTCGAAACCCTTTATGAGGCCAAGGCTCATTATGCGCGCTAAAGCAGCCAATGCCGGTTACCGGGTGGTGATCATCACCCTGGACGCCCACGCCGCCGGCCCCGTAGCCCGGGCCAGCGAGCGGCTGGCCCGCGATTTTCCGGGTCTGACCATCGCCATCCATGCCGCTGCCGGGTGGTCGGAAGACCCCTCCAGCCTCGATCACGCCCGCCGGGACATCGCCCACGGCGACATCGTCATTGCCAACCTGCTGTTCCTTGAAGAGCACGTGCAGGCCATCCTGCCCGCCCTTGAAGCACGCCGCGATCATTGCGACGCGATGATCGGCCTGATCGCCGATGGCGCCATCGTGCGGCTGACCCGCATGGGCGGGCTGGACATGTCCAAGCCTGCCACGGGCATCGCCAAGTTCCTGAAGAAGATGCGCGGATCCTCGAAGCCGAACGGTGCGTCAGGCGAGAAGCAGATGCAGGTGCTGCGCCGGCTGCCGAAGATCCTGCGCTTCGTCCCCGGCAAGGCACAGGACCTGCGCGCCTGGTTCCTGACGATGCAATACTGGCTCGGCGGATCAGACGACAATGTCGAGCAGATGGTGCGCTACCTGGTGTCGCGCTATTGCGCCAGCAAGGCATGGCAGGGAAGCGCAGCGCTACCGCCAGTCGAGTATCCCGATGTGGGCCTCTATCACCCGGCGCTGAAGGAACGCATCACCACGCGGGTCGAGGACCTGCCTTATGCCAAAGATGCAAGGGCGACGGTCGGCCTGCTGCTGATGCGGTCATATGTGCTGGCCTCCGACACGGCCCATTATGACGCTGTTATCCGCACCTTTGAAGCCAAGGGCATCGCCGTCATTGCTGCCTTTGCCGGCGGGCTCGATGGCAGGCCTGCGATCAACCAGTACTTCATGCGTGACGGCCGTCCCGTGATTGACACGCTGGTCTCGCTCACCGGTTTCTCGCTGATCGGCGGGCCGGCCTACAATGACAGCGACGCTGCTGTGGACTTGCTGGGCCGGTTGAACCTGCCATACGTCGCGGCTCATCCGCTGGAGTTCCAGACCCTGCAGCAGTGGGCCACCTCGTCCGGCGGTCTTGGCCCGGTGGAGACCACCATGCTGGTCGCATTGCCGGAACTGGATGGCGCGACGAACCCGACCGTGTTTGCTGGCAGGCATGGCGATGCCGGGTGCTCCGGCTGCAAGACGCCATGTGAAAGCGCTTCGATACATCGTGCCATGGCACCTTGCCCGGAGCGCATCGGCGTGCTGGCTGACAAGGTGCTGCGGCTGGCGCTCAACCGGCGCAAGACCAATGCCGAGCGCAAGGTTGGCATGGTGCTGTTCGGCTTCCCGCCCAATTCGGGTGCCGTGGGCACGGCCGCCTACCTGTCGGTGTTCGAAAGCCTGTTCAACACGCTCCATGCCATGAAGGCCGAGGGCTACCAGGTGGACCCGCCCGCAACGGTGGATGACCTGCGTGAAGCGTTGCTGAAGGGCAACTCGGCGCACTATGGCCAGCAGGCAAACGTGGCCTCGCACGTCAGCGCCGATGACATCGTGCGCAACACGCCCTGGCTCAGCGAGATCGAAGCGGTGTGGGGGCCGGCCCCGGGCCGCGCCCAGTCGGACGGCCGGGGCGTCTACGTACTTGGCCGGCAGTTCGGCAACGTGTTCGTCGGCGTGCAGCCAGCCTTCGGCTGGGAAGGCGATCCGATGCGCCTGCTGTTCGAGCATGGCTTTGCCCCGACCCACGCCTTCACCGCCTTCTACCGCTGGATGCGCGACACGTTCGGGGCCGATACCTACCTGCATTTCGGCATGCACGGCGCGCTTGAATTCATGCCCGGCAAGCAGGCGGGCCTGGGGTCACAGGACTGGCCGGACCGGTTGATCGGCAATGTGCCGAACGTCTACCTCTATGCCGCCAACAACCCGTCCGAGGCAACACTGGCCAAGCGCCGCGCCAACGCCGTCACCGTCACCCACCTGACGCCGCCACTTTCGACTGGCGGCCTCTACAAGGGCCTCGCCGAACTCAAGGACAGCGTGTCGCGCTGGCGCGCCCTTGCTCCCGGCGCCAGCCAGCGTGCGGACCTGGCGGCCATGATCAGCTCGCAGGCCGAGGCCGTTGACCTGTGCGGCGATGACCCGGACAAGCTGTGGCTGACACTGCTCGACACCGAGAACGCGCTGATCACCAACGGCATGCACGTGGTTGGCCGCCCGATCGACGCAGAAGCCAGGGCCGAACACGTCAGCGTCATGGCAGACGCCGACGCTGACACCCGCGCCCGTGTGGATATGCTGCTGTCACAAACCAACGAGATACCCGCCCTGCTCAATGCGCTGGCCGGTCACTACATTGCACCTGTTGCCGGCGGCGACCTGATCCGGTCTCCCGAGATGCTGCCGACGGGCCGCAACATCCATGCCTTCGACCCGTTCCGCATGCCAACCGCATTTGCCGTGGCAGACGGTGCACGCCAGGCCGAACTGCTGCTTGCCACCCACAAGAGCATGCCGCGCTCGGTCGCGCTGGTGCTGTGGGGGTCGGACAACATCAAGTCAGATGGCGGGCCACTTGCGCAGGCGCTTGCCCTGATGGGCGCAAAGCCGCGCTTCGACAGTTTCGGCCGGCTGGCCGGGGCAGACCTGATCCCGCTGGAAGAACTGGGCCGGCCGCGCATCGACGTCGTGATGACGCTGTCGGGCATCTTCCGCGACCTGCTGCCCCTGCAAACCCGGATGCTGGCGGAAGCCGCGTTCAAGGCAGCGTCGGCCGACGAGCCGCTGGAACAGAACTTCATCCGTGCCCACGCCCTGACCTATGCAGAAGAAATGGGCTGCGACCTGGAAACGGCCAGCCTGCGCGTGTTTTCCAACGCCGAGGGCGTCTATGGCTCGAACGTCAACCAGCTTGTCGATGCCGGCACCTGGAACGACGAAGACGAGCTGGCCGAAGCCTTCACCCGCCGCAAGGGCTTTGCCTACGGCCGCGATGGCAAGCCGCAGCAGAACGCGAAGCTGTTGCAGAAGGCGTTATCGTCGGTCGAGATTGCCTACCAGAACCTTGAATCGGTGGAACTTGGCGTTACCACGGTCGACCATTATTTCGACACGCTGGGCGGTATCAGCCGGGCCGTGAAGCGCGCCCGCGGCACCGAGACGCCGGTCTATATCGGCGACCAGACCCGTGGCACGCCGAAGGTGCGCACGCTCAAGGACCAGATCGCGCTGGAAACCCGCTCGCGCACGCTCAACCCGAAATTCTTCGAGGGCATGCTCAAGCACGGGCATGAGGGCGTGCGGACGATCGAGGCCCATGTCACCAATACGCTTGGCTGGTCAGCCACCACCGGGACGGTAGACCCCTGGGTCTACCAGCGGATTTCCGAGACGTTCGTGCTCGACGATGAAATGCGCCACCGCCTGGCAGAGCTCAACCCGGCCGCTTCGTCGAAGCTCGCCAACAGGCTGATGGAAGCCTGCGACCGGCAATTCTGGAAACCCGATGAGCAGACGCTCGCTGCGTTGCGCCGGGCCAGCGAAGAACTTGAAGACAATCTTGAAGGCATTCCCGCCGCAGCCGTGGAGGCAGTCGCATGAACCTGTACACCAAAGTTAACCGCCATACGGGCAAGGCGCTGAGGCTGCCTGATGGCGAGGGCAGTGTGCAGGTGCACCTTGACCCGGATCTCAAGATCGGCACGGCGAAGGTGTTCGCCGTCTATGGCAAGGGCGGCATCGGCAAGTCGACGACATCGTCGAACCTGTCGGCAGCCTTCTCGAAACTGGGCAAGCGCGTGTTGCAGATCGGCTGCGACCCGAAGCACGACTCGACCTTTACCCTCACCAAAAAGCTGATGCCGACGGTGATCGACGTGCTCGAGCAGGTCGACTTCCACACCGAGGAACTGCGCACCGAGGACTTCGTCTACGAAGGCTACAACGGGGTCATGTGCGTGGAGGCCGGTGGCCCGCCCGCCGGCACCGGGTGCGGCGGCTACGTGGTCGGCCAGACCGTCAAGCTGCTCAAGGAACATCACCTGCTGGAGAACTCCGACGTGGTGATCTTTGACGTGCTGGGCGACGTGGTGTGTGGCGGGTTCGCCTCACCGCTGCAGCATGCCGAGCGCGCACTGATCGTGACCGCCAACGATTTTGACTCGATCTTCGCGATGAACCGGATCGTCGCCGCCATCAACGCCAAGTCGAAGAACTACGACGTGCGCGTGGGCGGCGTCATCGCCAACCGCTCCAAAGATACCGACGAGATCGACCGGTTCAACGATGCGGTTGGCCTCAAGCGTCTTGCCCACCTGCCGGACATCGATGCCATCCGCCGGTCAAGGCTGAAGAAGTGCACCCTGTTCGAGATGGACGACTCGCCCGACGTGATCGCAGTGCGCAACGAATACCTGCAACTGGCCCAGAGCCTGTGGGACGGGACCGAAGTGTTAATGCCGAGACCGATGAAGGATCGCGAGATCTTCGACTTCCTGGGGTTCGACTGACATGCCGACAACAACCTACACATCGCGCCGCTCCGAGCTGGAAACCTACTTCGATCGCACTGCAGCCGATGCCTGGAAGAAGCTGACCAGCGATGCACCGGTCAGCAAGGTCCGGGCAACGGTGCGCGCCGGGCGCACACGGATGCGGCATACCCTGTTGTCGTGGCTGCCGGATGACCTGAGCGGTCTGCGGGTGCTCGATGCCGGGTGCGGTACGGGTGCGCTGTCGATGGAAGCGGCCGCGCGCGGTGCGCATGTCACCGCCATCGACCTGTCGGAAACGCTCGTCGGCTATGCGGCCGGACTTGCCCGCGAGGCAGGCCTTGACCGCAACATCGATTTTCGCACCGGCGACATGCTGGACCCGGCGCTTGGCGAGTTCGATCACATCGTGTGCATGGACAGCCTGATCCACTACGACAGCCAGGACATCATCCGGGTGCTGTCGCAGATGACCGAACGCTGCCGCAACTCGATCAACTTCACCTACGCCCCAAGGACGCCGGCACTGGCCGCCATGCATGCGGTTGGCAAGCTGTTTCCGAAGTCTGACAGGGCACCCGCCATCAAGCCGGTGAGCTCATCGGGCTTGCGCGGACTGCTGGACGCCGAGACCAGCCTGACCGGCTGGTCGGCAGGCCGCAGCGAACGCATCAAGTCAGGCTTCTACACGTCACAAGCCCAGGAGCTGCATCGCGCATGAGCCTCTCTGCCAACATGCTGGTGAACATGTGGACCCGGATCGGTACCCGGTGGCTGCCGTTTGCCGATGCGGCAACGGCTGATTTGCCCTTGGCCAGATTGCTTCGCCTTGCGCTGTTTCAGGTGCCCGTGGGCATGGCGCTAGTCCTGATGATGGGCACACTGAATCGGGTGATGATCGTCGAACTGGCAGTACCCACCTGGCTGGTTGCCTGCATGATCAGCCTACCAATTTTGTTTGCTCCCCTCAGAACTGTCATCGGGCACCGTTCCGATACCCATGTGTCAGCGTTCGGCTGGCGCCGTTCCCCCTTCCTTTGGCTGGGAGCAATGCTGCAGTTTGCCGGTTACGTAGCGCTGCCGCCATCGCTTCTGCTGTTGTCAGGCAGCAGCTTTGTAGACCCCGAACTGGGTGTACTGATTGGCAAGATCAGCTCGGCTCTGGCATTCGCTCTGATTGGGTTCGGCATCCACTACTCGCAAACCGCCGGTCTTGCGTTGATGAGCGACCTTCTTCCAAAAGAGAAACGGCCGCGTGCCTTCGCATTGTTCTATGTGTTCCAGCTTTGCGGCATGATAATCAGTGCTTTCACCTTCTCGTTCCTGTTACGGGACTTCACGAGCGAACTGCTCATCCGGGTTTTGCACGGTGCTGCGGTCTTCGCCCTGGTTGTCAACATTATCGCCATCTGGCAACAAGAACCCAGAGATCGCCAACGCGCCGCCGTCATCAAGAGTGAGCCACGGGCGCAATTCCTAAGCACAGTTCGAGACCTGATCAGCCAGCCTGCAATGTCTCGCCTGCTCGTCGGCATTGGCATCGGCACCATGGCTTTCAGCATGCAAGACGTGTTGCTTGAACCCTATGGCGGGGAAGTTCTCGGCTTGTCAGTGCCGGAAACAACCATGCTCAGCGCCCTGATGGGTATTGGGACACTGGCTGGCTTTTGCCTTTCCGTGCAAACCTATTCGCGCGGCATGCACCCTTGCCGCCTGGCCTCCATCGGTGTGCTTACTGGTATTCCCGGCTTTACCGCCGTCCTCTTTGCACACGGGTTCGGCTCAAGCCTGCTGTTCCAGGCCGGCAGCATGATCATCGGTCTTGGAGCCGGCCTGTTCGTCGTTGGCAGCCTTGGAGCAGCGATGCGTGCTGCATCCGACCATAACACGGGTCTTGTGGCAGGCGCATGGGGTGCCATCCAGGCCACTGCCGCCGGGGTTGGAATAGCTGTTGGCGGCGTTCTACGGGACATCGTCGGTCACCTGGCCCAAAGCGATGCGCTGGGCACCGCCTTGAACAGTTCCGCGACCTCGTATGGAGCGGTCTATATTATTGAAATAATTCTACTTTTTGTAACCCTGGTGGCGATCGGCCCGCTCGTTCGCAACGCAGGCAATGACGGCAAGCGGCAAAAGGAGCAGTTCGGCCTGGCAGAATTGCCAGGTTGATCAATTGCACAAAGGAGCATGACCATGAGCACAGGCGCTTTCACTGCATATATCGATGTTGCCCAGATAGCACTTTACGTGTTCTGGATCTTTTTCGCCCTCCTGATCTGGCACCTGCGCCAGGAAGACCGGCGTGAAGGTTATCCACTCGAGATTGACGGCAAGGGGATGTCGCGGCACAGCCTGCTTTTCATTCCCGATCCCAAGACATTCCACTTGCCACACGGCGGTACGGCCACGGCACCCAACGGCAAGCGCGACGACCGGCCCGTCAAGGCAACCCGCCGCGTCAACTATCCAGGTACGCCGCTTGAGCCTACGGGCAATCCCATGACCGACGGTGTTGGAGCAGCAGCCTATGCCGAGCGGGCCGACGAACCGGACCTGACCTTCGACGGCCGCGTAAAGATCGTGCCCATGGCCAGCGACGCCCACTTCTCGGTTGCCAGCGAAGACGTGGACCCGCGCGGCAAGAACGTCATCGGTGCCGATGGCCAGGTTGCTGGCCGGGTGGCTGAAATCTGGGTCGACCGTTCCGAGCAGCTGATCCGCTACTACGAAATGAAGCTGGAAGGCTCGCCGAGGGCTCGCTCGCGGCTTGTACCGGCTACCGCGTGCCGGGTGGATGAACGGGGCAACCTGCTGGTGAACTCGATCCTGTCCAGCCAGTTCGCTGGCGTACCGACAACTGCAGCGGCTGACCAGGTGACCCTGCTCGAGGAAGACAAGATCATGGGCTACTACGCTGGCGGCCGGCTTTACGCCACGCCGGCACGGCAGGAGCCACTGCTATGATCGATCACGACGACTTCGCATTTGAGCCCATCCCGGGCTTGCCCTCAAAGCTGCCAGAGGGGGAGAAACTCCTCTGGCAGGGTTCGCCGAACTGGCGCTCGATGGCGGTGCAGGTCTTCCACATCCGCAAGCTGGCAATCTACTTCGGCTTGCTGCTGGCATGGGTGGCAATCAGCGCCTGGTATGATGCTCGCCCGGCGCAAGAGGCCACTCTTGCTCTAACCTCCTCAGCGCTCGCCTCGATGGCCTGTCTTGGCCTGGTTGCGGCTCTTGCCTGGGGTTATGCACGGACAAGCATCTATTCACTGACCAGCCAACGCCTGATCATTCGGCACGGGCTGGTCATGCCGATGTCGGTCAACGTGCCGTTTGCACAGGTTGATGCAGCCTACCTTGCCCAGCATGGAAAGTCGGGCACCGGCAGCATCAGCCTCCAGCTGAAGCCTGAAGGCAGGTTCGCATGGCTCAGCCTCTGGCCCAGCCAACGCCCTTGGAGGTTCCGCCAGCCGCAGCCAACGATCCGTTGCGTCGACCAACCCGAAACAGTCGCCAACCTTCTGACAAGTGCAATTGTCTCAAGGGAAGGTGCAGCCATTGAGCGTGTCGAACTGAACGTGCCTGACCGCAAGCGTGAAACGGCGCCTGCGTTCGTGATCAAAACCGCCTGAAAGAAGCGGAATCACAAAAAACACGACCAAGCGAGGAGAACTCAAAAATGAAAGACCAGATTGCGAAATTTCCTGCGTCAAGAGTGGCGGCCATGATGGCAGGCGTTGCTGTCATCGCCATCATGCTTACCGCCTACTCCAGCTTCTCCGGCAACAAGGCCGAGGTGGCGTCAATGGGTGTTGTGGAGCAAATGCGCGAGCTGCGTATCGACACCAGCACCGGTGACCTGCGTTTCTTCGACCAGAGCTCAGGCGCACTTGTGGCCGAGTTGCCAACCCTGACCGAAGGTTTTGTGCAGGTCACCATGCGCAACCTTAGCCAGCGGCGCGAGTTTTCCGGCAAACCCGCCACTGCACCCTACCAGCTTACCCGCTATTCGACGGGCCACATCGTGCTGCGCGACCCCCTGACAGACACCACTGTTGCGGTATCGACCTTTGGCAGCAGCCAGGCCCAGGCGTTCACCCGTCTGCTGATGGGAGGTGCGTCATGACGCTCCAGGACCATAACAACTCAAACCGCAGAAACGCGCGTGAATTCGAGGTGGGTTGCACCATCGAGATCGAGAACACCTTCGAGAGCCTGCATGCCCACGTCGAGCTTGATGGCGACATCGAGATCATGCCCGGTGACACCGTCAAGGTGCACGGCGAGCCGATCGTGGTGCCCTACGGCGAAAAGGCACAGTTCAGCCGCATCGCCACGGTCAAGCGGGCCAGCGCACTCGAGCGTGCCTGGACCAAGGCCACCGGCGATATCGAATTCATGGAACTGCTGGAATTCAGCTTCTCATCGGAGAACGAGCTATGACCATCGAAACACTGTCGCTGACGCCTCGCGACACCCAAAGAATGGCGGAAGAAACCACTGTCCTGTCACCCCGGTTCTACACGACCGATTTCCAGGCCCTGGACAGCATGGATGTCTCGTCGGTGCGCCGCGAATGGGACGAACTGATCAACGAGATGAAATCCGACCCCAACAAGGGGCACTTCAAGCGCAACGAAGAGTGGAAGGACGTCGACTTCGAAGGCATGCCGGAAGGCTTGCGCAAGGAGTTCATCGACTTCCTGGTGAGCTCGCTCACGGCCGAGTTTTCCGGTTGCATCCTCTACAAGGAAATGAAGAAGCGCGGCAAGAACGCGGACATGTGCGAACTGTTCGCGCTGATGAGCCGTGACGAGGCCCGCCATGCAGGCTTCATCAACGACGCCCTGAAGGACGCCAACATCGGTGTCAACCTCGGCTTCCTGACCAAGGCCAAGAAGTACACCTACTTCAAGCCGAAGTTCATCTTCTACGCGACCTACCTGTCGGAGAAGATCGGCTATGCCCGTTATATCACCATCTTCCGCCAGTTGGAGCGTCATCCGGAACTGCGCATCCACCCGATCTTCAAGTGGTTCGAGAAGTGGTGCAACGACGAGTTCCGCCACGGCGAAGCCTTCGCGCTTCTGATGCGCGCCAACCCGGAGCTGCTGCAAGGCCGCAACAAGCTGTGGATCCGCTTCTTCCTGGTCGCCGTGTTCGCCACCATGTACGTGCGCGACCATGCCCGGCCGGAATTCCACAAGGCGCTTGGCGTCAACATCGACGAGTACGACATGAAGGTCTTCCGCATCACCTCGGAGATCTCCAAGCAGGTGTTCCCGTTCACGCTGGACCTCGACAACCCTGCCTTCATGGCCGGGCTGAAGAAGCTGCTGAAGGTCAACAAGGCCATTGCCGATGCCAAGGCCTCTGGCGGCGTCACCGGCAAGGTGCGCCAGGCCATGCTGGGCGCCCAGGCGGGCCTCGCTTTCCTGCAGCTCTACATGGTGCCGGTAAAGACCCACGAACTGCCCAACTCCAGCCGGCTCCAGCCGGCCTGGTAAACGGACAAGGAAACAGCAAACGCCCATGAGCAGCGCGGCCTGGCCAGTCCTGATGACGATGTTCACCTGGTGGTTCACCACCGGGGCCATCCTCTATCTCGACGGGCTGGACCGCGCGACCTACAAGTGGAGCATGGGTGCGTTCACCGTCCTGCTGGCAGCAGCCCTGTGGGGCGCGCATGCCATGGGTGATACGCTGGGACAGACCGGCGCCTATGGCGGCTTCATGCTCGGCATCGCCGCGTGGGCATGGCAGGAGATGAGTTTCCTGACCGGCGTGGTTACCGGCCCGCGCAAGACCGCGTGTCCGCCCCGGGTCAGCCCGTTCGAGCGCTTCCGCGCGGCGGTGGCAACCATCCTGTGGCACGAACTGGCCATCCTGGCCGTCGGCATCCTGCTGGCCTGGGCCACCTGGGACATGCCGAACAAGACCGCGCTATGGACCTACTGCTTCCTGTGGGCCATGCGCACCTCGGCCAAGCTCAACCTGTTCCTCGGCGCGCGCAACCTGTCGGAAGAGTTCCTGCCCGACCATATGCGCTACCTGGCCAGCTACTTCCGCAAGGCCAACATCAATTTCCTGTTTCCGTTCGTGGTCACGATCGGCACAGGCGTCGTCGTGCTGCTGGCCGAATTGGCAACGGCTGCAACGGCAAGCGAGTTTACCCGCACAAGCAACCTCATTCTTGCCACCCTGCTGGCGCTCGCCATTCTCGAGCACTGGCTGATGATGCTTCCACTTCCCGCCGAACGGCTGTGGAGCTGGGGTCTTGCATCACGGCAGAAGAAGACTTCCACCCTCCCCGGCCTGGGGAAAATCATAACACCGGCCGAATAGAAAGTGCCGCCTACCCGAGCTGGAGAACCAGACATGAACTACGAGAACCACTTCACCACTGAACTCAACGGCTTGCGCAAGGCCGGCAACTACCGGGTATTTGCCGAGCTTGAGCGGCGGATGGGGCAGTTTCCCAAGGCGACGCGCTACAACCCGGATGGCTCGACCTGCGAAGTGACCGTGTGGTGCTCCAACGACTATCTCGGCATGGGCCAGCACCCGGACGTGATTGCCGCGATGACGGCCGCGATCCAGTCGTGCGGCTCGGGCGCCGGCGGCACCCGCAACATCTCCGGCACCAACCATTGCCATGTCCAGCTCGAGCGCGAGCTCGCCGACCTGCACGGCAAGGAAGCAGCGCTGATCTTCACCTCGGGCTACGTGTCCAACTGGGCCGCCCTTGGCACGCTGGCCTCCAAGCTGCCCAACTGCGCGGTGTTCTCCGACGCGCTGAACCATGCCTCGATGATCGAGGGCATCCGCCATTCCAAGGCCGAGCGCTTCATCTTCCGCCACAATGACCCCAAGCACCTCGATGAGCTGCTCAGCAAGGTTGATCCGGACCGGCCCAAGCTGGTGGCGTTTGAAAGCGTCTACTCGATGGACGGCGACATCGGCCCGATCGCGGACATCCTCGACGTGTGCGAGAAGCACAACGCGCTGACCTACATCGACGAGGTGCACGCGGTGGGCATGTACGGCCCGCGCGGCGGCGGCATTGCCGAGCGCGAAGGCCTGATGCACCGCATCGACGTGATCGAGGGTACGCTTGGCAAGGCATTCGGGGTGATGGGCGGCTACATCACCGGCTCTGCCGCGCTGATCGACTTCGTGCGCTCGTTTGCGTCCGGGTTCATCTTCACCACCGCATTGCCGCCGGCCATTGCCGCCGGTGCGGTCGCCTCGATCCGCCACCTGAAGAACTCCTCCGTCGAGCGTGACCGGCAGAAGGTGATGGTGGCAGCGCTGCGCCGCGAGCTGGACCGCACCGGCATTCCGCACATGGTCAATGACAGCCACATCGTGCCGGTGATGGTGGGCGATGCAGCCAAGTGCAAGTGGATCTCCGACTGGCTGCTCGACAATGCCGGCATCTACGTGCAGCCGATCAACTACCCCACCGTGCCGAAAGGCACCGAACGGCTGCGCTTCACCCCCACCCCCTTGCACACCATGGCTGATGTGACGCATCTTGTGGCCGCACTCAACGAACTGTGGTCGCAGTGCGCGCTGGCAAGGGCCGTGGCCTGACACCACCTTTCATACGTATGCGAACGCCCAAGCCCCCGGTTTCCGGGGGCTTTTTGCGTTTCAGTTTGATCTGTGTCAACCTTGATTGACGTCAGGTCTGGTAGCCTTTCCTTACACAGAAGGAGGCTCCGCCATGCGTATCTTGCTTGTTCATCCGAACTATCATTCAGGCGGCGCCGAGATCGCCGGAAGCTGGCCGCCGGCATGGGTTGCGTACCTGGCCGGTGCGCTGAAGCAGGCCGGTTTTACGGACGTCCGCTTCATTGATGCAATGACGGATCATCTCGATGATGACACCCTGCGCGCAAAGATCCGCGAGGCCCGGCCCGACATCATTGGCACCACCGCCATCACGCCATCAATCTATGCGGCCGAGCGCATCCTGCAACTGGCCCAGGAGGAGTGCCCCGGCGCAGTGCGCGTGCTGGGCGGCGTCCACGCCACCTTCATGTTCAAGCAGGTGCTGACCGAAGCTCCCTGGGTCGATGTCATCGTGCGCGGTGAAGGCGAGGAGATCATCGTCAACCTGGTCAACGCCATCGCCGCCGGCGGCACCTGGCGGTCGCGGCTGAAACAGATTGAGGGTCTGGCCTTTGCCGAGGATGGCAAGATCATTGCCACCCAGGCCGCACCAACGGTGAAGAACCTCGAAGCCATCAAGCCGGACTGGAGCCTGCTCGAGTGGCACAAGTACATTTACGTGCCGCTGGGTGTGCGCGTTGCCATTCCCAACATGGCGCGCGGTTGCCCGTTCACTTGCTCGTTCTGCTCGCAATGGAAGTTCTGGCGCGACTACCGGGTCCGCGATCCGAAGGCCGTTGTGGACGAGATCGAGGACCTTGTGACCAATCACGGCGTGGGCTTCTTCATTCTTGCCGATGAGGAACCGACCATCAACCGCAAGAAGTTCATCGCGTTCTGCGAGGAACTGATCGCCCGTGGCCTGCCGGACAAGGTGAAGTGGGGCATCAACACCCGCGTCACCGACATCATGCGCGACAAGGAATTGCTGCCGCTCTACCGCAAGGCAGGCCTGGTGCACGTGTCTCTCGGCACGGAAGCTGCCGCTCAGCTCAAGCTCGACCAGTTCAACAAGGAAACCAAGGTCGCGGACAACAAGGAAGCCATCCGCCTGCTGCGCGAGGCCGACATCTTCACCGAGGCGCAGTTCATCGTCGGGCTGGACAACGAAACCGCAGAGACGCTGGAAGAGACCTACAGAATGGCGTGGGACTGGCAGCCTGATCTTGCCAACTGGTCGATGTACACGCCGTGGCCGTTTTCGCCGCTGTTCCAGGAAATGCGCGACAAGGTCGAGGTGTTCGACTTCTCGAAGTACAACTTCGTCACCCCGATCATGAAGCCGCAGGCCATGGAGCGCGGCGAGTTGCTTGACCGGGTGATGAACAATTATCGCCGCTTCTACATGAAGAAGGCATTGTTCCATTACCCATGGCGCGGCACCGGCTTTCGCCGCCGGTACCTCCTTGGCTGCCTCAAGGCCTTCCTGAAGGCAGGCTTTGCCCGCACGTTCTATGACCTTGGCAAGGTAGGCTACTGGGGCCCGCAGACAAAGGGCAGCGTGGACTTCCATTTCGACGACACAAGGCAGCTGGCCGAGGCCCAGGTGGCTGACTGGGAAGCTGCCGCAGATCGCTCGCGCAAATCGAAGGAGCGCCAGGAAGCCCTGCGGGCGCAAGGCAAGGCTCGCGCAAAGGAGCGTACGGGGCGAAGGAGGCAGTGCTTGCCTGCGGCGGTGGTACACAACAACTGGAAGACGTGAGCTTCACGCCCCCGGCGATCGCCATGCGCGATGCAAGGGCGCGTCAGTTGCGGGCACGCGACGCCTCGAATGCCTGAGGCCCTTATCGGCCCCAATGCCATACTCCAGGTGGTTGCGGCCATTCGGGGAGAGGCACGAGCCAGGCACGCTGACCCGCGTGATGCGAGTCGGCCGGCCTTGACGGGTTACATCAATGCCCCGCCATCGAGCATGGTGGCCGAGGCCGAGGTCGTGGCCTTGCACCGTGCCGTGGCAACCTGTCTGCCGGTTCAGCAGGGGGAAGCCATCATGACCCGCGCCGGTCACGAAACCGCGCAATACCTGCTCGCAAACCGGATTCCGCAGGTTGCGCAAATGGTCATGAAGGCTCCTGCCGCCGTCATTGTCGGCCCGCGTGCTGCTCAGGGCGATTGCCCGGCATGCGTGGACGTTCGCCGGCAGCAGCACGTTGCAGCATGACGCCCGTCATCCGGTCCGGATATCGTTGAGCGGGTCACCGATGTTCGCCACGCCTACCTGCCAGATACTTGCGGCCAGGTACTACGAAGCTGCCTTCGAGACCTTGTTCCGGCAACTGGTCAGCGCAGGAACCAGGGCTGTATCGCTGCGCCCGTTGCCCCAATGAAAAAGGTGCAGCCAGCAATTCAGCCGCCTGCACCTTTGCATTGACCTGGCGCTGATTGAACATCCGCGCCTCACTCTCGCAGACAAAAGAGAAGGGAAGACCGGACGAACCGGTGTTCCCTTCAGTTGGCACTGGGCGAGGGCCAGTGTTCTGTCGTTCAGTTATTGAGACTTGCCGCCGCACTCAGTTCGACGATGTAGTCCTTCAGCATCTGCGCGCCATGGAGCGGCTTGTTTGCGCCCTGGTGACAGGTGGCACAGTTCGCCTTCAACACATCGCCTTGCGGACCCTTGCGGTTGTCCGGGAACACATCGGCAAGCGTCTCGATGTAGTTCTTGTTGACATGGCTGACCATCTCGATGCCGTGCCAGGCCTTCACGCGGGTCGGCGGGCTCTGTGTCCAGTCCGCGAAATTGCGCGTGTTGTGGCAGAAGGTGCAGTTCGCCGAGAGAGATTGCGAGAAATGCATCATCAGGCCGTAGGTCTTCTCGGTCATCTGGTTGGATGACTGGTGCCCTTCAGGCAAGGCCGTTGGTGCTGCTATGCGGATCGGCTCGCTTCTCGACAGCAGATCGGTAAACGGATCATAAGGCAGCGACGTGGTGCCAACTTCCTTGCTTGCAAGGTTCTGCCCCATCTTGCTGGCATTCCAGCCACCAATGTATTCAGGCAAGCCGGGGTTGGTGGACCACACGTTCTTTGGTACCGGATTCCCCGCGTGGCAGGTATAGCAGGTCACACCCGTGTCGGCGACGTGATCCTTGAACTGGCTGTTGATGTTGGCGGTCATCTGCAACATGTTGCGCGCCACAACCTTGGTGTAGACGCTGTCTTCAGCCAGGTTTTCCGGATTGTGACAGTAATTGCAGCCTTCCTCCGGCGACACCCACTCGGTGATGGCGAGCATCAGCCGGGTAAACTGGGCCTCGTTGAGATCTCCCAGAACCTTTACGTTCTGATAGATCTCGCTGGCTTTCGGTCCCCCGGTCTCGGCCTGGTCGGAGGCTTCAGGCACAGTTATTGCTGCCTGTTTCGCCGCCAGCAGCCTCGGGTTGACGATCTGCTCCATGCCCGTTCCGCGGTACCCAATCTGGGTCGAGTTCCATGGGAGGTCTCTCCCACGTCATCATCATTGGCACCGCCAACATGATGGCAACAGCCGCTGCTATGTATGTAAAGACTTTCATTGGTTCAGCTCCTACTTCACGGCCGGATCGACGACGCCGCCAAACACGTCCGGATACAACGGAACGAGGCCGTGCTTGGCACCCCAGAGGTACCAGTTGTCAACGACGGTGCCCGTCAGCAGGATGCCAATTCCGCCGGTCAGCGGGGTGAGAATGGCAAACCACCAGGCCCACCTGTGGATCGACTCCATCGTGGCGTTGAAGCCCATGGTCCAGCGCCAGAACAAGGCTGCACGCTCCGACGCCGTACCGCGATCAGTGATCTGCTCCAGCTCGCGCTCGCCACCCAGGTGACTGACAGCCAGGATGGTTGCCGCGTGCATTGCGAACAGCAGCACCGACCCATAGAGGAAGACGATCGAGAGCATGTGGAACGGGTTGTAGAAGAGGTTCCCGTAGCGCAACGAGATCGCGGCAGTCCAGTCTAGATGCGGGAATATCCCGAACGGCACCGCTTCCGACCAGCTGCCCATCAGCACCGGGCGAATGAAGCCAGCCACCAGGAACAGCCAGATGGCAGCTGCAAATGCCCATGCCACGTGCGTACCCATGCCGAGCTGACGTGCCCTAGAGTACATTTTCGCCCACCACAGCAGTACCGACAAGGTGAGGAAGAAGCCGGCAATCAGCCACCAGCCACCATCCCTGAGGGGTGGAAAGATATTCAGGCCCTGTTCGGGGCTCGGCGGGTCCAGCGACAGCCAGAACAGCTGGCGCACGAACTCCACCGGATCCCAGTTAACCGAGGCCCACATGTTGAGGCCAATGATTTCGAAGGCGATGAAGCCGAACAGCAAGGACAGAGAACCTGTCCAGCCGAGATGAATGGGCCCAATCTGGGCGTTGCCAATCTTGCCGGCGAGATGGCTGAACCACGGCGTCCCGAAACGGGGCCAGGCTTCATTCTTGGCCGGCGTCCCCATTTCCAGTTCTCCACGAACCTGGACCCGGGTCAAAATGTTCTGATACTCAATCATTTTTCATGTCCTCCCCATCAAAACCAGATCGGCAGTTCAAGCCACCAGTTCCACCACTCAGGCCAACCGCGTGACCAGAATGGACCGGAAATGATGATGCACACGGCACTCCAGAAAACGGCAGATACTGCGAGCAGGAAGCCCAGCCGGTGAATGCCCAGCGTACCGATCGAGTAGCCGATGCTGTCCCTGAAGAAGGTGTCCTCGACTTCCGGGGTCTTGACCTTCTGTCCCCGGCCGGGATTGGCTGCCGACAGGACCAGCCCGCCATGCAGAGCAAGCGCGAGCACGGTCGTGAGGAACAGGCTCGCTGCGATCATGTGTGCCGGATTGTAGTGGAAATGCAGGTACTGGTAGCCAACGTTCGACACCCAATCCAGGTGTGACATGATCCCGTAGGGAAACGCGTGTCCCCACGCTCCCAGCATCATCGGCCGGAAGATCTGCAGCGTCAGGTAGGCGAGGATGGCGAAGCTGAAGGCGATCGGCACGTGATATCCGATACCCAGTTTCCGGCAGATCTCCACTTCCCTCAACGCCCACGAGCAGAACGCACCGATCGCGCAGATGGTAATGATCTGCCAAAGACCACCTTCCAGCAGCGGCGCAAAGGCCAGACCATACGAGAGATCCGGCGGCGCGATGTTGATCTGCCAGATGTTCCAGGTCGGCCCCTGACTTGCAGCAAATATGATAAGTGCCGTTCCAAGCGCCGAGAAGAAGGCGGTGGTCACGCCGAAGAAACCGACATAGAACGGACCGAACCAGAAGTCGAAAATGTCACCACCGACTAGCGTTCCACCTCGAACCCGGTATTTTCTTTCGAAACTGAGCATTGCCATGATCTTTTCTCCGGCACATATGCGTGTTGCTGCACCAAGTCAGCAGCCTCGTTGACGGCGGGCGGTTTTCAATCTTCATTCAGGTTGGAACCGCCCGCCGACGTTTGTGTTCAGAACTACTGCGAGTCCGAAGCCACCGGCGCATTGAGCCAGCTGCCATAACGAGGTGTGCTGAGCTGAATGAAGTGATTCAGCAGCACCATCGAGAAGGCGAAGGCCAATACCCCGATAAGCGCCCGACGCGGGTCGAACAAAAGCCAGACTTTCCACATTTGTCTCTTCTCCTGTTGTTAGCGTTTGGCCGTTAGAACCAGGGACGCCAGACCCAGATCAGCAGATGCGCAAGCACCGTCACTGCGACGAAGCCCAAGGTGCCCTGCATGAAGAGCCTGTGGAACTCCTGGGCTTCCGAGTGGGTAAGACCCGACGGGGTTCCGCTTGAGTTGTCAGGCATGATATGCCCTCCACTATGACGACCTTTTACGGTCAAGTTACCGCACCCACCCCGTGCGGCTGGGGTTGCCACCGCCAAGTCCTGGGACCTTCGGGCGACTTTTTTCACCGGGGCAGAAGCCCCGGCAAAACTCGAAAGGTGGTTGCGCCCTCACATGAAGGCGAACGGCACCGAATTGGCTGCTGCCACACGCGCTTCGGAAATGATCGAGCGCGAGTGACCGGACGGATCGAGATTTGGACGCCAGCGTGCCGGGATCATCCGGTGCGCGGTTGCCGCCACCAGGAAGAAGCCGAAGGCAACCACGTAGATCGCGCGATACTCGATCGCGTCTCCGTGGCGCTGCGTGAAGCTTGCCTGCCGTGAACCGTGAAGTTCCATTGCCATTCTCTAGTCCTCCATTTCTGCCGTTGCCCCGCACATCGTGTGCGACCGCTCAGGCAGCATTTCCCAACCGGCCCGCCACTGATGCGACGTGTTCCGGAGAAACAGTTTTCTGGCCATTCGCACGGGCGTGGCGTTCTGCTGCATCACGCAGCCGCTTGGCGGCCGAGATGCGCACGAGCACCGGCTCGGCTTCGACGATCCGGTCGAGTTCTTCCCGCGCATCGTCGGACCAGCCGAGCTGTCCTTCGAGGCGTGCAGGCGTTGCATCGACCTGGTCCATGTCCCTGGCGAGTGGCAGGATGTTGAACAGCGCATCAAACAGCGCGTTGCAGACTTCCTGCACGAGGTAGGTCGCCCCCGAATAGCCCATGAACGGCGTCCCGGTGTGGCGGCGGATGACAGCGCCGGGGAACGAGGCCGGCACATAGATGGCGCGGCAACCTGCCTCGGCCATGTACATGCGCTCGTTGTACGAGCCGAACATGATCAGCGGTGGCGTCTTCGCGATGGCTTCCTGGACGGCGTGGTTGTCCGGCTTGACGCCTGCCCGGCGGGCGAAGGCAAACGTGCAGGGCAGGCCCAGTTCGGTTTCAAGGAAGTGCCGGACGCCGCGGGCATAGGTTTCGTTGGCAACGATGGCGAAGCTGGCGGTGCCGAAGAAGTCCTGCGTCACGGACCGCCACAGGTCCCACAGCGGCTTGATGGTGGTGTGCTTCTCGCGCTCGATGAACGGCTCGGGATCAAGACCCAGCAATTCGCCCAGCGTGCGCAGGAACTTCGTCGTCGAATGCAGGCCCATCGGCGCTTGCAGGTAGGGCTTTTCCAGCGCCTCGCACAGCGCGCGGCCAAACTCGCGATACATGCAGATGTTCACGTCGCCATCGACCAGGCGCGGAATGTCGGCCAGGTGCGAGCCAAGCGGCATCACGAGGTTGACCTCGGCACCGATGCCTTCCACCAGCCGGCGGATCTCGGCCAGGTCGGAGGGCATGTTGAACATGCCGTAGCTGGGGCCGAGGATGTTGACCTTGGGCTTGTCGCCTTCCTTGCGCGGCTTGGCCTTGGGCATCTTGCCCTTCTTCGCGCCGAACTCGTTCCACAACCACAGCATGGCGCGGTTGGCGCACTGCCACTGGTCTTCATCGATGGTGCGCGGCAGGAACCGCTTGATGTTGGTGCCTTCCGGTGTCACCCCGCCACCGATCATCTCGGCGATGGAGCCGGTCACCACCACGCTGGGCAGGGCCGGATCAAGGGTGGCGTGGGCACGCTTCATGGCGCCTTCGGTACCATGCTGGCCGAGTTCTTCCTCGCCAAGGCCCGTCACCACGATCGGCAGTTCATGGGGCGGCAAGGCATCGGTGTAGTGCAGCACGGCGGTAACCGGCAGGTTCTCGCAGCCAACCGGGCCATCGATAATTACCTGAAGGCCTTTCACTGCGGCAAAGACATACACTGCACCCCAGTAGCCGCCGGCTCGATCAAGGTCTGCTATCAGCATCCGATCGCTCCTTCCACGGCCTTGTCGGGCTTGGAGTTCCTCGCGTGCTTCAGGGCGAATTCGGGCCGTGCCTGCGGCACGTCTTCCCAGATGCCGGCAGAGTCGCCATGACCGACGCCCTCGAAGAAACCGGTCAGTTCATCAAAGCGCGCCTTGTTGGCGATGGCCGCATTGACCACCTGCACCAGCGAGCCGGCACCAGCCGCGCCCATCAGCGGGCGGGCGGAAATCAGGTTGGTGAAGTACAGTGCCGGGATGGCGCGCTGCTTGGCGTCCTGCACCAGCGGCGTGGTGCCGATGGCAAGGTCGGGCCGGGCGTCGCGCATGGCGGCCATGTCCTGCTCCAGCGAGGCGCGGAACTGTACGTGCACGCCGCGGGCTGCAAGCCATTCGCGGTCGGTTTCGGAGAAGCGGGACTTGGCGCACGCCGTGCCGACATATGGTACCTCGGCACCAGCCTCGATCAGCAGGCGTGCAACCAGCAGCTCGGAGCCTTCATAGCCCGAGACAGTGATCCGGCCCTTGACCGGCTTGCCGGACAGCGCAGCCGTGACAGCAGGTAATGCTGCCTGCTTTGCTGCATCGATCTGCTTTTCGCTGACATTGGCCAGCTTGCCAATTGCCTCCAGCCATGCGGCGGTGCCATCGACGCCCACGGGGGCGGACCCGGTGATCGGGCGGCCGGCAGCTTCAAACTCGCGGAAAGAGGCGGTGTAGAACGGGTGGATGGCGGCGACTGCCGCGCAATCAAGCGCTGAGTACAACTCGCGCCATTCGCGGGTCGGCACCACAGGGCCTGCGGCCAGGCCCATCGGCTCCAGCAACCCGGCGATGGTGATCGGATCCACGGGGAACATTTCGCCGACCAGGGTGATCGACGGCTTGCTGCCGTCCCTCGGCTGGCGCGGTGACATGACCGGACCGGTTTCGGCTTCCTCGCGGGCGTACTTGAGCATCGCGCCCGCCAGCACGTCCTTGGCTTCCGCATGGGTCGGCACGCCAAAGCCCGGCACGTCGATACCGACGATGCGCACACCGTTGATCTCTTTCGGCAATAGCCGCAGCGGCACGCCGGACGCGGTTGGCACGCACAGGTTGGTGACGATCACCGTGTCGTATTTCTCGGGGTCAGCCAGCTGGAACACCGCCTCGCGGATGTCCTCGAACAGCTTGCCCGTCACCAGTGTCTCGGAATTGAACGGCACGTACCCGACGGTGCGCTTTGCACCATAGAAATGCGAGGTAAAGGTCAGGCCGTAGACGCAGCAGGCAGAGCCGGACAACACCGTCGCTGTACGGCGCATCCTGAGTCCCACCCGCAACGACCCGAACGCCGGGCACATGCTTTGTGGCTGATCGTGGGGGCCGACCGGATAATCCTTGGCAAACTGGTCGAGCAGGTCGGACTTGCCGGCCATTTCGGCGGCCTTGCGCATCTCGTCCTTGCCGGCATGGCAGCCCTGGCCTGCTTGGGCATCGGCTGCTGCCGGTGCAGGTGCCGAACACCCCATGCCGCCGGGCTGATCGGCATCGTTCAGCATCGGCACCTCGGCGGCATCGTCGTAACGAACCTCCGTGGTGTTGCTGGTCTTGATGTCGGCTGGCTTGTTCATGGCGGTTGCTTCAATGGCCTCAGACGTTGTCGTAGATCACTTCGAGGGACGGCTTTTCATGCACGACACCGCCGCACATGTCGGCCAGCGATGCCGGTTCAAGCACCACGCCGGCGCCGGTGGCTTCAGCGGAGAACAGGTTGAGCAACCCGTCCTGGTCGAGCGGCCTGGGGTGTTTCGGTGGTGCTTCGGCTACCTGCTGGGCAAGCTCTGCAAACAGGGGGCCCCACTCGCTGTCCGGGGTGCCGACGATCTGGTAGTTGGCCGACTTGCGCCGGATGTCGTCATTGGCGGGAATGGCTGCCAGCACGGGAATGCCGACTGCCTCTGCGAAGGCTGCTGCCTCACCGGTGCCGTCATCCTTGTTGATGACCATGCCGGCCACGCCGACATTGCCGCCCAGCTTGCGGAAGTATTCGACCGCCGAACACACGTTGTTGGCGACGTAGAGCGACTGCAGGTCGTTGGATCCGACGACGATGACCTTCTGGCACATGTCGCGGGCAATCGGCAGGCCGAAGCCGCCGCACACCACGTCGCCGAGGAAATCGAGCAACACGTAGTCAAAGCCCCATGAGTGGAAGCCCAGCTTCTCGAGCAGTTCAAAGCCGTGAATGATGCCACGTCCGCCGCAACCACGGCCGACCTCGGGGCCGCCCAGTTCCATGGCGAACACGCCGTCGCGCTTGAAGCACACGTCGGAGATCTGCACCTCCTCGCCGGCTTCCTTCTTGCGCGCGGACGTCTCGATGATGGTCGGGCAGGCCTTGCCGCCGAACAGAAGTGACGTGGTGTCCGACTTCGGATCGCAGCCGATCAGCAGCACGCGCTTGCCCTGCTGGGCCATCATGTAGCTGAGGTTGGACAGGGTGAAGCTCTTGCCGATGCCGCCCTTGCCATAGATGGCAATGATCTGGGTTTCCTTGGCCGGCTCGCCAGTGGGAACCGGATCCGGCTCCTGGGCTGCCTCGGCGCGCAGGTTGCGCAGCATCTCGTCCTTGTCAGGCGTGATGTCGCGCGCCTTGAATACATTGACCTTGCTCATGCCATCGTCCTCCAATCCAGGATCATCTTGAGGCAACTGGCGTCGCTGAACGCTGCTTCGTATGCGGCAGGCGCCTCGGCTGCCGGCCGGTGATGGGTAATCAGGCCATCGAGGCTCAGCCGGCCGTCCCCGATCAGGCGGAGCACGGCCGATATGTCGTCCGGCTGCCACTCGGCGGCGATGCGGATGTGCGCCTCGCGCATGAAGGCAGGCGGGAAAGCGAAGGAGATGCGGCTGTCGTAGAAACCGGCCAGGACAACCTCGCCGCCGCGGGCAATGCGGCCGACCAGCGTGTCGATGATGCCATCGGCACCCGACGCATCACACACGATGCGATAGTCCCGGGTGGCGTCATCCTGCGGATCGGCGACCCGGTAGCCATCCGCGCCATCGCGGCGGGCCGGATTGGTTTCCCAGACCATGGGGGCATCGCCACCCAGCGCCACGACGCAGCGGGCAATGAGACGGCCGAGCACACCGTGACCGACGATCAGTTGCGGCAGGCCGGAGGAAGAAGCGACGGCAGCATGATGGGCCGTGGCAGCCAGCGCCAGCAGAACGGCGCGATCTCCCAGGTCATCGGCAACAGGCACGACCTTGGCGCCTGACGTGACAATGTGGCGGGCAGACCCGCCGAACAGGCCGCGCACGTCCGCAAAGCCATGCGAGCCGGGTACGAACACCCGCTGGCCGCAGGCAACGCCCGTTTGTGGACCAGCTTCCACCACGTGGCCAGTGCATTCATAGCCCGGCACGAGTGGATATCCCAGGCCGGGAAACGGCGGCATCTTGCCGGTATACAACAGTTTTTCGGTGCCGGTGCTGATGCCGGTGAAGTCCGCTTCGACCAGCACGTCGCCGGCACCGCGTGCGCAAAGCTCGACGCGCTTTACCGAAATGTGCTCGGGCTTGTCCAGAACGACGGCGTGGGTGTTCATCTCGCCACCCCGCGATCTTCGTAAGCCTGTGTTGTCTGGTGCTCATCCATAAGTGTCACTTTAATTTGACACTGTATATTGTCAATCCAAATTGTCACATCTGGGCAAGATTCACGCATCTGCCTCATGATCCCGCAACGATGAGTTGGGTAATGACCGGCGTATTGGTGCGAATGGGCCGAATCCGCGCAAAACCGGCATCTTTCAGCATGCTGGAAATTTCGGCACAGGTGCGTGCGCGCCCCCTGCCCATGGCCAGCAAATAGAAGGCGAAGTAGGCATCACCCACCGCATGGGCGCCTGCAGCACCGGCCATCGGCTCGGCTATCAGCAGCGTGGCCCCCGGTTGCATGGACTTGCGGATGTTGCGCAGCAGCACCATCGCCTCGCGGTCATCATGGTCATGCAGCACGCGCACCAGGCTGACGAGATCTGCCTCCGGTGGCACAGGGTCGGTAAAGAAGTTGCCCCCCGTTCCGTGAAACCGGGTGGCCATGCCGAGCGCCTGCATGTTGGCAGCAGCCCGAGCCACGACAGCCGGCAGGTCGAACACGCCCAACTGCAAACCGGGGGCTGCCTTGCCGGCTTCGGCAATGAAGGCCCCCTCGCCGCCACCGATGTCGAGCAGCCGCCGGTGACGCGCCACCGGATAGACCGCCAGCACTTCCTCGGCGACCATGCGTTGCGAGGCAGCCATCAACCCGGAGTAGGCAGACACGCTGTCACCGTCGAGCACATCGGGACGTTCTGCCCCGGAGTAGGCCCAGTAGCGCTCAAGATGCGTGGGGCGTGATGCGCCTTGCAACAGCGCAACCGGATCGGCCAGGTCCTGGTAGAACGTCGCGTTATGCTCGACCATGGCAAGTATGCCGGGCTCGCCCACGACCGCAGGGCCGAGGCTGCCCAGCCGCCAGGTGCCATCAGGCTCTCGTTGCACGAGATCGATCGCCGACGCTGCCGACAGCAGACGCGCAATCGCATCATCGCCAAGGCCCGTATGCAAGGCGAGGGCGGCTGTGCTTGCCGGGCCATTCGCCAGCCGCTCGAGCAGCTTCAGGCGCACGCACGCCAGCAGCGTTTGTGATTTCACGAAGCCGGATGCGATATCGAACAGCTTGGACGATTGCCGCCGCGCGACCGGATTTGTCAGGAAAAACCGCGCTGCCCAGCGGCGAAAGCCGGGTTGCATCACAAGCCGGTCACGCCAATCCAGCATGCGGGTTCGCAGTGACCGGTGCACGGTTGCGGGAGCAATCCCGCCATCCAGTGCGCGCGGTGATTGTCGCGGCGGCGTCTGCATGACGGCTTTACTCGGCAGCCAGCATCAGTTCCCGTGGAATGAACTTCTGTGACTGCGTGGCAATCTCGATGCGCAGTTCATCCTTGCCGGGGCAATCCGGTATCGATGCCATTGCCTCGCCAACCAGACGCTTGAGGCGCGCCTTGGCACCGTCGAGGCCCAGCTGGGCGACGGCACTGGGCCGGCCGTGGGTCACGTCCTGGCCGATCGGCTTGCCGATCTGTTCAGTGGTGCAGGCCACGTCGCGGATATCATCGGCGACCTGGTAGGCCTCGCCGAGGCATTCGCCAAGGGCGCGCCAGGCGGTGCATTCATGACCCGCTGCGGCAGCGCCTGACTCCGTGGCGGCGGCAAACAGCGAGCCCGTCTTGGCGCGCTGGTAGTCCACCAGCCCGGTTGAGGGTTCGAGTTCCCAGGCCTGGCCGGCGCAGATGCCGCGCGGCATGCCAACGGAACCCGCCACGATGCGGATCAGTTCAGCCACCCGGCGCGGCTCGAGCGACAGATTGATCTGCCGTCCGATCAGCTCGAATGCCATCACGATCATGGCGTCACCCGCCAGCACCGCACAGGGCTCGCCGTAGGCAATATGCACCGCAGGCTTGCCACGGCGGATGTTTGCATCGTCAAAGCAGGGCAGGTCATCGTGGATCAGCGATGCGCAATGGAGCAGCTCTATGGCTGATGCCGCAGCATCGGTCAGGTCCGGCTTGTCTTCTGCGCAGGCCGCAGCCACTGCCAGGCACAGGCGCGGCCTGATCCTGGAGCCGCCCGGAAACACCGCATGACGCACCGCCCCAGCCAACAGGGGCGGGCAATCCAGCGCGGTGCCCCGCTCTATGGCCGCTTCGATGGTTTGTTCAATCCTGGCTATTTCGTCCATGGCACGCCTCCCGCAAAGCTCGTGTGCAAACCAGTGTATATTTTTGTTGTCATTTATTTCTGTCAACTTAAATTGACACATCGAAACGCAACACGCAACGGCAAATCTGCCGGGCCCTCGCACAATGGGGTTCAGAAGCAGGGAGACAGGAATGAGCCTGCAAGCCACCATCACTACCCCCGCCACTGCCGCACGGCACGTCCCTTCGGACTTTGAGCCGTTGCCGCCGGGAACTCCCTCGGGACAGCGACCGCCCTCCCGCGCCTTCCGGGTGGACGGGCGCGTCGGCGGGGGCCAACCGGGGCAGCGGCCGTTGTTTGACCCCGTCATGCCCGGCAATGGGTACGTGTGGTGGTACTGCGATGGCCGCAGCGACTGCGGTCAGTACGGCTTCACGGTGATTGCCTTTATCGGCTCGGTGTTCTCGCCCTGGTACAAGTGGTCACGGCGCAACAAGCCGGCCGATCCACGCCAGTTCTCGTGCATGCACGTGGTGCTCTATGGCAAGCAGCACCGCTGGGCCATGACGGAACGAAAGGCCACTGCGCTGGACCAGTCAGCCGATGTACTGGTGATCGGCCCAAGCTCGATCGAGTGGAAGGGCGACAGCGCCGTGATCCGGCTGGACGAGGTCACCACGCCGTTCATGCAGAAGGTGCGCGGCCAGATCACCGTGCATTGCGACCATGTTTATGATCGCGCGTCCTACCTGGATGCGAACCGTGAACACCGCTGGTGGCCGATCAATCCGCGCGCGCGCGCCGAGGTTCGGCTCGAGTCACCGGGTTTGAACTGGGATGGCCATGCCTATTTTGATTCCAACGATGGCGACGTGCCGCTGGAAGACTCGTTCGACTACTGGAACTGGTCGCGCGGGCAGCTCGGCGATGGCAGTGCTGCCATCATGTACGACCTTGAACTGAAAGGCGGCGGCTACCGCTCGCTGGCCCTGCGCTACCGGCCGGACGGCACGGTGGAGGATTTCACCTCACCTGACCTGATGCATCGGCTGCCCCGCACCCGCTGGCTGGTGGAACGCCAGACCCGGTGCGAACCGCCTGACCGGCCCGCCGTCGTGGAAAGCTGGGTCGATGCGCCATTCTACAGCCGGTCCGTGGTCTCGACGCGACTGCTGTCCGAGCCGGTCCTGACGGTGCACGAAAGCCTCGACATGCGCCGCTTCGTGTCGCCCGCCGTGCAGGTCATGCTGCCGTTCAAGGTTCCCCGGGTGATCGGCTGACCCCTTAGCCCTCGTCGTCCTTGCGTTGCTCGCGCAGCTTGCGGAGGCTGCGCAGTTGCCAGAAGCCGAACCCGGCGACGGCTGCCACGATCAGGCCAAGCTCGGCGAGTTTCGCAAGCTCCGGCCAGCTCATGCGGCTCGCCCCGCCTGTTCGGGATTGAGCCTGACCAGCGACAGGTTGAGCGTAAACGCAAACGCCACCCACGCCAGGTATGGCACCAGAAGCAATGCCGCGCCGGTATGAACCGGCAGGAAGACCATGATGTTGACCGCGATGGACAGCCACAGCAGCGCCATCTCGGCCAATGCCAGCTTCATGTTCCTGATGCCGAAGAAGATGCCCGACCAGGCGGCATTGAGCGCCAGTTGCACGCCGTACACCGCCATCGGCAACAGCCGTTCACCCGGCCCCGCCGTGGTCCACACCAGCCAGCCTGATATGGCAATCATCGCGTAGAGCACCGTCCACGCCGGGCCGAACAGCCATTTCGGCGGCCGCCAGGAAGGCTTTCGCAAGTTGTCGTACCACTTGCCCGGCGGAAAGAACGCGCCGCTGGATGCAGCGAGCGCACAAACGCCGATAAATGCCATCAATGTCCAGTCCATGGGTTCCCCGAGTTGCCGGCGTCCAGGTGGTGGCAGCGGATGCCGGGGCCGGTCAGCGGGCTGATTGTGCCTGCTTGCGCTGCTGAACGCGAGTGAGCAGTCCGAACAGGTCCTCGCCCCAACCATTATAATGCCAGATCGGCCTCAGGGTTGCCTGGGGTGGCTGATGGATTTTTGCGGTCTCTACGGCATTGAGCAGGAAGGACGCCTCTGCCGCTTCCGCCCCGCCTGTTGCCATGCTGGCGGGACGCCACGCGTCGCTGGTCACTGCGCGCAACAGCAAGGTCAGCTTGCGGCTCTTCGAGGTGACCGCACGGTGGTTGATGCTGTCGTGGCCATTGCGCTCGATCTCGCGACCGATGCCGGCATAGATCAGCCCTGCCGCGCGAATGGCCGGCCGGCAACCCGGCGGCAGTGCCGCCACGCCGCTGCGCGATGCCTCGTAGTACTGGTCGGCAACAGCCAGCAGGCTGGCCGCCACCTGCCGGATTTCCGGACAGATCCGCGGGATTAGCGAGCCATTCATCGGGGTCAAGGCCCGCCTCTCGCATCATCTGGCGTGGCAGGTACAGCCTGCCGTTGCGGGCATCCTCGCCGATGTCGCGCACGATGTTGGTCAACTGCATGGCTATGCCAAGGTCGGCAGCGCGCGCCAGCACGGCGCGGTCGCGGCGGCCCATGACCAGGGTCATCATCACGCCGACGGTGGATGCAACCCGCACCGCGTAGGCTGTGACGTCGCTCAGGGTTTCGTACTTGCGCCCTGCGGCATCCCAGCAGAAGCCTTCAAGCAGCGCATCAGGGATGCAGCGCGGAATGGCAAACTGCGCAACGATGTCGGCAAACGCCCGGTCGGCAGGCGCATCAGCCGGTGTGCCGGCATAGATCTGGTCGAGCCGCTGGTACATGTCGGCAATGGCCAGTTCCGGATCGTCCGCCGTATCGACGGCATCATCGGCATACCGGCAGAAGGCATACATGGCGTGGGCAGACCAGCGCATGGAGTGGGGCAGCAACAGCGATGCCGTGTGAAACGAGCGTGAGCCCGTGCGGATTGCCTCCCGGCAATAAGCCCCGTCGGCCCAGCTTGTGTGGCCCGGATCACGCGGGTTCAACGTCATTCGCCGGGTCAAGCCAAGTCGCTCCTGAAGTGTCAAGTTTGATTGACATTAGATACCGTAACATCGAAGCTTGCAAGCAATGTTGAGATGAGGCTTGCATGACAGCAACCGTCTTGCTGACACTGGGCCGGCTGCCCAAGGCACTGGAGATCGCCCGCGCTCTGGCAAGCGCAGGGTGCCGGGTAATCATTGCAGAACCATTTCGCCGCCATGTCTGCTCGCCGTCACGGGCCGTGGCAAAATGCTTCCAGGTGACGGCTCCGTCCACTTGCCCTGCTTCCTACCAGGAGGACCTGCTCGCCATCATCACGCGCGAGCAGGTGGACATTGTCGTACCTGTCTCGGAAGAAGCCATGCATGTCGCCACGCTGGCAGGGCGGCTGCCCGGTCATGTGCGTCTGGCGAGCCCCGGCCAGCCGGCGCTGCTTGCGCTGCACGACAAGCTGCAGTTTGCGCGCACCGCCCATGCGATGGGCCTCGATGTGCCGGAAACCTTTCCGGCCAACGAACCTGCTGCCATGGCACTTGCTGCGATATCGGACCACGTCATCAAGCCGGTCCACTCGTGCTCCGGCATTGGTGTGCAGTACGGGCGTGCAGGCTCGATCCTGCCGGTCCGGTCGATCAGCGCATCGGTGGTGGTCCAGACCCTCGTGCGCGGACGCCATGTCAGTTCGTTCACGCTGGCGCATGAAGGCCGAGAGCGTGTCACCGTGCTCTATGAAGGCAGCGTGTTCTCAGGTTCCGTCGCGGTGTGCTTCCAGCGGGTCGATGACTGCGCGAATGCGCGCAACTGGATATCGCACTTCGTCAGCAACACGCGATACAGCGGCGCCATCTCGTTTGATTTCATCGTCGATGACAGTGGCCGGGCCTGGGCCATCGAATGCAACCCGCGCTTCACCAGTGGCGTTCACTTCGTATCCCCGGCAGGACTGGCGGCGGCACTGCTCGATCCGTCCGGCAGGGACCGGGTAGAGCTGAAGCCGCAACAGCGCTTCCAGCAAGGCTACTCCACACTCACCGAGGTCTATGCCGCGGTCTTCAGACCGAAGGAGTTTGCCCGCCGCTTTGGCCAGATGGTGCGGGCCCGCGATGTCGTCTGGCAGGCCTCGGACCCGATGCCGTTCCTGATGATGACGCCCAATTCGTGGGACATTCTCAAACCTGCCATGTTCGGCCGCATGAGCCTCGGCGAGGCGGCCACGCACGACATCGTGTGGACCGGTCCTGCCGCCCCGCCCACCATAGCGCCCACCCTCAAGGTCAGCCCGAATGTTTCTGCACCCGGCACATGATCTGGTGGGCAGGCCGCGTTGTCAGCCGCGCGGCAGGCCGCACCTTGTGAGGCTCCAGCGCCTCGAAGTCGAACCTGCGGACCAGCTCGGCCATGATAAGCGTGGCCTCGACCTGGGCAAACCCCGCCCCGACGCAGGTATGCGGGCCAAGGCCGAACGGAATGTACACGCCGTCTGCGATGTCCTTTTCGCGCGCGCCGGTGAACCGGTCTGGATCGAACGCGTCAGGGTTCTGCCAGTAGCGCTTGTGCCGGTGCAGGGTCCACGGCGCGATCATGACCAGGGCACCGCGCTTGACCTTGCGCCCGCCGATGACCGTATCCTTCAATGCCACCCGCGGCATGAAGGTGATCGGCGGATAAAGCCTGAGAGTCTCGCGGAACACCGCGCGGATGAACGGCATCCGCTTGGTGTGCTCGAAGGTAACATCGCCACCGCCCGTGACTGCGTCCACCTCCTGCCGGATGCGGGCAAGCGTCCCGGGATGTCGCGCCAGGATGAAGAACACCCAGGTCAGCACGCTGGCTGTCGTCTCGTGGCCCGCCAGGAAAAACACGCCCAGCTGGTCTATCAGTTCCTCGCGGCTGAACGGCTGTCCGGTTTCGCTGTCGCGCGCTGCAATGACGGCGCTGGCGATGTCGTTGAACCGGCCCTCACCGGCCCCGAGATGGGTGTCGACCAGTTCACCCAGGTGCGCCCGGATGCGCTTGCAGGCCGCCAGCACATCGGCGCGCTGGCGCATCTCAGCCCAGGCAGGTTGGGTAATGAGGCGCCAGATCTCCACCTGCGCCACGTCGCGCTCGAACACCAGAAAATCCTCGAACACGTCATGGGCGACCTGCGAGCCGAGCGTGGTGGAAAACACCGTGCGGCAGATGATGTCGGCGGTGAGATGGCTCATGGCAAGATCGAGCGAAAATGCTTCGCCCGCTCCGGCGTGGCTTTCCAGCCGGCCGATGTAATCGCGCACGGCACCCTGCATGGACCCGAAGGCGTGGCTCACCCGCATCATGGTGAAGGCCGGATCGATCATGGCGCGCTGGCGGCGCCACTTGCTGCCGTCGGTCACGAAGATGGACTGGCCGATCAGCGGCTCCAGCGCTCCCACCATCAGGTCGGACTTGGGGAACACCCCACCGTCGTCCAGCATGATTTCGCGCACCATGCCGGGCGCGTTGAACAGGATGATCGAACGGCGCGAATAGCCCAGATGGCCCGAGGCAAACTTGTAGGCTGCAGCCGGCAGCAGGCTGAGCAAGTCTCCCTGCCCCTGCCACACCGTTCGCGCCAGCGCCGCAACGGGCCACAGCGGCCTTGGCCTTGGCGGGTGATAAAGTCCGGCAGCCGTCATATCCTGCGCCATCCGTCGCTGCAGCACGTTCCCGATTCTCAGTGGAAAGCATAGACCATGTCGAGCCTTGATCTTTTCAAGTTTCTTGTCTGCATCCACATCCTGACGGGGGCCACCGGCCTGGTCGCTTTCTGGGTGCCGGTCGTGGCAGGCAAGGGTGGCGACTTGCACCGGCGCTGGGGCAGGGTGTTCACGGCGATGATGCTGATAACGGGCGTGATCGCCGTGGGAATATCAACGACAACACTCTATGCGCCTCAGGCAACGCATCCGCACCTTGCCCATCACGAGTTGCTCGCTGACCCGGCCATGATATCGCTGATCTTCGGCTGGATGATGCTGTATCTCGCCATCCTGACCCTGAACCTGGCATGGTACGGCTGGACGTGCGTGACCAGAAAGCGTGACCAGATCGGCAGCCGGACGTGGCTCAACCTGGCGCTGCAGGGCCTGCTTGCGCTGGCAGCCATCAACACCTTGTGGCGCGGGCTGGCCATGGGCCAGCCGCTGGTCATCGGCATTTCCCTCATCGGTTTTGCAACGGTCGCGACGAACCTGATGTACCTCTACCATCCGAAGCCCGGTCCGGTGTACTGGCTCAAGGAGCACATCAAGGCGCATGTCGGGGCGGGCATTTCAGTCTACACCGCTTTCTTTGCCTTCGGGGCCGTGCGCTTGTTGCCGGAGGCCGCGCTGACGCCAACCCTCTGGTCAGTGCCGCTGATCACCGGCATCAGCCTGATCCTGTGGCACTGGCGATCGGTAAGCCGCCGCCGAGGGGCCAGCAGCCGGACCACCCCCGGCCATCAGGCACCCGCAGAGTGACGCGCACCCGCAAGGCCGTGGTCATCGGTGCCGGCATGGGCGGACTGGCGGCTGCCTGCGACCTGGCCCGCCAGGGCTTCGACGTGACCGTGCTGGAACGTGCCGCAACGCCGGGCGGCAAGGCCCGCCTCCTGCAGGTGAATGGTGCAGCGGTTTCCGGCGGACCTACCGTGTTCACGATGCGCTGGATCCTCGAACAGCTGTTCGATGATGCAGGACAGAACCTTGAAGAGTACCTGCAACTGACGAAGCCCGGCATTCTTGCCCGGCACGCATGGCGGTCGGGCGGCACGCTCGATCTGTTTGCTGATGTTGACGCGTCGGCTGATGCCATCAGCGCGTTTGCCTCGCCGCGAGATGGGCAAGGCTATCGCGATTTCTGCGTGCGCAGCCGTGCCATCTACAAGGCGCTGGAAGCCAGCTTCATTGCGGCGCAGCAGCCGTCACCGGTTGAACTCATGCGCCGCACCGGGCTCGCCAACCTGTCTGCCATGTGGCAGACGGCACCCTGGCAAAGCCTGTGGTCGGCCCTTGGCCAGCACTTCCACGACCCGCGCCTGCGGCAACTGTTCGGCCGCTATTCCACCTATGTCGGCTCGTCGCCCTGGCTTACACCTGCCACGTTGATGCTGGTCGCCCACGTTGAACAGGACGGGGTGTGGCTGGTGACCGGCGGCATGCGGCAGGTGGCCGATGCACTGATGCAACTAGGCAAGGGGCAAGGGGCACAGTACCGGTTCAATGCCCATGTCGAGGAGATCATCGTGCAGGCGGGCCGCACGGCCGGGGTCCGGCTTGCCGGTGGCGAGGTGGTCGAGGCTGATTGCATTGTCTTCAACGGTGATGTCTCCGCCCTCGGCACCGGACTGCTTGGCAATGCCGCGCGGGTTGCGGCCAATCCGGTCAAACAAGCGGACCGGTCACTGTCTGCCATCACCTGGTGTCTGAACGCGCGCACGTCGGGCTTTGCGCTCGACTATCACAACGTGTTCTTTGCCGATGATTATGCCGCCGAGTTCGATGCAATCTTCCGGCGCAAGGCCATCTGCGATGCACCCACCGTCTACATCTGCGCCGAGGACCGGACCGGACACCCCCGACCGTCAGGTGCTGAGCGGTTGCTGATGCTGGTCAACGCTCCAGCAACAGGAGACCAGGGGGGCATCAGTGCCGACACACTGGCCCAGGTGGAGGCGTCGGTGTTCGCCTTGCTGCGTGACTGCGGCCTCGACATCAGCACCGGGCCGGCTGGCGGGGTCACCACCACACCAGCCGGGTTCGAGCAGTTGTTCCCGGCATCGGGCGGTGCGCTTTATGGCCGGGCCAGCCACGGCATGATGGCCAGCTTCGCAAGGCCCGGTGCAGCCAGCGCCCTGCCGGGATTGTACCTCGCAGGCGGATCCGTGCACCCGGGACCGGGCGTGCCCATGGCGATCATGTCGGGCCGTCTGGCTGCAACAAGACTGGTTGAAGACAGCGTGAATTAACGTTCTGAACTTGCGACAAACAACTCGGCTTCCGGTACAAGATCGGCAACAATCCGGGCCGATGACACCACGCCGGGCAGACCTGCACCGGGGTGGGTACCTGCGCCCACGAGGTAGAGACCGTCCACTTCCTCGCTCTTGTTGTGCGGCCGGAACCACGCCGACTGGAACAGGTTCGGCTCCATCGCGAAGGCGGCTCCCTGCCACGACAACAGCCGGTCCTTGAAGTCCTGCGGCGTCAGCATGTGCGAGGTGACGATGCAATCGCCCAGGCCCGGCATCAGCGTCTCTTCCAGCCGCTTCTGCACCGCAGCGCGGTAGCTTTCCGCCGTGGCCTTCCAGTCCGTGCCGCTGGCCAGGTGGGGCACCGGTGCCAGCACGTAGAATGCATCGCAACCCTCCGGGGCCAGCGACGGGTCACTGGCCGACGGCCGGTGCAGATAGAGGCTGAAATCTTCGGCCAGCCGGTGCTTGCGGAAGATGTCGTCGAGCAGCTCGCGGTAGCGGGGGCCGAGCACCATGGTGTGATGATATACATCGTCAAACTTGCGGCTGGTGCCGAAATACCACACGAACAGGCTCATCGAGTAGCGGGCGCGGGCGAGCTTGCGGTCGCTCCAGCGCTTGCGCGGATGGTGGCCAAGCAGCTTGCCATAGGTCCAGGCCGGATCCGCGTTTGACACGACGATGTCGGCTGCAATCTGCTCGCCACCGGCAAGTTCAACACCTGCCGCGCGGCCATCATTGACCAGAATGCGCTGCACCTCTGCATTGTAGCGCAACACGCCACCTTGTTTCTCCACCAGCCCAGCCATGCCCTTGACCAGCGCCCCCGTGCCGCCAACGGCATAGTGCACCCCGTACCTGCTCTCCAGATGGGCAATCAGGCAGTAATAGCTGGTGGTGGTGAACGGGTTGCCGCCGATGAGGAGCGGATGAAAGCTGAACACCGTCTGCAGGCGCGGGTCGGTGAAATAGTCGCGCACCTTGGAGAACACCGAGCGGTATCCGCCCAGCCGGACCAGGTCGGCCATGGTGCGCAAGGTGAATGCCAGCGAGTGAAATGGCTTGGCGGCCAGCTGTTCGAACGCGACCTTGAAGATCTTGCCGCTTTCTTCCATGAACCGGTCATAGCCGTCCACGTCGGCGGGGTTGAACCGGGCGACCTCGGCGCGCATGCGCTGGCGGTCGGCGCAGTAGCTGAACACCGTGCCGTCGTCAAAGCGGATCTTGTAGAACGGGTCACAGGGGCGCAGGTCGACATCATCCTGCAGCTTGCGGCCGCATGCCTTCCACAGCTCCTCGAACACGTAGGGTGCAGTGATGATGGTCGGGCCTGCGTCAAACGTGAAGCCGTCCTGCCGGTAGGTGTAGGCACGCCCACCCGGCCCGTCGAGCTTGTCGAGCATGGTCACCCGGTAGCCCTTGGCGGCAAGCAGGGCGCCAGTTGCCAGGCCACCAACGCCGCAACCGATCACCACTGCGTGCGGCGCAAGGCGGCCGGGCTTCTCGCCGTTTGCCGACATCAACATCCTGCCATCTCCCTCGGCCTGCCGGCCTCATCATGAACCGGCTGCCAGTCCTGCCAGGCAGCCAGGACCAGGTCCACTGCCGCATCCGGCTTCTCTTCGTGTGCCAGATGCCCGGCACCGCGCATGACCTCCAGCCGGGCCTGCGGCGCATTGCCCAGGATCAGCCGGGTGTCGGCTTCCGGAATGGCCTTGTCAGCATCGCCGCGCACCAGCAGCAATGGGCATGACAGGCTGCCGATGCGGGCAGGCATGTCCTCGAGGTTCCAGTGCGCCATCATCTGAAGTGCCGCCCGGCAATGTGACGGCGACATCATCAGCTTGCGGTAGAGGGCAATGCCGCTCTCATCAAGGTGCGAGCCGGTGCCTTCAATCAATCCCGACACCACCCGGTGCGAAGCTGCACGCCAGGCAAACAATCTTGGCATCAGCGGGTTGACGCTCAACAACCGTGCAAGCGGTGAAAAGAACCGGTCACCCATGCCGCCCATCGGCACGAACGCCCCGTTGAAGCTGACAAGGCCCTGCGTTTGCACATGCCCTTGCATTATCATTTCGGCACCGATGGCAGCACCTGCGGAATGCCCCACCACCATTGACGGTGGGGTGCCGATCTTGTCCAGCAGCGCGCCCAGCATCTGCGCATAGGACGCGAGCGAAATGCGGCCCAATGCCGGCATGGTCGTGAACCCGTGGCCGGGCAGGTCCGGCACCACCACGGTGAAATGCTGCCTCAGCGCGGGAACGACGTCCCGCCAGGAATGGGTTGATGCGCCGGTGCCGTGCAACAGCAGGCAGACCGGCCCGCTTCCTGACACCTGGACATGGAACCGTATCCGGTCTGCCATGACAAACCGGCTTGCCTCGCGGTGCGGCCAGTCGGCACCATCATGATCCCAGTCGAGTTGATCCGGGGAGAACATCAGCTTACCCCCGCACTACCTAAATGACCTGCGCCGGCCGGGCGCCAGCATCCACATGGTTGCGCACGATAGCCGACACGGCCTTGGCATCGGCATAGGGCAGCGGCACATGGATACCGCCCATTTCCGCCGCCAGCAGGGTGGCCGGCTGGCTGGGTCTCGGCGAGATGTCCAGCAACAGGCTTTCAATACGCGCCTGCCTGATGCGGCGGGCTGCATCGGTGGCGTCTGCACGCGCAGCCTCGCGCCCGCGCGTGCCATCGCGCGAGACGTTGGCCTGGCCGTCGGTCAGCACCACGAGCACCGGCGTGCGGCCCTTCTTGCGCTCACCCAGAGCCAGCACCAGCGCAGCATCCAGCGCGCTGGCAAGCGGCGTGCCGCCACCACCGGCAAGGCCCGTCAGCCGCGCCTTGGTGCGCACCAGCGAGCGGGTTGGAGGCAGCAGCAGGTCGGCCCGATCATCCCGGAAGGCGATCAGCGCCACTTGTTCACGCCGCACATAGCAACCGGCCAGCAACAGTTCCACCGCCCCCTTGGCTTCGGCCAGGCGGTGCAAGGCAGACGATCCCGACGCATCCACAACAAAGATCGCTGTGGTCTCTGAAGGCTGCTGGTACCTGTTGAGGCGGAAGTCCTCCTTGCGGACTTCGATCGAGCGGGTATCCACCTTCTGTCCGGATGCTTCGCGCTGGCGGCGGCGCAAGGGTTGCCACGGGGCGGCGGCCCGCAATGTTTCAACGATGTTGAGACGGCTGCCCGGACGCAGGTCACCGGGACGCGTGCCGACGGGACGGCCCCGCGTGGAAGACTTGCGCATGGCGCCGGCACCACCTGTCTCTCCACCCCGGGATGTCGCGGTGCTGGCATTGTCGAGCCGCGACAACAGATCGGCGGGAAGCACCGCGCGCGCTGCTTCAACCAGCAGGTCTGCCAGCTGGCCAGGGGTCATCTCGGACGCCTTGTCGTCGTTGCCGTCTTCATTGCCGGCAGGCGGGTCCTGACGTTCCGGCTGAGGGTCGGATTGTTGCTCGTCTTCGGTTTCTTCCAGCGCGGGCAGGCGCGTTGCACACGGTGCCAGCACCAGCCGCACCGCTGCCTCGGCGTCTTCGGATGACGTTGCCTGGCGACCATGCAGGGCCGCGTGAACCCTGGCCACACGCGCTGCCATGATCGTTGTGCGCAGCGAGCCGACACCAAGCAGCAGGCCTGCAAGGCACAGGCCTTCGCAGATCTCGTCACTCAACACTGTCAGCGGCAGGTTTTTTCGCGCTGCCTGGATCTGGTCAGGGCTGAAGGTCAGGGGCGAGCAATCACCCATCGCCACGTCATCAAGGTTCAGCCTGAACGCCAGACGGTCAGCCAGTGAAGCGGGAACGCCCGGTTCGTCGTTCAGCGATTCGTCGAGGGCAATCACGGCAAACCGCGTCACGGCCCGGATCTGGAGGCCTTCGCGCTCGGCAATCAGTTGTCCGGTTTCCAGCGCATTGCCGATCTGGGCTGCCAGGGAGGGGTCCATCCGTTCGGCCATGGCCGCGATCACCACACCGCCGTCCACCTCGCTCAACAGGCCCCGTTGCATGACGGGGTGACCGGCATTCAACGTTGCTGTCAGATCAAGCCCGCCGACAACCCGTTGTGGCGATGCATTGACAGGCAGGCGTCTTATCCGGGTTTCAGCAGGAAGCAGCGTGTTGAGGACGTGCAGCCAGTTGTCCCTCACCGGGCCGACCTGAGCGCTCAGAACGGCACCTCCACAATAGACCGGTGCCACGGCGAGCAGCGCACCCGCCAGGCACGCGTCCTGCCAGGCCAGCATGCCAGCCGTGGCGGGCGTGGTCATGCTGCCATGACCTCGGCCACGGCCCTGTCAATACGCACGTCGGACCCGGTGTCATCCAGCGGATCGCGGCGCAACCTGTGCCGCAGCGACGGGGCAGCCGCCTGTTGTACATCTGCAGCCGTTACCGTCTTGCGGCCGTTCAGGGCGGCAAATGCCCGGGCCGTCCGCGACAGGGTCAGCTCGCCGCGCAGCCCGTCCGTGCCCAAGGCCATGCACAGCCTGGTCACCAGCATCAGCACGTCGTCCGGCATTTCCATCTGGCTGATCAGCTTGCGGGCCCGCTGCACCTTGCGGCGCAAAGCCATGTCCTGGCTGTGCCATCCGGCTGAAAACGCTGCCGGTTCACGTTCATAGGCTTCACGGCGCTTGATGATCTCGATACGCGATGCCAGGTCGTCGGGCGTCCTGACATCGACAGACAGGCCGAACCTGTCCAGCAATTGCGGGCGCAACTCGCCCTCTTCCGGGTTGCCGCTACCGATCAGCACGAAGCGGGCCGGATGGCGCACGCTCAGGCCCTCACGTTCGATGACGTTCTCGCCCGACACAGCCACGTCCAGCAGCAGGTCAACAATGTGGTCTTCCAGCAGGTTGACCTCGTCGATGTACAGGAACCCGCGGTTGGCCTTGGCCAGCAAGCCTGCCTCGAACACCTTCTCGCCCTTGGTCAGCGCGCTTTCAAGATCGAGCGCTCCAACCACGCGGTCCTCGGTGGCACCCAGCGGCAGATCGACCACCGGCACCGACGTGGTGACCGTCTTGAGCTTGCCTGCCTTTGCCCGGCAACTGTCACACTTCAGCGCGCCTTCCGGATCGCAGTTGTAAGGACAATCGGCCACCGCCTTCATTGGCGGGAGCAGCCGGGCCAGAGCCCTAACGGCGGTGGACTTGCCAGTGCCGCGGTTGCCGAAAATCAGGATGCCGCCGATCAGCGGATCGACTGCAACGGCCAACAACGACCGGACGACCTGCTCCTGGCCAACGATGGCAGAAAACGGGAACGGTGGACGGAAACTGGACATGGTACTCGCCTGATCATCATCTGCCAGACCCTTGATGCGCAGGACTCAAGCAGCCTCGTAGCGGACGCCTGGGCGGCAGCGGGTCTTTGAAGCAGGATGACGCGACTGGATGCAGTGTGTCAATTAAAATTGACAGTTTTTTGATCTGGCAAAGATGACAGGCCCTAAGCCTCGCCGTCGCCGGAAGCGCCGTCCAGCCTCAGGCGGGCCCGCGCCTTGAGGACGAGCCCCTCGATACCGCTGATCTCGTCAAGCAGGGCACGGCGGAGCAATTCTTCCACGGCGGCTTCCATGGTGGGTGAGCAGTGCACCTCACGCCAGGCTTCAACAGCGGCCAGATCTTCGCCTGCCAGTTCTATGCTGACGATGCGAGACGTGTTGACAATGCTGCCGGCCGGCGAATGGCCGTTACCGTCTCTATGACCGTTTGCCATTATCGGACGTTGCCGATTCCCGAGAGAATCGACCTTCCCTCTTATTGTCATTCCTCCAGATTTGAGAGGGTAAGCGCGGGCGAGCGCAAATCCATTTCGGAAAAACCCGTACGCAAGACTACGTACTGCCGAGTGGTCCACTCATCAGCCTGACCATGTCCGCCAGTCCCCTGGCTTCCAGCTTCTCGCGGATGCGCGAGCGATGCACTTCGACCGTCCGCTGGCTGATGCCCAGTTCCTGCGCGATCTGCTTGTTGATCTTGCCCAGCACAAGGTGATCGAGCACCTGACGCTCTCGCACCGTCAGCAGGGCGAGCCGGCGTGCCACCTCATCCGGCGGCAAGGATGGTGCCGGCTGATCGGACAGGTACAACGCGGCATGTTCGATGGCTGCAAACAAATGGGCCTCATCGGCGGGTTTCTCGATGAAGTCCACCGCGCCAGCCTTCATCGAGCGCACCGCAGCGGGCACATCTCCGTGTCCCGTCAGCATGATGACCGGACAGCGCATCTTGCGCCTGTTCATCAGGTCCTGCAGTTCGAGGCCGCTCATGGCTGGCATCTTGATGTCCAGCAGGGCGCAGGAAGGCATGTCCGGGTCCCATTTATCCAGAAAGTCCTGTGCGCTTGTGCAGGGTATCGGCCTGTATCCGTATGCCTTCAGCAGAAGGCAGATGGAGTGACGAACGGATTCGTCATCGTCCACCACGTAAATCCGTATCGATTTAACCATGCCCCTGATCAATCCCTGTCAAACTGGTTCCCTTGGAAAGCTGAACCTGATCTCTGCGCCAGATGGCACCGCGCTGGACCAGATCCTTCCACCGTGCGCCTCCACGATGGAACGGCTCAACGACAACCCGATGCCAAGACCATCGGTCGTTGAAGAATGGAACACCTCAAACATCGTATCGGCCACCGCCGGATCTATGCCCTCACCAGTATCTCGCACAAAAACTTCTACCATGTCGCCAGTCTTGACGCTGGCCCCCACAAACAGCTGCCGTTCGCCGGAGGTGCGCATGGCAACGATGGAATTTCGGACCAGGTTCAGTACCACAAGGCTGATCTGGACCGGATCTACATTTACGATACGCGCCCCGGCCGCGATGTCGATCTCGAAACGGATCGAACCCTTGGCATTGGCGGCCACCAATGCCAGCTCGACCGCCCTGACGATGACACCTTCAAGCTCTACCTGCTCGCGGATGAGTTCGCCAGACGAGATGAAATTGCGCAGCCTGCGCACCAGGTTGGCCGCCCGTGAGCTTTCCTGCACCACCCCTTCCATCAGCACCGCCACCGGCTCGGGCAGGTCTGCGCCATAGTTGCGCAATTCCTGACGGAACGCGTTCACGTAGTTGGTGACCGCAGCCAGGGGCTGGTTGAGTTCATGCGCCAATGCGCCAGCCAGTTCACCCATCGAACTGCGCCGTGCTGCGTCCATCAGCACCAGATGAAGCCGCGCCTGTTCCGCCTCGGCCTGCTTCTGAGCCTCGACGGCTGCGCGTTCGCGGTTGAGGCTGTGAAGGGCAAGCAGCACGCGGCGGACGATGCGCAAAACCTCCCGGTCAATGACGGAGAACGGCTTGCTGCATCCCCTGCGTTCCTGGCGCCACAAGGCAAACGATCCGCGCGGGCTGAGCCGCGACACGCCGTCTTCCCCGATCAGCTCGAACTTGTCGGGCTTGCCGGCCCAGCGAATGGTGTGCTCGTACTCTTCGCGCACCAGCACCAGGCAATCCTCGCCATCCTCCGACAGCTCGACGAACGCCGCGCCCGACGACAGCCGCAACTGGTCAGGCGTCAACGGTGTCAGCGTGGCGAGCCGGTCATGCGCAGCGATGCCATCCTTGACCAGCGGCGACAGGACACACCAGTTGGCATCGTGCTCCGGCAAGTTGCCATACCGGCTGATGCGCCCTGCCTCGCACAGGATCATGCCGCTGCACCCGGTCAATCCCAGCAGGCGCTGCTGGTGAAGGCCGAGATTGGCGTGCAGATCCGGATGATGGCGGGCAAACAGTTCGATCTGGTAGGCGGCCTGCTCGGCATCGATGCGCTTTTCAAGCAGGTTGGTGTTCTCAAGGTTCTGCAGCAATGCCGAGATGGTGCCGCCCAGCATCTCGCAGAACCGAAGGCAGCTCGATTGCAGGTGCAACGGTCCGTAGTGGTGACAGGCAACCAGCCCCCAAAGGCGGTCGTTGGAGACCAGCGAGATCGACATGCTGGCGCCAACGCCCATGTTGTTCAGATATTCGACATGCACAGGCGCCACGCCGCGCAGCTTCGAATAGGTCAGGTCCAATGGCTGGTCGGAGGAAGGACCCGCAATTCCGCCTTGCGTCATGACGGCGACCGGGGTGGCATTGATATCGGAGATTGCCCGGATCAGGTTGAGCATGAAGTGACGCCGGGCAGGCTCCGGAATGTCGGATGCCGGGTAGTGCATGTCCATGAAACTGTCAGGCCGGTTGGTGCTTTCGGCGATCACCTGTCCGTGCTTGTCCTCGGCAAAGCGATAGATCATCACCCGATCAAAGCCGGTGACCTCGCGCACGAACCCGGCCGCAAGGTTGCCCAGGTCCTCAACGGTCTTGGGCTGGATCAACTCGGAGATGATGCGCTGGCGAAGACCTTCCCTGCGCCACGCATCGGCCGGGCCCTGTTCCGGTTGCAGGATCTCGATGATCAGCATGCCTTCGTTGCGGTGTGGCAGGCACTCGTAGCGAACCTGCTGGCCCGAGCCATCCGTGAGGCTGGCAAACCATGGTTGCATCACCTGTGGCGGTTGCGGGGTGAGGTCGCGCTGCAGCAGGTCCATGATTACCGATGCGCCAAACAGCTCAGGCAGGCTGGACCCCAGCAGGTCCTGCACTGCGATGCCGGTGAAGTCCTTGATGTTTGCGCTGGCATGCGTGATCGACAAGGAGGCGAGATCAGCCGCGACCAGCGCGCCAAACGGCTGGATGTGACCGATGATGTGGATCGGCTCCGTGTCACAAGAGGTAAGGTCAACCTGCCTGTTCACTGGACAGGCCCGGTGGACGTCGCGACGTTGGTGCCCGCACGGTCGAAGCGGTCGAGCAGGCCGGCAAAGACCCGGTTCGCCGTATCAATCATGACGTTGCCCTGACCTTCAGCCAGCCAGACACCGTCAACCAGGCTGCGGGTCAGCTGCCAGCGGGCAGATGCATTGGCGCGGCACCACTGCCAGTAAGTTCTACCCGAAGCGTCATCCTGGCCAAGTACCTGCTGCGCGCAACGATCCAGTCCGGACCCTCCGAGAATCGAGCCTTCCACCACGTACAGCGCGCCGGCCAGCATGCTGGCGCTCGCCAGTTCGCCAATACACTGACCGTCATCCGTCCGGCTGGCTGGTACCGGGACGGGGTCAGCCAGAGCCTCGATGTCGCGCAGGAACATCGGCGCGCGAGGCGCATAGCTGAATGGAACGCCCAAGCCGGCAAGCCTGGGCAGGGCGCGTTCAATCAGCGGGTCCAGCCCGGCGTAGAACTGATGAAACTCCCGCATGATCTGCACGTATCCGTGCAAATCCAGGCGATTGACTTCAAAGGCCTTCAGCAAGGGCGTCTGGTGCAGCGCTTCATGGGCCGCGCGGGTTGCGAGCTTGAGTTGCTGACACCCCGTCAGATCGACCGCGACTGAATGTTTCTCAAGTGCTGCCATTGATCACCTTGCCCCAACTCCACCCGACAGTAAGTCGCGGAAGCGAAGGTGTCCATGACTCCAGAGAGGGTCGGTAATTTCAGCGCGTGATCAGGGACGGGAAGGGCTTTTCGAGCGGCTCAGCAGCTGTTCAGCCTTGGCGACCGCGTCATTGGCATCGCCGGCGACTTCATCAGCTCCGATCTCGCTGGAAATGTCCGGGTGATCAATGAAGCCATTGCCGCCAACGATGACCGAAATCGATTCGTTCATCGAGGCCTTGCGCAGCTCGTCGATTGCCGATTTCAGCTGGCGTGCCCCATGCTCGGTACTGGCCGACAGGCCAACCACGCCGAACCACTGGTCGTGGACCAGGTCATTCAGGGGCTTGCCGACGCTGAGCTGGTTGCCGCCTTCGACCTCCCAGCCCTCGCTCTCGAAAAGCTGGGACACGACCAGCATTCCAAGTGAGTGCTGCTCCTCAGGGGCGCTGGCCAGTACAATGCGGTGAGCGGCATCGATGGGGTGGGCTGGCGGGTCCGCCGCTCCCAGGGCGCGGACCATCGTCTGCATCTGGCCAATGGCCTTGGTGACTTCCATGAAGCTGAGGCTGTCTTCGCTCCAGCGCCGGCCCAGCTCGCGGGCAACCGGCTGGAACAGGCCGACATACACGTCCGGCAGAGATACGCCACGGCAACGCAGTTCGTTGACGAAGTTGAAGCAATCGAACGTATCGCGATACAGCACGATCACCTCGAACTGCATGCGCTCGGACATGGTTGGCTTCAGGTCGCCCGGCCGGACGGCAGTTGCGCCATCGGCGGTGCCTTGCGTGCGGTTCCCGGTGCGGCCTTGCGGTGCGATTGCCTTGAGCGTTGACCTGTCCGACATGATGAGTTGCGGCACGATCTCGGTGTTCACCACCTTGCTGAGCACCGTGCGCAGGAAGTCAAGTTCGGGCGGCGCAGGAGGACGAACGAGGTGTTCCATGAAGGAACGGCTCTGATCGTCACCAGCACCCCTGCTGCGGAGATCCTGATCTCCCGCCCTCTGTTCGTCCCTCTCCATCATTCGCTTCCCGATCTGCGGCAGGATTGCGCAATCGGATGAGAGTGGAGGAACTCAAGCGGATTTTGAATGTCGGAAAAACACTTATCGGATCGAGGACTGGCGAACCCCTCATCGGCCCGAATGCGATGCGCGCGAAAGATGCGTGACGGCAACAGCCTGCAAGCACGAGAGGTCAGTCGCTGATCATGGCCAGCGCAGCCCGGCGGTCACCCGGCTTGAGTTTCAGAAACATGGCACGGGCGGCCTTGATGTCCCGGTCCGTGCCACTTTCAGCAGCCTTCCCGAGGGCCACGGTCGTGGCGTGATCGGCGCCGCAGATGAAGGCAAGTGCCTTGGCGAGGCGAGCCATGGCTTCACGGTCAATCAGTGTCTCGTCCATCGGGTCCCTGCCTGTTCGTATGGTGAATCTTGCGTACGGCCAGCCTGCAGCAGAGGGCAATGCCCGAGGCTGCGGCGTGAAAGCTTGAGGAAATGTACGGAGAGGAATGGCGCACCCGAAGAGATTTCGAACTCCTGACCCCCAGATTCGTAGTCTGGTGCTCTATCCAGCTGAGCTACGGGTGCATGCGTGGCGGCGAACCGCTCCAAGCGGGCTGTTCTTAGCCCGTCACCGGCCTGAACGCAAGCACCGTTCGACGCAAATTTGTCACGTCCGCGGCTGGCAGTCCGGCTGATTGCTCATCGCCAGGCGTCAACGCCGTGCAGACTGCGGGCTTGCGCCATGGCGCGTCCGATGGCACGGGCCAGGCAATCTGCCGCCAGCGAGCCGAGCATGGCCAGGGTCGCCGGACGGTTGCCGTCGAGTTCAACCTTGCCGGTGGCCAATGCAAATACCGTGTCGCCATCAAACGGCGTGTGGACAGGGCGGATGGCGCGGGCCATGCCGTCTGCCGCCATGATCGCGAGCCGGGCGCACTCGGCACGGGTGAGGCTGGCATCGGTGGCGACAACAGCGATGGTGGTGTTGGCGCCGGCTTCGCGCGCGGCGAGCTTGCTGCCTGCCATCGGCGTAAGCGCGAGGTCCGGCCGGCCACCACCGGGTGAGGGGCCGAACTCGCCGTCCAGCTCGAAGGGCCTTGCCCACAGGTCGTTGGTGCGCGGGTCAAGGCAACTGCCCACCGGGTTGGCCGCCACCAGTGCGCCGCAGGTGAAGCCCCCGAACACCGCAGACGCGCTGCCCAGCCCGCCCTTGCCCGTTCCGGTGGTGGCGCCGTAACCAGCACCCGCATTGCCCAGCGCGAAATCATCTCCGGCGGCGGCAAGCGCATCAAGCCCGAGCTGCCGGTAAGGCGGCATCACACCCCATTGCTTGTCTGGACCGAACATCAGGTCGAACAGGATGGCGGCGGGCACCACCGGCGTGGGCCAGGGTTGCTTGCCAAAGGTGATGCCCCGGCCCTGCGCTGACAGTTGTGCTGTGACACCACCTGCTGCTTCAAGACCGAACACCGAACCGCCGGACAGCACGACCGCATCGACCGCCTGGACGAGGCAGGTGGGGTCGAGCGCCGCAATCTCCCGGGTGCCGGGCGCACCCCCGCGAATGTCGATGGCGGCCGTGGCAGGTTCATCCGGCAGCAGCACCGTGACGCCGGTGGCAAAGCGCTCGTGATGGGCATTTCCGACCTTCAACCCGGCCACATCGGTGATCAGGTTGCGCGGTCCGGCTTGCAGGCGGGATGTCATGCGGGCGGTGTCCTGCTGGTCCGTGAATGAAATGCAGCCGACACACTAAGCCAGGCTGGCAAGCGGTCAATTGAAGTTTGCCAGCGGGCGGGGTTAGAGTGCGCTGATTGCCCAGTCTTCATGTTTGACGCCTGCCGGAGACCATATGCAAGCCATCCAACAAGTTGTCCGCCTCGTGATGGTGCTGTTCACGTTCGTGGTGGCCGCATCGTGCAGCGAAGCGCCGCAGCGGCCCAAGGGGGCAATGGTGGCAACGGCAAGCATGCATGCCAGCGAGGCTGCCGCAGCGATACTGCGCAAGGGCGGCAGCGCCACGGATGCCGCCATCACGGCGCAACTGGTGCTGACGCTGGTCGAACCGCAATCATCCGGCATTGGCGGCGGGTTGTTCTCGCTGCACTATGATGGCAAGACCGGTGGCGTGACCAGCTTCGACGGCCGGGAAAAGGCCCCGATGGCCGCCACCGAAGCGCTGTTCCTGAACGCTGATGGCAAGCCGATGCCCTGGCTGGATGCAGCGCTTGGCGGACGGCCCGTTGGCGTGCCCGGCGTGATTGCAGCCTTGTGGATGCAGCACCGCAAGTTCGGCAAGCTGGAGTGGGCCGTGCTGTTTGAACCTGCCATCATGCTGGCCGAGCAGGGCTTTCCGGTCAGCCCACGCCTGCATGAAGCCATCGCCACATCCGATTTCCTGGAAGATGACGTAGACGCGCAGCAGACCTACTTCCTGCCCGATGGTGCCGGTGACAAGGCAGGCGACCCGCTGCCGGTTGGACATCTGCTGACGAACCCGGCCTATGCCCGTACCTTGCGGCTGATCGCGGCTCAGGGGCCGGACGGTTTCTACAAGGGCGAGGTGGCAGACGCCATCGTCAAGGCCGTGACCACCCACGAGATCAACCCCGGTGCCATGACGCTGCAGGACCTTGCAGCGTATGAGGCGGTGGAGCGCGTGCCGGTTTGCGCGCCCTACCGGCAGTGGCGGGTGTGCGGCATGGGCCCGCCCAGTTCGGGCGGGCTGACCAGCGCGATGATCCTGTCGATGATGGAACCGTATGCGGTCAGCCAGCTTGACCCGCGCGGCGTGATGGCGGCCCACGTGCTGGCCCAGGCCAGCCGGCTGGCCTTTGCCGACCGCAACCAGTTCATGGCCGACGCAGACTTTGTCAACGTGCCGTCAGCCGGCCTGCTGGACCGTTCCTACCTGCGCCAGCGCGCCAGCAGCATCAACCCGCTGCAGGACATGGGGCAGGCCAATGCCGGGTCGCCGCCGTTGGCGGATGCGGACGTTAAGGCTGCCGATGCATCACTCGCCGAATATGGCACCAGCCATCTGTCCATCGTCGATGCGCAAGGCAATGCCGTGTCGATGACGATGAGCGTGGAGCGGGCCTTCGGCGCGCGGATCACCGCGGGCGGTTTCGTGCTCAACAACCAGCTGACTGACTTCTCGTTCGTGCCGGAGGCAGGCGGACGCAAGGTGGCAAACCGGCCACAAGCCGGCAAGCGGCCGAGGTCGTCGATGTCGCCCAGCCTGGTGCTGAACGAGGACGGCACGCTGTTTGCCGCCGTTGGATCACCCGGCGGCAGCCGCATTATCGGCTTCACGGTGCGCGCCATACTCGGCGTGACCGACTGGGGCCTGAGCATGCAGGAGGCCGTGTCGTTGCCGCACGTGATCAACCGAAACGGCGCAACCGAGCTGGAAAGCACGGCTGTGTCCGGAGCCGGGTTGACAGAAGAGCTTGCCGCCTTCAGCCGGCTCGCCGCGCCATTATCGGACATGGGCTATGATATCGAAGTGACGCAACTTACCAGCGGGTTGCAGGGTATCCGGCTGCAGCGCGATGGCCGGCTTGACGGTGGTGCAGACCCACGCCGTGAAGGCGTGGTCATTGCCGTGGACTGAGCACCCGGCGCCCCTTTTCAGGCAGAGCGTTCGCCCCGGCGCCCGCTGTCGACTTCCTTCAGCCGGTCGGGAATGACGATCTGGAACACTGATCCCGGCTCGGAACTGTCGAGCAGGCGTATCTGTCCGCCATGGGCCCTGACCAGTTCGCTCGATATGGCAAGCCCCAACCCGGTGCCGCCTTGCCGCTGCGAGCCGCGAAACGCCTCGAACAGGTGGGCGCGGGCGCGCTCCGGAACACCCGGACCATTGTCAGCGACTTCCAGGATGCAGTTATGACCCTCGCGGTGGGCGCGCACATGCACCTTGCCCTCCACCCCGGGCGCTGCGGCCAGCGATCCGTCCAGCGCTTCTGCGGCGTTGCGGAGCAGGTTCATGAGTACGCGGAACAACTGGTCGCGGTCTGCATCGGCGCGCAGGTCCTCCGGCACCGCGTTGAAGAACACGACCTTGCTGGCAGCCTCGGTGACGGACAGGTCCAGCACCTCGTCAACCAGTGCGCGCAACGCGAACATTTCGCGCCGTGGCGGACGTTCATCAGCCCGGCCAAACTTCAACGTATCGGCACAGAAGGTGATGGCCCGGTCCAGCGAAGCAATGAGCTTGGGCACAAAGCGCTGCACGGTGGGGTCATCGACCATGGCAAGGCGGTCCGAGATGAGCTGGGCGGAGGCCAGCATGTTGCGCAGGTCATGGCTGACCTTGGATACGGCCAGCCCGAGCGAGGCCAGCCGGTTCTTCTGGGACAGGATGTCGGACAGCTCGGTCTGCATCTGCTGCAATTCCACCTCTGCAACTCCGATCTCGTCGCCCCGCCCGGACGGCGTGATGATGCGGCTGCGGTCTTCCGGGTTGCGCGAGAAGTCGAGCATGTTGGCCGACAGCCGGCGGACGGGGTGCACCAGGATGCGGTTGAGCGCCACGAACAGCAGGCCTGCAAGGATCAGCGCCAGTACGATCGACAGGGTCAGGATGTTGATCGCATATCGCACCATCGCATCGAACAGCGGCTTTTCCTCGAGCGCCAGCTCGACCATCGTGGCGTTCATGCTGGAGGGCTTGTCGAGCACACCGATGACGCGGTTGCCGCCGTGCATCAGCACCATGCCGGCCTGGGTGATCGCCTCGAAGGCCGAGGTATCGCGCAGGTCATAGGAGGCATCGATCATTGGCGGCTGGTCGGGTGAAAGCACCAGCTGGCGCGCATCGTTGCGGCGCACCACCAGCACCAGCACGCCGGCACTTTGCAGCAGTTCCTCGCGCAAGGGCGTGGAGACGCGGTTGTCATCGGCTGCCTCGACCGCCAGTGCTGCCAGTTCGGCCATTAGCACGCGCTGCTTGAGCCAGTTGACGCGGAAGTTGGCGATGGACGGCACGAACACCAGCAGTTCGCCGACCATCAGGAAAACAGCGGCAAGCGCCAGCACCTTGCCGGTCAGCCCGGCAAAGAGCGGCGTCTTGCGCCGTGGCGCCGATATGTCATTCGCGTTCTGCATTGCCAACCCAGGTGAACTTAACGGAGCGGGCACCAAGTGGCCCAGCTTCAGCCGAAGACCTTGAGCACCGAGATCAGTTTCCTGACCCAGCCCTTCGACGGCAGCGACCCATAGTAACTGGTCGCGGCGCGCTTGGAAACTTCGCTCAACGTCGGGTAGGCGGCGACCATGTCGATCATCGCCTTGATCTTGAGTTTCGAGCTCATGGACAGCGCCCATGGCTGGATCAGGTCACCCGCATTGGGGGCCACGATGGAGCAGCCGAGAATATCGCCCTTGCCGGACACCACGGCCTTGATCATGCCGGAGGTGCGGCGTTCTGCCTGGGCACGGTCGTTGTCCTTGAAGTGCCAGCGCAGCACGGTGAAGTCCTTGCCGGCCTTGCTGGCGTCGGCCTCGGTCATGCCGATGTGGGCAAGTTCCGGGTCGGTGTAGGTGACCCAAGGAATGATCCGCGTTTCGTTGCTGACCGGCAGCCTGAACAGGATGGAGCGCACCGCAAGGCCTGCCTGGTATCCGGCCACGTGGGTGAATTGCAGCCCGCCGGTGATGTCCCCGATGGCATAGACGTTGCGGTTGGTGGTGCGCAGGCCGCTGTCGACCTTGATGCCGCGCCTGTCATGCTCGATTCCGGCCTTGTCAAGGTCGAGGCCATCGACATTCGGCTTGCGGCCAGCCGCCACCAGCAGGTGCGATCCGGTGATGGTTTCCGGCTTGCCATCGCTGCCGCCATCCAGCGTGACGGTGATCTTGCCGCCAGCCTTTGAAATGCCGGTGATCTTTGCTCCGGCGCGAATGCTGACGCCTTCATCGCGCAGGTGGTCCAGCACGATGGCGGTCAGTTCCGGGTCGTCCTTGCCAAGCGGCGTGAAGGCTTCCAGCACCGTAACCTTGCTCCCAAGCCGGCGATGGGCCTGCGCCATCTCCATGCCGATCGGGCCACCACCGATGATGATCAGGTGATCCGGCAGAGCGGTCAGGTCGAACAGGGTCTCGTTGGTGAGATAGTCTACCGTGTCGAGACCGGGGATCGGCGGGGCTGCCGGGGACGAGCCGGTGGCAATGACGAAGCGGCGTGCCGTGATGCGGTGATCGCCGGCGGCAACCGTATCGCGATCGATGAAGCGGGCCGTGTCGCGTATCACCGTGACGCCCAGGCCTTCGAAGCGTTCCTGGCTGTCGTGCGGTGCAATGGTGCCGATGACCGACTTAACGTGCGCATTGACGGCGCCAAAATCCACTTTCGGCTCCGTTGGGCTGACACCGAATGGTCCACCCGAACTGAAGGCGTGGGCGTGCTTTGCAGCCGCCAGCAGCGCCTTTGACGGTACGCAACCATAGTTCAGGCAGTCACCCCCCATCTTGCCGCGCTCGATCAGTACGACCTTTTCACCAAACTGCGCGGCTGCCGCAGCGACGGACAGGCCGCCGGAGCCTGCACCGATGACACAGATATCGTAGTCGGGCCGGCTCATCTGCGCGCTCTCCACTTGCGAACGGCAACAGGGATCAGGGCAACGAAGCCGAGTGCCACAAAGGCTGCCAGCAACTGCGGGGTCACAAGGGCGGAGGCATCCAGCGAAAATTCGCACTGGTCTGCCCCCCTTGCAGCGACACACTGGTCAAAAGTCTGCTTCTGGGCAGCGATGATGGAGTCCAGCCCCGAGCCGAGTATTGCAAAGGCAAAGGTGCCGGGAATGATGCCGATGAACGTCGTGATAACGTACACCGGCAGCGGTACTCCGGCCAGCGCCGGTGCGATGTTGACCAGCCAGAACGGGAACACCGGCACCAGCCGCAGGAACAGCAGGTAGCTGAAGGCATTCTCGCGAAAGCCGTTGCGCAACCGGTCCATCCAGGGTCCGGCGCGACCGGCGAGGGTTTCCCCAAGTGACGTCCGGGCAATCAGGAACACCACTACCGCGCCAGCCGTGGCCGCAACCACGGTCATGGTGCCGCCAAGCAGCCAGCCGAACAGGAAGCCGCCGACGATGGTCAGGAGCAGCGCTCCAGGCAGCGACAGGGCAACAGCGGCCGCATAGGCCACCATGAAGATGAGCATCGCAACGGCGAGGTTGCCGTTTACGAACCGCAACAATTCATCGCGATTGGTGGCGACGGTATCGAGGGTGAGGTACCTGTGCAGGCCCAACGAGTACGCCGTGACGATGGCAAGCACGAGAACAGCCAGCGGCGCCCAGCGCCGCCAAGCCGGTGCAGCCACAGGCTGCTCGATGGAAGCGGGTTCTGACATCTTGTCCGGGTCTTTCTTCATCGCGCGGGCCAGCAGGCAAGCCTTGTTCCAGAACGCCACGCCGCAGCCCGGAAGACTACGGTATCGCGTCCATGTAAACCTGCTGGAGACGTTGCTGCAATAACGCTGCGGGCGGAAGGGGGTGTCACTGCGATGTGATAAGGAATGACCGGGCCGTGACTCATGCAACTGCAGACGCGCCAAATTGAACCACGTCTGACAGTTTCTCGATAATTGACTTGTTCCGGCGGGACCCGTATAAGCCCGCGCAGGATTTCCTCCGGCATGCAGGATATGACCTACGCGCTGTGGCCCGCCGCCCACGCGAACCTGCACGTCCGGACTGGCCTTTTTGGAGATTGAGCCCATGAAACGTACGTTTCAACCCAGCAAGCTGGTGCGCAAGCGCCGCCACGGTTTCCGTGCCCGCATGGCAACTGTCGGTGGCCGCAAGGTTATCGCACGCCGTCGCGCCCGTGGCCGCGCCAAGCTGAGCGCCTGACACGGCCCGTGACTCCGGCCTTTGCGGAGACACTTCCATTGGTACAACACCTGAGGCGGCGGCAGGACTTTCTTGCCGCCGCAACTGCGCTTGTGTGCGCCAGACGCGGATGCGTGGTCCAGTCGCGGGATCGCGGCGACGCAGACGAACCGCGCATCGGCTTCACGGTCACCAGGAAGCTGGGCAACGCCGTGGTGCGCAACCGCATCAAGCGCAGGTTGCGCGAAGTGGTCCGCACTGCTTCTGCTCTGGACCTGATGGCCGGGCGCGACTATGTGTTCATCGGCCGTGCAGCAACGGCATTGCGTGACTTTGACGATCTGGTCCGTGATGTAACGACTGCTGTTGAACGGCTGAACGAGGGAAAGTCCGATCCGCCACGCCAGGGCGGCAAGGGCTCGGGTAAATCGCACCGCCGCACAGGCGGGGCTGAAACGAAGCGCCCGGGCGGCGCAGGGCAGGACCGGCAAGCATGAATCCGCAACACGACAACCGGAAGAACTTCTTTCTCGCCATGCTGCTGATGCTGGGCGTCCTGATGGCCTGGCAGTTCTTCTATGCCCGCCCCGCCATGCTTGAGGCACAGAAACAGGCCGAACTGCTCCAGCAGCAACAACAAGCCACCGCCGGCCAGCCGCAAACCACAGCGCCCGGTGATGCCTCGTCCACATTGCCCCAGCCCGGATCAACTGCGGTGGTGCCTGCACCTGGTACGGCGGCAGCGCCTGACGGAACCGTTGCCCTGCCGCGCGAGACAGCCCTGCAACAATCTCCACGCGTGGCCATCGAAACACCGACCCTGTCAGGCAGCATCAACCTGAAGGGCGCCCGGCTGGACGACCTTCGGCTGAAGGAATACCGCGAGACGGTCGATCCCTCGTCGCCGTCCATCGTGCTGCTGTCTCCGACCAATGCCGAGAACCCGTACTTTGCCGAACAGGGCTGGCTGTCGCCAGCAGGCACAGCCTACAGGCTTCCCTCGGCCGATACCGAGTGGAGCGCACCAGCCGGGGCAACATTGACTACCAGCACGCCTCTGACGCTGACCTGGAACAATGGCGAGGGCCTGACGTTTTCGCGCACGTTTGCGGTTGACCAGAACTACATGTTCACTGTCACGCAGGCCGTGACCAACAACACCGCAAACCAGGTACTGCTGTTTCCCTATGCCCGCATCAACCGGCAGGGAACGCCATTGGTCGCCGGCATCTACGTGCTGTTCGAAGGCCTGCACAGCGTGCTCGGCGATTCACTTGAAGAGCTGACCTACGCCGACCTGTCCGATTCAGACCCGGCCTCCTATACCCAGAAAAGCACCGGCGGCTGGCTCGGCATTACTGACAAGTACTGGGGCACCGCGCTCATTCCCGACCAGAAGATGGAAGTCAATGGCGGGCTGAAATTCGTCGGCCAGGCCGGCAAGGATGCCTATCAGGCAGACTACGCCGCGACCACGCCGCTCGAGATTGCCCCGGGTGCCACGGGCGACGTGACCTCGCGTGTGTTTGCCGGTGCCAAGCAGTCGATCCTGATCGACCAGTACCAGGAAGATCTCGGCATCAACAAGTTCGAGCTGATGGTCGACTGGGGCTGGTTCTATTTCATCACCAAGCCGCTGTTTGGCCTGCTGCACTGGATCCACGGCCTGATCGGCAACTTCGGCGTGTCGATCCTGGTGGTCACGATCCTGCTGAAGACACTGTTCTTCCCGCTGCAGAACAAGTCCTACGCCTCGATGAGCAAGATGAAGAAGCTTGCTCCCGAGATGGAGAAGATCAAGCAGCGCTACCCTGATGACCGCGCCAAGCAGCAGCAGGCGATCATGGAGATGTACAAGACAGAAAAGGTCAACCCGCTGGCAGGTTGCTGGCCGATCCTGATCCAGATTCCTGTGTTCTTTGCGCTGTACAAGGTGATCTACGTGACCATCGAAATGCGTCACGCGCCGTTCATCGGCTATATCCGCGACCTGTCTGCACCCGACCCGACATCGATGTTCAACCTGTTCGGGTTGCTGCCGTTTGAAGTTCCAACCTTCCTGATGATCGGCTTCCTGCCGCTGCTGATGGGCATCACCATGTGGATCCAGATGCGGCTCAACCCCGCGCCGCCGGACCCGGTGCAGGCGCAGATATTCAACTGGATGCCGGTGTTCTTCACCTTCCTGCTGGCATCGTTTCCCGCTGGCCTGGTGCTCTACTGGACGTGGAACAACACGCTGTCGATCCTGCAGCAATCGTACATCATGAAAAAGCATGGCGTGGACATCAACCTGCTGGGCAACATCAAGAGCTCGCTCGGCCTCGACAAGAAGAAGGGCGAGTCCGGCAAATAGGCTGCCGGGCCAACCCTGGCCCACTCATGCGCGACTATGATGCAGATGAACTGGAACGCGGCAGGCTGGTGTTTGCCGGCGGCGTGACGTTTCGCATGGGCGTGGCCAAGCTGGAGCAGTTGCCGCCAGCCTATCCGCTGGAGGTGGCCTTTGCCGGCCGGTCGAATGTCGGCAAGTCATCACTGCTCAACGCGGTGACCGGCAGGCGCGACATTGCCCGCACCTCCAACACGCCGGGGCGCACCCGCGAACTGAACTACTTCGAACTCGCCGAGGGCCGCATCGCCCTGGTGGACATGCCGGGCTACGGCTATGCGCGCGCCACCAAGACGCTGGTGAAGGCCTGGCAGTCGATCATCATGGGGTACCTGGCAGGCCGGCCAAACCTGCGCCGGGTGTTCGTGCTGGTCGATTCGCGCCACGGCATCAAGGGCATCGACATAGAGACCATGAACCAGCTCGATGAAGCTGCCGTGAGCTATCAGGTCGTGCTGACCAAGTCGGACAAGCTGAAACAGGCTGAACGCGACAAGGTGCTGGAAGCCACCACGGCAGCCATTGCCAAGCGCCCGGCGGCGTTTCCCGACGTGATCATCACGTCGTCGGAAAAGGGCTCAGGCATTCCCGAGTTGCGCGCCGAGATCGTCGGCCTGCTGGGGTAAGCTGCGGCACATCGGCATAAGAACGATCAGGGTTTTTGTTCGCATGTTGCCGTCAATCCGCTATAAGGCGGGCCTCATCGATCCCCCTCATCCAGGCGCACTGCCCATGACCGCAAACCACAACCCACAGGATATCGCCCGCGTGCTTTCGGAAGCGCTGCCGTACATGCAGCTTTATGACAACGAAGTCATCGTGGTGAAGTATGGCGGGCATGCGATGGTGGACCCGGACCTGTCGCGCAAGTTCGCCCGCGACATCGTGCAGATGAAGCTGTCCGGCTTCAACCCGATCGTGGTGCACGGCGGGGGGCCGCAGATCGGGGCGATGCTGGACCGGCTGAAGATCGAGTCGCGCTTCGAGGACGGACTGCGCGTGACCGACAAGGCCACCATGGAAATCGTCGAGATGGTGCTGGCGGGCTCGATCAACTCGTCCGTGGTATCAGACATCCAGCATGCAGGCGGCAAGGCCATCGGTATTTCCGGCAAGGACGGCAACCTGTGCTTTGCGCGCAAGGTCGAGCGCACCCGCGTCAATGCCGCGACCGGCCAGTCCGAGGTAGTTGACCTGGGCTTCGTGGGCGAACCCAGCAAGATCAACCCGGACATCCTCAACACCATCATCCGCTCGGAGGCCATCCCGGTGATCGCACCAATTGCAGCCTCGCGCGATGGCGACACCTACAACATCAATGCCGACACGTTCGCTGGTGCCATTGCCGTGGCGATGAAGGCCAAGCGGCTGCTGTTGCTGACCGACGTCGCAGGCGTGCTGGACAAGCAAGGCAACCTGCTGCCGGAACTGACACTTGCCGACATCGACCGGCTGACCGACGACGGCACCATTTCCGGCGGCATGATCCCCAAGCTCGAAAGCTGCGCATCCGTCGTGCGCGGCGGCGTTGACGGGGTAGTCATCGCCGATGGCCGGGTGCCCCACTGCGTACTGCTGGAACTGCTGACACGGCACGGCGTCGGCACACGCATTTCAGAGCGGCAAGCGGGATAACGGAAATGGGCGCACCAGGCTTCGATCACATCGAGACATGGGTCTTTGACCTGGACAACACGCTGTACCCGGCATCGTGCCGGCTGTTCGACCAGATCGACGTTCGCATGGGCGAGTTTATTTCCAACCTGTTCCAGGTGGATCGCGCGGAAGCGCGGCGCATCCAGAAGGATTACTTCTACACCTACGGCACGACGCTGCGCGGGCTGATGGAAGAACACAAGATCGACGCCGACAGCTTCCTCGACTATGTGCACGACATCGACCACACGCCGGTGCCGGTGAACCCGGTGCTGGCTGCTCACCTCGAGGCATTGCCGGGCCGCAAGCTGGTGTTCACCAACGGCACGGTCAGGCACGCCGAGAACGTGATGCACCGCATCGGCGTGACGCACCTGTTCCACGGCATCTTCGATATCGTGCATTCGGACTTCATCCCGAAGCCGTCACGCGGGCCGTACGAGAAATTCATCGCCCAGCACAATGTGAACCCCGAGCGTGCGGCCATGTTCGAGGACATTGCACGCAACCTGGAGGTGCCGGCAGCGCTTGGCATGACCACGGTGCTGGTGCGCGATGACGACAACGAGGACGGCGCCATGATCAACCGCCTCAACGGTGATGCCGAGGGCGCACCCTACGTGCACCACCATACCACCGACCTTGCCGGGTTCCTCGGCAAGCTCGTGCCAAAGTCCTGAACCTTCAACGCCAACACTGAACAACCGCTGTCCGGAGACGACGCCATGAGCCACGCCAAGCTGCAAGCCACCATCGAGAGCGCCTGGGACGCACGCGACAGCGTAACCCCGAAGACCAGGGGCGAAGTGCGCGACGCCGTTGATAAGGCGCTGGACCTGCTCGATACCGGCAAGGCCCGCGTGGCCGAGCGCGGCAGTGACGGCGTCTGGAGCGTCAACCAATGGCTGAAGCAGGCCGTGCTGCTGTCGTTCCGGCTGAACGACATGACCACCATCGCCAATGGCCCCGGCAAGGCCAAGTGGTGGGACAAGGTGCCGTCGAAGTTCGACGGCTGGGGTGCCAAGGAGTTCCGCAAGGCCGGTTTCCGCGCGGTGCCCAACTGCACCGTGCGCCGGTCTGCCTACATTGCACCGTCAGTCGTCCTGATGCCGTCATTCGTCAACCTCGGCGCCTATGTGGACACCGGCACCATGGTAGATACCTGGGCGACCGTGGGATCGTGTGCGCAGATCGGCAAGCACGTTCACCTCTCCGGCGGCGTGGGCATTGGCGGCGTACTGGAGCCGCTGCAGGCAGGCCCCGTCATTATCGAGGACAACTGCTTCATCGGTGCACGCTCGGAAGTGGTCGAGGGTTGCATCGTGCGTGAAGGGGCGGTGCTTGGAATGGGTGTCTATATCGGCAAGTCCACCAAGATCGTCGACCGCGCCACGGGCGAGGTGATGTATGGCGAAGTACCGGCCTACTCGGTCGTGGTGTCCGGCACCATGCCCGGCAAGCCACTGCCGAATGGCGAGCCCGGTCCGTCGCTCTATTGTGCCGTCATCGTCAAGCGGGTGGACGAGAAGACCCGCTCCAAGACCTCGATCAACGAACTGTTGCGGGACTGACGCAGGCTCTTTGTCCGGACCGTCCGGCCGAGCCGCACCCGCTTGCAATACAACCATGCGCACCCGGCCCTTGGCCGGGTGTTTGCTTTCGGCTAAGGCTTTCAGCATGAGCAAGTCCACCGATCCTGTTGCCATTCTCCAGAGCCTGATCCGCTGCCCGTCGGTGACACCGGCTGAGGCAGGCGTGCTGGACTACCTGGAAAACCTGATGCGGCCTGCCGGTTTCACCTGCACCCGCATGCCGTTCAGCGAAGATGGCACGGCAGACGTGGACAACCTGTTCGTGCGCATCGGCACGACCGGCCCGCACTTCTGCTTTGCCGGGCACGTGGACGTGGTACCGCCAGGCGCAGACAGCCTGTGGAAATTTCCGCCGTTTTCCGCCGTGATCCACGACGGCGTAATCTACGGCCGGGGCGCATGCGACATGAAAGGTTCCGTTGCTGCATTTTGTGCAGCAGCGCTGGACTTTGCAGCCGACCATAACGGCGCGTTACCCGGCTCGGTGTCGCTGCTGATCACGGGCGACGAGGAAGGCATCGCCATCAACGGCACGGTGAAGATGCTGGCAGACCTGAAGCGCCGGGGCGAGGTGCCTGACGTATGCCTGGTGGGCGAGCCGACCTGCCCTTCAGTTTTCGGCGATACCATCAAGATCGGCCGGCGCGGATCGATCCACTTCGAGATCACCTGGACCGGGATACAGGGCCATTCCGCCTACCCGCACAAGGCGCTCAACCCGATAACCCCACTGGCCCGCCTGATCGACAGGGTGGCTGCGCATGAGCTTGACACGGGCAACCGGCATTTCGGCCCGTCCACGCTGGCCGTCACCAACTTCGACACCGGCAACCCGGCCAACAACGTCATCCCGGCCTCGGCCAATGCGCGTTTCAACATTCGCTACAACACCGAGCACAGCGCTGAGAGCCTGAAGGAGTGGGTGGAGCGCGAATGCGAGACGGTGAAACAGCAGCTTGGCGGCAGCTATGCCATCGCCATCGTGGAAGGCGCTGATGCCTTCATGACCGAGCCCGGCCCGTTCGTGTCGGTCATTGCCGCGGCGGTGCAGGCTGAAACCGGCGTGACCCCGGTGCTCGATACCGGCGGCGGCACCTCGGACGCCCGCTTCATCAAGGACTATTGCCCGGTGGTGGAGTTCGGCCCGATCAACCAGACGATCCACCAGGCCAACGAGAACATTCCACTGGCCGACCTCCAGCTGCTGAGCCGGGTGTACCGGCGCATGCTGGACGACTGGTTTGCAGAGGTTGCCACGTGAGCTTCGCCATCGCCGCGGTGCGCGGCCTGAAAGCGGCATGGCGCATCGTCTGCATGGACAAGCAGGCAATTGATGATTTCGACCAGGGCATGCAAGCGTTCTGGGACTCGTTCAAGGCCTACTTCATCGTGGCGCCGCTGTACCTCTATTCCTCGGTGATGGGCGCGCGGCTGTCGGCGCAGCCGGGAGAGACGCCGTCGCTGTTCGGCTCGCTGGCGCTGCTGGCGCTGCTGTGGGTGTTGTGGCCCTATCTCATGGTGAGCATCAGCAAGCTGTTGAACGTGCAGCGCAATTATGTGCGCTACATCATCGCCTACAACTGGACGACAGTGTACGTGATTGCCGCCATAGCGCCGGTGCTGATGTTGCAGCAGTTGGGCATTACCGGTGCTGGAACGTCGGCGCTGCTCAGCCTGCTGGTGATCATCTGGTCGCTGTTCGTGCGCTGGTACGTGGCCCGGCACGTGCTGAAGGTTGAGTCAGCCGTGGCCGTGGCCCTGGTGGCGGGCGACCTGGCACTATCGATTGCCGGCAGCCTGCTGATGCAGACCTGACACGGCGGTTCGCCGCAGCCCGGGTCAATAATCTACCGACACCAGGTACAACCCCTGTGGCGGGGCAACCGGCCCGCAGGCGGCCCGGTCCGCCGCATCGAGTGCTGCCCGCACGTCGGCCGGTGACCACTTTCCCTCACCTGCCAGCTTCAGCGTGCCGACCAGCGACCTGACCTGGTTGTGCAGGAAGGACCGCGCCGATGCATGCACGTGGATCTCGTCACCGACGCGCACCACGTCCAGCCGGTCCAGCGTCTTGACCGGCGAGTTCGCCTGGCACTGGGCAGACCGGAAGGTGGTGAAGTCATGATGACCCACCAGCGTGCTGGCCGCTTTGTTCATGACATCTGCATCAAGTGGATATGCCACCCACCAGACCCGGTTGCGATCCAGCACCGGCGGCGGACGGCGGTCGAGCAGGCGAAACCTGTAGTGACGTGCGGTGGCGGAAAAGCGGGCGTGGAACCGGTCATCGGCTTCCTCCACCGCCAGCACCGCAACCGGATCAGGGCGGACCTGGGCGTTGATGGCCCCCATCAGCTTTTCAGGTGACCAGTCCCGCGCAAGGTCAACGTGAGCAACCTGGCCCAGCGCATGCACGCCGGTGTCGGTGCGGCCGGCCCCGTGCACCACGACATTCTCCTCGCCGAGCCGTGCCAGCGCCTGCTCAAGCGCGCCCTGCACGGTAAGCTGGCCGTCCTGGCGCTGCCAGCCGGCGAACGGCGTGCCGTCATATTCGATGGTCAGCTTGAAGCGCGCCATGACCGCTTATTCCACCATGCTGCCCGGTTCGGGCTTCAGGCCATTGAGAAAGGCATCAAGGTCCATCGGACCCTTGCCTTCTCGCTGCAGGCGGACTGGCCGGATCGCGCCATTGGCGCAGGCAATCGCCATGCGCGCATCCAGCACCGTGCCGGGTGAGCCATGCAGGCCTTCCGCAGCTTCGGCCTGCAGCAGCTTCACCCGCACCAGCCTGTCCCCGGCCGGCACAAGACACCACGCGCCGGGAAACGGCGACAGTCCGTGGATATGCCGCAAAACGGCGTGCACATCGCGGTTGAAGTCCAGCCTGGCTTCAGCCTTGGAGATTTTCTGCGCATAGGTCACGCCCGCTTCAGGCTGTGGCGCTGCCTCGAGACGCCCATCGGTTTCGAGCCGGGCCAGTACGGTGGACATTGCCCCGGCACCCACGCTGGCCAACTTGTCGTGCAAGGCATCAGCGGTTGTTGCATTGGTGATGGGGACCCTGGTTTCGCTGACCACGGGGCCGGTATCGAGGCCTTCCTCCATCTGCATGATGGACACTCCGGACTGCTTGTCACCGGTCATGATGGCGCGCTGGATCGGGGCCGCACCGCGCCAGCGCGGCAGCAGCGAGGCATGCACGTTCAGGCAGCCATGCCGCGGCGCCTGCAGGACGGCCACCGGCAGCAGCAACCCGTATGCCACCACCACTGCCACGTCGGCGTTGAGCGCAGCGAATGCCGCCTGATCATTGGCCACCTTGAGGGAAACCGGCGTGCGCACATCAATGCCATGGCTGGCAGCAAACTCGTGCACGGGCGAGGGGCGATCTGCCATGCCCCTGCCTGCAGGGCGGGGCGGCTGCGTGTAGACGCAAGCGACGTCATGCTCGTCAGCAACAAGGCGTTCGAGGGTGGGCACGGAAAATGCCGGCGTGCCCATGAAGATGAGGCGAAGGCTCACGCGGTCTCGCGTTGCTGGCGGGCCAGCTTGGTGAACTTGCGCACCACGACCGAGCGCTTCAGCCGCGACAGGTGGTCGATGAACAACACGCCGTTGAGGTGGTCGATCTCATGCTGGATGCAGGTCGCCATGAGCCCGGTGCAGTGCATCTCCTGCTGCCTGCCCTGCTCGTCGACATAGCTCACCTTCACCTCCGCCGGGCGTTCCACATCGTCGAACACGTCCGGAATGGACAGGCAGCCCTCCTCGTAGGTGGACACATCATCGCTCGACCAGATGATCTGCGGATTGACGAAGACAAACGGGGCCGGCGGCTTGTCTTCCTTGGCCAGGTCGATCACCAGCAGGCGGCGCGGAATGCCGATCTGGACTGCGGCAAGCCCGATGCCCGGTGCGTCGTACATGGTGTCGAACATGTCCGACACGAGGGCACGCAATTCATCATCGACCCGTTCGACAGGTGCGGAGACCTGCTTGAGGATCGGGTCGGGAAGCTTGACGATGGGGCGTATGGTCATGGCCGTGGGTGCTGCGTGTTGATCGGGTATTTCCCATCAGATAAGCAATCAGCCGCAGCGGGTCAACGATGACGCCACCAGGAAGGCTGCAAACCTGCCTGTGGGTGTCAGCCGTTGTGGCGTTCAAGCCAGCCGGACAGGCGGCGCAAGGCCTCGTCCAGCGCCTCGGGATCGCGCAGGTAGCACATGCGCAGGAAGCCTTCGCCGCCCGGGCCGAACGTGCCGCCCGGTGACAGGCCCACATTGGCTTCATCGATGATGCGCTTGACGGCGGTCAGGCTGTCGCTCAGGCCGTCCACCCGGATGAAGTGGTAGAAGGCGCCCTGCGGCACTTCAAAGCTGACATTGTCGAACCGGCCCAGTACCTCGACCACCCGGTCGCGCGCGGCCCGTGCCATGGCGAGCTGCTCGCCAAGAAAGCCGTCGCCATGCTGCAATGCCGCCAATGCACCGCGCTGCATGAAGGCCGCCGTGCCGGACGTGTTGTACTGGATGATACGCTCGATGGCGCTGCCCAGTGCTGCAGGGGCCTGCAGCCAGCCAATGCGCCAGCCGGTCATGGCCCAGTTCTTGGAGAAGGTGTTGATATAGATGACCCTCTCGTCCGGGTCGCAGACATCCATGAACGAGGGCGTGCGCTCGCGCTCCTCGTCATACTGGAACCGTGCGTAGACCTCGTCGGCGATGATCCACAGTCCATGCGCCCGGGCCATGTCGCGAATGGCAGTGAGGTCGTCGATGCTGGCAACCCAGCCGATCGGATTGGAGGGTGAGATCAGGCAGATGGCCCTGGTGCGTGCGGTGATGCTGTCGCGCATGCGGTCGAGGTCGAGCGACCAGCGGCGATCCTCGTACTGCATCGGCACGAACACCGGCACCGCGCCCATCATGCGCATCGGACCGGGAAAGTTGGGCCACGCGGGTGATGGCACGACAACCTCATCGCCGTGGTCGAGCAGCAATTGCAGTGCCGTCTGGATGGCTTGCATGCCACCGCCAGTGACAAAGAACCTGTCGGCGGAGAACTCGCCGGGCCAGAACCGCGCGTGATAGTCGGCCAGCGCCTGGCGCAATTGCGGCAGGCCACGCTGCCAGGTGTAGAAGGTTTCGCCAGCGCTGAGCGAGCGGCTGGCGGCCTCGCAGACAAACGATGGCGTCGGCAGGTGGCTTTCGCCGGTCCACAACGGGATCAACCCGTCGCGGCCGAAGCCATGATTGACTGCGGCGAGGATGCCGCTATCCGGCTCCTCGCGCTGGCTGCGCCGGATGCTGGCAACAAGTTGATCGGGCGACAATGACGCCATGGGAACGGCCTGCCGGAAAGGGGGCTGCAAGACAGCATCACTACTGTGCCGCAACCCGCGCCGCAAACAAAAACCCGGCCCACCATGATGGCGGACCGGGCCTTCAACCCAGATGGTCTGTCGTGACTTACTTCTTCTTCAGCAAGTCGCGGATCTCGGTCAGCAGTGCAACATCTGCAGGCGGTGCTTCAGGTGCAACCGGTGCTTCTGCCTGCTTCTTGTTGATGTTGTTGGCCACGCGCACAACCATGAACAGGATGAACGCGATGATCAGGAAGTTGACGACAGCTGTGATGAAGCTGCCATATGCCAACACGGCGCCCTGTTTCTTGGCTTCTTCGAGACCTGCAGCCGTTACGCCTTCGGCCAGCGGTGCAAACATGTTGCTGAAGTCCACGCCACCGGTGATCGCGCCGACGATCGGCATGATGATGTCCGCGACGAGAGAACTCACGATCAGGCCAAATGCGCCTGCAATGATGACGCCGACGGCGAGATCCAGCACGTTGCCCTTGAAGGCAAACTCCTTAAATTCATTCCACACGACTTTTCCCCTTCGCTTTTTGTGCCGGCAAACCGGTCTTCGCCGGGTTGCGGTCAGGTCCGGGACAGTTATCGCCCCGGCAACACGACGACATTACTTGCGCGCAAACAAAACACAACAACTAAAGCGTGTGGTCCGTATGCGAGCGAACAATGACCCCGTGTCATTGCCAGACGGTTCAACTCTGGTACAGTCTGGGGCTGGATTTACGCAGCTTCCGGCAGCACGGGCAACAAACTGCCGGGCCGGCCATGACAGGGGTGCCACGCGACTATGCTGTCGACCTGGGGCGTCATAGTCATCTCTCTGGTTTACGTGGGCGGACTGTTCGCCATTGCCGCCTATGGTGACAAGGTCTCCGGTGGGCGGCGGGGTTCGTCCCGGCCTTACGTCTATGCCCTGTCGATTGCGGTTTACTGCACGTCGTGGACCTTCTACGGCAGCGTCGGGCTGGCCTCGACGACGGGGCTGTACTTCCTGGCGATCTACCTTGGCCCCATCCTTCTGTTCGGGCTGGGCTGGCCGCTCGTTCGCCACGTCGTCAGCCTGTCCAAGGCACAGAACATCACCTCCATCGCGGACTTCCTGTCAGCCCGGTACGGCAAGAACCAGGTGCTCGGTGGCATGGCCGCCGCCATCGCGGTGATCGGGGTGGTGCCCTATATCTCGCTGCAGCTGAAGGCAGTCGCGCTGTCACTGGGGGTGCTTGCGCCGCTGGGTGTGGATACCTACGGTCTCGACACGCCGTTCGGCGACATGCCGCTGTTCGTGGCGATCGCCATGGCTGTGTTCGCCATGCTGTTCGGCACCCGCCACGCCGATGCCACGGAACACCAGAACGGCTTGATCCTGTCGGTGGCAGCAGAAAGCCTGGTGAAGCTGGTCGCCTTCATCGCCGTGGGATTTGCCATCACGTTCTGGTTCATGGGCGGTCCCGCCAACCTGTATGAGCAGGCGGTCAGCGACCCCGCCATCAGCGGCCTTTTCACCACGCTGCCGGACCTGCCGCGGTTCGCCACCATGACGTTCCTGGCTTTCTGCGCGGTGCTGCTGCTGCCGCGCCAGTTCCACCTGGTCGTCGTGGAAAATACCGCCATCGAGGACGTGAAGAAGGCAGCGTGGATGTTCCCGCTCTACCTGGTGGCGATCAACATCTTCGTCATTCCGATTGCCGTTGCAGGCCTGATCACGTTTCGCGGTCAGCCGATGGATGGCGACACGTTCGTGCTTGCCCTGCCGGTGGCGCATGGCAACAGCATGCTGGCGATGATTGCCTTCATCGGCGGGCTGTCAGCGGCAACGGCAATGGTCATCGTTGAAACGGTCGCGCTGTCGATCATGGTGTGCAACTCCATCGTGCTACCGCTGATGTTGCGATCATCAAAGCGCAGCATGTGGCAGGACGACGTGACCTGGCGGATCCTGGGAATACGGCGGGTGGCCATCTGCGGCATCATCGTGCTGGCCTATTCCTATTACCTGATGATCGGAAACAATGCCGCCCTTGCGCAAACCGGGCTTGTATCGTTTGCCGCAATCGCCCAGTTCGCACCGGCCTTCGTCATCGGCCTGGTGTGGAACCGGGGCAACTCGCGTGGCGCCATGGCCGGGTTGATGGCCGGTTTCCTGCTGTGGCTCTACACGCTGCTGGTACCACTGTTTGCCGATGCCGGATGGCTGCCGGCCAGCCTGATAACACACGGACCGGCCGGCATTGAGTGGCTCAGGCCACGCCAACTGTTTGGCAGCGACATGGATCCGCTGACCCACGGCGTCATCTGGTCGATTGCTGTCAACGTTCTGGCCTACATCGTGGTATCGCTGACAACCACGAGCGACCCTCTGGAACGGATGCAGGCGCAGGCCTTCGTGCCCAGCGGCCACGCGGCCGCCACATCCACCCTGAAGATGAAGAACGTCTCCATCACCGTCCGGCAGCTGCAATCCACCGTGGAACGCTATCTCGGTCCGGAAAGGGTGAAGCGGTCGTTCTCGGACTACTTCGATGGACTGCCGGTGGCACCTAACCAGCGCGAGCTGGCAGATCATGAGCTGTTGAAGTTTGCCGAGCGGCTGCTGGCCAGCGCCATCGGCACGGCGTCGGCACGGGTTGTGATGGCGTTGCTGTTGCAGCGTGACGGGACCACGTCGAGCGGTGCCATGCGGCTGCTCGATGATGCCTCTGATGCCATCGTCTACAACCGCGACCTGCTGCAATCCGCCATCGACCACGTCGAGCAGGGAATTGCCGTGTTTGACCAGGATCTGGCGCTGGTGTGCTGGAACACCCAGTTCCGCAAGCTGCTTGGGCTGCCACCGTCGCTTGGCAAGGTAGGCGTTCCGCTCAACACCGTGCTGAACCAGTTGCATGAACACTTCGAATACGAGGGCCGGGCCCTGGCGGAAGCCCACACGCAGGTTCTGCGGATGATGGCCATGCAGAACCAGGCCTTCCAGATCACCAGTGCCGATGGATCCGTTGTGCTGGACGTGCGCAGCAATTCGATGCCCGATGACGGACGGGTCATCACCTTCACCGACATCACCCAGCGCGTGCAGACCGCACAGGCGCTGGAGCAGCGGGTGCGCGAACGCACCCAGGAACTGACGACACTGAACGGCCAGCTCGAAGATGCCCGCGCCAGGGCCGTCGAGGCGAACGTGGGCAAGACCCGGTTTATCGCTGCGGCCTCGCACGACATCCTGCAACCACTCAACGCAGCGCGGCTGTTCACCTCGTCGCTGATGGACAGGACGGCGCACTCCGCCAACGAGAAGCTGGTGCACAATGTCGACCAGTCACTAGAGGCGGTGGAAGAAATCCTGTCAGCCCTGCTGGACATGTCCCGGCTGGATGCAGGCGCCATCAAGCCCGACGTGTCCCGCTTTGCCATTGGTGACCTGATGGCGCAACTGCAGACCGAGTTTTCACTGGCTGCAGAGGACAAGGGCTTGCGGCTGAATATGGTGGCGTCGTCGCTGGCCGTTGAGTTAGACCGCAAGCTGCTGCGTCGCATCCTGCAGAACCTGATCAGCAATGCCATCAAGTACACGCCATCCGGCAAGGTGCTGATCGGATGCCGGCGCAGGGGCCGGTCGGTGCTGGTCCAGGTACACGACTCCGGCCCCGGCATACCGAAGAACAAGCAGCAACTGGTGTACCGCGAGTTCGAACGGCTTGACCAGGAGGGCTCGGCGATTTCCGGACTCGGGCTGGGCCTGGCCATCGTCGAGCGCATGGCCCGTGTGCTGAACCACCCGTTGCAACTTCACTCGGACAATGGCTCCGGATGTACGTTCAGTCTTGAACTACCCATGGCCGACGCAAGGGACGAACCGGTCCAGCTCCCGCGTGATGTGCCGGTTGCCATCAGCGGCCGCTTGTTTGGACTGAAGGTGCTGGTGGTGGACAACGAACCCAGCATCATCGATGGCATGAGCCAGTTGCTGACAGGATGGGGCTGCGAGGTGACGACCGCCGGTGATGGTGATCAGGCACGGGAGCTGGCGCGCGCGCATCAGCCATGGCCGTATGACATGGTGCTGATGGACTATCACCTCAACGGCGAGAACGGCATCGACCTTATTGGCGAACTGCGCAATCTGGCCGGGGTGGTGTTCGATGCCGCGCTGATCACTGCCGAACGGTCTGCAGATATCCAGCTGTCGGCAGAAACTGCAGGCGTGGTGTACCTGCGAAAGCCCGTCCGGCCGGCAATCTTGCGCAATGTGCTGGGCGCCGCCAGGGCGCGCAGCAGGCAGGCTGCCGAATAGGCTGATCCAGAGCCTCGAGCAGACCTGGGCCGGCGCTACATCGCCTGGGCGGCGGCGTTCGTCTCGAACTGCTCGCCATCGATGCGGGCGGCAGCGATGACCGCTTGCGTGCGGCTGTCCACGTTCAGCTTCTGCAGGATTGCCGAAACGTGCGCCTTGATCGTAGCTTCGGAGACCGTCAACTCGTAGGCAATCTGCTTGTTGAGCAGGCCTTCGCGCAACATCATCAAGACCCGCATCTGCTGCGGGGTCAGCGTTGCCATGCGCCGGGATATGTCGTCGGCTTCACTGTCCGCGCTGGCATTGAGATCGACATCTGCGGGTATCCACTCGCCGCCTTCCAGCACCACCGATACAGCCTGCTGCATCTGGTCGACGGGGGTGGATTTCGGGATGAAACCTGACGCGCCCAGAGACATGGCGCGGGCAATCACCGATGAATTATCACTGCCCGACACGATGACCACCGGTACCAGCGGAAACTGGGCCCGCACCAGCACAAGGCCGGAGAAGCCCTGCACGCCGGGCATCTTGAGATCGAGCAGCAACAAGTCGACATCATCGGGTCCGGAGAGCAGCGCAATGACCTCGTTGAGGGTCCCTGCCTCGTCAAACCGGGCATCTTCAAGGGCGTCGCGCAAGGTTAGCCGCAGGGCGTCCCTGAACAGGGGATGATCATCAGCCAGGACGATTCGATAGCCCATTGGTGCGCTCCCTCAAGCTGCTTCCCCCGCCCTGCAGTGCAGCTGTCCCGCACGCAAGACCGTAAGGCCGGCTTGATGCGGCAATCTCTCTCCGTCAAAAGGTTGATTGCACGCAGTGCCGGTATTTGCCCGAGTATCGAAGACTGTCAACACGAATGTCCAGCGCAGATTTACATCCAGGCCGCTGATGCACAATTGCATAACAAAAGTTGCAGCCCCAGAATCGCCTAGGTTTGGCCGCGCTGTTGTCCATAACCGCAAGCATCATTCAAGACAGCAGAGGGGTCTGCAAACAGTTTGAACAGGTTTTAGGCGGGTGTGATTTGGCCACCCTTGCGTAGATCCCCATGCATCACGAGGGCGACCGTTACAGACAACGCCCACGTGAACACGAAATGGTCGCGTGGCTCCTGTCGCCGTCCCGAGCAGCGCGTACCAGGCCCGCCCGTGTGTTTTGAAAAAGGCGCATGGGCGGGCACATTATATCCAGCAGCAAGATCAGCCTGTTTCTGCCGGCCCGGGTGTCAGCCCAGCCGTACCCACGCCTCGAAGGCGTCCAGCCAGGCCTTGGCAAACTTTCTGGTATCTTCATCAACAAGCTTGCCGTCCTCGCCGAACTTGTTCTGGGCAAGGCTGACGAACAGCTCCGGCTTGTTCATGGTCCATGATTCAAGACCAACAAGGTTCTGGCGCAAGTGGTATTGCGCGCGCGCTGTACCGACCGGGCTCATGGATGCCCCGACAATACCGACGCGCTTCTGCTTCAGGGGATGGTCCTTGATCCGGCTGATCCAGTCCGTGGCATTCTTCAAGCCGCCGGGGATGGAGAAGTTGTATTCCGGCGTGGCGATGATCACACCGTCGGCGCGGGCGATCTTGTCCGCCAGATCCTTGATGATCTGCGGTACGCCGCTGTCTGCCTCGTCATCACCGTCGTAAACCGGTATGCCCTTCAACGTGACGATCTGGACGTCGAGCGTGTCAGCTGCGAGCTCCTTCAGCGCTTCGAGGGTCTTGGTATTGTAGGAGTCAGCCCGCAGGCTGCCGGAGATTGCAACGATGTTCAACTTGCATGCCATGTCGTCAGGCGCTCCTCGTGGTGATGATCAATAACGGGTTCAGTAGGTTGCCCGGCCGCCGGACAGGTCGAACACGGCACCAGTGGTGAAGCTGTTGTGAGACGACACGATCCAGGCAATCATCTCTGCGGCCTCGTTTACATCGAGGAAGCGGTTGCGGGGAATCTTCGACAGCATGTAGTCGATATGCTCCTGGCTCATCTGGTCGAATATCCTCGTGCGCGCAGCGGCCGGTGTGACACAATTGACGGCGATGTCATGCCCGGCCAGCTCCTTGCCCAGCGACTTGGTCAGGGCGATGACGCCGGCCTTGGACGCAGAATACGCAGCAGCGTTGGGGTTGCCTTCCTTGCCTGCGACAGACGCGATATTGCAAATCCGCCCATAGCCATGCCTGGTCATTCCCGGCACCAACGCCTTGTTGACGAGAAAGGTTCCGGTCAGGTTGGTCTCGATGACGCGGCGCCAGTCGCCCGCATCATAGGCAGATACAGGTCCGTTGGGACCGGCGATGCCGGCTGAATTGACCAGCACAGACACAGCGCCCAGCCTGGCAACGGTTTGCTCAAGCGCCGTGGCAATCGAGGCTTCGCTGGTCACGTCGGACGCAATGCCGATGCAGCTGCCGGGCAAGAGGTCCGCAGCCTCGCCAGCGAGCCTGGCATCCAGGTCCCACAGGGCAACGCTGGCGCCGCTGTCTGCAAGCTTGCGGGCAACGGCGAGGCCGATGCCCTGAGCACCGCCGGTTACGACGGCCACCTGGCCGGTGAAGTCAGTCTGTGACACTCGATTTGCTCCTGCTGGTCAGAATCAACTGGACCCTATCGAACAGCAGAAATGCCGGGCCGTCGAGTGCCGCAATGGCCCGGCCCGGCGTCATGTGCGTTGTCTGGAAACCCCTTGAGCTTTCACCCTGTCAGATCAGGAAGTCGTCCTGGTGCAGCTGGTTGACGTTGTTGAGGCCGTAGAAGCCGACGCTGTCATCGGCATCTAGCTGCACGATCAGGTAATCGCCTGACACCGACGCGCCCGTCATCAGCTGGGCAAAATCGGTGAAGCCGAATGCGGTGACGTCAACCACATCTTCCGACCCCGCCCCGGCCTGGAAGTTGAAGATGCGGTCACAGCCATAGCCGTCGGCCATGATGAAGGTGTCGTTGCCCGCATCGCCGTACAGGTTGTCGTTGCCGCCGCGGCCATCAGCACATGGCCTCGAGTAGAATGAAAAATGATACGTATGCGAACAAACTGGTCTATTCTACTGAATAAATCTTTTTATACTGACTATGCGTTAGAATAACAGGCCCCTCAATGGACACGGATACTATATGCCGATGGATCGATTCGAAAGCATGAGAGCACTGGTGCTGGCCGTGGACGAGGGCAGTTTTGCCGCAGCGGGCCGCAAACTGGGCCTGACGCGGGTACAGGTGTCGCGGCTGGTGGGGGCGCTGGAAGACCACATTGGCGCACCTTTGCTCAAGCGCACCACGCGGACAATGGCACTGACGGAAGCCGGCATGGTGTTTGTCGAGCAGGCCCGTACCCTGGTGGCACAGATGGACGAGGCGGAAGCCGCTGTGGGCCATATCAGGGGTGAGCTGGAAGGGTTGCTGCGGGTGAGCGCCCCCACAAGCCTTGGCGGCGGCGTCATTGCGACCGCGATGGCTGACTTCATGGCACAGCACCCGTCAGTATCCGCTGCACTTGTGCTGAATGACAGGCATGTCGATCTGCGCGAGGAGGGGTTCGATGTCATGGTGCGGATCGGTGAGCCCCCGCCTTCAACTCTCGTCGTCCGTCCACTTTGCCCGGTCCGGCAACTGATGTGCGCCAGTCCCGACTACCTCGAAACCCGGGGGAGACCGCGTACGCCCGCTGAGCTGGCCAGTCATGCCCTGCTTCACCTCGGCAACCTCGGTAGCCCCATGAACTGGCCGGTACGCGGCGTGGAGGGCAATGCCGGGCTGGCCGTCACTCCGGTACTGAGCTCCAACAATGCCGATGTGCTGAGGGCGGCAGCACTGGCCGGGCGCGGCATAACGCTTTTGCCGGCCCATACGGTGTCAAGCGAACTGGCAGACGGATCGCTGGTTGCCATACTGGACGGGTTTGAGCCGAAGCCGGAAACCTTGGTGGCGCTGTACCAGGCGGATGGCTACCGGCCCGCAAAGGCGCGAGCGTTCGTGGAGTTTCTTGCCGCCCGGTTCAAGCGGCGCCCGCCCGGCGGTCCGGCCTGAGCTGCTACCTGATCTTGTTGTAGGCCGCCAGCGCCCGGTCGCGGGCCTCGCCGTGATCGACGATTGGCCGGGGGTAGGTCTTGCCCAGCCTGACGCCCACCCTGTCCAGCACGTCCCTGGGCGCTTCCCACGGCTTGTGCAGGTACTTCTCCGGCATGTCCGACAGTTCCGGCACCCAGCGGCGGACATAAGTGCCATCAGGATCAAACTTCTCGCCCTGCAGCACCGGGTTGAACACCCGGAAATAGGGCGCAGCATCGGCGCCACAGCCAGCGATCCATTGCCAGCTTGCGGCGTTGGATCCGATGTCGGCATCTACAAGGCAGTCCCAGAACCACTCCTCGCCGCGCTGCCAGGGGATCAGCAGGTCCTTCACGAGAAATGACCCGGCGATCATGCGTACGCGGTTGTGCATCCAGCCGGTGGCCCACAGTTCCCGCATGCCGGCATCCACGATAGGGTAACCAGTCATGCCGTCCTGCCAGGCCTTCAGGCCGTCCTCGTCGCTGGCCCACGGGAAGCCGGCAAACTTCTCCTGGAAGGGCTCGGTTGCGAAGTTCTCGAAGTTGCAGACCAGATGATAGGAGAATTCACGCCACAGCAGTTCCTTGAGGAATGTCTTGCCGCCAACATCGATGTTGCGGCGGCCATCGGCCATGGCGTGGCGCATGGCGTGCCAGCACTGCAGCGGCGAGATTTCGCCAAAGTGCAAATGGGGAGACAGCCGCGAGGTGCCAAACTCGCCGGGCATGTTGCGCCTGTCGGCATAGTCCTTGGCAGCCTCGGCAATGAACCGGTCGAGCTTTTCCTGCGCGCCCGCCTCGCCCGGTGCCCAGCGTTGGGAGAAGCCTTCTGCCCAGTCCGGTTTGCCGTCATAAAGTTCCCAACTCGCCAAATCGTCGCTGGCGATGTCACCATCCCAGAAGGTCATGCCGTCCGGCACCGGACGCGGGGCACGTTGCGGCTCGGCCTCGAAGCAGGCCCTGGAGAACGGCGTGTAGACCTTGTAGGGGGTTCCGCCTCCGGTGCGGATGTCCTCGGGGTTGTGCAGCAGGTACCCGGCAAACCGCTTGCAGGCGATGCCCTGCCGGCCGGCCCAGTCTGCAAGCGACGTCTCGAGCTTTGCGGACCACGGCGCGTAACTGCGCGAGAACCAGATGCCGTGGGCGCCGGTCTCCTCCACGAGCTGCTCAAGCACCGTGAGCGGATTGCCGCGGCGCAGGATCAACCGGCCTGACCTATCCTTGAGTGCTGCCTGCAGTGACGCCAGTGACTGCTCCAGCCACCAGCGCGATGCGCCGCCCATGGCCCAGTCGCCCGGCGTGTCATCGTCAAGAATATAGACCGGCAGCAGCGGATGCCCGGTCGCCGCCGCAGCGCTCAGCGCAGCGTGATCGCTCAGGCGCAGGTCATGGGTAAACCAGACGATGATCGGGCTGTCGCTCATCAGGGCTCCGCTGGCAGGCAAGGTGAGGAAATGACGGCTTTGCCCCACAACGCAACGTCAGGGGGCAGGGTTGCAGACTCAACCTGGGACTCAGTTGCCGGACGCGCTCAAGGCGCCGGAGCCAGCACGTTCGTCCAGCAGGTTCGACAGCCAGTCCGGGTCCATTTCCGGCACCGACGACAGCAGCAACTGGGTATAGGCAGGGAACGGCGGCGACAGGATTTCGCTCTTCATGCCCTGCTCCACCACGCGGCCCTGGAACATCACCACGATCTGGTCAGAGATCGCCTTAACGGTTGCGATGTCGTGGGTAATGAACAGGTAGGTGATATTGAATTCCTTCTGCAACCGCAGCAGCAGCTTCAGGATGCCTTCCTGCACGATCTGGTCCAGCGCCGAGGTGACCTCGTCACAGATGATCACTTCCGGCTCGGCCGCCAGCGCCCGCGCAATGCAGATGCGCTGCTTCTGGCCACCGGACAGCTCGCCCGGCAGGCGCTCCATGAAGCTGTCATCCAGCTCGATCATCTTCAGCAGTTCGGAAATACGGTCGTCCAGCGCCTTGCCGGACAGCCCGAGATAGAACTCGAGCGGGCGGCCGATGATGTCGCGCACGGTGTGCTTGGGGTTCATTGCCGTGTCGGCCATCTGGTAGATCATCTGGATGCGGCGCAACTGGTCCTTGGTGCGGTCCTTGAGCGCCAGCGGCAAGGGCTCGTCGTTGAACAGCACGTTGCCCTTCATCGGCGGCAGCAGGCCGGTAATGACACGCGCCGTGGTGGACTTGCCGGAACCGGACTCACCCACCACCGCCACGGTCGACCCGCGCGGCACGTTGATGGTCACGTTGTGCAGCACCTTGACCACGCCGCCATAGCTGGCATCGACGTTGTTGACCCGCAGCACGGTGTCTTCGCTGGTCTGCTCCGGCTTTTCGAGCGACCGCACGGCCCACAGCGACTTGGTGTAAGGTTTCTCGGGCTTCTGCAGCATGTCGCGGGTGGGCGCGACTTCTACCGTCTCGCCATAGCGCAGCACCTTGATGACGTCGGCCATCTGGGCAACCACGGCGAGGTCGTGGGTAATGTAGATGGCGGCCGTGTTGAACTTCTGCACGATGTCACGCATGGCCGCCAGCACCTCGACTTGCGTGGTCACGTCAAGCGCGGTGGTCGGCTCGTCAAAGATGATCAGGTCGGGGCGTGGCGACATCGACATGGCGGTCATCGCGCGTTGCAACTGACCGCCCGACACCTGATGCGGATAGCGCTCACCGATATTGTCAGGGTCCGGCAACTGCAGTGCCGCAAACAGTTCGCGGGCATCGGCCTTCGCCTGGGCCTCGCGCTGCAGGCCATGGGACACGGTGGCTTCCACGCACTGGTTGATCAGCCGGTGCGCCGGGTTGAACGAGGCGGCCGCACTTTGCGCCACATAGGTGATGCGCGACCCGCGCAGCTTGCGGCGCTGGTTTTCGCGCATGGCCATCAGGTCCATGCCATCGAACATGATCGAGCCGCCGGTAAACCGGCAACCTGGCTGGACGTAGCCCATGGCGGCCTTGCCCAGGGTGGACTTGCCGGCACCGGATTCGCCGATCAGTCCCAGCACTTCACCCCGGTGCAGTTTCAGGTCCACGCCCTTGATGATCGGGTGCCACTTGTCATCAGAAAAACCCTCGATCCTGATGTCGCGCATGTCGAGCAGCAGTTCGCCCCTGGTCCGGTCCTGATTTGACTTCTTTGCCATGCCGTTGTCCGCCTTGCTGCTTGTTGGTCAGATCAGTTGGGGCCGTGCCAGTCGATCTGGCAGATCTCGGCCGAGCGGCCATCGAAATCCCAGACCCGGCCATGGCTGCGCACCCGGCCCCTGTTGGCCTGGGCAACGGTGATGTCGGGTCCCATCCAGTACCCGGTGTTCGACACCACGATGTCGCTGTCCGGATCGTGACCCGAGACCGGCTCGATCTCTCCCTGGATCTTCTTGCCCACCATGAGCCGGCGCTTCTTGCCTTCGGTCTCATAAGTGACGGCGGCCCGTTCAGCGCCGAGGAACTCGCCCACCAGCATGGAGAACAGCCCGGTGGTGCCGCGCACCTGGCCCGAGAAAATTTTCTCCAGTCCTGCATAGGCCTTTTCGCTGGCGCGTTCATCGAAGAAGGCGGCTGCCTTCCAGTTGCCGCGGCCCATATTGCCGGGGATGTCCATCAGCATGCCGACGTTGAGGCCGGACAGGTCCTCTCCGTCAAAGTGGCCTTCATCGATGCGGACGCCCAGCCATGCCTGGCAGTAGCCTTCGGTCGGCGGGTGCTTGCCGAGACTGACGACGCACGGACAGAACACCGTGCAGTTGCAGTTGAGGATCAGCTCCCCCTTGATTTTCCAGTCCGGCATGTCAGCCATGAAACTCCACTCCGTTCAAATGAATCCGATTGCGGCAGCAAGCCAGTACAGCCCTGCCAGCAGCAACATGGCACCGGCAGGCCGCGTCAGCCAGCGGCCGATGTCAGGCAGTTTCTCAAGCACCATGAAGGCGGTGGCAGCTCCCATCCACACCAGGTTCATCGTGCCGCCAATGAAGCCCAGCGCCATCAGCGCCCAGCAGCAGGCCATGCACACCACGCCCAGCCGGACCCCCATGCGCAGCGCCCCGGCGGGTCCGGGCGTCCAGTACTGCATGAAGAACATCAGCGGCCGGCGGCACTTGCTCAGGCAGGCCTCCTTGAGGCTGGAGAACTGGTAGGCACCGGCCACCAGCAGCAGGCCGGCTGTAAGCCAGGCCGACGCGCTGGCCCCCGATTGCGTCACCAGCCCCCAGGATGACAGTGCAGCCTGCGCGCTGGCGCCTGCCGCCGAAAATCCAAGCCAGACCGCAAGATATCCGGCAACGAGGGCGGCGAAGCCCGTGCCGTTGGCAGCCCCTGTGGCTGTCATGTCGTCATAGGTCGACAGCGCCGGCACCAGCGTGGGCGCCATCATGGCGGCTGACATCAGTGCCCACATGGCAAACAGCGCGAGAGGATTTGCTTCCGCCGCAGAGGTGCACAAGGCAGACCAGAACCCGGGTTGCGACAGGTTGAACAACAAGCCGCCGGGCAGGTGTGCCGTCATGATGAAGATGCCGGTCCAGGCCAGCAGCACCAGCGTGTAGAACCCGCCCCAGCCGAGTGCACGGGCCGATGACAGCGACGTCAACACGTCACTTTTCATCGCGGATCCCGCTGGTCTTGTGCAGGAACCAGTCTACCACGAAGTTCACTGCAACGGTGAGTAGCGCGATGGCACAGGCCGGCAGCAACGGAATGAGCGCCACATCAAGCCCGCACAGCGCCAGGTCGCAGTTCCACTGCGTATACGAAATGAACGAGGCCCCGTCGCGCACCATCGAGCCCCAGTCGGCGGTGGGCGGCTGGATACCGACACCGAGGAACGACAGCGAGGCGATGGTCAGGAACACGAAGCAGAAGCGCAGCCCGAACTCTGCCACCAGTGGCGGCAGGATGTTTGGCAGTATGTCGCGCCGCATCACCCACAACAGCGATTCACCGCGCAGCCGCGAGGCTTCGACGTAATCCATCACCACCACGTTGAGCGAGACCGCGCGTGCAAGGCGGAACACGCGGGTCGAGTCGAGGATGGCGATGATGATGATCAGGTTGGTGATGCTGGAGCCGAAGATTGCCAGCAGCATGAGGGCGAAGATCAGGCTGGGGATCGACATCAGCACATCGACGAAGCGGCTCAGGGCCTGGTCCAGCCAGGACCGGTTGAGCGCTGCGGCCACGCCAAGCGTACCGCCGATCAGGAACGACAGGAAGGTGGTGGCAACCGCGATGCCGATGGTGTTGCGCGCGCCATAGACCATGCGCGAGAACACGTCACGGCCCAGCCCGTCGGTGCCGAAAATGAATTCCTGCGTCCAGGGTCCGTTGGGCAGGTTCGAAACGATCTCGCTCTGGCCATAAGGCGCAATCCAGGGCGCGAAGATTGCCGTCACCAGGTACCCGAAGATGACGACCATGCCGAACCAGGCCGTCATCGGTGCCTTCTTCAGGGCCCGCCAGACACGCTGCGGCCAGGTGCGCCGGGTCACGACAACAGCAACCTCGTCGATGGCGGAATATGTCTGGTTGTCGGCGCTCATCTGGGGTGCAACAGCCTTGGATTGGTGACGATGGACACGATGTCTGCGAACAGGTTGAGCAGGATGTAGGTGGCGGCAAATATCAGCGCGCACGCCTGCACCACCGGAATGTCACGGGTGCTGACCGCGTCCACCATCAACTGCCCGGCCCCGGGATAGGTGAACACGACCTCGACCACCACAACGCCCACCACCAGGTAGGCAAGGTTGAAGGCGATGACGTTGACGATGGGTGCCCAGGCGTTTGGCAGGGCATGGCGCAGGATGACCTGGCTCGACGAGATGCCCTTGAGCCGTGCCATCTCGATGTAGGGGCTCGCCAGCAGGTTGATGATCGAGGCCCGCGTCATGCGCATCATGTGGGCCACAATGACGAGGGTCAGCGTCAACGCCGGCAGCAGGCATTTTTCCACCCGCTCCAGGAACGGCGTACCGGGCGATACATTGGCCAGCGACGGCAGGCCGATCCAGAGTTGCGAGAACAGCAGGATGAGGATGTAGGCGACGAAGAACTCGGGGAACGAGATCGTCGTCAGGGTGACCGCGTTGACGGAACGGTCATAGAACGAGTTGCGGTACAAGGCAGCGGTGATGCCGAGTGCCAGCGCCAGCGGCACCGAGATGATCGCAGTCATCGCCGCAAGGAACAGCGTGTTCCACAGGCGCGGTGCGATCAGTTCCATGACCTCGCGTTCGCGGCCGGCGCTGCGTCCGGAAAATGACTGGCCGAAATCGCCCTGCAGGACGCCGCCAACCCATTGCACGTAGCGCACCACGGCCGGGTCGTTCAGGCCCAGCTCGCGGCGGAACGCTGCAACGGTTTCCGGCGTGGCCGACTGACCCAGAACGGCGGTCGCAAAGTCGCCTGGCAGGAACTGCATGGACGAGAATATGATGATTGAAACAACGAACAGCGTGACAAGGCCGAGAGCCAAGCGCTGTAGCACTGTCTTCAGAATCGGATGCATCCGCAACGCCCACCCTATGTTCATGCAGCCTTGCGGGTTGGTTCCCGCTTTTGATGCATGCACCGACAACGTTTGCAAACTTTTGCAGGTCTGACCAGACCCTTTACGGCGGGACAACCAATAAAAACGTCATCCCGCCATCTTGTTGCAACCGTGATGCGGTCAGGCCATCCACCAGCGCCGGTACATGTAGCCGCCATCGTGGTCGTAGTTCGAGTTCAGTTCGCCATGCGCCACGGCTTTCGAGTGGGCAGTGACGAAGTCGTTGAACATCAGTACGATGATGCCACCGTCGTCATGCAGGATGTTTTGCATCTCTGCATACATTTCACCACGCTTGGCCGTGTCACGCTCGGCCCGTGCCTCGATCAGCAGGGCATTGAACCGGTCGTTCTTCCAGGCAGTGTCGTTCCAGGCAGCATCGGCGGCATAGGCGGTCGTGAACATCCAGTCTGCTGTGGGCCGGCCACCCCAGTACGAGAAGCACCACGGCTTCTTCATCCAGACGTTGGACCAATATCCGTCCGAGGCTTCGCGGACGACGTTGATGTCGATGCCGGCCTGGCGGGCATGTTCGGCGATCAGCGTGGCACAATCCACCGCACCGGCAAACGCGGCGTCTGATGACGACAGGTCGACCTTGAGGTTTTCCATGCCGGCCTGCTTCAGGTGGAACTTGACCTTGTCCGGGTCGTACTGGTGGCGCGGCTCGGGGTCGATGGCATACTTGATCGACTTGGCCAGCGGGTTGTCATTACCCTCGGCGCCATAGCCGAGCAACACCTTGTCGACCAGTTCGGGCCGCTTGAAGGCGTGCTTCAGCGCCAGCCGCACGTCCTTGTTGTCAAACGGTGCCATGGTGCAGTTCATCGGCGCGACGTAATGGCCGAAACCTGTGACCTGGTCGATCTCCATGTTCGGATTGCGCTTCATCAGGCTGAGCGTCTTTAGGTCGGGCCGGTCGATGTAATGCACGTCGCCGGAGGTCAGCGCGTTCTGGCGCGCCACCACGTCGAGAATGGTCAGCATCTCGACCGAGTCGAACCAGGCAGTGCCGTGGTAGTTGTCGTTGCGGGTGGCGGCATAGCGCACGCCAGGCTCGAACACCTCGTGCTTGAACGGACCGGTGCCGATACCTGCCTGCGGATCGATCTTGCCGTCCTTCGCCGGCATGATCGGCAGGTGATAATCCGACACCACATAGGGGAAGTCGGCAGACCCGGCGCTGAGCTCGAACACCACCTTGTCCTTGCCGTCGGTGCGTACGTCCTTGATGCTTTCGAGGATCGACTTGGCCGCCGACTTGGTATCAGGGCCGCGGTGGTGGTTGATCGAGGCGACGACGTCGTCCGCATCAAGGCTCTTGCCGTTGTGGAACTCGACGCCCTTCTTCAGCTGGAAGGTCCACTGGTCGACCTTGTCGTTCGACTCCCAGCTTTCCGCCAGGCCGGGCGCCACGTTGTTGCTGGCGTCGATGTCGACCAGGTAGTCGAAGGCAATGTTGCCGATGTCGGCCACCATGGAATTTTCCCAGGTGGCAGGGTCCATGGTGTCGGTGGTGCCGCCATGACCGAAGCCTGCCTTGAAGGCACCGCCCTTTTTCGGTTCGGCGCGCACCGACTGGATGAACAGGTTCTCACCGGCGACCGTGGTCAGGCCGGCCGCGACGGACAACTGGACAAAATCGCGGCGGCTCATCTTGCCGGTGGCGGCCAGCCGTTTCATGCTGTCGAAATTCATTGCTGCGTCTCCCTCGATTATTGTTCTGACCAGACTATTGGGCAATCAATGTCAGGAGAGTGTCAAGGCAATCAGCCTCGGCGGCTGGCTTGTCCCAGCGGATGCGGTGGATGCGCGGGAAGCGCATGGCGATGCCGGACTTGTGCCGGGTGGATGGCTGCACCGCGTCGAACGCCACTTCCAGCACGAGTTCCGGCTTTACCGCACGGACCGGGCCGAACCGCTCGGTGGTGTTCTGGCGCACGAACTTGTCGAGCTTCAGCAGCTCTGCGTCGGAGAAGCCGGAGTACGCCTTGCCCACTGGCACCAGCTCGCCCGCGCCATCATCAGTTGTCCGCCACACACCGAATGTATAATCGGAATAGTAGGATGAACGCTTTCCCGAACCGCGCTGGGCGTACATCATCACGCAGTCGGCGGTGAGGGCTGCGCGCTTCCACTTGTACCAGTGGCCACGGGGCCGCCCGGCAAGGTAGGGCGAGGCCAGCCGTTTCAGCATCAGTCCCTCGATGTTGGCGTCCCTCGCGCCGTCGCGCAACGTGGTCAGGTCGGTGACGGCCCCGAAGCTGACGATCTCGCTGAGAGAGGCGCGGGGCCAGCTGTACCGCTCCAGTACCGAGATCAACCGCGCGCGCCGGGCCGTGAAGTCCTGCTCGCGGATATCGTCCGTTGCATCGAACAGCAGGTCGTAGAACCGGATATGTGCCGGATGCTTCTTCAGCATGGAGGCTGTCACGGTCTTGCGGTTGAGCCGCTGCTGCAGGTCGTTAAACGGGGCAACCTCGCCATCGCGCACGACCAGAAGTTCACCGTCCGCCACGCCGTGAAAACCCGCAAAACCGTCGATTATCTCGGGAAACGCCGGCGAGATATCATCGCCCGTGCGTGAATAAAGCCTGAGTTCACGTTTGTTGCCAGCCAATTGAACGCGGATTCCGTCCCACTTCCACTCGGCGACCCAGTCATCTGCGTTGATCGAGGCGATGTCGTCGTCCTCAAGCGGATGGGCCAGCATGACCGGGCGGAACACCGGCAGGTCGCCCATGTCGGGCTTGGCGGCGGACCCGTCCAGCCACTCGAACAGGTCGTAATAGGGTAGCTCCAGGCCGTGCCAGATTTCCTCGATGTCGCCGACCTCCTTGCCGAAGGCCTGCGCCAGCGCGGTTTTGGCGAGGCGCGCCGACACGCCCACGCGAAGCGCACCGGTGACAAGCTTGAGCAGCGCCCAGCGGCCATTGGCGTCAAGCATGTCGAGCCACTGCGCAAGCTGCGGACCGGCATCCGAGCGCTTCAGCGTGAGCAGGCGCCGGTGAACGTCTGCGAGGGTGGGCGGTGCCTCGTTCTGCTCGCGGTCAGGCCACAGCAGCGCGACGGTTTCAGCGGTGTCTCCGACATAATCGCGCGACAGCCTGAACAGCACCGGGTCCACGTGCGGCTCGAGGATTTCGGCAACCAGCCGCCGGAACGGCAGCCGCAGGTCCAGCCCGTCGGTCATGGCTGCCAGCGCGATGCCGCGATCAGGATCAGGTGTCGAGCGGAAGTAGGCCACCAGCAGGTCGAGCTTGGCATTGCGCGACGAGGTGTAGGCGAGGCGGTTCATCAGTTCGGCGAACGTCTCCATGCCTATTCGCCCTCGTCGTCGAAGCCGACCAGCGCCAGTGCCCGCCCCTTCAGGCCCATCTGCGATACCTGGTGCAGCAACGCGTCCTCACGGCCATGCGTCACCCAGATCTCGCCGGCCTGCACATCGCGGATGGTATCGAGCAGTTCAGGCCAGTCGGCATGATCGGACACGATCAGCGGCAATTCCACGCCGCGCTGGCGGGCACGGGCACGCACCCGCATCCAGCCGCTGGCGAAGGCAGTGAGCGGGTCTGCCATGCGGCGTGACCAGCGGTCCGTGGTGGCGGATGGCGGACACATCACCAGCTGGCCGGTGAGGCTTTCCTTCGTCTCGCCGGCGGCAGGGCGCAGGTCACCCAGGTCGAAGCCCTGCGACACGTAATAGTCGCACAGGCCCTGCAGCGCGCCATGCAGGAAGACCGGCCTGTCATATCCCGCCGCCCTGACCAGCGAGATCATCCGCTGGCACTTGCCGAGGCCATAGACCCCGAGCAGGTGGGTCCGGTCTGGAGATGCACCGAGCGAGGCAACCAGACGGCGGGCTTCCTCGCCGGCATCCTCGTGCCGGAACACCGGCAGGCCGAACGTGGCCTCGGTGACGAAGAGGTCGCACCTGACCACCTCGAACGGCTGGCAGGTGGGATCGCTGCTGCGCTTGTAGTCACCAGACACCACCGCGCGATAGCCCTTCCAGTCGAGGATGACCTGGGCGGAGCCAAGGATATGACCGGCCGGGGCCACCGACACATCCACGCCGTTGATGCTGACGCGCTGGCCCGGTTCGATGGGTTGCAGCGTGCCGCCTGCCCGCTCGCCATAGCGCACTTGCATGATCGACAGGGTTTCAGGCGTGGCCAGCACCGCAGCGTTGCCGGGCCGGGCGTGATCGGCATGGCCATGGGTGATGACGGCCCGGTCCACCGGCCGGCCCGGATCGATATAAAAATCACCCGGCTCGCAGTAGAGCCCTGCGGGCGTTGGGTAGAGCCAGGTGGCGGGGTCAAGGGTCATGGGCCTCAAACGCTACTGCATGGCAGAAGGTTCAGGCAAACGCTTCGCGGCGCAGCGCCGGCATGCGGCTGTACAGCGTCACCCCGCGCAGGATGAAGAACACGCACATGGCGAGCCACAGGCCGTGGTTGCCGAACAGCGCCATCAGCAGGTAGCCCGCCGCAATGTAGACGGTGAATGACACGATCATCATGTTGCGCATGTCGCGGGTGCGGGTTGCACCAATGAAGATGCCGTCAAGCTGGAAGCAGGCCGCTCCCAGCACCGGGGTGAGCGCTGCCCACCACAGGTAGCTGCGCGACACCTCCCGGACCTCCGGGTTGACCGCCATCAGGTCGATGGCCCACGGCCCGATGACAAGCGTCGCCAGCGATAATACAAGCCCCGTCACCAGCGCCCAGCCGCTGGACACCCGCACCGCCGCGGCAAAGCGGTCGCGCCGTTTGGCGCCTACCGCATGGCCGACCAGCGCTTCGGTGACGTTGGCGAACCCGTCGATCATGTAGCTGCCGATGGAGAAGAAGTGCAGCAGGATGGCATTGGCGGCGAGCGTTACCTCGCCCAGCTTTGCGCCTTGCGCGGCAAACCACGAGAAGCCGAACGTGAGCAGCAGCGAGCGCACCATGATGTCGGAGTTGACCACGATCATGCGGATCACCTTGTCGCGGTCCAGCACGCGGGCGCGGGACGGGCGGTCTCCATCAGCCTTGAGGAAGCGCCACACCACCGCGATACCGAGGAAGGCGGTGGAGACCTCGGCAATCAGCGTACCATAGCCGATGCCGGCGGTGGCCATGCCGAGGTGCATGACGAACACATAGTCGAGCACCATGTTTACCAGGTAGAGCCACACCTGCACCAGGAAGGCACTGCGCATGGCGCCGATGCCGATCAGCCAGCCAAGCACGGCATAGTTGGCCAGCGCGAACGGGGCGGACCAGATGCGGATGTTGAAATAGATGCGCGCCTCGCGCTCCACGTCGGCGCTGGCGGCAATTGCCCAGAACGCCAGCTTCGACAGCAAGGGCGACAGCGCCAGCACCGCCAGCCCGAGGATCAGCGCCAGCAGCAGTGCGCGGTAGAAGATGGCAGTCAGCTCCTTGCCGTCGCCCGCTCCCCAGGCTTGCGCAGCAATACCGGACGTGCCCATGCGCAGGAAACCGAATGCCCAGTAGACAAGGTTGAAGATCATCGCGCCGATGGACACCGCCCCGATGAAGTATGGCTGCGGCAACTGGCCGATCACGGCGGTGTCGACGATGCCCAGCAGCGGCTGTGACACGTTGGCCAGCATGATGGGAACCGCCATCGCGACGACATATCTGTGGGTGATCGGCTGCATGATGGCAGGCATTGGCCTTGCGGGCCCTGTCTTTGTCAACTGACAGGCGCGCCGGGCGGCGTATACTGAAACTGCATGGACACACGCGTGACGAGGCCCTCAGGAAACACTGCTGCCCTGCCCGAACCGTTCGCCGGATGGTTCGCGGCGCGCGGCTGGCAACCGCGACCGCACCAGCTTGCCATGTATGCCCAGGTGGCGGCGGGCAATTCGGCCCTGCTGATTGCGCCTACCGGTGGCGGCAAGACGCTTGCGGGCTTCCTGCCGTCGCTGGTGGAGCTGTCGCAAGGCCGGGCCGGACAGGGGTTGCACACGCTTTATGTTTCGCCGCTGAAGGCGCTGGCCGTGGACATTGCCCGCAACCTTGAAATACCGGTGGCGGAGATGGGCCTGCCGGTGCGCATCGAGGCCCGGACCGGCGATACGCCTGCCCACAAGCGGCAGCGGCAGAAGACCAATCCGCCGGACATTCTCATCACCACGCCGGAGCAGGTGTCGCTGCTGATCGCGCAGGAAGGGGCCGAACACTACTTCGCAAACCTGCGCACCATCATCCTGGACGAACTGCATGCGCTGGCCCCCACCAAGCGGGGCTGTCTGCTGGCGCTGGCGATTGCGCGGCTGGACCAGTTTGCGCCGGGACTGAAGCGGGTCGGGTTGTCGGCCACCGTGGCACGGCCCGACGACCTTCGCGCCTGGCTGATGCCGCAGCGCGAACAGGGTGTCGAGGAGATGGCGAGTCTCGTCGAGGCGCGCGGCGGGGCGGACCCCGACATCACCATCCTGCAGACCGGTGACGACCGGATGCCGTGGTCGGGGCATACGGCGGTCTACGCACTGCCCGCGCTGTACGAGGCGATCAGGGGTGCCGGGATGGCACTCGTGTTCACCAATACCCGTTCGCAGGCCGAACGGCTGTTTCATGAATTGTGGACGCTGAACGAGGATGCACTGCCCATCGCGCTGCACCATGGCTCGCTGGACGTGTCGCAGCGGCGCAAGGTCGAGGCGGCGATGGCGGCGGGGTCCCTGCGCGCGGTGGTGTGCACCTCGACACTGGACCTCGGCATCGACTGGGGCGACGTGGACCTGGTGGTGAACGTGGGAGCGCCCAAGGGATCAAGCCGCATCCTGCAGCGGATTGGCCGCGCCAACCACCGCTTCGACGAGCCGTCCAGGGCGCTACTGGTGCCGGCCAACCGGTTCGAGGTGCTGGAATGCGAGGCAGCGCGCGCCGCCGCGTTCGACGGCGCACAGGATGCCGAAGGCCCGATGGAACTGAAGCGCGACGTGCTGGCACAACACATCCTCGGTTGTGCGGTGACGGCCCCGTTCCACCCCGATCACCTTTATGCCGAGATCACTTCCGCCTGGCCCTATCGCAATCTGACCCGGGCCGATTTCGACCAGGCCGTCGACTTCGTGGCGACCGGCGGCTATGCGCTGCGTGCCTATGAACGCTATGCCAAGCTGAAAGCCATGCCCGACGGCCGCATGCGGCTGACCCATCCGCGGCTGGCGCAAGCCTGGCGGATGAATGCCGGCACCATCGTCGAGGCGGAAATGCTGAAGGTGAAGCTGGTGGGCCGGCGCAAGTCGCAAGGTGGAAAGCCGCTGGGCAAGTGGGGTGGCAAGGTGCTGGGCGAGGTGGAGGAGTGGTTCGCCGAGCAGCTCTCGATCGGCGACACGTTCCTGTTTGCAGGCCAGGTGTTGCGGCTGGAAGCCATCGAGGAAATGAACGCGCTGGTCAGCCGGTCGAGCGCCACCGAGCCGATGGTGCCGTCCTACCAGGGTGGCAAGTTTCCGCTGTCGACCTACCTCGCAGGACGGGTGCGTCAGATGCTGGCGACACCTTCATCCTGGTATGCGCTGCCGGCGCAGGTGCGCGAGTGGCTGCAGATGCAACGGCTGAAGTCGGTGCTGCCGAAGGCTGGTGAGATGCTGGTCGAGACGTTCCCGCGCGCCAGCAAGCATTACCTCGTGTGCTACCCGTTCGACGGCAGGCTTGCCCACCAGACGCTGGGCATGCTGCTGACGAGGCGGCTCGAACGGCTCGGGATGAAGCCGCTGGGTTTCGTGTGCAACGACTATGCGTTGTCGGTGTGGTGCCTGCGCGACATGTCGCTGGCCATCGAAGCCGGGCACCTGTCGCTGGCCGGGTTGTTTGACGAGGACATGCTGGGTGATGATCTCGATGCGTGGCTGGCCGAGTCGATGCTGATGAAGCGCACCTTCCGCACCTGCGCCATCATTGCCGGGTTGATCGAAAAGCGCTGGCCGGGCCAGGAGAAGACCGGCCGGCAGATGACCGCGTCATCGGACCTGATCCATGACGTGCTGCGCACGCACCAGCCCGATCACTGGCTGCTGAAGGCGGCGTGGGATGACGCGGCCTCCGGGCTGATCGACGCGCGGCGGCTGGCACAGATGCTGGCGCGCGTGCGTGGCAACATCGTGCACAAGGCGCTGGAGCGGGTGTCGCCGCTGGCAGTGCCGGTGATGCTTGAGATCGGGCGCGAACCGGTTTATGGCGAAGCCAATGACGCTCTCCTCGCCGAAGCCGCAAGCGACCTCGAGTCCGAACTCATCGCCGACGCCATGCGTCCGGGCTGAGGCACAGCCCATGCAACTGGCCGGTATCGACCTGCATCCCTGCCTGAGCGGCGCCGTTTACGTGCCGGCCTACGACACGCTGCTGGTGGCGGACCTGCACCTGGAAAAAGGTTCGGCCCGGGCGCATCTTGGCGTTCACCTGCCTCCCTATGACACCCGCGCAGGTCTGCTGGCACTGCTGGCGGCCATCGTGCGGTGGACGCCGGCCCGGCTGATGCTGCTGGGCGACAGCTTCCATGATGCGGGCGGGCCTGCCCGCATGGCAGCGCCTGACCGGCACCTGCTCGACCAGATTGCCGCGCGCTGCGAGATCACCTGGCTGTCGGGCAACCATGACCCGGCGTTGCCCGCACACCTGCCCGGCATGCGGGCGGCAGCGGTGGCACTGGGGCCGCTGAGCCTGTGCCACGAGCCGACCGTTGGCGGCAGCGGAGAGATTGCCGGTCACCTGCACCCGGTGGCGGCGATAAGCCGGCGGGGAAGGCGGGTGCGCACCAAGTGTTTCGTGCTGTCGCCGAGGCGGCTGATCCTGCCGGCGTTCGGAGCCTATGCGGGCGGTCTGGACCTGCGCCACGCGGCGTTCCGGCCCCTGTTGCCGGACAATCATTTCAGGGCGGTGATGGTGGGCCGGACTGCCTTGCACACGCTGCCGGGCCGGGCCGTTCTACTTTAGCCAGCCATGATGCGGGCGGCCAGCCCTGCGACCAGCGCGATCACGGCGCCTGCCGTGAGGATGGCGCGCAAGGTGGCAAACCACGGCGGCAAGCGGCGGTTCTGGGCTGCCTGAACGTCCCACGCACCCTGAACCATGAAGGCCACGATCAGCAGGATGAGCCCGGCGACCGATGGCAGCACCAGTGCTGCGAAACCCGCCAGAGATGGCAGCACCGACAGCACGAACAGGGTGGATTGCAGCGGCCCGCGCGGCAGCTTGAGCGCTGCCCCCCAGCGGATGCCGCCGAGGAAGGACAGGATGATCGCGGCATACACCATCAGCAGCAGCAGGGCGCGGCCATCGGGCATCATGCCACCGGCATAGATCGGCACCAGCGGCAGCCAGAATGGCACGAGGCCGGCCAGCCCCAGCCACAGGGCGGGCGCGGGAACCTTGCTCAGTGTTTCAGTAAACTGCATGCGCACTCACGTCCGGGTTGGGCCATCATCGCGGCCGATGGACGAAGTTTACCACGCGGGAGCGGTTTGAACAGCACCTGACGGCGGGAGAGGCAGCACCTCTCCCGGCGCGTGTCAGATGGTGCCCTGCTGCAAGTGGCTGAGCAGCTGCTTCGATACCGAGCCGTTGACCGGCAGGCCGTTCCTGAGCTGGTACAGGCGGATGGCGTTGGCGGTCCTGGTGCCCATGGAGCCGTCTGCCGGACCTGCATCGAAGCCCTTCTGCGCCAGCAATTCCTGCGCCTTGCGCACCTGATCCTTTGCAGAGAGGGGCGTGATGGGCTGGGCATTCATGGCCGGTGCCGGGGCTGGCTGTTCTGCGGCTGCCTGCTGTTGCGGCTGCTGGATGCCCCAGGCCGGTTCGCTGATCGAGACCATGTTGGCATCGCGATCGGCGGTCTGCGGCTTCCAGGTGGTGACCAATTGGTCGATCTGGCCGGCGGTGGACGCATCGATCTGGCGGCGGATGGCCTCGGCCTTGGTCACGGCATCACGGTCACCCTGGCGGGCGGCCAGCTTGAACCACTTGTAGGCTTCGTTGAAGTTCTTCTGCACGCCCAGGCCGCGCTCGTTCAGTACCGCCAGGTTGTATTGGCTGTCAGGCAGCCCGTATCCGGCGGCAGCGGCAAACCAGCGCGCTGCGGTGGCCATGTCCGGTTGACCCTTGGTCGAATCAGCCGACATCACGGCGAGGTTGTGCATGGCCTTGACGTTGCCCTGCTCGGCAGCCTTGGCGTACCAGTCCATGGCCGTGGCGCGATCCTGCGCGACGCCACTGCCGCGTTCATACAGGGTGCCAATGCGGTATTGCGCGGCTGACAGGCCGCCGTTGGCAGCCTTGGTGTACCAGCGGGCAGCCGCATCGTGATTACGTTCGACCGTCCGGCCTTCAAGGAAGCGGCTGGCAATGATGAACTGCGCCTTGGCGTCGCCATTGTTGGCGGCATTGCGCAGTGCCTCTGTGCCGATCTCGGCAGGCAAGGCTTCTGCTGCGGCAACCGATTCAACGGGCTCCGGCTGCATTGCGGCGACAGGTTCACCCATCGGCACCGGCTGCTGGGACAGCATCGGGTCCGATGTGCCCGTGCCAAGCGACGCAGTGGTCATTGGGTCGGCGGTAGAGGCCTGGGGCAGCTCGACAGGCTGGACGTTACCCGGCAGATCGGACTTGGCGACCGACACCTGCGGCGACGACTGCAGGCTGGACACCTGTTCAACGGACGAGGTGACCGGCGCCAGCTGGATGCTGCTCTGCTGAACCGGGCCCGACGAGAAGCTGCCGGAATTGACCGTGTAGGCAGATACTGCTGCCAGCAGCACGAGTGCGGCGAGCATCAGGCGCTTGCGGCTGGAGCCCTGGGTCGACTTGCCGTCGGCAGCGCCGCCCGTGGACTTGCTGCCATCGCGCGACAACAGTGATGCAAGACGGCTCTTGCGGGTTTCGTCGGCGGTGGGTGCCGGGATATCACCAAAGCCTGCACCGGCGCTCAACACAGCACCAGCCGGGCTGGAGGGCGCGGCAGCCGAGGCTGCGCGGCGCGCCGCGGCAATGAAATCGGTCTGGCCGCCAGCCGGCATGGAGAACGGCTCGCGGGCTGCCCCGTGCTGTTCGCTCATGTGGGCGCGGACCACCGACAACCAGTCTTCAGCCTGGGCCGGCCGGGCTTGCGCGGGCTGCGCCATGGGAGCTGGCCCGGCATTGATCGAGAACGGGTCGTCAAACGGAGAGAACTGCGCGGACGGCTGCGGCGGGATCTGGCCAAGGTCGATGGCGGGTGCGGCAGCCGCGGCTGCAAACGGCGATGCATGATCGCCAACCGGCTGGTGCGCGTCAAAGTTGCCAGCCAGCGCCGATGCGGCAGCGGCAGCTTTGGCGGCAATGTCGTCAACGGCTGCAGCAGACGTTCCGGTGGCACCGGGACGATCCAGTTCGCCCAGCTTGTCGATGATCTGGGCCAGCGTTTCATGAACCGCTTCGAGGGTTTCCTGGGTGCGCTGGTCTGCGGCCTCGGCATTGGCACGAACCGCTGCAAGACCGTCCTGCAACGCCTTGAACTCGGGCGAGCTGGTAGCCGGTTCCATGGCCTCGGTGGCAACAGCCGCGTTCGAGGCAGCGCCGGTGATCAGTTCCCGCGTCTCGGCCTGGCTGCGCTCAAGCGACTGGAACAGCTGCTGGATGGAATTCTCGATGGTGCCAAGGCTGCCGAGCTGCTGTTCGGTGGCGGCAAGCCGGTGCTCGATCTGGTTGATCTGGTGAACCAGCGCCGGGTCCGTCTGGACCTGGGGGGCAGCCATCTGCATGTCGATGGCATGAAGGCGCTGTTCAAGCTGGCCGATGTGCGGCTGCAGGTCGACCGGCTGGGACACCTGGTTGAGCTGTTCGGTCAGTTCAGCGATGCGCTGCTCGATCAGGGCGATGGGTTCCTGGGCGGGGTTCTCGTCAACCCGGCTGGACAGGTTTTCCAGCGCCGAGCGCAATGCCTGCACCTCGTGTTCTGATGCTGCCTGCTGGCGGATTTCCTCGAAACGGTTGTGCAACTGGGCAATCTCAAGCTGCACTTCCTCGAGGCCGCGTGCGCCGTTGCCGGCTTCGGCGAGCTTGGTTTCAGCCTGTGCAACCAGCACGGCGAGCCGGGACTCGATGGCGCGGGCCTGCTCTTCGGCGGCCTTGCTGGCAGTGGCTTCTGCCTTCTGGCCCATCGCTTCTGCCGAATGGCGCACGGTGTCGATGCGCTCGGCGAGCTCACGAATGCGGGCTTCGAAAATCTGCTTGAGCTGCTGGTCGCCGGTTCCGGCGGAAACCTTTTCGACCTGGGCTGCGAGCTGGCTCATCCGGCTCTCAAGATCCTTGACGATCTGGGGCGGGATCGAGGGGGTGGCAGCCGGTGTTTCCACCTTGCCGGACAATTCAGCCATCCGCTTCTGCAGCGACGTCATGGTGTCGCGCGACTTGGCTTCGGATTTCTCGATATGATCGACAATGTTGCGTACCGCCCCTTCAAGTGCGCTGAACCCGGGCAGGTCGCGGGCCTTGATTTCTGCGGGACGTTCGGACAGTTCCTCGACCTTGACACCGATGCGCTCGACCTTGTCGCCAAGGTGAATGATGGACGCGTGGGTATGCTTCTCGCCGGACTCGATGCGGTCGAGCAGCTTCTCCATCGCAAGCGTGCTGGCGCCGGTGTCGGCGGAAGCGCGCGGCGCTGGTGCCAGGGGTGCGGGCTCGGGCTGCTGCAGTCCGGCGATCCGGTCAAACAACGCGTCCAGCTTGCTGGCAATGATGGTGGCGGACGGATCCGGCTCGCGAACAGGCGCAACGGGTGCGGGTACCGGTTTTGCCTCTGCCGCAGATGTCCTTGCCGGTGCAGCCGGCTTGCGGCTGACGGTCGAGGACCCGGCCTTGCGGCGCGTGGCGCGAGCCTTGAGCTCTGCGTCTTCCTGAGCCGCTTCGAGGATCTTCTGGTTCAGCCATTCGCCAAGGGTCAGGCCTTCGGCACGGGCTGCATCCTTCGCAACCTCACGTGCCTTGCCGTCAATGCCCTTAACGCTCCAAGGAATGCCTGACTTCATTGTCACTGTCTCTTCCGTTCCGACCCGTGTCGTGCCGGCCCTCTTCGGGGACGGACTGGACACCTCGGGGACATGCGAATCTGTCCCTCTATTCCGGCCCCAAAGGTTAACCTCTTTGGTTAAGAACGGGTTAAGCAGGCGTGTCTTTGCCAGACTCTCGTGAAAGAAGCAGAACCGGAAAGCCGGAAACGGGTCGATTTCACTGGCACGGAGGCCTTGCGAGCAAAGGCAATGCGCGGGACAGCAAACAATCTCGTAACGACATAAAGGCCAAATGCTGCCGCAATCGCGTGTTACGTCAATTTCAACCCGCATGACGTAGCTCTGCGGAGCTCAATAACCCATAAATATGACAACAAATTTGTTCGAGTGATTCGGACAGGAGACTTAACATGACAACTAAACCGGGGACTCAGACAGACCGTGAACGGACCTATTCGATCACGGAGCTGTGCAAGGAATTCGACGTAACACCGCGCACACTGCGCTTCTACGAGCAAAAGGGCCTGCTCAATCCCGCGCGGCGGGGCTGGACACGGTTGTTCTCGTATCGTGACCGCGCCCGCCTCAACCTGATCCTGCGCGGCAAGCGGGTAGGTTTCTCGCTTGAAGAGATCAAGGAGATGCTCGACCTCTACAACCTTCGCGACGGCCAGCTGACGCAGTTGCGCGTTGCCTCGACCAAGATGCGTGAACGGCTGGGTGTGCTGAAAGTCCAGCGTATCGAGCTTGACCAGGCCATCGGTGATCTCGAACGCACCGTTGAGCTGGTAGACAGCATGCTCAAGGAGCGCACCGAGAACGAACGCAAGGCAAGCTGAGGCCACAAGGCCAGCCGTGCCCGTTCTGCAACATGATGCCACCGGCTCACTGACCGGTGGCATTTTTTGTTGTTGCCGGCAGCGTTTCAATCAACGCACACTGATGGCCATCAGGCTTCAGATCGATTGAGGGCTTCCCGCATGACCCATACCGAGTTGCCGCGCCATGGCTGGATGCGCGACGACCACGCCATGCTTGCCGACCAGGCCATCCGGTTCTTCGAGCGCGAAGTGGTACCCCACTATGACCGCTTCGAAGCCAACGGCATTGTGGACCGCGCGGTGTGGGAGAAGGCTGGCGAAACCGGCCTGCTGGCCCCGATGGCCCCGGACGAGTATGGCGGGGCGGGTGGTGATTTCGGCCATGACGCGGTCATCATCGAGGCCGCTGGCAGCACCGGCTGCGACGGCTTCGGCGCCGTGCTGCACTCGGCCATCGTAATGCCCTACATCCTGCATTACGGCTCGGAGGAACAGAAGCAGCGCTGGTTGCCGCGACTGGTGACGGGCGAACTCATCGGCGCCATTGCCATGACCGAGCCGGGTGCCGGATCGGACCTGCAGGGGGTGAAGACCAATGCCCGGCTGGACGGCAACCACTATGTCATCAACGGCTCCAAGACATTCATCACCAATGGCCAGCAAGCCAACCTGATACTGCTGGTGACCAAGACCAACCCGGCGCTCGGGGCCAGGGGCACATCGCTGTTCGTGGTGGAAACCGATGAGGTGGAAGGGTTCCGGCGTGGCCGAAACCTGGACAAGATCGGGCTGAAGGCCAACGACACGTCAGAGCTGTTCTTCGACGACGTGCGGGTGCCCGCCGATGCCCTGCTGGGCCACCAGGAGGGCGAAGGCTTCACGCAACTTATGCAGCAACTGCCGCAGGAGCGGTTGATCATCGCCATCCAGGCCATTGCACGGATCGAGCGTGCGCTGGCGCTGACCATCGACTACGTCAAGCAGCGCAAGGCCTTCGGCAAGGCGATCGCGGATTTCCAGAATACGCAGTTCGTGCTGGCCGAGTGCAAGACCGAAGCCACGGTGGCGCGAACTTTCGTCGACCATTGCATCACCACCCACCTGGCAGGCGGGCTTGATGCGACGTCAGCCTCGATGGCGAAGTACTGGGTGACCGACCTGCAGTGCAAGATCATCGACCGGTGCCTGCAACTGTTCGGCGGCTACGGCTACATGAACGAGTATCCGATTGCGCGCATGTATCGCGACGCACGGGTCGAGCGGATCTATGGCGGCACCAACGAGATCATGAAGGTGCTGATAGCGAGAAGCCTTTAACCGTCCGCAATGCCGGACGGAAAACCGCTTTTGATCCCCGCCTTCGCGAGGACTTGCGCCTTTCCTGGCATTGCTCTGGTCAATCCGTAATGGCCTGGTAGACCAGCGCGCGCAGTTCCTTGCGGTTGGGATAGCTGGAGGATGGCAGCAGCTGTGTCAGGAACACCACCGACATCTCCTCTGCCGGGTCGCACCAGAAATAGGTCGACGCCATGCCACCCCACGAGAAGTCACCCGCCGAGGCTGACAGCATCGAGCGGGCCGGAGACAGGTTGACCGCCACGCCAAGCCCGAAGCCGACGCCGGAGAACGAGGTTTCGCACCAGGCGCTGGGTCCGAGCGTGGCAAGGTCCACACCAGCCGGGCAGATGGTTGGCGGTCATGAAGCTGCACGGTACGCGAGCCGAGCAGCCGCACATCACCCAGCGCGCCGCCCCGGCGCATCATCTCGGCAAACCGCAGGTAGTCATGGCCGGTTGATACCAGCCCGCCACCACCGGACAGCGTGTTGACTTCGCCCTCGCCAAAGCCTGCCGGGAACTCCGGCAACCCGCCACCGGGGTCAAATGCATAACACGGCCCGAGCCGGGCAGCCTTCGTTGCCGGCACGACGAACGAGGTGTCATGCATGCCAAGCGGACCGAGGATGTTGTCCTGGAAGAACTGGTCCAGCGGCTTGCCGGAAACCACCTCGACGATGCGGCCCACCACGTCGGATGCGACCGAGTAATGCCAGCGCGAGCCGGGCTGGAACAGCAGCGGCTGCTGCGCCAGCCGGTCGGCGGTTTCGGCAAGACCGCCCGCGCGCTGGCCAAAGTCAAGCCGGTTGGACAGGTAGGCGTCAGACAGGATGTCCTTGTTGAAGCCGTAGGTCAGCCCGGCAGTATGGGTGAGCAGGTTGTGCACGGTGAGCGGGGCCGCGAGCGGTTCGGTCTGGTCCAGCCTCGCCGCACCCGGCACCAGCACCCGCACGTCGCCGAACGACGGGATGAACGCACTGACCGGATCATCGAGGTGAATGAGGCCCTGCTCGTACAGCATCATCAGCGCCACCGCCGTGACCGGCTTGGTCATCGAATAGATGCGCACCAGCGACTGCGGCGTGTAGGCCACGCCCGCCTTCACATCCGCGAGGCCGTAGTGGCCGGTCCAGGCGACTGCGCCCTTGCGGGCGATCAGCGTGGCGGCGAACGGATATCTGCCGCCATCGACGTAGCGGCGCATCCAGTCGTCGATGCGGGTGAGACGGGCGGCATCGAGGCCGCAGGCGGCGGGAGATGAAAGGTCGAGGCTCATGGTCCGCAAGTGATGCGCAGTTGAGGCCATGCGGTCAAGAGACCCGCCCGGACGCGGCAACAGGTCAATCGGTTTCATGAACCGAAAATGAATGCGGCGGTCAGGTCCGGTTCAAGCACACGGCTGTAAAACGGTTTCCAGGCTGATGCACACCGCATCGACAAGAACCAGAAACCAGAGGAATGAACCCATGTTCAAGAAGTCCATCATCGCAACCGCTGCTGCCCTGACCATCGCTGCCACCATGGCTGCCACCCCTGCCCAGGCCCTGTCGAAGAAGGGCGCCATTGCACTCGGCGCATTCTCGGCGCTCGCCATCGGCGCGGTTGCCGCTGCCCACGCCAACGACCGTGGCTACCGGGGTGGATACGGGGGTGGTTACCGCGGTCACCGCATCAGCTACCGCCACGCTGCGCGCAAGTGCGCCTACCGGTTCGGCCGCCACACCTGGCGCTTTGATCGTTGCATGGCCCGGCACGGCTTCTGACCAGCCAAGCTGACCGGACGCCATGCATGAAGAACACCGCCGGGACGCCTCCCCCGGCGGTGTTTTTAAACTGTTGTGTGCGCCGCAAAGACTACTGATCCGCCATAACCTCCCAATGCTGCCAGTGCGGCGAACCCGCAATAACCATCCATCGGTTTTGCCCTGAGGTCATGGCTTTTTGACTAGACGCCACATCAGGCACACCGTAACCTGAGCCTCAGGGGTGATTTCAACCGGAGTCCGGCCATTCGCGCGGTCAACTCGTGTTTCCAAACTGGAGGAGATTGAAGAGCATGTTCAGGAAATTCATCATGGCATCGGCAGCCGCGCTGCTGATCAGCGCCGGGGCGCAGACCGCGTCGGCCTACTCGCCAATGCCGGAAGTCACCGCCAAGGCACCGGTGTCGGCACCAGCCGCTGACGGCAGCTACAAGGTTGCCCATCGTATCGGCCGCCGTCACAGCCACACTGGCCGCAATGTCGGTCTCGGCATTGCCACGGGCATCATCGGCCTTGGCATTGCAGCAGCTGCCGCAGATGCTGCCCGCCGCGACCGTGGCCCACGTTATTGCCGCCGTGTCGAGCGCCGCTGTGCGGACGACTGGGGTTGGGAAACCCGCCGCTGGTTCCGCTGCGTGGAACGCCGCGGCTGCTGAGTTCAGCAGTCATGACCTGAGTTGATGGCACCGCCGGAGCGATCCGGCGGTGTACTTTTTTCTGCTTCCGCCCGCACATCGGTGCGGACGTCCGTTCACGGGCTGGCGCAAGGACAACGCTTCGCTTGTCTTGCTTGCCCTGCCACGCAGGGGCAACAATCCGGCAGAACTACAAATACCAGTCGTATTCCTGGCGCGAGATCGTTTCCATGAAGGCGTCGAATTCAGCCTGCTTCACGTCTGCGTAGATCGCGCAGTAATCCTTGCCGAAATAGCCCGGCAGGATGCTCGCCGCACGGATTGCCTCCAGCGCCCGCCACAGGGTCAACGGCAGGCTTGCGTCCACTTCCGAGCCCGCATTGCCCGTGGCCTTCGCCCCTGCATCCAGCCGGTTGACCAGGCCATGGTGCATGCCGGCCAGCACCGCCGCCATGACGAGATACGGGTTTGCCTCGGCACCGGCCGCACGGTGCTCGATGCGCCGGGCAGACTGCCGGGCCCGATGGAATGCGGAAGGCAACGGAGCGGTTGTTGTCTCCCCAGTCGGTGGTGACGGGCGTAAAGTTGTCGGCCACGAAGCGGCGGTAAACATTGAGGTTGGGCGCAAATATCGCCATGGCCTCGCCCTGCATTGCCTGCAAGCCGGCAATGGCCGCCGACAGCCTTGTACCTGATCCCTCACGTGCGGGGTCAAAGACGTTGCCCTGATCGTCGGCCAGCGAGGCATGGATATGCATGCCGGAACCGGACTGGCCGGGAAACGGCACCGACATGAAGGTTGCGTCCAGCCCGTGGGCGCGGGCGACGGAGGTGATGCAGCGCCGCAACAGCACGGCATCGTCACAGGCCTTCACCGGATCATCGCAATGTTCAAGATTGATCTCGAACTGGCCCGGACCATATTCGGAGATCATCGTTGACGTGGGCAGGTTCTGCACCCGGCACGCCTGCTCGATGGCAGCAATGACGGGTGCGAACTCATCCAGCTTGTCGAGCGAGAGCACCTTGCCCGCCGCTTCAGGCCGGCCAGTGCGCGGCGAGGCTGCCGGAACCGGCTCGCCATTGTCGCCGCGTGCAAGGGAAATGAAGTAGAATTCAAGCTCAACTGCCGTAACCGGCGTGAGCCCCAGTTCGCTGAACCGTTCCACCACGCCCTTCAGCACCGCCCGCGGATCGTACCAGACGGGCTCACCCGTGGCCGCGTTCTCCGGCTCGCACAGCACTTGCGCAAGGCCGGGTGCCCAGGATGCCCGCACCAGCCGGCCAGGTATCGGGCGCACGATGGCATCGGGATCGCCATCGGAGAAGCCGTGACCCATCGGGTCGGCGGTGTTGCCCAGCACGTCGACAAGGCTCATGGCGGCGCAGACGGGTGTTCCGGCCTGGAAGAACTTCTCGATGTGGGCGCGCGGCAGCCGCTTGCCGTAAGGGTTGCCGCACAGGTCGACAAGGACCGCGTCGAGATGGGTAATGTCCGGATGTGCCTGGAGGAATGCCGTCGCCTCGGCTTGCAAAGTCATGTGATACCCCTGTTGCCGGTTTGCCGCAGCCAGTCTATGGCGCTGGCAGAGGTGTTGCCAAGCCGCCAATCCCGGCGTATAACCCGCCCGCTTGAACAAACCGTCCGGCCAGTGTTGGGCTGCCGTGGCGGTTTTGATGCTTTAACAACACAAGCGCTCACTTGACCGGTGTTCCACGCACACAACGGCTTGGGCCTGATGGCCAGCCAGCGGTGCAGATGGTGGTTTGCCGGTCGCATGATGAGCACAAGGAGATAGCAAAATGCCCAAGATGAAGACGAAATCGTCTTGCAAGAAGCGTTTCAGCTTCACCGCAAGCGGGAAGGTCAAGGCCGGTCAGGCAGGCAAGCGCCACGGCATGATCAAGCGGTCGAACAAGTTCATCCGCGACCAGCGCGGCACCATGATTCTCGAACCTGGTGACGAAAGACTGGTCAAGGGCTTCATGCCCTACCGCTAACGGCACGCAAGGAGTTTATCCAGAATGGCACGAGTAAAACGTGGTGTGACCGCGCATGCGCGTCACCGAAAGGTCGTCAAGGCAGCCAAGGGCTACTATGGACGGCGTAAGAATGTATTCCGCGCAGCCGTACAGGCAGTGGAAAAGGCCGGGCAATATGCCTATCGCGACCGCCGCCGCCGCAAGCGGAACTTCCGCTCGCTGTGGATCCAGCGCATCAATGCTGCCTGCCGCGAACTGGGCTTGACCTACGGCCGATTTATCGAAGGCCTCGGCAAAGCCGGTGTCGAAGTTGACCGCAAGGTACTGGCCGATATCGCTGTACGCGAACCTGATGCCTTCAAGGCACTGGTGGAAAAGGCCAAGGGCGCACTGCCGGCCTGATTTGGCTGCAAGCGCCTTTCCGCACTGCCCGTGAACCCGGGCAAGGCGGGTTCCAGATACGAACCGAGCAAGGCCGGGCCCTCTTCCCGCTACAGTGATGTCGCGTGAACGAGGCCCGGTTTTTTTGATTCTGAAAGAAAACCATGACTGATCTCGCGGATCTTGAAAGCCAGTTGATTGCAGCCGTCGATGCCGCATCAGACGAAGCCGCCCTCGACCAGGTGCGGGTGTCGGCGCTGGGCAAGAAGGGCACCATTTCCGAACGCATGAAGTCGCTGGGCGCCATGGACCCGGAACAGCGCAAGACCGCAGGACAGGTGCTGAACGCGCTGAAGGACAAGGTGGCCGAGGCCATCGCGGCGCGCTCGGCCCGCTTGCAGGATGCCACCCTCGATGCGCGGCTGGCGAGCGAGTTCAACGATGTCACCCTGCCGGTGCGGCCGGAGCTGAAGGGCACGGTCCACCCGGTTTCCCAGGTGTGGGAAGAGGTGGTGCAGATCTTCGCCGACATGGGCTTTGCCGTGGCTGAAGGCCCGCACATCGAGACCGACTGGTACAATTTCGGCGCACTGAACATTCCCGAGGATCACCCGGCGCGACAGGAACACGACACCTTCTACTTCAACCCCAAGGCGGATGGCTCGCGCATGGTGTTGCGTACCCACACCTCGCCGGTGCAGATCCGCACCATGGAGAAGTCCACGCCGCCGATTCGCATCATCGCGCCCGGCCGCACGTTCCGCTGTGACAGCGACCAGACGCACACGCCGATGTTCCACCAGGTCGAGGGGCTGGTGCTGGACGAGACAACGCACCTTGGGCACCTGAAGTGGTGCCTGGAAGAGTTCTGCAAGGCGTTCTTCGAGGTCGATCAAGTGAAGATGCGGTTCCGCGCATCGCACTTCCCGTTCACCGAGCCATCCATGGAAGTGGACATCAACTACTCGGTCGAGAACGGCCAGGTAAGGATCGGCACCGGCAACAAGTGGATGGAAATCCTCGGCTCCGGCATGGTGCACCCCAAGGTGATCGCCGCCGGCGGGCTTGACCCGGACAAGGTGCAGGGCTTCGCGTTCGGCATGGGCATCGACCGCATCGCCATGCTGAAATATGGCATACCGGACCTGCGCGCGTTCTTCGAGGCGGACCTGCGCTGGTTGAGACACTACGGATTCTCGGCACTCAACGTGCCGACACTGGCAGGAGGCCTGTCATGAAGTTCACGCTGAAGTGGTTGAAGGAACATCTCGAAACCGAAGCCACGCTGGAGCAGATCTGTGACGGGCTGTTCGGCATCGGGCTTGAGGTCGAGGGCGTCGAGGACCAGGGTGCGGCGCTTTCTGCGTTCACCGTGTGCCGGGTCAGGGAAGCACGCCCACACCCCAATGCCGACCGGCTGCGGGTGTGCGACGTGGAAACGAAAGACGGCCTGGTACAGGTGGTCTGCGGCGCCCCCAATGCGCGCACCGGCCTTGTCGGCATCTTCGCTGCGCCGGGCACCCACGTGCCGGGCACCGGTGTGGACCTCGAGGTCGGCACCATCCGTGGCGTCGAGTCGGCCGGCATGCTGTGCTCGGAACGCGAGCTGATGATATCGGACAGCCACGACGGCATTATCGACCTGGCTGGTGACTTCGAGATCGGCATGAGTGCGGCGCAAGCGCTGGGCCTCGATGACCCGGTGATCGACGTGTCGGTCACGCCGAACCGGCCTGACGCGCTGGGCGTTCATGGCATCGCCCGTGACCTCGCCGCCAAGGGGCTGGGCAAGCTGAAGCCGCTCAACGTGCCTGCGATCAAGGGCAGCTACACGTCGCCCATCGGCGTTGAACTGCGCTTTGACGCGGAAGACCCGCTGCCGTGCGCGATGTTCGTTGGCCGTCACATCAGGGGCGTGAAGAACGGCCCTTCGCCTGACTGGCTGCAGGCGCGGCTGCGTGCCATTGGCCTCAGGCCGATCTCGGCGCTGGTGGACATCACCAACTACATCACCTTCGGCCATGGCCGCCCGCTGCACGTGTTCGACGCCAGCAAGGTGCACGGCACGGTGCATGCTCGCCTTGCCAATGATGGCGAGACACTGCTGGCGCTGGACGGCAAGGAGTACACGCTCGACAGCAGCATGACCGTGATCGCCGACGACAATGGCGCAGAAGGCATCGCCGGCATCATCGGCGGCGAGGTGTCCGGCTGCGACGAGGCCACCACCGACGTGTTCATCGAGGCTGCCTACTTCGATCCCGTGCGCACCGCAGCCACGGGCCGCAAGCTCGGCGTCATCACCGATGCGCGCTACCGGTTCGAGCGTGGCGTCGACCCGGCCTTCGTGGAAACGGGCGCCCAGCTTTGCACACAGATGATCCTGGACCTGTGCGGCGGCGAGCCGTCAGAACTGGTGATCGCAGGCTCTGCGCCGCTCAACGAGCGTTCGTTCGGCTTGCGCAAGGACCGCGTGAAGTCGCTCGGCGGCATCGACGTGGCCGTGGAGCGCCAGGTGGACATTCTCACCGCGCTGGGGTTCAGGGTGGCCGACAAGGGCGACGTGCTGGACTGCACGGTGCCGAGCTGGCGGCCGGACATTCATGGCGAGGCCGACCTTGTCGAAGAGGTGTGCCGCATCGCCGGGCTGGACAATGTGCCGCCTGCCGCCATGCCACGGCTGCACGCGGTGGCACAGCCAGTGCTGACGGTGCGCCAGAAGCGCATGCTGGCAACGCGGCGGCTGCTGGCGGCGCGTGGGCTCAACGAAGCCGTCACCTGGTCGTTTCTGCCCGAAGCGCACGCCAGCCTGTTCGGCGGCGGGCAGCCGGAGCTGAAGCTTGCCAACCCGATTTCGTCGGAACTGTCCGACATGCGGCCGTCGCTGCTGCCCAACCTGGTGGCGGCGGTGGGCCGCAACCTCGACCGCGGCCAGTCCAGCGTGGCCCTGTTCGAGGTAGGCCAGGCCTATGCCGGCGACCAGCCGCAGGACGAAACGCTGCGCGCCGCCGGTGTGCGCCGCGGTGCTTCCAGCGCTGCCCGCAACTGGGCCGAGAAAGCGCGGACGATTGACCTTTACGACGCCAAGGCCGACCTGATGGCGGCGCTCGAGGCATCAGGCGCACCCGTCAGTTCCGTACAGGTGGTGCAAGGGGCGCCCGGGTGGTTCCACCCGGGCCGGTCGGGCACGGTGCAGCTTGGCCCGAAGAACCAGCTCGGCTGGTTCGGCGAGGTGCATCCGCGCATCCTGCGGGCGATGGACGTCAAGGGTCCACTGGTGGCGTTCGAGATGGTGATCGACAACATTCCGGAACCGAAACAGTCTCAGACGGCACGTCCGGGACTGCAGGTCCAGGACCTGTTGCCGGTCAAGCGCGACTTTGCGTTCGTGGGCAATGCACAGGTCGCGGCAGACAAGTTCATCCGCGCGGCCAAGGGTGCCGACAAGGCGCTGATCAGCGATGTCTTGGTGTTCGACGTGTTCTCGGGTGGCAGCCTTGAAGCGGGTCAGCGGTCGATCGCGCTGGAGGTAACGCTGCAGCCGACCGGCAAGACGCTGACCGACGAGGAGATCGACGCCGTGTCCAAGGCCGTGGTCGCTGCGGTGACCAAGGCAACGGGCGCGACCTTGCGGGGGTAGTATAGCGAACTCGTGTGTCCCGGCCACCGTGGCCGGGACAAAGCTGTTTCTTCGTCTGTCTGGGCCCCGGAACAGGTCCGGGGCACATCAATTCCATCCTTGTCATGCCAGCCGGCACTGCTGCCTGAGTCCCGGCTCTGCGCAGCACCACTGCGTGCTGCAGCGCGTCCGGGATGCCAGTTGGATTACTCCGCCGCCTGCACGCCCGTGCCAACCGGGCAGCTCACGCCGGTGCCGCCAAGGCCGCAATAGCCGGACGGGTTCTTGGCGAGGTACTGCTGATGATAGGCTTCGGCGAAGAAAAACTCCGGGGCCTGCATGATCTCGGTGGTGATAGACGCGAGGCCACGCGCATCCAGCGCCTGCTGGTACGCATCGCGGGTTGCCAGCGCGGCATCGCGCTGGGCGTCGGTGGTCCAGTAGAGGCCGGAGCGGTACTGGGTGCCCACGTCGTTGCCCTGGCGCATGCCCTGCGTCGGATCATGCGCTTCCCAGAACACCCGGCACAACTCTTCCGCCGAAACCATGGCGGGATCGTAGACGACCTTCACTGCCTCGGCGTGACCGGTGCGGCCAGAACAGACTTCCTCGTAGGTCGGGTTCGGTGAAAGACCGGCGATATTGCCGACCGCCGTTACCCACACGCCCGGCACCTGCCAGAACTTGCGCTCGGCACCCCAGTAGCAACCCAGCGCGAAGTAGATGGTTTCATGACCGTCCGGGTACGGACCCTTCAACGGCTTGCCGTTGACAAAGTGGGTCTGTGCCGTCGGCACCGGGGTGGCGCGACCCGGCAAGGCGTCGTCAGCGGTGGGCAGTTCAAGCTTCTTGCGGGTAAATCCGAACATGAATGAGGGGCCTTCTTCGTGTGGGGGTGAAAGAACGTGCTTCTAATGTTGGCACGTTCACCGTCCGAGACAAGGGCTGTGCACGCTCACAGTTGTGCGACCGCGGCTCAGGCAGCCAGGTTGCCATCCAGTTGTACGGTGAGGCCATCGAGCGACTCGTCCCAGATCAGCTGGCAGGACAGCCGCGACGTGGGCTCGACCACGGGCACCTCGTCCAGCATGGCTTCTTCGTCGTCACGGGCCGGGTGCAGCCTGCCGGACCAGGTCTCGTCAACGATGACGTGGCAGGTGGCGCACGAACATGCCCCGCCGCACAGGCCCTGCATCGGCAGGCCGTGCTCGCGGATGATCTCCATCACCCGCCAGCCTTCCACGGCTTCCAGTTCATGGTGGTTGCCCTCGTGGTCGATCACGTTGATCACGCCCATGTACAACTATTCCTTTCAGGCGAGTGTGCGTGTGAACCGGCCATCAGGCCCGAGGTGAATGCCGCACTCGACCTTGTCCGCCCCGGCCCAGCGCCCCGCGCGCGGGTCGTCCTCGCTGCCGCCGCGCGAGGTGCAGTCCATGCAACCGATGGAGCGGAAGCCGTGCTCGACCAGCGGATGCGGCGGCAGTGCATGCTGCTCGAAATAGCGCGCAACGTCGCGTGCCGAGAACGCGGCAAGCGGTTCGGCCTTGACCCGGCCTGCTGCATCAAGGCTGACGTGCTCGACCGTTTCGCGCCCTGCCCCGTGGTGGCGCTTGCGTCCGGACAGCACCGCCCCGAACCCGCCCAGCGCGTGCTCCAGTGGTGATACCTTGCGCACCGCACAGCAGGCATCAGGGTCGCTGCCCGACAGCGTGCCGGACGGATCAGCGGCAGCCAGCATGGCCGCATCAGGCGTTACCACGCGCACGTCGGTCAGCCCAAGCAGGTCGACCAGCTTGCTGCGATAACAGCGCGTCTGCCAGAAGTGCTTGCCGGTATCGAGGAAGATCACCGGCATCGAACGGTCCACGCTCGCCGCCATGTGCAACAGTACGGCGGCCTCGGCACCGAACGACGACACCAGCGCCAGCCGGTCGCCGAAGTGGTCCCTAAGCGCCTCGATCAGCGGGGCTGCCTCAAGCCCCCTGACGCGATCAACAATGTTGCCTGACTGCATGGCACCGCTATCCGTAGTGAGGCTGTTCGGACCAGTTTGCCGCTTCGGCAAAGGCCCGCGTGCCAAGACCGGCAGCACCTGCATAATCGCGCTGGTAGGTGGAGGGCACGGCACGGGCCTGCTTCACCCACTCTTCCAGCGTAAAGCGCTCATCCACCTCGAAGCTGTCCACGCCGGACTGCAGCAACATGGCGTACTGGTCAGGCATGAAGAGGCCACGGGCGCGGATGGTTCCGGCGAAGCCGTGCGTGTGGCGCAGCGACCTTGCTTGCGAGAAGGCGCGCCCATCGGTGAAGGCCGGGAAGTTGACGGTCACGATGTCGAGCCGCGACAGGTGCGGTACCAGTGTTTCCACGCGCGCGGTGTTGGGCAGGTCTACGCCAAGGCCGCGATGGCCAGCAGGCCACAGCATCAGCACGTCTTCCAGCCGGACCAGCGGGACGATGATCATGGAGCGGCTAGTGACGGCACTGGTGTCTTCAAGGTGCAGCCACGGGTCGTTGACCAGGCGGTGACTTTCAATGATCGGCATTGTCGTACAAGGCCTCCTTGAACGGCGCCGCACCAAGGCGGCGCCAGGTTGTCAGGAATTGTTCTGATGGGTCGAGACGCACCTTCAGGTAAGTCTCGACAATGGTTTCAACGGCGCCTGCAATCCTGTCGGCACCGAAGCCTGGACCGAGGATTTCACCGATCGTGGTCTGGTTGGCAGAAGAGCCGCCCAGCGTGATCTGGTAGAGTTCACGGCCCTTCTTGTCGACGCCGAGAATGCCGATGTGACCCACGTGATGGTGGCCGCAGGCATTGATGCAGCCGGAGATGTTGAGCTTCAGCGCGCCAATGTCGTGCTGCCGCGTGATGTCGGCAAAACGGGCCGAAATCTCCTGCGCCACGGGGATCGAGCGAGCGGTTGCCAGCGAGCAGTAGTCGAGGCCGGGGCAGGCAATGATATCGCCGATCAGCCCGATGTTGGCCTCGGCCATGCCGTGTGCCTGCAAGGCTTCCCACACCGCAATGAGGTCGGACGTGCGGACGTGCGGCAGCGTCAGGTTCTGGGCGTGGGTCACGCGCACCTCCGAGAAGGAGTACGTCTCGGCGAGGTCCGCGATGGCATGCATCTGGGCGGCCGTTGCGTCGCCGGGAATACCGCCGGCGGGCTTCAGCGAGGCGTTGACGATGGTATAGCCGGGCTGCTTGTGGGCGAAGGTGTTGGCGGCAAGCCACTGGCGGAAGGCGCGGCTTGCCAGCTTCTTCTGCTCGATCTCCGGCACGAAGGCGTCGAGGCGCTCAAACGGCGGCGGAGCGAAGTAGGCAGCAATGCGCGCAAGCTCTCGGGCATCGACCTGCACCGTATCGCGCGGGGCAGAGGCAAACTCTGCCTCGACCGCTGCCCGGAAGGCCTCGGCGCCCATTTCGTGAACGAGGATCTTGATGCGCGCCTTGTACTTGTTGTCCCGGCGGCCATCGAGATTGTAGACCCGCATGATGGCGGTGAGATAGGGCAGCAGGTCAGCCTCGGCGCAGCCACTCGCGTACCGTCACGCCGACGAGCGGCGTGCGGCCCTGGCCGCCGCCCACGATGACTTCCCAGCCGCGCTCGCCGGCCTCGTTGAGGTGCAGGCGAAGGCCGATGTCGTGCACCTTCACCGCGGCCCGGTCGTTCGGGCTGCCGGTAACGGCGATCTTGAACTTGCGCGGCAGGAACGTGAATTCCGGATGCAGTGTCGACCATTGCCGGATGAGTTCGCACACCGGGCGCGGGTCGGCAAGTCTCATCGGCTGCCGCACCGGCATACTGGTCGGTGGTGATATTGCGGATGCAGTTGCCGCTGGTCTGGATGGCGTGCATCTCGACCGAGGCAAGGTCAGCCAGGATGTCGGCGGTGTCCTCCAGCCGGATCCAGTTGTACTGGATGTTCTGGCGGGTGGTGAAATGGCCATAGCCGCGATCATACTTGTCGGCGATGTGCGCCAGCATGTGCATCTGCTTCGCCGACAAGGTGCCATACGGCACGGCCACGCGCAGCATGTAGGCGTGCAACTGGTGGTACAGGCCGTTCATCAGCCGCAGTGGCTTGAACTCGTCCTCGGTCAGCTTGCCGGACAGCCGGCGGGCCACCTGCTCGCGGAACTGCTCAACGCGCGCGTTGACGAACGCATGGTCGAACTCGTCGTAGCGGTACATGTGCGGCTCGCCGGCGGGGCTTTCACCAATGTGAACGTTCATGACCTCTCCTCCACCTGCGTGACTGAAAATCCGGTCGCCGTGCGCGCCAGGTCGGCCCGGACGGTCGGCCCCAGGGCACGGATGCGTTCGCGGATATGGACCGGGCGCACGGCGCCTTCGTTGAGGGCAACCTCGATCAGCACCGGCGCCATGACGATGTTGGCGCGCTCGTCCTTCTGGGCTTCACCCAGCGCCACGAATGCCTTGTCCTGCGTGTCGAGCACCTGGGCCGCATCGATGCCGGGCGTCCAGCCGCCATTGGCATTGCGGAACACCACGTCGCCGGACAGCAATTCGTTGGCGGTAACAACGTAGTTGGCGCCGTCCTTCAGCTTGCCGGTCATGATGCAGCTCTTTCTGAAACCTGTTGCGTGTCCGCCAGCAGGGGTGCGAGCACGTCGGACCGGGCGGGGTTGAGGCCGACATAAATGATGGCCGGACCCTTGATGCCGGCCAGCGCCAGCGTCCGGGTCAGCGTCGCAATGGTGCCCACTGCATGGCGTTCCTCAGGCAGCGTGCCCTTCTCGACGAGCACGACGGGGGTGTCCGGGTTGATGCCGGCGGCCAGCAGCGACGACTGGATATGGCTTGCCTGACGCACGCCCATGTAGATTGCAAAGGCCTGGCCCTCGCGCGCCAGAGCCGGCCAGTCATGCTCGGCTGCACCGTCGCCTGCCGTGCCGGTGAGCACGGTGAAGGAGCGGTTCTCGCCGCGCATGGTCAAGGGCAGGCGCACGTTCGCCGCGCAGGCATGGGCAGCCGTCACTCCGGGTACCACCTCCACCACGATACCTGCCGCCAGCAAGGCTTCCTGCTCTTCGCCGCCACGGCCGAAGATGTACGGATCGCCGCCTTTCAGCCGCACCACGCGATGGCCAAGACTGGCCTGCTCGATGAGGATTTCGTTGATGCGGCCCTGCTTGACGGCCTTGCCGCCGGGCGCCTTGCCCACGTCGATGCGGGCTGCATCTCGCCGTGCCTGGTCGAGGATGCCGGGGCCGACAAGTCGGTCAAACACGATCACGTCCGCCTCGCGAAGGGCGCGCTGGGCCTTCAGGGTCAGCAGGTCCGGATCACCCGGACCAGCACCAACGAGCGCCACGGAACCAGTTCGAACATAATGTTCGTCATTAAGAACGGCATCGACCTGCTGCTTGAATTCGATCTTGCTGCCACGCTCATGGGCGTCCGCGATGGCGCCGAAATAGAACTCGCGCCAGAAACTGCGGCGGGGCGCGCCCGGCCGCAGCGCCGCCGCCACACGCGGGCGCAGCGCCTTGCCCTTGACGATCAGGCTGCCGAGCGAAGACGGCAACATGGCCTCGATGCGGGCCTTCAGGCCCTGGCCCAGTACGGGCGCTGCGCCTTCGGTGCCGATGGCGACCGTCGATGCGCCGCGCTCGACGATCGCCGGGGTGATGAAGCCGCACTTTTCCGGCACATCGACAACGTTCACCGGAATATTGCGGGTTTCTGCCGCCGCAACAACGGCATCTTCAGCGGCCTCGTCCAGTCCGCAGGCAAACACCAGCGCTGCGCCATGCAGGTCGTCGGCGTCAAACTCGCGGGCCAGCCAGGCGGCACCGGTCGCATCGATCTCAGCGCACAGTTCCTCTTCCGCGAAAGGTGCAATGACCACCAGTTTCGCCGGCGTCTTGGCCATCAGGCGCAGCTTCTGGGCAGCCTCGGCGCCACCGCCCACAATGATGACGGAGCGGCCTTCAAGGTCGAGAAAGACGGGATAATAGCGCATGACCGGTTCACTCCTGGCTGGTCGTTTCCAGATCGGGTGAACAGGTTTATAAGATCGTTCTTTAAAAAGAACAAGAGGGATGATTTTCAGGTCAAGCGATTGTGAGCGTCTGCGCGACCTTCCTCATTCGGCCAGATGGCACGACACCAGCGTGTCGCCCACCTTTCTCAGTTCCGGCACGTCCGTCCTGCAGCGCGCCACGGCGATGGGGCAGCGGGTATGGAAGCTGCAGCCCGGTGGCGGGTTGATCGGGGATGGCAGTTCACCCTTGAGCATGACGCGCTGCTTGCGGGTGCGGGCGGGGTCCGGAACGGGCGTGGCGGACAGCAGCGCCTGCGTGTAGGGGTGGCGCGGCGAGCTGAACAGTTCTTCCCGTGACGCGTGCTCGACCGGCTTGCCGAGGTACATCACCAGCACCTCATCGGCGATGTGCTTCACCACGGACAGGTCGTGGGAGATGAACAGGTAGGCGAGGTTGAGCCGCTCCTGCAAGTCGGCCAGCAGATTGAGCACCTGTGCCTGGATCGATACATCGAGCGCGGAGACGGGTTCGTCCAGCACGAGGATTTCCGGATCGAGCATCAGTGCCCGGGCAATGGCGATGCGCTGGCGCTGGCCGCCGGAAAACATGTGCGGATAGCGATCATGATGTTCAGGCCGCAAGCCGACCGAGCGCATCATGTCCAGCGCCCTGGCGCGGCGCTCCTCGCGCGACAGCGAGGTGTTCATTTGCAGCGGTTCTTCCAGTGCGTCGCCGATCTTCTGGCGCGGGTTGAGCGAGCCATAGGGGTTCTGGAACACGATCTGGACCTTGGGCCGCAATTCGCGGCGGGTCTCAGCGGTGGCATCTGCAATCTCGTGACCGGTAATCTGCAATGAGCCGCCGGTCGGCTGTTCGATCATGGTGACCAGCCGGGCAAGGGTGGACTTGCCGCAACCGGACTCACCCACCACCGCGAGGGTGCGGTTGCGTGACAGCTCGAAGCTGACCCCGTCCAGTGCCTTGATCAGCGCCGTCTTGCCGAACAGGCCACCACCCAGCTGGTAATGCTTCGACAGGTTGCGTGCGCGCAGGACGACATTGTCGCTCATGCCGGCACCTCGTCGTGCGTAGCAGGGTGGCCTTGAGGCACCCCGCCCACCAGCGGATAGTGGCACAGCGCCTGACCCAACCGGGCGGGCTGGCGCGGCGGCACCGTCGTCCGGCACAGGTCCGTCGCATGGCGGCAACGCGGCGAAAACAGGCAACCGTCCGGACGGTCGAACTGGCCCGGTACCACGCCGGGGATCGATGGCAGGTGCCTGCTGGCAGCGCGTTCCGGCAAGGCCGCCAGCAAGGCTGCGGTATAGGGATGGTGGGGCGTGTCGAACAGGTCGCGCACGGGTTGTTCCTCGGCCTTCTGACCGGCGTACTGCACGCTGACGCGCTGGGCGGTTTCAGCCACCACGCCCATGTCGTGGGTGATCAGCACCAGGGCCATGCCGGTCTCGGCCTGCAGCCGCAACAGCAGTTCGAGGATCTGCGCCTGGATGGTCACGTCCAGCGCGGTGGTCGGCTCGTCCGCGATCAGCAGCTTCGGGTTGCAGGCGATCGCCATGGCGATCATCACGCGCTGGCTCATGCCGCCGGACAACTGGTGCGGGAAACGCCCGCAGCCGGCGTTCCGGCTCGGGAATGCCGACGAGGTCGCAGCAGTTCGATGCACCGCGCCTTGCGGCTCTGTCCTTGTCCATGCCGAGGTGGACCTTCAGGGCCTCGCCCAGCTGGAAGCCGACGGTGAAGCACGGGTTGAGGCTCGACATCGGTTCCTGGAAGATCATGGCGATGTCCTTGCCGACGACCTTGCGACGTTCGTCGGGCCGACATGGCCAGCAGGTCGCGGCCGTTGAAGGTCAGCCTGTCGGCGGTGACGGTGGCGGTCCACGGCAGCAGGCCCATGACGGCCAGCATGGCGACCGACTTGCCGGACCCGACTCGCCGACGATGGCCAGCACCTCGCTGGAATCGACCTGCAAGGACACGCTGTCGACCGCCCGGAACGCGCCGCGCCGCAGTGGCGAACTCGACGGTCAGGTTCTCGATTTCGAGCAGCGCCATGGTCAGCTCCTCTTCAGCCTCGGGTCGAGCGCGTCGCGCAGGCCGTCGCCCATCAGGTTGATGGCCAGCACCGTGATGAGGATGGCAAGCCCCGGCAAGGTCACCACCCACCAGGCGCGCAGGATGAACTCGCGCGCTTCGGCCAGCATGGTGCCCCATTCCGGCGTCGGCGGCTGCGCGCCCATGCCGAGAAAGCCGAGTGCCGCCGCATCCAGGATGGCGCTGGAAAACGACAACGCCGCCTGCACGATGAGCGGCGCCATGCAGTTGGGCAGGATGGTGCGGAACATCAGCCGGACCGGGCCGACGCCCGGCCACGCGTGCGGCGGTGACGTAGTCCTTGCTGCGTCTCGCTCATCACGGCGGCCCGCGTCAGGCGGACGTAGTGCGGCTGCTGCACGATGCGCGATGGCGATCATGGCGTTGGTCAGGCTGGGCCCGAGGATGGCGACCAGCACCAGCGCCAGCAGCAGGCTGGGAAAGGCGAGGATGATGTCCATCAGCCGCATGACCAGCGTGTCGACCGCGCCGCCGAGGAAGCCCGCCAGAAGGCCCAGCACGACCCCGACGATCATGGCGCACCGCCACCACGATGCAGCCGATGAACAGCGAGTATCGCGCGCCGTAGATGAGCCGCGAGAGCATGTCACGGCCGACCGGGTCGGTGCCGAGCACGAAGCGCCAGTCGCCGCCGTCCTGCCATACGGGCGGCAGCAGCAATGCATCGCGGTACTGGGCATTGCGGCAAATGCGGGGCGACCACGTCGGCCAGCAAGGCAATCAGGCAGACGCCGACAAAAACGTAGAGGCCGATCACCGCGCCGCGGTTCTCGCTGAAGTAATGCCAGAACTCGACCAGCGACGCCCGCAGGCCGCTGCCGCGATTGTCGTCCGTGCCGGGAAGGGTGAGGTCGCTCATCGTGTCACCTCGCGTGCCGGATGCGCGGGTTGATCAGGCCATAGAGCAGGTCGACCAGCAGGTTCACCAGCATGACGATGGCGGCGATCATCAGCAGGCCGCCCTGTACCGCCGGATAGTCGCGCCGGAAGATCGCATTGACCATCCACTTGCCGATGCCGGGCCAGGAGAAGATGGTTTCGGTGAGGATGGCGCCGGCCAGCAGCACGCCGACCTGCAGGCCGATGGTGGTGATGACCGGGATCATGGCGTTGCGCAGCGCATGCACGCCAACCACCCGCCACGGCGACAGACCCTTGGCGCGCGCGGTGCGGACATAGTCTTCGCTCAGCACCTCGAGCATGGCCGAGCGGGTTTGCCGCGCAATGACCGCGAGCGGAATGGTGCCGAGCACAATGGTCGGCAGGATGAGATGGGACAGGGCAGATGTGAAGGCGCCCTTCTGGCCCGACAGCAGGCTGTCGATCAGCATGAAGCCGGTGACCGGCTTGAAATAGTACAGCAGCGAAATGCGGCCCGACACGGGCGTCCAGCCAAGGATGCCGGAGAACAGGATGATCAGCAGCAGGCCCCACCAGAAGATCGGCATGGAATAACCGACGAGGGCGGTTCCCATGATGGACTGGTCGAACCAGGAGCCGCGCTTCAGCGCGGCAAACATGCCGGCGGGCAGGCCGATGACCATCGCGAACACCATGGCACAGAACGACAGTTCCAGCGTGGCCGGAAACAGCGTCGAGGAACTCGTCCCAGCACCGGCTTCTTGGTGATCAGCGATGTGCCGAGGTCGCCTTGCAGGAACGAGACGAGATAGTCGAAATACTGCTGGTAGATCGGCCGGTCGAAGCCGAATTGCCGGAGCAGTTCGGCGTGGCGTTCAGGCGTCATGCCGCGCTCGCCGGCCATCAGCAGGACCGGATCGCCCGGCAGGATGCGGATGAAGGCAAACGCGGCAATGGTCACACCGAGAAACGTCGGTATGACCAGCCCAATTCGCCGTAACAGGAATGCCAGCATCAGGTCAGTTGCCCGCTGCGCGCAAGTCGGCAGGCGCAGCGGGCCTTTTCTGGTTAGCGTTGGCAGGCGGTTATTCAGCGATGTCCACGCCGTCGAACCAGTGACCACCCAGCGGGTCCATCACGTAGCCCGAGACCTTCTTGGACATCGGCATGAACACCACCGAATGGGCAATGGTGGCCCATGGCGCCTCACGCTTGAACACCACCTGCGCCTCTTCATAGAGCTTGGTGCGCTCGGCCTTGTCGGAGACGGTCTTGGCCTTCTGGATCAGTGTCGTCGAACTCCTTGTTGCACCACTGCGCGCGGTTGGACCCGCCCACGGCATCGCAGCCCAGCAGCACGGCCAGGAAGTTGTCCGGATCGCCATTGTCGCCGGTCCAGCCGAGCAGGACGGCACCGTCGCGGTCCTTCTCCTTGGACAGCTTGAGGTACTCGCCCCACTCGTAGGACACGATCTCGACCTCGACGCCAACCTTGGCGAAGTCAGCCTGGATCAGTTCGGCCATGCGGCGGGCATTCGGGTTGTACGGACGCTGCACCGGCATCGCCCAGACCTTCATCTTGAGGTCCTTGACGCCTGCTTCCTCGAGCATCTTCTTGGCGGCATCCGGATCGTACGGGTCGTCCTCGATGGCGTTGTTGTACGACCACATGGTCGGCGGGATCGGGTTCTTGGCGATCTTGCCGGCGCCCTGGAACACCGCCTCGAGAATGGCCTGCTTGTTGATCGCCATGTTGAGGGCCTTGCGCACCTCCGCCTTGTCGAACGGCGCCAGCATGGCGTTGTAGGCGAGGTAGCCGACATTCAGGCCTTCCTGCTCCATCACCTGCAGGTTCGGGTCAGCCTTGCAGGGCTTCGAGGTCTGCCGGATTCGGGTACGGCGTCACGTGGCATTCACCGGCCTTGAGCTTCTGCTGGCGCACCGAGGCATCGGTGGTGATGGCGAACACCAGGTCGTCGATCGGCTGCTTGCCGTCCCAGTAACCCTCGATGGGCCGCATAGCGGATGACGGCATCCTTCTGGTAGGCGACGAACTGGAACGGACCGGTGCCGACCGGCTGCTGGTTGAGCATTTCCTTGTTGCCGTCGGCTTCCAGCTTGTCGGCATATTCCTTCGACATGATCGAGGCGAAGTCCATGGCGAGGTTGGCAACCATCGGGGCTTCCGGCCGGTTGAGCACGAACTTCACCGTGTAGTCGTCGACCTTCTCGATGGACTTGAGCAGGTCCGGCATGGACATGCCGTTGAAATATTCCCAGGCTGATGCCGGCGGTATACTGGTTCCAGGGATGATCCTTCTTGCAGCTGCCGCTCGAAAGTGAAGATCACGTCATCGGCGTTGAAGTCGCGGGTCGGCGTGAAGTACTCGGTGGTATGGAACTTGACGCCCTGGCGCAGCTTGAAGGTGTAGGTCAGGCCGTCTTCGGACACTTCCCAGCTTTCGGCGAGACCGGGGATAACCTCCGATGGTGCCGCGCTTGAACTCGACCAGCCGGTTGTAGATGGGCTTGGAGGATGCATCGAACGTGGTGCCGGCGGTATAGGGTGCCGGGTCGAAGCCTTCGGGCGAGCCTTCCGAACAATAGATGAGCGTCTTGGACTGGGCAGCACCTGTGGCCAGCATGGTGGTTGCCAGCAGGGTTGCCAGGAAAAGCTTGGTCTTGGTCATGGGATTTGGCTCCATCGGATAGGGATGACTTGATCTGTCCTAGTGGGACCGGTGAATTGCCGGTCACGCGCCAGTGGCTTGTATCAAAGCACCTTTGTGACGGCTTGCCTATGGCTGCCGACAAAGTTGATGGCAGGTTGCGGCCGGCAGCATTTTTACAGGTGCGTGTGTTCCAAAGGCCAGGCTGCGGCATGCACGTCTGGTCATTTGCGGACTGGCGTGGCACAATCGCCGCTGGCGGGAAAGGTGCAGGTGAACCGGTTGGACATCAGCCTTATCAGCGGTTGCCTGGCAGGCGACTATCACTGGTTCAGCATGCAGATGCTGGACTACTACCTCGCCGGTGCCATCAATACCGGCGATTTCCTGCGCTGGTTCCACATGCCGGATTCCGGCTATTTGCAAACCTCCGAATGCATCGCCTCGACGCTCGATCCCGGCTACGACTACCGCACGTGGCGGCCCGGTCCAATGGACGGCACGGCTTTCCGGTCTGGTTGAAGAACAAGACCTCGTGGCCGTTGACTGCGCCGGCTGGTGCGCAGTGACGTGCATGGCGTACGCTGGCGTCCGATCACTCATCCCCGATGAAAGGACGCAAGGCCGATGCCCGCCAGGATCATGATCATCGAACGGACCCAATCTCAATCTGCTGGGGGTACGGGAACCGCACATCTACGGAACGACGACGCTCGCGCAGGTCGAGGAAGGTTGCAGGGCTGCAGCAGCCCTGTTCGGAGCATAGATCGGTTTTCATCAATCCAACCACGAAGGCGTGCTGGTTGATCTGATCCAGGAGGCCCGCACGCAGGCAGACGCATTGATCATCAATCCGGCCGGATTTTCATTCACGTCGATCGCCATGTTTGACGCCATCAAGGCCTTCGAGGGTCCTTACATCGAGGTGCACGTGTCCAACATCCACGCACGCGACGAGTTGCACCGGCACTCGATCCTGTCGCGCGCGGCAACTGCAGTCATCTGCGGGTTGGGGCCGTATGGATACGTCGTGGCGCTACAGGCTGCCATCCAGCGGCTGGGCCAGTTGCCGGATACGCTGCCGGCGCCGTTGCGGGTCAGATACTGAGGGACCAGGCGGCGGGAATGGGCCTGAGGCCGAGCCTTCTTCCGCCCGGGCAGGCGCTGCGGGGGTGCGCTTCAATCGTCTGATCGGCACCGGAGTGGCTGCTGGGTACTCAAACTTGATTACGCCACAACTGGGGTATTAGGTCGCCGACCACGCCAAATCCGAAAGACAGGTCAAAACCAGTGAACAACCGCCGCTTCCAGATCGCCTGCATTGCTGCCACCGCCATGCTGATGTCCGCATCATCGGCCCAAGCGATGACGTGCCGCATCAGCATGAACATCACCAAGGGCGGATTCGTGGTTGGCGCATCCGGTGGATCCGGAACGCTCAATTGCGATGGGCAGCGATACCGCATCAGGGTGAGTGGCTTGAACGCGGGCCTGGTGATCGGGATGTCGAAGATGTCACTGCACGGGACTGCACGTCACCTGCGCAGGGTCTCCGACATTGAAGGCACTTACGCAACGACCGGCGCATCTGCGGCCGCCGGGTCTGGCGGCACCAATATCCTCGCCACGAATGAAAGAGGCGTCGAACTTGTGGTTCGAGGCCGGCAGGTGGGCTTTGAAGCTTCGCTCAATCTGGGCGGCATGAGAATCCGCCTCGCCGCTGAAGCCAGATCGATCTGCTACCACTCACCTCCGCCAGCAAGGCGCGGCAGGAACCATTCAAGGTGAGGTGGGTTATACTCCCTCTGGATACATGCGTTCGACGTCCCCGTTGAAAGAGGCAGGATTGGCCGGACTGCATGACGCATCGCCTTGATCTTCAAGACATGGGTTGTCGAGCCGTGACCGAAACGCGTCCGGCCGGAATGTCCACGACACCTCACCAGAGGAGATCGCCACATGACCGTTGTGCTTGCCACCGTTTGCCGGGATGGAGTCGTGCTTGGATCGGACTCCCAGATCACGGACAAGGGGCGAGGCATGACATATCCGGCCGACAAGCTTCACCCCTTGGGCGACCTGGCAGCGTGGGGCGGCAGTGGCGCGCGATCAGTGCTGGCTGATGTAGAGCGCTGTTTCAATGAAAACAGCGCTGCGATCCTGACGGCACCCGACATCGGACGCGCGCTGCAGGAACAGGTCATACCGATCCTTCGCCATCACTACAGCACGTTCATCCCCGACGTGCCTGGCGATGAGGGCGGCGGCACGCCGTCGGCCTACGTAATGGCTGCCGGATGGCGGGATGGCGAGCCGTGGATCCTGGAGATTACTCCCTCGGGCATGATCGGGCACTACGCCGACATCGGTTTTCATGCCATTGGCAGCGGTGCGCCCATGGCCCAGCAGGCCAGCTCGCTGCTGTCACACTTCCACCTGGCCGAGCGGTCGCTGAACTTCGGTTGCGCGGCGGTTTTGCGTGTCCTGCAAGCGCTCGACCTCACCTCCTCCAGCGTCGGCGGGCCCTTCAACTTGTGCCGCATAGACGCGGATGGTGCCCACCACCTCAGCGATGAAGAAATCGGCGAGGTAAGCGACGTCGTTCGTCGATGGGAGGACGCTGAACAGGCCGTTATCGCCGACCTATTCGATTAGGCGCGCCTTCTGCAGCCGCACGGCTGCGTGCCTGTTCAGGGCCTGCCAGGCCGGCCGAGCTTTCGCCGAACGTGCATCACTGAACTGTGGGCGGCACGCACGGTCGATGTGTCAAATCCCCGTACTTGCGGGGCTATTGCCGGCGAGCTACGAAAAATAGATTGCCTGTATAAATCAGTAAGAGAATTGGCGGAGAGAGAGGGATT
>CAVOYR010000002.1:0-211005 GCA_963700735.1 uncultured Alphaproteobacteria bacterium
GCTTCTCCAGAGTGGTCATTCAACTTTTTTGCTGGGAATCATTTGCCGGATGATCACGGTGCGGACAATTGGTTGTATCTCATGCAAGTTATATATGTATGGTTTCAAATAATGGCGTATCGCCATTAAATTTAATATGTAAAGTATCAAAAATACGACGTAGCATCCACCTCGCTGCGTCTCCTATAGTTATAAACATTGGACTTAGTTTAAGAATGGGAAGGCTCTTAATATGTCATCAGAATTTCACAGCGGGAAATGTGCTGTCTGCGGGCAAGTTCGCTTTCGACTGCTGGCCGAACCCATGTTTACACATTGCTGCCACTGCTCACAATGTCAACGGTTGACTGGGAAGTGCCTTTGTCGTGAACACCATTATAGAGAACGACAATATTGAACTTCAATCAGGACAGGTGATTATTACCCCGGGCCCTTCAGAAACAGGCAGAGCGCATGACATCTATCGATGCGCGAATTGCATGACCGCAGTTTGGAGCGACTATGGAGGAAGGCCGAATTACAGGTTTGTACGTGTCGGAGTATTGGATAATACCAGTGCTATCAAGCCTGATGCCCATATTTTCACTCGATCGAAAGTTGGATGGGTAACTATCCCACCCGACCAAAAGTCATTCGACATTTTTTATGTTTTGGAGGACGAATGGACTGAAAACTCGCTGGAGCGAAGGGCAAGAGCTCTCGAAATGTAGCTCTACTTTCTGTAACGCTATCAGAAGCAATTAATTCAGAATACAGGTACCATAAATCATCATCTAACTCGAGCGTCATCTGTAGCAACAGAATTCAGGACGGAATTGCGTGAGGCAAACTGGATTCTTCAGGCTAAGAGCCGATTTGCGGACCTCTTTTAAAGAAGCGGCTTTAGTAGCAAACGAATGTCTCCTTCCACAGTATTTGGCAATAGAAGGGCACATGATCGAACGACCGCTTTCCGCCCTTTGCGGCCGAGCGTTGTAGATTTCTACACGCGCTAACTCCCTTCTCTGCCACTTCCCCGGCGAATGGACTGGACTTCCCTGGCAAGTCGAGCATGGATGGCGTTGACGAAGCGCTTCAGTCCCTGAGGGCATTGAAACGCCACTGACAACCTCTGACGCCCGCCGAATGCGCGGGCTTCGGCTGGTGCAGGCATCGGATTGGCCGATGCCAAGCCCACGGAGGTTGTCATGAGTACCCAGCCAGAAGCGCAGTCTGCCTTGAAGGCGGCTGCAAAGCCAACTCAACCTGCGCCGGACAAGCAATCAACCAGCAAATCGGACCTGGTCCTGCGGGCCCTGCGGCGCAAGTCAGGCGTGAACATGGATGAGCTGTGCAAGCTGACAGACTGGCAGACCCACAGCGTCCGGGGCTACCTGTCTGGCACGGTCCGCAAGAAGCTCGGTCACGAGGTGATCCGGCAGTCGGATGCAAGGGGCGTCACCCGCTACTCGATCGCCAAGCCGGGGGCAGCGTCATGAGCAGAGCTGGACTGTCAGTTGGGTGGGAGGCGGAGCTTGCTGGCATTCGGTCACTGTCCCGGGCGGAGTTGCTTGACCGCTGGCGGCAGGACTGGGGCAAGGAGCCGCCCAAGTACGTCAGCCGCCGGCTGCTGGAGCTGTCGGCCGCCTGGCACCTGCAATGCCGGATGTACGGCGGTCCGGACCGGGAGCTGCGGCGCCTGTTGCGTGGAAGTGGTCGGAGCTGGTGTGGGCAAGCCCTCCATCAAGCCCGGCACCCGGCTGGTGCGGGAGTGGAATGGCCGGACCCATCATGTCGAGGTGCTCGACAAGGGCTTCCGCTGGAATGACCGGACCTACCGGTCGCTGAGCTCCATTGCAAAGGCCATCACCGGTGCTCACTGGTCCGGCCCACGGTTCTTCGGCCTGTGATGATGAAGAAGTTGTCGTTCCGCTGCGCCGTCTACACCCGCAAGTCCACCGAGGACGGGCTGGAACAGGACTTCAACTCCCTGCATGCCCAGCGCGAGGCCTGTGAGGCCTATCATCCGCTCACAGGCCAGCGAAGGCTGGCAGCTGGTAAAGGACCACTACGATGATGGTGGCATCTCCGGTGCCACGATGGAGCGGCCTGCCCTCAGGCATCTGCTTGGCTGACATTGCCGAGGGCAAGGTGGACATCGTCGTGGTCTACAAGATCGACCGGCTCACCCGATCGCTGATGGACTTCGCCCGGATGGTCGAGCTGTTTGACAGGCACCAGGTATCGTTTGTCTCCGTCACCCAGCAGTTCAACACCACCACCTCGATGGGACGGCTGACGCTCAATGTCCTTTTGTCCTTCGCCCAGTTTGAGCGGGAGGTCACCGCAGAGCGCATCCGGGACAAGATTGCCGCGTCCAAGAAGAAGGGCATGTGGATGGGCGGACCACCGCCACTGGGTTATGACGTCGACAACCGGCAACTGGTCATCAACGAGACAGAAGCCCAGACCGTCAGGAGTATCTACAGGCTCTATCTGAAGTGCGATGGCGTCCGCGACCTGAAGGAGGACCTCGACCGGCAGGGCATCCGCAGCAAGCCTCGGACCTATGCCAACGGCAAGACTGTCGGTGGCGTCCCCCTCTCCCGCGGCATGCTCTATCGGCTTCTCTCCAACCCGGTCTACATCGGCCGCGTCTCCCACAAGGACACGACCTACGAGGGCCAGCACGACGGCATCATCCCGCAGGACCTCTGGGACGCCGTGCAGCGCAAGCTGGCAGACAATCGTGCCAACCGCACCTCCCGCACCAATGCCTCGCACCCCAGCCTGCTGGCAGGTCTCCTCTATGACGAGACCGGCGATCGTCTCACTCCCACCCATGCCAACAACCATGGCAAGCGCTACCGCTTCTACATCTCGCACAGGCTGATGACACAGAAGCGCAGGAATACAGATGGCTGGCGGCTGCCGGCAGCAGAGCTGGAACAGACCGTGCTGTCGGCATTGACTCAAGCCCTCAGGGATCCGGCGCAAGTCATTGAACTGACTCAGCTTCACAAGGCCGATGCAACCGTGCTTCGAGACCTGTCATTACCAATGCGCGGCTGACCGCAGACGACACTTCAGGAGGGCACGATTGCAAGGATCAGAACAGTCCTGCATCAGGTCATTGACCGCATCGAAGTCTGTCCCGGTCAACTTCAGCTGCAGATCAGTCGGCCTCGGCCCTTCGAACCCTACTGCTTGGCGACAAGGCCAACCAGGTTCCCGATGGAGCAGAGGACAACGCCATCATTGCCCTGCCCTTCCAGATGCGGCGCAGTGGCGTGGAAGCACAGGCTGATCCTGAACGCCGCGAGTGCTTCAGCAGGCAAGTCCGATCCGAACCTCGTGCAGCTGGTTCGGTGACGCGCATCGCTGGATGGCAGCGCTGACAAATGGCGAGGTCAGTTCCGATCGACGAGCTGGCTGCGCAAGAAGACATGCGTGCCAACGAGATAAGCCGCGTCCTGCCAATCGCATTCCTGGCACCCGACATCACACGGGCCATCCTGCTCGGCACACATCCGGTTGAACTGAACAGCGAACGGCTCAAGCGGATACGGCAAACTACCTACATGCTGGCAGGAGCAGCGTCGCGTGCTTGGCCTGCCCGGCTGAGCGTTGCCGGACACCCCCTGTGATTCGGCCCCGCATCTCCCCCTGAAAGTCTCCCGAACCTTCTGGTGGTCTGATTGGCCAACAGAGACTGTCGGCCAATTTGGCACCGATTATCCTCGGCAAACGCAGTCTCACCGCCAGAAGGTTCCCGCAACCAATCCCGCAAGCCCCCGGAATGTCGGCACATTCCAGACAACCGACAGCACGGTGGGAAAGAGAGGGGAAAAGGTGGTGGGCCCGGCAGGACTCGAACCTGCAACCAGACGGTTATGAGCCGTCGGCTCTAACCAATTGAGCTACAGGCCCACCATGTGCCGCGCTGGAATGCGCGAGCGGCAGGCGGCATGTATCGTGGAAAATCGCGGCCAGTGCAATGCCCCAATCAGGTCTTCAGCTATCTTCACCACTCCGGACACGGACATCTAAAATGGCGGTGTCCGGCCATCCTCCGGCTTAACCACATCGCTTAAGCCCTGCGCAACCGCACGTATGTAGGGTCACCCGCTGACGACAACCTGCCATCCGGAATTTCCACCGTGACACCATCGACCTGGGCCACCCTCGATGCCCTGCATGACGACAGCCACGACCACGAACACCAGTTCCCGGGCGAAGACCCGTATCTCGCGCCCGAACCGTCCGCGCAAACAGGTGCAGATGGCGCCACCTCGTCCGGCAGCCTTGCCACCATCGAGCAGCAATACCTCGATGGCTATGCCGGTGTCCTGGTTCCCGATACCTGGCCCGGCCTGATCGACCGCATCGACAACTACAGTACCTGGAACAAGCAGGTTGTTACCTACTCCTTCCCCGTCGAGGAAAGCCCTGATTACATCGGCAATGGCCGCGAAGGAACCTTGCGCGCCTTCACGCCCGAGCAGGCCCAGGCCGCCCGCATGGCAATCGGCCTGATCGGCGACCTGATCAACATCGAGTTCGTGGACGCAGGTACGGACGTCAACGCCGACACCCGCTTCTACAACTCCACCCTGTCGGGAACCGCCGGCGGCGCGCCAGCCGGCGATGGCCTCGCCGGTGACATCTGGATCTACAATTACGACAGCTGGCATCCCGACACGCGCGACTGGCAACCCGGTGGCTACAACTTCCACCTCCTGCTGCACGAACTCGGCCATACGCTCGGCCTGTCGCATACCGGCGGTTACACCGGCGACACGTTCGTCGAAAAAGCCAACTTCGCGCAGGACAATGCCGCCTGGTCGATGATGAGCTACCTGACAGCAGGCTCGGCCGGCATCTCGTGGCAAACCGGCTACGCCGGCACCCCGATGCTCATCGACATCGCCGCGCTGCAGTCATTCTACGGTGCCAACACGCAAACACGCACGGGCGACACGGTCTATGGCTTCAACTCCAATATTGACGACCGCATGGTGCTCAATTTTGACCAGATGATTGCAGAGACCGGCAAGGTGTCGGCGATTGCCATCTGGGATGCCGGCGGGCAGGACACCATCGATGTGTCCGGCTTCCACCAGGATGCGCACATCGACCTGAACCAGCGCGCCTTCTCCAATGCCGGCGGCGCCGAGATGCTCATCTCCATCGCCGACGGTGCAGTCATCGAGAACGCCATCACAGGCAACGGCAACGACATTGTCGCCGGCAATGCCGAGAACAACCGGCTGACGGGTTCGGAAGGATCAGACCGCCTGTTTGGCGGAGCCGGTGATGACGAGCTGTTCGGCGATGGTGGCATTACGCGCAGCGCAGTCGATGACTTCACCCTGACGCAGATCACCACCAGTGTCGCCAACCAGAAACTCATCGCCAGCAATGTTCAGTTGCTGGGCGATGACGGGTCGTTCACCTTCGAGTTCCTGTGGAAGTCCTCGCAAACCACCGATGAACGCTACAACATAAAGTTCGGCAGCGCCGACTTCTACCGGCACACCGACGGCCACCTGGGTCTCAACTTCTGGAGCGCAACCGAGGCAAGCTGGCATTACGATGTGAGCGGCCTGAAGATCGCCGACGGCGAGTTGCACCGGATCTCCGTGACCTATGACAACGCGGCGGGCATCCTCGTCGTCTATGTCGACGGAGACAGGGTCTACCAGAGCGTCTTCGCACCGGACACCCGGGGCCTGGCAGCCACTGGCAATGTCCAGTTCCTCGACAACGCCGCCTTCGGTGATGTGCGGATCTTCGACCACGCCCGCACGGCACAGGAGATCTACGACAACGCCTATGTCGAACTGACCGGCACGGAGACCATGGATGGCCTGCTGCACTACTGGCGGGGCGAAGGCTCCGGCAGTCTGGTGCACCAGGCTGGCGGCACCAACCTCACTGCCCTTGCCACGCCGGCAGTGCTGACCACCCAAACCTTCAACATCAACAATGACGACATGCTGTTCGGCGAGGAAGGCAACGATGTCCTCGACGGCGGCCAGGGCGACGACATCCTCGACGGTGGCAACGGCGCAGATTTGCTGATCGGCGGCGAAGGCTCCGACTGGGCCAGCTATGTCAGCGCGCAGTCGGGCCTGACCGTCGAATTGCTGCAACCTTTCCTCAACACCGGCGACGCCCTGGGTGACACGTTCACCTCGATCGAGAACCTTGAAGGTTCGAACCACAATGACGTCATCGTCGGCGATGATGGTTTCAACGGCCTGCGCGGGCTTGCCGGGGACGACATCATCCTCGGTCATGGCGGCGACGACGAAATTGACGGCGGCGACGGCAATGACGGCCTTTACGGCCACGATGGCATCGACAGCATTCGCGGTGGCGCCGGACTGGACTGGCTGTTCGGTGGAAACGGCTCCGACATCCTGTACGGCGAGGCCGACACTGACGCGTTGTTCGGCGGAGATGGCAACGACATCCTGTTCGCCGGAGATGCCGGCGACAGTGCCGATGGCGAAGCCGGCGATGACCAGATTTACGGCGAGGCCGGAAACGACTGGCTTTATGGCGGGCTGGGCAATGACATCATCGACGGTGGCGCGGGCACCGACGCCATCTTCGGTGGCGACGGTTTCGACATCATCAACGGCGGCGATGACGGCGACTCGCTCGACGGTGGTGGCGATGACGACACGATCTATGGCGGGCTTGGCAATGACTGGATGTACGGCGGCGACGGCCACGACACCATGATAGGCGAAGAAGGCGATGACGTCCTGTTCGGCAATGATGGCAATGACTGGCTGGCTGGCAGCGATGGCGCAGATGCTCTGGATGGCGGCGCAGGCGACGACGTCCTGATCGGCGGATTGGGCGTGGATGTGCTGTGGGGTGGCGACGGCGCCGACCGGTTCACCTGGCTACTGGCAGCCGAAGCTGGCGACGTGGTGCGCGACTTCACCAGCGGAACCGATAGCATCAACCTCTACACGTTCGGCTTCACCGGGCCGGAAGGCCAGCTTGATGCAGGCTCATTTGCGACCGGCAACGGGCTGCCAGCCGACCTTGGCAGCGCCAATTACTATTTCGACCTGACCGGCCGTGGCCTTTGGTTCGATGCGAGCGGCGGCGCAACCGATGACATCATCATCATTGCGGGGTTCGAAACAGGCAGCGTGACGCATACCGACATCTTCCTGGTGTGAGGGTCAGGCGCCACGCCTACTCTTCGATCGACTTGCGCACCCGGCGCACGCCGAGCGCCACCGCAACAACCACGATCGGTATCGACACTGCGGTGACGATCAGGTCATCGACGGGCAACACCCCGGCGGCCTTGGCACCCTTGGCGAGGTAGCTGATCAGCCCGACGATGTAATAGGTGATGGCGGCAATCGACAGCCCCTCGACCGTCTCCTGCAACCTGAGTTGCAGTCTGGCGCGCCGGTCCATGCTTTCCAGCAGCGACTGGTTCTGCTTCTCGCGGCTGATGTCCACCCGCGTCGACAGCATCTGCGTGGCCCGCGCCACCCGCTCCGACACCGTATCCAGCCGCCCCGCCACCGCCTCGCAGGTGCGCATGGCCGGCGCAAGCCGCCGGTCAGTGAATTCTGCCAGCAGTTGCAGTCCCTCGATGCGCTCTTCGCGCAACTCTGTAATCCGCAAGCTGACCAGGTTCGAATAGGCCCGTGCCGCCGCAAACCGGTACTGGCTTGCGGTGTGCTCACGCACCACGTCGGCGTTCATCAGCGTCAGACGGTCGAGCAGTTCGGGCTCGTCACTTTCGCCCGCCTGCTTCATGGCCGTGGTGATCTCACCCAGTCCCTGCTCGAACTCGCTCAGTATCGGCATCAGCCGCCGCGCGACAGGCAGCGTCAGCAAGGCCAGCACCCGGTAGGTATCAATCTCCAGCAGCCGCTGGACGGTGCGCCCGCGCTGGCGCGGCGTCATGCTGGAGTGCTGCACCAGGATGCGTCCAAACCCGTCCGGGTGGATGCGGAAGTCGGTGAACACGCGACCGGAACCGCCGCCCACCGACGAGCCGATCAGGCCATTGCCGTTGAAGTGCTGCCGCGACAGCCGCTCTTCATCCGGCGCGGCCTTGGGCGCTGGCATCAGCTCGACATGGTTTGCCACCAGCACATGCCCGTTCAGCGTTGCCATCCAGCCCTTCGGCACCGCCTCGAGGGCCGTACGCTCGAACAGTTGCCCGGCACCCTTGGCGGGCACCAGGAACCAGTACCGGGTGAACTCCGTGTGCCGCTCCCACTTCAGCCGGAACGGTCCGAGGTCAGCGCTGAAATGGTTGGCGTCATTGCCCGGCAGTTCGACGCCATACTGTGCGCACAGCTTGCGCAGCGGCTCCCGGTCCAGTTCGCCGAACAGAACGAGATAGCTGATCCGCATGCGCTCGCTCAGCGCTTCCGGCGGGCGCGCGTGCACCTCGTTGTTCAGCGCCATCCGCTCGGGATGGTCTTTCGGCAAGCCTTCTCCAGACAGTCCCATCACGCCGCATCCGGTCCCTGTTGCGGTTTACGTTGGGGTGAAGACTAGCAATGTGTGCGGCGCAATAAAATTGCGTTACTGACGCACCAGACTTCCGCCATGTTTGCCGGTAGTCTTGCCGCTTCCCGTCATTCAGCTCAAAAGGCCTACCCGATGCGAACCCTGCTTCCTTCCCTTGCCCTGGCACTGACGATTGCCGCCGCTGCCACCCTTCCCGCCGCTGCGCAGGAAACGACGCCCCAGCCGCGCACCCTGTCACTGACAGGCGAGGCCGAGGTGCGGGCAAGCCCCGACATGGCCATCATCACGACCGGCGTCGTCACCGAAGCCGAAACCGCCCGCGCGGCGCTGGATGCCAACAACACCGCCATGCAGGCAGCCATCGTCACGATCACCGCCGCAGGCGTGGAAGCCAAGGACGTGCAGACATCCAACTTTTCGATCCAGCCGAAATACTCCTGGAAGCCACAAAAGTCTGACGGCTCGCAGGAACCGCCATCAATCGAGGGCTACACGGTCTCCAATAACGTCACGGTCATCGTGCGCGACCTGGACAAGGTCGGCACCATCATGGACGCGGTTGTCACCTCCGGCGCCAACCAGATCAACGGCATCGACTTCTCGATTGCCAAACCTGAACCCCTGCTTGATGACGCCCGCAAGCAGGCCGTGGCGGCAACGCTCGCCCGCGCCAAACTCTACGCCGAAGCCGCCGGCGTGACGCTGGGACCCATCATCTCGATCTCGGAAAACGGCTCCAACCGCCCGCCGCGTCCGATGGCCCGCATGGCGATGGAGGCAAAGGCTGCGCCCGCGGTGCCCGTGGCCGCTGGCGAACAGGTCATCGAGGCCAGCGTCAATATCGTCTGGGAAATCCGCTAGAACAGACTACCGGCCCTGCAAGCAGCGGAGACCCCTCGTGCGCGTGTTTGATTTCAGTTCGTGGTCCAGCCTGCTCACCACCACGATCGGTCTTGCCCTGTTTGCCTTGATCGGCATCGGCATGCGCCTGCTCATCATGCTGACGGTGCAGCAACGGCGCGAACGCCGGAACCGCCAGATCAACGAACGGTTGAAGACGCTGATTGCCGCCTACAAGACGCTGGGTGGATCGTTCACCGGCAATCTGGCCGTCGACCCGTCGCACCTGCGTGACCTGCGCAAGGCGCAAGCCGCTGCAAACTCAACGACGGAAGACGCAAGCCAGGTCGCAATGGACGAAGCCGGAGCACAGGCTGACGCCCTGCAGTCTGAAGCAGGCGGTTCAGACCGGTCGCGCCGCATCCGCGATGCAGTGGAAGCTGCCTTGTCGGATGTCATCCTGCTGGGCACGGCAGACCATGTGCGCCTCGCAGAGCGTGCGGCGCGTGATCTCGTCGCCGGACGCCAGGTGCATATCGATGAACTTGTCGTGTCCCTGCGCGACTATATCCGCAAGGCGCTGGACCTCGACCCGATACCCGCCGACCTGCAGATACCGCAGCAAGGCCCCCTGCGTCCCGCATCAACCAGCGGTCGTGGCGGCAGAGGGGCTGATCGTAACTCCAACCGGCAGGGCCAGGGCGGCGGCGGAGGCGCAGCCGGTGCCGGTGGTGGTGGAGTGGGCCTCGGGCTGGCCGCCGGCAGCAGCCACGATGACGGAGCTTGAGGCGACCGTTCAGCCTGACAAACGAAAGCCCCGCCTCCTCGTGCAGAAGAAAGCGGGGCCACGTGTTGGCAAGGAAGCAGGGAGGCCTCCCCTGCCGGTATCAAGGTCATGCCCGCTTGGGCTGCGGGCACGACCCTAGAGGTTGCCCTTCGACATTTCCGACGCGATGAAGTCGGCCTGCCGCAGGGCCAGCGCCACGATGGTCAGCGTCGGGTTCTCGGCTGCACCAGTCGTGAACTGGCTGCCATCGGACACGAACAGGTTCTTGATGTCGTGCGTCTGGCCATGGCGGTTGACCACGCCGTCCTTGGCGTCCGCGCTCATGCGGTTGGTGCCGAGGTTGTGGGTAGACGGGTACGGCGGCGTACGGAACGTCTTCACCGCACCAACCGCGTTGTAGATCGCCTCACTCTGCCCGAAGGCGTGGTTGCGCATGGCGATGTCGTTGGCATGATCATCAAAATGCACGTTCGGCACGGCCAGGCCATACTGGTCCTTTTCCGATGCATGCAGGCTGATGCGGTTGCTCTCCTGCGGCATGTCCTCGCCGACGATCCACAACCCGGCCAGGTTTTCGTAGTTGTCCATCCACCAGGCAAAGTCCTTGCCCCATCCGCCCGGATCGAGGAAGGCGGCCATGAACGGCAGGCCAAGTGCCAGCGTTTCCAGCTCATAACCACCCACGAACCCGCGTGACGGGTCATGCCGTGCCTCATCCTGCACGATGCCGGCCATGGTGGTACCGCGATACATGTGCACCGGCTTCTCGAACGCGGCATAGACCGACCCGGTCATGTGGCGCATGTAGTTCTTGCCGACCTGGCCCGACGAGTTCGCCATGCCATCGGGATACTTCGACGAAGCCGAGTTGAGCAGCAGCCGCGGGCTCTCGATCGAGTTGCCGGCGACACACACCACGCGTGCCTTCTGCACGTGCTGCTTGCCATCCTTGTCGGCGTACAGCACGCCCGTCACCTTGCCGGTGTCGTCATGCTGGATCTGCAGCACCTGGCTGTTCGGGCGCACTTCAAGGTTGCCCGTCGCTTCACCCTTTGGAATTTCGGCAACCAGTGTCGACCACTTGGCGCCCGACTTGCAGCCCTGGAAGCAGAACCCGATCTGCATGCATCCTGAGCGGTCATCGCGCGGCTCGGAGTTGATTGCCATGCGGCCGGTGTGGACTTCCTTGTAGCCGAGCTTCTTGGCGCCTGCTTCAAGCACCTTGTAGTTGTTGTTGCCGGGCAGGCCGGGAATGCCGTTGGTGCGGGTTACGCCCATGCGGTCTTCTGCCTTGGTGTACCACGGGTCCATTTCAGCCGAGTCGATCGGCCAGTCGAGCAGGCTCGCCCCGGGCACTTCGCCATATGTCGAACGCGCCTTCCACTCGTGATCCTGGAACCGCAAGCTGGCACCCGCCCAGTGCACGGTTGACCCGCCCACCGCCTTGACAATCCACGCAGGCAGGCCGGCAAAGTCCTTCGCCACCCGCCACGAGCCGGAGGTGGTGCGCTTGTCGAGCCAGGAGATCTGGCCAAACGAGCCCCATTCGTCGTTCTGGAAATCCTGCGTCTCGTGCCGGGCGCCCGCTTCCAGGATGACGGCTTTCACGCCCTTCATCGCCAGTTCGGCACCCAGCGTTCCGCCGCCGGCACCGGAGCCGACGATCACCACCACGGAGTCATCATTCATATCAAAAGCAGCCATGTCGATGCCCTCCCTTACAGCCAGCTGATGTCGTCGAAGCCACGATCAATGTACCCGCCCTTGTCGGCAGATGCGCCCTCGTAGCCGAACAGCGGCCAGGCCTTCTTGTTGTTGTAGAGCCCCGTGACGAGGTTGCCCCGGATCTTCTGGAAGAACGGATCAGCCTCCATGGACTTCAGGATCGCGACCCGGTCGTCCTCGCTGGACATGCTGCGATACGAAGCCGCCTTCAGGCCCGCCGCTTCCTTGTCGAGCTTGGCAGCGCCCTCGCTCAGCATGGTCTTGAGCGCTGCATCGTCCTTGGCCGCCTTGTCGAGACCGGACACGGCTTCGGCATAGAAGCTGTCGTCCAGCCGCGAATGCGGATAGGTGTCGCGCGACATCTGCACCAGCGTGGCGAAGGTGTCGGCGTCCAGGTTTTCAGCCGTCATGGCCCAGGCATTGGCGTGGCCGAACACCAGCCCGCCGGCCCCTGTACCTGCAACGATAAGCCCGGCCGCGACGCCTTTCAGCGCCGCACGACGGGAAACTGTCGGATGTACACTCATATGGGTTCTCCTCCGTAGTGTTTTGTTATTGTTCAGATATTCACGTGTATCTGCCGTGGCGCTTCAGCACCTCGATCTTGTAGCCGTCCGGGTCCTGCAGGAAAAAGAACTTGGCCATCAGCGATCCGTCACGATGGAATTCCTTGACGTCACCGGGATTGAGACCGGCAGCTTTCGCGCTGGCATGGACACCATCGACGTCATCCACCGACACCGCGAGGTGGCCATAGCCGTCGCCGTGGGTATACGGCTCGGTGCGGCCGTGGTTGATCGTCAGTTCCACCTCGAAATCGTTTTCCCGGTTCTTCAGGTAAACGAGCGTGAAACCGTCGAATTCGAACCGGTCCTCGACATCGAGACCGAATGCCTTGCGATAAAAATCTACCGAGCGCGCTTCATCCAGCACACGCACCATCATGTGAATGGCCTTTGCCAACGTCACGTCCTCCTTCGCTGCAAATCAAGGCAAAGGCTAACAAGTTGCGCCGTCCATGTGGTGTTATCCCGCTACTACAGCAGCGGGACAGAGTCAGGCCGCATCGGCCTCGCTGATCGTCTGGCGGGCAAGCGCTGCCTCGCTGGCAAGCCGCTCGTGATCGAAGTCGGGGTCGAGAAAGTTCAGGCAGCAGCACCGCAACAACGAGGCGAAGTTGCTGACATCGCCGTGAATTTCCTGGGCTTCTTCGTAAAGTGCCGACAGGAACTTGGCCATCGGCATGCCCTGCGCCTTCGACAGCTCTTCCAGCACCACCCAGAACTTGGCTTCAAGCCGCACGCTTGTCGGGTGCCCCATCAGGCGCACGGACCGGGTTTCAAAGGTATAATTGGCCGGGTCCTGCCCGGCAAAGACATGACACATCTCCATAGTCCTCCCTGTTTGACGCATCGCTGGCAAGACCGGGAGTCTGCCGCGGCGCGCCACAGATCGGGCCGTTTTCGGCCACTTGGATCAGCATGATGTCGCGAGTGCTGGCCGTTGGCAAGCCGCATCAACCGCTCAGCATTCTCCACTCGCCGGAACTGAAGTTCAGGACATGAAGTTCGCCAAGGCCAATGTCAAACCACGCCCCGTGCAGGCCAAGCTCGCCGCGCTGCTCGCGCTGCCTTACCCACGGAAAAGTCCGCAGGTTGGCCAGCGAATGTTCCACGTTGGCCCGTTCCACGGCGGTCTGGTACTGATCGTCCGAATGGTGGTGCTCGCGTTCGACGAATTCTGCCAGATCGCGGATCTGCGTCAGCCACTGGCCGATGAAGTCACCGCTGCTGAGCGGGCCGGCCTGGTTGACCACCGCCGAGATGCCGCCGCAACGGCCGTGCCCCATGATGACGATGTGCTGGACGCCAAGCTGCAGCACCGCAAACTCCAGCGCGGCGGAGGTCGAGTGATGCTTGCCGTCCGGCGCATAGGGCGGCACGAGGTTGGCAACGTTGCGCACCACGAACACCTCGCCGGGGCTGGCGTCGAACACGATCTCCGGTGCAGCGCGCGAGTCGCAGCAGGCAATAATCATGATGGTCGGCTTCTGTCCACCGGCTGCCAGCACGTCATACCGCTGGCGCTCACGCGGAAACGCATCGGAGCGGAAGGTGCTGTAGCCCTGCTTGAGGCGCTCTGGAAATCTGTCAGGCATCGCGGTGGCCCTAAAAGTGTTCGGCGCGGATGACCTGCACATCGGCCACCGACACGATACCGATATGCCGTTCCACCAGCGGCTTCAAGGCCTCGAGGATCTCGGGCATCTTCTGGGCGTCTGTTATGCACACCACGCAGACGATACGCCCGGAATCGCCAAAGGCATCGTCGCGCTGCCAGTTGCCGCCGTTGCCGCGGCCTGCCAGGGCGGGCAGCACTGTGTAGCCCGTGGCCTCTGCGTGGTCGAGGGCAGCCGTCACCCGAGCCAGCGCCGGCGCCTCGATCATGATCTCGACCCGTTTCTTGGGGTGGGTGGTGATGCTCATGTTACGGTCTCCGCCAGCCAGATATACAACGGGATGCCCAGCGCCAGGTTGAACGGGAACGTCACGCCCAGCGACAGGGTCAGGTAGATCGACGGTTTCGCCTCGGGCAGGGCCAACCGCATCGCGGCAGGCACCGCAATATACGATGCCGACGCAGCCAGCGTGATGAACAAGGCTGCACTGCCGGCGCCAAGGCCCATGGCTGCAGCAAGACCCGCCGCCAGCACCGCACCGATCAGCGGCATGTACAGGCCAAAGGCAATGACGCTCAACGGCAGCTTGCCGGCACTGCCGCGCAGGCCCCGGCCGGCGATCAGCCCCATGTCGAGCAGGAACAGGCACAGCACGCCCCGGAACGGATCAACGATGAACGGCGATATCATCTCCATCCCCTCGCTGCCCGTGACCATGCCGATCACGAACGCGCCGGTCAGCATCAGCACCGACGAGTTGAAGGCAATCTCTCGCCACAGGTGGCCATTGCCTTGCGCTGCCGCAGGAGCCGTGTCTGCCGTTGGCGTGCCACGCCGCGCCAGCATCAGCGCGGTGATGATCGCCGGGCTTTCCATCACTGCCGCCACGGCGATCAGGTAGCCGTCATAGGCGAGGCCCGCCGAGGTGACGGCTTGTGTTGCCGCCACGAACGTGACGATGGAGATCGAGCCATAGTGCGCCGCCACCGCCGCCTTGTCCACGCGCGACAGCTTGCTGGTTGCGCTCAACAGCGCAAACCCGATCAGTGGCAGCACCGCAGACACCACCGCCCCGGCCACCAGCACCGCGAACAGCGTCACGCTGGCACCGGCATTGGCCAGTTCCACCCCGCCCTTGAAGCCGATCGCCATCATCAGGTAGACGGCCATCGTCTTGGCAATCGCCTCGGGGATCGAGAGATCGGATTTCACGAAGGACGCAAACAGGCCGAGAGCGAAGAACAGAACCATCGGTGACAACAGGTTCTGCTGGGCGATCTCGATCATGGCGCTCATGTCAGGCTTGTCACCCTTGCCGCGGGCAAGGCGCCCGCACCCGGTTGTTCCATCCAGTGGTTGTAGGTCTGAACGCCGCCTGATAGGCGGACATTTGCCAGCAGGTCAAGATCAACCTCGGCATGAACCCATTGAACTTTGTTAATGTTGCCCAGCGCGATCACGCCACCGGCCGGAAAGCCCGTGTCGGACGCCGCATAGATGCCCGCCGCACCGACATTCATTTCCACCGGCGGGCACCACGGTGCCGCCCCCACGGTTGGCGAATGCACCGTGTAGACCTGGTTCTCCAGCGCCCGCGCCATGCAGCCTGTCCGCACCCGCCAGTAGCCGTGCTCGGTCTCGGTGTTGGACGGCGCCAGGATAACCTCCGCCCCTGCTTCCGCCAGCGCGCGGCTCAACAGCGGAAACTCGATGTCGTAGCAGATCACCAGCCCGACCTTTGCAATGCCGATGTCGAACACCTGCAACGCCAGACGCAGGCCCCGCGCACACCTTCCAGGGCGTCCGCTCCCACGGCGTCATCATCAGCTTGGTATATTCGCCCACCTTGCCGGACGGGTGAAACATCCGCGCCACGTTGGTAGCGCTGCCGTCGCCATGCCGCTTCGGCCCGGACGCGGCCACGATGGTCACGCCATGTGCAGCCGCCAGCTTCGCATGCACCTGCGCCTGCAACTCCAGCCGGTCAGACACCGCATCGATCGCGCCTTGCAGGTCCGCCGCGACGCCACGCCCGGCCAGCGCAGCCAGCTCCATCGCGCCGTATTCGGGAAACACCAGCAACTGCGCACCGGCCTCCACTGCCTCGCGCGTCCAGCGGCTGATCTTGTCTTCGTATTGCGCCTCGCTGGTGAGTTCATCCAGCGGGTACTGCGCGGCGGCAATCTTCAGGGTACGGCTCATAGGCGTTTCATCCAGAACTGCATGGTCTTGTGCGTCTCCTGCGTATCACCAACGTCCTTCCACGCATAGGACGTGGTCAGCCCCTCCGCCCGGGCGAACCCGCGCTTGCTCCAGAAAGCATCGAGCGGCTGGTAGCCTTGCGGCCGTGCCGGATGATCAGCCGGCCGCACCACCGAGCAGAACGCGGCCCACTCATACCCGCCGAACGAGCGCGCATGCGCCTCGCGCGCCTCGAAAAACCTGTGCCCCACGCCATGTCCGCGATATTCGGGCAACAGCAGGCTCTCGGCGAAATAGAACACCTTCGCCACGTCGTACCCGGCCTTCTCGAATGGCGCGCGGAACTCGTCCGTCTCGCCGGCCATCGGCGCAGCGGTGGCTGCCCCGACGATGGTGTCGCCGTCGAAGGCTGCCGCCAGGAACGCCCGGTCGGCCGGCCTGGAAGCGGGCGAGGTACCTTTCCTCGTACGCCAGGTCGCCGTCATACAGGTACGGAAACGCCCGGAAAATCCGGATGCGCAGGTTCGCCAGCGCCGGTATCGCCGCGTCGAATTCAAGCCCAGTCAGCGGGCGAACGATGACGGCCATGAGTTTCTCCCTCCGAGCGAAGCGAGCAAGCGCCCCATCCAATAACTGCCTTGCTCAGGCTTGACCCGAGCATCCGTCGCGCCGGCAGTTACCCGTACCCCGGCCTCCGTGCCGGGGTCCAGAAAGACTGGGTCCCGGAACAAGTCCGGGACACAGGGCTCATGCTCACTTGCCCACCACCTGCTTCGTCGATTCGGGCCGTACTCCGGATCGCACGTATAGCGCGACAGCGCGATGCGCAAGATCCGGATCAGGCATGAACCAGCCTGCCTGGTTCACTCATTTCCCCACAACCTGCTTCGTCCAGTCGGGCAGGCTGTAATGCGTCGATACCCGCGTGATCTTGCCATCGGCCACCTCGAAGAACGCGCCGACGCGCAACTTGTAGGTCTGGCCCCTGGCCGGCGGCAGGCCCTCGTCGGTTGAAAGGTACTTGCCCTTGAGGTTGAACTCGGCCGCCGCGCGCGCGCCATCGGTCGAGGTCATCACCACCACGTCGGACAGTTGTTCGTGATAGCAGCGGTGCATGTGGTCGAGGAACTCGGCGAACTTCTTCTTGCCGCGGCGGCGTTCACCCTGGCTCACGTCATGCACGAAGCCGGTGCCGAGGCAGTCGAGCATGGTGTCGGAGTCCTGCTTGTTGAAGGCGTCGTAGTAGCGGGTGATCAGCTTGCGGGTTGCGGCTGCGGTCATCAGTGTTGCCCCTGTCGAGTGGTGAATGTCGCGGGGCCAGTGAATAGAACACAATCCGGCCAGTGGGAACCGGTTTCCGGACAATTTGTGCGGCTAAGCAGGACGCACGATCCTCTGACGCAACCCTTGTCATCTTCGGAGCATCGTGTCCCGCTCGCTGAACCCCTTTGTCATCCCCGGACACAACCCATGTCATCCTCGGGCTTGTCCCGAGGATCCATCATCGTGTCCCGGCCCCCGGGCCGGGACGCCGGCATTATGCACACCAGATGTGGAAAACTGGGTCCCGGCTCTGCGCAGCAGCATTGCATGCTGCAGCGCGTCCGGGATGACAGTTTTGGGGAGCAGCAGCCATTCATGCTGCAAGCCACGTTCGGGCTGACATGCAAAGCCACAATCAACAAAACCAGGAGGCATGAGGAGCGTCAGCTCAGACAGGGAAACTAAAAAAGGCCGGACGCGCGATGCATCCGGCCTATATGTATTCTGGGTCCCGGCTCTGCGCAGCAGCATTGGATGCTGCAGCGCGTCCGGGATGACAGTCCAGATCAGTTATCCAGGAAGCTCCTGAGGCGCCGTGACCGGCTCGGGTGCTTCAGCTTGCGCAGCGCCTTTGCCTCGATCTGGCGGATGCGTTCGCGCGTCACCGAGAACTGCTGGCCGACTTCCTCCAGCGTGTGGTCGGTGTTCATGCCGATGCCGAAGCGCATGCGCAGCACGCGTTCCTCGCGCGGGGTCAGGCTCGCCAGCACCCGCGTCGTCGTCTCGCGCAGGTTGGCCTGGATCGCCGCATCGATCGGCAGGATGGCGTTCTTGTCCTCGATGAAATCACCCAGGTGCGAATCTTCCTCGTCGCCCACCGGCGTTTCGAGGCAGATCGGCTCCTTGGCGATCTTCATCACCTTGCGCACCTTCTCGAGCGGCATGGACAGCTTCTCGGCCAGCTCTTCCGGCGTCGGCTCGCGGCCGATCTCGTGCATCATCTGGCGGCTGGTGCGCACGATCTTGTTGATCGTCTCGATCATGTGCACGGGGATGCGGATGGTGCGCGCCTGGTCGGCGATCGAGCGGGTGATCGCCTGCCGGATCCACCACGTCGCGTAGGTGGAGAACTTGTAGCCGCGCCGGTACTCGAACTTGTCCACCGCCTTCATCAGGCCGATGTTGCCTTCCTGGATCAGGTCGAGGAACTGCAGGCCACGGTTGGTGTACTTCTTGGCGATGGAGATGACGAGCCGCAGGTTGGCCTCGACCATTTCCTTCTTGGCGATGCGCGCCTCGCGCTCGCCCTTCTGCACCGCATGCACGATGCGGCGGAACTCGGGGATCTGCAGGCCGGTGTCGGACGCCAGCGAATGGATCTCCTCGCGGATTTCCTTGATGGTGTCCTTTTCCTTGGCGACGAAATCCTTCCAGCCGTGCTTGGCCAGCCGCGACACGCGCCGCACCCAGTTGGCATCAAGCTCCTCGCCCTGGTACTCCTCGAGGAACACCTTGCGCGGCACCTTGTGGCTTTCGGCCAGCCGCAGCAGGCGGCCTTCCAGCGAGATCAGCCGGCGGTTGATGTCGTACAGCTGCTCGACCAGCGCCTCGATGCGCGCCGCGTTCAGCGACAGCGACTTCACGTCCTCGATGATCTCGTCGCGCAGCTTCTTGTAGCGGCGTGCCTGTGACGTCGACAGGGCGGTCTTCTCGGCCACTTCCTGGTCCTGCAGCTTGCGCAGCGACTTGTAGGTCTTGGCGATGCGGTCGAAGGTTTCCAGCACGTGCGGCTTCAGTTCCGCTTCCATCGCGGCCAGCGACACGTTGGCTTCTTCCTCGTCGTCCTCGTCGTCCTCGTCCGGCATTGCGGAGGGCTCGAAATCATCGGCAGACAGCACTTCGTCATCAAGGCTGCGGCGGGGGCTGCGCGTCTTGGAGCGCATCTCTTCCACGGCCTTCTCGCGCCGCTCGGCCTCGGCCTTGCGGGCTTCCTTTTCCTTGCGCTCGCGCTCTTCCGGGGTCGGGCCTTCAACCTTCTTGGCGTCCGGGCCGGCATAGGTGGCTTCAAGGTCGATGATGTCACGCAGCAGGATCTTGCCTTCGTTCAGCTCATCCCGCCAGATGATGATGGCCTGGAACGTCAGCGGACTTTCGCACAGGCCTGAGATCATTGCCTCGCGGCCAGCCTCGATGCGCTTGGCAATGGCGATTTCGCCCTCGCGCGACAGAAGCTCCACCGAGCCCATCTCGCGCAGGTACATGCGCACCGGGTCATCGGTGCGGTCGGCAGAGGCAGGGGTGTTGGATTCAGACTTCACCACGCCGGTCTGGGCGCTTTCGGCCACCTCGGTGGTGTCTTCGGTCTCTTCCTCGGTTTCCACCACGTTGATGCCCATGTCGGTCAGCATCGCCATGATGTCTTCGATCTGCTCCGACGACACCTCGTCCGACGGAAGCACCTCGTTCAGTTCGTCATAGGTCACGAAGCCGCGCTGCTTCGCGAGCTTGATCATGCGTTTTACGCCGGCATCGCTCAGGTCGAGAACCGGGCCGTCGCTGCCCACCTCGGGCGCATCCGTATCGTCCACGGCGGTTTCAGGCGCGGCAGCCTTTTTCGCTGCGGCCTGGGTGTCTCGTGCCTGTGCTCTTGCCATTCGTTTTGCGCTCGCTCGTCTTGGGTACGCGCCAGACATGGGGCCACTGGGCCGGTCTGGCAGGGCTGATTCCCTGATTCGGTATGGTTTCGGGCCGTCTGGTGCTTATCACCCCAACGCCGTTAACCGCGTCTTAATCATGTCTGTCCGGTGCCGTTTCGGTCATCGCAATACACCGGAAGCGGACGCCGCCGGGTCGTGAAACCCTGGTTTACATAGCTGTTCAGCCTGTAGGGTTGGACAATCGTCCCGATGCCTCGCCATAGCCCTCAACGGTCGCTTCCGCGCCCGCCATCGACTGCAGCTGCTCCCTCACCACATTGAGAAGATTGAGATTCTCTTCGCTCGGATGTTCGGCAAGGCGCAGCTCGGCCCGTCTCAGTTCCTTCTCCAGCGTCACCAGTTTCCGGTTCATTGCCAGCAATTGCTTCACCCCGGTACCTGCATCCTTGTCGGCTGCATCGGCGCGGGCGAACCAGCAATCGTGGTGCCGGGCCTGGGTCTCCAGATCATCGATGACTGCGCCCATCCCGGTCTGGATTAAGTGGTCGCGCAAGCCAGATGTTTCAAGGTCTTTCCCAGAGGCGCACGTATCTATGATTCGCCGGCGCAAAGAGTCAAGTTCGGCGACAGGAATATCGAGTGCGGCAATTTCTTCGAGTTTCGCCACCGCCAGGTTGGGGTGGTTGAGCAGCGTCAGCAGGATAAAGCCCAGCCGCCTGCGCGCGGCAGCCTCGCCGGATGGCCTCGCCGCCAGTGCCCGCAATTGCGGAGAGGCCGGCTGCGACAGTTCCCACGGCTGCTTCTGCTGCCACCGGCCACGCCCGCCGGACCCCGTACCACGTTGCTGGAAGGCGCCGCCGCGCCTGGCACCGCCACGTCCTGCAGGGCCGCCACCGTACGATCCGAACAGCGCGCGCACCCGGTTGCGCATGTCATCCTGGTAGTATTTGCGCACTGTCTGGTCGCCGATCTGGCCCACGACCGCCATCAGGTCCGCCTCGAACCGCGCCTTGCGCTCCGGCGTCGAGCGGTCGTTGCCAGCCAGCGCGCGCCGCCACACCATGTCGGCCATCGGCTCGGCCGCCTCTATCACCTGCCGCACCGCATCAGCCCCGCCGGACTTCAGCAGGTCATCCGGGTCCTGCCCGTCCGGCAGCAGCGCAAACCGCAGCGAATTGCCCGGCGACAATTGCTCCAGCGCAAGGTCAAGCGCACGCCACGCCGCCTTCAGCCCCGCCTCGTCACCGTCGAAGCACAGCACCGGTTCAGGCGTCATCTTCCACATCAGGCCAAGCTGGTCGTGCGTGAGTGCGGTGCCCAGCGGCGCCACCGCGTGGGCCATGCCGGCGCGGGCGAAGGCGATCACGTCCATGTAGCCCTCGCAGGCAATCAGCGATCCTGCGTCATGGGCGGCCTTGCGCGCCTTGTCCATGTTGTAGAGCACGGTGCCCTTGTGAAACAGCGGCGTGTCGGGCGAGTTGAGATACTTCGCCATGGCATCGGCAGCCATCGCCCTGCCGCCGAACGCGATCACCCGGCCGCGCGGGTCGCGGATCGGAAACATGATGCGGTCGCGGAACCGGTCATAGCTGGGCCGGCCGTCATCCGGCTTGATCACCAGCCCCGCCTCGATCATCTGCTCCGGGTCGATGTCCTTCGACTGCAGGAAGCCGCCCAGCGCGCGCCGGTCATCAGGTGCAAAGCCGATGCCGAAATCCTGCTGCACCTGCGCGCTCAGGCCCCGGCCCGTCAGGTAGCCGCGAGCCCGCGCCCCCGCTGCCGTATCCAGTTGGCGCACGAAGAAATCCTGCGCCATCTGCATCACGTCATAAAGGCTTGCCCGCAGCTTCTCCTTCGCCTCGGCCTCGGGAGACATTTTCGGCAGTTCGAGCCCCGCCTCCATCGCCAGCCGTTCGACAGCCTCGGGAAACGGCACGCCCTCCTTCTCGACAAGGTAGGTGAAAATATCGCCCGACTGCTTGCATCCAAAACAGTGGTAGCGGCCCTTGTTGTCCTCGCAGTGGAAGCTTGGTGACTTCTCGCTGTGGAACGGGCAGCACGCCCAGAAGTCGCCCCGACCGGCGTTGGTCTTGCGCTTGTCCCATTGCACGGTCCGCCCGATCACCGACGAGATCGACACGCGGGCGCGGATTTCATCCAGGAAAGAGGGTGGAAAGCGCATGGAACTTGGCGACCGTATGGGGTTGACCGGCCATCTTCGCAAGACAACCACCGGGGATCAAGGATTTGATCGGTATCCACGCCTAGCACATTTACCGGCTGGATGCGCCGTCTCGCTGCATGAACCCGGCCAGCCACGCAACCTGACGTTGACCTGGTCACCTTGGCATCAGGCTGTCAGCCTTTCTGCATCCTTCTCGACCGGTACAACAGGCCAACCACCCAGCATGTCGCAAAGCCGCTTTGGCCCCAGGGTAACCAGATGACGTGCGTCACTGGCGCTCAACCAGGTGACCCATTCAGCGAATGTTTCTGCCTTGCGCCGGTATTGCCAGTCGATGCTGCCCTGTTCCAGGTGAACGAACCCCGCCCGTGCCGTAAGCCCCTTGATGGCAGAACCCGGCTCGACAAGTGCGAAGATGTGATCCGGCATCCATTTCACAAATGCCATCGCCATGGCCGCACGAGGCACCAGCGCGATAAGCGGGCTTCCCCTGTAACCATCAGGTCCACCCTTGATCCACATTTCGCCATTGTAGCAAACCCGCCCACACAGGCTGGCCGCGCTCGACAGCGAAACGGTTGACCGCGCGCAATCGACCTTGTTTCCCGGTGGTCTGTACCATTCCAGGTTCTCGTGAAGATGCGACGAAAGGGATTGCTCGCCGAGTTCGACAAGTACGAGCGCTTCCGTTGCAACCAGCTCACCGTTGGAATCGGCAACTGTCACCCAGAACGAATTGCCGGGTTGAACATGGCCGCAATCTTCATCGAACATCGGAGCCAGCATGCCTCGCAAGTTCTGCCGCGCAGTTTCGCGACGCAGCCTTTTGAAGTCAGTGCCAAACTCGATTTTGAGTCCTGCGTTCTCGATACAGGTTACACAATCACTTACAAACCGAGTTAGTGCCAGCCCGTCCATTGTCATCGTGCAACCCTTCGTTTGCTATTTGTCCTCCATCATCTCGAAACTTGCTGGCATAGGCTCGATGTCACCGTCGCTCAGGGATCCGAGATCGATCTTGTTGGTTCGGAACGTGCAGACACCCAGAGCCGGTGAGCCGTCCGGAAACCGGCACGGCAAGAGCAGCCGGTGATAATTGACCGCTTCCATTTTGCTCTCTGCGCCGCGCGATAGTCGAACTGCGGCCTGGTCGTAGCGGCAGTTGCCAGTATCCATCACCTGCCGGTAGGCCTGCATGACGAAATGATCCGACGGGTTGCTCACAGGATCATGATCGAGCAGCGCCCCGATGACACTCTTTGCCCAGACCGGGCCCAGCCAGGTCGCAAGAGCTGACTTCTCACCAACATGAACGCACAGCCAGTTGTCGAATTGCTCACGATAGACAAGCACGTCCTGCTTCACCCGGTTGAACGCAAGCGCTTCGATTTCACCGGATGAATTGGCCCATGCCTTGAACACCCGCTTCAGCAGGTCCGGGCCTGAATGCAGCATTTCAACCAACGGGTATTGTTGCGAAAGGTAATATCCTCCAACCCCATCGCGGTACTTGCAGGAGTCCAGCATCGGCCTGGCTTGCGTCATGCCACTCGCCCATCGCGACGTCAGTGCCTGAATGCTGCTGACTGCACGATATTCTGACTGGCCTTCAGGGGTGAGGCGGTATGCACCCGTATCCTTTTCGAACAGGACCGTGTTGCGGATGGACTCCAGCAGGTTGATGTGCCTGCGCACCGTTTGGCGGGTAACGCCGAGAACCCGCACCGTCTCGGACAGGTTCAGCGTGCTCGCCAGAATGATGAAGGAGTTGATCGCGTCGAACGTGGCCGATGGCAGTGCCAGAGCCTTCTGGTCCGGTCCGGCGGCTGAATGTACTGCTGAAACTTGATGTGACTCTCTGAACATTCATCTGAACCTTGGAGTGAATGGGAACAATTTTGTTCCCTACATCGTCTATCAACAGTACGCAAGATTCACTGAAGTTACCATTGGAGCAGCAAGGATCATCAATTGCAAGTAGAGTGCCACCCGTTAATCTCAACCGATGAAGATTTTGCAATCCAGGTGCTGGGGGGTACTAGGAAGATGAGCATTAGCGAGGCAGAGCGCGTGTCAGGAATAACAATCCGTTCTGGCTCCTGCCTCGCTAATGAACGTCAAATTATCAAGGCTTTACATGACAAAAACGCCCCAGCACTGCTCGAAGGAGTCGTTGCCTTTCTGCGCGCTGAGGGCATGACGGCACCGCGCCATCTGGTGGAGCAGATTCCCACCATCTCCGATGTAGCGTCTGAATAGCGGTCACCAAGACCACAAATTGCTGCTGCGAGCCCCGGAAGGGCCTGATGCACGAAGCGCCGGCTCACAAATTCGCAAGCGCTATCCGAAATTTGACAGTTGGTCATTTACAACCACTACCAGCCGGTTGATGCTACCGGTGGGTGCGCGAAATCAATGACTTCGCACACCTGCGACGGGCATGGCCGCGGGAAGGTTCAAGTCTTCTTACTCCCCCCAGTAAAACCTGGACGATTCTGCGGTCGTGCCTGTCAACCAAGCCGCGCCTTCACCATCGCTCCGGCGCGTGCCATATCCATCTGGCCCGCATGGCGTTCCTTGAGAACGGCCATCACCCGCCCCATGTCCTTCAGCCCTGATGCATCAAGCTCCACGACCACAGCAGCAACGGCAGCCTCGGTCTCCGCAATTCCAAGCTGTTCCGGCAGGAACTCCTCGATAACGGTCACTTCAGCGCGCTCTGCGGCGGCAAGTTCAGGGCGCCCGCCCTTGTCGAAGCTTTCAGCAGACTCACGCCGCTGCTTGATCATGCGCACAAGAATTTCCTGCATCCCTGCCTCGGTCAGGCTTTCATCCTTGCCGGTACCGCGATTCTGGATCTCGCGATCCTTGAAGGCAGCCGAAATCAGCCGCAGCGTGGACAGCCGCGCCTTGTCGCCACTGCGCATGGCGTCCTTCAACTGCGTATTCACCTGGTCGCGAAGAGAGTCTGTCATGGCTCAAAAGCCCTTTCATGCCGCCAATGGGGCGCAACACTGCACCGCTACATAGTGGGGTGGCCGGGTCCGTGCAAGCGCCGGTCCCATCCGGCGGCACTGCACTGGGCAAAACCTGGCCCAGGCCGCTTGACCTTGCAGGTGCGCATCACTAGGTTCCGCGAAATTCCTCCAGATACAGGTATGTGCGCCCATGTCGCCCGCGAAAGCCAAAACCCGCCCGGCCGCTTCAGGTCAGGGCCGTTCCAGTACGCCTGCGCCCGGCTGGGACGTGCGCCCCACGACCGCTCGCCTCGTGCTGGCAGACGGTACCGTCATCGAGGGCATGGGGCTGGGAGCCACCGGCACAGCCGTTGGCGAGGTGTGTTTCAACACCGCGATCACCGGCTACCAGGAAATCCTCACCGACCCGTCCTACGCCGGCCAGATCATCACCTTCACCTTCCCGCACATTGGCAATGTCGGCACCAACGATGATGACATAGAGACAACCAACCTCGCGTCCGCCTCGGGCGTGCGCGGCTGCGTGCTGAAGGCCGACATCACCAACCCCTCCAACTATCGCTCGGCCAAACACCTTGACGGCTGGCTGAAAGCCCGCGGCATCATCGGCATCGCCGGCGTCGACACCCGCGCGCTCACCGCGCTGATCCGCGAAAAGGGCATGGCCAACGCCGTCATTGCCCACAACCCGCAGGCCAGCTTCAACACTGCCGCCCTGAAGGCCGGGGCCGCCGCCTGGCCGGGGCTTGAAGGCATGGACCTGGCGAAGGACGTCTCCAGCACCCAGCGCTATGACTGGGACGAGAAGATCTGGCAGTGGCCGGAAGGGTACACCACCCAGGACAACCCGCGCTTTCACGTGGTCGCCATCGACTACGGTGCCAAGCGCAATATCCTGCGCTGCCTCGCCGAGCAGGGCTGCAAGGTAACGGTGGTTCCCGCCGATACCCGCGCCGACGACATCCTGGCCATGAAGCCTGATGGCGTGTTCCTGTCCAATGGCCCCGGCGACCCTGCTGCAACCGGTGAATATGCCGTGCCGGAAATCCGCAAGCTGGTCGACAGCGGCAAGCCGGTGTTTGGCATCTGCCTCGGCCACCAGATGCTGGCGCTGGCGCTTGGCGGCAAGACCGTCAAGATGCACCAGGGCCATCACGGTGCCAACCACCCGGTCAAGGACCACACCACCGGCAAGGTCGAGATCACGTCGATGAACCATGGCTTCGCCGTTGACCCGGACAGCCTGCCTGCCAACGTCGAGCAGACCCACGTGTCGCTGTTCGACGGCTCCAACTGCGGCATCCAGCTGAAGGGCAAGCCGGTGTTCTCGGTGCAGCACCACCCGGAAGCCTCGCCCGGCCCACAGGACTCACACTACCTGTTCGCCCGCTTCGCTGATTACATGGCCAAGGCAAAGGGCTGACACGCATGAGCAAGAACCCCGCCATTGCAACCATGTTCGGCGCTGGCGAGGTCACCACCTTCCACGGCATCCCGGCGTGTGATGCTGCCGAAAATGTCACCGCCAAGGCAGTCATCATCGGCGTGCCGTCAGCCACGCCCTATGCCAGTGTCGGTCCCTATTGCGCTGACGGCCCCGCCGCCATCCGCGCCGCCGCCGCGCCCTATGCCGCCAACCTCGCCCACGTCGATTTCGACTTCGGCGGCCCCCTGCTGCCCGGCGGCCCATCCGATGCCTGCGATCTCGGCGACTTGCCACACAGCGACGACAGCGCCGCAAACCGCGGCCTGATCCGCTCAACCGTCGCAACCGTTCTCGACAGGGGTGCCGTGCCCTTGCTCATCGGCGGCGATGACTCCATCCCCATCCCCATGCTGCAGGCATTCGAAGGCCGTGGCGAGTTTGTCATCGTCCAGATTGATGCCCACATCGACTGGCGCGACGAGGTCATGGGCCAGAACCTGGGTCTGTCGTCCACCATGCGGCGCGCATCGGAAATGCCGCACATCAAGTCGATCATCCAGGTGGGCGCGCGCACCATAGGCTCTGCCCGCCCGCAGGACCTCGCCGACGCCAGGGCATGGGGTGCGAAATTCTTCACCGGCCGCGACGTCGCCCGCGACGGCATCCAGCCGGCACTCGACGCGGTTCCCGCCGGCAGCAACGTCATCATCTGCTTCGACTGTGATGGTCTCGACCCGGCCATCATGCCCGGTGTCATTGGCCGCGCACCCGGCGGCCTTGGCTACTGGCAGGCGATCGAGTTGATGTCCGGCATCGCCGCCAAGGCCCGTATCGCAGGGTTTGACCTCGCCGAGTTCATGCCGGCTCAGGACGTGGATGGCATCGGCGCACTCACCGCCTCGCGCATGGTCACCACCGCGCTTGGGCTGGTGTGCCGGCAATAGCTGCCGCTCACACTAGTTGGCGAAATTGATCGGCTTGCCGCCAGCGTAGTATTCGCCACCGCGCTGCTCGAAGCTGCGGCAGCCGGCACCGCGTCCGGGAAAATCGCCGGACGGGTCGAACCGGTCACACATGCGGCCCTTCTCGGTCCACCAGAACCCGTTGCCGCTGCCGCCCGAGGCGTTCCAGCTCAGCCTGCCGTCATCGGCCAGGGTGATGCGGGCGTCCTTGCCGTCAACCCGTGCCAGCACCGTCCTGCCGGACAGGACCGACTTGATCTCTTCCTTGTCGAGGTTGCCGCGATAGGGCGCATTGCTGTCGGCACCTGCCGTCGGCAAGCCTGCCTCCACCGGTTTCTTCTCTTCCGGCTTGGCACGCGGTGCCGGAACTGCGGCGGTCTTCTTCTTGTCCGCAGGCTCGCCGGCAGGTTCGTCGTCAGCTTTCGCAGCGTTCTTGGTCTTCGCAGCCTTCTCGGCCTTGGCAGCCTTTTCTTCGGCAGCCTTCGCATCGGCCTTTGCTGCCTTGCTGCCGGGCTTCGGACGCGGTATCGGCACATCGCCCTGTGACCCTGTCGACGCCGATTTCTTTGCGCCCTTGGCAGGCTGCCCAGCCGTACCGCGCGCTTCATCGACGGACTTGGCGCGAGACCAGTTGCCGGCGGACGGCACCTGTACCTCATCGCCTGCCCTGCCTTGAGCCAGCGCGTCCGGCATACTGGCAGTTGCCAGCACCATGGCTGCCGCGAAGAGGGCTCCAACTGTAGCGCGCATCATTGAGATTCCCCGAGTTCTGCAAATTCCTGAATAAATTCTATCAGCCTCGCGTGTCAATCTCAACGCTGCCCCACCAGCTTGCCAACGCCAATGCCATCCTGTCATATCATCACCCATGAGCACTGACAGCCCCGGCCATGAAGCACCCCGTCTGCGCCTGCGCATACAGTTCGGCGACACCGCCATGCTGGGCCCGGGCAAGGCCGACCTGCTCGAACTGATCCGCACCACCGGCTCCATTGCTGCTGCCGGCCGGGCCATGTCGATGAGCTACAAGCGGGCCTGGTTGCTGGTCGAGGAAATGAACCAGGCCTTCCGCGAACCATTGGTGGACAGCTCTCGCGGCGGAACCAGGGGTGGCGGCGCCCACCTCACCGGCATGGGCGAGACCGTACTTGGCCACTATCGAAGGCTGGAAGACATCGCAGCCAATGCGGGCGCCGCCCACATCGGAACCCTGCAATCCCTGCTCAGGGATATGTCCGACGAGAAATAACGGTTGCGTTCCCGGTTGCGCCCGGCAATATTTCCGCCCAGACATATCGCCTTGGATCTGGTAGCGCTTCCTGATGCTGTTCAACCACACCCCATGCCGCCGCATCCGTACGGCCATCGCAGCACTGATATTCGGCTTGGCGGCATCCAACTCCCCACAGGCCGCGCAGGCAGAGGAAGTCACCGTGTTCGCCGCCGCTTCCCTAAAGACAGCACTCGATGAATTTGCATCGGGCTGGCAGCAACAGACCGGCCACACGGTGACGATCTCCTATGCCGGCTCCGGCGCACTCGCCAGGCAGATCATCGCCGGCGCCCCCGCCGACATCTTCATTTCCGCCAACACCGAGTGGGCCGGAGAGGTTGAGAAGGCCGGCCTCGGCACCGGGGCTGGCCGCCGCGACATCCTCGGCAACACGCTTGTCCTCATCGCGCACGGCAAGGACGCCACACCGGTCGGGATTGGACCGGGCCTCGACCTCGCCGGCCTGCTCGGCGACGGCAAGCTGGCCATGGCGTTGGTCGATGCGGTACCTGCCGGCATCTACGGCAAGGCCGCGCTCACCTCGCTCGGCCTGTGGGACAAGCTGGCTCCATCTGTGGCCCAGGCCGACAATGTGCGCGCAGCACTGGCACTGGTCTCGACCGGCGAAGCGCCGTATGGCATCGTCTACGCTACCGACGCAGCCGCGACGGACAACGTGACGGTCATCGGCACCTTTCCACCCGGCAGCCACCCGGACATCGTCTATCCAGCCCTGCTGCTGAAGGGTGCCGCCGATGCCGCTGACACATCGTTCTTCGAGGCGCTGGGCAATGACGAGGCCGAGGCAACGTTTGCCCGGCACGGATTCAAGGTGTTGAACTGACAACGTGACCGACTGGTTGTCCCCACAGGAATGGCAGGCCGTGGCGTTGTCGCTACAGGTAGCGGCCGTCGCGACAATCGCCAGCCTGCCGGTTGGCGTTTACGTTGCCTACGTGCTCGCCCGCAAGCAGTTCCCCGGCAAGCAACTGCTCAACGGGCTGGTCCACCTGCCGCTCATCCTGCCACCCGTGGTGACGGGCTACCTGCTGCTGTTGACCATGGGCCGCAAGGGCTTCATCGGCCAGTACCTCGACGAATGGTTCGGACTGGTGTTTGCCTTCCGCTGGACCGGCGCGGTGCTGGCGGCTGCCATCATGGCATTTCCGCTTATGGTGCGCTCGATCCGGCTGTCCATCGAGGCGGTGGACCCGCGCCTTGAGCAAGCCAGCTCCACGCTGGGCGCCAGGCCCGTGTGGGTGTTTGCCACGGTCACCCTTCCTCTCATCCTGCCCGGCATTCTTGCAGGCGCCATCCTCGCCTTTGCCAAGGCCATGGGCGAATTTGGTGCCACCATCACCTTCGTCTCCAACATCCCCGGCCAGACCCAGACGGTCCCGTCCGCCATCTACGCCTTCCTGCAGGTGCCGGGTGGTGACGCATCCGCCATGCGCCTTGTCATCATCTCCGTGGCGGTCGCCATGGCTGCGCTGCTGGTATCCGAAATCGCAGCTCGGCGTATTGCTGCGCGCGTGGCAGGTGCATGATGCTGGAGGTCCGTCTCAACCACACCTTCGGCGGCTTCAGCCTGGACATCGGCTTCGAGGCACCGGCCGGCATCACCGTGCTGTTCGGCCGCTCCGGCTCCGGCAAGACCACCATTGTCAACGCCGTCGCCGGCCTGCTCAATCCCGACCGGGGCCGCATCACGGCCAACAACCGCGTGCTGCTGGATACTGCCAGCAAGCTGTGCCTGCCGCCGCACCAACGGCGCATCGGCTACATCTTCCAGGAAGGCCGCCTGTTCCCGCACCTGACCGTCGCCCAGAACCTCGACTATGGCCGCTGGTTTGCCCCGCGCGGCACCTCATCCACCGGCAATGCCCGCATCATCGAGATGCTCGGCATCGGCCACCTGCTCGCCCGTTACCCGGCCAAACTGTCAGGAGGTGAGAAGCAGCGCGTCGCCATCGGCCGGGCGCTGCTGTGCTCGCCACAGCTCATCCTGGCCGATGAACCCCTCGCCTCGCTCGACGAGATCCGCAAGGCCGAGATCCTGCCCTACTTCGAGCGGCTGCGCGACGAGGTGCCGGTTCCCATTCTCTACGTCAGCCATTCAGCGGCAGAAGTTGCGCGCCTTGCCACCACCGTCGTTGCCCTTCAGGACGGCAAGGTGCTGCGCCAGGGCCCGGCTGCCGAAGTGCTGGGCGATCCTTCGGTCACGCCAACCGGTGCCCGCGAGGCAGGCGCCCTGCTCGAAGCACGTATCGCGGCCCACCACGACGACGGCCTGACGGAAGTCGTTGCAGGACGCGCACGGTTGCTGCTGCCGCGCCTGCCGCAAGCCCCGGGAATGCCGGTACGCATCCGCATTGCCGCCCATGACGTCATCCTGGCCCGGTCCCGGCCGGAGGGACTTTCAGCCCTCAACATCATTGCGGGCACAGTCCGCGAAATCCGGATTGGCGAGGGCCCCGGCGCCATCATCGCCCTCGAAACCGACGCCGGACGCCTGCTGTCGCGCATCACCCGGCGCTCGGTGGCTGCATTGCACTTGGAGGCTGGAACCCCGGTTCATGCCATCATAAAGGCGGTGTCCATCGCCCCGGCAGACATCAGCCGCTGACAAAGTCGGGCAGCCACTGGTGCCCGTATCGTCCTTATCCAAACATTCACCAGGCAAAAATTCCGCAGAAAACTGCCATTTCCGGGTGTGTCAGGTTCCTGAACGGCAGATGAACGCGCCGTTCAGCCAAGGTTGTGTATCGGCCCTATAGGTTGGTCTCCATCGAACGAACCACCGGCGAGCCGGCAACCAGGAGGACCAGTCATGACACAGACGCTGCAACTGATCGCGGGCCTCATGTTCATTGCCATTCTGGTCGTCGCGGTGATCGGCATCCGCACCGCCGCCAACGCCACAGAACACAATGAACACAACAATGTGACCGTCATCCACAAGTCCGACCAGCTCTGGCCGGTCAAGGGGCTGATGACCATGAACCCCTGTGACTACACGGTCTGCACGGAGATCTGACACACACGCAAGATGTTGAAAAGTTTTACGAATCCACCTTCCAGAGCAGCCTCTGGTCGGTGTCAGGAGCCGGGCCGCCTCAACTGGCATGACCCTAACGCCCCTCTCGCCATGTCTGCTTGGCGCGTGCCCGGTTCCTGACTTGGAATCTGAACCAGTTCTACCCATATGGGATTGTAGAACGACAGGTTATCCCATTCCTATCTACCCCTCTAGGAACCCCTGCAAACCGGGATAGACTGTCGAAACTGGAAGGGCCCCGCGCTTTACGCCGGGGCCCTTTTTTTAGTTCGCGATGACGGGCAATCCTACTGGACGATGACCTTGGCGCCAACCTGCACCATGTCGTACAGCGAGATGACGTCCTCGTTGCGCAGCCGGATGCAGCCGGACGACACCGCTTCGCCGATGGTCCAGGGCTGGTGGGTACCGTGAATGCGGTAAAGCGAACTGCCGAGATACATGGCGCGCGCACCAAGCGGATTGTCCGGACCGCCTTCCATCCTGACCGGCAGGTGTGGCTCGCGCTCACGCATTTCTGCTGGCGGATGCCATGCGGGCCACTCGGCCTTGCGGGTAATCTTTTCCTCGCCCCGCCAACGGAAGCCCTGACGGCCCACGCCAATGCCAAAGCGCATTGCCTTGCCTTCCGGCTTGACCACGTAAAGGTAGCGGCTGCGCGTATCGATGATGACGGTGCCGGGCGCTTCATCACTCTTGTAGCTGATTTCAGACGGCAGGTACTTCTTGTCCATCTTCCAGGAGTTGGAGCCGAAGTTGTATTTGACGTTGTTCCAGACGGAACCGCCCTGGGCCTCGGAATGGGCGGGTGCGGAAAGGCCGGCCATCAGTGCGGCTGCAGCCAGAACCGGGAAAAGTCGCTTCACGTTCATTGTCTTGCTCTCTCCTAACTGCATTTTAGGATCGTAAGCGGCAAGGCCCGGAAAGCAAGCCCGGTCTGCCGCGATGCCAGTCGCCCCGGCCAGTATTGTCTGTTCACGCCAGCCAGTACCGCTACGTGACCAAATGCACGCCGCTTGAGCCACCATTCACTATACAACAGGCCCAACGTCAAGGGCGCAGCTGGCCGCAACGTCATTTGAGGTGGCCACTGGGCTCATAATTCCACCGGACCGTGGCAGAAATGTCACACACCTTCGTCAAAAAGTTGCGGGTCCGGCCCCGGTCTTCACGCCAACAAGGAGGCGGAAAATGTCAAACTCGACCATCAAGCGCATGCGCCTTGCCTGTGCCGGCCTCGCATTGGCGATGTCGGCCTTCCTGGCTGCCACGCAGGCCCAGGCACAGGCCCGCAATTTCTTCTCACCGGGCTATCTCGGCCAGCCGGTCGCCTTCTGCCTTGAAGGCAACCAGGAGTGCGGCAAGCCCGCAGCCACCGCCTGGTGCCGCACCAACGGCTACGAGCAGGCCTTGAGCTTTGCCCGCCGCACCGGCACCGAAGGCGAGCAGCTGCGCTTTGCCGATTCGGGCAACCTGTGCACCGGCAGCAACTGCATCGGCTTCCGCCAGATAAAGTGCTTCAAGCCGGCCGGCTGACCGCGCGCCCGGTGGCAACTAACCTGCGTGCTGCCCGGAACAATTGTACCACCTGCCGCGTTGGACCCTTGACCCGGAGGTCCGATGCAAATGAGCTACCTGCGCTTCCTCGCCATGATCACCACCTCCACGGTGGTGATGTTCGGCCTGATGTACCTGAACACGTACGCCCTTGATCACGTGCTGTTTTCAGAAACGCGTGTTTACATGGCGCTCTACATGGGTGCCGTCATGGCCGTGATCATGCTGGCGTTCATGTACGGCATGTACGCCGACACCCGGAAGAACCTCGCAATCATTGCCGCCAGTGCGATCGTCTTTACTGGCAGCCTGTACCTGCTGCGCTCACAGGCAACTGTGGAAGATGTGTCATACATGAAGGCGATGATCCCGCACCACTCCATCGCCGTGCTGACCAGCCGCCGCGCCAATATTTCAGACCCCCGCGTCCGCCGGCTGGCTGATGAGATCATCGAGGCCCAGGTCCGCGAAATCGACGAGATGAAAGGCCTGATCGATGACCTTGAAGGTGGCAGGCAGGCGCAGCTGCCCCCTTGACGAGTGTGCCAAAATTACCTTCCCCAACGGGAAAATTTCCGGTTTGTTAACCATTCGGATTGCACTTTGAAGTTGCAGACCCAACGGCGACAAGAACCGGTTTACAGATGCGTGCAAATTCCCCCGACACGACCTTGCTGTCGCGCCTGCTGCGCAGCAGGCTGGCGGCTGGCCTCAACCCGCTGACCGGCAAGCTCAAGTCACAGGCCAGGACCCAGGACACCCCGGAAGAACGCTCTTCCGCCGTCATCGGCTCGCTGATGCGGGATGCCCGCGAAGCGTATGTCGCAACCAGCTTCGCGCAACCAGCCGCGCCAATGCCCGCCGTGTCCTCGCCGTGCGCCGGCAAGATCCAGTCCGGAGCCACCACCAGGGCCCAGATGAACGACGCCCCGGCAGACCCGGGCGACCTGTCCGGCTTCGTGCTTGACACCCTCCGGGCCATTGACTGGGACGAGTGGGTCACCGCGCGCTGCGACTTCCCCGAATCGGGCCCGTACGTCACCGCCGGCACCTCGAAAGTGCTCGATGCGCTGGCTGAAGTGCTCGACGCAATCTTCGCCGATGCCTGTGACGATGGTGACGACCTTACCGTTTCGATCTACACCGCCCAGGAAGGCGGCAGCGCCCGCATCACCGTCACCGGCCCGTTCACCGTCTCGCTCGATACCCTGACCCTGATAAAGCGCCATCGCCGCCAGTTCGAGGCCGTCAATGGCGCCCTCTACACCGTGCGCACCCTCGGCACTGCCGGCTTCGAAGCCCTGATTCCCTGCCGCTGACGCCGCCCCGGACCGGCCTTGCCGGCCCGCTCGGCCGCCCGCTGTGCCATTTCGTCCACATCTAATGCCGCAACGCGACAGCTTGGCCTTTGCAAGCCAGCTTTTCATGGTGTACCCCAACCAGAATTTGCGCCCGCCCACCCGCAGGCATGGGCCGCATCCGCAAAAAAGAAAAACGGCATGCCCAAACGTACTGATATCTCCACGATCCTTATCATTGGCGCGGGGCCGATCGTCATCGGCCAGGCCTGTGAGTTCGACTACTCCGGCACGCAGGCCTGCAAGGCCCTGAAGGCCGAGGGCTACCGCATCGTGCTGGTGAACTCGAACCCGGCCACCATCATGACCGATCCGGACCTCGCCCACGCCACCTACATCGAGCCGATCACGCCCGAAGTGGTCGAGAAGATCATCGAGAAGGAGCGCACCGAGCGCCCCAATGACAAGCTGGTGCTGCTGCCCACCATGGGGGGACAGACCGCCCTCAACACGGCCCTGACGCTGAACAAGCGAGGCGTCTTGAAGAAGTGGGACGTCGAGATGATCGGCGCCCGCGCCGAAGCCATCGACAAGGCCGAGGACCGCGACCTGTTCCGCACCGCCATGAAGAAGATCGGCCTCGAGGTCCCCAAGTCCGCCTTCGTCAACACCTCCGACCTGAAACAGCGCTTCGAGCGCGAATACGAACAGGGCCTTGCGAAAGCAGCCGAAGCCGGATCTGCCGAGGCAGACCAGTTCAAGTCCGACTGGGCACAGGGTGAATTGCTGCGCCGCGAGGAGCATCGCCTCACCGCACAGTTGCAGGCGCTGGAAGCCTTCAAGCTCACCGGCCTGCCCGCCATCATCCGCCCGTCGTTCACGCTCGGCGGCACCGGCGGCGGCATCGCCTACACCCTGGAAGAGCTGTACGACATCGTCATGTCCGGCGTCGAAGCCTCGCCGACATCCGAAGTCCTCGTCGAGGAAAGCATCCTCGGCTGGAAGGAATACGAGATGGAAGTCGTCCGCGACAAGGACGACAACTGCATCATCATCTGCTCCATCGAGAACCTTGACCCGATGGGCGTCCATACCGGTGACTCGATCACCGTCGCCCCTGCCCTGACGCTGACCGACAAGGAATACCAGGTCATGCGCAACGCCTCCATCGCGGTGCTGCGCGAGATCGGCGTCGAGACCGGCGGCTCCAACGTGCAGTTCGCCGTCAACCCGGATGATGGCCGCCTCATCGTCATCGAAATGAACCCGCGCGTGTCGCGCTCGTCCGCGCTGGCCTCCAAGGCAACCGGCTTCCCGATCGCCAAGGTGGCAGCCCGGCTTGCCGTCGGCTATACGCTCGACGAGCTGGACAACGACATCACCGGCGGCGCGACGCCTGCCTCGTTCGAGCCATCCATCGACTACGTCGTTACCAAGATTCCGCGCTTTGCCTTCGAGAAATTCCCCGGCGCCCAGAACAACCTCACCACCGCCATGAAGTCGGTCGGCGAGGTCATGGCCATCGGACGCACCTTCCAGGAATCGCTGCAGAAGGCCTTGCGCGGGCTGGAAACCGGCTTGACCGGCCTCAACGAGATCGAGCTGGAAGGCTACGGCAAGGATGAGGACAAGAACGTCTTCCGCCGCGCCATGTCCCGGCCAACGCCCGACCGGTTGCAGATGGTCGCCCAGTGCATGCGCCTTGGCGCCACCAACGAGCAGGTGCACGAAAGCGCCAAGTACGATCCGTGGTTCATCGAGCAGATCGAGGGCATCATCGCAGCCGAGGCCCGGGTGCGCGAACACGGCCTGCCGAAAGACGCCGTCAACATGCGCATGCTGAAGTCGATGGGCTTTTCCGATGCGCGGCTGGGCGAACTGTCCGGCCTCGGCGAGGACAAGGTGCGCGACCGCCGCCACAAGCTGGGCATCAGGCCGGTGTTCAAGCGCATCGATACCTGCGCGGCCGAGTTTGCCTCGCCCACCGCCTACATGTACTCGACCTACGAAACCGGCATCGCCGGCGATGACGGCAACGAAGCGCTGCCGTCGGATCGCGAGAAAGTGGTCATCCTCGGCGGCGGCCCAAACCGCATCGGCCAGGGCATCGAGTTCGACTATTGCTGCTGCCACGCCGCCTTTGCGCTCGGCGATGCAGGCTATGAATCGATCATGGTCAACTGCAATCCCGAAACCGTGTCGACGGACTACGACACCTCGGACCGGCTCTACTTCGAACCGCTGACCGCCGAGGACGTGCTCGAGATCCTGCATACCGAGCAGACCAATGGCACCCTCAAGGGCGTCATCGTGCAGTTCGGCGGCCAGACCCCGCTGAAGCTCGCCGAGGCGCTTGAGAAAGCCGGCATCCCGATCCTCGGCACCTCACCCGATGCCATCGACCTGGCTGAAGACCGCGACCGCTTCTCGAAGCTGCTGAAGAAGGTCAAGGTCGCACAGCCCGACAACGGCATCGCCAAGTCTGGTGCCGAAGCCATCAGGATTGCCGAGAAGATCGGCTACCCCGTCGTCATCCGCCCGTCCTACGTGCTGGGTGGCCGCGCGATGGAAATCGTGCGCGACCGCGACGGGCTGGAACGCTACATCAACGAGGCCGTCGTTGTGTCCGGCAAGTCGCCGGTGCTGATCGACAGCTACCTGTCCGACGCCATCGAGGTGGACGTCGATGCCCTGTGCGACGGCACCGACGTGTTCGTCGCCGGCATCATGGAGCACATCGAGGAAGCCGGCATTCATTCGGGCGACTCGGCCTGCTCGCTGCCGCCCCACTCGCTGAAAAAGGCCATGCTCGACCAGCTGGAAGCCCAGACCGACAAGCTTGCCCGCGCGCTGAACGTGGTCGGCCTGATGAACGTGCAGTTCGCCATCAAGGACGGCGAGATTTTCGTGCTGGAGGTCAACCCGCGCGCCTCGCGCACCGTGCCGTTCGTGGCAAAGGTGATCGGCCAGCCCATCGCCAAGATCGCCGCGCGCATCATGGCCGGCGAAAAGCTGAAAAGCTTCAAGCTGAAGAAGCCGAAGCTGAAGCACATCGGCGTCAAGGAAGCCGTGTTCCCGTTCGCCCGCTTCCCCGGCGTGGATACGGTGCTCGGGCCGGAAATGCGCTCGACCGGCGAGGTCATGGGTCTGGACACCGATTTCGCCATGGCGTTCGCCAAGTCACAGCTGGGTGGCGGCACCAAGGTGCCAACAGAGGGCACGGCGTTCATCTCCGTGCGCGACCACGACAAGGCCCGCATCCTGCCCGCCGCGCGCCAGCTTGCCGAACTCGGCTTCAAGATCATCGCGACCGGCGGCACGCAGCGCTATCTCGTCTCGAAGGGCGTGCCGGCCAAGCGGGTCAACAAGGTGCTGGAAGGCCGCCCGCACATTGTCGATGCCATGACCAACGGCGAAGTGCAGCTGGTGTTCAACACGTCCGAGGGCCAGGCCGCACTGACCGATTCAAAGTCGATCCGCCGGGCAGCCCTGATGGGCAAGATCCCGTTCTACACCACGCTGTCGGGGGCGGTGTCTGCCGCGCAGGGCATCGCGGCCTACACCCATGGTGAGCTGACCGTACGCCCGCTGCAGGACTACTTCTGAGCGTCCTGCCGCAGCATCGCCCGCGCCTCGTCGATGGTCGCCGCATAGTCCACCAGCGGCGGCTTCACGCCGTGGGTTTCCAGCAGCACGCGGGTGTCCGGCGCAATGCCCACCAGCATGAAGCGCACGCCCGACCGGCGCGCCTTCTGCGCTGACGCCTCGATCACCTGTGCAGCGGTGGAATCGAAGAACGCCACGTTGCTGCAGTCGAGGATGAAGGTGCTGCGCTGGTCGGCAATGCGGTCCAGCACCGATCCCACCGTCGATGCCGCGCCGAAGAAGAACGCCCCCGACAGTTCGTAGATCACGGTATCGGGGTCCTTGCCGCGCGCCTGTTCGCCGGCCTTCGCCCCAACCTCGTCGGCCACGTCATCGGCGGCAAACGGCACGTGCGTCTTCAGCGCGATGGCGCGCCCCATCCGGTCGATGAACAGTATCGCGCCAAGCGCAAACCCCACCACGATGCCTTCGGTCAGGTCGCGGAACACCGTCAGCAGCAGCGTCACCAGCAGCACCGCCGCATCGCCCGCGCGATGACTTCAGCAAGCGCAACGATGGCGTGCTTCTCGACCATGTTCCAGGACACCACCGCCAGCACCCCGCCCAGTGCGGCCAGCGGAATGAAGCTCGCCAGTGGCGCTGCAACCAGCATGAACAGCGCCAGGAACACCGCGTGCAGCATGCCGGCAACCGGGCCTCGCGCACCGGCACGGACATTGGTCGCCGTGCGCGCAATGGTGCCGGTCACGCACATCCCGCCAAACAGCCCGGACCCGATGTTGGCAACGCCTTGCGCCACCAGCTCGCAGTTGGACCGGTGCCGACGTCCCGTCATGCCGTCCGCCACCACCGCCGACAACAGCGACTCGATGGCCCCGAGCAACGCGAACGACAGTGCGTCGGGCGCCACCGCAATCACCTTGTCCATCGACACGTCCGGCAGGCCCGGAAGCGGCAGCGTTCTCGGTATGCCGCCGAACAACGACCCTATGGTGTCCACCTGGAGGCCTGCCCCCCAAGCCACCAGCGTAGCCAGCGCCACCGCCATCAGCAGCCCAGGCCAGCCCGGCCGCCAACGTTTCAGACCCAGGATCACAGCGACTGTCATGACAGCCAACACCACCGCACTTGTGTTGACCGTGCTGGCGGCGGCAGCGAGCGCCTCCACCTTCTCGACAATGGGTCCCGGCTCGGCGCCGTCCAGCGTCAGCCCCAGCAGGTGCCGCAACTGGCTGGCGAAGATGATCACCCCGATCCCGGCGGTGAACCCCACCGTCACCGGATAGGGAATGAACTTGATGTAGGTGCCAAGCCGCAGCCAGCCTGCCAGCATCAGCAGCACGCCGGACATCATCGTCGCCAGCACAAGCCCGTCGACGCCATGCTGCGCGACCGTGGCCGCCACCAGCACGATGAACGCACCCGCCGGCCCGCCAATCTGGAACCGGCTGCCGCCCAGCAGTGACACCAGGAACCCGCCGACGATGGCCGTGTAGAGACCGCGCTCCGGCCCGATGCCGGAGGCGATTGCGATGGCCATCGACAATGGCAGCGCCACGATCGCAACCGTCAGTCCGGCAATCGCATCCGCGCGCAGCCCGCTGAGGCCGTAGCCCTCGCGCAGCACCGTCACCAGCTTGGGAGTGAACAGGTCAGCCGCCCCGGTATGTCCGCCGGGGATGTCTTTTGCCGGATTGAGGCCCGTCATGAAGCGTGTTGCCTGTGCAGGAGTTCTAGTCCACCACAACATCGCCTGCGACTGGCACTGTGGGCAAGACCTGTTTGTCGGCTGGTGGCCGCCGGTTCGTTTCTCCGCCCGGCATCATGTGTTGCGGTAACGCATGTCCAGGCGTTGCAGGTCTGCGGCACGCAATACCGCCGGAGAGAAGTACTCATAGCCATGCGCATAATAGCTGTCCACGACCTGTAGCAGCGCGGCATACTGCGGCATCGCCCAGTTGATCCGCGCGATAGCCAGCGGCAAGACGGCCCCGGTCAACCCGGCCGTGCCTGAGGAAGTCATCCCATGCCGCGATCGACCCGATCAGGTGAGACGGCAATCCGGCAGCCTCGATGACCACCCTGTTCGCATCCACGAAGCTCGCCCAGTCGCTGGCCGCGCCGATACGATCCTTTGATCTGCGAAACCCCATGGCGCACTCTGAAATTTGTCACCAGTCACCTTCAGGTCCGGTCAGCCTTGCATGCAGCACTTTGCATGTCGACTCCTTCCACATCGCGGAATGGCCGCATCCGGCCACTGCAACCGTCCGGCACCGACGGCAGTTACATCCCTGTGCCCCCGGAAACTTCTCTTGCGGGATGGTTTTGTTTTGCGCATAGTTGACGAAGCAAAGAACATTTCCACACATATCCGAGGCACGGTCTGGCTGGCTTTACGGCTCAGCCATCCGGCATTCTGATACAAACCGAACTCTTGGACGCGGATTTCTGACGATGGTTGAAAAGGTACCGATGACCGCCGCAGGCCACCAGGCCATGAGCGAAGAAGTGAAGCACCTCAAGTCGGTTGAGCGCCCGCGCATCATCAAGGCCATCGAGGAAGCACGCGCCCACGGCGACCTGTCCGAAAACGCCGAATACCATGCCGCCAAGGAAGCACAGGGCTGGAACGAGGCCCGCGTCGCCGAGCTGGAAGACATGATTTCCCGCGCCGAAGTGATCGACGTGTCCAAGCTGGGCGGCGACACCGTCAAGTTCGGCGCCACCGTCACCGTTGTCGATGAAGACACCGAGAAGGAAGCCGTCTACCGCATCGTCGGCGAGTTTGAGGCGGACGTCAAATCAGGCAAGCTGTCGATCTCGTCTCCCATCGCCCGCGCCCTCATCGGCAAGTCTGCCGGTGACAGCGTCGAGGTGATGACACCGGGTGGCGGCAAGAGCTACGAGATCCTCAAGATCGAATACAAGTGATCCCCGTCAGGACCGGCTCAGAAAGATGAGCCGTCCTTGCGCGTGAACACGTACCTGCCATCCGCACCGGCCTGTGCCTTCAGGTCGATGTCCGGATAGTTGACGGTATCGTCGGCAGGCCTGTCCCCGACCACCAGGAACACCGCATCCGCGTCACCTTCGTTGATGAACGTGTGGGCGTTGCCGGTCCCGGCCGGGAACCCGACGCAGTCTCCCGCCCGCATGGTGCGCTTGCCGCCGTTGTGATGCAGCGTCAGTTCACCCGATACAATGTAGACGAACTCTTCCTGGCGGCTGTGTGCGTGGCGCTGCGACGAGCATCCGCCCGGTTCCACCCGCGTCATCACCACGCCGAACGAGGTCAGCCCTGCATGATCGCCCAATCGCCGGCTGTGGCGCCTGGCGGCCTCGCTGCCCCACGGCTCCGGATAGCCTGACCTGTTGCTTTCGGGCACATCCGACGGGCGGAACGGTCCGATATCACTTTTCGCCATCTGCTGGCCTCCACTGATTGCTGACGACTCCGGTGGACAACGTGGTTTACGTGGCTTAACAGCCAGTCAGCTTGCAAGCTATGCTTTGACAGCATACCTATTGATTGGCTACGGCATCCTTGCGAACGTTGCCGTTACGGCCTGTCCGAACATCTGGAGACTTCCACCATGAGTGCGCAACATGCACGTGTGCTGATCCTTGGGTCCGGCCCTGCCGGCTATACTGCTGCCATCTATGCCGCCCGCGCCATGCTGAAGCCGCTGATGATTTCCGGCATCCAGCCCGGCGGCCAGCTCACCATCACCACCGACGTGGAAAACTATCCCGGCTTTGCCGACCCCATCCAGGGTCCGTGGCTGATGGAACAGATGAAGGCGCAGGCCGAGCATGTCGGCACCGAGATCATTGCCGATCACATCACCAGCGTCGACCTCGATCATCGGCCGTTCCGCCTCACCGGCGATTCGGGCCGCCAGTACACCTGCGACAGCCTGATCATCTGCACCGGTGCCCAGGCGAACTGGCTTGGTCTTCCCTCCGAGGAGAAGTACAAGGGCTTTGGCGTGTCGGCTTGCGCCACCTGTGACGGGTTCTTCTATCGCGGCAAGAAGGTCGTGGTCGTCGGCGGCGGCAATACCGCTGTCGAGGAAGCGCTGTTCCTCACCAACTTCGCCTCCGAAGTGGTTGTGGTGCACCGGCGCGACGAATTCCGCGCCGAGCGCATCCTGCAGGACCGGCTGATGGCCAACCCCAAGGTCAAGGTCATGTGGAACACCACGCTGGAAGAAGTCGTCGGCGGCGACAACCCGCCCGGCGTCACCCATGCGCGGTTGAAGAACACCCAGTCCGGCCACGTCGAGGACCTCGCCTGCGACGGCATCTTCATTGCCATCGGCCACAAGCCGTCCACCGAACTGTTCCAGGGCAAGCTGGAGATGAAGCACGGCGGCTATCTCGTCACCGCCCCGGATTCGACCGCCACCGCCATCGAAGGCGTCTATGCTGCTGGCGACGTCACTGATGACATCTATCGCCAGGCCGTCACCGCGGCCGGCATGGGGTGCATGGCGGCGCTGGAAGCAGAAAGGTGGCTGGCTGAAACCGGCGTGCGGTCCGAGGCCGCCGAGTAACATCTTCCAACCGGTCGTTTCAGGCGAGCTTTCATGCCCTTTACCAACCACAACAACAATTTCGACTGGGACAAGCTGCGCATCTTCCATGCGGTGGCCGAGGCCGGGTCGTTCACCCATGCCGGTCATGAACTAGGCCTGTCGCAATCGGCCGTCTCGCGACAGATTTCGGCCCTGGAAAGCGAGCTTTCGGTCACCCTGTTCCACCGCCATGCCCGCGGTCTCATCCTGACCGAACAGGGTGAGATGCTGTACCGCACCGCCCATGACGTGTTCACCAAGCTGGCCAACGCGCGTGCCCGCCTGACCGACAGCCGCGACAAGCCCACCGGTGACCTGCGCGTATCAACCACCGTTGGGCTGGGCACCATCTGGCTGACGCCACGGCTGCGCGAGTTCACCGAACTGTACCCGCAAATCCGCGTCGAGCTGCTGCTCACAGACGAGGAACTCGATCTCGGCATGCGCGAGGCGGACGTCGCCATCCGCCTGCGCCGGCCAACCCAGCCGGACCTGATCCAGCGCAAGCTCTTCACCGTGCACAACCACGCCTATGCATCGGCAGACTATATCCAGAGCTTCGGCATGCCGCAGTCGCTCAGCGACCTGGACGGCCACAAGATCCTGGCGTTCGGCCCGGTGCCGAGTTTCCTCGATGACCTGAGCTGGCTTGAGCGCGTTGGACGTGGCGCTGGCGAGCCCCCACGCGAGTCGTCGTTCCGCATCAACTCGATCTACGGCCTGCGCCGCGCCGTCGAGGCGGGTCTCGGCATCGCCGTGCTGCCCGACTATATCGTCGGCGATTCCTCGTCGCTGATCAGGGTGCCGCTCAATGAGGATGGACCGGCCATCGACACCTACTTCGTGTACCCGGAAGAAATGCGCAATTCCAAGCGCATCGCCGTTTTCCGCGACTTCGTGGTGTCAAAGGCGCGCCAATGGCAGTTTTGACGTTAACGTCAAGATTTTAACTGATGCCCAAATCCCGGTCAGTCGCCTGATATGCAGTCACTGCATGAGCCGCATGACGAATACCCTTATTGCCCAAACTGTCCGCTTTATGGAACGATCATGGGTGTCAGCGGCTGTTACTCCCTCATACGTTGAAGCCGCCGTCTTGTAGAAATTGCCTGCTGCGCTGAGGCAACGCGTGCGCGGCACCCGGCATCTACAAAGGCACGTGACATACCTGCGGGCCGGACGCCATCTCCACCCGGGCGTCCGGTCCGATTTTCCTCAACTGAGACAAATTCCAACGTTTACGTCAACGGAATAGCTTGGCGCCCAGGCTCTGCTTGTCGGCATACAGTGACGCCACCTGCTCGCCGTACCCGTTGTACAGCACGGTCGGGATCTTCTCGCCCGTCTCCAGCACGCGTTCTTCCGCCTGGCTCCACCGGGGGTGGGCAACCTCGGGGTTCACGTTGGCCCAGAAACCGTATTCGTTCGGCCCCAGCGCTTCCCAGAAGCTCGTCGGCTTCTCGCTGACAAAGGACACCTTTTGGATCGACTTGATCGACTTGAAGCCATACTTCCACGGCAGGTGCAGCCGCAGCGGCGCGCCCATCGACTTGGCCACCGGCTTGCCATAGGCACCCGTCACCATGAACGCGAGATCGTTCATCGCCTCGTCCATCGTCACTGACTCCGAGTACGGCCACGGATAGCCCGCCCCGAACAGCGGCGCTTTCTGTTCCGGCGCAATATCGGGGTCGAAGAACGTCTCGAACCGCACGTACTTTGCGTTCGACGTCGGCTTTGCCATATCCACCAGGCTCTTCAGCGTGAACCCGCTCCAGGGCACCGTCATCGACCACGCTTCCACGCAGCGGTGACGATATACCCGGTCCTCGAGCTGCACCTTCTTCAGCAGCTCGTCCACGTCCATCTTGAACGGCGTCTCGACCTCGCCGTCGACCGCGATTTCCCACGGCTGCAGTTTCAGCGCCTCTGCCTGGCTGGCAATGCGCTTGGACGTGCCGAACTCGTAGAAGTTGTTATAGGTGGTGTTGACGTCTTCCGGCGTGATCGGGCGGCCTGCGTCCTTGTACATCGGGTTGACCGGCGCGGGATAAAGCTTCGCCCAATCCTCGACGCCCGCCAGTGAGGGCCGGATGCCGGACGCAAGCGCCAGCCCGCCAAACCCGGCGGCGGCGATGAACTTGCGGCGGTTCCAGAACACGTGTTCCGGTGTGGCGTGCGATTCCGGTATCTGCCAGCTGTGAATCGACTTGATAAGCATGGGGTGACTCCAGCAAGGGGTGAATTCATGCCGGAACGTGCCCGGCTGTCATGGAACCAACGTAGCCCGGCTGGCGAGAGTTTCAAATCACGCCTGCGTCACCTACATCGGCACCCGAGTGCGGTCATCGCCTGCAGGCGCGTACTTACTCGGCCGGTTCCAGCGACATCGAGGTCACGCCAACTGCCGCATTGAGGCCCGTCTGCACCTGCACGCTCAGCGGCTGCAGCGTCACGTTGTTGCCGCCAACCAGCGCATTCGCCCCGGCACCCACGCCTGCGGTCGCCTCGGCAGAACCGCCCGACGTACTCGCCCGCCAGCGCACCGCTGTCCACCACGCCGGGCGCAAACACGCCCCACATCATGTACGCCTCGCCGGTCACGCCGATATCAAGCCCGAACTTGCGAATGTTGCCGAAGTAGCTTTCCTCGCGTCCCGTGGTCGACTTGTAGAGACACTGCATCTGCTTGTTCGAGGTGATGATCAGGCCGATGCCACCTTCCACCACGCATTCCAGCCGGCCGATGTTGACGCCAGCTCCCTGCGCCTGGGCAGGAAGGGACGTGCCGGTCAGGGCCAGTGCAAGGGTGGTCAGGGCGAGTGCGTTCTTCATCGTGTCCTCCAGGAAAAACATTCAGCCCCGTCGCTGCGCCACATCAGATGTCACAGCCGGGGCTAACAGGGTAAGCGCCGTCCCGGGCATTAGGTTCCAGCAATAGCGCGGTTGCCCGGCTGGCACCAATGACAATTCGGCAAAGATTGTAGCGTCGTGCCTGGCCATACGCCAGCAGGACTCTGCATGCAGATTAATCTGCCTGCTCAATGTTGCACCACACCAACCGCTGCAAAGATCACGTAAATATCTGAAAAATATCAATAAAAATTTGGCATGACGCTTGCTGGAAGCGTCCTCGGGGGTTGGGCAACGCATCCTGTTGTCCGGCACCGCAAAACAGGTGGCAACAGATGGGGAGCCCGGGACAATGTCTGAGGAAGTGACAGCCCTTACCGCCAAGCTCGATGCGCTGCAGAAAGCGCATGACATGGCCGGTACGATCAACATGGAAATCTTCTACTGGTGGTGCATTGCGCTGATGGTGGCAATTCACGCCGGCTTTCTGGCCTATGAAATGGGTGCCTCGCGCATGAAGAACGTGCTGGCATCGGGCGTGAAGAACATTCTCGCCTTCGCCTTCATCGTGCCGACAATGTACTTCTTCGGCTGGTGGATCTATGGCGCCATGCCCAACGGCTTCATCCCCGTTGCGGCCACGGACTATCTTCCGTGGGACGACAACATGGGCCCGAACCTGACCGACAATGCCACCGGCATCTTCTGGGCGGCGTTCACGCTGTTCTCGGCCACGACCGCATCGATCTTCTCCGGCGCGGTGCTGGAGCGCATCCGGATGTCCGGCTTCATCATCCTGGCCGTGCTGCTCGGGTCCGTGGTCTGGATCTGGGCAGCCTCCTGGGGCTGGCACCCGGAAGGCTGGATGCTCAAGCAGCTGGGCTACCATGACGTAGGTGCCGCCGGTGTGGTGCACACCATCGCAGGCTTCTTCGCGCTTGGCGTCCTGATCAACCTTGGTCCCCGCGTCGGCAAGTTTGCCGCCGATGGCACGCCGCAACCCCTGCTGCCGCACAACATGCCGCTGACACTGGTGGGCCTGATGCTCATCATTGTCGGGTTCTTCGGCTTCCTCGGCGGCTGCATCATCTACAACAATGGCGGCCAGTGGACCAACATCTACGGCCAGCAGACCACCCTGTCGGCCTTTGCCTTCAACACGCTGATGGGCTTTGCCGGCGGCATCATCGGTGCCTACTGGAAGACCCGCGATCCGTTCTGGATGATGTCCGGCGCGCTCGCGGGTATCTTCGCTGCCGCCGCCGCGCTGGACGTGCTCTACCCGCCGGTGGCCTTTATCGTCGGCATGATCGGCGGCGTCATCGTGCCGATGGCCGGCAACTGGCTCGAACGCCGCGGCATCGACGATGCCGTTGGTGCCTGGGCAGTGCACGGTGTCGGCGGCTTCTGGGGTGTCCTGGTCGCGGGCATCTTCGCCTGGGGTTATCCCAACACCGGCGACGCGCCCGCAGTCAGCTTCTTCGGACAGCTTGTAGGGGCCGTGGTGTGTGCAAGCTTCGGCTTCATCACCGGCTTCGTGGCGTCCTGGCTGCTCAAGATGGCAAACCTGTTGCGGGTCCCGGACAACATCCAGGTCCTCGGCCTCGACAAGGTCAAGGTGCCGAGCCAGTCCTACCCGGAATGGAACAGGCCTTCGCCCGCGCCTGCGCCTGCAGAATGATCCTCACACGCAACTTCAACCTGAAAGGAACGAGACATGGGAAGTCCAATTGACAAGTGGGAAGGCGCCGCCGCCGTGTTTACCGGTGCGACGAGTTCTTTCTCGATCGGGCTGTTTCTGGCCATCGCCGTCGTGTTGACACTGGCACCGGTGATCCACGCGGCGCGGCACGAAACCCACATCTTCAAGAAGCACTCCTGACCCGCCGGGTCGTGAGCCTCCAGGACTGCTTGCAAGGCATGGCCCGGACCTGACATTCAGGCCCGGGTCAGGGAATTTTCAGACTGCCTATCTCAAGCTGCCGCAGAACCGCTGGATGCGCTCGCAGGCATCTTCCAGTGCCTCGTTCGAGGTCGCGTAGGACACCCGGAAGAACGGCTCCAGCCCGAACGCAGCGCCATGCACGGCGGCCACGCCCTCCTGTGCCAGAAGCTCGGTCACGAAGTCCTCGTCGTTGGCGATCACCTTGCCCGACGGTGCCGTCTTGCCGATGCAGCCCGCGCACGACGGGTACACGTAGAACGCGCCTTCCGGCGTCGGGCATGACAAGCCCTTGGCCTGGTTCAGCATCGACACCACCAGGTCGCGGCGTTCCTTGAACTTCTTGTTGTTCTCGGCAATGAAGTCCTGCGGACCGTTCAGCGCTTCCACCGCAGCCCACTGGGCAATCGAGCACGGGTTGGACGTCGACTGCGACTGCAGCTTGCCCATTGCCTTGATCAGCTGCACCGGGCCTGCCGCATAGCCGATGCGCCAGCCAGTCATCGCGTAGGCCTTGGACACGCCGTTCATGGTCAGCGTGCGCTCATACAGCGCCGGTTCCACCTGGGCAGGCGTGGCGAAGGTGAACTCGTCGTACACCAGGTGTTCGTACATGTCGTCGGTCAACACCCACACGTGGCTGTGCTCCATCAGCACGTCGGTCAGCGCCTTCAGTTCATCATGCGTATAGGCAGCCCCCGACGGGTTCGATGGCGAGTTGAAAATCAGCCACTTGGTCTTGTCGGTAATGGCCGCCGCCAGCTTGTCGGCGCGCAACTTGAAACCGTCCTCCAGTGTCGTCTCCACGAACACCGGCTTGCCGCCGCACAGCAGCACGATATCGGGATATGACACCCAGTACGGTGCCGGGATGATCACTTCATCGCCCGGGTTGATTGACGCCATCAGTGCGTTGAACAGCACCTGCTTGCCACCGGTGCCGACCGATACCTGCGCCGGTTCGTAGGTCAGTCCGTTGTCCCGCAGGAACTTGGCGCAGATCGCCTTCTTCAGCTCGGGAATGCCGTCCACCGCGGTGTACTTGGTCTTGCCCGACTGGATCGCCTTGATGGCGGCATCCTTGATGTTGTCCGGCGTATCGAAGTCCGGTTCACCGGCAGACAGCCCGATCACGTCGCGGCCTTCCGCCTTTAGTTCCATGGCTTTGGTCGAGATCGCAATCGTCGCTGATGGCTGGATCCGGTTGAGTGCGTCTGCGATGAAACCCATGCGAAAGTGCCTCCGTGGCTGCCGGCCGGGGCCGGATGTGAATGCGGGCCTTGCTCTAAACCCGCCACTTTTCTACTGCAAGGGCTAAGTCGGTTTATGGTCAGGCTGGAGCACCACAGTTGCGCATCATTGTTGCAGGAGCAGGCATTGCAGGGCTGGCGTCAGCCATTGCGCTCGCCAATGCCGGCCACGAGGTCACGGTTCACGAACAGGCCCAGCGTATCGAGCCGGTCGGGGCAGGCCTGCAACTGGGGCCGAACGCGGTGCGCGCCCTCACTTCGCTCGGCGCCTGGGACCGCATGGATGCCACCGCCTGCGCGCCCTCTGCCGTCCACCTGCACGACGCCACAACCGGCCGCACCCGCACCCGCATGCCGCTGGGCGATGCGTTTGCCTCGCGCTTTGGCGCGCCGTATCGTGTCGCCCATCGCGGTGACCTTGTGGCCGCCCTGCAAGACACCGCCGCCGGAAATGACCGCATCGAGGTGATCACCGGCCAGCGCCTGTCGGGCCTCGACCTGTCTGATCCACTCCACCCGGCCGTCACCTTCAACGGCAAAACCATCACCTGCGACCTCGCCATCGGCGCAGATGGCGTGCGCTCCACCATGCGCCGCACCATTGCCCCCGCCGTGCAGCCGCGCATTACCGGCGATGTGCTCTACCGCGCCATGTGCCCGGTCACCTCGCTGCCAGACGGACTGGACCCCGGCGAAGTACACATGTGGCTGGGCGCAGGCGCCCATGCCGTCGGCTACACAGTCTCGGGCGGCAAGCGGTTCAACATCGTCGTGTCTGTTGCCGGCGGCTCCCCTGTCGAGGGCTGGAATGCACTGGCCACCCGCGAGCAGGTGATGGCTGCCTTCCCCGCCCCATGCCCGCAATTGCGCGAACTCCTGTCTACCCCCGCCAACTGGCTGTCGTGGACCGCGGCTGACATCGAACCCTTCGCCGGCTGGAGCAGCGGCCATACCGTGCTGGTGGGCGATGCCGCCCACGCTACCCTGCCTCACCTCGCGCAAGGTGCCGCCATGGCCCTTGAGGACGCCGTCGCGCTGGCCCACGAGATCGGTGACGGCACCGGAGACATCCTCGCGGCCCTTGCCCGGTTCGAGGCCGCCCGGCACGCCCGCACCAGCCGTATCATCATCGGCTCCCGCAACCAGGGCCGGATGTTCAAGATGAATGGCCCGGCCGCCGTTGCCCGCAACCTCGCCATGCGGCTGCTGCCGGCGCGCCAAAAGCTCGACCGACTCGCCTGGATCTACGAGGGCTGAGTTTGCCTGCCATTTTCCGTAAATTTGCAGCGATTTCATACAGCTCCAGTTAACCGGTATTGTTCCGCATTTTCTAATATCTCCCTGACATTCTCCTGCCCCAGGGGCAAAACATGGGAGGATATGTCATGGCAATCAGAGCATTCCTGGGCAACAGTAGCGGCAACATCGCCATATCGATGGCGCTGCTTGCCATTCCGTTGTTCGGAGTTGCCGGCATTGCCGTTGACTATGGTCAGAAGCTCACCGCCCAGGCCCGGTTGCAGGCTGCCATTGATGCCGGAACGCTGGCAGGCGCCGCACTGTCGAACGCCACGGAGACGCGCATCGAGACCGCCATCCGCAAATCTGTCAAGGCTAACGGAACCGACCGCTACCTCAGCGGCGATGACAGTCTGCAAATCGTTATCCGCGAGGATGGCGGCATTCGCGTCGTTGCGCAGGGCAGTGTCCCCACCACCTTGTCGCGCGTTCTGGGTATCGAGGAAATGCCGGTGAGCGCCATCGCGGAAGCCCGCCGTGGCGAGGCAGGCGCTGAAGTGGCACTGGTACTGGATAACACCAAGTCAATGGAAGGCACCAAGCTGGCCAACCTCAAGTCAGCGTCGACGTCCTTTGTATCCCGTCTTTCGCGCCTCAACACCACCGGCGAAGACAGGGTCAGGATCGCCATCGTACCCTATGCCCAGTACGTCAATGTGGGCGTCGACAAGCGCAGCGAAACCTGGTTAGACGTCGGTGCCGACAAGCCGGTCGTCTGGCGCAACTGCCGCATTCCCGGTTCCGAGCGGCAGGAAACCTTCTCGGGCAATCGCGATGGCGTGAGCACCACGTGGTCCGACACCGTCTGGGACTACTACGACGAAACCGACCCGCGCTGCGTCGATCACACCTGGACCGAAACCTGGCAGGGTTGCGTCGGATCGCGCCCGGCACCGCACAATCTCGGAGACGGCTCATACGGCGTCCGGGTTCCAGGTATCGTCGACCGGCTCTGCCCCACGCCGATCACCGCCCTGACCCACGAGCAGTCGCAGCTCGACACGGCAATTGCCGCCATGACCACAGACAACTTCTGGAAGGACGGCGACACTTACATCCCGATCGGCCTGGCATGGGGTTGGAAAGCGCTGAGCTCCGCTGTCCCGTTCACGGAGGGTGTCGATGCTGCCACAGCCAGCTCTGAAGGAATTTCAAAGCATTTGGTGCTTATGACCGACGGCGTTAATACGCGCTCGCGCAACACCGGCACCGGTTCTGACCCGCACTTCAGCGCCTACCACGACGAAGCTGGTAGCTCCGCGGAAACCGAAGCAGATACCATTACTGCCAGCTTGTGCGAAAATATCAAGGCACAGGGCATCACCATCTACACCGTTGCGTTCCAGGTAGCTGACGCCGACACCGCCGCCCTGCTGCGCAATTGCGCAACCTCGCCGAATTATTATTTCGATGCTGGAAACGCCACCCAGTTGACCAGCTCTTTCGAGGCAATTGCCGAGAAGGTCGCTGCCGTTCGTCTTTCAAAGTAACGGATCCAAAATGCTCAAACATCTGTCCCGCCAATTCATCTCCAGCACCTCTGGCAACGTAGCCATGATGGCAGCATTACTGGCAGTGCCCATGTTCGGTGTGGCAGGTATCGCGCTCGACGCCTATCGCCTAGGCGACGCGAAGGCAAGGTTGCAATCCGCCATCGATGCGGGAGCATTGGCTGGTGCTTCATCCACCTCGACCCGGCAAGACGACATCCGTAAAATTGTCCTGAAATTTGCCGCAGCCAACGGCACCCGCGATATCATAAGTGATCCATCCGGCATCATGATCGACATCCTCAGGGATGGTACCATCACGGTGCGCGCCGAAGGCAAGATGAACACCACGCTGACCAGTTTGCTTGGATACACGACCATGGACGTGGTAGCCGAAACAACCGTCAAGTCACTATCGGGGGGAGCAGAAGTAGCGCTGGTTGTTGATACTACCGAATCAATGAACGCTGGAGGCCGCATAGGTGCCCTGCGCGCTGCCTCGCGCAAGTTTGTCTCGATCATCGAAAGCGTCAACAGTACAAGGGGCGATCATATCAAGGTGTCTTTGGTGCCGTACGCCGCCTACGTCAATGTTGGTACATTCAACAAGAACGCGAGTTGGCTCGGCACCGTTGACGAAACTGGCGGCAATGTCTGGCGAGGGTGCGTTGGGCCTCGCGAACACCCGAAGGATACCCAGGACAACGGTTATGGTGTTCGGATACCGCCGATGATGAACATCTATTGTGCCAACGAGATCGAACCGCTCACAAGCGACGCCGCTCGCCTCAACAGCCGTATCGACGGCCTCGTTGCCAACGGGCTGACCTACATTCCCGGCGGGTTGATGTGGGGTTGGCGCACCCTGTCGGAATCTGCACCGTTCGCTGAAGGCGCTACAAAGGTCAAAGCCAAGGAGGACAACATCCACAAGGTCATCGTACTGATGACTGACGGCCAGAACACGCTGGAAAAGGTACCGGGCACACCGGTGCTTAAGTACAATGGCGATTCCCACGGCAACTACGATACTGCGGTCGCCGACGCACGCATGCTTGAAGTATGCGAGAACGTGAAAGACGATGGCGTTGAGGTCTACACCATTGGGTTCAAGCTGCAGGAACCGGACATGAAAGCCAAGCTCGAGCAATGCTCGTCGTCTCCGGAAAACTACTTTGACGCCAGTAGCGATGCCCAGCTTTCAGCCGCTTTCCAGTCCATCGCCAACAAGGTATCGGCCATTTACCTGTCGAGATAACCGGCACGCCTGCATGACGCAGCATTGACACGGCTGATACGGGCAAATCACTGTGCCGCCTCGTGATCCTGCCAGCAGATCAAAGGCGCTATCGATGCACAACCAGCTTCCGGCATTTCTGGCAAGGCGGATCGACACCGCCGGACCGGTCCGCGTCGGAATGATCGGCGCCGGCAAGTTCGGCTCGATGTTCCTCAACCAGGTGCCGTTCTCGCCACACCTCACCGTCGTCGCCATCGCCGACCTTGATGTCGCGCGCGCCCGCACCGCCTGCCGCACCGTTGGCTGGAGCGAGGAGCGCATCTCTGCCACCCGCTTCACCGATGACAGCATGTCGGTTATTGCCGACCCCTCTGTCGAGGTGGTTCTGGAAATCACCGGCTCGCCCGCCGCAGGCTGTGCCCATGCCCTCGCCGCCGCCGATCACGGCAAGCACATCGTCATGGTCAACGTAGAGGCCGACGTGCTGGCAGGCCCGGTGCTTGCCGCCGCCCACCGCAAGGCAGGCACCGTCTACTCCATGGCCTCGGGCGACCAACCGTCGCTTGTGTGCGAGATCGTCGACTGGGCGCGCACCTGCGGCCTCGAGGTCGTGTGCGCCGGCAAGGGCACCCGCTACCAGCCCGGCTTCCACGACGTGACGCCTGACGGTGTCTGGGACCACTATGGCCTGACCGCCTCACAGGCAGCCGCCGCCGGCATGAATTCGCAGATGTTCAACTCCTTCCTTGACGGCACCAAGTCGGCCATCGAGATGGCAGCCATTGCCAACGCCTGCGGCCTGGATGCGCCGGAAGACGGCCTCAAGTTCCCCGCCGTCGACGTCCACAACCTGCAGAACGTGCTGATCCCTGAAGCTGACGGCGGCCTGCTACACCACGCCGGCATGGTCGAGGTCGTCGCCTCCGAACGCCGCGGCGAGAAGACCGAGATGCCAAACCACCTGCGCTGGGGTGTCTATGCCGTGTTCAAGGCGCCAAACGAGTATGCCCGCGCCTGCTTTGCCCAGTACGGCCTGGTCACCGACAAGACCGGCTGGTACGCCGCCCTCTACCGCCCCTACCACCTGATCGGCCTGGAACTCGGCCTGTCTGCCAGCAACGCGGTCATCCGCGGCGAGCCAACCGGCACCACGGCCGAATGGCGCGGCGATGTGGTAGCCGTCGCAAAGAAAGACCTCAAACCGGGCGACCGGCTGGACGGCGAAGGCGGCTTCTGCGCCTGGGGCCGGCTCATGCCGGCCGCCTCGTCGCGCGCCCGGCGCGGCCTGCCCATCGGCCTCGCCCACGGCGTCGATGTCATCCGCCCCGTCGCCCACGGCAGCATCATAACTTACGACGATGTCGGCGTTCTGCCGGACAACGCTGCCGCGCGCTGCCGCCAGCAACTGGAGAATTCTGCGGATTTCTGATCCAACCCGTTGAATCCGTTAACCTTTCATTAACCATATCGCCACCGGTTTGTCACAAAATGACCGCCTGACCGGCACCGTTGCGCACATCTTGTGCCGCATTCATCGTGTTTTGTGAGGGGCTAGAGGGGTCCGACAACCCGGGACGACGGAAACATGACAGACAAGCCGAATTTTGAAACTGGCGAGACCTATGGCTTCGGTGCCACCGCACCGCATTCCAGCCGGACCTTGCGCCGCCGCACCAACGGGCTGTTGTCGATACTGGCGCTTGCGCTGGTCTTCGCGCTTGCCGCCACTGTCATCACCGTCATGCCGGCGTCCACCTCGGCTGCCGTCAGTGCGATCGACCCGCTGCTGCGCTGAGCGCCCTGAAACATCTGCCATACTGAAAAGACCGGCACCTCTTGAGTTGAGATGCCGGCTTTGCATTTCTTTGCTAAGGCGTTGGGGTGCCGGGTCAGTTCGGCCCACCGGCGGAACCACCGGACCCGCCGCCGTTGCCACCGCCGTTGCCGCCGCCATTGCCACCGCCGTGGCCACCAATCATGCCGGGAAATTCCGTGCGGCCACCAAAGTTCTGACGCTTGGCAGGCGAGTTGGCTTTCTCGACGCTGAACAGCTCAGGCACCTGGTCACCCGGCGGAGGCGGCGGCGGAGGAGGAGGAATATGGGCGCGGCGGCGGCTGGGGTCGCCCTGGCAAGCATAGACGTCCCGCGAGCTCAGGAACACCCGGCCGTGAATGCCGGCGCACATGCGCTTGGCTTCGCGGAAGGACACCGTTTCACCGTAATAGATTGTCTTGGCCTCGGCCGGTACGGAACCGGTGGAGCCAAGCATCACCACACCGGCAGCCAGGGCCAACGCGGACGACGACAACTTGATCATGTAGGTCATTTGGTTTTTTCCTCTTTGTGACAGACCCCTCCTTGGAGAGGGCTGGAACAGGACGAACAAACATCCTGTTGCGATTGAGGAGAGCCTAGCCCGGTCAGGGTGCCGGCGATGTGCAGTCGGTCACATGCCAATCACTGGCGCGTGATGGTCGAAGCGGGCGCTATTGCCAGTAGGCGTCCGCAAGCCGCACGTACTCAGCCGTATTGCTGGTCAGCAACGACGTGTCCTTGTTGCCATAGGTGAGATGCACCAGGTCGTTGATCAGTTCGGCCCGCTTGATGCCTTCAGGATATCCGTTGAACACGTCCATAATGCTGCGCTTCTGCGCATCGACGTGGATCAGCGCGGCGAAGCTGCGCGGTGCCTCGCGCGGATCATACCCGGCGGCCACGAAGTAGCTGAAGCCGATCCGGTCCGCCTCTTCTTCCTGCGCGCGGGTGTAGCTGCTCAGGCTGGTATCGGCCAGCGCCTTGACCCCGTCGCTCAGCCACGGCACGCCCAGCTTGTCCGAGAAAATGCGCTTGCCGAATGCGGTCACCTGCCGGTTGATCGACTGCCCGTCCTGGCCCTTGACCACGTGGGTTGCCCGGTTGTGCGCCATCTCGTGCGCCAGCACCATGGCAATTTGTGCCTCGGTGCGCAGCCGGCGAACGATGCCCGTGGTGACGAAGATGTGCCCGCCGCCGGGCGTGAACGCGTTGGCGTGCGGGCTGTCGATCAGGTAAACACGATAGAACAACGCGCTCACGCCATGCTCGGCCGTGGCCTGCAATCGCCCGACGATGACGTTAAGGTAATCTTCCAGCTCGCGGTCCTGCGACCGGGTCATCATGCCGAGCGCACGCTTGGCCAGTTCATCGCCCATGCGCTGCTGCCGGTCCAGTTCGGAGTTGGCGGCCGGCTGGATGGCATGCTTGCCGCTACGGTCAGCGCTAAGATCCAGCCGCGCGCCCGCATCGCCCGCATCTAGCAGGCCCGTCTGGCTGCAGGCGGCCAGCGGCAGCAATACCGCCGCAGTCGCCAAAGCCCCAACTGCTGATCTGAATGTCACGTCGCCAAGCCATTGTTCGTGTGTCCGAAGACAGCGCCCAGTCACCGTTCCGGAGCAAACTTTACCGTGCATGGCCGGTTCGCTCAACCATCAATCATGCACGCCGCGCGTACAGAATGCTGCCAGCCATCCCACACAATTGCGTGACGGGCCGCTCACAGGGGCTGGCCCTTCGCACCTGCACACGCTAGTCTTGCAGCAACGCTCAGGCCGCGCCCTGACATGAAACTGTTTCGCACCCGGTGCCGTTACTGGCCGTGTGCCGCACATTCTCTCAAGGAGTTGACACAGATGCGCTTCGCCACCCTTTCAGTTGCCGCCGCTCTTGCCCTGTCCGCAACCGCACTGACCGCCCATGCAGCCGGCTCCGACACCTCCTCCTCGACGCCCACCTGCAAGAAGGGCTATGTCTATTCGTCGGCCAAGAAGAAGTGCGTCAGGAAGACGTCTTCGGTCATCCCGCAGGACTCCATCAAGTCGCAAGGCTGGGCGCTGGCACGTGAAGGCCGCTACGAGGACGCCATCGCGATGTTCCGGCTTGCCGCCAACCAGAACGACCCCGAAGTGCTGAACGGCCTTGGCTTCAGCCACCGCAAGCTCGGCAAGGTCGAACAGGGCGTTGCCTTTTACGCCAAGGCCCTTGAAGCCAACCCGGATTACATCCTCGCCCGCGAATATCTCGGCGAAGGCTACGTCGTGCTCGGCAAGCTGAACCTCGCGAAGGTGCAACTTGACGAGATCGGCAACCGCTGCGGCACGGCCTGCGAGGAGTACATGCTGCTCGCCCGCGCCATCGACACCGGCAAGCCGAACTACTGATCAGCCGGGGTACCGCGTGAAATGGTTCGCCATCGGAATTGCCGCGATCCTCGTGATCGCGGCAGCTGTGCTTTTGCTGGCCGGTGAGCGCGTCTGGACAACCATCGCAGGCCCCGCCGACCAGGGCAGCGTGGACTTCGCCACCCTCACCCTGAAGGACACGCCCAACCAGTTCCTGATGTGCCCGCCCACTCGCTGTGCCGCGCAGGCCGACGCAGTGGCGCCAACCTTCGCGGTACCCGAATCCACCCTGCGCCAGTCCCTCATCACCACCTGGAGCGCCATGCCCCGCACCCGCCTGACCGCCGGCACCGCTGACCCTGCGTCGGGCGAAATCCGCTTCGTGCAAACCTCCACTGTCTTCGGCTTTCCCGACACCATCTCGGTCGCCACCTGGGCGACGGATGATGGTACAGGCTCGACGCTCGCCGTCTACAGCCGCAGCCTGGTGGGTGAATCAGACCTTGGTGCCAACCGGCAGCGGATCACGCAGTGGTTATCCGCCCTGCCCGGATTGCCAACACAATGACGTATTGCGACCCCGATCACGTCGCAAATCAGTCCTACTCCTAACAATGCCTTAACCACGTTCGCGCCATACTGCCCAGTCAGGACCGCGTAGCGTGGTGATGAATGAAGTGTGGGGGTTTGCAGATGAAAAACATGATGGTCAGGTATGCCTTGCTGGCCGGTCTCGGTGTGCTCCCGGTGCTGGGCATGATGCCGGTTACAGCGACCGCCGATCCATTCAACATCGACACCATCGACCGCTGGCTGCGCAACAATGGCGGCTATTCACGCCAGCCCATCCCGCAGGAACAGGCCACCGGGTCGGTCTCTCCCACCAACGCCAACCCCTACGGCAGCAGGCCGCAAGGCCAGCCCCTGCCCCCTGCCAGCACTTACGAGCCGCAAGCGGACCAGCAGGCAGCGCAGCCGCGCCCGCCGCTTGAAAGCCCCGTCGATTTCCCCATCACCCGGGTGCCGGACAACCAGATCAAGCCGCAGTTCCGCCGCCAGCTGGTGCGGTATGACGGCCCCGAGCAGCCTGGCACCATCGTCATCGATACCCGCAACCGGCACCTCTATCTCGTGCGCGGCAACGGCGAAGCTTTGCGCTTCGGCGTGGGCGTCGGGCGGGACGGTTTCCGCTGGCAGGGCGAGGCCTATATCGGCCGCAAGGCGCGCTGGCCACGCTGGACGCCGCCTGCCGAAATGGTTGCCCGTGATCCCGAGGCTGCCCCATGGGCCAACGGCATGCCCGGCGGACCGGACAACCCGCTGGGTGCGCGCGCGCTCTACCTGTTCGACATGACCGGCCAGGACACGCTGTACCGCATCCACGGCACCAACGATCCCTCCTCGATCGGCAAGGCCATGTCGTCAGGCTGCATCCGCATGCTCAACCAGGACATCGACGAACTGCACCGCCGCGTGCTGAAGGGTGCCCGCGTCGTGGTGCTGAACCACGGCACCTGACCCCGCTCAGGTCTTGATGCCCGTGCCGGACTGACCGGCCGGCACCGCCTTGCGCTTGCGGTTCACCAGCACGATGCCGGCGCACACCAGCGCCAGCGCGCCGACGAACGACCAGGTGATGTTCTCACCCAGGATCAGCCAGCCGAACGCCACCCCGAACAGCGGCGTCAGGAACCCATACGACGCCATGTCGGAGGCAGGGTAGACGGCCAGCACGCGGAACCACATCAGGAAGCCGAACGCCACCACCACCAGCACCTGGAAGGCGAACATCGCCCCGATCTCCATGGTGAACTCGCGCACCATCGGCCCCGACAGCGCCGCCACCGGCAGCAGGATCACGCTCGACACCGCAAGCTGGTAGACGAGTTGCATTTCCGGTGACGACTGCGACAGCTTCGTCAACCGCGCCGTCAGCGCGATGCCCGCCCAGCACATGGCCCCGGCGATGCACAGCAGGTCGCCGAACAGCGCGTATTGCGTGGCCGGGTGTTCGTTGTGCGCCAGCGCCCAGCCAACCCCGGTCATCGCCAGCACCAGGCCTGCGGTGCGCAGCACAGTCAGCTGCTCACCCGGAATGAGGAAGTGCGCCACCACTGCCAGCCAGAACGGCATGGTGTAGAACAGCATGGTGGCCCGCGCGACCGAGGTATAGTCGAAGGCCGAGAACATCATCATGAACTCGATCGAGAACAGGCTGCCGCACAGGATGCCCGGCAACAGGCTGCCGTCGCTGACCGACAGCCGCTTGCGCGCCCACCACGCATACAGCAGCACCGGCCCCAGCGCGCAAGCAGACCGCAAGCCCGCCTGCGCAATCGGGGCAAGCCCTGCGTTGACCAGCTTCACCAGCACCTGGTTGATGCCCATCAGCCCGGCGAACAGCACCAGCCAGAAACCGCCGGCCAGGTCGATCCGGTCCTTGCGCGCATTGCTCACCGGCTGAACACTCCTACCATTTCCACGTGTGCCGAATAGCGGAACTGGTCCACCGGCACTACCCGCTCCAGCCTGAAGCCGCCCTCCACCAGGATGGCCGCATCGCGCGCAAACGTACCCGCATCACACGAAACGCCAACCACCGTGCGCACGCCGGCTGCCGCCACGATCTCGCGGGCTTGCGCGGAAGCGCCAGCGCGTGGCGGGTCAAACACCACGCCGGTCACGCCCTTCAGCTCGGGCCCGGTTACCGGATCGCGCATCAGGTCCCGCGTCCGCGCGATCACCGGTTTCAAGCCTTGCGTTGCCCGCACAGCGTGTTCAAGCGCCATCACCGACGGCTTGTGGGAATCCATCGCCAGCACCCGTGACTGCCGCGCCAGCCGCAGGGCAAACGTGCCCCAGCCGCAAAACAGGTCCGCCACAATGTCATGGCCGGCAAGCCCGGAAATCACCATCCCCGCCAGCGCCTCTTCACCCGCCTTGGTCGCCTGTGCAAACCCGCCCGGCGGTGGCGTCACGCTGGCCCCGCCTGCCTCCAGCAGCGGGTGCCGGCGCTCGAACACGATCTCTCCCGACGCCGTCAGCCGCGCAAGGTCATGCGCCTCGGCCACGTCCGCCAGTTTCACCCGTGCGTCCATCGACGGGTCATCGACGCCCACAAGTTCACAGTCCAGCCCCGTGTCACTGGCCAGCACATGCACCTTCTGCTGCTTGCGCGACCCCAGCGCCCGGGCCAGTTCTGCCGCCAGCGCAGGCGCTCCTTGCAAGGCTGGCACCAACACCGGGCAACTGTCGACCGGCACAAGCTCATGACTGCGATGGGCGACGAACCCGGCCTTGCCCCGCTCCACCGTCAGCGTCACCCGCCGCCGGCCAGCGCCATGCGCATCCACGAGGCCTGCAATCTCGACCTTGCCCAGCCCGCGCCGGACAAGCTCGTTGCCCACCATCGCCTGCTTCCAGGTTGCATAGGGCGCATGCTGCCAGTGCTGCACCTGGCAACCGCCACAACTGCCAAAGAATTTGCACACTGGCTCGATGCGCTCCGGCGACGGCGTGACCAGTTTGACCAGCCGCGCGCGCGCACCCTCCACCGTCGCCTCGACCTGCTCGCCGGGCAGCGTGTACGGCACGTACAGCGGCTCACCGTCGCGGCCCCGCGCCACGCCTTCACCGCGTGCACCCATGTCGATGATCGATAGTTCAGCCAATGCTGCCACCCCGGTGTGTTCCGCCCGCGCCTGTCATACCGTGGTCACCTGCGCCGCGATAGCCTTGCGGCGGCGTTCCAGGTGCGCCTCGCGCAGCGCGATGTATCCACCGGCCGCGGCAACGATGGCCGCCCCCGCCCACGTCCAGCCGGACGGCACGTCATCCCACACCAGCCAGCCGATGATGGCCCCCCAGATCAGCGCCATGTACTCCTGCGGTGCCACTACCGCGGCAGGCGCATTGCGGTACGCAATCGCCCACCAGGTAGTGCGCACCGCCTCCCAGCAGGCCCAGCGCAGCAAACCCGCCCAGGTGATCGAGGCCGGGCGTCTGCCAGTTCAGCGCCGCCAGCGGCCCGAACACCACCAGGGACACAACCGTCGTCCAGGTAAACATGCCCGCCACCGTTTCCGTGCGCGACAGCCGGCGGGTATAGGTGATGCCCATGGCAAACACGAACGCCGACACCACGATGATCAGCATCTCCGGCTGGAAACTGTCAGTGCCCGGCCGCACGATCACCAGCATGCCGATGAACCCGACCACCACCGCAATCCAGCGCGGCACGCCAACCTTCTCGCCCAGCATCGGCACCGACAGCGCCGTGATGAACAAAGGTGCGGTGAACGCCACCGCGATGGCATCGGCCAGCGGCACGTATTTCAGCCCCCAGAAGAACAGCGCCAGCGCGCTCGACATCAGCACCGCACGCACCGCATGCGCGACCGGCCGGCGCGTGCGCACGGCCTGCCAGCCGTTCCACCACACCACCAGCGCCAGCGGCAGCAAACCGAACAGATACCGGAAGAATACGATCTGCGGTGAGCCGAAGCCCTCGCCGCCACCCCACTTGCCGATGGCGTCGGCCACCGAGAACAGCACCACGGCGGCCCACATCGCAGCGAGGCCTTGCGTCACAGATCCTGCATCGCGGCTGACATGGTGTTCGGGCGCAGTCATGGGAACTGGTTGTAGCCCGGCCCCGTTGTCGCGTCACGGGTCAAACCGGGCCTTGTGCCATGCCCTCAGCGCATGGCGGCTGGCCGGGTGCCCCAATCCACAATTGCCATGAACTGTGATTTATTGCCGCCTCCATGAAACCAGAAATCCTGTCAGATCCCGTCGCCGAGACGACAGCCGTCCGCCCCCGCGCGCCCTATGGCATCCTTATCGCCATGGCCGCCGTCGGCCCGCTGGCGCTCAACATCTTCATTCCCTCGATGCCCGGCCTGCAGGCCACGTTCAACACCACGCCCGGCATCGTGCAGTTGACGTTAAGTGTCTATCTGGCAGGTCTTGCCCTGTGCCAGTTGCTCTATGGCCCGCTGTCGGACCGCTATGGCCGCCGCCCCATGCTGATCGCCGGCATGGTGCTGTTCTCCGTTGCCAGCATTGCCTGCGCACTGGCCACCAGTATCGAGATGCTCATCGTGGCCCGCTGCGTTCAGGCAATCGGCGGGGCATCCGGCATGATCCTGTCGCGGGCCATCGTGCGCGACATGTTCTCGCGTGAGCGCTCCGCCTCCGTGCTCGGCTACATCACCATGGCCTGGGTCGTCGCGCCCATGGTTGCACCCCTGATCGGCGGCATCCTCGACCAGTACTTCTCGTTCCGGGCCAGCTTCTGGCTGCTCGCCCTCATCGGCACGCTGGTGGCGGCAGGGGCTGTGTGGTCGCTGCCGGAGACGAACGCCAACCTGCAACCGAAGGCCGCGCTGATCCGCACCCGCCTGTACGCCGAACTTCTGCGCAATCGCGATTTCCGCGGCTACACCGCCACCATGTCGGCAGGTGCTGCGGTGTTCTTCATCTATCTGGCCGTGGCGCCCTACATCATCATCACCGAGCGCGGCTTCAGCCCGGTCCACTACGGCATGTGGACCATCGCGGCAGCACTGGGATACATGGCCGGCAACTTCGCCTCGGGCCGTTTTTCCGAACGCCTCGGCAATGACCGCATGATCTCCATCGGCAACTGGCTCACGCTCGGCGGCACCACGGGCATGCTGGTACTGGCGATTGCAGGGTTCATCCACCCGGCGTCGCTGTTCGTGCCCATGGCGCTGAGCGCCTTCGGCAATGGCCTGACCATTCCCAACGCCCTGACCGCCGCCATCTCGGTGGACCCGAAGAACATCGGCTCGGGCGCAGGGCTCGCGGGCTTCATCCAGATGACAATCGGTGCCGTCGCCTCGCAGTCGGTCGGCTATGCGCAAGGCACCTGGCACCACACCGGCTTCTGGGCCATGGCGGTGTTCGCCATCCTCGCGCTTGTCAGCAACCCCTCCCGGCGCGGCAGACCTCAGCAGTAGACCTTGCCGCACTCCTCAATGCGGAACTTGGTCGAGTTGCTGTCACGCTCGATGTCGAAGTCGCGCCCGTCGGTGCAGTGCACCTTCGCCTTCACGGCCATGTCCGCTCCTTCGCCCTTCACCTCTTCAGCGACGTAATATTCCACCTTGCAGAACTGCTGTTCGAGCAATTGCTGCTCCACAAGCTGTTTCCACACCGGTGTCTGGGCGTGGCCCACCGGTGCAAGGCTCAAGGCCCCGGCCATCACGGCGCTCAGCAGCATCAGGCGAGGCAAGGTTTGAATGGATCTGGTCATTGGCGAAAGTCTCCTGGGCAATTGTCATCCTGGTTGATGTGACCAGTGTCGCCCCATGGCGGCCGCCCTGCATTGACAGGGATCAAGCGGCCCCGCAGTTGCGGCAACAAGGCCTTTGCAGCCCGCCCGCGGGCAGGCATAGTCTCGACCCATGAACAAGGATTCGACTGAAGCCCCGCGGGGCGCCCTCACCATGCGCGTCATTGCCATGCCCGCCGACGCGAACGCCGCCGGCGACGTTTTCGGTGGCTGGGTCATGGCCCAGATGGACCTTGCCGCCGGCATCCGCTCCAGCGAGCGCGCCTCCGGACGCGTCGTCACGGCCGCCATCAACGCGTTGTCGTTCAAGCTGCCGGTCAAGATCGGCGACACGCTCGAGCTCTACACCGACGTGGTCAAGGTTGGCCGCACCTCGATGACCATCGACGTCGAGGCCTGGGCCCAGCGCTACCTCACCCGCAACAAGGTAAAGGTCACCGACGCCGACTTTGTCATGGTCGCCGTCGATGCCGAGGGGCGCCCGCGCGAAGTGCCCGCCGAAGAGTAGCCTACTCCTCCACCACCATCTCGAAGCCGCCATAGATCATGCGCTTGCCGTCGAACGGCATGTCTTCCATCTTCATGCGCTCGTCTTCCATCATCTTCGCCCAGCCCTCGTCGCGGGCCTTCTTCGATGGCCACACCACCCACGAGAACACAACCGTCTCGTCGTCCGCCTTCTTCACGGCCATCGGAAACGATGTCAGCTTGCCGTCGGGCACATCATCGCCCCAGCACTCGACCAGCTTCGATGCACCAAACTCCTTGAACATCGTCGCGGCCCGGCGGGCATGGTCCACGTACTTCTGCTTGTTGGCATTCGGCACGGCGGCCACAAATCCATCAACGTACGTCATCTCTTGTTCTCCTTTTCACTCACCGTTGAACGCAGCCCGCACGGCTGCAATGTCGATCTTCTTCATATGCATCATCGCCTGCATGGCCCGGCCTTGGAGCCCGCCATCAAGGCACCAGCAGGTCCTGACTTTCGATTGCAGTTTCACGACAGGTCCTCCTCACAAGCCCTTGGCAAGTTCTTCAAGCTGGTCAGCCGCCGCGCCCCAGCCTTCGTGAAATCCCATGGCCTCGTGCTCGGCCTTCAACTCAGCCTTCCAGTGCTGCGCCACGGCGGTGTACTTCGTCCGGCCGCCGCCTGCGTCTTCCAGCGTCACATGCGCCACCATGAACGGCTTCCCCGACGGCTTCCACCCGGGCACGAACGCATCGGAGAACACGAACCGCCTGCCCGGCTCAACCGCCAGCACCACGCCGGTGTTGGCAAATTCCTCACCATCGGGGCCGTGCATCACGCTGGAGAATTCACCGCCCGGCGTCAGATCAAGCCGCACGTCCGTGACGTACCAGGGCTTGGGGCAGAACCACTTCTCCAGCAGGCTCGGCTCGCTCCAGCATTGCCAGACCTTGTCGCGTGGCGCGTCCATGACCCGCTCCAGCCTCAACTCGTGTGCATCGCTCATGTCGTCACTCCTTTCTTGAACAACAAACTCACATACCGCTTAAGGTGATCGACCGACTGGACCGCGATTTCCGGTCCGCCCCTGGCCTTCGCCAGGATGAACGCGCCCTGCAACACCGCCTGCGTATGCAGGGCCAGGCTGGCCGCATCCCATCCGTCCGGCTCGATGCCGTACGTCTGTATGGCCGCCTCGATGTCCTGCCCGATCACGGCGGCATGCTTGCTGATCGTTATGTCGCAGGCGTCGCGGATGGCCGGCGCGCTCTGGTAGGCTTCCTGCACCATCGTGCCGACGAGACAGGTGAACTCGCTCACCTCACCGGCCAGGATCTCGCGGCGGAAATCGATGTAGCCCAGAACCCGCTCCAGCGGGTCGTCGAGCTGCCGGTAGGCTTGCGCGGCAAAGAAGGCCGAGGTCATCTCGTCCCAGTGGCGCGCTGCCTCCACACCCAACTGCTCCTTGCTGGCGAAATGATGAAAGAACGCACCCTTCGTCACGCCCGCCTGCTTGCACAGGTCATCCACCGACGTCGCCGCGAATCCCCTTTCGCGCACCATGGCCACTGCGGCCTCCATCAACTTGTCTCGCGCCGTCGCTTTCATGCTCATAACATACCAACCGGTCGGTATGTGTCAATCCTCCTCTGGTGGAAGGTGGCATGCGGTTTGCAGCCAGCCCAACCGGCTACGACACAGGCCAGCAGCCTGTCCGGTTTTGGCGCGGACACAAGCGGCCAGGATTGAAAAGGCGACCCCATGACAGGTCAGATATCTCTTGAAACCGCAGAGATCAGCATCGGCGAGGCAGACGGCGTCGTTTACATCCCCATCGTGCGGACGGGCGATCTGTCGGGCGCCGTCAACATCGAGTGGGCCACCACCAACGACACCGCCACCACGGCCGACTATGCGGGCACGTCCGGCATCGCCCGCATGGCCGCCGGTCAGGACCGCGTCCTGATCGCCGTCTCGATCACCAACGACAACGTGCGCGAAGCAACCGAAACGTTCGTCCTGTCCATCATCAACGTGGACTCGGGCTTCCTGCAGTTTCCCCGCACGTCCCGCATCGAGATACTTGATGATGAAAGTCCGGTCACCGATCCGGCGGAGCCACCACTCGTGTCAGACTATGAGGTGGACCAGCAGGCCATCATCACCGGGTTGACCCAACCGATTGCCTTCGAGTTCCTGCCTGCCAATGACCGGCTCATGGTCGTGGCGGAGAAAAGCGGACTGATCGAAGTATACAACACCGCCACCGGCCAGCTGAGCTCCACGCTGCTGGACCTGCGCGGTGAAGTGAACAACGTCCAGGATCGGGGGTTGCTGGACATCGCCTTCCACCCCGATCTTGATAACAACCCCTATCTCTATGCCTTCTACGTGGTTGACCCGTCGCAAACCCAGGGGCGGACCGGCAATGCTGGCCCTGATGGTGCCGGCAACCGCTACTCCCATGTCGCCCGCTTCACTCTCGACGAAGCAACTGGCTACACCACCGTTGTGGCAAATTCCAAGGTCGTGCTGCTCGGTGGCGCCGGCACGTCCCTCAGTGACATTTCCGGCGGCGGCGCCATCGACTCCACGTCCAACCTGACAATCCGGGCATCAGACATCAACCCCACGACCGGCGAATACATTCAGGACTACATCAAGGTTGATTCCCGCTCGCACGCTGGCGGATCGATCGAATTCGGACCCGACGGTGCACTGTATGTGGCGACCGGCGACGGCACCTCGTTCAATGCCACCGATCCACGCACGGTCAGCGTACTGGACACGGACTCGCTGGCCGGCAAGGTCCTGCGGGTAGACCCGCTGACCGGACGCGGTCTTGCGGACAATCCGTTCGTCGAACCCGGCACCGATCTGAACTCGAATGCTGCCAAGGTCTATCAGCTTGGCTTCCGCAACCCGTTCTCGATGAGCTTCGATGCCGAAGGCCAGCTGATCGTCACCAACACGGGCTGGAACACCTATGAAGCCTTGTTCAAGGGCGGCCCCGGCGCCAACTTCGGCTGGCCGTTCTACGAAGGTGGCGACAAAGGCACACTCCTGCAGACCAACGGTTACAAGAACTTGCCGGAGGCACAGGCCTTCTACGCTGCAGTGGCGCGCGGCGATATCGAGATCACCGCGGCTTTCCGCGCCTTCGGCCATGCCTCATCTGTTCCGGGTTTCCAGGTGCAAGCCATTTCCGGCGCCGACGACATCATCAATTCGGGTCGCTACCCCGACGCGCTGCAAGGCCACTACATCTTCACGGACGTGAGCCAGGGTGAAGTGTTTTCAGTCGACATCAATGACCGCCGGGACGTGCAGTTCCTGTACAAGACAGACAATGGCTTCGGACCGGTACACCTGAAGCAGGGTCCCGACGGCTATATGTACTACGCCGATCTGGTAACCGGACAGATCGGCCGCCTGCTCATCACGGACCCGTCTGGCGAAATCGGAAACTTCGTCAACGACAACCCGGCCGCGAACCAGGAACTCACCGGCACTGCGGGCATTGACGCCTTCGTGCTTGAAGGCGCCACGAACGACTATGGCTACGGCCTGACTGCAGATCAGACCGGTATTGTTGTCTGGCAGGGCAGCCGCTTTGACATTCTGCGCAACTTCGAATTCATCGAGTTCGCCGATGAACTGGTGGATGTGCGTCCGCTGCTTCAGCCGCCGTCAGGAAACGTCATCGACGACATTGCAGGCGTAACGCAGTTCGTCGACGGACCAACCGCAGACGACACCTTTGCGGTCAACGATGTGTCCACGAACTATGGCTGGGGCCTGACGCAGGACCAGCAGGGCATCGTTGTCTGGTCCGGCAGCAATTTCGACATCCTGACCAACGTCGAGACCTTGCAGTTCACCGACAGGTCCATTGACCTCACCACCTTCTTCGATGGTGGCGGCGGCAATGACGGATCGGTGGCAGACATCGCCAACCAGACACAGTACCTGCAGGGAACCTCAGGCACGGACATCTTCGTGATTGACGGCACCTCCACCGACTACCAGTGGGGCCGCACCGCAGATGACCAGGATCATGTCGTGTGGGGTCCGACCGGGTTCGACCTGCTGTACGACTGGGAACAGATCAGGTTCAACGACACGGTCATCGACCTCGTCTGACCCGTTCGTCAGCGTCTGCACGCTCCCCGACATCGAACAGGGCCGGCCAGCACCGGCCCCCGGCAAGAGCGGCCTACCAGCCGCTTTTCACGTAGGCATCACCCACGCCAAGGCTGCGGAATTCAGCCTTCCAGCTTTCCGCCTCGCCGCGGATGTAGGGGCCTTGCACGGCACACCACCAGCCGGGACGGAAGTTCGGATAGTCGTCGGTGCGCACCACTTCCGCGCCAAGCCGCCGTGCCCGCTTGCGTGCGGCAGAGCGCGACTGGAAACAGCCGCCAATGGCGAAATACTCACCGGCAATGCCGTCGGATGCCTGGGCAGGCGTGGTCGAGGTTACGGCCGCACCGGCCAGTAATGCGAAAGCAGCGGCGGCGGGGATCAATGTCTTGAACATGGCAAGTCTCCGTCATTGTTGTGGGGCAGTCGGGCTGATGCTGCTGCAGTCTGCCTGAATGGGTGATGAACGCAACGGCAACTTAGACGTGTTGCTGTTGCCAGGATGTGACAATCCTCACAAGCGCATCCAGCCCGTCGGTCAGCGCTGCCGGCCCCGGTTGCAGGATCAGCGGCGACTTGATCTCGTGCAATTGCCCGTCGCGCACCGCCGGTATCGCGTCCCACCCCGCCCGCGCCGCCACCTTGCCGCCCATGAACTTCTTGCCGCACCACGACCCGATGATGATGTCAGGTGCTGCCGCGATCACGTCGCCGGGCTGGATGATCCGGTCCTTCGCCGCCTGCTGGACCCGCAGATGCGCGAAGCAGTCCTCGGCCCCCGCCACCTCGATCAGCTCCGACACCCAGCCGATGCCGGTGATCATCGGCTCGTCCCATTCCTCGAAATACACCCGTGGCCGCAGCCTGGGCGCTGATGTCTTGAGCGCCGCGATCCGGCTGCGCCAGCCTGCCACCAGGGCCGCCGCTTCCTCGCGCGCATCCACCATCGCGCCCAGCGTCTGCACCATGTCAAGGATGCCCTGCACATCGCGCTGGTTGAAGCAGTGTACCGCAATGCCATGCCGGATAACGTCCGCCGCGATGTCGGCCTGCAGGTCCGAGAACGCCAGCACCAGATCCGGCTTCAGCGCCAGGATCTTGTCGGTGTTGGCCGAGGTGAACGCCGCCACGCGCGGTTTCTCCTTGCGCACCCGCGCCGGCCGCACGGCATAGCCCGTCACGCCCGCAATCAGGTGATCGCGCCCCATCAGGTACAGCGCCTCGACAGTTTCCTCGGTCAGGCACACGATGCGTTCGGGCGGATAGGCCAACTCATTCTTCCCTTGTCGCGCAATTGGTCCGGAAACCAGCTCCCGCTTCCCGGATTGCGCTCAATAGTACCCCTCCGCCGGCCCCTTGTACTCCATCAGCGTGTTGCCGCCGTCCGCCACGATCAGCTGGCCCGTCACGAAGCTCGCCTCTTCGCTGGCCAGGAACACCGCAACATGCCCGATCTCGTCCGCCGTGCCGGGCCGGCCGATGGGCGCCTGCTGGCCCGCGAACACTTCCTCCGGGCTCGACGAGGGCGTCTCGATCCACCCCGGCCCGATGCCGTTCACTGTGATGTTGTATTCCGCCAGCTCGATCGCCTGCGCCCGCGTCATGCCCATGATGCCGGCCTTGGCGGCGGAATAGATCGTGCCCTTGGGATTGCTCACCAGTGGCCCCGTCACCGAGCTCATGTTGACGATGCGGCCATAGCGGCGCTCGATCATCCCCGGCACCACCGCGCGCGTCACCTTGAACACCGTGGTGATGTTGATGTCCATGCCGCGCCGCCACTGCGCGTCCGGTATCTCGTGCACCAGCCGCGACGGCTCGTCGTGACCGGTCTGCACCATGCCGGCATTGTTGACTACGATGTCGATGGGACCGAGTGCTGCCTCCACCGCCCGCACCAGCGCGTTGACCTGCTCTGTCTCCACCAGGTCCGCCACGTGCGCAATCGTACCATCGCCCAGGTCCTTCGCCCGCTCGTGGATGCGCGGCGTGGTCGACGTTACAGCCACCTTCGCGCCCGCCGCCTTCAGCAGCCGCGCGCACGCAAACCCGATGCCGCCCGCGCTGCCCGCCCCCGTCACCAGCGCCACCCTGTCCTTCACGCCTGCCATCTCACGCACCCTTGAATTGCCATGCTTGCCTGATCATGTTGCTCTCAACCGCATAGTCAACCCGGAGACCGCTCGTCCCATGAACCGTTTCATCCTCGGCCTCGCCGCCCTCATTGCGCTGACGCCCGCAGCTCTGGCCAGTCCGCTGTCATTCGACGTGAAGAAAACCGCCTCCTGTGGCTGCTGCCAGCACTGGATCGACTACATTGAGGCCGCCGGCCACAAGGTCGAAACCTCCAACATGGACATGGGCTCGCTCACCCGGCACAAGATGAAACTGGGCATGCAGCCGCAATACGCCTCCTGCCACACAGCCACCGTCAACGGCTATGTCATCGAGGGCCACGTGCCGGTCGAGGACATCGTCCGCCTGCTGCAGGAAAAGCCCAATGCCATCGGCCTCAGCGCACCGGGCATGCCGGTTGGCTCGCCCGGCATGGAAGGCGGCAGCACCTACCGCGAGGCCCACGACGTGGTGCTGGTGATGAAGGATGGCAGCTCGAAGGTCTGGACCTCCTACGCAGCGCGGGATTGATTTCATACACTGCGGTGTCATCCCGGACCGCGCTCCCATCCAGACCGTCACCCCGGCGAAGACCGGGGTCCAACAACAACACCTGCGGGCTTTGGAAATGCCTCTTGGATGCCAGCCTGCGCTGCCATGACGATACTATGGACGGCACCCAACCTACCCCCGGAACACCAAGGCAGCGCCACCCGCAATCAGCACGAACCCCGCCGCCGTGTTCCAGCTGATCGCCTCCTTCAGGTACACCACCGAGAACACGCAGAACACGGCAAGCGTGATCACCTCCTGCATCGTCTTTAGCTGTGCCGCGCTGTAGACCTGGTGCCCGATGCGGTTGGCCGGCACTGCCAGGCAGTATTCCACGAAGGCAATGCCCCAGCTCGCCACGATGACGATCAGCAGCGGCGTCGACTTGAACTTGAGGTGCCCATACCAGGCCAGCGTCATGAACACGTTGGAGGCAATCAGCAGCACGATCGGCCACAGATGGGCCGGTGAAAGGATGGGCATGGCAGGACTCCGGATTGAGGGGCAACGGCGAGCCATTTCGCCTTATGCCGCGCGCCCGTCAACCGCCGTCTCACTCCCCCGTCAGCCATTCCACCCGCCACGCGGGCTCGCCCTGCCGCAGGCGTTCCGCCAGCGCCGGCAGCAGCACGGGCAACTCCTCCGCCAGCGGCCACGGCGGATTGACGATGATCAGCCCCGAGCCTGCCAGCCCGCCATTGATCGTCACCGGCCGCACCAGCAGTTCCACCAGCAGCGTGCGCGGCAGCTCCAGTTCAGCCGCCGCCCGCGCCAGCCGGTGCGACAGGCCATCGCCCGTCACCGGGTACCACAGCATGAAGCATCCGGTGGCAAACCGCTTGTGGCCTTGCTGCAGCATGGCCAGTGCCCGGTCCGCCTCGTCAGGCTTCTCGTAGGGCGGGTCGGCCAGCACGATGCCCCGGCGCTCTTCCGGCGGCAGGTTGGCCTTGACCACGATGCCCGCGTCCTCGCAGGTCACCCGCACCCGCCGCTCGCGCGCATACAGCCCGGCAATTGTCGCGTGGTCTTCCGGATGAAGTTCGTTGAACACCAGCCGGTCGTGCGGCCGGCTCAACAACACCGCCACCTCCGGCGAGCCCGGATACCAGCGCAACGCCGCCTCGTCACCGGCCGCCTTGTTCACCGCCTCGACTGCCTCGCGCCACGGCGCCAGCAGTGCCTCGGCAGCCGGATCATCCAGCGGCACCGGCGCGCCTGCCTCGTCGTACAGCCGCCCCACGCCGCCCAGCCACTCACCGGTCTTGCCGGCTTCCACCGCGGACAGGTCGTACAGCCCGACCCCGGCATGCGCATCGATCACGCAATAGGGCTTGTCCTTGCGGCCCATGTGCCCGAGCGCGCGGGCAAGGATTGCGTGTTTCAGCACATCGGCATGGTTGCCGGCATGGTAAGCGTGGCGATAGTTCATCGGTACTCGCTGGGTTTCCCGGGCTGAGGGTTTGCACCATCGGCATGCGGCAAACAGTGCGCCATGCGGAACAGCACAAATCCGCCACAAATCCGCCGTTTGACAGACAAGCTCATACTGCTTATTGCACGGCAGAACGTCTGATTCATCTGGTGGAGACAATGACAATGAAAATCAAGAGCATCCTCACTGCAAGCTGCATTCTCGCCGTCGCCGCAGGCTTTGCCGTGGCGGGCGTGGTCGAGGCTGAAGCTGCCGGCCGCAAGCCGCTGGAAGTGACCGTCCACAAGAACTTCAACAACGCGATTGATGCGCCTGCGGAAGACAAGGTCATCCCCGGTCCGGACCCGGTTGAAGGCGTGGCCGAAGGCGTCTACTTCACCGGCCTCGGCGTGGTCGAGGGTGGCCGCGAGGTCGTTGACGGCATCGGCGAGAGCGGCGGCAAGGTTGCCGACGACGCCGTGGCCTACGGCCCTCCCGGCCTGGTCTCCGGCACCGTCAAGGGCGCTGCCCGCATTGGTGAAGGGGCCGTGCGCGGCGCCGGCACCATCGGCTACGGCGCAATCAAGGGCGCCGGCTGCATCGTCACCTTCGGCGCAACGTGCTAGTTCAAATCGCACGTAGAGCCCAGACGCATGTCCGGGCGATGCGCAAGATTTGAACCACCAAGAACAATCGCACGTAGAGCCCGGACGCATGTCCGGGCGATGCGCAAGATTTGAACCATCAAAGAATGCCAAACGCCCCGGTCCCGCGCCGGGGCGTTTTGCTTTGGCCATCCAGGAGGCGAAGAGGAGAGCGCCGCAGGCGGTCTCGAATGTCATCCCGGACAGCGCGGGCGTCAGCCCGTCGCGTGATCCGGGGTCCAGCGTAAGACTCGTGCGAAGCACACAAAATGCGCGGCTAGCGCACGCCGACGAAGCACTCAAATAAACTGAGCTATTTCTTGTATGGCCACATCAACCTTGTCGTTGACGTGGGGTTCGCCGTCGGGTGCACGGTCTTCTGCACTCCAACTACCGATAGCAATCGAATACAGACTAATGATCTCATGTCGGGACATCTGCAATCTGAAGCGGCAAAAATGCCCGATGTTGCAAATCAGATCTTGCGCGGTCTCCTCACTCAACTCGCCAGACATCACCATGTCGCCAAACAGTTGCAGTGAATCTCTGCCCATTCTGCCCTGTCAAGATTTGTGACCATCGCAGCCTCCAGATTGTCGCTGCTATAGTGTTGCGGGACCAAAAATGCGGCAATACCATCACCGAAGTTGCCGGCAGGTTTATTGAGGCAGGGGTGGAGATGGCAAAGGCAATACTGGTCCACAGGGTAGACACCCACTACGACGATGAGCCATCTCGCAAATACCAGTTTCCGAAGCAGTACTTGAAACGGCTTTTACCCAGCGAAGGCGATTGGGTGATCTACTATGAGCCTCGCGGCGGCGGTGGGCGGTTGGGCTACAACGCTGTTGCCAAGATCCAGCGGATCGACCGTGATCCCTCGCGCGAGGACATGTATGCAGCGTGGATTGAGGAAGGCTCTTATCTCCAGTTTCAGAACTTCGTACCCTATCGGCACGCTGAAGGGTTCATGGAAACTTCACTGGACGCTGGTGATGGGAGACCAAATCAAGGCCTTGTTCGATCTGCGGTAAGGCCGATCTCCGATGCAGATTTCTTCAGGATCGTCGGTCAGGGGTTGTCAGACGAACAGCCACTCATGCCACGCATCGATGACCTGAATCTGGCACCGGGCTTCAACGAAGCGCAGGCAGACTTTGTCTACGACTTTGAAAGGCCAACGATGGAAAGCTTGGTTACCAGGCAAGTACGCGACAGGGTCTTCCGGAATCTTGTTCTCAGTGCCTATGACAGCAGATGCGCAATGACTGGTTTGAAGCTGATCAACGGCGGCGGACGCGCCGAAGTTGAAGCTGCTCACATCAAGCCAGTCGAAGCCAAGGGATCGGACGATGTCCGAAACGGCATTGCACTGTCAGGAACCGTCCACTGGATGTTCGACCGCGGCCTGATTGGTTTGGGGGACGATGCCAAGATCATCATCTCGCGACATGTAAATGATCCTGACCAAGTACGTGCGCTGATCCATAAATCAGGCTACGCATCATTTCCGGCTGATCTGTCTCTTTGCCCACACCCTGCCTTTCTGAAGTGGCATCGGGATAATCAACTCAAAGCCTGACCCCACCCCCCTCCCGCATCGAAATCCCGTCCCCGTTGTGCTACCATCCTCCCAGCGCTGGGTGCGACGCCCGGTCTGCCCCGCCCGCACGCGTCTCACGCCGGGCCCGCTCTCCCCGCCGCCCCGGCCTCGCTGAACCCGCGAAGCAACGAGAGGAGACTGACCATGATCGTACGCTCCATCCTGGCCGCCAAGGACGCCACCGTGGCCATGGTGCCCTCGCACACCAGCGTCAGCCTGGCGGCGCAGCGCATGCGGCTGCACAGGTGCGGTGCGCTGCTGGTGTCGGACGACGGCGGGCGCACCATTGCCGGCATCATATCCGAGCGCGACATCTGCCGCGCCCTGCCCGATCACGGCGCCGCGCTGGGTGACCTGCCGGTGGCGGACCTGATGAGCCGCCATGTCATCTCCTGCCGCCCCGATGACCAGGCCAAGTCGGTGATGCGCACCATGACCGTCCGCCGCTTCCGCCACATGCCAGTGCTGGGCGACGGCGGCGAGCTGCTCGGCATCGTCTCCATCGGCGACGTGGTCAAGCACCACATCGACGAGATCGAGCTGGAGGCCAACATCCTGCGCGACGTCGCCACCGCGCACCACTGACGCCCCCGCCCGGCGCAACCCTGCTGACACCACGTTGTCAGCAGGCCGAGCTTTATATGCCCGCGCGCATCGCCTATATCAGGACGGTACGAGGCTTGTGCCCCGGCCGCCGTGCCGGGGTCCAGTCTGGATCACGGGTCAAGCCCGGGACACATGAAGGCACAGAGCGCGGAGCACTCCCTCTTGGGACACAACAAGCAGACAGGCGGATTTCGCGAGGCTCCCCAGCAGAAGCTGGAGGGCTACGACCAGATTCCAACTGCCGATGAACTGGTCCGCCTGAAGGATGGCCAATCCGGATCGCACGTAGAGCGCAGCGATGCGCAAGATCCGGATCAAGGGAAGTCCGGATCGCACGTAGAGCGCAGCGATGCGCAAGATCCGGATCAAGGGAAGTCCGGATCGCACGTAGAGCGCAGCGATGCGCAAGATACCAACCGAGCGCAGCGAGGCAAGCGCGACCGCGCGCCGGCCGGTCAGGCCGCCCCCGCGGAGCCGTTGGCGAAGCCAACTGGCGTGAGCGCAATTGAAAGTCCCGCCTTCGACCCCATCACCGGCCAGCCGCTGTCCGAGGCCCTGCGCGCCCGCCCCGACCCTGCCGCCGGCAAGAAGCTGCAGGAGGCCCGCGCCGCCGAGGCGATCGAGCAGCAAAAGCGCATCGAGGCCGGCGCCACCACCCGTCCCCGCGAGGGCCTTGAGCACCTGCGCCCCGAGCTTGACGACCTGCCGCGCCCGGCGGTGTTCGTGCCGCACCGGCCCGAGCGCCCCGCCAAGGGCAACGAGGCCGGCATCCCGCTGAAGATCGTCTCGGACTTCGAGCCGAAGGGCGACCAGCCCACCGCCATCGCCGAGCTGGTGCAGGGCATCCGCGACCATGAGCGCGACCAGGTGCTGCTCGGCGTCACCGGCTCCGGCAAGACCTTCACCATGGCGCACGTCATCGAGCAGACCCAGCGCCCCGCCCTGATCCTTGCGCCCAACAAGACGCTGGCCGCCCAGCTTTATGGCGAGTTCCGCGCCTTCTTCCCCGGCAACGCGGTGGAGTACTTCGTCTCCTACTACGACTACTACCAGCCCGAGGCCTACGTGCCGCGCACCGACACCTACATCGAGAAGGAAAGCTCGATCAACGAGCAGATCGACCGGATGCGCCACTCCGCCACCCGGGCGCTGCTGGAGCGCGACGACGTCATCGTGGTGGCGTCGGTGTCGTGCATCTACGGCATCGGCGACGTGGAGACCTACTCCGCCATGACCTTCCAGCTCAAGGTCGGCGAGCGCATCGCCCAGCGCCAGCTGCTGGCAGACCTCGTCGCGCTGCAGTACAAGCGCAACGACCAGGCGTTCTCGCGCGGCGCCTTCCGGGTGCGCGGCGACACCGTCGAGGTGTTCCCGTCGCACCTTGACGACCGCGCCTGGCGGCTGTCGTTCTTCGGCGACGAGCTGGAGGAGATCGTCGAGTTCGACCCGCTCACCGGCCACAAGACCGCCGTGCTGGAAGCCGTCAAGATCTACGCCAACTCGCACTACGTCACGCCCAAGCCGACGCTCGACCAGGCCGTGCGCCGCATCAAGCACGACCTCGCCGAACGGCTGGAGCAGTTCCACGCCGCCGGCCGCGTGCTGGAGGCGCAGCGGCTGGAGCAGCGCACCCTGTTCGACATCGAGATGATGATGGCCACCGGCTCCTGCGCCGGCATCGAGAACTATTCGCGCTACCTCACCGGCCGCGCGCCAGGCGAGCCGCCGCCCACCCTGTTCGAGTACCTGCCCGACAACTGCCTCGTCTTCCTCGACGAGAGCCACGTCACCGTGCCGCAGATCGGCGGCATGTTCCGCGGCGACTTCAACCGCAAGGCGACGCTGGCCGAGTTCGGCTTCCGGCTGCCATCGGCCATCGACAACCGACCCTTGCGCTTCGAGGAGTGGGAGGCGATGCGCCCGCAGACCGTGCACGTCTCCGCCACGCCCGGCAGCTGGGAGATGGAGCGCACCGGCGGCGTGTTCGCCGAGCAGGTCATCCGCCCCACCGGCCTGATCGACCCGCCGGTCGAGATCCGCCCCGTCGCCACCCAGGTAGACGACCTCGTCGCCGAGTGCCACGAGGTGGCGCGCGCCGGCTACCGCTCGCTGGTCACCGTGCTCACCAAGCGCATGGCCGAGGACCTCACCGAGTACATGCACGAGCAGGGCATCCGCGTGCGCTACATGCACTCCGACATCGACACGCTGGAGCGCATCGAGATCATCCGCGACCTGCGGCTGGGCGCGTTCGACGTGCTTGTCGGCATCAACCTGCTGCGCGAGGGCCTCGATATCCCCGAGTGCGCGCTGGTGGCCATTCTCGACGCCGACAAGGAGGGCTTCCTGCGCTCCGAGACGTCGCTGATCCAGACCATCGGCCGCGCCGCGCGCAACGTCGACGGCCGCGTGCTGATGTACGCCGACCGCATCACCGGCTCGATGCAGCGCGCGCTGGACGAGACCAGCCGCCGCCGCGACAAGCAGCTGGCCTACAATGCCGAGCACGGCATCACGCCGGCCAGCATCAAGAAGAACATCGCCGACATCCTGGACTCGGTCTACGAGGGCGACCACGTGCGCATCAAGACCGGCCACGGCACCGGCGTGGAGGCGGAGGAAGGCGCGTTCGTGGGCCACAACCTGCGCGCCGTGATCGAGGACATGGAGAAGAAGATGCGCGCCGCCGCGGCCGACCTGGAGTTCGAGACCGCCGCGCGCCTGCGCGACGAGATCCGCCGCCTGCGCGAAACCGAACTGGCGGTGATGGACGACCCGCTTTCCCGCGATATTTCCCTCCCCCAGCAAGGGGGAGGGACAGGGAGGGGGTCCTCCGCCAGCGCCAGCGGTGGGAGGGTGAGGGGTGAATCCTCAACCGCCACATCTTCCAAGATCATCACCCCCGAATCCCTGTGGCCCAAGGGCAAACCGGTGGTGAAGGGCAAATCCACCGCCGGCCGTCCGGGCCAGCGCGGCGGCTTCAAGGCGAACAAGCGGGGGAAGTGACTCCGCCTGCCCTCTCCCCTGGCTCATTTGTCATCCTCGGGCTTGTCCAAGACAAGCGAAGCGCCGTCGAGGACGAAAGACAAGCGAAGCGCCGTCGAGGACGAAAGACAAGCGAAGCGCCGTCGAAGATCCAGTGCCCCGGACTTGTTCCGGGGCCCAGCAAAAAAACCGGCGAAGCCACAACTCCAGTCCCCCCGGCGCAGGCCGGGGTCCAAAAACCACGCCCACACACTTGACCAGTGCATCCAGTCAAACCACGCTGCATCCCAAAGACCCAGCGGAGTTCGCACCATGCCCAAATCGATCCACTTCATTTGCAGACAACGTACCGGCCTCGACTGCATAGGCGGTACCACATACACAAGTGGCCTTTGGGGAATTGGAACTCAGGCGGCAGAGCAACTTGTCGGTGGTATGGTCTATTTCCATGAGAGCAAGAGCCAACCATCATACTTCGGGGGACGGGTTACTTCATGGCGGAGCGCAGATGCCAACGACCATCCCAATCATGTTGGAGATATAGTACTTACATTGGAAGCAAGCCTGGACGCCAGAAACGTCAAGTGGTCAGGCCGCGACCACGACATGGCCTGGTCCAGTGGTTTGGTGGACTAGATCAGTGCGGTGTCTTCACGCAGAAGAGAAACAGGCGTAATTCGCATAATTGTATTCCTCACGACCCAACCTGTTAAAATTACGTTACTCAAGATATCTCGAACCCCACATTTACCTAGAAGTATTTCCTTCTGACCCAGTAGTTAATTCAAATTCTGCCGTCGAGGATGCATCTTCGCGATTGTCTCCTGCTTTACGTTCGACCGTATTATCTACGGCGTCAGGCAGAGCAAAAACTTCTTGCAAAGTATGGGCTAGCGAATGCACACGACTTCTCCGCTTTGGCCGACCAATAAACTCCACTCCAAATGTCTTTCGAATGGCATCTTGAAAAATGGGGTCATCTCGTACAGCGTAAAATACTGGCCACGAACGATAGTCTTCCAAGGACATGCCACCTTTAGTACCTATCTCACTGATTTTACTGGCAACAATCTCCACGTGACCTCTAACAGCAGCTACGGAAATTTGAAAATGCAAGTTCGCGGCGGACCAATCCTCGCAACTCAAAGTCTCTTCAGACTTTTGCACCGCACCTTCCAAGCGGTATGCTGAAGCTAGATTAACCACCATCATTCGCCTTGCTCGTTCCGTCGCATGATCCTTAAGTGAGATTGCAAAGCTCAAAATGTCGATGGCGTGCTTATAACGCCCCTCTTCCAAAGACTTGTAGGAGTGCCCATTTAAGACAGTATCTGCAGCCTCCAACTCTTGAGGATTGGATTTGCACAGTTTACGCCAGACGATTTGATTTAAAAAGACAAAAAATTCATCTACTTTTCTTATTGATTTTATTAAATATTTTGGACCAACATCAAGAATATCACCAATCTTGGCCGAAACATTGGATACAGAGTTTATATATTGATCATTTACTATTGAAGAATTATGAGCAATTAAGTTTCTTCGTTCAACTATTTCAATTACTTCATCAAAAATACCAATCTTTTCAACAATTTTTTGATCGTTTACAGATTTCTGGAGCCATTTTATTTGCTCCTTTAAAGATTTTCTTCCAACATTATCTATTTCTTCATCGATCAAATGAGATCGAAGTTTATCCATAGACCCTGATGACAAGACTTCTGATACGCGAATTTGTCTATCAGACCCAAATACTGCTTCAGGGTGCTTCTCAACAACGAGCCGGTACAGTCTGGTCAACGCCAAGTCCATGGTAGCCACCAACCCTAGCAGCATTAATCTCGGCAACTTCTTATGAGCATCAGTAAATGAAATACATATATCAACCAAATTAGAAAGATCCCTAGCTTCATCTTGACCTAGCTCAAATACTTTTTTTCTATCGTTTTCACTTACTACCCGCCCCTTTTTTTCGAGAAAACTTGGGACAGCACTTGCCAACTCGGGAATAAACTGTGGCGCGACCGATAGCATAAATGGAATATAATCAAAGTATGGTTCCATTTCCTGGCAGAATTTATAGTGAAGTTTCAAGAAATCGGAATCTTCGTCTTTATTTTCATCTTCAACCCCTGTCGAATCCTGCTGGATCTCATCTGCAAAATTGTTACTCGGAGACAACGCATGTGCTTGCAATTTGCCGCTTTCGTCAAAATATAGACACGCGTAGTGTGCCATGCACAGCTGGACACCCGCAAAAACCTGTCTGGATTCTGGATTTTGTGATTCACTTGTCCTGTCGTGATTTGGAGGCAGGGCGATGGAACATCGGTCGTTTTTCGGACTTTCGGAACACCTTGAGCGGCTGAGTCAGAACGGCGATCCGCTGGAGGTTCTGGAGAAGACAGTGGATTTCGAACATTTCCGGGGCTGGCTTGTCGAAGGCCTTGGATATGGCGATGGCGCCAGGGGTGGTCGGCCTCCGTTCGACCCGGTTTCGATGTTCAAGGCATTGATCCTGCAGGCGCAGCACAATCTGAGCGACGCGAAGATGGAGTTCATGATCCGCGACCGGCTGTCCTGGATGCGGTTCCTGCGCCTTGATCTTGGCGGTCCGACGCCGGACGAGAACACCATCCGGCTGTTCCGCAACAAGCTCACCGAGACCGGCACGCTGAAGCGGGTGATGAAAGCCTTCGACTGGCAATTGCAGAAGAAGGGCTACATCCCGATGTCGGGCCAGATCGTTGATGCCTCCCTGGTGCCGGCGCCGAAGCAGCGCAACAGCGATGCCGAAAAGGCGGCGATCAAGGACGGAAAGGCAGCATCGGGGATCTGGCCGGACGAGCCGAACAAGGCGGCACAGAAGGACACTGACGCACGCTGGACGCTGAAGGTCGGCGGCAAGATCCGCTATCGGCCGGATGGAACACCCCTGCCGCAGATCGCCCTGCCGGTGTTCGGTTACAAGTCGCACATTGTGATCGACCGGCGGTTCGGGTTCATCCGGGCATGTGCTGTCACCTCGGCCTCGCATGCCGACGGTCGCATGTTACCGAAACTGGTGACGACAAAGAACACCTCGTCTGAGGTCTGGGCCGACAGCGCCTACCGGTCGCAGAAGAACGAGAAATGGCTGGCGTCGAAGATGCTGGTCAGCCGGATCCACCGCCGCAAGCCGGCAGGACGCCCGATGCCGAAGCACATCGCACGGGCCAATGCCGGCAAGTCATCGATCCGTGCGGCGGTCGAGCATGTCTTTGCGCACCAGAAGAACCGCTTCGGGTTGTTTATCCGCACCATTGGTCTTGCCCGCGCCGAGGCGAAGCTGATCCTGGCCAATATCGCCTACAACTTCGACCGCCTCATCTTCCATGAGCGGGCCTGCGCCACAGGATGAGTCTGTCCGCAAGTGCGAAAATCGACGCTGAGAACACCCCAGGGCATCGCTTCCGGGGCCATAAACACCATCAAGACCGCAGAAAGGCATCAATCAACCGAACTTGTGACGCCGCCGCGTCGAAAATCACCGGTTAATGCGGGTGTCCAGCTAGCTCCTTATGAATCCCAATATAGCAAGTTGACCCAGGATAAATTGTAATACAACCCCCCTTGACTCCTTCCCTAAATTCCTATACATATATTCCCATCTTCCCCGGCAGGAAGGATTGGCTAGCGTCCCAGTCCCGGGTGGAGGCATGTGCGCCTGTCGCGCGGCGGTGAAGTAACGCACACCACGCGGGAGAGGGGCGAAACCGGAATGTGCCGGTGCCACAGTTGGCACCAGCGGCAGCAGCCTGTCGTGCGGTGACGCGCGGCAGGGATAATGGGCTGTCGTGGGGGCGAAGACCGCTCAGGGCCCCAGGCCGTCCGGATAAGCAAAAACCGTACATGGCGGGCTGCTTCAGCAAGCGCCTACATTACTACAAAACACCGGTGCGACCTGAAGTGGCCCGTGGTTCCTGAACTTGTGCAAAACGCCGGTCCACAAGGATGCGCGGCCGTTTTCCTGTGCCCCGGATTCATTCCGGGGCCCAGTCTGGATCCCGGCACAAGGCCGGGACACAAAAACTGCCAACTGCATTCAGTCACGCACGTCTGCCCCCCACCCCAACCCTCCCCCGCCAACGGGAGAGGGAGCGCGTCGAGCCAGTCGCAACCATGGTCCGCAAGCGGGAGAGGGAGCGCGTCGAGCCACTCGCAACCATGGTTCGCCAGCGGCAGGGGGAGCGCGCCGGACGCCGCCGCAGCCCCGCCCCCTTCACTGCCCCGTGCCCCTGTGCAACACTGGACGCTTGCGGGCTGGGGAGCCTCACGCACGCGGCAGCATCAGCGCCGCGCGCACCTGGAAGGAGAACGCCCCATGACAGTCGCCCGCGTCACCGAGATCATCGCCTCGTCGCAGGACAGCTTCGAGGATGCCGTCCGCAAGGGCATCAAGCGCGCCTCGAAAACCCTCAAGAACGTCTCCGGCGCCTGGGTCAAGGACCAGCGCTGCACCGTCACCGACGGCAAGGTGTCGGAATACCGCGTCCTGCTGAAGGTGACGTTCGTGCTGGAGGACTGAGCCGGCAGCGGCGTCCACCTCTGTCATCCTCGGGCTTGTCCCGAGGATCCAGACTTCAGCGCCATGGACCCTCGGCACAAGGCCGAGGGTGACAACAGAAAGTAGTCTACTGCCGACTGCCGACTGCCGACTGTCAACTGCCTCAGCGAAGAAACGGATTACCCGCCCGCTCCGCACCGATGGTGCTGGCCGGGCCGTGCCCGCAGATGAAGGTGAAGTCGTCCGGCAGCGGCAGCAGCTTGGTCTTGATGGCATCGATCAGCGCGTCATGGTCGCCATACTCGAAGTCCGTGCGCCCGATCGAGCCCTGGAACAGCACGTCGCCCACGTGGCCGAACTTCAGCGCCTCGTTGAGGAACACCACCGAGCCCGGCGAGTGGCCGGGGCAGTGGCGAACGGCGAAGTCCACCTCGCCCACGCGAACCGTGTCGCCCTCGTCCAGCCAGCGGTCCGGCGTGCAGTTGCGCGCGGCAAAGCCGTACTGGCGGCCTTGGGTCTCCAGCGCGCCCAGCAGGAACGCGTCGGCCTGGTGCGGCCCGGTTACCGGCACCTTCAGGTGCTCGTTGAGTTCCGCCACGCCGCCGGCATGGTCGATGTGGCCGTGCGTCAGCCAGATGCCGGTGGGCCGCATGCCGGTCTGCGCGATGGCATTGCGGATCTGGGCCACGTCGCCGCCGGGGTCGATGATGACGCCGTCATTGGTCTTTGTGCACCACAGCAGCGTGCAGTTCTGCTGGAACGGGGTGACGGGCACGATGCCCGCGCGGATCGGAAGGTCAGGTGTATCGCTCATGGGCGAGGGTTTAATAAGGATCGGCGGACTTGGCAATGTGGTTTCAGGCCTTGCTTTCCCCGGGCAAGGGCAACATGCCCGCGACCCGGGGACCCGGGGACCCATGCGGCGCATCAGTGGACCCTCGGGTCAAGCCCGAGGGAGGCGGATATGGCGGCAGTCACTTCCGCCACCACTCCCCACTCCCTATTCGCCCCTGCTACCGCCGCGCGCTCGCCCGGATCAGCGGGTGCTTCGACAGCTTGCGCGTCTCGCCCGCGTCGAACGCCGCGTGGCGCTTGTCGCAGGCCGCGTTGGAGACAGCGTAGATGCCGTCGAGCCGGGCGATCAGCGCCTCGCACGTCTTCGCCCGCGCCTTTGTCACCTGCGCTTCCGCCTTGCGCGCGCAGTCGAGCCAGATCTTGCGGTGCTGCGCCTCGTGCCACTTCACCCGGCTGGCGAAGCCGCGCCAGTGCTTCTGCAGCGTGGCACTCAACCGGCGTTCAGCGGCGTGGCGCGGCAGTTGCGTGACGAAGTCCAGCTGCACCTGGTGGCTCTTGACCCGGCAACTGCCCGGCGTGGACGCGAACTGCCAGCTGATCTTGCGCGTCATCTTGGTGCGCCCCACCCGGCCGTGCCCGCCGAGCAGCTGGGCGTTGCCCATCATCGAGCGCACGATGGCGCCCGCATCGGCCCCGTCCACCTGGTACATCTGCGTCGACACCGTCACCTTCGGCCGCGCCTCGCCCGGCAGCGCACCGGCGGTGAGCAGCACGAGGCTCGCGGTCAGCAATGGCAGCAGGCGGTGTGTCATGGCCAGCGAGATTACCGTCGCAGGCGCGTGCGCTCAACTAAAACCGCGCCGTTGGTTTAACCGCTTAAAAATCACCGCCGTTGCGCTATCATGCCAGCCAGAATGCGCCGACCGTTTCAGGATGACTGCCATGCGCCATACTGGCACCGTGAAATTCTTCAACGCCGCCAAGGGCTACGGCTTCATCACCCCCGATGACGGCTCGAAGGACGTGTTCGTGCACGTCACCGCCGTGCAGGCCGCCGGCATCCCCGAGCTGATCGAGGCGAGCAGGCTGTCCTACGAACTGCACGACGACCGGCGCGGGCGCGGCCAGCAGGCCTGCGAGTTGCAGTTGCTCTAGCGCCCGGGCCCCAAGGTGCGCTAGGCTGGTGTCATGAAGCACCGGTTGAGCGCGCTGGGCGTCCTGGTTGTTGTCCTGTCCGCAGGCAGCATCACCGCCACGGCCGACCCCAACTGCCGCTGCCGCCTGTACGGGGAGTATTTCGACATCGGCTCAGTCATGTGTATCCGCGGCAGCCTGGCGCGCTGCGAGATGAACCAGAACAACACATCCTGGAAGACCATCGGCGAGATCTGCCCGCAGGCGCGGCAGTTGTCGCCTGTGCCGCCAGACCCCCGCCTCGCCCACTCGGGAATGCCCGCCGAATGACCACCAGACATGCGCTGATTTTCCGCCACATGCGCGAGGATACCGCCGGGCTGTACCCTGCGCTCCTGCGCGAGCGTGGCTTCGACGTAACCTTCCACGACTGGCAGGACGGTGAGGCCCCGTCCGCCGATACGCTGAAGCGGTCCGACATGCTGCTGGTGCTCGGTGGCGCGCAGCAGGTGTGGGAAGAGGACATCCACCCCTGGCTGGTGGACGAGAAGGCCATCATCGCCAACTGGGTCAACGCTCAGGCGAAACCCTATGTGGGCCTGTGCCTGGGCCACCAGTTGCTGGCGTCGTCGCTGGGTGGTGACGTGGGCCTGTCCGTGCACAAGGAAATCGGCCTGTGCGCGGTGGACTTCCGCCCCGAAACCGCGGATACGAAGCCGTTCCGGTCGTTCGAGGGCTCGACCCCTGTCACCCAGTGGCACGAGGCAGAGGTGTTGCGCGCGCCCGAGGGTGCCAGCGTGCTGGCCATGTCGGCAGCCTGCGGCATCCAGATGCTGGGCGTCGGCGACCATGCGTTCTCCACCCAGTTCCACCATGAGTGGGACGTGCCCACGGTCAATGGCTGGCTGCCGCAATGGCAGACCGCGATGGACCAGGCCTCCGGCAAGCCTGGCACCTACCAGGGCTTCCGCCGCCAGATGGCCGAGAAGGAACCGCACCTGTCCAGCCTCAGCACCGGCCTGTTCGAAAGCTTCATGGACGCCCAGGGCTGGTAGGCAGACCGCTGGTAACTCAGCACCCGCCGAACAGTTTGCAGCGGGCCGCGTTGAGCGCCATGTCGGCCATCACCGCCTGGCCCTCGGCGGTCGGGTGGAAGTAGCCCGATATGCCGGCCTGGAAATGGTAGTCCACCGGCTGTTTGGGGTTGCGGGCCAGCTGCTCGATCCGGGTGACGTAGTACTGCATCAGGATCGAATCGTTGAAGGTTCGGAACCAGCGCTGGCGCGGCATGTAGGCCAGCATGTCACCCGGCGAAACCGGGTCCCACTGGCCGTTGATCAACCGGATCACGTTGAATGTGTCGGACTTGTTGCCGGCGGTGGCGCAGATGCCGTGGCCCTGGAACGCCCCCGACCACGACAACGCATCGCTCCAGGTCCAGCCGGTGCGCGATACCGCCTGCTTCATCGCGTTGTTGAGATTCTTGTTGTCGAACAGCGCCGCGTTGAGCCGCCGGACCTGGTCATCGGTGGTACCGATGAAATACTCCGAATCCGCCCCGTCATTGATCAGCTTGGCAGGGCACACCGCCCCCGTCTCGGTACTGAGCGGGTCTGGATATGGCCCGGTCAGCACCCGGCCGCGATCCGTCACGCCCAGCTTGTTCTCGATGGCGACCGCCAGCGACGCATAGCGGTTCGACAGCTTGCACTGCTCGCCCGCGCGATCATTGTCGCAATTGCCGAGATTGGTCTTGCCGCGCGCCCGCTCCAGCATCGTTTCCGGCTTCTCCGACCCCGACAGGAAGCGCACCGTGCCGGACGACGCGCCCGCCACTGCCCACTTCACCACGTTGGCAAAGCCAAGGTCATTGCCACCGGCGGTCATCAGGACGAGGTCCGGCTTGGCCCGCCACTTGCTGCACCCTTTCAGCGGCTCCCTTGCCGTGGCTGCGCCTTCGTCGGCGCACAGGTCACGCAGGGCATGGTCAAGCTGCGCCCACGACGCCTGCGCCTGCACCACCGCAGCGCCCTTGCGCACGCCCGCATCGCGCAGGCCCAACGAGGTGATCGGCTCGACATGGGCGCTGCCCGTATCGGTGGCAACCATGATGTCGGGAATGCCTGCGCCCGAGCAGGCATAGCCGAGGAACGATACCACTGCATGCGGATTTTCCGCCGCCAGCTGCATGGCAATGCGCTGCTGGTGCGAATAGACCGAGCGGTGGCAGGCAGGGTCCAGCCAGGCAGGGCCGCTGGAGGGTTGCGGGCGAAGGCTGTCAGCCAGCGTCGAGCCCTTGGAGTAGTTGGCCGGGTAGTCCGGATTGCCCTCGCCCGAGGCATAGCTGTCCCCGAGCCCCACGACCACCCGGCTCTTCACTTCCTGGTAGACGGCAGTGACTTGCGTCATCACGCCGCCCGCACTGGCGGGATCGAGCACCTGCGACAGCAGCGAGAACTGCGAGTTGACCGGCACGGTCAGCGTGGCCGCACCGGCGCAATCGGCCTCGGTCACGCGGCGCCAGTCGGTATCGCCCCCGGTGTGAACGAACCAGGCGCACTGCTTGCCGGCAAACATTGCCTGCCCCGCCCCCGACAACGCAGCCGAGATGCTGGCCTGGCGCGGAAACATCCGTGAGCCATTGTCGCCGTCGCTCTCGAGGCATTCCGAGCGCACCCGGCGCAAGCCGGAATCCCAGCAGGTGAACGGTTCCTTGGTGGCGGTATAGGCAAATGCCGCCCAGCCGTCATGACCACCCTTGATGGCCGCGCGCGCCAGCTCCCGCTCGGCGAACAGCACCGGCCCCACCCAGCTACCGTTGATCTTCTTGCGGCCAAACTCGTCCACCGGCGCATCGACGGCGGCAAACGCCCGCGCAGCAAGCAGGTGCGGCTCGAACGTGGCGGGGTCGGAGAAGAACCGGAACCGGTCCTGCACCTGCCAGTTGATGCCGCCAATGGGCGAATCCTGCGCCTGCGCGCGCTCTGGCGCCAGCACGGCGGCTGCAACCGCACAGGCGGCTGAAAGTGCCAGAACACCGGCAATTCTTGCGACTCGGGTAAATCGGTTTGTCATGCGCGCCACTGACCGGAAAATTATGGCGGCCTGATGGAGGTTGCATTGCCACCGGGTGGCAATCTCTCGCGTGCCATCAAGTGCGATTGCGTGTGGAACTGCGAGCCTGTGAAATCCGTTGTCCTTCCATAGACAACAAGATCAACCAGGAGGCTACCATGTTGCGCACCCGAACCCTGATTGCCGGGCTTCTGTCATTGCCGGTCAATGCCGTTCTCTTTGGCACCGCCATGGCCGTGGTCCTGTCCATACCGCAGGCGCAACCGCACCTGGAGTACATCATTCCAGCCGTGATCTTCGCGGCCCTGGTGCTGACGGTGCCCGTGTCGTGGACGCTGGCCCCGCGCCTGCGCGTGCGCAACGACTACTATCCCAACCTGTTCCGCAAGAATTGACGCGGGCTGAGGGAACCAATTGTCCGCCCGGCCGTTTGAACTTTCAGATCAAGGCGAGTGCATGTATCTCCCGCCGCCCGCATGCCTCGCCAACTACGCCGCCCCTGTTGCTTCCCTCGGCGACAGGGGCGGTGCTGTTTCTGGTGGAGATCCGGTGAACCATCGCACGGCTTCAAACCAACGGCCGCTCTGCGGACGAAGCTGACTTTGGCGCCACTTCGCACAGACGACCACTGAGTCCAGGAAGCGTTTGCCGCGCATCCAACCCCGAGAATGCCACATGACGCAAAACTAAACTTGGTATTCTCTGGCCTGGCGAAGCTAATCGACCCATCCACCGAATTCTTCGCGCTCAGCGTTTATGGCGATCACTTCACAGACGTTGCGCGCCAAATTAACAGGTCGTGTTCGGTCCGAGCGGTTCAGTAGTTATACCAACTTTCATACTCTCGGGAGGTAGCCGCCGAACGCGCACCCTTGCCCAGGTTGCAGCTAGAGCAGGTCAATTGAAGGTTCGTTACGCAGTTCATGCCTCCATGTGCTAAAGGCACGATATGGTCGTAGTGGATCTGCGACTGCTGGCTGAAAAGTTTGGTGAGGTCAGTCCTACAAAGCACGCACCGACCCTTGTCTCTATGAAATACGGCGCTCTCTGCCCAGGTCGGGATTGAAGTTCTTAACAAAAAGCCGGCTTCGTTGAATGCTGCTGGCGCGTACAATGGAGCCGTGTCCAAGACGTAGCCGCCCACCATATGCCCAAAGGCCGACATCGTCCCGCGGTTTGAGAACAAGACGTGAAAGACCTGCTTCGAAATAGTCTCACACAACTCGGTTAGTAGGTCTTCTTGCTGGAGAGCGTCCAGATACTCGTATCCGTCCTCTCGGCCAAATTGCGAGGAGTTCACCGATGAGTGGCCAATGCCGTTTGAACGGAGCAGGTAATCGACCCAGTATTTGCCTGGACTTCCCTCTGATCTTGCGGCGTCCTCAAATATGACGCTTGAAATGAGCGTTTCTATAAAGTCGTGGAAACAGGTCCACTTGGGATATTTTCGCACAAGATCGCATGACGACATGTCGCCGAATATGTCTTCGATTTTCCGAAGATATGCACCGGGGTTCCGCGTGACGCCGTCAACCATCTGGCAAATGTAGTAAAGATCGGTAGTCGACACCAATTGGAGCTGTGAAATCAAATGATTGAACCTCCGCTTGCAGCCATAGATCGAAAACTCTGAAAATATACTTGTGAAAACCAAATGCTGCATAGTCAAGCTGGAGAGGCAACAAAGGTTGGCCGGTGCCGTCGCTGAAACCTGGTCGAGTGTCCGCTTCTGAAATGGAGACGTATTGAATAACTTTGAAGGCACGGCTGAAACCATACTGGCCGCCATTAAGGAAGGCAACCAATGAGCCCCCCTTGCGAGAACCAAGGATTTGGTCTTCGCCTAAATCCCCCTTTTACATTCTCCCCCTCGAGGGGGAGAACAGAAGTCTGCCGTGGGCTCCAAGCAGCCAATCGAAACAGCAGCCTGCCAGGCTGACAGGGGCGACACGCACCCCTAAGCCCTTGACTGCTTGTCCGTTGTTGACACCGGCGCTTGCTTGCCGCCCTGGCAGGCCCCAAACCTCGGTCCCGCCCGCACACCCTACGCGGCAGCGATCTTCTTCTGCGGATCATGGAACGGCCGCTCCACAATGGTGGCACGCACCGTCCCGGCTTCGTTGACAAGCCCGGTCTTGTTCACGACATCGACCTTCGCTCCCACATCGGCATGCCCTGCAGCAACCATCGCCAGCGCGATGTTCTGCTTCAAGCCGTGGTGAATGGATCGCCGACGTCACCTTGCCGATGGTCGCACCATCCTTGAGGATCGGCCAGAACGTGGTGTTGGGCCCCTTCAGCGGCGCGCCCTCGATCACCAGTCCCACCTGCTTGCGCTGCACGCCTTGCCTCTTGATGCGGCGCAACGCCTCCTTGCCGATGAAGATGACCTCCATGTCCAGGTTGACCAGCCGGTCCAGCCCCAGCTCATAGGGGTTCGTGTTGATGTCCGCATCCGCGTGATAGGACAGCATGCCGCCTTCGATCCGGCGGATCGATGAGGTGTGGCCCGGCTTCAGCCCGAACGGCTTGCCGGCCGCCATGATCTTCTCCCACAGCTCGTCGCCGCGCGATCCGTCACGAAGGTACAGCTCGTATCCAAGCTCGCTCGACCATCCGGTGCGCGACACCACCAGCGGAATGCCGTCCAGTTCAACCTCGCGCAGCCAGTAGTATTTCAGGTCCATGATGCCGTCACCGAACAGCGCTTTCATGACCTCACCGGACTTCGGGCCCTGCAGCTGAAGCGGCGAGACATCCGGTTCGCGGATGGTGACATCCAGGCCCGCATGCACGGCCACTCCTTGCGCCCACAGCAGGATGTCGCTGTCGGCCAGCGAGATCCAGAAATGGTTCTCTGCCAGCCGCAGCAGGATCGGGTCGTTCAGAATGCCGCCGTCGGCATTGGTGATCAGGATGTACTTGCACTGCCCGACCGCCATTTTCGACAGGTCGCGCGGGGTCAGCATCTGGGTGAACCTGGCCGCATCCGGCCCGGTGATCTCGACCTGCCGCTCAACTGCCACGTCGCACAGGATCGCGTCGTTGACGAGGTTCCAGAAGTTCTGTTCCGGGTCGCCGAAATCGCGCGGGATGTACATGTGGTTGTAGACCGAAAACCCTTGTGCTCCCCAGCGGATGGTCGCCTCGAAATAGGGGGATTTGCGCACCTGCGTGCCAAACCCGAAGTCACTGGATTGTTTCATTGTCTTCACCCTTGTTGCCCGCGGCGGTGTGCGCGGTGGCCTGCCTTTTGCGGGTGGAGTGATATCAGCAGGCAGGGCCTGGTTTCGGACTGAAAACGGGCCGGGGGCAGGACCAGCCGGACTGTTTTGGCGAACCTTTCAGGCCGTTTGGCCAGGTGGCGTCAGGAGCCGGTTCCGGCGGTGAGGCGTACAAGGTTGGGCGGCGCCGACTTGACCTCGCGGGTCACGATGTAGGTCATGTACCGGTCGATGCCCAGTTCCGCCGACCAGCAGCGACTCCATCAGGCCCTGGAAGGCCGCCATGTTCGGGCTCACGACCTTCATGACGTAGTCCATGCCGCCGCCGGTGGCGATGCAGTCGGTGATCTCGTCCAGCGCCCGGACGTGGGCCTCGAACCGGTCGAAATCGGCCTTGCGATGATGGGTCAGGGACACGGTCACGATGACCTGCGTCAGGTCAACGATGCGCTCCAGCGCAATCACGCCGCGATAACCCCGGATGAAGCCCGCTGCCTTGAGCCGGTCGAGGCGCGCCCAGCAGGGCGTGGGTGACAGGTTGACGATCCCGGCCAGCCTGGCCTTGCTCAGCTGCCCGTGTGTCTGGATCGCGGCGAGAATGCGAATGTCTGCCGCGTCCAGGGCCGGGCTTTTCAGTCGTTCGGATCGTTCGGTGGGTTTCGCCATGCACGCATTGTTCCCGGCAATCCACCCCGCGACAAGGGCGAACCGCACGGCAATGGTGTCATGCGCCCTTCTTCGGCTTGCCCTTGAACTTCGGTGCCTGCTTGCCGCCCTGCTTCAGCTTGCGCTTGGGGCGGGCGTTGTCGGTGCCGGCGGGCTTGCCCTGCCACTTCGGCTTGGGTCCGTCGCGGCCGGCGTCCTTGCCACCATCGCCCGATGGCTTGCTGACCAGTTCGCCCGCATCTCCGTCGCGCTTGTGCTTCCACTTCGGCTTCGGACCAGAGCGGTCATAGGGCTTTCCGCCGGGCTTGCCGTCCTGCCAGCCGCCGGGCTTGCCACCCGGCTTGCCATCGCGATTACGCTCCTTGTGGTCACGCGGCTTGCGGTCGCGCGCAGGCGGCGGCGACGTGTCCGGCTGCACGGCAGACAGGTCCGGCGGGCCGTCCAGCCGGGTCAGCCGCACGCCCGATTCCAGCTGCATCTGCGGCCCGACCGAGGCCAGGAACCCGTCCACGCTGCCGGCCTGTATCTCCACATAGCTGACCGCCTCGTGCACCCGGATCGCGCCGATGGTCTTGGCCGTGATGTTGCCCGCCCGGCACAGCATCGGCAGCAGCCAGCGCGGCTCGGCACTGCGCGACCGGCCGATGGAAATCGAAAACCACACGCTGTCGCCAAACGGCGCCTGCACGCGCGGGCCCCTTTCACGCGGGCCATCGTGGTCGCGGTCGCGCGGATGGGCCACCGGGTCCGGCGCGGACAGCTCTTCGGGCGCCGACACCTTGGCCGTGTGCAGCCTGAGGTAGGCAGCCGCAAGCTGCTCAGGCGAAAATGCCGCCACCAGCTTGCCGACGAACTCGCGTTCCGTGTCGGTTATCTCTTCCTGCCACACCGGATCGGCCAGCAGCCGTTCCTCGTCGCGTGCCAGAACGTCCGCCGCAGATGGCGGCTCGCCCCACTCAGCCTGTACCTTGGCACCCTGCAGCAGCCGTTCGGCCTTGCGCTGCGCCTTGGACGGCACGATCAGCGCGCTGACCCCCTTGCGCCCGGCACGGCCCGTGCGGCCGGACCGGTGCAGCAGCGTTTCGGAATTCGACGGCAGGTCGGCGTGGATGACCAGGCCCAGCTTCGGCAGGTCGATGCCGCGCGCGGCAACGTCGGTCGCCACGCACACCCGCGCGCGCCCGTCGCGCATCGCCTGCAGCGCGTGGCTGCGTTCGTTCTGGGTCAGCTCGCCCGACAGCGCCACCACCGAAAAACCCCGGTTGGAGAACCGCGTCGTCAGCCGGTTCACCGCCTCGCGCGTGTTGCAGAACACCAGCGCGTTGTCGGCCTCGTAGTAGCGCAGCGTGTTGATGACCGCATGCTCGATGTCGCGCGGATGCACGCTCAGCGCCCGGTACTCGATGTCGGCATGCTGGGTCTGCTCGGCCGTGGTGGTGATGCGGATCGCGTCGCGCTGGTACTTCTTGGCCAGGTTGGCGATGCTGCGCGGCACCGTGGCGGAAAACATCAGCGTGCGCCGCTCCGCCGGGGCCTCGCCCAGGATGAACTCCAGGTCCTCGCGGAACCCTAAGTCCAGCATCTCGTCGGCCTCGTCCAGCACGATGGCGCGCAGGCTGCCGGTGGCCAGCGAGCCGCGCTTGATGTGGTCGCACAGCCGCCCCGGCGTCGCCACGACGATGTGCGCGCCACGCGCCAGCGCGGTGCGTTCCGAACGCATGTCCATGCCACCCACGCACGAGGTCACCACCGCGCCTGCCTTGCCATAGAGCCACGCCAGCTCGCGCTTGACCTGCATGGCAAGCTCGCGCGTCGGCGCGATGACCAGAGCCAGCGGCTCGCCCGCCGGGCCGAACACCTCCGCACCGTCCAGCAGCGTCGGCGCGATGGCAAGGCCGAAGCCCACCGTCTTGCCCGATCCGGTCTGGGCCGAGACCAGCAGGTCGGCGCCATCGTAGTCAGGTTTGGTGACTTCGATCTGCACAGGCGTCAGATCGGTGTATCCTTGCTCTTCGAGCGCGGCAGCGAGAGTGTTTATCATGTGGGTGGCAATAACGCCGTTCCGCGCCGATGTATAGCGCCGATAGCGCAACGGCCCTGCGGCCAAGTCGCCGTCAGTCAGCCCTTGCCCTTGCCCTCGAGCCCCGCCAGCGCCGCATCGCCCGCACCGGGGATGCGCATCTCGAACACGTCACGCACCACCGTGTAGTCGTAATAGCCCATCCGCGCGATCGGCTCGATCCGGCCGATGTCCAGCTTGCCGTCGGCCCCGATCACCGCATCGTCCACGTGGATGCGCTCGACCTGGGCGAACACCACGTCCACCGTGCCCACGGGCGATGCGCCTTTCAGCGTGTGGGTGGACAAATAGCGGCACTCGAAATGCGCCGGCGACTGCGCCACCCGCGGTGCGGCGCAATGCACCGAGGCCGCCTTGTCCACGCCCGCCTCGATGAACTCGTCCACCTCCGGCGCCACCGCCATGGCCGAGATGTTCACCGCCTCGCGAAGCGCCCACGTCGCCATGTTCCACACGAACCACCCGGTCTCCTCGGCGTTGACCACGGTGTCCTTGCGCCGGCCGTCCGGATAGCGGTTGGCGGCAAACATCACCATCGGCGGGTCGAACGTCAGGTTCTGCCACTGGCTGTAGGGCGCAAGGTTTGCCACCCCGCCCACGCTCACCGACGACAGCCAGCCGATGGGCCTCGGCACCGTGCAGCTCTTGAACGGCGAGAACGGCAGCGGGCAGGCTTCCCGCGCGGGATCATATTCCATGACATTGTTTCCTTGTCGCGCAACTTGTCCGGAAACCGGTTCCCACTTTCCGGGTTGCGCTCTAGACCTTCAAGATCAGCTTGCCGAAGTTCTCGCCCGTATAGAGCATGTTGAGCACGTCCGGAAACGCCTCCAGCCCGCCCTCGCGCACGTCTTCCTTGAAGGTCAGCTTGCCGTCCTTGTACCAGGTGCCCAGCTTCTCGTAGGCCTCCGGGTACTTCTTGATGAAGTCGAACACGATGAAGCCCTGCACCCGCAGCCGGTTGACCAGGATGGAGCGGAAATTGTACGGCCCCGGCACCGGCGAGGTGGCGTTGTAGGCCGAGATCAGCCCGCAGATGGCCACGCGCCCGCGAAAGTTCATCTGCGCCAGCACTGCATCGAGAATGTCGCCGCCGACGCTTTCGAAGTTCACGTCGATGCCGTCCGGACACGCGGCCTTCAGGTCATCGGCCAGCCAGCCGTTCTTGTAGTCGATGGCGGCATCATAGCCGAACTCGGACGTCAACGCGGCGCACTTGTCCGCGCCCCCGGCAATGCCCACCGTGCGGCAGCCGTAAATCTTGCCGATCTGGCCGACCACCTGCCCCACCGCGCCGGACGCGGCGGAGACAACCAGCGTCTCGCCCTGCTTCGGCTCGCCCACATAGGTGAGGCCCAGGTACGCGGTCAGCCCCGGCATGCCGAGCCCGCCGACCCAGGTCTGCAACGGCGCCAGCTTCGTGTCGGCATGCACCACGCCCTGCCCGTCCGACACCGCATGGCTCTGCGCGCCGATCAGGCCGGACACCGTGTCGCCTTCCTTGAACTTCGGGTTGCGCGAGGCCTCGACCGTACCGGACGCGAACGCCCGCATGGTCTCGCCCAGGCCCACCGGCGGCACGTAGGACTTCGCGTCGTTGATCCAGCCGCGCATGGCCGGGTCGAGCGAGATGTAGGCGGTCTTCACGCGGATCTCGCCGTCGTTCAGCTCTGCCTGCGGCTCTTCGGCAACGGTGAAATCCTCGCGGCTCACCATGCCGTGCGGCCGCCGTGCCAGGCGGACTACCTTGTTCATCGTCATGTGGGATGGCCTCTTCTTGTCTTGCGTCATTCAGTTGAGGCGAACAGTGGACCGGGAGGGGACGATGGGGCAAGGGGGTGAAAATTCGGTTCAAGGACACCAATCATTCGACTAACTCAATGGCGCTGTCTGTATTTGAGCCGTTGTTGGATCGCAATATTTGAAAGCAGGCATTAGAGAAAAAATTATACAACTCCCTACATATAATATAATTAAGAAATCGTATTCAATAATAATACAATATTTACCTATTCGGTTCTAAATAAAAATATAAATTATATTAAAAATGTTTTCTGCTATAGATGTCTACGTAATTAAGATATTCTTGAAGATCTCCATTATTCTGTGACACCCGTCCAAATTTGTCTACGCGCTGATAGGAGAACATTAGATCTTCGACCAATCAATCAGACCGTGGTCCTGAACGTGTTGAATGGCCTCAAACGCTACATAATCTCCAAAGATGACTAGGTTATTCCCCTCATATCTGGCGTTTGGTACCAGTATGGCTGAAGGGTCGCCCGGGTCTTCCGATCCCAAAAAATGTGCCGCCTCACCGATCTTTTGACATACCTCGTATTCGCCTTCACGCTTAAGATAAGGAAGCTTTCCGTACGTCGTCATGTCGATCCCGAGGCTCGTAAGTAAGTGCGTGTCGGTGAGGTCAATGACGCCGTCAATCCGCACATGCAACTCGTGTAATCGATATTTGATCTTTGATGGTGCAATTGGTTGTCCTCGCGCCGTATGGTATTTCATTTCCGCGAGCGCGCCTTCGCGGCTCATTGAGGTATAAAGCACTTCGAACGTGCCATCATCCCATCGGTTCCCGCCTGCAAAAAAGAGAGTTGGATCGCGCCCGTCGCGCGTTACGCGCCACACGCGCCCGTCATATGTCTGGGTTGCTAGTCTTTCCAGAGCATCAATGAGAGTGTGATCTCTGGGACCTTCAATCATTAGTTACAGATATCCGTCAGCGTCCAGGCGATCAAGGACGCGGAAAATCTCCACCACCTCGCCGTCGTGGATCAGATCAATGGCCCGCTGCCCTTCCAGCTGCGGATGGCGGGCATAAAGCCAAAGCCTGATTTCGTCATTGGAGTAGTAGTCTTCCAGCCGCCGCACGACATAGATGAGGTCTGAGAGAACGCGCTCGCTATTCGGCTGAGGACGCTTCGTTCCATTGCGCCAACGCGAGACAGTAGCCTTCGAGACATCCGTGACATTGGCAATGTCCGTGCCATTCAAACCACCGATCTCCTCAAGTGCGGTAATGCTCCTTGCTATTGCTGTAGAGGTCATAACTCGGTTCCAGTCTGGCTCAATGGAGTGCTCCGACGCAAATCGCCGATCGCTCTCACTGTTGCCCCCTGTTCCGTGCGCTCTTGTGCGAGTTTTTCATAGGTCCCCCTGAGCCTTTCTGATGCTGTGCTGAGTTTCACGAGCCGCACACGCAGCGTCGCCAAATCCACGTTCTTGGCCTTAGCAATGTCAGCCTTCGGATTCAATTTGGCGGCCTTGTTTGCCGTAGCCACTACTTCACGCATACGCTTGTCTGCAAAGTAATCCGGCCGATTGGCTGTTGGCACAGCGTCTATCTCGGCCAAACGGCGCTGCGCTTCACAGACATTGAATCGGCGCGGGTCCCGGCTAACATCTTCGACACCATTCGGAAGGACTGTTCTGTCATTAGGCAGCAGTACGGACTTTGCCCCATGGGCAGTCAGCAGAACATCAAACTCTGCGCTGGTAAACGTGCACCCGAGTGCTGACACACCAACACGGGTGGAACGTCCTGCCGGCTTGTCTTTATCCCGTTCTTCCGGTGGCTCCGTCCATTTGTCAGCCGTAAACGATGATTGTTCGCCATAGCCATGGGAAATACCCGAGACTACATTCATTCCGACCAGCGCCTCTGCGGTCAAACCGCCCATATAATCCATCACAATGGGCTTGCCGATATTGTGCCAGCGGGACAGAGTTCGCACTAGGCGCTGAGCATTTAGCGGGCCGATTGGCGTAGACATCGAGGCGCGAACCCAAAGATTATCATACGGTAAGTCTGATAGGTTCGGCATTAACTTCGATTGGAAGCCTTCGTCCATGAAGTCAGTCAAGCGTGCGGCCACAAGGTAGTCTATAGCAATAGTTTTTCCGCCCTCTGAATCCAGCGCCCGGCGCAATAGCACGCAGGCGTCATGGTCAATCTTTTGCCAGCCGTCAAAGCCTGGATCAGCGAGGTAATGTGACGGCGATAACACTGCGCTGACACCATACTCAACAGCGCACCGCGCAATCGAACCATATATGTCGGCTGGGTGGCTGGCCCGAAACATGTCCGGCGAAAGCGGCACACCACGGATCTCGGACGCCCATGGGGCCGAGGATGCAAGGCCTGCGCATTTCCGCCGTGCGGAGAGCTCAACAATTCGCGGGTCTAGGACAACCTCGGCACCCAGGCCCTGCAACATCTGTATGATGTCCCTTTGATAGGCGATCTTCGACCCATCAACCACGAATCGTTTGCTCTGAATCACACCTTCGGCAGCGAGATCGGCCACCTTACGGTAACTCGTTTCCCCGAGGCGGATGTAGTGCGCCACTGGTTGAAAGACGGATGCTTGCTTAGGAAATTCGATGATCTTCATGGCGCGACCTTTCTGTTTCAGATCATAGTTTTGTGAAACACAAAAATCAATAGCAAATTCTCGTTGGTTAAGCCGCTGGCCACCCTTAGCACCTTTTGATGACTCCGAATGGTCGACCCGCTGGTGCCTGCATATCCGGTTTCACGCTGGCTCCACATGCTTCTGCAATAAACAAGCACCTTGCTGTCTGCGTTACTCTTGACTTTATTCCTAAACCGCGCTATAGTCCCCCTCACCTGCCCTGGAAGGAAGGATTGGCTAGCGTCCCAGTCCCGGGGCATGGCGATGTGCGCCTCTCGCGGTCTGGTGAAGTAACGCCACCGGTTCACGAGAGGGGCGAAACCGGGATGTGCCGGTGCCACAGTTGGCACCAGCGGCAGCAGCCTGCCTGCGCGGTGACGCGCGGCAGGGAAAATAGGCTGTCCGTGGGGGTGAAAACAGCTCAGTACCCCAGGCCGTCCGGATAAGCACAAACCGCACGTTGGCGGGCCGCTTCAGCAAGCGCCTACATTACAAACAACACCGGTGCGACCTGAAGTGGCCCGTGTTTCCTGAACTTGAGCCAAACGTCGGTCCACCAGGATGCGCGGCCGTTTTCCTGTGCCCCGGATTCATTCCGGGGCCCAGTCTGGATCCCTGCACAAGGCCGGGACACAAAAACTGCCAACTGGATTGAGCCATGCACGTCCACCCCCACCCCAACCCTCCCCCGCAAGCGGGAGAGGGAGTATCCCGAACCCCGCCGCAACAGGCCTTCTCCCCCGCAAGCGGGAGAAGGAGCGCGCCGGACCCGGCCGCCCCTACCCGCCCGCAGCCCGCTCCTGCCGCATCCGCTGCACCCGCCGTGCCCACATGCCGGCCAGAAACACGCCGAAGCACGCCGCCAGCGACAGCGGCAGGCCTTGCGGCCCGAATGCCTCCATGGCGCCGCCGCCGATCAGCGATCCGGCCAGCGCGCCGGCCCCCCAGAAGGTGGCGAACGCCGCCGAGCCGGCAATCAGCTGGTGGCCCGAGAACCGGTCGCCGAGCAGCGCCAGCGCAACCGTGTAGATGCCGTAGCCCGTGGCCCCCACCAGCACCAGCACCGGCCATTGCGCCCAGCCGCCCGCCACCAGCGGCAGCACCAGCAGCCCCACAAGCGTCACTGCCGCCAGCACGCCCAGCAGGATGCGCCGGTCGAAGCGGTCGGCCATCCAGCCGATGGGGAACTGCAGCAGCACGTTGCCCACGATCAGCGCGGTCAGCATGTTGGCCGCGGTTGGCACGTCAAAGCCGATGCGCACGCCGTACACCGGGATCAGGCTCAGCGTGGCCGCGTCGAACACCGCGAAGAAGAACACCGCCGCCAGCAGCACCGGCGCCAGCGGCACGAAGGCGGCAATGTCGCCCCACCCGGCGGTCGGTTCGGCTTCAAGGCGCGGCTCGCGCACCATCGACATGGGGATCAGTGCCGCGACCAGCACGCCCGCCCCGATCAGGAACGGCCGCCAGCCCTCGATGCCGATCAGCGAGATGATCAGCGGCCCCGCCCCGAAGCTGGCCGACAGCGACGCGCCGTATATCGCCACCACCTTGCCGCGGTTGGCCGGGTCGGCGAACTTGACGATCCAGCTTTCCGACAGCACGAACAGCGTGGACACCACCATGCCCTGCACCAGCCGCAGCACGAACCACGCCTCCAGCGAGGTGAACACCTTGTAGCTCAGCAGCACCAGCGCGGTCAGCGCCGCCGCCGTCATCGCCACGTTGCGCGTGCCCCAGCGCCGCGCCAGCACGGGAATGAACACCGAGAACGCCACGATGCCGATGGGCGCCATGGCCGAGTTGAGGCCGATCACCAGGTTGCTGTGGCCTTGCGCTTCCAGCAGCAGCGACAGCAGCGGGTAGGTCAGCCCCAGCGCGAAGCCGAACACGATCACCGCCGCGCACGCGGCATACAGGTTGCGGCGGCGCTGGGCGTCGGTGATCAGGCCCGCTGCAGGTTGGGAAATCGAACTCGCTGCTCATGGCGCGAGACTGGACACCGCCGACATGTCAGGGTCAAGAGTTACCCTCTCCACCTGGCTCGCACCAGGTGCCCGCCCGCGAGGCCGAACGCCACCACGAACAGCGCGTAGGGCGCGGCCAGCAGCCAGGGCATGGTTTCGTGGCCGATGGCAGAGAACGCCCAGCCCGTCACCGGCGGCCCGGCAATGCCACCGATGCCCCACATGGCGGCGACCGCGGCAGAGCCTGCCACCAGCATCGGGCCCTTGAACCGGTCGCCCAGCGCCACCAGCGCGAGCGCGTAGATCGAGTAGGCCGCCGTGCCCAGCACGATGGCCAGCGGCCACACCACCCACGAGTTGAGCACGTGGGGCATGGCCAGGCTGAGCGCCACGGTCGTTGCGGTGCACAGCCAGATGACGCCGTTGCGCGACCAGCGGTCGGCCAGCCAGCCCACCGGTATCTGCAGCAGGGCGGCACCGGTTATGGCGGCACTCAGCACCCACGCACCGCGCGCAAGGTCAAGCCCCTCGCGCAGGGCATAGATCGGGAAGAACGACAGCAGGATGGAGTCGAACAGCGTCATGGTCAGGATGCCCGCCAGCAGCAGCGGTGCCGCAATGGCAAACGCCAGCATGCTGGCCCCGTGTGACTCGCCGTGGAATTCCTTGCCGTCCAGCTTGACGAACAGCAGCGGTATGCCTGCCGCGGCGATCATGACTGCAGCGATGGTGAAGGGCAGCATGCCCTGTGTGCCCGCTATCGGCAGCAGTGCGGCACCTGCCCCGAAGCCCAGCGCCATCACCGTGGTGTAGACGGCCGTGATCTTGCCGCGATGCTCGTCCGGGCTGAAATGCATCAGCCACGCTTCAGACACCGAGAACAGCACCGCGATGCCCACCCCCAGTGTGAAGCGCACCGCGCACCAGAACCAGTAGTTGTCGCTGAGGCCGAACATCATCAGCGTGATCACCAGCAGCCCCAGCCCCGCCCACGCCACCGGACCGGAGTGCATCCGCGCCAGAAGCCGTGGCAGTACCAGGCCCGCCGCAATGATGCCCAGCGGCCCCATCGCCGAGTTCACGCCGATCAGCCACGCATCAACGCCGCGCTTTTCCATGATGACGTTGAGCAGCGGATAGGTCAGGCCCAGCGCCATGTCGCAGACGAATACCATGCTGACCGCAGCCACGAGGTTGCGCCAGACATGCGGACTGAGAACGCTGCCGGGTGTATCGGGGGTCAGGGCCATTTGACGGTGGGTGGCATCGACGACAGGATGAACTCGACGTTGCCGCCGGTCTTCAGCCCGAACAGGGTGCCCCGGTCATACAGCAGGTTGAACTCCACGTAGCGGCCGCGCCGCACCATCTGCTCTTCGCGGTCGTCTGCCGTCCACGGCTGATGCATGTTGGCGCGCATGATGCCGCAATAGGCCTTCTCGAAGGCGCGTCCCACGTCCTTGGTGAAGGCAAGGTCGGCTGCATAGTCGCCGGTATTGAGGTAGTCATAGAAGATGCCGCCGATGCCGCGCGGCTCGTTGCGGTGCGCCAGCCAGAAATACTCGTCGCACCATTCCTTGTAGCGCTTGTAGTCGGCCACGGCATGACCATCGCAAGCCTCCTTGAATGCCGCATGGAATGCCACCGAATCCGGGTCTTCCTGGGTGCGCCGCCGCATCAGCACCGGCGTCAGGTCGCCACCGCCCCCGAACCATGATTTCGACGTGACCACGAAGCGGGTGTTCATGTGTGCGGTCGGCGCATGGGGGTTCCACGGGTGCGCAATCAGCGAGACGCCGCTGGCCCAGAAGCGCGGGTCCTCCTCGGCACCGGGGATCTGCTTGCGAAACTCGGGCGAGAACTCCCCATGCACGGTGGAGCAGTGCACGCCCACCTTCTCGAATACCCGGCCCTTCATGATCGACATGACGCCGCCGCCGCCCTCGTTGTCGCGCGACCACGGCGTGCGCTCGAACCGGCCGGCCGGCATGGAGCCAGTCTCGGTGCCGGACAGTTCGTCCTCGATGGCCTCGAAGCTCTTGCAGATCTGGTCGCGGAATGCCTCGAACCAGGCGCGCGCTTCCGCCTTCTGCGGCTCGAGCTGGGCGTGAATGTCGGATGTTGCCTTGCTGTCCATGCAAGCCTCCCTCAGGTTTTCCACCCTCTATGCCGCAATCAGGCGCGCCGCGCCAGCCTCAGCGATGATCACTGCCCGGGTCGAATGTGCCAGCGGGGCGGTGCCGCGTGATGTACTTGCGGCGCTGGCCGAACGGCACCGGCGTTGCACCGTTCAGCTTGGCCTGGATGCCTGCAAGGTAGAAGTGGATGTGATGGTCGGGCAGGCTCGCCGTGGCAGCGTAGTCCTCGAACTCCTTCACCGAACGCGCTGTCGCAACGCCTGCATCAAGCCAGGAATAATACGGCCCCTGCAGCACGACCAGTTCCGGTCCGGCATGGGCATAGGCGCCGTGCTTCGGATCGGCAGTGGCGGACGGCAGCATCGGCACCACGTCGTTCTGATAGGTGATGCGCAGCAGCGGGATCGAGGCATAGGCCCGTACACCCTCGACGTTGGTGAACTTGGGCTGGCCGAAGGTGATGACGCCAGCAATCGAGTGCCCATCGCGCGACAGGTAGCCGGACAGCACCCCCGCCACGGCGCCACCCAGCGAATGCCCGGTCAGGAAGGTCGCATAACCCGGCACCAGATGCTGTGCGAGGTCATCATACAGCACCTGCGATACCCGGTCGAAACCGGCATGCACCCGCACGCCGAGCCGGGCATCGAAGGCCTCGTGGGTGTCCATGTCCTCGTCCATGTTGGTCTGGTTGGCCGAACCGCGCACCGTCAGCACCTGCCGGCGGCGGGCATGATCGACCTCGAGGAAGTAAAGCACTTGCGCGTTGCCCGGCTTGGCGATGCGCACCGCAGCCGGATATTGCTCACGAATGTCGCGCGGCTTCTCGTACGCCGTTGCAGACCGTTTGGCGAGATCATACACCATGTGGAAGTCGACCTGCTGGGCGCGCGCCGGCATTACCGCCAGCACGAGCATGGCCAGCATCGCGGCGAGCCTGCAAACCTGAAACGAGACCATCGGCATGCGCGCATTTCCCGGAAGACCCAAGTGTGGGCAACCATATGGCCGCGCGTGAAACGGGACAAGCGGGCATCGGCGCGCAAGGTTGACACACCCACCCGCGCGCGCTCACCACGCGGTCTGCCGCATCGCCTCGCCCACGATCATCGCCGTCGCCACGGCGACGTTGAGCGACCGGGTACCGGGCTGCATGGGAATGCACACCTGCGCTGCCACCGCCTGCCTGACCTCGTCCGGTACGCCGGATGATTCCCGCCCCACCAGGATGATGTCATCGCGCTCGAAGGCGAACCCGGTGTAGCCCTGCGCGGCATGGGTGGTCGCCAGCACCAGCCGCCGGCCCGCAACCGCCTTCAGGAACGACTCCCAGTCCGGCTGGCGGACCACGTCGGCTTGTGCCACGTAGTCCATGCCGGCCCGCCGGAAGTCTTTCGAGGCCCAGACGAAACCCGCCGGCTCGATGACGTGGACCGTCAGCCCGAGGCAGGCAGCCAGCCGCACGGTGGTGGCCGCGTTCTGGGCGATATCAGGCTGATAGAGCGCAATCTCGATCAAGAAACACCTGCTGCAAACCGTCCGGACGGATGGCCGGACCGGATGAAAAAGTCTTGTGGGCTGCGACACTTGTTATCTGGACTTTCAGCCATGCCAGTGCCACAAACCCGCCAAACCTGCGCGCGCCTGGTGAGCATTCCAGAAGTCCCTCCACGGCACCGCCGGTTCAAGGAAATAACACCCAAGCCGAGCGAGGGGTATAGCAGTGTCTACAGCAGAAGCACACGACGAGGGCCGTCGGGATTTCCTCTACATCGCCACGGGTGCCGTTGGCGCCATTGGTGCCGCCGCAGTCGTCATCCCGTTGGTCGACCAGATGAACCCGACAGCCGACGTGCTGGCCTTGTCATCGACCGAGGTCAATCTCGAGCCGCTCGAGGAAGGCCAGTCGATCACCATCACCTGGCGCGGCAATCCGGTCATCATCCGGCACCGCACGGCCAAGGAGATCGAGGAAGCCAAGGCTGTCAACGTCAGTGACCTGCCTGACCAGCTTGCCCGCAACGCCAACCTGCCGGAAGGCTCGCTTGCCACCGACGAGAACCGCATCGTGGACGGCAAGGAGCAGTACCTGGTGCAGATGGGCGTTTGCACCCACCTGGGCTGCGTGCCGATTGGCAACGAAGGCGAGTATGACGGCTGGTTCTGCCCGTGCCATGGCTCGCACTACGATACGTCTGGCCGCATTCGCAAGGGGCCCGCACCGGAAAACCTGCCAGTGCCGCCATTCGCCTACATCAGCGACACCAAGATCAAGATCGGTTGAGGGCAAGAACCATGAGTGGACATTCCTCCTACAATCCGACCAACCCGGTCATGCAGTGGATCGACTCGCGTCTGCCGCTGCCGCGCATGATGTACGACAGCTTCGTGTCGTACCCGATCCCGCGCAACCTGAACTACTGGTACACGTTCGGCGGCATCCTGATGGTCATGCTGGTCTCGCAGATCATCACCGGCGTCGTGCTTGTCATGCACTACACGCCTGACACGAGCATGGCGTTCAATTCCATCGAGCACATCCGCCGCAACGTGAATTACGGCAACATCCTGCAGAAGTGGCACGCCGTCGGCGCGTCGTTCTTCTTCATCGCGGTGTACATCCACATTGCCCGCGGCATGTACTACGGGTCGTACAAGGCACCACGCGAAATCCTGTGGATGCTCGGCGTCGTGATCTTCCTGGTCATGATGGCAACCGGCTTCATGGGTTACGTGCTGCCGTGGGGCCAGATGAGCTTCTGGGGCGCCAAGGTGATCACCAACCTGTTCTCGGCCGTGCCGTTCTTCGGCGAGCCGATCGTGACCTGGTTGTGGGGCGGCTTCTCGGTCGACAACGCCACGCTGCAGCGCTTCTTCTCGCTGCACTACCTGCTGCCGTTCGTGCTGGTGGGCGTCGTCATCCTGCACGTGTGGGCGCTGCACGTGACCGGCCAGACCAACCCGACCGGCGTCGAGGTGAAGACCGGCCAGGACACCCTGCCCTTCACCCCCTATGCGACGGTCAAGGATGCCTTTGCCCTGAGCGTGTTCTTCCTCTTCTTCACGGCGTTCGTTTTCTATGCGCCCGACTATCTCGGCCACTCGATCAACTACGAGGAAGCCAACCCGCTGTCCACGCCGGCGCACATCGTGCCTGAATGGTACTACCTGCCGTTCTACGCCATCCTGCGCGCCATTCCGGACAAGCTGCTGGGCGTGGTTGCCATGTTCGGCTCCATCCTGATCTGGTTCGCGCTGCCGTGGCTGGACACGTCGAAGGTGCGCTCGGCCACCTACCGGCCGATCTACAAGCAGCTGTTCTGGATCCTGATGGTGGTGTTCTTCGCCCTCGGCGTCGTCGGTGCAAACCCGCCGGAAGGCTGGTGGATCACCGCGGGCCAGATCCTGACCTTCTACTACTTCGCCCACTTCCTCATCCTGCTGCCGCTCGTCGGACTGCTTGAAACGCCAAAACCCCTGCCCTCGTCGATTGCCGACTCTGTGCTGGGCAGGAATGGCACCAAGGCTCCCGCAGCCCAGCCGGCCGAATAACGGCAGCATCCAGGAGATACGGACCAATGAAGACCATCAAGACCCTCCTTGCTGCAACCGTGCTGGGCATGAGCCTTGTTGCCGGCGGCGCCACTGCCACGCTGGCAGCCGGCAAGCAGGCACTGGCCGAAGACATCGACTTCTCGTTCGAAGGCGTCTTCGGCACCTTCGACCGGGCGCAGCTGCAGCGCGGCTTCCTCGTCTACAAGGAAGTCTGCTCGGCCTGCCACAGCCTCAACCAGATGTACTACCGCAACCTGGGTGAACCAGGCGGCACCGAGCTGACCGAAGCCCAGGTCAAGGCCATCGCAGCGGGCTACGAAGTCACCGACGGCCCCAATGACGACGGCGAAATGTTCGAGCGTCCCGCCACCCCGGCCGACCGGTTCAAGTCACCCTTCCCCAACGAGAAGGCAGCCCGCGCGGCCAATGGCGGGGCTTACCCGGTTGACCTGTCGCTGATCACCAAGAAGCGCGAAGGCTTCCACTATCCGTGGTACGTGTCTCCGTTCATCAAGCTGGTGACCGGCAATGGCGGGCCCGAATATGTGCATGCCGTGCTGACCGGCTACCAGGAGCCGCCGGCCGAACACGCCGAGGAAGCGCCTGAAGGCAAGTACTACAACCCCTACTTCGCGTCGGGTCCGTGGATTTCCATGGCTCCGCCACTGAGCGATGACCAGGTCGAGTATGCTGACGGCACCAAGGCAACCGTCGACCAGATGGCCACCGACGTTTCGGCCTTCCTGGCTTGGGCTGGCGAACCGAAGATGGAACAGCGCAAGTCCATGGGCTTCATGGTCCTGCTGTACCTGGCGCTGCTTGCCGGTCTGCTGTTCCTGACCAAGAAGCGGCTGTTCTCGGGCGTCAAGCACTGACCTTGCCGTTGACCGGCTGACACTTTTAAAAAGCCCGGAGGCAGCACCGCTTTCCGGGCTTTTTCTATACCAGAACGGGTTTCGTCAGCATCAACCAGATGATGGCAAGTACCGCAAGGAATGCAGGAAACCCGAAGGCGAACCACCACCGGAACAGCCGGTGATAGGCTGGCGGAAGCGCCTCTCCGGCATCGCGCGCCGCAATCGCCAGGTTGCGCATCCTGAGTTGCATCCACACCACCGGCAACCAGAACAGCCCGACGAAGACATAGAGCGCCAGCGACAGGCCGATCCAGCCTTCCAGCACCGGCCAGCCTGCGAGCCGCGCCAGGACGTAGCCTGTGACGGGTTGCAGCACGACGGCAGCCGCCGTGAACACGGTATCCGCGATGACCACAATGCCGGCGGTGTGCGCAATGATCGACGGATCGTGCCGTGCGGTGCGCCATGAGCATGAAGAACGCGATGCCGGCCCCGGTGCCGAACAGCACGCAGGCACCAATGACATGGGCGAACAGCACCACCTCTTGCAGCATCAGCGCTCCTCCATCAGGGCAGCCACCAGTCCCGCAAGCATCATCCCCGGCACAACCTTGACCATCGGCCCGAGTGGATCGGCCCACAGGTCAGGCGTCCACAAGGCCGAAGCGCCAACGTAGCCGGCAGATATGGCCACCATGCCGATAGCTGCATGGCGGACAAAGCGCCGCAAAAGGATCAGCACACCAAGGCCCATGTCGATCAGCGATCCGGCGTGGACGGCCAGGGCCGCCGTTGCCTCGCTGAAGCCACGCCCGGACAGCACGGCCATGGCCGCCTTGCTTTGCCAGAGCCCGATTGCTCCCGAAGCGAGCCAGAACACCGACAGAACCGCAATCGCCAGCGGCAGCAGCAGATAGAGGCGGGCAAACCAGCGTTCATGGGTGCCGGAAGGAATGGCTGCCAGCGTCTCGGCAAGGGACCTGCATGGCCTGCCGCCTGCGGTCTTCCAGGCCGCCATGTCACCCGTTATGCCGGCACGCAACGAGCTGAGTGCGCTGCTTCGCAGCGGCGGCCGCCAGCCAAGCCACCCAAGTGCATCAGCGGTCCGGCCGGCAGCAGCCACGGGCAGGTGCGGCAACGTCCACTCCACCTTCCAGGCCGGAAACCCCTGCCAGTTCCGGACCTGCCGGACAACCTCGGCGAATGAATGCTCACCCGGGCCGGCCAGATCTGCCACCAGCCCGCTAGCGATAGCGCCGCTGGCGCATTCGACGACGGCCGCAGCGACATCGTCCACATGAACCACCTGTACCGGCGTATCGGGAAAAGGGACGAGCCCGGCGCCTGGCAGTCCTGCAGCGGCGCGCAGCAGCGCCGTCCCGCCATAGGCCTGCGGCCCGAACACCAGCACCGGCCGCAATATCCACCATTGTAGTCCGCTCGCCATGACCTTGCGGTCGCCCAGCCACTTCGATCGCATGAACCAGGTTGGCGCGCTGTCACCGGCGCCTGCCGCAGAAATCTGAACCAGCCGGCTGCCGGTACCGCCAAGCGCACCAACGAGCGTTTCCACCGCATCGACGTGAATCAACTGCAGGTTGTCGCGCGCACCATCCTGCAGGGCACCGGCGGCATTCACCACCACATCAGCGCCGGCAGCCAGATTGCGCCATCCCGCAGCATCGAGCGTTGCAACATCCAGGGCAAGCCAGTCCGCGCCGGGTAACGTCTGTCGCGCAACATCAATGGTCCGGCCGACGCCAGTAACCCTGAAACCGGCATCCAGCAGCGCCTTGACGCAAGCTGACCCGATGAAACCGGTGCCGCCGAGAACAACCGCCTTGCCCATTGCGTCCAAGTCAACAGCCTCCCGCGTTGCACCGCACGACCACAGCATGCAACCGCATCTTGCTGCAATGCACCAATAACGCTAACAAGTCCACACTACAGGTTCCCCATCTGCCACCAGCCGGAGTTACCCAATGACCAAATCAGTCCTCGGCATCGTCGGCGGGTCCGGCGTCTACGACATCGACATGGACAACGCCCGCTGGGAGCGCGTGGACAGCCCGTGGGGTGAGCCGTCCGACGAGGTGCGCAAGGGCGAGATCGGCGGGCTGCCGGTGGTGTTCCTGCCGCGCCATGGCCGGGGCCACCGGGTATCGCCCAGCCACATCAACTACCGCGCCAACATCGACGTGATGAAACGCTGCGGCGTGACCGACCTCGTCTCGGTGTCGGCGTGCGGGTCGTTCCGCGAGGAGCTGCCGCCCGGCACCTTCGTCATCATCGACCAGTTCATCGACCGTACCTTCGCGCGCGAGAAGAGCTTCTTCGGCGAAGGCTGCGTGGCGCATGTGTCGGTCGCCGACCCGGTCTCGCCACTGCTGGCAGACGCGGTTGAGGCAGCGGCGAAGGCAGAGGGCATTCCGCACGCACGCGGCGGCACCTACCTGTGCATGGAGGGCCCACAGTTCTCCACCGTCGCCGAGTCAAAACTCTACCGGCAATGGGGCTGCGACGTGATCGGCATGACCAACATGCCCGAGGCCAAGCTCGCCCGCGAAGCCGAGATCTGCTACGCGACCGCCGCGATGGTGACCGACTTCGACAGCTGGCACCCGGACCATGGCGCGGTGGACATCACCTCGATCCTCAACGTCATGCGCGCCAACGTCTCCAACGCCATCAGGCTGGTGACGCGGATTGCCCGTGACTTTCCGCGCGAGCACCCGCCCTGCCCGCTGCACTCCGACACCGCGCTTGAATTTGCCGTGATGACGGCGCCGGAAAAGCGCGACCCCGCACTGGTGGCGAAACTCGATGCCGTTGCAGGGCGCGTGCTGAACCGCTAACAAGCCAGACATCATCCATTTCCAGCCAGGGGGCTGACCAGCCATGGACCTACGCAACGGCTTCGACATCCGCCGCCATATCCGCACCATTCCGGACTATCCAAAGCCCGGCATCCAGTTTCGCGACATCACCACGCTGCTGGCCAACAAGCATGCCTTCCGCGCCACCGTTGATGAGCTGATGTGGCCGTTCCTGTCGGCGGGCGTCGACTTCGTGGCCGGCATCGAGGCGCGCGGCTTCATCCTCGGCGGTGCCATCGCGCATGAGCTTGGCCTCGGCTTCGTGCCGATCCGCAAGAAGGGAAAGCTGCCGGGCAAGACCATCGGGCGCGACTACAAGCTGGAATATGGGGTGGACCGCATCGAGGTGCACGCAGACGCCATCGCCAAGGGTGACAAGATCCTGCTGGTGGACGACCTGATCGCCACCGGCGGCACCGCGGAAGCCGCCATCGACCTGATCCAGGATTCCGGCGGCGAGGTCGTGTCCGCTGCCTTCGTCATCAACCTGCCCGACCTTGGCGGCGCACAGAAACTCATCAACAAGGGCGTCAAGGTGCACCGGCTGGTGGACTACGAGGGGGAGTAAGCTCCCCGATTTGCCTCCCTCGGGCTTGACCCGAGGGTCGCCCGTGCCGACTTATGGATGCCCGGGTCATGCCCGGGCAAGGCAATATCGAGAAGGCATCGCTAGTGAAAATCCACGGCATCCACTACCGCTCCATCTGGCTCAATGAGGACGGCTGGCGCGTTGACATCATCGACCAGACCCGGCTGCCGCACGAGTTCGAGACCGTCACGCTGGAGAGCCTGGAAGACGCCGCCCGCGCCATCGAGGTGATGCAGGTGCGCGGTGCACCGCTGATCGGGGCAACCGCCGCCTACGGCATCTGCCTGGCGCTGCGCGTGGACGCGTCTGACGAGGCACTGGAGGCCGCCGATGCGCGGCTGCGCCGGACGCGGCCTACCGCCATCAACCTGATGTGGGCGCTCGATGAAATGCTGGCCGCCATCCGCAACCTGCCGCGCGAGGACCGCCTGACGGCAGCCTATGCCCGCGCCGCCGAAATCTGCGACCAGGACGTGGCCACCAACGAAGCAATCGGCCGCAACGGCCTGAAGATCATCGAGGAGATCGCGGCGGCCAAGCCCGGTGAGACGGTGAACATCCTCACCCACTGCAATGCCGGCTGGATCGCCACGGTGGACTGGGGTACAGCACTTGCGCCCATCTACATGGCGCACGACAAGGGCATTCCGGTGCACGTGTGGGCCGACGAAACGCGGCCCCGCAACCAGGGTGCAGCACTCACCGCCTGGGAACTTGGCAGCCACGGCGTGCCGCACACCATCGTGGTGGACAATGCCGGCGGCCACCTGATGCAGCACGGCAAGGTCGACATGGTGATCGTCGGCACCGACCGCACCGCCCGCAATGGCGATGTCTGCAACAAGATCGGCACCTACCTGAAGGCGCTCGCCGCGAAGGACAACGACGTGCCGTTCTATGTCGCCCTGCCGCACTCCACCATCGACTGGACCGTGGCAGACGGCGTGCGCGACATCCCCATCGAAGAGCGCAATGCGGAAGAAGTCACCCACCTGACCGGCCGCGCCGAGGATGGCTCGATCGTCAAGGTGCAGGTCTCGGCCCCGAGCTCCGGCGCCGGCAACCCGGCCTTCGACGTGACCCCCGCCCGCCTGGTCACCGGGCTGATCACCGAACGCGGCGTGTGCGAGGCATCCGAGGATGGCCTACTGTCACTATACCCGGAGAAGGCAGATGACTGACAAGGACCCCGCATCCGGCATGCGCGAGGCGGTGATGATGACCGCCCGGGCGATGAGCGCCAAGGGCCTGTCGCCGCAGCGCTCCGGCAATGTGTCGGTGCGGCTGGAAGACGGTTCCGGCATCATCGTTACACCCACCGGCATTGCCTATGACGAGTACAAGCCGGAAGACATGGTGACGCTTGCCATGGATGGTGCGCCCGCACCGGGCCAGAACCGGCCATCGTCGGAAGCGCCGTTTCATCTGGCCATCTACCACGCGTTTCCTGAAGCGAAGGCCATCGTGCATTGCCACTCGATGGCAGCAACGGCACTGGCCTGTGCGCGCATGGAAATCCCGGCGTTTCACTACATGGTGGCAGTGGCCGGCGGCGCGAAGATCCCGCTGGCGAAATACGCCACCTTCGGCAGCGATGACCTTGCTGCCAGCGCAGTCAAGGCCATGAAGGGCGGCTACCGCGCGTGCCTGCTGGCCAACCACGGCCAGATTGCCTGGGCCGGGTCGCTGCCCAAGGCACTGGAACTGGCAGCCGAAGTCGAGACCCTGGCGCGCCAGTACATTGACGTCCTCGGCCTCGGCAAGCCGCACATCCTCGGCAAAAAGGAAATGGCCCGCGTCATCGAGAAGTTCAAAGGCTACGGCAAGCAGGCCTGACGTCAGAAGATGAAATCGCTGAGCGCCACCTGCCCGTTAACATTGATATCGACGATGAAGTCCGGCCCACCCGTCGACAGTTGAACCTTGGTCATGCCGTTCTGCTGGAACACGCGAAGCTCGTAGCCGCCGCTGAACGGGTCACTTCCGATGAAATCGGGACGGGTGAAGTCGTCGTTGATCCAGTGGTTTTCGTCCTGGCGCGAGAAGAACCCCGAGAAGTCGATCTTGTCCACGCCGGTCTGGAAGTCCTTGATGGTGTCGGCGCCCGAAGAGTCGCTCAGGTTCCAGAACCTGAACGTGTCGGCCTCTGCCCCGCCGGTGAGGGTGTCCGCGCCGCGTCCACCTTCGATCAGGTCGCGCCCTCCACCGCCCAGTATGGTGTCGTTGCCTCGCCCGCCCGACAGGTCGTTGGCGTCATCATTGCCGCGAAGGTAGTCATTGTGACGGGAACCGATGATGTTCTCGACGTTCGAAATGCGGTCTTCCTGGACGAAGTTGAAGGTATCGCCGAGAACACTGGCAGTGCCCACATCGAGCGCCACAATGACCTGCTTGGTGCTGCGGCTGTAGTCGATAGTGTCGATGCCGGAGCCGCCATTAATAGTGTCGGTCGCGCCGTCATTCCACGACTCGAACGTGTCATTGCCGGCATCACCGAACAGATGGTCATAGCCGGTCTCGCCGGACAGCAGGTCATCGCCGCCGCCACCGCGCAGGATGTTGTCGTTCCGGTCACCGATGATGATGTCCCTGACGCTGCTGCCGGTGACGTTCTCGATGCCGGTGATCGTGGCTTCGCCGAGCGACGTCGATGTCAGGCTGGTGCTGCGCAGGCTTGCGGAGATGAACCCGGTATCGATCGAGCGATCACCCGGATCAAACCCCGGAAAACCAGCCAGACTCGGCGCAAACTCCGTCGACAGGGAAATCACCACCTGCTCGTAGTTTCGCCCGTCCAGATCGATGAACAGGGTGTCCGTTCCTTCCCCGCCATCGATGAAATCCGTGTCAGCCGATACGCCCGGCCGGTCCAGCGTGTGGGTGATCCGGTCATCTCCAAGCCCGCCACGCACGGTGTTCTTGCCGGTGCCGCCATTGAGGGTGTCGTTACCGTCACCGCCATCGACGACATCATTGCCACCTCCTGCATGGATCGTGTCGTTGCCAGCACGCCCATCAATGAAGTTTGCGGCGCTGTTGCCGGTGATGGTGTCGGCATACCGTGACCCGATCACGTTCTCGATGCTGTTGAGCACCGCAAGTTGCGTCGTGCGCAAGGTCAGGCCGGTCGCGAGCGAGCCTGCGAAGTAGCTGGTCGAAATGAAGCCGGGTGTCGAGCCTTCACCCAGGTTGATGGTCAGCGAATTGCCCTGCGTCGCCAGGTTCATGACGGACAGGTCGAGTGTGTCGGTGCCTGCTCCACCGTCGAACCTGTCCAGGTTGGCATCGAAAAAGCTGATCTGGATCTTGTCGTTCAGGTAACCGCCCAGAATGGTGTCAGCCCCGAGGCCAAACCCGAGATAGCCATTGTTGGAAAACAAGGACCCCCGGACGGTGTCATTGCGATTGGTGCCTGTGTATGTCGCCATTTGAGTTGCCCTCTTGGAATTGACCTTGTGGCATCAGCAATGACAGGCAACTGGATTGCGCGGTGTGCACTTCATCACACGGCAAAAGCGCGACCGGCGCTGAGGCAAGGCCTCAAGGCACCGGCGGATGCTCAATCCATGACCAAAGGGTCTTCAGCGGGAAAATCCACCCACCTGAACGTGCCGGGCAGCACGAACTGAACCTCGACACTGCCAGGCGCAACGCCGCGATAGCCGAGCTCACCCTCAAGGTCCACTTCTGCGTCCTTGCTGGCGGGATGGCCCAGGTCCAGCAGCAGCGAGGCCAGCCTGACCACGGCAACATCATTGCCGAACCCGAAAATGGTGTCGCGCTGCTGGAACTCTGCCTCGCTCACCACCATGTCTGCGTCATTGGTCAGCCGGAAGGCTGGCAGATCGCCTGGAATTTCCACCTCGAGGAACGGAAACCGCTTCAGCGGCAGGTCCGGTTCATGGCGATACCGCGATGGGACCGAGACATAGCCCGGATGCTGCACGCCCCAGTAGGACCCGCCATGCATGAAGTCGCACTTCATCCGCCGGATCTGGCTGGCCCGGTGCGGCAAGTCAAGTTGCGAGCTGGACGGCAACGGATGCATCAGCATCGACAGAAGCCACAGGCCCAGCAGCTGCATCCCCGGCTGGTCTGCGAAAACCTGGATCATGTCGACCCGGTTGCTCGCGTGATAGTGATGGAAACCCTTGCGGCACACGATGTGCGGGCTGGCGAGCTTCTCCGGTGGTGCCGGGAGGTTGGCAACCGAAAAACTGAACGGCTTGCCCTTCGCGATGGCGCGGTTCATCTGGCGCCGGACAGCGCCGTAGATGCGTTCAAGATCACACACCGGCATGGATGCCCCCTGCTTGCCCGGTCAACTGCACGCGAGTGAATCAGAATGCAGGCGTGGCGGCAACCCTGACGTGCGATCAGCCGCGGCCGATGAACGGCATGTTGGTGGCCATCACGGTCATGAACTGCACGTTGGCATCCAGCGGCAGCGATGCCATGTAGACGACCGCACTTGCCACGTTGGACACGTCCATAACCGGTTCCGGCTTCACCGAGCCATCGGCCTGCGGCACGCCCTTGCGCATGGCGTCGGTCATGGCGGACGCCGCATTGCCGATGTCGATCTGCGAGCAGGCGATGTTGAAGGCGCGGCCATCCAGCGAGATCGACTTTGTCAGCCCGGTAATGGCGTGCTTGGACGCGGTATAGGCCGCCGAGCCCGGCCGCGGCGTGTGCGCCGAGATGGACCCGTTGTTGATGATGCGGCCGCCTTGCGGGCTCTGGTCACGCATCATCGCGAATGCATGGCTTGCGACCAGGAAAGCCCCGTCCAGGTTGACGCCCAGTACCGTGCGCCAGTTGTCATAGGTCATGTCGGCAATGTTGCCGGGCTTGCCGAAGCTGCCGGCATTGTTGAACACCATGTCGAGCCGGCCATGCACCCGGGCGATCTCTCCATAAAGACTGGCGACCGCCGCAGGGTCAGTCACGTCGCACGGCACCACCAGCATATGGCCACCGGCCTCGCCTGCCTTCGTTACCGTTTCATGTAGCGCACTGGCGCGCCGTCCCGTCAGCACCACCTGCCATCCGGCCTCGGCCAGGGCAATGGCGCAGGCCTGCCCGATGCCCGACCCGGCACCGGTTACGAGAGCGATCCTGGAGGTCATCGGCTGGGTCCCTGTATTGAGGTTGCGGCTCAGGTGCCGGTGTTGCCACGGCAGGCGAACATGACGGTGGAGTCGTAGGAATAGACCTTGTCACCATGCTGGTTGTGCCCAACCGGCGTCAGCGTGACGAGGCCCCAGCCCGGCCGGGAGTTCATCTTGCGCGCGCCGGTGATGGTACCTGAAAACGTCACCGTGTCGCCGGGATAGACCGGCTTCAGCCACTGCATGTTGGTATAGCCCGGCGACGGTCCGAGTGCCGGCAACGGCTCGCCGCGTGCCTCGGCTTGCGCGCGAAGGCCGAAATGATAGGACGCCAGCACCTTCATGCAGGCCGCAGCCGTTTGCCAGCCTGATGCTGACAACCTGCCGAAATGCGAGCGCGCCGCCGCCTCGTCGTCCAGGTGAAAGCCTTGCGGATCATACTGGCGGGCAAACGCCAGCACCGCCTCGCGGGTGAAGTGATGCTCGCCATAGACCGCATGCTGGCCCGGCTCGAAGTCTTCCAGCCAGATCGAGGTGTATCCGCTCATGGCTGTGTCCCCGCTGAGGCGCTACGCACCTTGAACAGGTTCACGCCGGTCATCTCGGTCTTGACCGTGCCATGCTGGTCCAGTGCCTGCCAGCACATGGTGACGATGCCCATCTCCGGCCGGCGCGTCGACACCCGCTTGTCGAGCACCTCGTAGCGCAACGTCAGCACGTCGTCGGCGTAGACCGGCTTGAGCCATTTCGTTTCCTGGATGCCGAAGGAGCCCATGCCTGCCGACCGGCTGGCATACCCGTCCACCATCAGCCGGTTCATGATGGCGCAGACCTGCCAGCCCGACGCGCACAATCCGCCCAGCACCGAATTGCGCGCCAGGTCCTCGTCCAGGTGAAATGGTTGCGGGTCCCATTCGCGGGCGTACTCGCGGATGAGATCGGCCGACATCGCATACGGCCCCTGGGTGTTGACGTCGCCGATGGCGAAGTCCTCGTAGTGCAGAAGTTCCCCTGTCATGACACAAGCTTTTCAGCCAGCTTGCCGGGCGGGTCAAGGGCACAATGATGCATGGCCGACCCGCCGTGCCGGGTAGTGTGTCATTGCAGCAGCTACAGTCTTGGCATGGCTGCCCGATCTGCTGCATGGTTTGATGATGGATGATGGCTTGAACCTGCGCGCCCTGCCTACGATTGATGCGTTGTACGGCGCTGCCTATGACCAGCGGGCAGATGCGTCCGCACCGGTGCGCAAGCTCATAGTTTGCGCGACGCCCCGCAGCTCAAGCTACTACCTTGCGCAACTTGCCCATTCTGCGGGGTGCGGCCTGCCGCTGGAATACTTCCAGACCGGCGCCGAGCAGGAACTGGCAGCGCGCCTGCAGGTGCGGCCCGGCGACCGTGACTTTACGACAGATGAATACCTCGATGCCGTGATGCAGGCGCGCAGTTTCAACGGTATTTTCGCAACCAAGCTGCTGCATGGCCAGTTGCGGCGGCTCGGCCGCGATGTCCTCGGCAAGCGCCTGTTCGATGGGGCTGTCGTGGTGTACCTGACGCGCCGGAACCTTGCGGCCCAGGCCGTATCCATCACGCTGGCCAGCCTGACCGGCAACTGGCACGGACATGCAGGGCAAGGGCTGGCACCGGGCAGGTTCAGCGACGACATGTTGCTGCAGCGCCTGAAGCGAGCGCTGCGCAACCTGGCGAACGACGAGGCCTCGTTCCGCTACTTCTTCGCCGCAGAGCGCATCAGTCCGATATGCCTGTTCCAGGAAGACCTTGTGGCCAGCCCCGCCACGGCAATCGCCGCCATTGCAGACAGCCTCGGCCAGCCGTTCGATCCAGGGCAATTGCTGGCTGCGGCATCGTCGGTGTCAGCCTACAAGGACAACGAAGACCTCCGCCGGCACCTGAAGGAGGACATCCTGCCCCGTCTCGACGGTTACGGCCATGTGCTGAGGTCGGGCCGCTGGTCGCGAATTGTGAAGCGAAAGCTCGGCAGGCCCGCCCATTGACCTAGTTGTTGAAACGGAAGTGCATCACGTCGCCATCGGCAACCGTGTATTCCTTGCCTTCCAGCCGCATCTTGCCGGCATCGCGCGCGCCCGCCTCGCCCCCCAGTGACACGTAGTCATTGTAGGCAATGGTTTCAGCGCGGATGAAGCCCTTCTCGAAGTCGGTGTGGATGACGCCTGCCGCCCCCGGTGCGCGGGTGCCGGCGGTGATGGTCCAGGCGCGTGCTTCCTTCGGGCCGACGGTGAAATAGGTCAAAAGCTTCAGCAGGCTGTAGCCCGCCCGGATGACCCGGTTCAGGCCCGGCTCCTCCAGCCCGATGGCTTCGAGGTAGTCGCGCTGCTCGGCATCATCGAGCACCGCGATCTCGCTTTCGATCTTGGCCGACACGACCACCGCTTCTGCACCTTGCGAGGCCGCGAATTGCTTCACCTTGTCGGAGAACGCATTGCCCTTGTCGGCGGCAGCTTCCTCCACGTTGCAGACGTACAGCACCGGCTTGGACGTCAGCAGGCCGAGCATGCGGAAGGCTTTCAACTCGTCGTCAGCCACCGTCAGTTCGCGCGCCGGACGGCCTTCGCGCAGCAACTCCAGCGGGCGCAACATCAGTTCATAGTCGGCCTTGGCCTGCTTTTCGCCGGACTTTGCCTTCTTCTCGACGCCCGCAATGCGCTTTTCGAGGCTTTCGAGGTCCGCCAGCATCAGCTCGGTCTCGATGGTCTCGATGTCGGCCAGCGGATCGATGCGGCCTTCGACATGGGTGATGTCGCCATCCTCGAAGCAGCGCACCACGTGGGCCACTGCATCCACCTCGCGGATGTTGGCCAGGAACTGGTTGCCAAGCCCCTCGCCCTTCGACGCACCCTTCACCAGCCCCGCAATGTCCACGAAGGTCAGCCGCGTCGGAATGATCTGGCCCGACTTGGCAACGGCCGCCAGCTTCGTCAGCCGCGGATCCGGCACCGCCACGTCACCGACATTCGGCTCGATGGTGCAGAACGGATAATTGGCCGCCTGTGCCGCGGCCGTTTGCGTCAATGCATTGAACAGGGTCGACTTGCCGACGTTCGGCAGCCCCACGATGCCACACTTGAAACCCATCAGTTGTCGTCCTTGTTGCCCAGGATTTTTCTCAGAAGATCAGCCATCGGGCCGGACTTGGCCATCGGCGGCTTCTTGGCCGGCGTTCTGGCCTGGTGAACGTGGCTCTGCTTTTTCGCAGGCTGCCTGGCAGGCTTTTCCGGTTCGCCCGCCATGGAGCCCATCGCCAGCGCAACCTTGTTCATGAACCCGGCATCGTCACCCTTGACCAGCAGGTCCGCGTGCGAGCCCACCGCCCCGATCAGCGGGTCGAGCCAGTCATGGTCGGCCTTGGCGAAGTCGCCCAGCACATGGGCCGTCACCCGGTCCTTGTGGCCAGGGTGGCCAATGCCCAGCCGCACGCGGCGGTAGTCCTTGCCGCAATGCGCATCGATCGAGCGGATGCCGTTGTGACCGCCGGCACCGCCACCGGTCTTGATGCGCAGCTTGCCCGGCGCCAGGTCGAGTTCATCGTAGAGCACCACGAGGCTGTCAGGTCCGAGGTTGTAGAACCGCATCGCTTCACCGACGGCCCGGCCGAACTCGTTCATGAAGGTTTGCGGCTTCATCACCAGCACGCTTTCACCGCCCAGCATCCCTTCCGAGACCTCAGCCTGGAACTTCTTGCGCCACGGCGAAAAGCCATGGCGGCGAACAATCTCGTCCGCCGCCATGAAACCGATATTGTGCCGTTGACCGGCATGCTTGGGACCGGGGTTGCCAAGGCCTGCGATGATCAGCATGTGAGCCTCGTGAGGTACCCCCGGCAGGTTTTGCCAGCCGGGGGAGGCCGGTATCAGCTCTCGCCGCCGTCTTCCGCAGCGTCGTCACCGTCAGCTTCCGCTTCGCCGTCTTCGGCTGGTGCAACTTCTTCGTCATCCGTCGTGCCACCCGATGGGGCCGCAATGGTCGCGATGGTGAAGTCACGGTCGGTGATGGTGAAGGTCACGTGTTCCGGCAGCTTCATGTCGGAGGCGTGGATGTTGTCACCCAGGTTCAGGCCCGACAGGTCAACTTCAAAACCTTCCGGGATCTCGTCAGCCGGGCACATCACTTCAACCTCGTGGCGCACCACGTTGAGCACGCCGCCGCGCTTGAGGCCCTTGGACTGGTCTTCATTGATGAAGTGCACCGGCACCATGACGGCAATGCGGGCATTCTTGCCCAGCCGCAGGAAGTCGACGTGGATGATGAAGTCACGAACCGGGTCGAACTGCAGGTCACGCGGAATGGCGCGCACCTTGGTGCCGTCGACGTTGATGTCCACCAGGGTAGACATGAAGCGTCCGGTCTGGATCTGCTTCGTGAGTTCCCGGGAATCCATCGAAATCATCTGGGGTTCTTTCTTGTCGCCGTAGATTACTCCCGGGACGCGGCCTTCGCGACGAACAGCCCGGGCGGCCCCCTTGCCGGCCCGGTCGCGCGAGGCAGCATTAAGATTGACGGTCTGTGACATCGTCGAAGTCTCCTGCTGTCTTGCATCAGATATGAGCGTGTCCAGCGGTTAAGCAGCCGAATACGCAGCGAAAATCCGGCCGGGGTCTCCTCCAGGGGTGAACGAGCCCGGCAATCGGATTGCGGGCTTATACATAAAGCGGCAACGGCGCGCAATGCATGGCTTGCCGCACTGGCGCGGTATCGAAGCCACCGGCACCTGTGGCATATATGTCACGGTTCACGACAAAACGCCTGCAAAACTCAATTAATGACTGCAAAGAACGTCGATTTGTGTTCTTTAGACGGAAGGCAATGCACACGATCGAATCGCAGGGGTCTTCCGATGAAAAAGCTCATTCTTGCTGCAACTGCAGCCCTTCTCGCCTCCACCAGCATGGCCAGCGCGGCTGACATGGACTACGAGCGCCAGCTTGGCCTGATCGTCTCCGGTGTCGTGGATCAGTGGGTCGGCGGGCAGTACATGACCAACAGCCCTGCATTATTCGGCGAAGCAGACGATTTCGTGTTGGCCAATGGTGGCGAAGGCCGCCTCAGCCTGCCGCTTGGCGAGAAGCTGTCGATCCAGTCTGACCTCAAGTACGAGTACAATTCGTATGCCACCGAAAACTTCCCGTCCAATGACACTCTCGGGCAGCGGTACACCTTCCAGGGAACCGGTCACCTGAGCTGGCGTGATCCGTCCACGTTCCTGCTGGGCGTCTTCGGCGGTGCGGGTGCGACGGATTCCACCCTTGGCCGCTACGACGTGAGCTACTTCGGTGGTGAAGCTCAGTTCTACATGAACGACATCACACTGTACGCGCAGGGCGGTTATGTCGATTTTGACGTCCGCACCAACAATTTCTTTGCGCTTCCTCTCAACGATGGCATCTTCGCACGCGGTGTACTGCGTTGGTTCCTGACGCCGGAAAGCCGGCTGCAGATCCAGGGTACCTACCTGAGCGCAGAATACGAATTGACCGGGGCTGATATGGACGCATTCTCGGTTGGCGCCCGCTACGACACCAATATCAACTTGCCGATCATGGGCTCCACTCCGCTGTACGTTGCTTATCGCGGCGTGTTTCGCGACAACTGCGCGGCGATTGGGGAGTCAATGGACGATCACACGTTCATGGTCGGTACCAGCTACTCGTTCTCTGGCGGCATGCTGACGGTTGATCGCCAGGGCGCAACGCTCGACTCGCCGGACTTCAACTACGCGTGCTTCGGCCCGACAGGTCCATGACCCGGTCACAACCTGATCGGCGCCCAGATGATGACGCTGGAACAGTGGAACAGCCGTAGCTTGTAAGTGAGTGGCAATCCTCCCTGATTGAACTTCAACCCCGGATGCTTTCTCCAGCGTCCGGGGTTTTTCGTTGCGCGCAGGCCACACAGTCTCGCTCCGGTAGCTGTTGCAAGTATGTCACTATTGCCGGAAAAACGATCACCACACGGACAAGACTGCTGATTTCCGGAATGTTCCATGCGTTATTGCACGGACGAACGGGGGTTCAATTACATAATCTCAAGTAGGGGAAATTCAGATGAAGAAGTCGATCCTGGCGGCGTCCGCCGCCCTTGCTTGCCTCGACCAGCCTCAGCCAGCGCTGCTGACATGGACTACGAGCGCGCAGCTCGGACTGATCGTCTCCGGCGTCGTCGACCAGTGGGCCGGCGTGCAGTTCATCAATGAAGAGAATGGTCCCTCAGACGCATTCTTCGCCAATGGCGGCGAAGGCCTGCTCAGCCTGCCGCTGGGAACCAACCTGTCGATCCAGTCTGACATCAAGTACGAATACAATCGATACCGCACTCGAAGCGCCAAACTTCGCCGATCCATGGGGGCCGCGCTATTCGTTCCAGGGCGCAGCCCACTTGAGCTGGCGCGACCCGTCGCAAGGCCTGTTCGGCGTTTTCGGTGGTGCCGGTGTGGCTAGACTTCAACCCCGGAGGCCGCTATGACGTCAGCTTCTTCGGCGGTGAAGCCCAGTTCTATATCGACAACATCACCCTGTATGCCCAGGGCGGCTATGTCGATTTTGACGTGCGGAGCGGCTTTGGTTCGCTCGAAGACGGCATCTTTGCCCGCGGCGTTTTCCGCTGGTTCACCATGACAGACAGCCGCCTGCAACTGGAAGCCACCTACGCCGACCTTGACCACACCTTTGGCGGAAGCAGCGAAGTGATCAGCGGCAAGGCCCGCTATGACTTCAACATCGACTTGCCGATTGCCGGCAGCACGCCGCTGTTCGTCGCCTATCGTGGCACCCATCGCGACAATTGCACGTTCAACGGCGGTGACGACGTGACCGATCACACGGTCATGATCGGCACCAGCTACTCGTTCTCCGGCGGGCGGCTCACGGTGGACCGCCAGGGTGCCACTCTTGATACGCCAGATATCGGCCACATGGCTGCTTGCAGCCTGTTGGACTGACGACACCCGCCCGCGTGGCAGCATTACAACCCCGGATGCTTTGACCAGCGTCCGGGGTTTTTTGTCTCAGGCGCTGATCACTTCGATAGCGATATCAGTCGGGTTGAAGTTGTTGCACGGGTTGAGTACCTGCGGGCAGTTGGAAATGACTGCCAGCACGTCCATCTGCGCACGAAGCGTGACGTGATCGCCCGGCTTTGACGAGCCCAGCGCGATCGCTGCCTCTCCAGCCGTGCCGACCGGCACTGTCATGAACCAGTTGACGTTTGGCACCACGTCCTTCCAGCCCAGCCCGTGCTCAGCAAGCGCTGCCAGGAAGTTCTCCCGGCAGCCCTCGTTGGCCACGCCATAGAGCATTTCGTTGGACGGCTTTGAGCAGCATCCGCCGATGGTGTCGTGCCCGCCGAACGTGTCTTCCTCGATGGTGAACAGTGCCTGCGCTCTGTCGGAATAAAGCGTGTGCCCGCTCGTCAGCAGGATGGTGCCCGCGGCCTTCATCGTGTTGGGAGCATGGTAGCGCTCGGCCGGATCGTGCGCGTTGTAGCACAGGAAATCCACCGCCTGGGCGCCGTGTGTGTCGATGATGCGAAGCGCCTCACCCGCCCGGATGATGCGCGACCAGGGTGCGCGCGCCGGGATGGTTTCGCGATGGATCACCCTTGTCATCGCCGCTCCTGTGGAGGGTTAATCGTCAAACAGGCTGGAAACCGACTCTTCCAGCGCTGTCCGCCGGATGGCCTCGCCGATCAGGTCCGCCACGGTGATGACGCGGATATTGCGCGACACGCGCACCGCTTCGGTCGCCTGGATCGAGTCGGTCAGCACCAGCTGCTTCAGCTTCGACGCGGTGATACGCGCCACCGCACCGCCCGACAGCACGCCGTGGGTGATGTAGGCCGACACGTCCGCCGCGCCTGCATCGAGCAAGGCCTCGGCCGCGTTGCACAGCGTGCCGCCGGAATCGACGATGTCATCGACGAGGATGCACGACATCCCGTCCACTTCGCCGATGATGTTCATGACCTCCGACACGCCTGCGCGCTCGCGCCGCTTGTCGACGATGGCCAATGGCGCGCCGATCCGCTTGGCCAGCGCCCGTGCGCGCACCACGCCGCCCACGTCGGGCGACACGACGCATACTTCAGACCCGGAGAACCGGTCCTTGTTGGCCTTGATGTCGCGCACCATCACCGGCGCGGCATAGAGGTTGTCGGTCGGAATGTCGAAGAAGCCCTGGATCTGGCCGGCATGCAGGTCGATGGTCAGTACGCGGTCAGCCCCTGCGCGCTCGAACATGTTGGCCACCAGCTTGGCAGAAATCGGGGTGCGCGGACCGGGCTTGCGATCCTGCCGGGCATAGCCGAAATACGGCACCACGGCCGTCACCCGCCTGGCCGAGGCGCGGCGCAGCGCATCGATGATGATCAGCAGTTCCATCAGGTGGTCATTGGTCGGGAACGACGTTGACTGGACGATGAACACATCCTCGCCGCGCACGTTCTCCTGGATCTCGACGAACACCTCCATGTCGGCGAACCGCCGCACGGAGCACTTGGTCATCGGCACATGCAGGTAGGCAGCAATGGCTTCAGCCAGAGGCCGGTTGGAATTGCCCGCAACAAGTTTCATGTCGTGTTCGCCCTGCCACGCCGCAACCCGGGCGCTGCTGCACGCCAAGGGTCCGGTCAAACCAGCCTTATGACAGGTGTCTTACAACTGCTTGCGCCGCCTTGCCAACAACCGATTGACGCAAGTCCACAGTCCGTCAGCAAAAAATGCCGGAAACGCCAGTCAGTCGCGCACCTGCTCCACGAGGCTGAAGATGCCTTCGGCTGCGGCCTCGGCGGCAAAACCCGCCGTCTGGCCCCACCCCTCGTTGAGCGAGCCGGCCGGCACGTCGTTCTGCTGGCGCACGGTGCCAAGCACCTTGCCGGTGGGCAGCATCACGGCCCAGGCCAGTTCTACAGGCTGCACGCCGTTGCTGGCATTGCCGATGGCGACCTTGCCGGTGATCGCCAGCGCGGTCTCGCTGGGTTCCGACACCACCGGCCAGCCGGCCTGCCGCAGCACCTTGCGCATGGCGCGGAACAGTTCGTCGTTGCCGCGGCCCGGAGAGCCGGTCACGCCCACCAGGGCCACCTTGTCGATCTTCGATGCCTTGCCGGCGTTGACGGCCTTCGTGTCGGCCACGGCGGTCCTGGCCAGTTCGGCCTTCACGTCGGGTGCAGGTTGCGCGGTGGCCAATGCAGCCTCCCGCGCGGGCCGCGCCACCTGTTCGCTGGCATCGGCAGCACTGGCAGCCTCATCGGCTCCACCGTCGTCATCCTCGCCCATCAGGCTTGCCACCGACGAGCCGATGCCAGCCTGCCGCAACCGCTCCTGCGCCACCCGCTGGGCCGACTCGGCCAGGCGCTGGTTCAGTTGCTCCGGCGTCATGGAGTAAAGTTCATCCGGCGTGATCGAGGCGGTCGCCAGCGGTGAGTTCGGCCCATAGAAGCTCTCGAGGTCATACTCCTTGGCGGCATTCGGCCCGGCCTGCGCAAAGGTATGGCTCGGCGGCAGCACGCCTGCCTGGCGCACCTTGAAGCCAAGCTGAGCCAGCCGCGTGGCAAGGTTCTCCGCCGTGACCGACGCGATCCGCTTGATGATCACCGCATCGACCCCGGCCCACGCATCTGCGCCCGTGGCCGGCACAAGTTCCTGCCCGGTGATCTCATGCAGTACGCCACCCGTATTGCCGGTCAGCGTCCAGCGATACATCACGCGGATACCGCCACCCTCATTCACTGGCTCGAACTGGCCCGACATCTGGTAGCCATCGGTGAAATTGCCCTGCACGATGGCAATGTCGCGGCTGCCGGCCTCCTCGGCCAGGGCGTCCGCCAGGATGCCGGCCTTGTCGGCCGGCACACCGTTCATGGCAATCAGCGCGATCGGCGGCGGCGTCTTGCCGCTCGAGCCACCCGACAGGCCGGACTTGCCGAACTGCGATGGTTCTCCGCCACCACCGGCGCACGCGCTCAACATCAGCAGGCCGAGCAAAATGACCAGCGATCGCAACATCGCCATGGGCAACGTCACGGTGTTTACATGCCAGCATTCTGCGTGGTGCGATCTCAACGGTCTTGCCCACATCTGCTTGTTCAACCCACGAACTGCAACTTGCCTCATTCACGCCATGCGCCGCAAGCCAGCCCGAAGGTTCTATGCCTTCGGCGCGCGCCGGTACTGGATGAACGGTGATTTCTCGGCCACCTTGTCGTACAGGGTACGGCCGGGATAGTTGAACTCCTGCGTCGCCCAGTAGGTGCGCGTGGCACCCTTCGCATCGGCCTTGTCATACACCGCCATGATCAGTGCACGTCCTGCCCCGCCACCACGGATGGCCGGGTCCACGAACAGGTCCTCCAGGTAGCAGTAGACAGTCGGCGACCAGGTCGAGCGGTGAAACACGTAGTGCGTGATCCCGGCAATGCGGCCTTCGTCATTGACGGCCACCAGTCCCTTCGGGTCCCACTCGAAATCACCCATCAGCCGCTGGAAGGTCAGCTCGATCTGGTCGTTGCTCAGCGAGGTCTTGTAAAACACCAGGTAGCCGTCAAACAGTTCGCGCCAGCGCGGCTTGTCTGCGGCTTCGAGTGCGCGAACCTTGTACGCCATGAATGCACCTCCTAGCGGCAGATCAGCTTCAACGGATACGTCGATACCGGCTCGGGATCACCCTTGGTGGTGATGTAGGTGCGCGCCAGCGTCATCGCCGTGCCGGTGCTGGAATCCATCAGGATCATGTGCGCAAAGAATACCATGTCCGGCACAATCTTGTAAGGATTGCCGTGGAAGAACATCGGCGTGTCCATCCAGCTGGGGGTGAACTTGGCGCCCAGCGAGTAGCCGCAGGCATTCAGCCGGGCGTGCTTCAGGCCATGTTCGTCCACCACGCGGGCATGCGCATCGAACACGTCGCCCGCCGTCTTGCCGGGCCGAAGCTGCTCCTCGCAGGCCTTCAGTGCCGCCACCGCTGCATCGTGCATTGCGACGTGCTGCTTCCTCGGCTCGCCCACGATGAACGTGCGCATGAAGGCTGCGTGGTAGTGCCGGTACACCCCGGCAAACTCCAGCGTCAGCTGGTCGCGCTTCGACAGCTTGCGCCGGCCAGACTTGTAGCGGCACAGCAGCGCATCGCGGCCAGACCCGATGATGAACTCGTTGGCCGGATAGTCGCCGCCGCCGGAAAAGATCGCGTTGTGCTGGGCGGCCAGGATGTCGCCTTCATCGGCCCCGGCACGGGTTGCCTCGACCGCCGCCTTCAGCGCCGCATCGCCCAGCTTGCCGGCCTTGCGCACAAACCTCAGCTCGGCCTCGGACTTGACTGCCCGGATTGAGTCCACCAGCCGCGAGGCGTCTTCCAGCGTGGCAAACCGCTTCATCTCCGCATCGACCGCCAGCCCGTTGGAATGCACAAGGCCGTAGGACTCGTTCTCGATGCCCAGCTTGTGACCCTTCGCGCCAAGGCTCGCCAGCATGTCCTTCAACTGTGCTGCAGGCCTCGCCCCAGCCTCGTCGGTCCAGATGCGGATATCCTCGATCATCGAGGTATGCTGCGCCTGGCGCAGGTCGGCAGAGCGGGTCAGCAGCGCCAGCTTGCCATCGCACCCGAGGTACAGGCACTGGAAGAAGCAGAAGCCGAACGTATCGTAGCCGGTCAGGTAGTACATGGACTCCTGCTGGAACATCAGGATGCCGTCGAGCCCGCGGGCCTGAAGCTCCTTGATGACCTTCTTCTGCCGCGCCTTGTATTCCTTCAGTTCGAAATGCAGTGCCATGGTGCCGTCTCCTCAGGGTTTGATGCAGATAGCCGACAACTGCCGGCCATAGTCGGGTTCGCCGCGATGCGTTGTGCGGCGGTAACTGAAAAACCGTTGCTCGTCAGCATAGGTGCAAAGTCCGAGGTCCTCCACGCCGGCCAGCGCGAGCGGCTCAAGCTGTGACCGCACGAAGCCAGGCAGGTCAAACATGAAATGACCGGCCTTCACGGACGGTGAGAAGAACCGCAAATTGGCGGCATCGCGCGCCACGAACTGCGCCTGGAACTCCGGGCCTACTTCGTAATTTGCCTTGCTGATCGTTGGCCCGATGGCGGCAAGGATATCGTTCGCGCCAAGATCGCGCATGCGCGCAACGGTGGACGCCAGCACCCCGCCAATGGCGCCCTTCCAGCCTGCATGAGCTGCACCCACCACCTTGCCGTCAGCAGACGCAAACAGCACAGGCGTGCAGTCGGCGGTGTTCACCGCCACCGCGAACCCCGGCCTGTTGGTGACGACTGCGTCGGCCTTGGGCACGCTGCCGGGCACATCATGGTCCCACGGCACCTCGGCAATCACCGCATCAGGCGAATGCACCTGGTGTGGCGTGACCAAGCGGGAAACACCCAGCATCTCGCAAACCCTGGCGCGGTTGCGCTTCACCGTTTCGCGGTCGTCGTCCGAGCCCAACCCCGTGTTGAGCGAGGCATAGAGCCCGCCGGAATGCCCGCCCTCACGCGTGAAGAAGCCGTGCCTGATCCCGGCAATGGCTGACAGTGTTCGAGCTTCGATCATGCCGGCGCTCCCGCCTCGATATTGAACGGTGCAGGCTTGGGCATGTCCGCGTGGGTTACGGCCAGCACCTTGAACAACTGGCCCATCTGGTTGCCGGCCACCAGCCGTTGCGCCCCCTTCGACAACCGGATGCGGGCGCGCGCATCAGCCCGTGCCCGCAACATCTGCTCGCGCTCGCGCAGGCCCATCCGCGTCAGGAACTCGCCTTGCGTGACCGGCCCGTAGACATTGGCGCCGGACGCTTCGAAAACCTTGCCCAGCGCTTCGAAATCCACATGCGATGTCACGTCGTCCAGCCCCGGCCGCGCCAGCACATCGGCAAACTGGTGCCGCGAGATCGCCTGCAGGGTATCGCCGGTACCGGACCTGATATGCCCGTAATCGATGATCAGCGCGGCACCCGGATGCAGCGTGATCCGTCGGCCGATTTCGCGTGCCACCGCGTCGCGCACCGGCGCAATCTCGGCGATGGCGCCATCTTCTGCGGAAGCTGCCCACACAGGTACCGCTGCGTCCGGCACGGCCCCTGCCGACAGGCCCGGCACGAACTGGCCCTCGTCATCCAGCCCGACCACCCTCTCATGCCAGCGGCCATTCTGCTTCTGGATCTGCTGCATCGGCAACGCGTCGAAAAACTCGTTGGCAATGATCAGCGACGGCCTGTCGGGCACATCCTCCAGCCGGTCATGCCAGGTCGCCTCAACACCGGACCGTGCCAGCGTTTCGCGCTGGATTGCCCGCAATGCCGGCGACATCTCGATCATGTGCACGCTCATGGCCTCGCGCAGTCCCGGCATCACCGAACACGCCCGCAGCAGGTCAGCCATCAGCGTGCCGCGCCCCGGCCCCAGCTCGACGAGGTTCCACCGCGATGGCGCATCCATCATCTGCCAGCCCGCCGCACACCAGATGCCAATCAGCTCGCCGAACATCTGCGACACTTCCGGCGCCGTGATGAAGTCGCCCGCCCGGCCAAATGGATCGCGGCCCATGTAATAGCCATGTTCGGGATGGCCAAGGACCAGCGCCATGTAGCGGTCGACCGGCATCGGCCCGTCAGCCTCGATCATCCCGGCAATCAGGCTGCCCAGTGGCGTCTGCCGCTGCGACCCGTCAGGCTTGCGCTTTGCCATGCACCCTCCCCGCTCTCCAGATCAGCCAGATGCCGACCGCCAGCAGCGGCAGCGACAATACCATGCCCATCGTCAGCCAACCCCCGGTGAGATAGCCTATATGTGCATCCGGCTCACGGGCAAACTCCACGATGATACGCGACAGCGCATAGCCGGTGGCAAAAACCCCCGAGGCAAACCCGGGCCTTGGCAGGCACTTCAGCCCGTGCGTTGCAAACCGCACCGCGAGAAACAGCACGATGCCCTCCAGCCCCGCTTCATACAACTGGCTCGGATGGCGCGGATCAGGCCCGGCGCCGGGAAACACCATCGCCCACGGCACGTCCGTTACCTTGCCGTAAAGCTCGGCGTTGATGAAGTTGGCGATGCGCCCGAGGAACAGCCCGATGGGCACGCTGGCAGCGCCAAGATCAAGCAACTGGTCCAGCCCGATGCCGTGCCGCCGGCCATAGAACCAGCAGGCAACCACCACGCCCAGGAAGCCGCCATGGAACGACATGCCGCCTTGCCACAGCTGAAAGATCTGCGCCGGATGCTGCGCGAAATGGAGGGGATTGTAGAACAGCACATAGCCAAGCCGCCCACCCAGCAGCACACCCAGCGTACACCACATCAGCAGGTCATCTAGTTGCATCGGCGTCGTGTGCGCCTTCGTGCCCGGCCACAGCCGGTCATTCCTTACCAGCCGTTTCGCATACCAGATCGCCAGTACAAGCCCGAACACATAGGCCAGCGCGTACCAGCGCACCACGACCGGGCCGAGGGAAAACACCACCGGATCGATCATCGGGAACGGCAGGGCAAAAAGCGTTGGCATGGCTGAACCGGTGTCCTGAAGGCCAGAATCAATTGCGCAACGTCTTGCGCATCTCGCGACTGCGCCCTACCTAAAGCATTACAGGTTTTGAGTGAAACAAGATCGTATCAGGAAATGCCCAAACCTGGGGCAATTCCTGATGCCGTATAAACCTGAAATGCCCTAAAGCATCGAACGCCGCATTCCAACAGCGCAACGACAACACAACGGACCCAGCCATGAGTAGCCCCTCGAACCGCTTCTTCGACGAACTCGCAAAGGTGATGACCAATGCAGCCGGTGCGGCCCAGGGTGCCCGGCGCGAGGTGGACAACCTTGTGCGTGCCCAGATCGAGCGCGTGCTTGCCGACATCCAGATCGTGCAGCGCGAGGAGTTCGACGTGGTGCGCGACATGGCCTCGATGGCGCGCACCGAGAACGAAGCCCTGCGCGCGCGCATTGCAGAGCTGGAAGCACGGCTTGAGAAACTCGAAGGCGGCAAGCCCTCAGGCCCGGATACCGGCCACTGAGCTTTTCCCCATGCCCTTGGGCGGAATGCCTTGCCATGTGGAGGAATCATCTCCTTTGTCCCCCGACACTTGCGGCGCACGGCGTCATCCGTCAACGTCTCGTTAACGTTTGATTCGTCTGCCATATCCGGCCGGCGGCGCGTTGCATGGGAGACAACACGGCATGACAGCCGCACTTGCGCTGAACTCCGAGACACCGCACCCGCTCGAGACGATGGAAGAGATCGCGTCGCGCTACGAGTGGCTGGTCGACCGGTCTGCCGACGACGAGATCAACATCATCGTCGCCGGGTCGTGGACCGACCTGCACCTGGCGCTGAACTGGAATGACCATCTCGAAGGCTTGCACCTCGCTTGCACGTTTGACCTGAAGGTACCGGAGCTGCGCCGCGAGGAAATCGTCCGGCTGATCGCCCTGATCAACGAGCAGCTGTATTTTGGCCACTTCGACCTGTGGCGGTCGGAAGGCTCGCTGATGTTCCGCAACTCGCTGCTGCTGACCGGCCAGGCCGAACTTGGCGAGGCGCAGTGCGAGGCGCTTGTGCACACCGCCCTTGATGCCTGCGAGCGCTATTACCCGGCCTTCCAGTTCGTCATCTGGGCGGGCAAGACAGCCGAGGCCGCCATCCAGAGCTGCCTGCTCGAAACCGTTGGCGAGGCGTGAGGTAGTCCCATGTCGGAAGCGTTGAAACTCGACGGCAAGCTGGTGCTGATCGGTGCCGGCAAGATGGGCACCGCCATGCTGGAAGGCTGGCTCAAGGCCGGGGTGACAGGCGGGCAGGTCGTCATCTTCGATCCGGCACCACCGCCCGAAACCGTGCACCTGATCGCGCACCACGCCATTACCCACAACCCCGACCCTGCCAGCGTGACCGGCATCGAGGTCATCCTGCTGGCCATCAAGCCGCAGATGGTCGACGAGGTACTGCCCGGCATGACGGCGCTGGCCCGCGAAAAGCCGCTGGTCGTCTCCGTGGTCGCCGGCAAGACCATCGCCGCGCTGAAAGGCCACTTCGGTGCCGAAACGCCCGTCATCCGCACCATCCCCAACACGCCTGCCGCAGTCGGTCGTGGCATCACCGCCATGGCACCGGGCAATGATGTCTCGGCTGCACAGGTTTCGCTTGCCACGGCGCTGCTCAGCGCCATTGGCGAGGTCGTTACCGTGGAGGCTGAACACCTGATCGACGCCGCCACCGCCATATCCGGTTCCGGCCCGGCCTACGTGTTCTACATGGCCGAATGCCTGACCGAGGCCGGAAAGGCGCTTGGCCTGAGTGCCGGCGTGGCCGAGCAACTTGCCCGGGCCACTGTCTCGGGCGCGGGCGAACTGATGCACGTCACCGGCACGCCCGCCGGCACCTTGCGGCAGAACGTAACGTCGCCAAAGGGCACCACCTATGCCGCCCTGCAGGTGCTGATGGCCGAAGGCGGCCTGGAAGCACTGATGATCGAGGCAACCCGCGCCGCCGAAGCCCGCTCGCGCGAACTGGCAGGTTAGCCCGGCGCGCGAAGCACCGCTGTTTGTCCGTGTGCACCACCATGGAGCCACGGCGCCGCACCGGGTTGAATTTCCCTCACGCCATGTGCACGTTGTAGGCAGTCAACTCGTTCGAACTTCCGGAGAGCTTCATGGCAGACCGCCAGCAAAAGCAGGCAGCCATCGTCGATGCCGCCTTCAGGCTTGCAGCAACGCGCGCCTGGACCGACGTGCGCCTGAGCGACATCGCCGCTGAAGCCGGCGTCGGGCTGGCAGATCTGGCTGAACTCGTCGACGGCAAGGCAGACATCCTGCACATCTATGGCCGCCAGCTCGACATCAGGATGCTGCGGTCGCTGGAATCCGAACCCGTGTCGGGAACGCCGCACGACAGGCTGTTCGACATCATCATGCGTCGGCTGGAACTGATGGACGGCGACAAGGCCGCCATCCGGTCCATCGTCAAGACGCCGGTCTCGTCTGCCGCCGGGTTCATGACGCTGGCAGGTTCGCTGCTGCAGTCGCAGGACTGGATCCTGTCTGCCGCCGGCATCGAGGACTCAGGTCTTCGCGCCACCATCCGCACCTCGGGTCTTGCCATGGTCTATGTGCGCACGCTGCGCACCTGGGCCGAGGATGATGATCCGGGCCTTGCCCGCACCATGGCGCAACTTGATCGCGCCCTGCGCGACGGCGCTGACTGGTTGAAGCGTTTCGAGGCCCCGGCAGCCCTCGCCACCACGCTGGCAAGCCTTGCCCGCGGCTTCATGAAGGCCCGCAATGGCCCGCCTCCGGCATCGAACGACACGACTGGCGGCACCACCCACGGGTCCGCCAATGATGCGCCACCCCCGCCGCCATCCGGCTCAACTTCAAATGGCACCTCCGGCACTCCATGAGCACTATAAGTTTCGACGACTTCATGAAGGTCGACATCCGCATCGGCACTGTTGTCGAGGTGGAGAACTTTCCCGAGGCCCGCAAGCCCGCCTACAAGCTGAAGATCGACTTCGGGCCGGAGATCGGCGTGAAGAAATCATCCGCCCAGATCACGGTGCACTATACGCGCGAGCAGTTGATGGGCCGGCAGGTGGCTGCCGTGGTCAACTTCCCGCTGCGTCAGATCGGTCCGTTCATGTCGGAAGTGCTGACCCTCGGCTTTGCAGATGCCAATGGCGACGTGGTGCTGATCGGGGTTGGTACCCCGTGCCCCAACGGCTCGCGCATGCACTGACCGGTGTGCTCCGCGATAAAGCGGGAATGGTCAGGTCGGAATACGCACCTCGGCCCGCAATCCGCCGAACAGTGACGGTGATAGCGTGATGTCACCACCGTGGCTCTGGGCAATGTCGCGGGCGATCGCCATGCCAAGCCCGGTGCCGCCGAGAGTCCTGGTTGCGGGCGTGGTCCAGCCGCACGAACGGCTTGAACACTTCCGAATAGTTTTCCGGCGAAATGCCCGGCCCGTCGTCGTCCACCACCACTCGCAGGTATTGGCCGTCGTGCACGGCGGTAATCTCGACATGATCACCGAACCGGGCGGCATTCTGGGTCAGGTTGCCGATGCAGCGCTTGAACGCATCTGCCTTGAGCGGCACCAGCAGCCTGCGCGGCGTGCTCAGCGCCACAGGGTGGCCCGACCGGCTCATGTCATCGGCGATGGCACTCAGCAGCGACACGACGTCGGTCGGCAGGGTCGGCTCGCTTTCGGCACCCTTCACGAACGCCATGTAGCCTTCGAGCATCCGCTGCATCTCGCCGACATCCTCCGACAGCGCCTTGACGGTGGCATTCTGCGGCAGCAGGGCAAGCTCCAGCTTGAACCGCGTCAGGATGGTGCGAAGGTCATGGCTCACGCCCGCCAGCATGGCCGTGCGCTGCTCGACATGGCGCTCGATGCGGCGCTTCATCTTGAGGAAGGCGTTGGCGGCCTTCTGCACCTCGGCGGCACCTTCCGGCCGGAACTCGGGCACGTCACGCCCCATGCCGAAGCTTTCCGCCGCGTTGGACAGTTGCACGATCGGCTTGATCTGGTTGCGCAGGAACACGATGGCGATCAGCAGCAGGATCAGCGACCCGCCCACCATCCAGGCGATGAAGATCGGCGTGGATGAAGCATGCGCCCGGTCCATGTCGGTCAGGAAACGGAACACGTACCCGTCCGGCGTTCTCACCCGCACGTCGACATACCCCGTCTGGCCCAGCGTATCGACCCAGTACGGCATGCTGATCTGCTGACCCATGTAGCGCACCAGCTTCGGGTGCAGCGACGACAACGGCGGGCGCTCGGTGGGTGGCGGCAAGACCGCATCGCGGTCGACAGACAACCCCAGCGCGAGGTCATTGTTGGCCATGTGCAGCACACGTTCCAGATCAGCCTCGGTGTGGGCGCTTTGTTCCCAGGTCTTCATCACCAGCGCCACGTCGCGCACGAACGACTGCGACAGCGACCGGGTGACTGTCTCGTAGTGCCGATCCAGGAATACCCATGCCATCAGCCCTTGCAGCAGCACCATCGGCGCAATGACGATGATCAGTGAACGCGCGAACAGCCGCTCCGGCATGTATCGCTCGAGAAAGCGGTTGAAATGCCAGTACAGCGTGCGCTGTTCAGCCGGGGTGTCTTCACGGTTCGAGATCGCAGACATCGGGCGCGGTCGAGGCCTTTCGGGGCAAAAGGTGTGGCGTCAGTCGATGTGCAGAGTATAGCCGTGTCCGCGCACGGTTTGCAGATAAACCGGCATGGCCGGCTGATCCTCGATCTTGCGGCGCAACCGGTTGATCTGGACATCCACCGCCCTGTTGGACTCTTCTTGTGACGGTTCTATGATCGCCGAGCGCTCCACCGGCTGCCCGGCACGCCCTGCCAGCACCCGCAGGATATCGCGTTCACGCGTGGTCAGGTGGATCAGTTCACCCTCGCGGCGCAGTTCGCCGCGCACCAGGTTGAAGGTGAACGGCCCGAAGCTGACTTCGTTGATCTTCGCTGTGTCAGCCTGCACGCTGGCATGGCGCTTCAGGATCGCCTGCACCCGCAACAGCAACTCGCGCGGCTCGAACGGCTTGGCCAGGTAATCATCGACGCCCGCTGTCAGCCCGGTGATGCGGTCTTCCGTATCAGACAGCGCCGACAGCATCAGGATCGGCACGGCGTTGCCGCCATCGCGCAGTGAGCGGGCAAACTCCACCCCGCTTTCACCCGGCATCATCACGTCCAGCACGATCAGGTCGAATGCCACCCCGGCCATCTTGCGCCGCGCTTCCCCAGCCCCGCTGACCGCAGTCACCCGGCACTCGTTGACCGACAGGAACGAGCTCAGCAACTCCCGCAAGCGCCGGTCGTCATCGACCACGAGCACGTGCGGAAAGCTGTCGGCGCCATTGGTCACGGCGTCACGATCCGCTCGACCTTGCCGCGCTCCTGCGGATTGATCAGCCCGTACAGCAGCTGCTGCATCACCGGGCCGAAGTCCATGCCGGCGTGGGCGATGGCCTGCCGGATGCGCACCATCTGCGGGGTCATCAGCTCGCCATGCAGCGTCCGGCCCGCATCGGAGAGGTACAGAAGCCGCCTGCGCCGGTCTGCGTCGCCGGTGCGCTGCTCGATGAAGTCACGCTCGACCAGTTCGCGCAGCACCCGCGCCAGGCTCTGCTTGGTGATCTTCAGCACGTCCAGCAGCTCCGCCACGGAAATGCCCGGGTTGCGGCCGACAAAATGCACCACGCGATGATGTGCCCGGCCAAAGCCAAGCTGCGCCAACCGTGCATCGGGGTCTGACGTAAAGTCCCGGTAGCCGAAATACAGCAACTCGATCAGTTCGATCACATCCTCGTCGCTCAGCGCGTGGACGTCTGCGAGCGCCGTGTGTGCAGGTAATGTCGCCATCGCCAAAGCCCTCCGGTTCAACTGCAGGTATCACAGTTTATGTCAGCCATATTGACATATTTTGCGGCTATTGGTAGTGGGGATGTCCGCTTTTTTGAGCGTTTTGTATCAGTAGACATCCATTCCGTGCAATTGCGGGCCCAGGTCCCGTGTGCCGGCATCACAGGAGCCAGCCATGGCAGCCGTAGTCCCCTTCGATCAGCGTGACGGTGACATCTGGATGAACGGCGAGTTCGTGCCGTGGTCCGGCGCGCAGCTGCACGTCCTCAGCCACGCCCTGCACTACGCCTCGTCGGTATTCGAGGGCGAACGCGCCTATGGCGGCCAGATCTTCAAGCTGCGCGAGCACACAGAGCGGCTGTTCAAGTCGGCCGAAATCCTTGATATGAAGATCCCGTACACGATGGACGAGATCGACACGGCCTGCAAGGAACTGCTCAAGCGCCAGGGCCTGAAGGATGCCTATGTCCGCCCGGTCGCCTGGCGTGGGTCGGAAATGATGGGCGTGTCAGCCCAGATCACCCGCATCAACGTGGCAATCGCCATCTGGGAATGGCCAAGCTACTTCGACGCCCAGCAGCGCCTGAAGGGCATCCGCCTCGACATGGCCAAGTGGCGCCGCCCGGACCCGGCCACCGCCCCGTGCGAGGCCAAGGCCGCCGGCCTTTACATGATCTGCACCCTGTCCAAGCACGCCGCCGAACGCGCAGGCTATGCCGACGCGCTGATGCTCGACTACCGTGGCCAGGTCGCCGAGGCCACCGGCGCCAACGTGTTCTTCGTCAAGGATGGCGAACTGCACACGCCCACCCCGGACTGCTTCCTCAATGGCATCACCCGCCAGACCGTCATGGGCCTTGCCCGCGACCGCCAGATCAAGATCAACGAACGCGCCATCATGCCGGAGGAAATGGCAACCTTCGAGGAATGCTTCATCGTTGGCACCGCCGCAGAGGTGACGCCGGTGTCCGAGATCGGGCCATACAGCTTCACCGTTGGCGACATCACCACCACCTTGATGAACGACTACATGAATGCCGTTCAGCCCAAGGCACAAGCTGCGGAGTAACCTTCCGCGCACCACTCCAGCCTGCCAGCATCCTGCAACGGCGCATCTCCCCATCCCGGAGGTGCGCCGTTTTCGTTACCCGTTCCCAATCAGCGCGCAGGCCGCTATGATCGCCGCCACATGACCGGGGGGTCCAGAAGACGGAGCCGATTTGCCATGCGCGCCATTCGCCTGTTGACCGCCCTTGCCCTGTGCCTCGTACTGAGCCTCTCGTCTGCCGCGCCGTCATGGGCTGCCGGCAACGAAGCCGTCGGCAAGCAGATCGAGACCATCATCCTCAATGGCGAAAGCAACATCGGCTCGCTGGACGACGATGAACGCCTGATCCAGGTCTTCACCTACTATGCCGACCGCAACTTCAAGCCGATCTGGGTGCGCGACGACGGCCTGAAGTCCAAGGGCAAGGTACTGCTGGAGTTCCTCGACAATATCGAGAACCACGGCCTGCGGGAGTTCAAGTACCGCGTCGATGCCATCCGAGACCTGATCGGCGACACCCACCCGCGCGCGCTGGCCGAACTGGAAATGCTGCTGACCAGCGCCTTCATCGACCTTGGACGTGACCTGACCCGCGGCCGCGTCGATCCGTCAGACGTCAGCAAGCAGAACAACATTCCACTGCCACAGGAATATGGTGCCGCCTACATGCTGGACGGTGCCGAGCAGGCAGACGAGTTACAGCCCTATCTCGACAAGCTGATGCCGCAGGACCCCCGCTACCACCGGCTGGTCAACGCGTTGAAGGCGTACCGCGAGATCGCGGCAAAGGGTGGCTGGAAGCCGATTGCTGGAGCCAGCGCGCTGAAGCCCGGCGGCAAGGATGTACGGCTGCCAATGCTGCGTGAGTTGCTGGTGACCACCGGCGACCTCAAGCCGGAAGACCGGCCCGTTGGCGAAACCTACGACGAAGTGACCGTCGCCGGCGTGAAGGCTTTCCAGCGCCGCCACGGCCTGACCGATGATGGCGTCATCGGCCCGACCACGCTGGAACAGATGAACACGCCGGTCGAATATCGCATCAAGCAGCTTGAAGTGAACCTCGAGCGCCGCCGCTGGCTGTCACGCGAGCCAGGTGGCTTCTACGTGTTCGTCAACCTGGCCGACCAGGAACTGAAAGTGGTCAAGGATGAAAAGACCGTCCACACCGCTCGCGTAGTAGTCGGCAAGACCTACCACAAGACGCCCGTGTTCACGGAGGACATGACCTATCTCGTCATCAACCCCTACTGGAACGTGCCTCCATCCATCGCCAACAACGAGTACCTGCCAAAGCTGAAGGGTGACCCCGGCTATCTGCAGCGCCAGAACATCGACGTACTCGACAAGGCCGGCAACGTCGTCAATCCGCATTCGGTCAACTGGAACGGCATGAGCCGCATCCCCTTCCGGCTGCGCGGAGACAAGGGCGAGAAGAACGCGCTGGGCCGCATCAAGTTCATGTTCCCGAACAAGTACAACGTCTACATCCACGACACGCCCGCCAAGTCGCTGTTCGCCAAGGACCTGCGGGTGTATTCGCACGGCTGCATGCGGGTGGAGCATCCGGTCACGCTGGCCGAGGTGCTGATCAAGGAACAGGGCTGGTCGCGGGACCGCATCGAAAAGCAGATTGCCTCGGGCGAGCAGCGCATCGTCAAGCTGACGCAGAAGATTCCGGTCTATGTGACCTACATCACCGCCTTCGCCAACAAGGACGGCTCGGTGCATTTCCGCCGCGACGTCTATGGCCGCGATGGCGAACTGGCCGAACAGTTGCTGACCGGTGGCCGTTTCGCCGAAGCAGACGATCACTAGTACCGGTCGCGCTACTCGCCAGCGGCGAGATATGTTCGCGCAGCAGCCGCAGCGGCTCTTGAGCTGTCATGGCGCTCGTGCACCCCGAAGATGCCGAACTGCGCCCCATGCCTTGCCGCCTGGCTGATGTACTGGGCGCGTGTCTCGCCCTTTGCGACCTTCAGCTGCTGGTCGGTCGCCCCGAGCAGATAGACACCATCTGCAAGGATGAACCCGCACGCTGCCGACGAGGTGAGGCTGTAGAATTGCAGCGTGCCCGAAGCGCTGCCCTTTATCGACTCCAGAACAGTCACCTCGTACGGCATGGCAAGGTGCATGTCGTCGTGCTTCAGCTGCCGCACCTTGCCGACGTACACATGGTCTGCCTGGGCAATACGCTCGACCATCGTGGGGAGCTTTTGTGGCAAGGAACACGCCAGGGCCGGCGATGAAAGCAAGGCTGCGAAAAGGGCGGAAGCAGCGGCGATTGCGAAACGGTTCATTGGCAGGATCTCCGGTCATGACAAGTGGCTGACGGGTTGGTGTGATCGCCATCATGTCACCTGCTAGCTGAACCTGTGATTGCAAGGCCGTTCATCGCAGGTTCAACTGACGGGCAGGTCAGCCCCGGCCACCGCGGCACAGCTGCGGGCTGCCTGAATCATTCAGGTCCCGGCCATGCACCATGGCAGCGATCCCTGCCCAGTAAGCGGCAGCTTCGCACATCGGGCACGGTCTGGATGAAGAATACATCGTGCAACCGGAGAGGTTCCCGTTGGCAAGACGTGCAGCAGCATCGCGGATTGCAGATATCTCGGCGTGGCCGGTCGGGTCATTGTCGAGGACGACGCGGCTCCACGACTGGCCGACTATGATCCCGTTGCGAACAATGACGGCTCCATAGGCCTGGTCGCCCTTGTCGCTGGCCAATTGCTGCATCTCAAAGGCGCGCGCCATGAATGCCTCGGGTCCCGGCAACTCCGGCTGCGCAATGGGCTCCCGCTGGCGTGCGTGCGACAAGGCGCCTGGCATTGTACTGGCCATAACCAGTGCACCGGAGCCTCCGAGCACTGATCGCTTTGAAATGCCCCGTCTCACCCGCCCGTGACTGGCGGAAAGAACGCCACCTCGCGTGCCCCGGCCAGCGGATGGTCTAGCCCGACATGTTCCTGGTCGACTGCTGCACGGATTACGCCCATGTTCTCGAACGCGGCAGCATATCCGTCATCGCGCTGCGCCAGGTGCGAGGCAAGCTCGCCCACCGTCGTGACCGCCTCAGGCACCTCGACGGTCTCCTCGGAGACACCGGTACGTTGGCGCACCCACGCAAAATACAGAACCTTCATTCGTCTTCCTCGATCACATGCTTCACCCCTACGCGGAAATAGTCGAACCCCGTGTAGATGGTGGCGATGGCCGCAATCCAGAGGAACACCAGCCCGGCCTGCGAGATGTACGGCACCACGCGGTCGCCTGCCTGACCGACGATCAGGAAGGCGATGGCCACCATCTGGATGGTCGTCTTCCACTTGGCAAGCTGGGTGACGGGCACCGAAACCCGCAGCTCCGCCAGGAACTCGCGCAACCCCGACACCAGTATTTCGCGGCACAGGATGATCACCGCAGCCCAGATGTGCAGGCCGTAGATCTCTCCGGTATACGTCACAGCCAGCAGCACCGAGGCAATTAGCAGTTTGTCGGCAATCGGGTCCAGCATCCGGCCAAGCGATGACTGCTGCTGCCAGATCCGCGCAAGGTAGCCGTCAAAAAAGTCGGTGATGGCTGCCACGATGAAGATCGCCAGCGCGATCCACCGGTTGATGTCACCGCCATAGATCAACAGCCCCACCACCAGCGGCACTGCTATAATGCGCGTGTAGGTCAGGATATTGGGCAGCCACACGGCAACGTTGCCGCGCCGGTTCGGATGCCTGATCTTTTCCGCCTCAGCGCTCAATGACTGCCCTCGTGGAAGTGCTCGTAAATTGACGTTGCCAAACTTTTGCTGATTCCCTCAACCGCCTCGAGATCAGCCACCGATGCCTTGCTGACCGCGCGCGCCGACCCGAACGCCTGCAGCAACGCCTTCTTGCGCCCCGGCCCGATGCCGTCGATCTCGTCCAGCGGGTTGACCACGATCGCCTTGGATCGCCGTGCCCGGTGCGAGCCGATGGCAAACCGGTGCGCCTCGTCGCGCAACCTTTGCACATAATAAAGCACCGGGTCACGCTGTTCGAGCATGAACGGCGCTCTGCCGGTCACGTGAAACTGTTCGCGGCCCGCATCCCGGTCCGGGCCTTTCGAGATACCGGCCACCGCCACGCCTGTCACGCCAAGTTCCTCCAGTACGCTTACCACCGACGACAACTGCCCCTTGCCGCCATCGATCAGCAGCAGGTCCGGCCACGCGCCGACGCTGGTATCGTCACTCGCACCCGTGACAGTTTCATCAACGCCCGAAACCTCGTCCGGTTTCACCTCAGGCTTCGGTCCTTGCTCCTTCAATAGCCGCGAGAACCGCCGCGCCAGCATTTCGCGCATCATGCCGAAGTCGTCGCCGCCGGTGTCCTGCTCGGCCTTGATGTTGAACTTGCGGTAGTGCGCCTTGGCAAAGCCCTCTTCGCCTGCCACCACCATGGCGCCCACCGCGTTGGTGCCCTGGATATGCGAGTTGTCGTAGATCTCGATGCGGCGCGGCACCCGGTCGAGGCCAAACACCGTCTTCACGCCCTCCAGCAGTTTGCGTTGCGACGATGTCTCGGCAAGCCTGCGGCCCAGCGCCTCGCGGGCATTGGTCTGTGCGTGCTGCACCAGCTCGCGCTTGTTGCCTCGCTGCGGCACGCTCATCTCGATGCGGCGTCCCGCCTTGGTGGACAGCGCATCTGCCAGCAGTTCAGCCTCGCTCGCCTCGTCCGACATCAGCACCAGCCGTGGCACCGGCTTGTCGTCGTAGAACTGCGCGATGAACGCCGCCAGTACGTCGGGTGCCTCCCACGACTTGTCTGCCTTGGGAAAGTACGCCCGCGCACCCCAGTTCTGCCCGGCACGGATGAAGAACACCTGCACGCAACTCTGCCCACCCTGCTGCGCAAAGCCGAACACGTCCGCCTCGCCGATGCCTTCCGGGTTGATGCCCTGGCTCGCCGTCACATGGCTCATCGCCGAAATCCGGTCGCGATAGATGGCGGCGCGCTCAAAGTCGAGGTCGTTCGCGGCCTGCTCCATCTGTTGCGCCAGCGACTTCTTCACCGCGTCAGACCGGCCCGACAGGAACTCCTCGGCCTGCGCCACCAGGCCGTTGTAGTCCTCGACCGAAATCTCGCCGGTGCACGGCGCTGCACACCGCTTGATCTGGAACAGCAGGCAGGGCCGGGTGCGGTTCTCGTAGTAGCTGTCGGTGCACGAGCGCAGCAGGAACGCCTTCTGCAGCGAATTGATGGTGCTGTTGACCGACCCCGCCGAGGCGAACGGGCCGTAGTAGCTGCCCTTGCGGTTGCGCGCACCGCGATGCTTGGTGATCTGCGCAACCTCGTGATCCTTGGCGATCAGGATGTAGGGAAACGACTTGTCGTCGCGCAGGATCACGTTGTAGCGGGGCTTCAGCCGCTTGATCAGGTTGGCTTCCAGCAGCAGCGCTTCCGGCTCTGTCTGCGTGGTCACGAACTCCATCGCCGAGGTGTTGGCAATCATCGCCGCGATGCGGTTGGTGTGCCCGCCCAGCCGCGTATAATTGCCGACCCGTGCCTTCAGGTTGCGCGCCTTGCCGACGTACAGAACGTCGCCCTTGGCGTCATACATCCGGTAGACGCCCGGCTTGCCCGGCAGGGTGCGCACGAACTGGCGGATCACGTCCGGCCCGCGCTTGGGCGCAGGCTGCTCGCTGTCATCATCGCCGGTTGGCCGGATGTCGTCGTCGTTCATGGGCCCTATGTAATGAAACGCTACACGTTTCGCGAGACCCTGTTACCGGTCATGTGCCGGTTTTCACCCGTTCGATCTCGATGCCGACGCTGGAGGCTTCGGGAATGATGTCGAGCTTCTCGACCCGCACCCGCACCCGCCGCACGGCCCTGTTGCGCATCACCTTTGCCGCGATCTTTTCTGCCAGCGTCTCGACCAGGTTGACATGGCCGTCCTGCACGATGGCCTTCACGTCCTTGACCACCTTTTCGTAGCTGACGACGTTCTTGATGTTGTCTTCCAGCGGCCCGCCCATTTCCTGCACGGCACAATCGATGTTCACCAGGATGCGCTGTGGATACCTCTTCTCGTGCTCGTAAATGCCGACCATGGCGATCAGCGCGAGGTCTCGAACGAAGATATGGCGCAAGCCCGCCTCCGCGTTGGCATAGTCCGACCGCAGCTGGCGGGGAGTCACTTCCATTGTTTCAGTCCTATTCGTTGACGTCTGTGATGTCTGGCGTCTGCCAGGTGAGGTGCTGGCCACCATCGAGCACGATCATCTGCCCGGTCAAGGCAGGCGCGGCAAGAATGAAGCGCAACGCGGCAGACAGTTCTGCCGGTGAGGTGCCGCGCTGAAGCAGCGTCAGGCTGGCCTGCTGGTCAAGATCGGCCTCGTCCATCCGGCTGTTCGGCAAGGCCGGACCCGGCCCGATGGCGTTGACGCGGATGTGCGGTGCAAACGCCTGCGCCATGGTGCGGGTTGCCGTCCACAAGCCGGACTTCGACAGTGTATACGAAAAGAATTTCGGATTCAGCTTCAGGACGCGCTGGTCAATCAGGTTGACGATGTTGCCGGTCTCGCCCGCCGGCAGTTGCGCGGCAAATGCCTGCGCCAGCAGCACCGGTGCGCGCAGGTTGGTGTTCATGTGCATGTCCCACGACCCTGCAGTCACCGTGGACGCCTCGTCGGGTTCGAACAGCGATGCATTGTTGACCAGCAGGCTGAGCGGGCCAAGCGCGGCACCGGCCTCCCCGACGACGCGTTCGGCAGTTGCGGGCTGTGCAAGATCCCCGGCAATCGCCACGCCCCGCGCACCCGCCGCCTCGACCCCCGCCACGGTCTCCAGCGCTTCCGCGCGCGACGAGTTGTAGTGCACTGCCACCGACCAGCCGTCCGCTGCGAGGTCCAGCGCCAGTTGCCTGCCGATGCGCACGGCGGCCCCGGTGATCAGCGCGGTTTTGCGGGGCACGTCAGCCGCCATGCCGGTACTCGATACCCGCAGCCGGTGCGGCCCTTGATGCAGCAAGCTGCGACGATACCTGCAACGGAGAAGCAGAATCGCTGTAGGCTCCCGACTGCAGCCACACCCGGCCCGGCCCGCGCAGCACGGCGCGCGCGGCAATGTCGGTTGGGTATCCCTGCATCACCGCCACATCATCGATCACCACAGTCGCCGTCAGCGCAGCAATGGCCGATCCGCGCACGGCAATCGTTTCACCGGCAGAAAGCGACAGCTCCGACACCTCGCCCTGGCCACTGGAAAATACCCAGCCATTGCCCTCGGCCAGCATCAGCACCAGCCCGTCCGGCCGGCGTGACGATACCAGTCCCTTGATGTGCGAATATGGCCGCAGCTTCACGCCCGGCCCGGCCGCGAGAAAGCAGTCCTGCGGCAACAGCACCCGGCCCGACAGGTTGGTCAGGTCGAACGCCCCGACCGGCCCGCCCGGCGACAGCACCAGCTTGGTGTCCTTGCCACCGCTGCAGGTGGCCATCACCAGCGCAGGATGTCCGGCGCTGTCGAACGAGATGCCACCGTCATGGGCGATGATGGCCGTCAGCCACGTCACCACCTTCTGTCCCGGCGCAAGCGTCAGCGCCACCTGCTGCATGATGCGGCCCGAGATGGAAAACCCTAGGTCGCAGGCATGGGCGCTGCGCGTTGCGTGCTGGTGCACGATCGAGGAAGGTTCGAGAAAACTCATAGCGGAAAATACGCCCGGTGATCACACAAGTGGCCGCCTCGCACGAAGCGGCCTTGCCTCGCATCAAGTCATCCACACATGACAGCAATACTACGCTGCTTGTGTCTTTAGATGAAGCAGGCTTTTAACCAGTGATTAACGATTGTCCGCACGCGCCCGAACAATCACCCCTTCGGCAGCAGGATCACATAGTGCTTGCGCACCTTCTTCACCGTCTGCCAGGTGCCGGTAAACCCGGCCGGAATGATGAAACCGTCACCGGCCTTCAGCGTCCAGCTTTCGCCGCTCTCGCTGGTCAGGATCGCCTCGCCCTCGATGAAGTGGCAGAACTCCCACTCCTCGTAGGCCAGCGCCCAGGTTCCCGGCTCGCATTCCCAGATGCCGCACAGCAGCCGGCCGTCCTCGCCGGTCCAGTGGTTCCAGGTGGTGGTGTTCATCGGTCCGCCTGCCACGACATTTGCAGGGTCGATGGTATCGTGTTCGGGCTCCGGCATGCCGGGGCCGGATGTTTTCATGATGATCAGACCAGTCATTCGGCAGCATCTCCTGTTTGAGCCGACTGGATGGCCCGCCACACCTTCAGCGGTGTCAGCGGCATGTCCAGATGTGAAATACCAAGCGGTTCCAGCGCGTTCATCACCGCGTTGACGACAGCAGGCGGTGCGCCGGTGGCCCCGGCCTCGCCGGCGCCCTTGATGCCCAGCGGGTTGGACGCGCTCGGCGCATCCTGGTTGAACTCCAGCGTGAACGCCGGGATGTTGCTGGCGCGCGGCATGCAGTAGTCCATGAAGGAGCCGGTCAGCAACTGGCCGGTCTCGTCATACTCGACGCCCTCCAGCATGGCCTGACCGATGCCCTGCACCGCGCCCCCCATCACCTGGCCGCCGGCGATCAGCGGGTTGACGATGTTGCCGAAGTCGTCAACCACCGTGTAGCCGGTGATCTCGATGCTGCCGGTGTCAGGATCAACCTCCACCTCGCACACGTGCGCGCCGTTGGGATAGCTGAAAGACTTGCGCTCGAACACCTGCGACGACGACAGCGTTTCCGGCACGCCCTCCGGCAGTTTTCCGGCCATGGACCGCAACTGCTTCTCCAGCGCCAGCAGCGCGATAGCCCGGTCGGTTCCGGCGATGGAGAACTTGCCCGAGCGAAACTCGATGTCCTGCACTGCCGCTTCCAGCACATGCGCTGCGGCCTGCTTGCCCTTGTTGACCACCTCGTGGCTGGTGTTCAGCACCGCCGATCCGACGATCATCAGCGAGCGCGCGCCGCCATGTCCGCCGCCGGTGGCGATCTTGTCGGTATCGCCGGTCACGTAGCGCACCTTCGAAGGGTCGATGCCGAGCTCCGTGGCAATGATCTGCTTGTAGGCCGTCTCGTGGCCCTGGCCCGTTGCCGTTCCGCCTGTCATCAGGCTCACCCCGCCATCATCCTCAAACCGGATCTCGGCAAAATCGGCCGGCATGCCCAGCACAACTTCCAGGTAGCTCGACACCCCGAGCCCGCGCATCCTGCCCTTGCGCGCGGACGCCTTGCGGCGTTTCTCGAAGCCATCGGCATCATGGGCCGCCAGGGCGCGCGACAACGTGCGGTCAAAGTCGCCCGTGTCGATCACCATGCCCAGCGCCATCTTGTGCGGATACTCCCGGATAAAGTTCTGCCGCCGCAATTTGATCGGGTCACGGCCCGTCTCGCGCGCGGCAAGGTCCACCAGCCGCTCGACCACATAGGCTGCCTCCGGCCGGCCTGCACCGCGATAGGCATCCACCGGCACGGTGTTGGTGAACACCGCATCGACCGCCATCGAGATGGCGGGGATGGTATAGTTGCCGCCCATCGTCACCCAGCTTGCAGATGTCGGAATGATGGTGGCGAACGACGACAGGTAGGCACCCATGTTGGCCGTGGTCTCGACCTTCAGCGCGGTAAACCGGCCGTCAGCGTCCATGGCCAATGAGGCGGTGGTCAGGTGATCGCGGCCATGCACTTCGGCCAGGAAGTTCTCGGCACGCGAGGCAATCCACTTCACCGGCCGGCCAAGCAGTTTGGCGGCAAACATCACCATGACGTTTTCTGGATAGACGAAATTCTTCGCCCCGAACCCGCCACCCACGTCCGGCATCACCACGCGGATCTTCTCCGGCGGGCACTTGAAAATCGCTGCCGCCATCTGGCCCTTCTGCGCGTGGATCGCCTGACCGGACATGTGGAGGATCAGCTGGTCCTTGGCGGCATCGTAGTCACCCAGGCTGCCGCGCGGCTCGATGGCCGATGGTGCCACCCGGTTGTTGATGAAGGTCAGCGTGGTGACGTGCGCGGCATCGGCAATCGCCTTGTCCGTTGCAGCGGCGTCACCCTTGTGAAAGTGATATGCCCGGTTCGACTTGATGGCGGGATGGATGAGCTTGGTCCTCTTGTCCAGCACGCTCGCCAGATCGACCACCGGCGTCTGGTCCTTGTAATCCACCTCGACAGCCTCGGCTGCTGCCGCCGCCTGATCGGCGGTCTCTGCGATCACCATCGCCACCGTGTCGCCCACATAGCGCGCCACGTCACCAGTCAGCGCAAACCGCTCCGGCACGGCAACGCCATTCTCGTCTACGCCGTCGATGGCGGTCACCGTGGGAAACGGCCCGAGGCCCGCCTTCTTGACGTCCTTGTGGGTCAACACTTTCAGCACCCCCGGCATCGCCGCAGCAGCACTCACATCGATCTTGCCGATCTTCGCGTGCGCAAACGGCGAGCGCACGAACGCCGCATGGGCGATGTTGTCGAGCCTGATGTCGTCGACGTAACACCCCGCGCCCGTCATGAAACGCTCATCCTCGACACGCCGCACGGCCTGCCCGACTGCAAACTTCTGAATGCTCATTGTTGCCCGTTGATTTTGAAAGGAAGTGTTATGCGCTGATTACTGCATGAGGCAGGTGATGCGCGCAAGGCGGCGGCGGGCCGTCAGGCGGAAACCTTGGCCAGCAACTCTTCCCTTGTCGCCGTGAAGCCGCCCGCTACCCACCAGTCTTCCAGCCGGCGCAGCGTGGCACCAAGCTGCGGCCCCGGCTCAAGTCCTGCGGCAACAAGGTCGGCGCCTGTCAACGGCATGACCGGTACTGGCCAGTCTTCAGGCAACCTCAGCAAGCCACGCCATGAGGCATCATCGGCGCTTGCGGCACTGTCCGCCCAGGCCAGCCGTACCGCGCGGGCGAACGTCCCGCCGCCTGTCTGGTACAGCACCACCTTGCGTTCAGCCTCGCGCAAGGCCGGCGACGGGGGCATCGCCGACAGGACCGCCGAAAGCTCGCGGGTGTCGGCGTTGGACAGCCGCAGGCTGTCGCCCGTCGCTTCGGGATCAAGATCGAACGCCGCCGCCAGCCGCAGCGGATAGTCCGGCGCCAGTTGGTTTGCCGCGTCGATGGCAACGACCCGTGCAAGGCGCGCTGCATTGAGGAGTGACCCGAACAGCGCCGAGCTGACCCCCGTCCGGTTCATCAGCTCTGCCGCATCGCCTGCCCCGCCGGCCAGCAGCAGCTTGCTCATTTCCTGGCCAACCCGCTCGCGAGACAACTGCCCAAGCCCTGCCACGTTGCGTTCACACGCAGCAAGTGCTGCCGCATCGGCGGTGCCTTGCCCGTACTGGGCGTGGAACCGGAAGAACCGCAGGATGCGCAGGTAGTCTTCTTTAATTCGCGCGTCAGGGTCGCCCGCAAACCGGATTTTCTGATTGAATATGTCGTCAATAACGTCGAGCGGATCGAGTACATTGCCGTGACGGTCGCAATACAACGCGTTCATGGTGAAGTCGCGCCGGGCCGCGTCCGCCTGCCAGTCGCCGGTGAAGGCAACGGTTGCGCGGCGGCCATCGGTACTTACGTCATGACGTAGTGTCGTCACCTCGAAGGTATTGTTTTCGCTGACGATTGTCACCGTGCCGTGGTCGATGCCGGTGGGGTGGGCCTTCAGGCCTGCCGCTCTTGCCGCTGCAATGGTGGCGTCAGGCTCGAGCGTGGTGGCGATGTCGATCTCGTGCACCGGCCGGTCCAGCAGCGCATTGCGCACCGCCCCGCCAACAATGCGTGCCTCGCCACCGGCTGCCTCGATGGCGTCGAAAACCTTTGACAAACCAATGGCTTGCAACATCGGATGCTGGCTCAACGGGGGCGCGTTCATGGCCCATACACCCGGTCGTGCAGGTTCTTCAGCATGCCTGCCGTCGCCCCCCACACATATCGCTCGCCGTATGGCATCGCGTAAAAATACCGCGTCTTTCCCTGGTACTCGCGCGAATGACGCAGGTGATTTTCGGTGTCCATGAAGTGCGACAGCGGCACCTCGAAGATGTCCGTCACCTCGCCCGGTTCCGGCACCAGCGTGAAACCGGGCCGCAGGAAGGCCACCACCGGCACCACGCGAAATCCGGTACGTGTCTGATACACATCAAGAAATCCGACCGGCTCGACAAACTCCGGCGCAACGCCGGTTTCCTCGTGGGTCTCGCGCAGCGCACACGCCACCGGTCCATCGTCGCACGGGTCGATCTTGCCACCGGGAAACGCAATCTGACCGGCATGCGTTGGCAAACCATCTGAGCGTTGCGTCAGCAGCACCTGCAGGTCGCCGTCGCGCTCGACCAGTCCAACCAGCACCGCCGCACGCCGGATGCGCGAGGGATCATCGGGGGCCCAGCCATCGTTCAGGTCCTCGTCGGAGCGCAGCGCACGGGCCTCGTGATTGAGCGCCTCAACCGGCAGACTGGTGTGAAGCCTCGGCAGAAAAGTCTTCTGGAACAATGACCTGGTAATGATTGGCATGACCGGTCTAAAGCCCCGCCTCGTGCGCGGTCATCATCGGCCAGAACGCGCCCGACGACCACAGTCCAAACCAGCTTTCACCGTCTTGCATAATGGTACAACCGGCTGCAACCAGGTCATGGAACGCCGCTCGCCCCACCCGCGCCTGAAGCCCGCCGCGCACCGTGACATAGGCAAGCTTCACGCCCCCGCCGGCCACCGGGCTGTCGCGCATAACCAGCGGATGATCGGGTCCGATGGCCACCTCGTCGCCAAGGTTGGTGACAATGGTCACCACCTGTTCGCGCCCAGTGCCCCGAGCCTCAACGGACACTGCCACGAAAGCGCAGTCCTCGACCGTAATGAACCGCTTTTCTGCTGGTGTAACAAGCACATGCGACCCGTCTGGTTCGCGCCGCAGGATCGAGGCAAACAGCGCCACCAGCCCAGCCCGCCGGATCCGCTCGCCCTCGTGGAACCAGCGGCCCTCGGCATCGATGCGGATGTCGATCGGCGCTTCGACGGCTGGTGACCAATCATCCACCGGGGCGGGCGCGCGGCGCGGCATGTCGCCAGCGGCAATCGACTCCAGTCCCGCGATGTCCGGCAAGGTGCTCATGGCAAACATTCACCACATGACATTAACGTGAGCAAGTGGCGTGAACTCACGCGCATGCAATATCGTTACATCGTGGTAACGTGGCAATTCAGGACATGTTGCAGCCAATCTTGTTGCCCTATGCTGTTTGTCTGGCCGGTTCTCCGGCGAACTGATTCCAGGCTGCCCCGCGCGGCCAAGACCGAAATGACCGTGTGAAAGGTTGACCCCCGCCCATGAGCAATGTGACCAACGCCGACGCCAAGATTCTCGATGAACTGGAGGCAACCGCCGCCCGTCTCGGCAAGGCCCGCGATGCCGTCAAGTCCGTCATTTTCGGCCAGGACAACGTGATCGACCTTGCCCTCACTGCCATCCTCGGCGGCGGCCATGCGTTGCTCGTCGGCGCGCCCGGCCTTGCCAAGACCAAGCTGGCGATCACGCTGGGCAACGTGCTGGGCCTGGAGGAAAAGCGCGTCCAGTTCACCCCGGACCTGATGCCGGCAGACATCGTCGGCTCGGAAGTGCTCGACGAGCCGGAAAACGGCCGGCACAAGTTCCGTTTCGTGAAGGGCCCGGTGTTCTGCCAGCTGCTGATGGCCGACGAGATCAACCGCGCCAGCCCGCGCACCCAGTCGGCCCTGCTGCAGGCAATGCAGGAACACCACGTGACAGTGGGTGGCGTCAGCTATGACCTGCCCTCGCCGTTCCACGTGCTGGCAACCCAGAACCCGGTCGAGCAGGAAGGCACCTACCCGCTGCCCGAGGCGCAGCTCGACCGTTTCCTGCTGGAAATCGACGTGCCGTATCCGGACCTCGACAGCGAACGCCGCATGATGTTCGCCACCACCGGCACCTCGGAAGCGCAGGCCGGCAACGTGTTTACCCGCGACGAGCTGATGCGCGCCCAACGTTTGACCCGCACCATTCCGGTGGGCGAGAAGGTGGCTGACGCCATTCTCGAGCTGGTGCGCTCGGCGCGGCCCGGGCCGGATGCGTCGGACTACACCAACCAGCACATCTCGTGGGGCCCCGGCCCTCGCGCCAGCCAGTCGCTGATGCTTGGCGTGCGCGCCCGGGCCCTGCTGGACGGGCGCCTGTCACCCTCGCTCGATGACGTGGCCGCACTCGCGAACCCGGTGTTGCGCCACCGGATGGCGATCACCTTCTCGGCACGCGCCGACGGCATCACCATCGACGATGTCGTGGCACGTCTTGCCAAGCCGGTAACCGGATAGACCGGAGCGAGCAGCATAATCGAATGGCTTCTCCGACCCTCACAACAGCGACATTGCGCGGATCAGCAGACCGGCTGGCAGATGCCTATCCGCCGCTGCTGATCCAGTCGCAGCGCATTGCCAATGCCATCGTGCAGGGTGCCCACGGCCGCCGCCGGGCAGGCCCAGGTGCCGACTTCTGGCAATACCGTGACTATTCACCGGGCGATTCCGTCTCGCGCATCGACTGGCGCAAGTCGGCACGCGCTGGCAAGACGCTGATCCGCGAAACCGAGTGGGCTGCCACCAACACCCTGTTCGTGTGGGCAAGCCAGGCATCGGGCATGGATTTCCGCTCGGATCTTGCAAGCGTCACCAAGCGTGACCGTGCGGCCATTCTGGCACTGACCGTTGCAACGCTGGCTATCCGTGCCGGTGAACGCGTCGGCATCCTGGGCTGGCCGCAATTTCCCAGCCACACCCGGTTGGTACTGCGGCGAATGGCGGCGTGGTATGCCGGGTCCGGCGGCAGCGAGCTGCTGGATGAAGTGCTGCCACCAGCCCAGCAACTGCCGCGCCATGCCTCCTGCGTGCTGTTCGGCGACTTCCTCGAACCGCTGGAGACCATTCGCGAGCGCTTCGGGCGCATCGCCGCCGATGGTCTCAACGGGCATGTCATCCAGATCACCGACCCGGCCGAGGAAACCCTTCCCTATGCGGGCCGAACCGAGTTTCTCGACATGGCAGGCCAGGGCCGCTTCATCGCGGGCCGCGCCGAGACACTGCGCGAAGACTACATCGCCGCCATGGCCCGCCAGCGCGACGGGCTGCGCCAGCTTTGCCGCCAGCTTGGCTGGACCTTTGCCGTCCATCACACCGACCAGTCGCCGCACCCGCTGCTGATGGCGCTCTACACACGGCTGACCCAATCAGCCGGCGGGTTGAGGTAGGCGGCCATGACACCACTCATCGCAGGCCTTGCCTTCACCACACCGCTCGCCCTGATCGGGCTGTTTGCCTTGCCACTGATCTGGTGGCTGTTGCGGTTCAACCCGCCGCAACCCAACAAGGTCCGGTTTCCGCCATTCCGGTTGCTGCTGGAACTGGTGGCCAAGGAAGAACAACCGCAGCACACCCCCTGGTGGGTGCTGCTGATGCGCCTGATGATGGCGGCAGCGATCATCCTCGCGGTTGCCGGGCCGCTGCTCAATGCCTCCGCCGTGCGCGACCGCTCGCCGGACCCGTTGCTGGTCGTCGTCGATGACGGCTGGGCATCAGCACATGACTGGCAGGTGCGCAACCGGCTGCTGAGCGACGTGCTGGCCGAGGCGCAGCGTGCCGGAGCACCGGCTGCCATAACCGGCACCACCAGCCAGGCCGCGCCCGGCGAGATTTCCCTCGGCGATGCGGCAGCGGCAACGGAACTTGCAGGTGCCTTGATGCCAAGGGCGCTGACACCCGACCGTGGTGCGCTGGGCGAGCGGCTGCAGACAGCTTTTGCCGATGCCGGTGCCTTGCGCGTACTATGGCTCAGCGACGGACTGGCCTATGCCAGCGATGGCGACTTTGCCACCCGGCTTGCAACGCTCGCAGGTGGCAACGCCCGCATCGAGGTGTTGCAGCCGGAACCCGCCAGCACACCGCTGGCGCTTTCCACGCCATCGCTTGAGCAGTCAAAGCTGACGCTGACCGCCGTGCGTGCGACGGCGTCGGGAGAGCAGAACGCACCTGTCAACGTGCGCGCCCTCAATGGCCGCTCGCTGGCCGATGCGGTGTTCAGTTTCGCGCCGGACCAGTTGACTGCGGAAACCTCGATCGAGCTGCCCCTGGAACTGCGCAACGAGGCGGCGCGCGTCGAACTGACCGCGCAACGATCAGCCGGTGGCGTTTTCCTGTTCGATGATCGCTGGCGGCGCAAGTCGGTCGCCATGGTGTCGGGCGCATCGCAGGAGCTGGACCAGCCGCTGCTGTCGCCACTGTACTATGTCAGCCGGGCACTACAACCCAGTGCCGAACTGACGGAAGTGCCATCCGTTGATGAAATCCGCAAGGCACTGGAAGACGGCGCATCGATGCTGGTGCTGGCCGACCTCGGGGTACTTGGCGATGCCAACATCACCGCGCTCACAAGCTGGGTATCCCAGGGCGGCGTACTGGTCCGCTTTGCCGGACCGCGCCTCGCTGGCGGACAGGACGGCCTCGTGCCGGTGGAGCTGCGCTCGGGCGGCCGGGCGCTAGGCTCTGCGCTCAGCTGGGAACAGCCGCAAGCGCTTGCCCCATTTGCCGAAACCTCGCCGTTTGCAGGCCTTGTGCCCGACCAGGACGTCAAGGTTGAACGCCAGGTGCTGGCCGAACCGTCTGCCACGCTGCCGGGCCGGGTATGGGCCAGCCTGGAAGACGGCACGCCGCTGGTCACCGCCTCCGCCGAAGGCAAGGGGCTCGTGGTGCTGTTCCATGTCACCGCCAATGCCGACTGGTCCAACCTGCCGCTGACCGGCCTGTTCGTTGAAATGCTCAAGCGCATTACCGACATGGCACCGGCTGCTGGCAGCCTTGGCACGGCGGACGCTTCCGCCGGGGCCGCCGCCAACGCCGAAACCGCGCGCAACGAAGACGGTGCCTTCACCCCGCTCAGGACGCTAAACGGCTATGGCGAGATGAGTGCGCCGCCTGCCAGTGCCCGGCCGGTTGAAACGGATGGCTTCTTCACCATGAAGCCGACCGCGGTGCATCCCGCCGGAATCTATGCCCGTGGCGGCGCGCGGCATGCCCTGAACCTTGGTGCTGGCGACGAGGGACTGCAACCGCTTGCGGGTCTGCCCCCGGCCTTCGCCCTTGCCGGCTATGAGCGCGCCCGACCGACGGACCTGTCCGGCTGGCTGTTTGCACTGGCGGTCCTGCTGTTTGCCGCTGACGTGCTGGCCATGCTGTTCCTGACCGGCGGGCTGGCCCGGCTGACCCGCCGCCGCCCGGCCATCCGGTCCGCATCGGCAGCAGGCCTCGTGCTGACGGCAGGCGTGGCACTGTCATTGCTGGCCGCATCGCCGGCGCCCACCGCGGCACAGAACGCCAGCAACTCGTCACAGGGGCTCGATGCCGCCACCCAGTTTGCCATGCAGGCAAGCCTTGAAACCCGCATCGGTTACGTGCTCACCGGCGATGCACAGGTGGACAGCACCTCGAAGATGGGGCTGGAGGGGCTGGGACGCGTACTCGTGTCACGCACCTCGATCGAGCCAGCAGAGCCCGTCGCCATCGACATCACCCGTGATTCGATCGCGTTTTTCCCGCTGATCTACTGGCCGGTGCTGCCATCCGCCGAACCACCCGATGACGAGATGCTGGCAAAGCTGTCCGACTACATGAAGAACGGCGGCACGATCTTCTTCGATACCCGCGACGACGACAGTTCGGTGGCAACGCTGACCGGCGCAACATCGCCGTCAACCATGGCGCTGCGCAACATCCTCGACAAGCTGGACGTGCCTGCGCTGGAACCTGTGCCGGAAAGCCACGTGCTGACCCGCGCCTTTTACCTGATGGACACGTTTCCAGGCCGCTGGGCCGGTGGCCAGCTGTGGGTGCAGGCACGCGCCAGCAACACTGACGACGCCATCGCCGCCGCCGCCAGTGATGGCGTCAGCCCGATCATCATCGGCTCCAACGACTTCGCAGCAGCCTGGGCGGTGGACCAGGCCGGCAATCCGCAGTTCCCCGTATCGCCCGGTGGCGAGGGTCAGCGCGAGTACGCCTGGCGGGCGGGTGTGAACATCATGATGTATGCGCTGACGGGCAACTACAAGGCGGACCAGGTGCACGTGCCAGCGCTGCTGGAACGGCTGGGGCAGTAGGCGCGCGGCGATGACCTGGACCCTCGACATACAACCCCTGCTGCCGATGTGGCTGGCCATTGTGCTGGCCGTCATTGCCGGTGCGTTCGTGCTGCTGGCACTGGTGGCGCGCATGCGCGGTGCCGTGCTGCGGGCGCTGGCGGGCGCGGCCCTGGTGGCGGCCCTGTTCAACCCCGTGCTGCTGCGTGAAGACCGCGAAGTGCTGCCCGACATCGCCGTGGTTGTCACCGACCGCAGCCAGAGCCAGCAAACCGGCACCCGGACCGAGCTCACCGACGCAGCGCTGGCCCAGTTGCGCAGCCGCTTGGGCGCGCTGCCCGACACCGAGCTTCGCGTGGTCGACGTGCGCTCCGGCATCACCGCAGCAGATGAAGGCACGCAAGCCTTCGCCGCCCTGCGTCAGGCGCTGGCGGATGTGCCACCGGACCGGTATGCCGGCGCGGTCCTGCTCACCGATGGCCAGGTACACGACATCCCCGAGGGCGAGGTGGTGGCCGGCTATCAAGGCCCGCTCCATGCGCTTGTCAGTGGCAAGCCGGGTGAACTGGACCGCACCGTGCGGCTGACCCAGTCGCCGAAGTTCGGCATTGTCGGCGAAAACCAGCCGTTGCGGTTCGTGGTGACCGATGCAGGTGCCGAGCAGGGCCGGCCGGTACTCGTCACCATTGCCATCGACGGGCAGGTGGTCGGCACCGTGACCACCGCCACCGGCAGCGAAACCGAGATGGACGTCAACATCGCCCACGGCGGCGACAACATCATCGAGCTCTCGGCTGCCGAATTGCCGGGCGAGCTGACCGTGCGCAACAACCGCGCCATCGCCGTCACCAAGGGTATCCGCGACCGGCTGCGGGTGTTGCTGATCTCGGGCAAGCCGCATCCCGGCGAGCGCACCTGGCGCAACCTGCTGAAGGCCGATACGTCGGTGGACCTGGTTCACTTCACCATCCTGCGCCCGCCGGAAAAGCAGGACGGCACGCCCATCAACGAACTGTCGCTGATCGCCTTCCCGACGCGCGAGCTATTCGTCGAGAAGCTGGACGAGTTCGACCTGATCATCTTCGACCGCTATGAGCGCCGCGGCGTGCTGCCCGTCACCTACCTGGCCAACATCGCCGACTACGTGGAAAAGGGCGGCGCCGTTCTGGTGGCGGCCGGGCCGGACTATGCCGAGGCCACCAGCCTTTACCGCTCGCCACTGTCGGCCGTGCTGCCGGCCATGCCGACCGGGGCCGTGACGGTAGAACCGTTCAGGGCCCGCGTGACGGCCAAGGGCGAACGCCATCCGGTGGTGCGCGGCCTGCCCGGCGCCAGCCAGACCGAGCCAACCTGGGGCCGCTGGTTCCGCATCGTCGATTCCGAAGTGCGCAATGGCGACATCGTCATGGCCGGTCCCGAGGACCGCCCGCTGATGATCCTGTCACGCGTCGGCGAAGGCCGCGTCGCACAGCTGATGTCGGATCACGCCTGGCTGTGGGCACGAGGCTATGACGGTGGTGGCCCGCAGGCCGAAGCCCTGCGCCGCATGGCCCACTGGCTGATGAAGGAACCGCAACTGGAAGAGGAAGCCCTCGGTGGCAACCAGGCAGGTGCGGCACTCGTCATCCAGCGCAACACCATGAAGGATGAAGCCGCCGACGTGACCGTCACCTTGCCGTCCGGCAAGACGGAAACCGTGAAGCTGTCGCAAGCCCGCCCCGGCATCTGGCGCGGCGAGATCGAGGCTACGGAGGCCGGCCTTCACCGGTTGTCGGATGGCACGCTGGAAGCGGTTGCTGCGGTCGGCTCGCCCGACCCGCGCGAGACCACCGACCTGATTGCCACCACCTCGCTGCTTGAGCCCCTGGCGCAATCTACCCGCGGTGCGGCGCAGTTCATGTCCGCCGACGGCACGCCCGCCACCTTGTCCCTGCCGAGGCTGGTCAAGGTTGGCGCCGGTCGCGACATGGCCGGACCAGGCTGGATAGGGCTGAAGTCGAACGGGGCCTACCGGGTCCTGTCGATCGGCAGTTTCGCGCTGTTCTCGACGCTGCTGGCGCTGGCAGCACTGCTCGCGCTGCTGTCGATGATGTGGTACCGCGAAGGCCGCTAGGTCTCAGGATCCGCGTGGCGCGATGGCGACAGCACCAGTCCTGACACGCCATTGAACGCACCCGGCACCAGCTCGAGATAAAGCAGCCGGTCCGGATCGACCGGTCCCGGCAAAGTCAGCCGCCCGTCAGGCACCCGGACAAAGCCGAATGGCCCGTAGTACGGTGCATCCCCCACCAGGATGACCAGGCCGTGGCCAAGCCGTGCGGCTTCGGCCAGCGCGTGCGCCATCAAGGTGCGGCCAAGCCCCTTGCCTTGCAGCAGGGGTTCTACCGCGAGCGGGCCAAGCATGATGGCGTCATGGCCTTCGCTGCCGATCTTGAGGTGCCAGAAGCTGATCACCGCCACCAGCAGCTCTTCGCCGCCGGCATCGCTTGCCTGCATCCACAGCCCGAAGCTGAGGCCCGGCACCGGCATTTCGCGCTCCCTGAACCGGTAGGACGTCTTGGTGCGCCGGCCAATGCCGAACGCCCGGTCGAGCAGGGTTTCGGATCTTGCAGCAAGCACAGCATCCGACAGGTCAAGCGGCTTGATCGCAATGGTATCGAAGAACATGGCGGAAGGTCTTTCGGGCAGGAGACAGGTACCGGAAATGCCGGATCACCGCTGGACCTTCCAGGCTTGCCGCCTAGTGAACGAGCAAGTCCCGGGGTACAGCAAGCCGCGATCCGGCGGTGCGCAAACTGCGTGCGCATCGCAGGTGGCTGTGTCGTCGCTGCCGGTACTGCCGGGGCATCGGTTGGCTCATCCTGTCGTCTGTCGCGCGCCATGACGGCGCGAAGGTGCTGCACCTATCACGGACGGCACACCATGGTCAAACGCAACATCATCGCCAGCGGCAGTGTTGCGGGAACGGTTACCAGATGCCGGAGATCTCTGTCCCGTCGATCAGCTCGGCAAGGCGCCGCCGCATGGCGGGCGAGCAATCGCGCTCGATCTCCTCGCGCGGCAAAAATGCCCGGTGCGAAATCTCCAGCGACGGCTTCCAGTCATGCACCTGGAACTGCGGCACACGGTATACTGCCACATGATCACCCGGGTAATGCTGGTCGTTGCTGAACAGCCCGTGCATCACCGGTTGCCCGGTCACCTCGACGGCGGCTTCCTCGACCATCTCGCGGGCCAGCGACTGCAACGCTGTTTCACCCCGTTCGATGCCGCCACCGGGAAATATCCAGCCACTGGTGTAGGTTTGCTTCACCACCAGCAGGTGACCGGCATCGTCGATGGCAACGCCGCGCACGCCCAGCGTCTTGCCCCGGGTGATCCGGCTGAACGGCTGAAGCACCAGCCGGTTGACGAACGGATAGACGAGCTTGCGAATCACGGGCAGCGGTCCTTCTGCATAATGCAGACCACTATTGCGGCAAGCGGCAGATGGCGCAATTCTCTGCTTGCCCCCGGCCCTGTGCAGCACTAATCGTTTCACCATGCCTTGCGCACCTGAAACACCGAGCCGGACGCTGATGGCGTCCGCGCACAACGCGGCCTGATGCTGAAGATATTCAAGATATTCCTGCGTGCCAGAGGCACCAATCCGTGGGCCGTGGTGGCATGCCTCGTGCTGGCTTCGGTGGCTGAGATCGTCTCGCTGTCGGCCATGCTGCCGGCACTGCTGACGGTATCCGGTGAACAGGCCAACCTGCCGCCCGCCTTCAATACGGTCGTGGACAGCGTGCTGGCATTCACCGGCATTCCCAAGACTTCTCGGTGGCCTGACATTCGCGGTGGTGTTTGCCCTCATCCTGCGGTCGATCCTGCTGGGTGCAGCCCTCACCTATGCGGGTTTCTCGATTGCCAACGTCTCGACGCGCCTGCGCGAAGACCTGCTGAAATCGATGTTCGCCACGAGATGGCGCTACTTCGTCGAACATCGCGCCGGCAGCATCGCCAACACCATTTCCGTCGACGCGACGCGCGCAGGTCAGGCCTATCTCGAATCGGCAAAGTTCGTCGCCGGCATCATCCAGGCAGCCGGATACCTCATCATCGCGCTGATGGCATCGGTACAGTTTGCCATCGCCGGGCTGGTGATCGGACTGATCCTTGTCGGCGGGCTGGGCAAGCTCATTGCCGTCAGCCGCAGGGCCGGCAAGCATCAGGTCGAGTCGACCCGTGACCTCGTCACGCTGGTGGCCGACAGTCTCAACAACATCAAGCCGATCAAGTCGATGAACCGCACTGCGCCCTTCATCGCCATGTTCGGGGAGAACCTGAACAAGCTCAACCGCTCGATCAAGGCGCAGGTGCTGTCCTCGCAGGCGCTGGAGCGCGGCACGGACCTCCTCATCGCCGTCCTGATCGGCACGTCGTTCTACCTGGCCGTGGGCGTGTTCAACGTGTCGCTTGCTGCCGTTACCGTGCTGGGCATCATCTCGTTCCAGTCCTTTGCGGTGGTACGGCGGCTGCAGTCCTACCTGCAGCGCGCCGCCGAACTGCAAGCGGCCTATTTCAGCGTGGAAAAGATTGCCGATCAGCTCAACCGAGAGGCAGAACGCGCCGGAGGTGACACCGACATTACCCTCGATCATGCTGCAAGGTTTGAAAACGTCACGTTCTCTCACGAGGACAAGCCGACCGTCCGCGACATCTCACTGGAGATTCCAGCCGGCAAGATCACCGTGCTGCAGGGTCCGTCGGGGGCTGGCAAGACGACGCTGGTCGACATGCTGCTGGGCCTGCACGAGCCCGACGAAGGCCGCATCACCATCGACGACCGCCCGCTCACCGGCCTGTCGCTGATCGCGTGGCGGTCCATGGTTGGCTACGTGCCGCAGGAACTGTCGCTGCTGCATGCTTCCCTGCGTGACAACATTGCGCTGGGCAACAGCAGTCTCAGCGACGAGCAGTTGCGGGCCGCGCTGAAGCTGGCCCAGGCCAGCGATTTCATCGACAGCCTGCCAGACGGGCTTGACAGCAATGCCGGTGAAATGGGCGGCAGGCTGTCCGGTGGCCAGCGCCAGCGCATCGCGCTCGCCCGGGCGCTGGTGGGCGACCCGAAGCTGCTGATCCTTGATGAAGTGACCAGCGCCCTCGACCCTGAAACCGAGGCCAGCATCTGCCGCACCGCGCAGCAACTTGCGGGCCGGTATACCATCATTGCCATCACCCACCGGCCTGCATGGTCGGCCATCGCCGACCGGCTGTACAAGATCGACAATGGCATGGCAGCCGAGATCAGCCTCGACCGCAAGGCTTCTGCAGCCCGCAAGACGTCTGCCAGGGGCAAGACCAGGGGCGCGGCCAAAACGAAGGCTTCCTCATGACCAGCCTGGAGATCAGGCCGGTTGTAACCCGCAGTGACCGGGCAGCCTTCCTGAAGGTGCCCCATCTCGTCTTCGCCGATGACCCGGCCTGGATTGCACCGCTGACCTTCGAACGGGCGCAGCACATTTCACCAAGGCATAACCCGTTCTTCGAGCATGCAACCGCGCAACTGTTCGTGGCCTGGAGCGGAAACCGCCCGGTCGGACGCATCTCGGCCCAGGTCGATGACCTGCGCAATGCCCGCCACCAGGACGCGACCGGCATGTTCGGTTTCCTGGATGCAGGCGACGATGCGCGCCTGTTTGCAGCCCTGCTGGCAACCGCCGAGGCGTGGCTGGTCAAGCAGGGCATGGCGCGTGCCATCGGTCCGTTCAGCTTTTCCATCAACGAGGAAACCGGGCTGCTGGTGTCCGGCTTCGAGCATCCGCCTGCCGTGATGATGGGCCATGCACGCCGCTGGTACGGCCCCCACGTCGAGGCAGCAGGCTATGCCCGTGTCAAGGACGTGCTGGCCTACAGCTTCGACAACTCCCAGCCGTTACCGCGCGGGCTTGCCGGCATGTTGCGCAAGGTCGAGGCCACCGGCGATCTCGTGGTGCGCCCGCTCAGCAAGAAGAACCTTGACCGTGACCTCGCCATCCTGATCGACATCTTCAACGACGCCTGGTCCGGCAACTGGGGGTTCACACCGTTCTCCGATGCCGAGATCGCCAAGCTGGGCAGCGACCTGAAGATGCTGGTGCAGGAAGGCTACATCGCCTTCGCCGAGTACCAGGGCCAGCCCGCCGCCATGGCAGTGACCTTGCCGGACATCAATCGCGCGGCGCGGGATTTGCGCGGCTCGCTGCTGCCGTTCGGCGTGTTCAAGCTGCTCGCGCGGCTGAAGCTGAAGGCGCCCGAGGCGGTGCGCATGCCGCTGATGGGCGTTCGCCGGCAGTACCACGGCACGCCGGTCGGCTCGGCACTCGCCATCGCGGTGATCGATGCCATCCGGCAGTACCACGTGGGCCGGGGAACCCGGCACGCCGAACTGTCATGGATACTCGACGACAACATGCCGATGCGCCGCATGATCGAGGCCGTCGGCGGCGTCGAATACAAGACCTACCGCATCTATGAACGCCAGCTTTCCGCCAAGGCACCGGGATCTTCCGCATGATGCGGCTGGCCCACATATCCGACGTGCACCTGGGGCCTGTACCGCCGCTCAACCCGGTAAACCTCACCTCCAAGCGGCTGGTCGGCTACAATTCATGGATCTTCCGCCGCCGCGCCATCCATGACCCGGCCATCACGCAAGCCATCCTGAAGGACATCAAGGCCGCCGCCCCCGATCACCTGATGTTCACCGGCGACCTGATCAACATCTCGCTGCGCCGCGAATTCATCAACGGGGCCAGCTGGCTGCAGAACGCCGGCAAGCCGGACTGGATGTCGTTCGTGCCGGGCAATCACGATGCCTATGTCACCACCGACTGGGAGACAGGCATGGGCCTGTGGGGCGATTACATGACGGGCGACCTGGCGGTGCCCGGTGCCCGGCCCACCTCGTGCGTGGCAATGCCGTTTCCCTACGTGCGCCAGCGCCGCAACGTGGCGTTGATAGGTGTTACCACCGCCATGCCCAGCCGGCCCGGCCGCGCCACCGGCGTGATGGGGGCCGCCCAGATCGAGGCATTGGCGGCAAGCCTTTCCAATTTGCGCCAGCGCGGGTTCTACCGCATTCTTATGATCCACCACCCGCCGCTGCAGGGCCTCGCCAGGTCCCACAAGGCCCTCAAGGACGCCGCCGAACTGACCGGCGTACTGGCCGACGAAGGCTGCGACCTGGTGGTGCACGGCCACAACCATACCGCGACCCATCGCAAGCTTGCCACGCGCCACGGCACGGCTCACATTGTGGGCGTACCGTCGGCAAGCTCGAACGGCAACCGCAACACCGAGCTTGCCGCATGGAACGAATATGTGGTCCGTCGCGTCTCCGGCGAGTGGCAGACCACGGTGAACATTCGCCAATGGAATAATGTCACGCGGCAGTTTACGCCACAAACCAGCTACACTCTGGAGCCATAGACACCAGCACCGGGCTTGAAGCCCACCCACGAAAAGAGGACGGCACTGCGCCGGCGACCCGCCATTTTCAGGTTACCGATCATCGAGCGGTACGTGATCCGCCAGGTTTCCATCCCGTTGCTGACGGCAATGGGGGCTGGCCTGTCGGTGCTGTGCGCCGAGCGCATCGTGCAGGTGCTCGACATCACGCTGGGCAACCGCAACTCGTTTGCGGTGGTGTTTCAGCTGCTGGCCTACTGGATGCCGCACTATATCGGCCTTGCTGCCCCGGTGGCGCTGTATCTCGGCCTGCTGTTCGGCTTCAGCAAGATGTCGAAGGATTCGGAGCTCGATGCGTTTCTCGCAGCCGGTGCCAGTCTCGGCCGGTTGACGCGCCCTGCCTCGCTGATCGCGATCGTGCTGGCCATGAACGCCGCCCTGATGTTCGGATGGGTACAGCCCTTCTCGCTGTATGCCTACCGGGCAACGGTGCACACGCTGGCCAACGTCGATGTGTTCTATCTCGCCGAGGAAGGCGTGTTCATGCAGACCGGCAAGCGCACGTTCATTCTCGACAAGCTGACGCGCGCTGACAACTCGTTCCAGCGCATCTTCATCTACGATGATTTCGGCGACAAGGGCAGCGAAACGATCACAGCCCAGTCTGGCCAGCTGGTCGACGATGAAGCCTCCGGTCAGCCCAAGCTCAGGCTGTACACCGGCCACCGGCTGGAAGTGAAGCAGCCACCCCAGGCAGGCAGCACCGGCACGGTGGCACCGCCGCTGGTCGGGGATTTCCGTTCCGCCGATGTCGGTCTTGGCCGGCTCCAGTCCGCCGTCTACCGCAACCGGGGTGCGGCACCACGCGAACTGACACTGACGGAGCTTTACACCCAGCTTCAGAGAACCGACCTCAAGCCCCGCTTCCGGCAGCTGGCAATCGCTGAGTTCAACATCAGGCTGGCACTGGTCGCGCTGGTGCTGGTGCTGCCGTTCCTGGCCCTGCCCTATTCGGTGGGCCAGCGGCGCGGCAACCGCGCCTACAGGTTCGCCGTGGCGTTGGTGCTGCTGGTGGCGTTTCATGAAATCCTGCAACAAGGCGCGACAGCGACAGGCTTGCGCGGCATATCGGTGTGGTGGACGATCTGGCTGCCCTTCGCGCTGTTCACCACCTTCGCCCTGTGGCGCTACTACGTCACCTGCTACACCTTGCCGAGGCCCTGGCTCGATCCGCTCATCGAGGACATCGTTGACCGTGTGAAGGCACTGTGGCGCCGCATCCGCCCACCCCAGCCGGGAGTGAGCCGGGGATGAAGACAATTGGCTGGCTGTTGTCGCGCATGATACTGGTGCGGTTTATCACGATCCTGCTGGGCATTTCGGCCTTCGTGGTGTCGCTGACGCTGGTGACCTACTCCGAGGAAATCATCAAACAGGGCGGCGGCACGTCTGCGGCGCTGGGCCACTATGCGCTGCTGTTGCTGCCGGTGACGGCTTCGACCTTCATGGCGATATCGGTTCTGCTCGCCATCCTGCTGGCGCTGGTCGAGCTGTCCTATCGCTCCGAGATGACGGCCATCTGGGCGACCGGCCTGTCGCCAATGCGCGTGATCATGATGCTCATGCCGATGAGCCTGGTCATCGGCGGCATCACCTTCCTGATCGCCGATCAGGCCGTGCCGCGCGTCACGCCGGAACTGACCGAATGGGGCATCGGTGAATACAGCCGCAAGAAGGCAGCCGTCGGCAACAAGGGCCCGATCTGGATGCGGGCGGGCACCGACATCCTGCGTGCAGGCAGCGCCAATGCAAATGCCACCGAGCTGGGCGACATCATCATTTTCAAGCGCAATGACACAGGCGAACTGGAAGAGCAGATCAGGGCCGAGACGGCTGTCCTGGTCAACCGCCGCTGGCAGTTGGACAACGTGGTCATCTACCACGCCGAGAACGTCCGGCCTGACCGCGTGTCGCGGATGATCTATTCCGGCAACATGCAGCCTGCCCGCTCCGGCAAACGGTCGGGCGAGCCCGCCGAGATGTCTGCAGTTGACCTTGGATACTTCATCCGCAACGCAGGCTTCGGCATCAAGCCGGTGCACGTGTTCGAAACCTGGTGGTACCGGCGCGTGTCACTGCTGCTGACACCCCTGCTGATGGTGGCACTGTGCATTCCGCTGGCCGTGCGTTTCCGCCGTGGCGGTGGTGCAGGCCGGCTGTTCATGATCGGCCTTGCCATCGGCTTCACGTTCTCGATCTTCGAGGGCATCGCCCTGACCATGGGCGAGGTTGGCTTCGTGCCACCCATCTTCGGCGCGTGGGCGCCGTTCCTGATCTATGCCGCCATAGCGGCAGCCATCGCCTTCAGGGCAGAAACCGTCAGCTGATATCAGGCCGACGCTGCCATTTGCGTATTGCCCACCACGACGCTGGAAAACAGCTCGATGATGCGGTCGATTTCCGCCTCGGTATGGGCAGCCGACACCGAGCAGCGCAGCAGGCACAACTTGCCGGGCGTGCCGGGCGGCAAGGCGATGTTGACGTAGACGCCAGCCGCGAGAAGCTGGTTCCACATCACCAGTGTTGACGGCTCGTCGGCGCACTTGACCGCGATTACCGGGCTGACCTGGTCGCACCCGAGTTCGAGCCCCAGGCCCTTCAGGCCATGGAACAACCGCGCCGAATTGGACTGCAGCCTGTCGCGCCGCTGCGGCTCACGGGCCAGCACCCGCACGGCAGCTGTGGCCGTGGCAATAGACGCAGGCGACGGTGACGCCGTGAACATGTAGGGCTTGGAGGCATAGCGCAGCGTGTCGAACATCGGATGGTTCGAGGCACCGAACCCGCCGATTGCCCCAATCGACTTGGAGAAGGTGCCGACGATGAAATCAGCCTCGTCCATCAGCCCTGCCTCATCGGCAAGTCCGCGGCCATTGGGGCCGAGCACGCCGAACGAGTGCGCCTCGTCCACCAGCAGCTGGAAGCCGTGCTTGCGCTTCACCGCGACGAATTCCGCCAGTGGCGCGCGGTCGCCCAGCATCGAGTAGATGCCTTCGAGCACAACCAGCCGGCCGCCGCCATCGTCTTCCATGCGGGTCAGCCGCTTGTCGAGGTCGGCTGCATCATTGTGGCGGAACCGCACCAGCTTGGCTCCTGACAGCGTGCAGCCATCGTAGATCGAGGAATGGCTGTCGGCATCGAGGAAGATGGTATCCTTCGGACCTGCAAGCCCGGCCATCATGCCGAGGTTGGCCTGGTATCCGGTCGAAAACACGATGCAGTTCTTCATGCCGAGGAATGTGGCCAACTCGGCTTCCAGCTCTTCGTGGATGGCATAGCTGCCATTGGCAATGCGCGATCCGGTGGTGCCGGTGCCATGCTCGGCCAGCGCCTTCTGGCCTGCCTCGACGCACGACGGCTCGAACGTGATGCCCATGTAGTTGTTGGTGCCGGCCAGGATGGTGTCGCGGCCGTTGATCATGGCGCGCGTGGGCGACAGGATCTTGTCATTGACCGGGCCGATGCGCGAACCGGCCTGTTCAACCGCATGCATCCGCTCCAGCAGCGGCTTGTACTTGTCGAGCAGGTCGGTCATCGGCGTGTTTGTCCTTATGCCTTCTTCACCCGCGCCTTCACCACGCCAACCAGATCACGCATGGTATGCGTGTCCGACAGCACGTTGAGCGGAATGTCGATGTTGAAGTGATCTTCAACTTCCATCACGAAATCCATCACCGACACCGAGTTGATGGCCAGGTCGACGGCAATCTCCGTGTCCGGCCTGATGGCAATGTTCTTCTCGTTGAACGGCGCGAGCAGTTCAGCCAGCTTGTCGAAAATCTCGGTGTCTTGCGTCGTCATTCGTTCAAGTCTTTCTAGCAGGATTGTGCCGCTTTGTAGGCGGGCTTCAAGCCGCAGGCAACCATCCGTTCCGCCTGTACCACTGCAATGTCGACGCATAGCCTTCAGCAAACCGGATGCGGGGCTGCCAGTCGCTGTCATCCTGCAACCTGAGCCCGGAACACACCCAGTCAGGATGGTACAATTCCGCCACCTTGCCGCGGTTGAGAATGACCGGCTTGCCCGACACCTTCATCCAACCCTCCGCCGCCAGTGCGGCCGCCTGCACAATCGGTCGCGGCAGCAGCAACAACCGCCCCTGCCGGCCCGTTGACTTCGCTGCATCCGCAACCATGCCGGCAAACGTATAGCCGCCCGGCGTGCCGTCATCGACCTCGTAGACCGCCCCAGCCTTGCCACGGCCTTCGGCAACAGTGGCGAGTGCGCGGGCCAGATCCGTCACCTCGATCAGCGACAGCCGTTGCGCCGGCGTGCCGGTGAGCAGCGTGACGCGTCCGGCCAACTGGCGCACCAGCGGCAACGTCGCCCGGTCGCCGGGACCGTAGACGGCGGGCGGACGCACGATGACGAGTTCACCCCGCGCACTACCGGAATACATCTGCCGCGCAATTGCCTCGCCCTCGGCCTTCGATGCCGCATAGCCAGACAGCTGCGGTTCCCGCGCGGCCAGCGATGACACCAGCACCAGCCGCGCGACACCGGCGCGGCTGGCGGCCTCGGCAACAGCAAGGCTGCCGTCGCGGTTGGTCGCCATGAACCCTGCACGGTCCAGCGCCTTGATCGCTCCCGCCAAATGGATCAGCGCATCGGCACTCTCGGCAAGGCGGGCCACCGCCTGGACATCGTTCAGCGATCCGGCAACCACTTCAAGCCGCGCGTTGAGCCGCACGACATCAGGCACGCCCGCCACGTCACGCGCCAGTAAGCGCACATCGTGACCACGATTCAGCAGCTCCCGGGCAACATGCTGCCCGACAAAGCCGGTTGAGCCGGTCAGCGAAATCAGCATGAAACATCCACCGGCTTGAAACTCCCGGCGGTTACTCCGCGGCGATGGCGGCGGCTTCAGGCAGGCTGGCGAACGTGCCAGCAGCCGTGCCGGCGATTTCGCCGATCTGGCCGGTTTCAAACAGTGCCCTTGCCCCAGCCCGCGACAGCTTGCCGGACGAGGTGAACGGCAGGCTCTTCGGTGCCACCATGACCACGTCGGCATCAATGCCGATGGAGCGGGAAATCTGCGCCGACACCTGCCTGCGCAGCAGTTCGATGGACGCATCGTCACGCAGGCGGCACTGCACCAGCACCGTCACCCGGTCACCGCCGTTGGCACCTTCCACGGCAAACGCTGCCACGTCGCCATCACGCACCTGGTCAACGCGTTCCACGGCCCACTCGATATCCTGCGGCCAGATGTTGCGGCCATTGTGCAGGATCATGTCCTTGGCGCGACCGGTGATGACGATCTCGCCGTCCACCCAGTAGCCCATGTCGCCGGTATCCATGAAACCGTCTGCCCGCATGATCGCTGCGGTGGCGTCGGCATTGCGGTAATAGCCCGACATCAGGCTGGGACCGGAAATCTCGATGCGGCCGATGCGGCGGTCGCCAAGCGCTTCGCCGGCAGCACCAACGACGCGCATGCGGTGACCCGGCAGCGGCTTGCCGCACACCACGAAGTGGCGAACCTTGTCGTCGCAGGTGTCGGTGCTGGCAATCGCCTCACCCTGGTTCTTCATGGCGGCGCGGTCGATCACGTCGACGCGAATTTCTGCGGTCGTGTCGGCGAAGGATACGCCCAGCGTTGCCTCGGCCATGCCATAGCTTGGCAGGAAGGCCGACGGCTTGAAGCCTGCAACAGACAATGTCTCGGCGAACAGCTTGAGCACGTCGGCGCGCACCATGTCGCCACCGATGCCGGCCACCCGCCACTGGTCAAGCTTGAGCGAGGCGGCCTCGCCATTGACGCGCCGGGCAGCAAGATCGAAGCCGAACGACGGCCCGTAGGCCACCGTGCACTGGTTGTCCGACATGAGCTTGAGCCACAGCGCCGGGCGCCGGGCGAAGGCAGGCGTGGACAGGTAATCGATGGAGACCTGCCCCATCATCGGCGACAGGCAGAAGCCCACCAGGCCCATGTCATGGTAGAGCGGCAGCCACGAGAAGGCGCGGTCGGTCGGGGTGATCTTCAGGCCATGACGCAGGATGGCCATGGTGTTGGCACACACGGCCTTCTGCGAAATCAGCACGCCCTTGGGGTTGGAGGTCGAGCCGGACGAGTACTGGATGTAGGACACATCATTGGGGCCGAACGGGGCAAGCTTCGCACCGGAGCTGTCGAACTCTGCCAGCTGGGCATGGGTCCAGACCTTGCGGACACGGGCGCGCTGGGCCGCTTCGCGGACCAGCTGTTCGAGGTCAGGGGTGGTAACGACAGCCGTCGCGTGGGCGCTTTCCAGCATGCCCGCCACGCGGCTCACATAGGCGTCGTGGCCGCCGATGTACATGGAGTAAGGCAGCGGGCACGGAATGACGCCCGCATACTGGCACCCGAAGAACACGGTCATGAAGTCGGCACCGGTCTCGGCAACGATTGCGACCCGGTCGCCCGGCTTGACGCCTGCATTGACCAGCCGGTGCGCCACGTCGATGGCGCGCTTGCGCAAGGCGCGGTAGCTCAGGCTTTCGTCAAGCTGGCCGCGGGGGCCGTAGAAGTTCATGCCGGTGCGGCCCTGCGCAGCATAGTCGAGGCCTTCGCACAGGGTGGTGAATGCCACCCAGCCGCTGCACAAGTTCGGTGTTGATGGTTGGCGTCAGCTGTGGCCCGGCCACGCGTGTATCCGCGCCGGCACCGGTTCCGATTTCGCTTGTGGTTTCTACCCGCACAACGCTACCCCTGCAGTTGTCATGTACCCGCTTTTGCGAACCTCGTTCACTGCTGATTGCCTGCAGCCCTTGCCCACTGCTGGCTCTCACCCCTGAATGACCGGGTTGCCTTGCCCGATTTCTAACAGAAATGGCACACCACGCAGAAATCACTTGATGTTTCACAATGTAACTCGCTGACCACGCGATTTTACCTAAGCAACTGATTCGGTTGGGGAAAAAATCTGGCGCCGTGTAACAGTGCATGCGTCAATGCCCGCGTCGCGGTGGATCAGGGCTGAAAGCGCTCGCAACTGGCCGGTCACGGTCCGGTCACACTCGAATCAGCACGCAGATGCCCGCGCGGTCAGAAGTTGACAGTGCCCAGCATCACTGCCGCGACGAGCAGCGACAGCACCCCGAAAATGAAGCCGGTCAGCCAGATGATGATGACCTGTGGCCACGACCGGGCCAGCCCATTTCCGGATGCTTCGGCGGCCCTGTCAGCTTCCACCTTGCGGTGGGCGGCATGGTGTCGGATGGCGCTGACCATGGCCGGCAGTTCACGGCCTTCCGCCACGGTTTCGTGCCCGTCCGTGACTTGCCGCACCAGCCGGTAGGTACGGGGGTCGGGCTGCATCTCGACATAGGAGATCGTGTCAAGCCATAGCCGGGGCGGAAATCCGGTCTCGAGCTTGACCTGCAATCGCGCCGCGAAGTCAGGCTCACGGTCGAGCTTGCGCCGCAATTCGCTGTCCAGCGCAGCCAGCCGCAGGGTCTGCGCATCGCGAATGTCGACCAGCGCATCGAAGTGCGCTGCCTGTGCCAGCCTCGCGCGCCGCACATCCCGGTCAAGTGCACTCAGGCCGCCCGAGCCGGTAGATGCGGGTTCACCGCTGATGTCAGGCGGGGGATAACTCAACGCCACAACCCTTTTCGCAACACCTGCAACACACAAAATCTCCGGACAGGCACAAGGTACCGCTTGTGCCGCAATGACACACCCGGTCAAAACAATCTTAATATGCCGTGTTCATCAATGCATCTGCCATGCCAGCGAATGTGCAAATCCCGCGAACGGCAAATGGCAAATGCATCGTCCATACACGCATGACGGGAATATCTGTACTCGTCCAAAATCAGCGCGGACTCGTGCTGACGCTGCCTTTACGTAATTATCGATCCCGCTGGCACGAACGGGGGTGAGCGGTCGGCCAGCACGTGCTTCTCCATCAGATGCACTTGGAACGGCGAAAACATGACCGCTGCAAAGATTTGTGGTGGGCGAGCCCTGCTGGCTTGTGCCCTGCTGAGCCTGCCGCTTGCGCTGTGTCCGGCGCCGGCAGCGGCCGGCGAAATGTATCTGTCTGCCGGCGGCGGCGGCGGACTGGACGACGCCTGGAGCTGGCAGACGCTGTCCTGGACACCATTTTCCGGGTTTTCAGAGACCGGGCCGATCGTGCGCGGCAGCATTCGCACCGACGCCAAGACCTATGTCACCGACCTGCCCGGCCAGCAGGATGTCCGCGTCTGGGCCAACGGCATTGGCCTTGACGGTGAAGCCGGCTGGCAGATTGCGGGCGAATGGGGTCAGGTTGCAGCACTGGGCGGCATCGCCTGGCGTGACTACATGCTGTCACCCGATGACCCGAACTCCAGCCTTGGATCCAACACCATCAATGCACGCGCCACCCTGCAGGGCCACCTGGCCGGGGACGAGACCTGGGGCGGCTTCGGCTATGCCGAATATGTCAGCGGCGTCAACGAGTGGTATGCCGAGATCAAGCCCTACTACACGCTGGACAATGCAGTGCGCATCGGCCCTGAACTGGCACTGAGCGGTGGCGAGGATTACCTGCACCTGCGCACCGGCGTCTTTGCGCTCGGCTGGGAGTTCAACCTGCCATGGGTCGGACGGTTCTGGGCTGGCGGCTCGGCGGGTGCGCTGTGGGATACCGGCGGATTCGGCGTCGAGCCCTATGGAACACTGCACATAACCCGCAAGATCAACGGTTTCTGAACGGCCGGGTCAGCAGCGCGAGCAGTTTCTCGTCATGGCGGCGCTCGACCCCGATGGGCATTTCATTCCAGCGCCTCGTGGCGGACCGGCTGGCAAACAGCAGGTCCCAGATCGACAGGATGTTGGCGTAGTTGGAGTCTGTATCGGCGCGGATCGCGTGGTGATGCACCCAGTGGATCGATGGGGTGACCACCACCTTCGACAGCGGCTTTTCCAGCCACGCCGGCAGCGCAATGTTGGAGTGATGGAACAGCGCCATGCTCAGCACGAAGGTTTCGAACACGATGACCGACGTGAGCGGTATGTCCATCAGCCAGATCACCACTGCGCGCACCACCGCCGACAGCATCACCTCGCCAAAATGGAACCGGAAGGCGGAGCTTGCATCGAGGAATTCATCAAGGTGATGCACCTCGTGAAACCGCCACAGGAACGGTATTTCGTGGTTGGCCCGGTGCCACCAGTAGATCCAGAAATCGAGGATCAGCAGGTCGATCAGCAGCCCTTGCCAGCCTGACAGCCAGTCCGGCCGCCAGCCCAGCGCGTGGGTCGAGGCAAGGGCAGACAGCGGTATGACCACCAGCGGCGACAGCCCGGCGCTGATAAGCAGCAGGCTGGCGTTCTTGAGTACCCGCCAGGTCTTGTCCGCCATGGTGCGAAGCCCGGCAGCAGCCAGCGGCCGGGCCTGCGGGAAAAGCCGTTCCAGCACCATCACGGTGATGATCACCGCGCCCAGAATCATGGCTTTTAACTGAATATCCATGTGCTTCTTGTATCGCGAACCAACGCTCAATCCAAACTGACATGCACGTGATTAAAGCACCGGATTCACGCATCGTCCGGCCGCTTGCGGCCGCCGCGCACCAGCGGCCACAGCACCGGCATGGCCAGCGCGATCATCACGTACCGCGCGATCTGGTGCGAGCCGACATAGGCCGGGTCCAGGTTGAGGGCGAACGACATGATGGTCATCGCCTCCAGCCCGCCCGGCGCAAACGCCAGCATGGCATGGGCGAAGGGAATGCCGAGGGTGGTGGACACGATCGCAGCACCAGCGAGGCTGATCAGCAGGCCAACGGCAAGCCCTGCCAGCGCTGCACCGCTCATCGAAATGAGGTCGGCCGGCTTCACCCCGGCAAACCGCATGCCGATCATGGTGCCAAGAAACACGAACCCCGGCAGCAGCAGCCAGTTGGGCAACACCCCGTGCACCACGCCTGTGAGGTGCATGATGCCGCTCGCCAGCGCCGGACCGAGCATCAGCCCTGCCGGCACTTTCAGCTTTTCGAACACGAACCCTGCCACCAGCCCGGCACCCAGCACCATGACCACGTCTCGCAATGAACCTTCCGGCGGCAGCGGCGCTGAAACGGCGTCACCGGCGAACCCGCTGATCAGCGACGGCAGCACTGCAACCAGTGCAAACAGCCGGATGATCTGGACGACGGAAACCTTGGCAAGGTCGGCGCGGGTGTCTGCCGCCATCGCCAGTGCCAGTGACAACGCGCCCGGCATGATGGCGAAGAAACTGGTGGCCCGGTTCCAGCCAAAGCCGCGCTCGTAGAGCAGGACACCGGCAACAACCACCACGGCCATGGTCGCGGCCAGCATCGCAACGCTGGCAGGCCAGCGCGCCAGCGTTTCGATCGTTTCAGGTGTGACCGCCCCGCCGATCTGCAACCCCAGCAGGATGAACACCACGCGCGTTATCGACTTGGGCATGACGGTGCGGATGGTGCCGGCAAGGGCCGCGCCAGCAACTGCCACCATGGCTCCTGCCAGCCATGGGGCGGGCAGTCCGAACCAGGCAAACACCGCACCCCCTGCCGCACCGATGACCAGCGCGGCCACCACCTGTTGCACCTGTTGGCGGTTGAAGCCGGGCATCGCTCTGCTCATGCCTTGTAGCGCCCGAGCACGTCATCGGTGTGCTCGCCCAGCGCCGGGCTGGCGCGTTCAAGCTTCAATGTGCTTTCGGAAAAACTGATCGGCGTGCGCACGCTGGGCACGAGCACGCCATCACCGGCAGGCACGTCCACGCGCAAGCCGCGATGAAGTATCTGCGGATCGTTGAAGGTGTCCTCGACTGTATTGATCGGACCGGCCGGCACGAACACCTTGTCGAAAGCGTCAAGCATCTCGTCCCGCTTGCGCACGGATGTTTTGGCCGCAATCATCGCAGCCAGTTCGTCACGGTTCTTCACCCGGTCCGAGTTGGTCGCAAACCGCGCGTCATCAATCAGGTCTTCCAGCCCCAGCACCTGGCACATCTTGGCCCACTGGCCTTGCGAGCCTGTTGCAATGATCAGGTGGCCATCGCTGCAGGGAAACACCTGGTACGGCACGATGTTGGGGTGGGCGTTGCCCATGCGGCGCGGCGGCGTGCCGGAGACGAGATAGTTCAGGGCCTGGTTGGCTAAGACGGCGGTCATGCAGTCGAACAGCGCCACGTCCACCTGCTGGCCCTTGCCGGTCTGCTCGCGCACCTTCAGCGCCGCCTGGATTCCGATCACGCCATACAGGCCGGTGAAGATGTCGGCAAAGGCCACGCCGATCTTCTGCGGCTCGCCATCAGGATCGCCGGTCAGGTCCATGATGCCGGACAGGCCCTGGATCATGAAATCGTAACCGGCCTTGTGCGCATAGGGACCGGTCTGGCCGAACCCGGTCAGCGACAGGTAGATCAGCCGGGGGTTGAGCTTGCTGAGCGACTCGTAGTCGAGGCCATGCTTTGCCAGCCCGCCCACCTTGAAGTTCTCGATGAATATGTCCGCATCGGCCACCATCTTCAAAATGATGTCGCGGCCTTCCTCGGTCTGGAAATCGATGACGACGGACTTCTTGCCGCGATTGGCGGAATGAAAGTATGCCGCATCGCCGGCTGAGCCATCGGCACGCGCCACGAAGGGCGGTCCCCAGTTGCGGGTAAAGTCGCCCTCGGGACTTTCGATCTTGATCACGTCGGCGCCAAGGTCGCTCAGCGTCTGGCCGATCCATGGCCCGGCGAGGATGCGGGCAAGCTCGATGACTTTCAGGCCCTCAAGTGGTGCGGTCATTCCAGTGTCCTTCCCTCAGCCAACGGGCGTGTAACCGAACCGCTGCAGGCCTGCGATCGCCTCAGGCCCGCCCAGTTGCGCGATCAGCTCGCGCTGGTCTGCAAATGCCTGCGCATTGATGGCTTCAGGGTCTAGCACATGGCCAAGCAGGGTGCGAAGCCTGTCACGTTCACGCTCGTGCATGGATGATCTGCCCAGATCGCGCAACTCGCAGCGGTCTTCCGCCAGATTGAAAAGCTGGGCCGCTTCATGGCCGGCATAGTGCACGTATTTCCATTGCCGGAAGCGCAGCATGGTGATGCCGCAGGGGCTGCCGCCATCGTGGTATTCGGAAATGATGAAACGGTCCGGCTCCGGCCTGGCGATGAAATCCTGCAGTGGCCGCGATTGCCATGGCTCATAAGCCTCGCGCTGGGCCACACCCACCACGCGCTTCACGGTGGCTGCCACATCGGTCAGCGACACAGCCGTTGCATTGACCCCTTCCGGCACGTCACGGCCCATCAGCAGGAGCGGCACGGCCACCGAGTCCTCGTACATCACAGACTTGGTCCAGAAGCCGTGGCTGCCCAGCATCTCGCCGTGGTCCGACAGGTACATCACCGAGGTATCGCGCGCTGCGCCTGAATCCTCCAGCGCCTGCATCACCTTGCCGACGTTTGCATCCATGAAGCTGACAAGGCCGTAATAACCCTTGCGCGCAATCTCGCGTGAGCCCTCATCGAAATGATCGTCGTAGTTCCAGAACTGCGCCATCTGTTCCAGCACGTCGTGCTCGGGGCGCTGCCGGGGTGGTTCGGGCAGGCTCTGGCGTTCGTAAAGCCGGTAGAATTCTTCCGGGCACTGGAGCGGATAGTGCGGGCTCACGAACGACACGAACAGCACCCACGGCTTGCGCCGGAAGCGCTTGGGGTACTTCGCCAGCCACTTGACGGCTTCATCGGTTATGCGGCGGTCATACTCGGTATAGCTGGTCTCGCCCGGGCCGATGTCGCGCGCAAGCTCAACTGTTTCATCATAGTCCGGCAACGGATCGCGGATCAGCCCCTGCACCCATCCCTGGCCCTCGTTGGCCAGGTACATGGGCTCGATCTCCTCGTCGAAGCCGTGGTCATCGCCGGCGCGGCCAAAGTGCAGCTTGCCGATGGACACAACCGGATGGCCCGCATCGCGCACCTCGTGTGCCCAGCTTCGATGCTGGCCGTGATAGGCCTGGGCGGATGACCAGCACCGGGTCTCGTGCACCTGCAACCCGGTGTAAATCGAGGCCCGCGCCGGCACGCAGATCGGCGACGGCGTATAGGCGTTGCTGAAGCGCGTGCCGAGCCGGGCAATGGTGTCCAGCGTGGGCGTGCGCACCACGGGGTCGCCATAGCACCGCGTCACGCGCCGGGCATGCTCGTCGGAGCAGAAGATGACCAGGTTCTGGGGGCGGTCCTGTGACAAGCGATTAGCTTTGCCCGGCCTCGATCAGTCCTTGACCGGTACGGTGTAGTTGAGGCCCAGCCGGCCACCGTCCGGGTAGATGGTCTGGCCGGTGATGTAGCTGGCCATGGGCGAGGCCAGAAACACCGCGATGGTACCGACTTCAGACGGCTCCCCGGGGCGGCCCATCGGCGTGCGCGACATGATGTTGCGCATCTTCTGGGCATCGCCGGCAACCGACTTGAACATCTCGGTGGCGATGGAGCCCGGGCCGATGGCGTTGACACGAATGCCCTCGGGCGCCAGCCGGATGCCGAGTGCCTTGGTCCACTGGTTGATGCCGCCCTTCGACATCACGTAGGACGCAATTTCCGGAATGACGATTACGGCCTGGCAGGACGACATGTTGACGATGACGCCACGCTGGCCGTTCTCGTCGCGCTCCTGCGTCATCATCTGGCGCGCGGCAAGCTGGCCCGACAGGAACACGCCCTTCAGGTTGACCGCCAGCACGCGGTCATAGTCGTCTTCCGTCAGTTCAAGCGGGTCGCAGGCATGCACGATGCCGGCATTGGCCATCATGATGTCGAGGCGGCCATGCATCTTCACGGTCTCGTCGACCAGCGACTGGATGTCTGCCTTCTTCGTGACGTCGCAATGGTGGTACTGCACGTCGTGGCCTTCACTGCGCAGGGCAGCAGCCGCAGCTTCGCCCTTCTCGTCGGTCACGTCGCTGATGACAACCTTGGCGCCTTGTTCGGCAAATGCGCTGGCGGACGCAAGTCCCAACCCGCCTGAAGCCCCGGTGACGATAGCGATCTTGTGCTTGAGCAGCATGTGAGGTGTTCCCGTGTGCGTATGATGAGCAATTGCTGCGCACACTGGGAAAACCCGGCGCGCCGGTCAAGCACTGTCTTGGTCAGCTCACGCCGTCGGGCAACTCGGTCTCGCGCCGGGCCACGAAGGCCGCAAGCTCTTCCGCCACGGCTTCGTCGAGCTTGGGCTCCTCATAGGCGTTGAGCATGGCGCGGGCCTTGATGTTGCCGCGCTGCTCCATGGTCAGCGATCCTTCCGCCGACCACTGCTCGAACGAGTTGAAGTCCATCAGTTCCGGTGTGAAGAAAGCCTTCTCGAAGTGCTCCAGCGTATGGGCCGTACCAAGGAAATGCCCGGCCGGTCCCACCTCGCGCACTGCCTGCATGGCATCATCGAAGTCATCGAACGAGATACCCTGGGCATACTTGTACCAGCCCACCAGCTGGTCGGCATCGGTGACAAACTTGGAATAGCCGCACACCAGCCCCGCCTCCAGCCAGCCTGCCACGTGCCAGATGTAGTTCGCACCCGACAGGATGGCGGCATGCATCAGCATGTTGGCCTCGTAGCCTGCTTGCGCATCGTTGACCTTGGACCCAACGTGGAACCCGGACGTCCGCCACGGCAGGTTGTATTTGCGGGCAAGCTGGCCGAACAGCATCATCATGTGGGCCGCTTCCGGCGTGCCGCCCATGGGGGCCCCGGATTTCATGTCCACCGCCACCATGAACTGGCCCATCACCTGCGGACTGCCCGGCCGGACGAGCTGCGTGAAGGCAAGACCCGCCAGCGCCTCGGCCACGCACTGCGCCACCGATGCCGCACTCGAGGCCGGAGTCGATGCGCCGCACAGCGCAAACGGCGAGATGAGGCACGGCTGGTTGTGGGCGGCATACACGCGCAGCGCATCCAGCATGGTCTCGTCCCACACCAGCGGCGAGTTGCAGTTGACCACCGACGTCAGCACCGTGTTGTCGCGCACGAAGTCATCACCAAACACGATGCCGGCCATCTTCATGGTGTCCTCGGCGCGTTCCCTGGCGGTGACGATGCCCATGAACGGCTTGTCGGAATGGGTCAGGGCCGACTGGATGATGTGCAGGTGCCGCTTGGGCACGGCGATCTCCATCGGTTCGCAGATGATCGAGCTGGTCGAGTGCAGCGCCGGGCTCATGTAGGCCAGCTTGTGCAGGTTGTTGAGGTCGTGCAGCGAGCCGTAGCGGCGCTTGCCGTCCATGTCACGCACATAGGGCGCACCATACATCGGCACGAAGATCGACTTGTCGCCGCCCACCGTTACCGTGCGGTCCGGGTTGCGGGCGTGCATGGTGTACTCGGACGGGATCAGGCTGATCAGCTCCATCAGCTGCTCGCGCCCGATGCGAACCCGGTACCCGTCCACGTCAGCTCCGGCCTTCGTCCAGGCCTCGATGGCCAGCTTGTCGCGGAACTCGCAGCCGACTTCCTCGAGGATGGTGCAGGCCGCTTCGTGAATGCGCTCGACCGCCTCGTCACTGGCCATGGCGAGCACCGGTGTCTTGCGCACGAGCGTCGGCAGCGACAGCGGCGCCACGGCCCGGCGCTCCCGGCGGCCAGAACGGCCCCCTGCGCGCCGTCCATGGGAGTCGTCAGGCTGGGTGGTCGTATCGGTCATGAGGGTGTCCACTCCACGGGTGATCTGGCGCCAAGACTAACCAGTGGGACCGCCTGAGATCAGTCTTGATTGCGACATCTGGCGTGCAAATGCGAACCTAGCGAACCAGATGCCGGGTCAGCCGGGTCTCTATCCTGCCCCACACCCGGCGCAAGGTCTCCACGATCATCAGGTAGATGATTGCCGCCCACAGGTAGACGTTGAAGTCATAAGTGCGCGAGAACGCCAGCTTGGTCGCCCCCATCAGGTCGAACACGGTCACGATGGACGCCACGGCGGACCCCTTGACCATCAGGATGATCTCGTTGCCCAGCGGCCTGAGCGCGGTGATCATGGCCTGCGGCAGGATGATCTTGCGGAACGTCGTTGACTTGTGCAGGCCGAGCGACGAGGCGGCTTCCCATTGCCCGCGCGGGATCGATTCAATCGCCGTCTTGTAGATTTCGGCCTGGTAAGCAGCGGTGTTGAGAATGAACGTCAGAAGCACGCAGTTGTACGCGTCGCGGAAGAACCACCAAAGGCCGGCCGACTGAAGCTCGTCCACGAACTGCCCCGCGCCATAGTACAGCAGGAACACCTGCCCGAGCAGCGGCGTGCCGCGAAACGCATAGACGTAGGCAAACGCAAGCTTCGGGATGACCAGCCCTTGCGACATCCGTGCCAGCGCCAGCGGCACCGCCAGCAGCCCGCCGACCAGGATGGACAGCACCACCAGCTTGGCCGTGATCCACAGGCCATCCAGCATGCGCGGCATGTATTTGTTGAACACATCCGGGTCATAGCTGTTGACCAGCGAGGCCGCCAGCGCGAGGCCCAATGCAATCCACGCCAGGCACAGCAAGGTGCCGGCAATGCGTGCGACGCCCCACTTGCGCACCGTTCCCGGCGGGGGCTTGCGTGCCTCGATCATGCCGGCGGTCGCATCACTCATGTGCGCCGCTCCTCGCCGCGCCGCACATGATCCTCGATTGCGCCCAGCCCCTTCGACGAGATCAGCGACAACACAAGGTAGATCATCAGCGCGACGGAATAGAAGAACAGCGGCTGCTTGGTCGAACCAACCGCCACGTTGGTGTTGCGCAACAGGTCATTCAGCGCGATCACCGATACCAGCGAGGTTTCCTTCAGCAGAATCAGCCACAGGTTGCTCAAACCGCCGATCGACAGCCTGACAAGCTGCGGCAGCGTCACCAGCCGGAAGGTTTGCCAGCGCGTCATGCCCAGCGCCTTGGCTGCTTCACCCTGGCCTGCGGGGATGCCCTTGAAGGCCGACACGAACACTTCCGACGAGAACGCCGAGAACACCAGCCCGAGTGCCACCATGCCCGCGACAAAGCCGTTCACCTCGACATGGACGTCGAAGAACATGCCAATGACCCGCTGCAGCACGATCTGGCCGCCATAATAGACGATGAACAGCGTCAGCAGTTCAGGCAGGCCGCGAAAGATGGTTGTGTAGACATTGGCGGCGGCCTCAAGCGACTTCTCGCCCGACGTCTTGGCCAGCGCGATCAGCAGCCCCAGTATCAGCCCGAAAGGCAGCGTCGCCAGCGCCAGCCGGATTGTCAGCCAGGTGCCGTCAGCCAGTTCATCGGCCCAGCCCGTCGGCCCCCAGGCCAGCAGCGACAGAAACTCCAATGTCCGCCCTTTCCTTGCCCCGCGTCGTCAGTCCAGAAACAAAAGGCCTGCCGCGCAAGTGTAGCACGGCAGGCCGGTGTGTATAGGCAAACGGGTGATATCCGTAGCCCGGCTCAGTACACCGAGAACGGGAAGTACTTGTCGTTGATTTCCTTGTACTTGCCGTTCTCAAGAATGGTCTTGAGGGCCACGTTGAGCTTGTCCTTCAGGTCGGTGTCTTCCTTGCGCACGGCCATGCCTGCACCCGCACCGAACCACTTGGGATCATTGTAGTTTTCACCGATGTGCTCGCAGCACGAACCTGCTTCGGAGTTCAGCCAGTCGAGGATCACCACCGAGTCGGCCAGCACCGCGTCGAGACGGCCGGCAACCAGGTCGGCATTGGCTTCGTCCTGCGTGGCGTACAGCTTGACTTCACTGTCCTTGTAATTGTCTTCCAGGTAGGACGAGTGTGTGGTGGACGACTGCGCGCCCAGTACCTTGCCCTTCAGGCCAGCCGGGCTGGTGTCCGGCAATGCGCCACCCTTCTTGGCCACGAAGCGGGCCGGGGTGTTGTAGTAGCGGTCGGTGAAATCGACCTGCTTCATGCGTTCTTCGGTGATCGACATCGAGGCGATGATCACGTCGTACTTCTTGGCCAGCAACGCGGGGATGATGCCATCCCAGTCCTGCGCAACCAGTTCGCACTCTGCCTTCATCTCGGCGCACAGTGCCTGCGCAATCTCGACGTCGAAGCCCTGCAGCTTGCCATCGGAGTCGATGTAGTTGAACGGCTTGTAGGCACCTTCGGTGCCGACGCGGATCTTGGTCCAGTCTGCGGCGAATGCAGAGCCCGCCATGACCGCAACGGCAACGGCTGCCAGTGCTACTGTCTTGAATTTGAACATGTGTTATTTCCCTGTTGGATTCTTGCTACACAGCAGAAAAGGCTGCCGCATCAGCCCCTCTTGCGGGCAAGCATGGCCAGAACAAGGCAAAATGTAAAGATGGCTTGAACGTGTACTGACGTGAGGTTGTGTTGTCACCAAAGGCTCGCCGGGCTACGTGGCCAGCAACAAGCCACCCGATCTTGCTGCGGGAAAACATCGGAACCAGTCTGACAGTCAGCCGTTTGCAGACTGTCTAGTTCTCCTCCCAATTCTCACAGAACGATCATGAAGGCACCCGAATGAAAGTTAACAGCGCGGCGTTGATTGCTTCCCTTTCCGCTGCGGCGCTTATGGGCTTTGCAGGTGCATCCTTCAGCCAGCAGCCCGAAGGACTGAAAGAGGTATCGTCGTTCGAGGCGATACCGGATGAGACGGCGCGCTCGATTGCCCTGTTCGAGGAAATGGCCAAGGTGATCACCCATCCGCGCTGCATGAATTGCCATCCGCGCGACGCCTCCCCCCGGCAAGGCATGGACATGCGCCTGCATAACCCGCCCGTTATCAGGAACGGCCCGTCGGGCATGGGCGCGCCCGGCATGCAGTGCACCACCTGTCACGGCAGTGAAAACGTTGGGTTCGCCGGTTCTGGCGGGTCCATCCCGGGCCACGACCCATGGCATCTGCCACCTGTCGAAATGGGCTGGATCGGCCTCAGCAAGGCCGGGATCTGCGAACAGCTGAAGGATGTCGAACGCAACGGCGGCAAGTCACTGGCCGAACTGCAGCAACACAATGCCGAAGACGGGCTTGTCGGCTGGGCCTGGAAGCCGGGCAAGGGCCGCGAACCGGCACCGGGCACGCAGGAACTGTTCGGCGCACTCACCCAGGCGTGGATCGACTCAGGCGCTCACTGTCCAAGGGGCTGATCATTGAGGACGCCATGAACCCGCTTGATCGGCGCATGGGAATTCGCCAGTGTCACGCCGTCCAACCTGGAGACCAGCGCCGTAAATGACCACACCCGCCCGTGACGCCGTTTCGCTGTGGGCGATGTCCGCGCCCGAGACCAGCAACTACTCGCCCCTCAACGGCGACGCTGAAACCGAGGTCGCCATCGTCGGAGGCGGCTACACCGGATGCTCGACTGCGCTGCACCTGGCAGGCCACGGCATTTCAAGTATCATTCTGGAGGCGGAGGACGTCGGGTTCGGCGGGTCGGGCCGCAATGCCGGCCTTCTCAATGCAGGTTTGTGGCTGCCACCGGACCAGGTGCTGGACGTACTGGGCAAGCAGGCAGGTGAACGCCTCGTCGAGATGCTGGGCGCAGGTCCGCAGTACGTGCTGTCGCTGATCGAGAAATACCAGATCCGCTGCGAGGCCACCCGCAACGGCACCATTCATGCCGCGCATGCGCCCTCCGGCATGGCGGACCTGACCAACCGCTACAACCAGTGGAACAAGCTGGGTGCGCCCGTCGAGTTGCTGGACCGCCAGCAGGCGCAGGACAAGATCGGCTCGTCCGCCTTCCATGGCGGCCTGCTGGACCGCCGCGCCGGTACCATCAACCCGATGGGCTATGCCCGCGGACTGGCACGGGCCGCCGTCAGCGCCGGTGCGAAACTGCACACCGGCACCCGCGTGACCAAACTTCAGCGCGAGGGCGGCAAGTGGCGGCTCACCACCCCCACCGGCACGGTCACCGCCAATTACGTGGTGCTTGGAACCAACGCCTATACCGATGAACTTTGGCCGGGGCTCAACAAGGCTTTCACGCCAATCCACTACTTCCAGTTTGCCTCCGAACCGCTCACCGGCGAGGACGACCGCATCCTGAGGGAACGGCAGGGCCTGTGGGACACCGGCACGGTGATGTTTTCCGCCCGCCGCGATGCGCATGGCCGGCTGATCGTCGGTTCCATGGGCAAACTGATCGGCGGCGAGACCGGCCTGTCGCGCCACTGGGCCGGCAAGGCGGTGAAACACTACTTCCCGGAACTCGGCCCGGTGAAATGGGAAAAGGCATGGCATGGCCGCATCGCCTTCACCAAGGACCACGTGCCGCGGGTCCACAAGCTGGCAGAGAACCTTTACACAGCCATCGCCTACAACGGCCGGGGCATTTCACCTGGCACCGTGTTCGGCGCATCGATTGCCAATGCCATCGCCGGCCAGGACGACAGCAAGTTGGCAATGCCGCCGAGCGAGCTTTCTCCAGAGGCCTTCCGCGCGCTGAGGGCTGCCGGCTACGAGCTCAGCTTCAAGGCGTGGCGGTTGCTCAAGAGCATCTGACGCACTCACAGGAAACGCCGCCACCCCGCAAAGGAGCAGCGGCGAATTGAATGCGGCTAGAACGATTTGGGTCAGGCCACCTTGCGTTCGTGACGGCCTTCCTCGATTTCCTCGATGATCTTCGACACGAAGGCCTCAAGGTCGTCCGGCTTGCGGCTTGTCACGATGCCATTGCTGACGACGACCTTTTCATCCTTCCAGTTGGCACCGGCATTGATCATGTCGGTCTTGATGGAGTGGTAGGAGGTCATGTCCCTGCCCTTTACCACGCCTGCCTCGATCAGCAGCCACGGCGCATGGCAGATGGCAGCGACGGTCTTGCCGTCCTTGACGAACTGCCGGATGCGGCTGATCACGTCGTCTTCCACCCGCAGCAGGTCCGGATTGATCTGCCCGCCGGGCAGCACCAGCGCGTCGTAGTCACCGGTCTTCACGTCCTTGATGGCGAGGTCGGCCTTGATCGTTCCGCCCCAGTCCTTCTGGTCCCAGCCCTTGATCTTTTCACCATCGAGGGTGGCGACGTGCACGGTGGCACCGGCGTCCTTCAGCTTGTGAAGCGGCACTTCAAGTTCCGACTGTTCAAAACCATTGGTGGCCATGATCAGGATCTTTGCGTCGCGAATGCTTGTCATATCGTTGAACTCCTCTCTCGTTGGAATGGCAATGCCACCCCGGCCCGAAAGCCCGGGGGGTTTCATTGTGCGTCGCAGTACCAACGGCTGAACCGGCGAGGACGTTCCGGCCAGATTGCGATTTGGCGCAAGTGATGGCCGCCATGTTGCGGCGCGAAACAGGCTATTGCACTGCAACATTTGCATATGACAATGTTTACAAGAATGAGTTTTGTAAATTCCTGCATTTACAAATCCCCCTCATAGAACTGGCGCGCCCTCACGCATGCTGAAATATTGAGCATCGCGGAAGTGTGTGCGGCTTTCGCCACGGGACGGTCACACCTGATGAACGAAGGGATGTTGAGCAGATGAGGCTGGTACTGGACGAGATGACGCCGCTTACCCGCAGGCTGGCCCCGGCTCCCCGCGAGGCGGCAGACAAGATGCAGGTCACGGTGATCGGCGGCACGGCATGGTTCGTTGCCACGCTGGAACAGGTGCTCGCAGACAGTGGCTGCTTCACGCTGGCTGCCGCCACCGAGTGTGCGATGGATGGCCTGAAGCAGATGACCAGCCGCAACAGCGCCATCGTGCTGATCAGCGCCCGGGTGTTCGATGAGGCCACCGGCCAGGTGATCCGGCGCATCCGCCAGACGCGTCCGTCAAGCCGCGTCGTGCTGCACCTGCAACAACAGCGCCCCGCCCAGATGCGCGATGCCATGCAATCCGGCGCATGGGGGCTTTGCCTGCATGACGATCCGCCGGAGGTGCTGATGGGCGTCCTGAAGAGCGTGGCTGCCGGCCGGCTCAGCTTTCCCTACATCGACCTGTCCGAACTGGACAACGACCCGTTCGAGCAACTGTCGGGCCGCGAATTCGAGGTGCTGCAGGCGCTGGCGCGCGGCTGGAGCAACATGCAGATATCCAGCCGACTCGGCATTTCCGAGAACACTGTCAAGTATCACCTCAAGCTGATCTACGAGAAGCTGGGCGTGCCGAACCGCGCCACGGCGGTGGCCCGCTACATGGCGCGCCACCCGGTCTGACGCCGTTCAGCCGGTCCAGCCCAAACCGGTGGCAATGCAGTTCATCGACAGCAGCAGCGGCACCCGCACCTGGTTGCGCTCGTCCGACGTCTCACCTGCCGCGCGGTAACGCTTCAGCAGGTCGACCTGCCAGCGGTTGCACACCTCGATATTCGCATGGGCATCGCGCAACCGCCGCCGGAACACCGGGAACCGGAACGCAATCTCGTCGCCCCCGACAAGCTCGAGGATCGCCTCGCAGCAGCGCGCGTGTTCCGCCTTGACGAGGCCGAATATCTCGTCGCGGATGGCGGCATCCGGCACCAGCCCGGCGTAGAGCGCGGCAATTTCCATGTCGGCCTGTGCCAACGCCTTCTCTGCCTCGTCGATAACCAGCTTGAAGGTGCGCGAGGTGGCAAACAGCGTCTTGATCTCGTCGCGGCCGCCCGGCTTTGCCATGGCCTGCGACAGCGCCGTGCCAAGCCCGTACCAGCCGGTGATCATGTGCCGGTTCTGGCTCCAGGCAAACACCCAGGGAATGGCGCGCAGGTCATCGAGGCTGCCGGCCCCGAACCGGCGCGCGGGCCGCGAGCCGATCTTCAGCAGGGTAAGCTCCTCGACCGGGCTGGCCGACTGGAAATACTCGAGGAAACCGGGCCGCTCCAGCAGGTCGCGGTAGGTTTCAAAAGCCGTCCGCGACAGGGCGTCGATGCTGTCGGCATGCAGTGTGGTGCTGCGCGAGGTGGTTCCCTTCGGCCACAGGGAATGGCTCAGCACAGATGCGCCGAGCAACTCAAGATGTGTGCGGGCAGTGCCCCGGTTGGAATACTTGCCGGACACCACTTCGCCCTGCTCGGTGACGCGCAGCCGGCCGTCCACGGTGCCTGCGGGCTGGGCGGCAATGGCGCGGCCCGTCGGTGCCCCGCCCCGGCTGACCGAGCCGCCGCGGCCGTGGAAGAACCGCACCTTCACGCCATGGGTCCTGCAGGTATCGACGATGGCCGTCTGTGCCTTCGCCAGTTCCCACACCGACGTCATGTAGCCGCCATCCTTGTTGCTGTCCGAATAGCCCAGCATCACCTCGATTTCGCCATTGCGCACCAGCGCCACGGCGGCCTCTGAAACTTCGAGCAGTTCGTTGAGGATGGCCGGCGCCTGCTCGAGGTCCTCGATGGTTTCAAACAGCGGCACCACGCGCGGGAACGAGGCCGGCAACGTGCGTCCGCCCCCGGCAAGCCGCGCCAGCCAGCACACCGCGAGGATGTCATCGACCGAACTGGTCATCGACAGGATGAAGGCGCTGATCGCTTCGGGGTCGGTGCGGTGATCACACAGCAGCCTGAACAGGGCGATGGTTTCGTTGCATTCGGCTGACAGCTCGGCCTGGTCAGCCATGTCCATAAGCCCGCTCGGGTCTGCCAGCAGGTGCTGGCGCATGGCCCTGGCAGTGGGTTCAGCCGTGGCGCGGCCCGACTTTTCCAGCAGCGTTGCGACGGTGCGGTTGATCACGGCAGAGTTTTGCCGCACGTCCAGGGAGGCAGTACGGAAACCGAAGGTCTCCACCTGGCAGCGCACCGGCGAAATCTCGGCGCGCGCAACCTCGCCGGCACCGGCGGCATTGAGGCCGTCTTCGAGCGCTTTCAGGTCGTCGATCATCTCGCGGGGCGACCGGTACGGCAGCGCACCGGAAGAGGTATCGCCCATGCAGGCCCTGAGCCGCAATTGCATGGCCACGCAGAACTGCCGGAACAGTTCGCGATCATTGCGCTTCTGGATGGCGTCGGACTGGCCCGACATGGCAAGCAGCGCCGCCAGCCGGTGACGGAACTCGTCCGGTGCGGGGCTGATGCGGTCGGAAATGCTCAACAGGCACAACAGGCGGTCAAGCTGGCCGAGGTGATGCTTCAGGGCATTGTCGCGCAGCCGCATCAGGGTGCGGTAGGTAACGGCGGTGGTCACGTTCGGGTTGCCATCCCGGTCGCCGCCAATCCACGACGCGAAGCGCAGGAATGAAGGTGCCTCAATGGCATCTTCCGGGTAGTGCCGGACCAGGGCATCTTCAAGGTCCCGCCATGATTCCACGGCACCGGAGAACAGTGTCTCGTTGAAGAAGTGCAGGCCCCAGGTCACTTCCTCGTCCAGCGTGGGCCGGTGCAGGCGAAGCTCGCCCGTCAGCCACAGCAATTCGATCTGGTTCCTGATCCTGAGGATCAGCTGCTCGCGCTCGCGCGGTGTCCAGCGGTTCGACTCCAGCTCGACGAGCGTCCGGTAGATCCGCCGGTAGGCTTCCAGCACGGTCGTCCGCCGGGCCTCGGTCGGATGCGCCGTGATGGTGGGCGTCACCTCGATACGGGCCAGCACGCGGCGCAGGTCATCGGCCCCGACGCCATTGCGTGCCGCCTTTGCCAGTGCGGCATGAAACGACCCGATCACCGCATCCGGCCCGGAACTCGAACTCGATGCTGCGCAACTGCTGCGTTTGGGAGATTTCTTCAGCGATGGTCTGCAACTGGAAGCGAAGGCCGATGGCCTGCAATGCCTTGATGACAAGGCCCGTCTGCGCCACGTCGAACTTGCCGGCACCGGCAGTCTTGCCGCCACCTGTGGTAATGCCGGCAAGCGCCGGTTCATGCGAGCGAACCACCGAATCCAGCAGGCTGATCAGCAGTCCCTCGACGTGTTCGCGATAGTCTTGCGAAACCGCGCCGCCCGTACCGCCCGGGGGGCGGCGGATTTCCAGTGGTGCAACTGCGGTCATGCCGGTCGATACTCCCTTGTGCAGGCTTCAGGCTGCCAGCTTGCGGTCACGCAGGACGGCGGCAACGGTCTCGCCCATGCTGGACGGGTTTGGTGCCACGGTCACCCCTGCTTCTTCCAGGATGACCACCTTTTCCTGGGCACTTTCACCAAAAGCCGAAATGATCGCCCCGGCGTGCCCCATCTTGCGGCCCTTGGGAGCCGACAGCCCGGCCACGAAGGCAATCACCGGCTTCTTCATGTGATCACGCGCATAGGCGGCAGCGTCTGCCTCCTGCGGTCCGCCGATCTCGCCAATCATCAGCACGGCGTCGGTATCCGGGTCCTGCTCGAACAGGCCGAGCAGATCGCGGAAGCTGGACCCGTTGATCGGATCACCGCCAATGCCGATGGACGTCGACACACCAATGCCCAGCGCCTTCATCTGGCTGGCAGCTTCATAGCCCAGTGTACCAGACCGCCCGATGATGCCAACCCGTCCGGGCAGGTAGATATGCGCGGGCATGATGCCCATCATTGCCTTGCCGGGCGAGATGGTGCCGGCACAGTTGGGACCGGTCAGGATCATGCGGTTGTCTTCGCGGTAGCGGCGCATGAACCGCTTCACCCGGATCATGTCCTGTGCGGGGATGCCATCAGTAATGCACACGCAGTATTTGATGCCTGCGTCAGCCGCTTCCATGATGGCGTCGGCGGCAAACGGCGGCGGCACGAACACGATGGACGCGGTCGCGCCAGTTTCCTGGACAGCGCCCTTCATGGTGTTGAACATGGGCACACCGAGCGAAGTTTGACCACCCTTGCCGGGGGTAACACCACCGACCACGTTGGTGCCGTTCTTAATCATGTCTTCGGCATGGAACTGTCCGATGCGGCCGGACATGCCCTGCACGATCACCTTGGTCGTTTCGTCAATCAGAATGCTCATGGGGTCAAATCCCTTCCCTTGAAACGCCTCAGGCGGCCTTCTTGCCGGCCACGGATGCAACGGCCTTCTCGGCCGCCTCGGCCAGCGTGTCGGCGGTCGCAATGGGCAAGCCGGACTTGGCGATGATCTCGCGGCCCTGCTCGACGTTTGTGCCGGACAGGCGCACGATCACCGGTATCTTGATCTCGGCCTTCTCGAACGCCTGCACGACGCCCTCGGCAATCCAGTCGCAGCGGTTGATGCCGGCAAAAATGTTGACGAGGATCGCGTCCACCTTGCGGTCTGCCAGCACGGCCCGGAATGCGGTCAGCACCCGCTCCGGGCTCGCCCCTCCGCCGATGTCGAGGAAGTTGGCCGGCGCACCACCCTTGAGGCGGATCATGTCCATCGTGGCCATGGCAAGGCCTGCCCCGTTGATCATGCAACCGATGTTGCCTTCAAGCGAGATGTAGGAGAGGCCACGGTCGGCGGCGCGCGCCTCGACCGGGTCTTCCTGGCTCATGTCACGCAGTTCGGACACGTCCTGGTGGCGGAACAGCGCGTTGTCGTCGAACGACATCTTGGCGTCCAGCGCCATCAGTTCGCCCTTGCCGGTGACGATCAGCGGGTTGATCTCGACCATGGTCGCATCAAGATCACGGAACGCGCGGTAACAGGCGCGGAATATCTTGGCGGCCTGCGCCACCTGCCCCGATTGCAGACCCAGCCCGAACGCCAGTTCGCGTGCCTGGTATTCAAGAAACCCGGTTGCCGGATCAATGGTCATCCGCAGGATGGCGTCAGGATGATCCTCTGACAGCTCCTCGATTTCCATGCCGCCCTGGGCGGACGCCACCACCATGATGCGTTCAGAAGCCCGGTCCAGCACCAGCCCGAGGTACAGCTCCTGCCGGATGTCGGCTGCCTCCTCGACGTAGACACGGCCAACCATCTTGCCGTTGTCGCCGGTCTGCCGCGTGATCAGCCGCCGGCCAAACAGCCCGGCCGAAAAGTCGCGCACCTCGGAATCGCTGGAACACACCTTGACCCCGCCAGCCTCGCCCCGGCCGCCGGAATGGATCTGCGCCTTGACCACCCACTTTTCGCCGCCCAGTTCATGGGTGCGATAGGCAGCCTGTTCCGGGCTGTAGGCCAGCCCGCCACGGGGCACCGGCACGCCGAAGCGGCTGAGGATTTCCTTGGCCTGATACTCGTGAATATCCATCTGTCCCGATCTCCTTCGTTCAGGCCGCGCTGCGCTGGGCGATGGCGTCCGCGACAACAATCACGTTCGCAGCCATGCGCTCGGACGCTGCATCAATCATCTTGCCATCAAGCGAAGCAGCGCCCTTGCCCTGGGCTTCGGCCTCACGCAGGGCCGCAACGATGTTGCGCGCCTTGGTCACTTCCGCCTCAGTTGGTGAGAACACCTCGTTGGCCAGCGCGATCTGCGACGGGTGGATGGCCCACTTGCCCTCGATGCCAAGCGCGGCTGCACGGCGCGCGCCGTCCTTGTAGCCTTCGGGGTCGGAGAAATCGCCGAACGGCCCGTCGATCGCGCGCAGCCCGTAGGCGCGGCAGGCAATGGTCATGCGGCACAGCGCGGCATGCCACTGGTCACCCGGATAATCCGGGTTCAGCCCGCCGATCACCACGGTGCGGGCACGCAACGACGCGGCATAATCGGCAACGCCGAAGTGCAGCGCTTCGAGACGGCCGCCGAAGCGGGCAATGTCATCCACATTCGCCATGCCGAGCGCGGTTTCGATCAGGGCCTCGAGCTGGATGTGCGGTTCGCGCCGTGCACCCATTTCGATCTGGTTGACCATCGCTTCCACCATGTAGAGGTCCGCCGGTACGCCGACCTTGGGCACCAGGATGGTGTCGAGCTTGTCACCGGCCTGCTCCACGACGTCGACCACATCGCGATACATGTAGTGGGTGTCCAGCCCGTTGATGCGCACCGACATGGTCTTGCCCTTGGCTTTCCAGTCGATGTCGTTGAGCGCGGCAATGATGTTCTTGCGCGCCTTCTCCTTCTCGGGCGGTGCAACGGCGTCCTCCAGATCGAGGAAGATCACATCGGCGGCACTGTCGGCAGCCTTTTCGATCATCGTCGGGTTCGAACCCGGCACGGCCAGCGTGGAACGTTGCAGGCGCTGGCGGCGCAGGGGGTGAAGCGTATGGCTCATGAGTTCAGTTTCCTCGTCGGTTCGATAGGGATCAGGCGGCGCCGCCAATGGCATCGTCGACCACCAGCACTGCGTCGTGCCAGGCCAGGTCGATCACATCGCGCGCGGCTGCAGCAGAGGCAGACCCGACGAAAACCGCGCGGATGTCGCCGAAACGGTCGGCATAGAGCGCGGCCTGCAGGCCGTCGAGATCAATGCCGCCGTCACCAGTGCCGGAGATCCTCCGGGCGTTCAGCTCGAAAGCATCGCAAATCCCGCCGCACGAGCGGAATGCATCGGTGTCTTCGCATACCAGCACCTTGTCACCCTGTTTCAGGCCACTTGGCGCGAACATCATCATGCCCATCGGGTTTCCTCCTGCGAATTGCGCGTTCTGCGGTTGATCCCGCAGCATCTGGTCCCAACATGCCCGGTCTCCAGCTTCAGCACGTCACACCCGCGGAAACGCATTTTCCACCCCGGGGTATTCAGCCCTACCCGTTCGGGTGGCTGGCCATGAGGCAGGCGCATGACGCGATGACACCAGCGCAATTCGCCACATCATGTCGCCCTGCAGGCGCTGATCTGCTAATCATCACTGCATGGGACGCATCTCCATCACCAACAGCATCTCGATTGACGAGGCCGAGCTGGACGAGAAGTTCGTGCGCGCCAGCGGGCCGGGTGGACAGAACGTCAACAAGGTCTCGTCTGCGGTGCAGCTGCGCTTCGACGTTGCCAATTCGCCGTCACTGCCGGAGCGCGTGCGGGCCAAGCTGCTGGCAAGCGGCGACTCGCGCCTGACCAATGACGGCGTGCTGGTGATCAGTGCAGATCGCCTGCGCACCCAGGAGGCCAACCGGCGCGATGCCGTCGAGCGGCTGAAGGAGATCGTGCGCAAGGCAGCTTTCATACCGAAGAAGCGCGTGGCGACGCGGCCCACGCTGGCCTCGAAGCAGCGCCGGCTGGAGTCAAAGACCCGGCGCAGCACCATCAAGAAATACCGCACCGTGAAACCCGGCACCGATTGAAGCCGCAACCTCGCGCCTCGATCAACGTTCATTCAGAAGAACTGGACCACGCATGACGACTGCGACAGACAAGAACAAGCCCGCCAGCGCGGACGGGATCCGCAAGGCCGCCACCGTGCCGGTAGACGGCGCCGTGAAGGATGTCGTGTGCGGCATGACCGTCAAGCTGGACGCCGGCAAGCCGATGAGCGTCCATCAAGGCGACGAGTTTCATTTTTGCGGATCGAAGTGCAAGACCCGGTTCGAGGCCGACCCCTATTTCTACCTGTCCGGCAACAAGGCGCGCAAGAAGCAGTCGGCGCCGAAGACTGCAAAGTACACCTGCCCGATGGACCCCGAGATCGTTCAGGACGGTCCCGGCACCTGCCCGATCTGTGGCATGGCGCTGGAGCCGATGGACGGCATTTCAGATGGGCCGAACCACGAGCTGGTCGACTTCACCCGGCGGCTTTGGGTCAGCGCCGGTGCGGCAATACCGCTGCTCATCCTTACCATGGGCCCGATGGTGGGCCTGCCGGTGCGCGAGTGGATGGGCGAGAGAACCGCTGTCCTGCTGGAGTTCCTGCTCGCAACGCCGGTAGTGCTGTGGGCGGCATGGCCGTTCTTCCATCGCGGCTGGACCTCGGTCCGGACGTGGAACCTCAACATGTGGACGCTGATCATGCTCGGCGTCGGCGCGGCCTACATCTACTCGGTGGTCGCCACCTTCCTGCCCGGCCTGTTTCCCGAGAACCTGCGCACCCATGGTGGCCACATACCCGTCTACTACGAGGCGGCGGTGGTGATCATCGCGCTGGTGTTCGTCGGCCAGGTGCTGGAGCTGCGCGCGCGCGAACGCACGGGCGATGCCATTCGCGCCCTGCTCAATCTGGCACCCAAGACAGCACGCCGCGTCACGCCGGATGGCGAGGAATATGACGCGCCGCTGGAAAACATCATCGAGGGCGACCTGATGCGCGTCCGGCCCGGCGAGGCGATTCCCGTCGATGCCGTCGTGATCAGCGGCAGCAGTGCGGTCGATGAAAGCATGCTGACCGGCGAGCCCTTGCCGGTGAACAAGACGGAAGGCGACGAGGTGACCGGCGGCACCGTCAACCGGAACGGCTCGCTGGTCATCGAGGCAGCTCGCGTGGGCAACGAGACCGTGCTGTCGCGTATCGTGGCGATGGTTTCGGCGGCACAGCGGTCGCGTGCACCTATACAGGCGCTGGCCGACCGGGTCGCGTCGTGGTTCGTACCCACGGTGGTGCTGGCGGCAGTCGTTGCGTTCATCGCGTGGATGCTGTTTGGCCCGCAACCGGCGTTCGTCTACGCCATCGTGTCCGCCGTATCGGTGCTGATCATCGCTTGCCCGTGCGCGCTCGGTCTGGCGACGCCGATGTCGATCATGACTGCGACCGGCCGTGGCGCGCAGGCTGGCGTACTGATCAAGGATGCCGAGGCACTTGAACGCATGGCCAAGGTCGATGTGGTGGTCGTCGACAAGACCGGCACGCTGACCGAGGGCAAGCCGTCGCTCACCGACGTGGTCGTCACCGGCGGCACCGGTGAAGAGCAGTTGCTGGCGATGGTTCGCGGGCTTGAGACAGGCTCCGAACATGCGCTCGCCGAAGCGATTGTGCAGGGCATCGAGGCACGCGGCATCAAGGCCGCAGACATTGCGGGCTTCGAGGCCGTCACCGGCAAGGGCGTCCGCGCGAAAGCCGGCGGCAAGCCGATCGCGCTGGGCAACGCCGCCATGATGGAGCTTGCCGGTTGCGACCACAGCGCCCTGGACGGGCAGGCAGACGCCCTGCGTGGCGACGGCAAGACCGTCATGTATGCCGCCATCGATGGCAGGCTGGCGGGGATCATCGCCGTGGCCGACCCGGTCAAGCCCACCACCAAGGCCGCCATTGCGGCACTTCATGAGGCGGGTATCACGGTGATCATGGCGACAGGTGACAATGAACGCACCGCCCGCGCAGTCGCCGCCCAACTGGGCATCGACGACGTGCGCGCAGGCGTGTTGCCCGAGGACAAGAAGGCGCTGGTGGATGAACTGCACAAGGCCGGCCACAAGGTCGCCATGGCCGGAGACGGCATCAACGACGCCCCTGCACTGGCCGCTGCCGAGGTGGGCATTGCCATGGGCACCGGCGCCGACGTGGCGATGGAAAGTGCGGGCATTACCCTGCTCAAGGGCGACCTCAACGGCATTGCCCGGGCACGCAAGCTGTCCCAGGCAACCTTGCGCAACATCAAGCAGAACCTGTTCTTCGCCTTCGCCTACAACAGCCTCGGCGTACCGGTTGCAGCAGGCATCCTGTACCCATTCACGGGCACCCTTCTGTCGCCCATGCTGGCAGCCGCGGCGATGAGCCTGTCATCGGTTTCGGTCATCTCCAATGCGCTGCGCCTGCGCCGGTTGAAGCTGGATGATTGAGCAGCGATCAGGGTGCTTATCCGGGCCGGTTGAGAAAAACATGGACGATTTTACGAGCTTGGGTTATTCTGAACGTCCATTCAGAATAAAGCAGGCCCCCGATGAACAAGCACACCGACCCCGATCTGCACCATGTCGCACTGGCCAAGACGCAGGTCGAAGGCACCCCTGACAACTGGGACAGGTCCGGTCTTCCGGCGTGGGCCTACACCAGCGAAGAGCTGCTCGAACTGGAAAAGGAGCTGCTGTTCAAGAGCCACTGGCAGATTGCCGGGCACGTCAGCGATGCGCCGGATCCGGGCAGCTATTTCTGCTTCGACGTTGCCGGCGAACGCGCGCTGATCGTCCGCGACAAGCAGGGCGAGGTGCGCGCTTTCCACAATGTCTGCCGCCACCGCGGCTCACGCGTTGTGGCCGAACAGTCTGGCCGCTGCGGGTCTGCCCTTGTGTGCCCGTTCCATGGCTGGTCGTTCAACCTTGACGGCACCTTGCGGTCGGTGCCGCAGCCCAGGTCATTCCCTGACCTTGATCCGCAAAGCCACGGTCTTGTGCCGCTCGAATATGAGATCTGGCAAGGGTTCGTGTTCGTGCGCTTCAAGCCCGGGCCGCAACCTTCCGTGAAACAACTGATGGCGCGGCACGAGGCCGAAGCCGCACTCTACCAGTCAGCCAAGGCGGTGAGGCACGCAGAGGTCAGCTGGTCACAGAAGATCAAGGCCAACTGGAAATGCGTCCGCGACGTGGACAACGAGGGCTATCACGTGCCCATCGCCCACCCGGCGCTGCAGGACCTGTATGGTTCGAACTATTTCGATGAACCGTGGCAGGATGGCACCAACCGCTCGTTCGGCCCGTTCCACGACCGCAAGGGCCGCCTTTGGAGCACGCGCAAGTACCTGAGCATCCTGCCGGAAATCGCCCACCTGCCGCAGTCCCACCGCCGGGCATGGCTCTATATCGGCATCTTTCCCAACCAGGTGCTGTTCTTCTATCCCGAGGGTCTCGGCTACTATCAGGAATACCCGACGGGCGTGGCAGACACCACCATCCGTGGCGGTTACTACAGCCAGCCCATCGAGGATGGCGATGACACCGCGTATGCCCGGCGCCTTCGGGCGGCGCGCTATCTTGCGGGCCGGATCGACGGCGATACCGGGGCCGAGGACATCCAGCTCACCATCTGGTCGAACGAGGCGATGCACTCCAGCGGCTTCCAGGACTTCATCCTGTCGGACCTGGAGTACGGCGTGAAGGGCCACCATGACCAGTTGCGCGCGGTGATGCCGGTGCTCGATGCGGCAGACCCCCCTGCCCCCGGAACCTTGCGCACACTCAACGAGTCCATGATCGCCACGCGGGGCGATGTCTCATGAGCAAGGCCTCACCTGTTGCGGTACGGCCATGACAGGAGACCTCCCTTGGCGCGGTATGGAGTTTGCCTGCGTGGGCATTGGTGATTGCCTGCAGCCCAAATGGCGTTATCATTTTTTGACTGGAGAGCACAGCAACAGGGAGTAACGCATACATGACAAACCTTACACGCAGGCTTGCACTGATGACCGGCTCGGCACTTCTGGCCATGGTATCGGCGCTGCCGGCCGCCCATGCCGAGGAAGTCGTCCACGTCTACAACTGGGTTGACTACATCGGCGAAACGACGCTCGAGGACTTCACCAAGGCCACCGGCATCAAGGTCATCTATGATACCTACGACGCGGCCGAGACCGCAGAAGCCAAGCTGCTGGCAGGTTCGTCGGGTTACGATGTCGTGCTTCACTCGGGCAGCCAGTTGCCAAAGTTCATCCAGGCCGGCGCCTTCCAGAAAGTGGACCGCTCCAAGCTGACCAACTGGGACAACCAGGACCCTGGCATCCTGAAGACCGTTGAGAACTGGGATCCGGGCAACGAGTATGGTGTCATCTACATGTGGGGCACCACCGGCATCACCTACAACACGGACATGGTGAAGGAACGTCTCGGCGACAACGCGCCGATGAACACCATGGACATCCTGATGAAGCCCGAACTGGCAGCGAAGGTCGCCGACTGTGGCGTATCCGTGCTCGAAAGCCCGCGCGATGTCATCCCGATGGTGCTGTCCTACCTCGGCAAGGACCCCAACTCGGAAGACCCCGCAGACTATGAACTGGTGGTCGAGGCCTTCAAGCCGGTTCGCCAGTACATCAAGACGTTCGATGCCTCGAACTACCTCAACGCCATTCCCAACAAGGAACTGTGCGTGATCAACAACTGGTCGGGCGATTATGCCACCGCCAGCACCCGTGCCTCCGAAGCAGGTGTCGAGATCAACCTCGAGTATCACGTGCCGGCAACCGGATCACCTGCCTGGTTCGACGTGTGGACCATTCCGGCCGATGCCAAGAATGCCGAGAACGCCCACAAGTTCCTGAACTTCATGCTCGACCCGAAGGTGATCGCGGGCGCCACCAACTTCACCTACTACGCAAACGCCAACACCAAGGCGAACGAGTTCGTGAAGAAGGAGATCCTCGACGACCCGGCTGTCTATCCCAACGACGAGATAAAGTCGCGGTTGTGGACCTCCAAGTCGCTGTCGCCGAAGGCCCAGCGTGAACTGACCCGCGCGTGGACCAAGATCAAGACCGGCTCATGACGCACGCGCAAAGATGATTGCGTGACCGGCCCGCAAGGTATTCACTTACCTTGCGGGCTTTTTGCTGATTGGGGTGGAGCGACGATCTCATGACAACCAACGCGAGCACTCCGGCTGGACAGGGGTTCATCCGGATTGAAAACGTCACCAAGAAATTCGGCGACTTCATTGCCGTCGACAATGTTTCACTCGACATCAGCCGTGGGGAACTTTTCGCGCTGTTGGGCGGATCGGGGTGCGGAAAGACCACGCTGCTGCGCATGCTCGCAGGATTTAAATCACCGACCAGTGGCCGCATCGTCATCGACGGCCAGGACATGTCGCGCGTGCCGGCGTTCAGCCGGCCGGTGAACATGATGTTCCAGTCCTACGCATTGTTCCCGCACATGAACGTGCAGAAGAACGTCGGCTATGGTCTGAAGCACGAGAACATGACCGACGCCGAGCGCAAGGACCGGGTCAGCGAATTGCTGGACATGGTGCAGCTCAGCCAGTTTGCCACCCGGAAGCCGCACCAGTTGTCCGGCGGCCAGCGCCAGCGTGTGGCGCTGGCGCGCGCACTTGCCAAGAGCCCCAAGGTGCTGCTGCTCGATGAGCCGCTCGGCGCGCTCGACAAGAAGCTGCGCGAACAGACCCAGTTCGAGCTGATGAACATCCAGGACCGGCTGGGCATCACCTTCATCGTGGTGACGCACGACCAGGAAGAGGCCATGACGCTGGCCAGCCGCATCGCCATCATGGATCGCGGCGTTATCCGCCAGGTGGGCGTGCCCACTGACGTTTACGAGTTTCCAAACTCGCGCTTCACCGCCGATTTCGTGGGATCGATCAACCTGTTCGACGGCACTGTCGCCAGCATCAAGTCTGGCAAGGCGCGTATCGAGGCGCCCGAGGCCGGGTGCGATTTTGAGACCGAGACCACGCTCGGCGTCAAGCAGGGCGAGCGGGTATCGGTAGCGATCCGCCCGGAAAAGGTTATCATCAGCCGGACCAAGCCACGCTCGACCGCAATCAACGCCACCCAGGGCAAGGTGCTTGACCTGGGCTATTTCGGCAAGGACTCGCTCTACCGGGTCAAGCTGCCAAGTGGCGAGCTGATGCGGGTGAGCAAGGTCAATGACGAACGCCTGGGCGAAGGCGACCGGCTGGTCGACTGGGAAGACAACGTCTGGCTGAGCTGGCAACCCCGGTCGGTGATCGTGCTTCCTGCGGAAGACAAGCCATGACGGATACAACCACGAGCGCCCCGGTCACGTTCCGCCGCAGCGGGTTTTCCGGCTGGCTCAACACAGGCGGCTGGAAGCTGCTGACCGGCGGGCTGCCCTATTTCTGGCTGCTGGTGTTTTTCCTCGCACCATTCTTCATCGTCGCGATCATCTCGGTATCGGCGTCGGCCTATTCCATTCCGCCTTTCACCATGCCGGCGAGCTGGTCCGCCTTCGTCGAGAACTTCCAGACCAATTTCGGCTACCTGGTGAACGACAGCCTGTACTATTCGGGCTACCTGAACTCGGTAAAGGTTGCAGCCATTTCCACGGTGTTCTGCCTGCTGCTCGGCTATCCGATGGCATACGGCATTGCCCGGTCGTCCGGCACCACCCGCAACATCCTGCTGCTACTGGTCATCCTGCCGTTCTGGACCTCGTTCCTGTTGCGCATCTATGCCTGGATCGGCCTGCTGGGCAACTACGGCACCATCAACAACGTACTGATCGCCTTGGGCATCATCAATGAGCCGATCCAGATGATGAACACCGAATTCGCGGTCTATATCGGCATCGTGTATTCCTACCTGCCGTTCATGATACTGCCGCTCTATGCGAACCTGGAACGCCTCGACAACTCTCTGACCGAAGCAGCGATGGACCTCGGCTCCAGGCCGGTCCGCACCTTCATCGATGTCACGCTGCCGCTGTCGCTGCCAGGCATCGTGGCCGGCTCGATGCTGGTGTTCATTCCGGCGACCGGCGAGTACGTCATCCCGGCCCTGCTTGGACGCGCTGACAACCCGATGATTGGCCGGGTACTGTTCGACGAATTTTTCCTCAACCGTGACTGGCCGGTGGCCTGTGCGGTGGCAGTGGTGCTGCTGTTCCTGCTGGTCGTGCCGATCATGATCTTCAATCACTACAACGCCCGCGCAGAAGGAGTTGAGTGATGCAGAGCCGCTCGGTCTTCATTCTGTCAGTGCTGTGTTTCGGCTTTGCCTTCCTGTATGTGCCGATCCTCATCATGATGGCCTACTCGTTCAACGCCTCGCGGCTGGCAACCGTCTGGGGTGGCTTTTCGACCGAATGGTACGGCAAGCTGCTGCAGAACGACCAGGTGATGGATGCAGCCTGGCTGTCGCTGCGGATTGCCGTGGTATCAGCAACCGTTGCCACCGTACTGGGCACGCTTGCCGGGCTGGCGCTGGCGCGGTTCGGCCGCTTCAAGGGGCGCACGCTGTTTTCCGGCATGATCTCCGCCCCGCTGATCATGCCCGACGTCATCACCGGCCTGTCGCTGCTGATGCTGTTCGTCAGCCTTGAAGCGCTGACGGGTTGGCCAGCCGGGCGCGGGGCCAACACGGTCACGCTGGCCCACATCACCTTCTCGATGGCCTACGTGGCAATCATCGTGCAGTCGCGGCTGCTGTCGATGGACGATGCCGTTGAAGAAGCCGCAATGGACCTCGGCTCCACCCCGCTGCGGGTGTTGTGGGATATCACCTTGCCGATCATTGCCCCTGCGATGATCTCGGGCTGGCTGCTGGCGTTCACGCTGTCGCTTGACGACCTCGTCATCGCCAGCTTCACGTCAGGACCAGGCGGCACCACCTTGCCGATGCTGATCTTCTCGAAGGTCAAGCTGGGCGTCACGCCGGACATCAACGCCCTTGCCACCATCATCGTCGGCATCGTCACCGTGGGCGTCGTGTGCGCAGGCGTGTTCATGCTGCGCGCAGACCGGCAACGCCAGCGCGATGTCCAGCGCGCAGCGGCGGACTCCTGACGGCGGGTGTCTGCGCAATCCATGCTGCGCGAACAGTGCCGGCGATAGGCTGACCGCCCGTCAGGCACGGCACGTGCGTGCGCATTTGCGGGAACGAAACGACCGCCCCACCGTTACCCAAGGTATTCACAACCATTTGAAGGAGCGATTGCCATGAACAGCATCATCTACATCGTCGGGCTGATAGTCGTCGTACTGTTTGTCCTTTCACTTCTCGGCCTGCGGTGATCGCGATGGCCGCAGATCAGGAACAGGTTGGACACGCTCACACGTCATATTTCGACTGGTCGCCAGTTTGGGCCGGGTCAGCTGTTGCCGTGGCGATCTCTCTCGCGTTGACGCAGTTTGGAGCGGGCGTGGGCCTTGGCCTGGGCGAAACCATGGTCAATGAAACCACGCCATCGTGGAATGTGGTGGTAGCCGGGTTGTGGCTGGTTCTGACCGCAATCGGCGCGTCATCTGCGGGCGGGTACATTGCCGGCCGGATGCGCATGCCCGTCTTGGGTGCAGACCCCGGCGAACGTGAATTCCGCGACGGGATTCATGGCCTCGGTGTATGGGCGATCGGGTCAATTCTTGCCCTTCTGGCGTCCACCATCGTGACCATGGCCTCGTCCATCGGTGCAGCCAGCGCATCAGCCGGAGATGTTGCGGAAACAGTCGCGAGGTTTGCCCACAACGGTTCGGTCATACTCGCTTTTGGCACGGCAGCAGCCGCCGCAATCGGTGCAGGTGCTGCGTGGTTCGCAGCCGAAGCGGGTGGCAAGCACCGTGACGAGAACACCAGCGTGAACGTCGTCGTGCCGGGGTTCATCAGGAAATCGTTCCCAAAAGGATGAGACACTGACGAGGCTGAACGGGGGAGACTCATTGGCAGTCAATCTGCTTGTTTGAGTGCTCCAGAGTGTGCGGGCAAGCCCGTCACCGGGTTGGGTATGTTGGTTGGTCCCGGCGTGTACTGGAGCATCATCCGATCAGACTGAATCATCTGATCGGATAAAGATGCTCGATTTCAAGGTGCCAGAGCAGCTTTAGCCGTCCAAGGTGAACGGTTGTTGCTCCAGGCGAAGGGACGACGGATGATGCTGTGTCAAATCACCTTGCAATGCAGATCACCAACGCCTTCGACGTGGCCATGCATGACGTCGCCCTTGTTGATGGCGCCGACGCCTGCAGGCGTCCCCGACATGATGACGTCGCCCGGCGCCAGTTCGAACAGACCGGACAGGTAGGAGATCATTTCCGGCACCTTCCAGATCAGCTGGTTCAGGTCGCCCTCCTGGCGGCGCTTGCCGTTCACGTCGAGCCATATGGCACCGGCATCGGGGTGGCCGATCTCGGAGGCCGGCACCAGATCCGAGCACGGCGCCGACTGCTCGAATGCCTTGCCGATTTCCCATGGCCGGCCCATCTTCTTGCATTCTCCCTGCAGGTCGCGCCGCGTCATGTCGAGACCGACGCCATAGCCCCAAACGCACTCCATCGCCTTGTCGAGTGGAATGTTGCGCCCGCCCTTGTGCAGTGCCACCAGCATCTCGATTTCGAAGTGAACGTCGCTCGACTTGTCGGGGTACGGGAAATCTTCGCCGTTGAGGACCACGTTGTCCGGGTTTTTCTGGAAGAAGAACGGCGGCTCACGGTCCGGGTCACCGCCCATCTCGATGGCATGAGCGGCATAGTTGCGCCCGACGCAATAGATGCGGTGGATCGGAAACACGGCCTTTGAACCGCGTATGGGCAGGTAGGCCTGGGCCGGTGGCTTGATGGCATATTCCATTTAATGGAACTCCTCTTGTTTTTCTGGCTGTTGCAATGTTTCAGGATGAGAAAGGGGGTCTCTACCTCAGCGTTTGGCTGCGTAGAATGCAACCTGGCGTTCCAGCCAGGCGAGCAACTCGGAGATGGTGAAGGCAAGCGCGAACAGCACCACCAGCACGGCCCAGAAGTGCGACATCAGGAAGTTGCTGGAGTACAGCTCGAACAGAGCGCCGAAGCCGACAATCGAAACGAGCAGCTGGCCAATGATGACGCCCTTCACAGCACGAATGACGCCAATGCGGATGCCACCGAGAATTTCCGGCAGGGCTGCCCAGAAATAGATCTTGGTAAAGGCTTCCAGGGGTGATGCGCCGAAGCATCGGGCCATCTCGATCAGCGACCGGTTCATCTGCATCACCCCGGCGCGCGAATTGAGGATGATGATCCAGATCGCAAACAGCGTGGTCGTAATGATGATGGTGGTGACGCCGAAGCCGAACAGAACCATCAGCACCGGCACCAGCGCAGTCAGGGGAGCTGACAGGAAAATGTTGACCCACGGCAGCAGCAACTCGTCCAGCAGTCTGCTTTTGCCCATGAAGATGCCGACAGGCACCCCGATCACCACGGCAAAAAAGACTCCCATGAGAAAGGCGTAGGCGGTGTCACCCAGGGCGGACAAAAATGCCGTCGTGCCGATGATACTGAAAAGCGTCACGATCACTTTGGACAGCGGCGGCACGAAGAACGTGATGTCGAGCTGGCCGATGATTTCCCACAAGGCGCCCCACACCAGCAGTGACGACATTCCCGGCAGCTTGTATCCGAACAGGTACATGGGCCTGGCGCTCCTATTCCACGTAACTGCGCAGCGAGGCCCAGATCCGGTCGACGATATCCAGGTATTCGCTGTCGCGGCGGATATTCTCCACGCTCTTCTGGCGGAAGCTGCCCGGCCGGATGATCTCCGATACCCGGCTCGGCCGCGGCAGAAGGATGGCGATCTGGTCGGAAACATAGACCGCTTCTTCGATCGAGTGCGTGACGAAGATGAACGTCTTGCTCTCGTTCTGGACCAGCGACAGCAGGTCTTCCTGGAACTTGCGGCGGGTCTGCTCGTCGACCGCCGAGAACGGTTCATCCATCAGGATCACGTCAGCATCAACCGACAGTGCCCGCGCAAGTCCAACGCGCTGGCGCATGCCGCCGGACAGTTCGTGCGGATAGCTGTTCTCGAAGCCGGAAAGGCCCACGTCCCTGATGAACCGGCTTGCGGTCGCTTCGCGTTCTGCCTTGGCCACGCCGCGCAGCTCCAGTCCGAAGGCCACGTTGCGTAACACTGTTGCCCACGGCAGCAGGGCAAAGTCCTGGAACACGAAGGAGCGGTCGGGCCCCGGCCCGGTGACGGTCTTGCCATCCACCAAAATCTCACCGGAGTCAGCCTCAAGGAGGCCGGCGATGATCTTGAGCAAAGTGGTCTTGCCGCACCCGGAGGGCCCCAGCAGCGAGGTCAGCTGGCCGCGCGGGAAGTCGAGCGTCAGGTTGCGCAGGGCCTCCACGTCTCCATAGGACTTGGACACGTTGCGAACGCTTACGGCGTTGTCGGTGCTGTGCGCTTCCTGCAGGCGAACAGGCTTCTTCTTAGTCTGAGGCATAGCCACGGTTATTCCCCTTGAACAGGCGAAGCTCGACCTTTTCCAGTACATTCAGAAACAGGACGGCGAGCAGGATGATTGAGAAGATTGCGGCATACATGGCCGGGTAGTCGGCAATGGACCGGCTGTAGGTGATGATGTCGCCGACGCCGGTCGGGGTGATCTTGAGCTCGGACAGGATGGCGCCGATGAAGCCCGCCGAAATGCCCAGCCGGAGCCCGGAAAAGATCAGCGGCGAGGCGGCCGGAATGATGACCTTGAGAATGACGTCGCGCTCGGTGGCGAGAAAGGAGCGCGCCATTTCCTTCATGGAAAACGGGGTATTGCGCACCGCGCCGGCGGTGTTGAGCACGATTACCGGCATTGCCATGATGCACACGACGAAGACTTTGGACGTCAGCCCGACACCGTAGGCCATGACAAGCAGTGGAATGAGTGCGGCCAGCGGCGCGGTCTGCATCACAATGAAGATGGGTGAGAACAGCCAGTCAAACTTTTCGCTGAGACCGATCCATAGTCCTAGGGCGATGCCGAAAACGGCGGAGATTGATACGCCGACGATCAACGGTCGCAAGGTTTCAGCATATGCCTTGAACAGGCTGCCATCCAGCGCCATCGCCAACAGCGACTGCATGGATTCGAGAAAGGTCGGAAAGGCGTAGCTTACCGGAATGCGGCCCGCGATCTCCCACGCGCCGAACACCAGCGCGGCCGAGAGCACCTTGAGCAGTAGGGGCCGGTATTGCATGGACGTGTGCTCCACGGCGGAAAATGGCTCGTTTGATCTGGAAGTGGATGGTGATCCCCGCCCGGAAGTCCGGGCGGGGCACCAAGGTAATGGAGGCTTACTGGGATCCCTGAAGCGGCTTCAGGTACCAAAAGTCCTCGATGTTGAGCGAGGCCGGGTCGCCGGTCAGCTGGCCGGCACGCGAATACCAGTCCATGTCAGCCTTTGCAGCCTTTTCGCCGCCGCCGTTGATGTCGTACAGACCGCCTTCAACAGCGTCCTTGTAGAAGCCATCAATACCGTCCAGGACTTCTTTCGGCAGCTGGCCGATAGGACCGTTCGGATCGGTTTCCTTGCTTATGATGGTCGGGTCTGCTGCCATGTCGCGATAGACGCTCACCAGCGCATTCACGAAGATGTTCACGTCGGCCTCATTGGCCTTGATCCAGTCAAGATTGGCGAACAGGGCCTCGTCGCTGGCGTCAACGTCGAACATGGGCAGAACATTGAACTTGTCGCCGGCAACCTTCATCATCTTGTTCTTGTTGGACAAGTCGATAATGGTGGCGTCGGTCTGGCCGGCCATCAGAGCAGCAACACGATTGGACGATCCGGAAACGTAAACACGGTCTCCAAACTTGATGCCGACCTTCTCCTCAATCACGTTGGCAATCGAGTTGGTGCCGCCGCCGCGCGAGTGCAGCATGATCGGCTGGCCGTCGAGATCCTTCAGGTCGGAGTACTTCTTGGAGGTAACCGGGAAAAACTTCAGCTTCGACAGCTGGAAGATGATGCGGATTGGAGCCTTCGACTTCTGCATCGCTGCGTAGGGTGTGCCGAAGCCGATGTCCATCTGGCCGCTCAGCACGGCCTGGATGGCCAGCTGGACACCCGCATTAACCGGTGATTTTCGACGCGGCGGCGTCACAAGTTCGGTTGATTGATGCCTTTCTGCGGTCTTGATGGTGTTTATGGCCCCGGAAGCGATGCCCTGGGGTGTTCTCAGCGTCGATTTTCGCACTTGCGGACAAACTCATCCTGTGGCGCAGGCCCGCTCATGGAAGATGAGGCGGTCGAAGTTGTAGGCGATATTGGCCAGGATCAGCTTCGCCTCGGCGCGGGCAAGACCAATGGTGCGGATAAACAACCCGAAGCGGTTCTTCTGGTGCGCAAAGACATGCTCGACCGCCGCACGGATCGATGACTTGCCGGCATTGGCCCGTGCGATGTGCTTCGGCATCGGGCGTCCTGCCGGCTTGCGGCGGTGGATCCGGCTGACCAGCATCTTCGACGCCAGCCATTTCTCGTTCTTCTGCGACCGGTAGGCGCTGTCGGCCCAGACCTCAGACGAGGTGTTCTTTGTCGTCACCAGTTTCGGTAACATGCGACCGTCGGCATGCGAGGCCGAGGTGACAGCACATGCCCGGATGAACCCGAACCGCCGGTCGATCACAATGTGCGACTTGTAACCGAACACCGGCAGGGCGATCTGCGGCAGGGGTGTTCCATCCGGCCGATAGCGGATCTTGCCGCCGACCTTCAGCGTCCAGCGTGCGTCAGTGTCCTTCTGTGCCGCCTTGTTCGGCTCGTCCGGCCAGATCCCCGATGCTGCCTTTCCGTCCTTGATCGCCGCCTTTTCGGCATCGCTGTTGCGCTGCTTCGGCGCCGGCACCAGGGAGGCATCAACGATCTGGCCCGACATCGGGATGTAGCCCTTCTTCTGCAATTGCCAGTCGAAGGCTTTCATCACCCGCTTCAGCGTGCCGGTCTCGGTGAGCTTGTTGCGGAACAGCCGGATGGTGTTCTCGTCCGGCGTCGGACCGCCAAGATCAAGGCGCAGGAACCGCATCCAGGACAGCCGGTCGCGGATCATGAACTCCATCTTCGCGTCGCTCAGATTGTGCTGCGCCTGCAGGATCAATGCCTTGAACATCGAAACCGGGTCGAACGGAGGCCGACCACCCCTGGCGCCATCGCCATATCCAAGGCCTTCGACAAGCCAGCCCCGGAAATGTTCGAAATCCACTGTCTTCTCCAGAACCTCCAGCGGATCGCCGTTCTAACTCAGCCGCTCAAGGTGTTCCGAAAGTCCGAAAAACGACCGATGTTCCATCGCCCTGCCTCCAAATCACGACAGGACAAGTGAATCACAAAATCCAGAATCCAGACAGGTTTTTGCGGGTGTCCAGCTATGGGCCGGGAGCGGCATCGACAGCTTGGCACGGAAACCGGGTTCTCGCTGCGCCTGCGTATGAAGGCCGACTCTGGCCTGTCCTGCCATTCAGGCAGCAAACTGCCGTGTCCATTGAGTCCATGCATTGACGAGCACGAATGCAAATCAGACCCGCCAGCAACCCGATCAAGGTCCGCGTCATGTTCACCGTTGAGGCGGTGACGAGATCGCACGGCCCAACCAATCCGTCAGCTACTGATTCAGTTGAACTATTTTGCACCTGTCTTCGCGCTTAAATGGCTCGTATAACTGCCATAACGCTGATGTTCGCCACGCTGATGTTCGCCGATGTGCACTCGCGACTTTCCACCTCCAACCTCAGATGTTACCTGAGGCGTAGTCGCTTCGTCGTGAATTCACCTAACTTATTGAGATGTTTGGTAGCGGGAGAGGGACTCGAACCCCACAGATCAGAATCTGCGTTTTCCATAACCATCTGTTGTTAAATATATTTTCTGGTTTTAGGCGCTTTTCAGGAACCGATTTGGTACATTGAATGTGCGATTTTTGGTACATTGAGAGGCGCGAAATTTGTCGACATATCTGATCAAAAGAGCGGGTCATTTTCACTATCGCCGTGCTGTTCCAGCCGCTTGGAGACACCTGCTCGGTCAGCGTGAATGGAAACAGAGCTTGAAGACTTCGTCTCGCACCGAGGCAGAGGTCAAAGCGAGGGCCTTGGCCGTCCAGCATGACGAACTTCTTGCTGAACTCGAGATCAAAGGCCCGGACCAGGTCGCCAAACAGCGCTACCAAGAAATCCAGCAGACGTTTGATGATCAAGAAAAGTCCATTTACCGCTGGTTTCAAAGCACCGAGCTCACCGATGAGGATGAACTCGAGTTGTACAGGCAATTGCATCTGCTAGAGCGCAGCCGCCGCACCAAAGATGAAATAACTTGGCGTCCGGCCTGATCCACGGGTCGTGCAGAAAGCCTTTCTCGAATACGGGTATGAAGGCGAATTTGGCGCAGGCGTAGCTCCTCCGACAGATAGGCAGGAGTACTACGAGTGGTTGGGAGAGAAGCACAAAATCGAAGCCATGATTGTTGATCTGGCTCCTGAACAAAACAAACTGCTAGCGGTAGCAGATGACTGGCATCGGCATATTGGCCACCGTAAGCACACGTGGCGAAAACACTTAGAGAAGCTGAATCGCTTCGTTTCCACTGTGGGCGATTTGCCAATTGATCAGATCACTCGCGAGCACATCGAGGCATTTCGTGATGGCTTAATCAAAACAGGCATATCCGCAACAACTGTCCAGAAGTACCTAGACGTACTGAAGGCACTGTTTAGATGGGCAAAGCGCGAGCGACGCCTCATCAAAATCAATCCCGCCGAAGACGTATCAGCTCCTCGTGATACCAGATCCTCAGACAAGAAAGGGCGACGTCCCTTCAACACACAAGAGCTGAAGGCTGTTTTGATGGCTGCTCAAGCAGCATGGTCAAAACGCGGGCGCGACAGAGACTTGCTGATGATGTTGCGTGTCCTGCTGTACACAGGGGCTCGTCCGATGGAGATTGCTCAGTTGCGTCCCTGTGATGTCCAGGATGGCGTCATCTCCATCAACGACCATAACGGCAAGCAGATCAAGAATGAAGCTTCAGTCCGGGACATACCAATTCACCCGGCAATTGCCGATTTCGAGAAGTTTGCAAAATCAGGTGGCAAACTCGTGTTCAAGAGCTTTGAGACAATTGGAGACCGAAAGGCAGAGGCGCTTAGCTCCCGGTTCACTAGGCTCCTCCGACAGCACCTGCACATTACCGACCAACGCAAGACGCTTTACTCACTCAGGCACAATTTTGCTGATGCATGTCGAAACGCTCGCCTGTCCCCTAGCATTCAGTACCAGCTCATGGGACATGTAGAGAGCAACCGGAACGCTGCAGGCTACGGAACAGGTGCTTCGATTGAAACGCTCAGACGCGAGCTAGCGAAGGTTGATCCTCTTCGTTGAGTTGGCATCGAGCACCCGCGATCACTCACCGCGAATGATGTGTAAGTGCGCCTCCAAATGGCTAGTCAGCGACGTTGCTCAGGTCCATGAGACAGAAATCGGTGATTTAATACGTCAGGGGACCCATCGGCCCCCACCCCCTGGGGTACGGTGGAGCTGCGGTGGCTGCCTCTTTGTGGATTTAGAGGTCGGGGTATTAGGGGGCGTTCTTGCTAGTCCGCTTTCGGCGGTCCTTCAGACATTCTGAGTGGGAACGGAAAACTTCTGCTTTTGACCCACTGCGGACATCCAATACGTGATCGGAATGTGATTACGCTTCACGAAGCATAGTCAGGACAGTCGCGGTCCAGCTGCCAGCGTAACTGGTGGAAATGGAACCTGGACATGTCCAGACACCCGTCCCAGCCGCGCGAGACCTGGTGCGCCACATTGTGCGAGAGCACGTTGAGTGCCTGCCTTGTGCTGTAGGCCAGCACCATCGTGCGGCAGGCGCGCTCGAACAGGTAGAGCTCTTCGAATGCTTCATGCACCGTCGCCCCGCAGGCCGTGACGCCGTGGTTGCCCATCATCAGGATGGGCTTGTCACCGATCAGCGCCGCCAGCCGGTCGCCTTCATCAGTGGTGATCGCCACGTCCTCAAAGCCGGAATCATAGGCAACCCGGTCAACGAAGCGGGCCGTAACCTGGTCTACCGGCTTCAGGGCGGGATCCTTCAACCCCGCAAGCGCCGTCGCATAAGGAGGATGTATGTGCAGCACCACCCTGGCCGCCGGATTGGCCGCATGGATGCGGCTGTGAATGCACCAGCCGGACAGGTCGGGCGGTTCGGGCTTGTCCATCCGGTCTTCTTCGGTCCAGTCGAGCAACATCAGGTCGCTCGCGCGGATCTCGCCAAAGTGCATCCAGAACGGGTTCATAAGGAACTTGCTCGCCGTTCCCGGCACGTGCGCTGAAAAATGGTTGCCGACGAATTCGGTCCAGCCCATCCGATGGGCAAGCCGGAACGCGGCGGCCAGATCGACGCGCAGCGCCCACTCCTCGTCACTCATACCGTTGCGGTCGTGGCAAGGCCTCTCTCTGTCCCACAGCTTGCGCATCAGTCAGCCCCCTGGACCTTTACGTCCCTGATCTCGCCATCGCGTAAGAGCACCCGGTAGCGGGAACGCATCTCACCGCGGTCCGAATAGCAGCCTCTCAGAATGCGCGTTCCACTCGTTGGGTCGAACGCCCGGCGGCCATGCACGATGCGCTGGTTGTCGAACACCACGCACTGCCCGAACTTGAGCGTCAGGTGCGCCTCATATTCTGGCGCACGCAGCATGGTCAGAAAACGGTGGAAGGCGGGGTAGTATCGATCGAGCACGCGCTGGTCCATGTCGAATATGTCGGCCATGTGCTGGCTAACAGTCACCCCTGTTACCTCGCCTCTTGCATCGGTCATGATCACCTTCTGGCGTGCCCGCATGTCCAGTCCGTCGTGACTGAACCGGAACGGCACGTCGTATGTCGCAAGCAGTTCGAAAGCCTCCGGATCGCTCGCCTTCAGATCGGCCGCCACGGCCACGGCATCGGCAAAGGTGCTTTCGCCACCGCGCGCCTCGTTGCGCAGGCAATGCAGGTACTGAATGCTCGGCGGATATTCCTCACACGGGTTGTCGGTGTGCGGCTCAAGCGCATTGGCCGTGTAGGCCGCGCCCTGTGGCTTCGGATAGGCGCGCACATTGAAGTAAAGCCCGGAGAAGCCACCGCGTACGATCCCTGCCACCTCGACGATCCGGGTGATCGAGCCATTGTCTTCAGGCACGTCGTTGATCAGAGCCAGACCGTCGCGGATCAGGGTTTCGAAGTAGGCGCAGCGCGTTGCCCAGTCGCCAAGAATATCGTCTAAGGAAAACTCGGCGACGTGTCCGGTCTTTTCGGCACGCCAGGCGCGAGGAAACAGACTCGCAGGGTCTGCGTGGCCGGGATTGCGCAGCCACTTGATGAGCCAGTCCACATCATACCGGCTCTGCTTTCCATCTCCATCCCACGTCACGATCATGTCTGTGCCATCGAAGCCGACCGCTGTTGCCTTGAGGTCCGGAGGTATGGCCGTGATGTCGAAGCTGCGGTCCCGCGTGACCTCATCCCAGGAGCTCGGGCAATTGTCGCGAAGCCAGATGTAATTGACGTACAGAGCCTCTCCGTCATTCGTCTCCAGGTTCAATCCGTGAGGTTGAAGTTCAGCGCAGACGATCTGCATGGTTCGCTCCAGGCCAGAGTTGATTACACGATTCAAGGCTTCCCTGCCGAGAAAAGCTATCCGCCAGATGGCACTGCAGACAATTTGATAAATCTTGAGTTTTTCATCGATTATCTGGATGGTGGAGATTAGTGCAGTCTCGCCTGTGCTGCCTGTTCCCTGCCTCCGCCCCACGCAGGCCCTGGAGTGACACCTGATGCAAACCCGGCTGATCCATCGCCTGTCGATCAAGCAACTGCAGGCCCTTGTCGCGCTTGAACAGGCAAGGACGCTGTCTGCGGCGGCAGAGTTGCTTGGCATAAGTCAGCCTGCCTTCAGCAGCCGCTTGAGCGAGATCGAACGGCTGTGCCAGACGAGGTGCTTCAACCGCATCAACAACCGGCTGTCATTCACGCAGAGCGGCTTGACCTTGCTCAATGCGGCCAAGCTCATCCTCGATGAACTGCATCGCGCCGAGGCCTTCATCAATGACGCCAACAAGTCGGTCCTGGAGACCGTGCGGCTGGAGACGCGAGGCTACACACTGGACCGCTGGCTGGCGCCCGTACTTGCTGAGTTTATGACCGGCGCACCGGACATGCTCGTCGAAGTCTCATACAGCACCGGCAACCTGCCGCTCGATGAACTGCACAGGGGTGTCGTCGATCTCTCGCTTTCCATGGGCAGCTTCATGCGCCAGGGACTGGAGCGGCATCACCTCTTCGACGATGAACTGGTAGCTGTGGTTCCCGCAGATCATCCTCTCGCAGAACGGGCGTTCCTGACGCCAGAGGATTTCCAGCCAGAGGTTCTGATCACCTATTCCGGCATTGCTGAACGCGGCCTCGAAGTAGAGCACTTCTTCGCGCCTGCAGGCATCGCCCCGGGCTTGGTGGTATCGGTTGGCAGTTCCCAACTTGCGTGCGAAATGGTGGCGAACGGGGCAGGCCTCAGCATTCTGGGAAGATGGGCGATGGCCCAGCAGCAACCTGCGGGCAATGTCGTCTGCATTCCGCTTGGGGAAGCTGGCCTGCAAGTGGCCTGGTATGCCATCTGCCGCCAGGGAGAAACAGCAAAGCCCGGATTGAACGGCCTGCTAGATGCGCTTCTGCATGCGGGAAAGATGGCCGGGGCTGGCTGGCATGCCAACTTACCCTAGTGGACCAGCCTTGCGAGATCGACCGCTCCTGGCACA
>CAVOYR010000003.1:0-204131 GCA_963700735.1 uncultured Alphaproteobacteria bacterium
CAGATTCCCTTGGCTGCGCGAATCTGATTCAGCATGCTGGCTGGAAATGGAGGCCAGCATGAATGGGTCAGCCACTTTCGATGGATTTGCGCAGCCGGGTTCTTGCGGCTGTTGATGAGGGGATGAGTTGCCGGGCTGCGGCAGCACGCTTTGGTGTGGCGCCGTCGACAGCGATCCGGTGGGTTGCTCAACGACGTGATACGGGCAGTTTTGCACCCAAGCCCCAGGGTGGCGACATGCGCTCCCAGCGTGTCGAGCAGCGGCGCGATGAGATTCTGTCCATCTGGGAAGCGCGCAAGGACATCACGCTGGATGAACTGCAGGCTGCATTGAAGGAAGTCGGCTTGACGGTATCAAGAACATCGCTGCATCGCTTCTTCGCGCGCCACGGCATTACGCGCAAAAAAAGACTGGTCACGCGATCGAGCAGGATCGCCCCGACATCCTGAGACAGCGTCGAGCCTGGTTCGATGGCCAGCTTGACCTTGATCCCGAGCGATTGCTGTTCATTGACGAGACCTGGACGGCCACCAACATGACCCGCAGCCACGGCCGTTGTCGCAAGGGTGAGCGGTTGCGGATGGGCTTCCCGCACGGCCACCGGAAGACCACCACGCTGATTGCGGGGTTGAGAACCACCGGCATGGTGGCGCCGATGGTGCTTGACGGGCCGATAAACGGCGACTGGTTCGAGGCCTATGTTCGCCAGATCCTGGTGCCGGAATTGCGCCGCGGCGACATCGTCATCATGGATAACTTGTCGAGCCACAAGCGTACATCGGTGCGTGAACTTATAGAGGCGGTGGGCGCTACCTTGGTGTTCCTTCCGCCCTACAGTCCCGACTTCAACCCAATCGAGAAAGCCTTTGCCCGCCTCAAGGCCATGCTGCGCAAGGCTGGTGAGCGAACGGTTGCGGGCCTCTGGGACCTTATCGGCAAGCTCGTTGACATCTTCCAGCCTGACGAATGCGCCAACTACTTCAGTTCGTGTGGATACGACCCAGAATGAACGGAATCCGCTCTAACTCGGGCGTGATGGTCATTGATCCGCAGACGTGGTGCGCCGACCGGATCGGCGAGCGAACCATCGAATTCATCAAGGCAAACCCCGAACTCTGCCACCTGCTGGATGAAGATGGGTTGAACGCCGTACTAGATGGTGACATCCTGGACATTTCTCCAACATGGAATACCCGGCCTGAAACATTTGCCAGAGGTAAACCATTGCCCAGGATCATGCACTATGCGGGTCCGAACAAACCATGGAAGCGATTCCGCAAGTTTAAGCGACTGTTTGAACACCGCGACGCATATCGGCTGTACGAGGAGTTCTTTCGAGAGACTCCCTGGTCAGACTGGTTATCTTCGCAGTGGACGTGGGCCGATTTGCTGGGAAGCTTGCGGCATGAAGTGACGGCCGCCTGTATCAGGTGGACCGTCAAGGACCCACTTCGCGATCCGGTACGGCGTGCAGCTTATGAAGCCGAGCTGGCAAATTACAAAGCCACGACACGTTATGCGGATATCGAACAGAACCTGGTTCAGGCGGAACAGGCTTGGCCGGGTGCGAAACCAATATAGGTGACTGTATGCCGCCTGCTATTGCCGAAGGGTAACGGCAAATTCGCTGTCAGTGACAGACTGTTCGATCACCTGCCCCTTTTCGAAACGATAGACACGACTGGCAATGGCGAGCCAGCGCGGGCGATGTGTGATCGCTATGATAGTATGCACGCCAGACAGTCCTACGATGTTGTCGCAAATGGCGGCTTCCGTTTCAGCATCCAGCGCACTGGTGACCTCATCAAGAATGATAAGCTTCGGGCGAAGCACTAGCGCCCGAGCCAGCGACAGGCGCTGCCGCTGACCTCCGGAAAGCTTAAGGCCCATGGTCCCGACCTTGCTGTCGAGACCGTCCGGCAAACTGCGGACGAATTCAGCTAATCCGGCAAGTCCCAAAGCGTCCCAAACATCCTGCGCCGGAATTGCAGGATCCCCGAGCGTGACATTCTCCATGATTGAGCTGTCCAGAAGCACCAGTTCCTGCGGCACGTAACCAATCAGGGCTCTCCACTGACTCAGGGAGATTTCTTCAAGCGATCTGCCATCAACGAGGATTCTGCCAGATTGTGGGCGGTGGAACCCGGCAAGCAGGTCAATCGTCGTGGTCTTTCCTGCACCCGAAGTACCGGTCAGGACTGTTATGCTGGCCGCAGGTATTGTCAGGTTCACACCTTCAAGGACCTTTGTATCTCCATAGGAGAAGCTGACGTCGTCAAAAATGCAGCCCTTCTCAAGATTGGGCTCGCCGGTCCCACTGTCATCCTCGGCAAGATTTGCCGCCTTCGCAGTCAGCTCGCGACAGCGTTCAAAGCTGCCGAACGTGTCGCGGAACGAGTCCACAGCATACTGTAGAGCTCGCATTGCTCCTGCCATCGTGATGAACATGATGGCGAGGACAATCATCTCAGGCAACGTTCTGTGAAAGTGAACGAGGCCCAGATAGAAACCTCCACAAATCAATATGGAAACCACGATTTCCTGAATCGATACGATAGCAAATCTGGTGACGTGAGTGCGAACAAGTGTGGTTCTGATGTTGTCGATGGCCAGACTCAACCTGTCCATCATTGGTCGTTGACGGGCCATGCCCTTCAAGACCTTGAAATTCGCGAACGTGTCCTGCGCCGAGACTCCGAGGTCACTGGACATTGACCATTGCGTCTTGAATGTCCGGTTCCGGATAGTCACCAAGCGGTAAAGGCCAATGGCAATGAAGGTGATGGCGGCCAGCAAGATAAGGAAGAAGGCTCCGGACACCAGCCAGGCGATCAACAGAGCGATTGCGATCTTGATTGTTTCGGTCACAGCAAGAGCTGCATGACGGTATGCTTCTGCCGCAGAGCCTGAATTGCTTGATATGGCTTGCGAAAGCGTCGCCGGATGATGCTCGGTAAAGAACGTCCAGCGGGCGCTCATCATGCGTGTCAGCAATTGACGCCGAAACAATGTTGCTACTTCGGCAATCGAGTACGCCACAAAAGTCATCGCTCCAAGGGTGATCAAGGCCTTCAAGACCAGCGCAGTCGCAACGCCTAGCAACAAATGGCCCGCAGACGGAGTGAACGCCAGCCACTCAAAAAACCCCGACGACATCGTTCCCATGCGGGATGAGTTCGAAACACCTCCACTGGCCACATGTCCCATCAGCGGCAGCAAAAGGCCAATGCTGATAAAATCCAGAAACGCCGCAACAACCATGCACCCGACGACAGACAGAGGTCTTGCGCCTGGAGCGTTGGCGAAAACATCTGCCATATTGTGCAGTGTAGACCGCGTTCGCTTCTCAACGTCGACTCGGTTGATACTACCAGTCATTGAAACTCGCGCCTGCCGTAATGTTTCCTCAGCCAGACCTCATACTGGCAATACTGGCGGTCGCGGTCGAGGAAGCATGCGTTTGTCGTCCGCATGGTAGTGCGGCTCGGGCGCTGGATGAAACCCGCAAACCCGGGGCCAAGCGCCGGTTGATGAGGGGCTTCAGACATCCGTCTCAGTCCAGCAAGCTTCGTATGCCCGGGCCCATGCAGGATCTTTGCTGAGCCACCAGGGTATCCGTGTTTCGGCAGCCGGGTCGGCTCGCCCCGCCGGTTTCCGCCACAGTTTGCTGAGAATGCCTTGCCTTGGCTTCTCATGGAGTGGCGGCTGGGTGTAATACAAATTGGTATCAATCGCCTCGCAGTCTCCACCTTTGGTGTACGACAAATGCCCGCGGAGTGTGGCAATGCGTGCGCTAAAAGTGGAAAGGCGAGTGCCAATGAACCGACCGGGAGCGGCTGCGCAGATCAGTGTCTCGACGATGCCGCACCAATGATGTGGAACATTTGCAACGATCTCCAGAGGCAGGTCATGAAACGTTATTACCTCGTAACGCTCACGCAACACGCCAAGAAAGGCCGCATCTTTCTCGTCCGTTGCCACATAGAGGGGTTGTCGGGGAAGTAGCCATGCCTGCGTATTCTCGATGATCTGTTCTGCTTTGATTTGCGTTTTCTCATACTGAAAGTCCCCCCTTCTGACGTGCATGGCAGAATATGTTTTGCCACGGAGCACCAACGAGTTGATCGCTGCCTCAGCCAGTTCGATTATTTCTGGCCGGTAGCGGATCGCGTCACGCAGCAATCGACGAGCGCTACGCTCTAACTTCTCGTCCCCGAACATAAAGAAGCATTCCGCTACTCCGAACATTCGATGCGGCTGGATCATCGGGAAATACAGAATCTCGCAATGTTCTGCTTCCTTGGAAAAGGTAACAGGCTGGCGATGCGTCTGTAGCGGGCCGGCCAGCCTCGCCTGAAGTTCCGGTCGCATTTGCAACGCCGCCGACGGGAACAGCAGAATGTTTTCCAGCCCATTCCAGGGTGGCATGAACCCATGGTGCTTCATGAAATCGTGGAAAGCTCCGTCAGAGGCTAAATCGCCAACGCCCTTCAAATCGACGACAAACTCCTTGGCCGTCAACACAGGTAAGTGGCGGCGAAGTGCATCCAGGTCGAGGAAGTCTTCCAGCAGACGTGGCTCATCGCCCAGCAAATAGAGCCGCGTTGCAGGAGGCAGCACCAGCGTGCGCCCGGTAATCCAGGCCATCACTGCCATGATCTCGAATTGCATGAGGATGTTGTTCCAGCCGCCGAGATCTGGCTGAAAGGCCAGGAACTTCTGCGGCTGCGACCCGTCCTTGCTGAACGGATACCCTTCAATTACAGCGGATTCGGAGCCGGTTAGGCCATATGTCAACGATCTTCGGGAGCAGTGCATTCAAGATTTCCCCGTCGGTGGCAAACTCTTCACCTCTACCGGTCTGCATACGGCAGATTCAGCGCTCCATGAGTAGCCGGGCCAACCGGGCAGCAACATCTTTGCGCGCATGGTTGTCCACATACCATTGCACCGTCCGCCTGGTGCCTTCGGCAAACGAAACCTGAGGTTTCCATCCGGTTGTGCGTCGAGCAAAAGTCATGTCCAGTGCGCGGTGCACAACGCCAACGGGTTTATCAACCAGGTGTTTGACGCCACCCGGCGGGCGCCATTTCAAACAGCTGAATATCTCGTCAGCAACCTGGTTCAGGCTGATGAACTCATCTGTTCCCACATTGACCGCCCTGCCGTCGTCAATATGCTCAGAGGCAAGGATCAGACCCTCAACGACGTCATCGACATATGTGAAACCACGCGTTTGCTCTCCATCACCCCAAATTTCGAATGGAGACTGTTGGACGAAAGCCTTCGCAATCAAGGCAATGATTGCGTGTGACTCGTTCTCGCGGGGGCCATAAGCTGTCGAAATGCGAGCTGAAGCGGCCTTCACGCCATATTGGCGATGGTATGCGCGCAACGACAGTTCGCCCATCAACTTGGCCCATCCATATTCCTCATCAGCAAACGCGCCTCCGCGCTTGTCGAAGGAAACCATGTCTTCCTTTAGTAATACCTTCCCGGTCTGGATGTCGGTGGGATAAACGCACGCGGAACTGGCGAACAGTATGCTCTCCACATTGTTTTCCACTGCCGCCCGAAAAACTGTATTGTCCAGCGCCATGTTGCCAGCGCAGTTTGCCGGATGGCTGCTTATGTAGCCTCTACCACCGTGGTCGGCTGCGAGTTGAAAAACGACGTCACATCTGTTTGTCGCCTTTTGGGCAAACTGAATGTCACGCAGGTCACCTTCGACGAATTCCAGCTCCGAACGGACTTTCGTGAGGTTCTCCAGCTTGCCACTGGACAGATCGTCTGCAACCCGGACTTTGGCCGCCCCAGCCTGCAATAGCCTTTCGACCAGATGACTGCCAATGAAGCTCGCCCCTCCGGTGACCAGAACCCGTGCCCTTTTCCAGTTCATGCTTTGCCCAACATTGCAGTTGCTGCATTCACGACCCTCAACACTTCACCTCCCGTGGAAGTCAGAAGACGCTTTGCCTGGGCCCGGAACGCATTTCGCTTGTCATGTTTCCACTCGGAAAAAGGTCCGTTCTGATCAACGTAATGCAGGAACACGCTCGCGTGCGCGCTCCCTTCAAACCTTTCCCGCCAATGTTTCAGCTCCATGCCTCGAAACACGATCGCGTCACCTGGCAACGCCTTTATCGGGATGGGTCGATTATCGACTTCAAGGACAAGCGGCCACGGTTCTGCAGCCTGAAAACCCAGCGTCAATGAAAGGCTGATCTCACATGACGGTCGATCTAGATGAGCTTCCAAGACATCACCGTGCTTGTAGACGCGAAAGTACGAATATGTCGGATAGAGTTTCTTGCCGGTCAGCCTTTCCATATGCGGACGGAAAAGCTGAAGCAGCATCTCCATAAGCATATCGCCATAGTAACTCGGTGTTCCGGGAACCTGTCCATCATCGAGACTCATCGAGCCGCTCAGCGACTTTTTCACGGCATACGAATAGACAGCCTCACGCAAAGGCTTGCGCAACAACTGCCGGACGACGAGGTACTTGTCTTGCTCAAATTGTTGCACGGCTAGCCCCTGCTGGTCAGACAGACTTGTTGGCTATAGACTACTGCAGTCAAAGCAGGATTTTTCAATCCCGTTCAATGGTCACTTGCCCGGCATTTTTACCGGTGTTGGCTTGCCCCCAGCAATTGTGCTCGGTTCCGGCAGCGGCATTGGCTCGCGCCAGATGTTCCGATCTTTTGCGACGGCCGGCGACCATATCCAAATCCCGGATATGCAAAGCCGTAGAACCCTGACAACTCGGACGCTGGCGATTGCCGCCGCTTGCACGGACGCGTCCTCCCTAATGTGGGTGAGGTTTCCGATTACATCCGGTCAAACAGGCAGTATTCGAAACAGCCTTTATGATTGGAGGGCTGCTGGTGCACGCAAAGCGGGCGTTACAGTTGTATGGCGATGAAATTTAGCGGCAACAATGACGGGGAATGATGCAGATCCATACGATTTACAGCATGAGCAACAGCCCCTACCAGGATTGGCAGGCCGATCTTCTGGATTGGTCGTTCGTGCGCTCCGGCCAGCCAGGCAGACTCATTCGCCTGTGCTCGGACGACTCGCGGTTTCCTGAAAGACCGCATTCTCGTTCAACAGTTGGAGAGACCTTGCTTACCCCGAATTACGCGCAATTTGACTGGCCATATTACCGGTTTTGGCGGTTCAACATACCCATATTTCCATTCAGACGAAAAATTGAATGGCCAGTCATGAACAAGCCAGGGGCTCTCAAGTATTTGTTCGATAACCGCGTCTTTGACGATGAAGACACGCTGATTTTTCTGGATCCGGACATGGTATTTGCCAAGCCGTGGATACCAAGGTTGGATCGAAAGAATGTGTGCGGTCAAAAATGGTTTGGTTACACAAGGTCATACTGTGAACAATCATCTATTCATCCGGAATTTTGCCCCGAAACACAAGATGAATGCATCATGTACCCCTATGCTATCAGGGCGGGTGACCTGAAAGGAGTGTTGGCCGATATCGAACACTTCTCCCGCGAGGGTTACAAGAAGGCTACTCGTGACAATGTCGGCGGCAGCTGGATGTCAGACATGCCAGCGTTTCAAACAGCCATGACAAAGCATGGATTAATTATGCAACCGCACGAAAACGTGGGTTTATGCAACAATTGGGAGAACAATGACGACCCGGACGCACCGATACTCCACTACTGTCAGCCTATGCTGGATGATCAGGGGAACCAGATTTGGAGAAAATGGGACTATGTGCCGTGGGAACTGCCACCGTGTCCTTCCCGTGCAACAAATCGGGTTGATCGTGAAGTTCTTCACATGCTGAGGCTCAAGGTTCAAGAAGCGCAAGCCGCTTCTTAGTATGGTCCTCGACTGTGTTGGCGAGCAATTGATAGCTCAGCCTGCAAATTCGCCATCATTACACCGACAGTTTTTTACTGGCACGCCCAAGTGAGATGCAAGATTGGTGGTTTGAGGTACATTGGGCTGTGATAGAGGTGCCGCCAATGGATGCGCGCAACATGGTGGTTCTCTTCGCTGACCCGGTCGTTATTGCCCCGGCGTTTTGCACCACTTTGACGGTGCTGAAGTTCATGCCGGCAGACACACATGTCACGGTGTTCTGCGTAGACTTCAGTGACGAGAAATACCAAACAACCGTCGGCGTGTTCTCGGCGTTCGGACCATCGGTATCGTTGCAGCAAGTTGACAGCACCGCGGACTTCGATGACTGCATCTGGCGCACCTCCCTGGGCCTGGCAACATGGGGGCGCCTGTTTCTTGACAAGCTGCTGCCCAGGGATCTCGACGCGTGTCTTGTACCTGGATTGCGATACTTGGTTCAGAGCGATCTCGCGCCACTATTGAATGCTGATCTGGGGACAAACCCGCGTCGGTGCGTGCAAGGACCAGTTCCAGTACATGTCTGGCGCTGTCCAACATCGCAGGACGGAGTTGGGTCTGTCACCGGAAGGAGATTATTTCAATGCCGGCGTCATGTTGTTTGACTGGAAACCCGTCATTGAACAGAACCTGTTCGAACAGGCACGTCATTTGCTGAGGCAAAGCCGTGGCAGCTTGAAGTTGTGGTTCGCCGATCAGGACATTCTCAACCTGTTGCTGAACGAACGGTGGCGCGAACTGGATCCAGCGTGGAACCTGCAGTCGTTCGCAATGGCAGTCACGACATCACGACAGCCGCGCATCGCGCATTTTGTAGGCGTGCAAAAACCATGGTCGAAACACTGCACCGCCCAACTGCTGAAATTCCGCAGGCAGTACTTGGAAATGCAACGCATGGCAGGACCACTTGCACAAGATTTCAAAACCTTACCCCTTGTTGCGCAAATGGCCACTGGCTACGTTCGAAGTGTCTGCAGGCACGTAGTGAGTTGCGTTACGTTCAAGGCGGGAGAACAATCAGCAAGAAGTTTAGCTTACAAGCACAGGCTTGAGATCCTTTTCAAAGCCTATGACGAGCAAAACGGCGCAGAATTACAATAGGCGCTGCGGCTGCCCCCGTATTTCGCCTTCCAATAGTGAAGGGTTGCACCGCAACGGTCGCGCTTGCAGGCTGCGTCAACTGCCTTCGCACCAGCCTCGTTCTCGCGTCGATGGGGCCGCTGGGAAGGCCGGGCGGCACGTACGACCGCCTGAGGATTGGATTTGCTTTGTCGCGTCCCGAAACGTTCGGCGGCAGCTGGGACTCGACTTTGGAAAGATTGACTTCACAATGCATGACGGCAAGGCGGTCGTATTTGATGTGAACAAGACACCAACGGTCTATCTCAACAAGGCCGGGCAACCAGGCAAGTTCGTCCGGCAGCTTGCGGATGGTCTGGACAGCCTGCTCTCATGAACGTACCCGTCACCACGCTTGACCAGTTGTATCCCGCCAACTGTTTCTTCTGCGCCCGGACTACCCGGGAGATGATGGCGTGGAATGTAGCCGACGCGACAGGGCTGCCAGCCTATCGTCTCGATGCGACACCAGCCCAGTTGCTCGGCCTGGCCGGCAAGATGCCGTTCATCGCCCATGAAGCGGCAAGTTCCCCCCAGATCCTCGACTTTCTTCAGTCTTGCGGTTTGCCCGCTCCTTCAGCATTGCATCGCTACCGGACTGTCGACGAAGCAGCCGAAATTGCTTTTAGCCTGATCGGACAGGGGCTGCAGCTCGTTCATAATTTTGGCTCTCTGCCTGCCATTGAGAAGACCAAGGGATTGCTGATCCCGATGCAGCAGTACTTGCGGCTGAACGCCAAGGAGACACTGCCATCCTTCGTCAGGCCGGAGCATCGGCCTCAGCGGCAAATGCTGACTATACCGGAGCTCCAGAACAGCGAGCCCGTGCCCGATGGCTTGCCGGTATTCCTGAAAGTGGCAGGCCCTGTTTCAAATGGCGGGGGCAGTGCAGTGAGATACTGCGCAGATGAAGCCAGCTTTGTCGCGCACCGCGCCGAACTCGCGGCGCGGCTGCGCGAAAGCGATCTGATCATTGTGGAAAAGGATTACGGAGACTTGCCAAGCTGGTGCACTGGCGTTGCCATCCTTGATGGCGGAATCGTGTGGCTAGGCGCATCACTGCAACTGTTTTCGCACAAGGCAGTCCAAGCAGGAAACGTGCTGTTCCGGGATCAGCCGCCCCCGGAACTAGAGCAGATCGCCATAGAAATCGCTCAAGCCGCACACGCAACGGGCTACAGGGGGATCGCTGGATTTGATGTTGGGGTACAGCAGGACGGCCCACCGGTTGTGTTCGACCTCAATTTCCGGCCCAACAGCTCTACCAGCCTTCTGCTCGCCGGACTGCCAGCCTTGCACCAGTCCAGCTTTCGCGTGGCGCACAGTTTTTTCCTGCGTCACGACGGTCCGTTGCAGGAGCTGATTGCGAGTCTCGCAACCGAAGCCGGGCAAGGTCGCGTGGTTCCGGGCAGTCTGTTCGATCGGGATGTTTACCAGCAAACATCTGATGATGAGAAAACCCGATCATGCCTCGATGGGTGGGTACTGGCCGATAGCGTCGAGGATGCAGTCACCATCATTTCAGGGATCCGCGGCAGGCTGGGCAACGCCTGTCCGACAGCGGCAAATTGCTATCCTCTTCCCACGGGCTGCGACCGCATCGGCAATAGCTAAACCGTCTGGAAGTGGCACAAAGCGGACGTCACGAGGGCGCGCTCAAAGAGTTTGCTTTGGCGGGTAAAACAGTCATCTTGGGGAAATCGTGATACCAAATTGGTCGCCGCGCATGGGTACGCCGGATGGCCATTGATGACTCCAGAGTCACTTTCCCTGAACGCTTGAACGATTTCCCTGATAGCTCGCAGGAATTCCCTGTTCGTTGAAAAGTTTTCCCTGTTACAGTATTTAGGGAATTTCAAGTTTAAGTTTCTGATATTGCAGCACTTTTCTGGTCTACAAACCTTCAAAAGCAGCCGAAAGTGCGAAATTTCCCTGTAAATTCCCGTATATCAGGGAATCTCAAACAGAGACTGGTTAGCGATAGACTGCACCCACCACCATTTCCAGCCACACATCGGAACTGACCGGCAAGCTGGCGCTCTACTGCGCAGCTTCTCCGATGATTTCCGTCAGCAGCGCCTCGATCTTGGCTGCTGCTGCCGTGGACGCCGCATCATCTCGCATGTCCGGCTTGCGGTAGCCGACGACGACCTTGCCCGGGTTGGCACGGGTCTCGTAGGCAAAGACCAGGTACGGACACATCGAAATATTCGACGGGTCAGCCGCGACAGATTCATGCGTCAGCACTGATGAGCAGAACTGCATGTAACGCGCGTTGGCAAACGGCGATGCGCCCTGTCCGGCCACATCGGCCGTGCGTTCCAGCATGGTGCCGGAGTGGCCGGTGTAGTCGATGACCAGACCCCTGTTCACGATTGCATCGGTAAGGTCCTGGAAAACCGTGTCAAAGCTGGCCTCGACCGTGCGCATGGTGGGGGGCAGGTCAGCGGCCTGCACAGGCCCGGCAGAACCTGCGAATGCCAGCAGCGCTGCTGCCGCCGAAGCACGGATCAATTGTGAATGTCGCATGGGGTCACCTCTCGGTTTATCGCCGGTTTTCGCCGTCAACCTGGCTGGACCACCGCAGTATGCACGTGAAGATGCTTGCTATTCAAGAACACATTCAATAATTTTAATATTTAAGAACGGCGGGATAAGCGCGAAAATGGAGGAATTCATGATCATCAACCGCAGACGGCTCATCGCCACGGGCGCGGCAGCAAGTGCCCTCACCAGCCTCACGCCGGGCCTGGCCTGGTCGGCGGCCAGCATGGCACTGGGCGATGCCAAGGTCGACATTGTCAGCGACGGCCACCTCACCTTGCCCGCGGCAATGGTGCTGGAGCGGGTGCCGGAAGCTGAGCGTGCCGAGTGGCTCAAGACCCACGCAACCGATGGCGACACGGTCAAGTCGCCGCTCAACCTGACGCTCTATCGCGATGGCGAGCGCACCGTGCTGTTCGATGTCGGCTCCGGCCCCAACTTCATGTCGAGCGCAGGCAAGATCAAGTCCGCGCTGGAGGCCATCGGCGTGGCGGCGGACGACGTGACCAACGTGGTGTTCACCCACGCCCACCCTGACCACATCTGGGGCGTCAAGGACGACTTCGACGAGATCGTCTTTGCCAACGCCGAGTACGCCATTTCCGAGGCGGAATGGGACTACTGGTTTGACCCTGAAACGGTCAACAAGGTTGCTGCCGAGCGCCAGTCGTTCGCGGTGGGCGCGCGCAACGCCATGGAGGCGATCGAGGACAAGGTCTCGCGCTTCAAGCCGGGCGGTGAGGTGCTGCCGGGCATCGAGGCGTTTGCGACCGTGGGCCATACACCGGGGCACACCTCGTTCGTCATCCACAAGGGCAGCGACAGCCTGGTGGTGGTTGGAGATGTGATCACCAATGCACAGGTCTCGTTTGAGCATCCCGAGTGGGAAATGGGCACCGACTCCGACCCCCAGCAAGGCGTGGCATCACGAAAGGCCCTGCTCGACCGGCTGGCAACCGAGAAGACCCGGTTTATTGCCTATCACCTGCCCCATCCCGGCACCGGCCGGGTGGAACGCACGTCCGCCGGTTATTCATTCGCTGCCGATTGAAGCCCCAAGGAGCCATCATGAGCACCATGAAACCCACCATCGCCGGCCTGCTGGTTGCGCTTGGCCTCGCACTGTCAGTGCCCGCCAGCGCGAACCAGAACATTCCAGACCAGTATCCGGACTCCCTGCTCTATTCAGCGCCCGTGGAGGTGATCCCCAATGTCTGGTCTGCCATCGGCGCAACTGCTCCGGCAACCTACGAAAACGCCGGTCACAACAACAATCTCAGCTTCCTTGTAACCGGCGACGGCGTGATCGTGATCAACGGCGGCGGCTCCTATGGGCTGGCTGAGGCGCTGCACAAGGAGATCAAGTCGATCACCGATCAGCCGGTGAAACTGGTGGTCAACGAGAATGGCCAGGGCCATGCGGCACTGGGCAACTGCTACTGGGCCGAACAGGGCGTGAAGGTGGTTGCACATGCTGATGCCGCACACGAGTTCGAAAAGCAGAGCGGGCAGATCCTGCAGTCGGCACAGAACATCCTGAAGGACCGTGCCGACAAGACCTGCGTGCACGTTGCCGACGAGACGTTCAGTGACAAGATGGACGTGTCGATGGGGACGATGAAGGTGGAACTGGTTTACTCAGGTCCCGCGCACAGCCCCGGCGACATCCAGGTCTGGCTGCCGGAGGAGAAACTGGTAATCGCGGGCGACATGGCGTTCCACGAGCGGATGCCGCCGATCTTCGAGGACACCGACACCGCCGGCTGGATCGAGACCTGGGAGAACGCCTTCGAGAAGATGGGCGCGGTATACGTGGTTCCAGGCCACGGCCACCCCACCAGCATGGCGCAGGTTCGCCGCTACACGCACGACTACCTCGTCTACCTGCGTGGCAAGATCCAGGAGGTAATCGACGAGGGCAAGGGGCTGGACGAGGCCTTCTATGTCGACCAGTCACCCTACAAGCACCTGCACACGTTCGAAGAGCTGGCGACGAAGAACGCGGGCCGCGTTTTCCAGCAGATGGAGTTCGAGTAGGTCTTGAAGGAACGCGCTGTTTGATATAAAGAACGATCTGGAATAAGCCACGAACACTGCCGTGGCAGCATTTTCGGAGCGTCATCATGACCGAGCAGCTTGAACTCCTTCGCGAGACCTACGGCACTGCCACACTGGTTCTGTGGGCAGCCTTTGCACTGGGCGCTTTCTTTGGTGCGCTGGCGGAATACAGCCGGTATTGTGCCCGTGCAGCCCTTGCAGAATGGGCTCCGGGCACGGAACGCACCCAGGCTGCCGGCACCGGCTATGCGCGCACCAAGCAATACCTGACGGCTGTTCTGGTGGCGCTGGCAGGAACGCAGCTGCTGTTCGCTACTCAGAACATCGATCTCGGCAATTCGATTTACTGGTCCGTCGGCATCCAGCCGTTGGCACTGGTCACCGGCGGGCTGCTGTTCGGCATCGGCATGGTTTTGGCAGGCGGTTGCGCCAGCCGGTTGCTGGTGCTGGCGGCCTCCGGCAACGGCCGCGCGCTGGTCACGCTGCTGGTAACGGGCATTGCAGGCTATGCCACCTTGCGCGGTATCCTGTCGTATCCGCGGATCTGGCTGGAGCAGGCCTGGGCAACCGGCTCGTCTGCTGGCTCGCTTTATGAAGCCGGCACCGGGTCGCCTGTGCTGGTGGGCAGCATTATCGCCCTGGTGTTCGCGGCCGCACTGGCTTTCGTACTGGTGCGCCATGGCGCGCGCGGCGTGGTGACGGGCGCACTGGTCGGCCTCGTGGTCGTGGCAGGCTGGGCCATCACGGGCATCGTCGGCTTCGACGAATTCGAGCCAACCCAGTTGCAGTCATTGAGCTTCGTGGCCCCGGTCGGCGAAACGATCCAGTACCTGATGATCTTCACCGGTGACACCATCGGCTATGGCACGGCGCTGCTGTTTGGCGTGCTGGCCGGAGCGTTTGCCAGCTCGCTCGCGGGTGGCCGGTTTCACTATCGCGGCTTCACCACCGAAGGCTCGCTGGTGCGCTATGTGGCCGGCGGCCTGCTGATGGGATTTGGCGGCGTAACGGCGCTGGGCTGCTCAGTGGGCCAGGGCCTGACCGGCCTCAGCTCGGCCTCGGTTTCGTCTGTCCTTGCCATGCTGGCCATCGCGGCGGGTGGTTACGCAACGATGTATGTGCAGGCGCGGCGCGGCCAACGTGCATCACGCGAAGCCATCAACGAGGCGATGCAGCCAGCTGAGTGACCGGCACGCATCATCGCCATACAGCAAAGGGCGCCACGGTTGTTCCGTGACGCCCTTGTCATTTGGCAGGCAGTTGCATGCCGGTCAGCTGAACATGTCCGTGGTGATCGAGGTGTACCAGCCTTCGGATTCCTCGTAGGTCGCCTTGCGCAGCTCGGCTGTTTCGCCAGTCTTCGAGACGAACTCCTCAACCGCGTCGATCTTGCCTTCGCCCGGCTTGTAGCTGCCACCCACCTTGACCCCGTCATTGTCGGCGATGAGACTCCAGCAGGTGTTGGCATAGCGGGCCTCGAATACCTTTGACCCGGTCAGCTCGCCGCGGATGGCATTTGCTGCCACCTTGGCCTGCGAGTTGGCCGAGAAGCCCGACTTCGGCATGGCCGCGGCAACGGATGCATCGCCAAGCACATAAATGTCGGCGTTGGCCTTTGAGGCCATGTTGGCCGGATTGACCGGCACCCAGTCACCGTCGGTCACGCCGGCGGCAAAGGCGATGGCACCCGCCTTCTGGGCCGGAATGACCGAGGCGGCATCTGCCTTGAAGGTGTCCAGATCGGTGACGATTTCCATCGTCTCGGTGTTGACCGACTTGATGCCGCCGTGCACGTCCGGCCCGATCCACTCGACCATGCCAGTGTAATGCTTCTGCCAGCCTTCCATGAACAGGCCCTGCTTGGAGAACTTTTCCTTGGGGTCGAGCACGATGATCTTGGCTGTCGGGTTTTTCGCCTTGAGGATTTTGGCGATCATCGACACCCGTTCATAGGGTCCGGGCGGGCAGCGATAGGGGTTGGGCGGGGCAACCATCACGAAGGTTCCGCCTTCCTTCATGGCCTCGACCCGGGCCTTGAGAAGTTGCACCTGCGTGCCGGACTTCCAGGCGTGGGGCATGACGTTCTGTGCCTCTACCGAGTAGCCTTCCACGCTGTCGAACTTGAGGTCGATACCCGGCGACAGCACCAGCTTGTCGTAACCGACCGACGCACCCGACGCGAGCATCACCTTCTTTGCGGCCGTATCCACCGAGGACGCCCAGTCGTGCACCACGTTGACGCCGTGATTGAACGCAAGCGCTTCGTAGCCATGGCCAATGGTTTCGTAGTCGCGGTATCCACCAAGGTAGAGGTTGGAGAAGAAGCAGGTGTAGTAGCGCTTGCTGGCTTCAATCAGCGTCACATCGATTGCGCCCTTCGAGTCCTTGGCGAGATAGCGCGCAGCGGTGGCACCACCTGCCCCGCCGCCGACCACGACCACGCGAGGCTTGGCAGCACGGGCAAGGTTGGGCATTGCAAGCAAGCCGGTAGCGGCCGTTCCGGCAAACAGCGCACCGAAATGGCGCCTGTTGAGAATGGTCATGTCGTCTCCTCCTTGGTTATCGTTCATTCGGCTTTCAGCGAGGCGTAATATACCGCCAGAGCGGCCATCTGTTCATCGTCCAGACGGGCCGCAATGGTCTGCATGGTGGGGTTGTCGAGATGCTTTTCCCGGTAGGACTTCAGGATCGCGACCATACCACCGGCGTTCATGCCGGCGATTTGGGGAATGCCCGGATTGTGACCCTTGGTTGCGTGGCAGGTCACGCATTCAGCCGCCAGGTACTCGCCGTACTCGATGTCGCCTGTGACCTCTTCTGCAGCTACAGAGCCGCACAGGCCGAACGTCATTGCGGCAATGGCGGCAGTGACAGCGAAAACATTCAAGGCCATGGAACAGCTTGCCTCCAGACATTCAAAAAACCTAATTCGTGAATGCTTGTGCGAGATGCAAGAAGTGTCAAGCTGCAGTGCAACATGGCAATCAACCCTGCTGGTCCTCCGGGGCCTTCGGCTGAACCTTGGGGGCGAACATTGGCCGGACGACTTCGACCAGTGTCTCCCAGGCATCGCGCCATGTGCCGTGAACCAGCAACTGAAGGCCCAGCCAGGCACCGGCAAACATGCAGGCAAATGCCAGTGGGGCCGTGAAGGCCAATGTCGAGAAGGCGGACATGCCCTGCCCGATGGTGCAACCGACGGCGGTGACGCCGCCAAACCCCATCATCGCGCCCCCCAGCATCTGGCGGCGCATCTCGCGGGCATCGTCGCAGGCTTCCCAGCGGAAGTAGCCCTGGGCAATCGACGTGACGCAGGCCCCGATTATAACGCCAGCCACTGCACCAACGCCGAACTGCAACGTCGAGCCGGTGGCCGTCATCACGTACATCAGCGCGTCACCCGGCGGGCCGGTGAAGGTGAAGGATTCCAGCCGGTGGGGTTCAAATTCATCATGGGCAAGGTAGCCGGTGACGAACCATCCCGACACGATGGCGAGGCCTGCGAGCAGGCCCGCCACCAGGTATCTTGCCTCGCGGCGCAGGTCGCGGCTGGTGAGTGCCACGGCGGCGATCAAGCCCGCCAGGGCATAGGCCCAGCCATGAACGGAGCCACCGAGGCGCTCGGCTGCCACGTGCGCAAAACCGGCGGGGCTTGGGAGCGTGACCGGCAGGCCGAACAGCCAGACCCGCAGGTAGGCCGTCAGGCCGCTCATGGTTGCATAAGCCACCACGGCAAGCGTGAGGAAGGTGACAATGGACTTGAGGTCGCCGCCCCCGATGCGGGCCAGCGTGCCGTATCCGCAGGTGCCGACAAGCGACATGCCAAGGCCGAACAGGAACGAGCCTACTGCAGTTGCGACGAGGGTCGTGGGAGACATCAGGTAGAAGCTGGCGGAAATGCCGAGGAGGCCCGCGTGGTCAAGTGCAAAGGTGCCGGCAATGGCAACGGATATGGCAAGCCACCAGGCCGAAAGCCTGCCCCGGCTGCCACCGAGCGCTGCGTCTTCTATGGCACCAAGCGTGCAGAACCTGCCCCAGCGAGCGGCAAAGCCCAGCACCATTCCGCCCAGCAAGCCGCCGAGCGCACCGATGCTGCCAGTTGCCAGAGCATCCATCCTGTTTCCTCAACCGTTGGCAGTCTGTCGCTGCCTTCAGGCGGGCCAGCCGTGGTACCGGCTGGTCCCTTCAATTTCCGGTGTAGAGTGCGTACAACCCAGTGCCTGAGTCTAGCACGATTTCTCGCAGAACATCTCGTACAACAGCGCGATCATCTGCCTCACCCGCGGATCGGCAATCGAGTAGTAAATGGTCTTGCCATCGCGACGGGTGGTGACCAGTCCTTCGAGCCGAAGCCGCGCCAGTTGCTGCGAAACGGCGGCCTGCCGGGCCGACAGCATTTCCTCCAGCTCGGTCACGGTGCACTCGCCATCGGACAGCCTGCACAAAATGGCGAGCCGGCCCTCATGCGCCAGCGCCTTCAGGAAGTCGGTTGCATCCTTGGCGCTCGACATCATGTCGTTCAGCACGGTTTCGCTGTCGAGTTTCAATGCAGTCGTCATGGCGTTCTTCACCCTTTCGGCGCGGTTGACGTGGTGCCCGGCCCGCTTTGCGCAGCGCCGGCACCAGGATGGGCCTTCAGCAGGAGTTCGTCCAGCATGGGCCAGAAGAAATCCGGACTGTACCCCTGAAGCCGGCCGATCTCGCGGCCTTCATGCCACACAACAAACGTTGGCGTGAACCGGCCTTTTGCCAGACCTGCCAGATCGTCAGGCAGTTTCTCGTGGATATTCAGGCGGCGCAAGGGCGCAAGCTGTCCCTCCCAGGTCTTCGGGTAGGCCACGCCCACCTGCTCGTTCCACACAGCGCACCAGTAGCAGCCGGGCTGTTCAAACAGGATCAGTTCTGCGGCACGTGCGCCGGTTGCCTGCAAGCCGGCAAGCCCGGCGAGCACGGCTGCGGCGGTCAGCATCCGCCTGAATGGATGTTTGTGTTCACGAACCATCAAATCACTTTACATTAAATCACAATGTTTGAATATGACGTTCTGACAATGGTTCAAGGCAAGCGGCGGATGGATCTGGACATCAGTTTCGTGGGGGCGCTGCTGGCAGGCCTGCTGTCGTTTGCCAGCCCGTGCGTGCTGCCGCTGGTGCCGCCTTACCTGTGTTTCCTGGCCGGCACCTCCATCAACGAACTCAACGACGAGGACCTGCCCGCCGCCGCCTGGCGCAAGGTGGTGCTGTCGGCAGTGGCCTTCGTGGCCGGGTTCTCGACGGTGTTCGTGGCGATGGGGGCGAGCGCCTCGTTCCTGGGCAGCTTCATCACCCGTTACCTGGACACGCTGTCGATCGTCGCCGGTGTGATCATCATCATCCTTGGCCTGCACTTCATCGGCGTGTTCCGGATCGGGCTGCTGTACAGGGACTTCCGCCTTGAAGGCCCGAAGAAGTCGGTCGGGTTGCTGGGTGCCTACGTGGTGGGACTGGCGTTCGCCTTCGGCTGGACGCCGTGCGTCGGGCCGGTGCTGGCGGCAATCCTGTTCCTGGCAGCGCAGGAGGCCAACGCGGCCGGCGGCGCGCTGCTTCTGCTGGCCTATGCGCTCGGCATCGGCATACCGTTCATCGTGGCGGCCCTGTTCTTCCGGCCGTTCATGGGTGCCATGAAGCGGTTCCGCAAGCACCTCGGCCTTGTCGAGAAAGTGACTGGCGGGCTGCTGATCGTCACCGGTATCCTGTTCATCACCGGGGCCATGTCGTGGCTTTCCTACTACATGCTGGAACTGTTTCCCGCGCTTGGCACAATCGGATAACGAAGGAGGAAATATCATGCGCACCCTGATCCTGGCTGGCGCCCTGCTGGCCGGCCTTGCCTTTTCCAGCCACGCAGCCGAAGTGGGCGATGACGGCCTGCACAAGCAGTCATGGTTCTCCACGACTTTCCGTGACCTCAAGGAAGACCTGTCGCAGGCCAATGCGGACGGCAAGCGCCTCGCCATCATCTTCGAGCAACGCGGCTGCACCTATTGCAAGGAAGTGCACGAGAAAGTGCTGACCGACCCGGAAGTGCGCGACTTCATCAAGGCGAACTTCATGATGGTGCAGTACAACCTGCACGGCGACGAGGAAGTGACCGACCTTGATGGCGAGCAGCTCACCGAAAAGACTGCCGCGCGCAAGTGGCGGGTGACCTTTACCCCGACCATCTTCTTCCTGCCGGAACAGGTGGAAGACGGCAAGGACGTGGGCGCGCAGACCGTAGCCGTGATGCCCGGCGCATTCCACAAGGGCACGTTCCTCGACATGTTCCAGTGGGTCCACAAGAAGGGCTACGACGGTGAGGAAGACTTCCAGCGCTACCACGCGCGGCGCATCCAGGAACGGCGCGCGGCGGGTACGAAGAACACCGATTGATGTCACTTGCCGCACTGCTGCCAGAGCGCGGCCAGTCACGATACCGGAAATCACTTATTCATAAGTGTGAATTTGTCTTGCCGCCCGCCAATTCCTGAATTAGGGTGGCGGGCAATAACAATAAAATGCTTGGAGGAAACTAATGAGGGCAATCCTGCAATCCCTGTCTGTTGCCGCGGGGCTGGCCGTGGTGCTGACCACGACGGCACTGGCCGCCGAGGTGGCTCCCACGGACGTGAAGTTCAACGACGCCGGCGCTGTCGAGACGCCGATGACTGACACCCCCGGCGATCCGGCAAATGGCCGCAAGGTGTTTGTCGACCGCAGGTTGGGCAACTGCCTCGCCTGCCACCAGGTGAACGACCTGAGCGACCAGCTGTTCCATGGCAATGTTGGCCCGGAACTGAACGGCGTGGCCGGACGCTACGACACCGCCCAGTTGCGCGGCATAGTGGCCAACTCAAAAATGATGTTCACGAAAGACACCGTGATGCCGGGCTTCTACTCGCTCGACGTTGGTGCAGGCGTGCGCAAGGAATCCGAAGGCAAGACCATCATCTCGGCGCAGGAAGTCGAGGACGTGGTCGCCTATCTCGGCACACTGAAGTAATCAGGAGAAACCGATGAAACTTACCAGGAGACAAACGCTTGGACTGGCAGGCGGCGCTGCTGCGCTGGCCGTGTCAGGCTTCCAGGTCACCCCCGCTTTCGCGATGGCGGAAGCCAGCACCAAGCTGATCATGGAATTCACCGGCGGCAAGGAACCCGCCGCCGGCAAGATCACCCTGACCGCCCCGGAGATTGCCGAAAACGGCAATACCGTGCCGATCTCGGTATCGGTCGAAAGCGCCATGAGCGGCGACGACCTGGTCGAGTCCGTCATGCTGATCGCTGACGGCAACCCGAACCCGGCTGTTGGCACATTCCACTATACCGAAATGAGTGGCAATGCTTCCGCCACCACCCGCATCCGCCTGGCCAAGACCCAGGACGTCGTGGCAATCGCCAAGATGAAGGACGGCTCGGTGTTCTGGGACACCAAGCAGGTAAAGGTCACCATCGGCGGCTGCGGCGGCTGAGGCACAGGATAGAGGATCCACGAAAATGGCAGATGCAAAACCACGCGTGAAGGTGCCCAAGTCGGCGAAGGCCGGTGAGGTCATCACCATCAAGACCCTGATCAGCCACCCGATGGAATCGGGTCAGCGCAAGGACAAGGATGGCAATCTCATTCCGCGCAAGATCATCAACAAGTTCACCTGCGAGTTCAACGGTACGCAAGTGTTCACCTGTGATCTTGACCCGGCCATCTCGACGAACCCGTTCCTGGAGTTCAGCGCCAAGGTGAACGAGAGCGGCACGTTCAAATTCACCTGGGTGGACGACGACGGCTCGACCTACACCGACGAAAAGAAGATCGAAGTCAGCTAATAATCGGGTGCCGTGCGCGGCCGAGCCAGCCGGAAGAAGCTGGCGCGGTCACGTGGTTCAACCCGGGAGGAAACAATGAAAAAACAACTGACGATGACTGTTGCAGCGGCTCTTGCGGCTGCAGTGGCGTTTGGGGCGAGCGCGATCAACGCCGATCCTGTGGCTGATACTCTGGTGATCGATGGCACCGAGATAGCGACCCGTGCCAAGGCGCCGGAAGGCTATCCGTTCGACGAGGTGCTGTCGGGCTGGCTGTTCCGCACCGATGAGACCCGCGCACTGCAAACCGACACCTTCTCGAACCCCGGCATGCTGGGTGTCCAGGCAGGTGAAGAGATCTGGAACAAGGTCGAGGGCAATGCAGGCAAGTCGTGCGCCTCGTGCCATGGCGATGCAGCAGAAAGCATGAAGGGTGTCGCGGCCAACTACCCCAAGTGGGACAAGGACGCCAAGCGGCCAATCAACATCGAATTGCAGATCAACAAGTGCCGCGAAACCAACATGCAGGCCGAACCCTACGAGTTCGACAAGGGTGGTCAAAAGCCACTGACGGCCTACATCAGGCACCAGTCGCTGGGCAAGCCGATCAAGGTGGACCTGAGCCAGGGCGACCTGCAGGCATGGTGGGAGAAGGGCAAGGAACTCTACTATACCCGCACCGGCCAGTTGAACCTGTCATGTGCGAATTGCCACGAGAACAACATGGGCAAGATGATCCGGGCTGACCATCTCAGCCAGGGCCAGTCCAACGGTTTCCCGACCTACCGGCTGAAGAACGCCGGCCTCGTGTCGATCCATGGCCGGTTCCGCGGCTGTATCCGCGATACTCGCGCTGAACAGCCAAAGGCATTCTCGGACGAGCTGATGGCGCTGGAAACCTATGTCACGTGGCGTGGTACCGGGCTGTCGATCGAAACCCCGGCGGTTCGCCAGTAACAGCGGCTGACCAGCCACACAAACGACGATTGCGGCGGGCAGCTGAACCCATCTGCCCGCCTTTTTTGTAACCAGATTCGGCTGAAACACAGGACAACAGGTCATGTTCACCAGACGCGATTTCCTGCAGTACACCATCAACGCCTCGATTGCCGTGGGTGCTGCGGCCGGGTTTGCCGGCAACTTTACCCGCGCGCTGGCGCAGCAGACGCTGACCCAGGATGACCTGCTGAAGTTCGACTCAAAGGGCCAGATCACGCTGCTGCATTTCACCGATGTGCACGCGCAGTTGAAGCCGGTGTACTTCCGCCCGCCGGACACCAATATCGGCGTCGGTGACTATGCCGGGATCCCGCCGCATCTCGTGGGCGAGGAATTTCTCAAGCATTTCGGCATCGAGGCCGGAAGCCCTCTCGCCTATGCACACACCTTCCTGGATTATGTGAACCTGGCCAAGGCCTATGGCAGGCTGGGCGGGCTTGACCGCACCGCCACGCTGGTGAAGGCGATCAGGGCCGAGCGTGGCGACGACAAGGTGCTGTTCCTGGATGGTGGTGACACCTGGCAAGGCTCGTACACCTCGCTCAAGACCAACGGCCAGGACATGGTCGACTGCATGAAGCTGCTCAAGCCTGACGCCATGGTCGGGCACTGGGAATTCACCTTTGGCGAGGACCGCGTCAAGGAAATCGTCGAGAGCATGGGATACCCGTTCCTCGCCTCGAACATCTTTGACAGCGAGTGGGACGAGCCGGTGTTTGAAAGCACCGCCATGTTCGAGAAGGGTGGCGTCAAGGTTGCCGTGATCGGCCAGGCCATGCCCTACACGCCGATTGCCAACCCGCGCTGGATGTTCCCCAAGTGGTCGTTCGGCATTCGTCCGGATGTGCTGCAGGCGAATGTCGACAAGGCGCGCGCCGAAGGGGCCGAGGTCGTGGTGCTGCTGTCGCATGACGGTTTCGACGTGGACCGCAAGCTTGCGTCCGTGGTGTCGGGGATCGACGTGATCGTGACCGGCCACACCCACGATGCCATTCCGCACGCCATCGAGATCGGCAGCACGCTGCTGCTGTCGTCCGGCTCGCACGGCAAGTACCTGGGCCGCATCGACCTGGAAGTGAAGGACGGCAAGGTCACCGGCCACTCGTCCAACCTGATCCCGGTGTTCTCCGACGTGATTGCGCCGGACCCGGAAATGGCTGCGAAGATCGACGAGGTGCGCCAGCCCTACGAGGCCGAGTGCAAGCGGGTGATCGGGCGCACCGACGACCTGCTGTACCGGCGCGGCAACTTCAACGGGACGTGGGACGACCTGATCTGCCAGGGCATCATCGAGCAGCGCGACACCCAGATTGCGCTGTCGCCCGGCTTCCGCTGGGGCACTACCCTGTTGCCCGGCTCCGACATCACCATCGACGACCTCTATACCGAAACGTCGATGAGCTATCCGAGCGTCTACCGGCTGGAGTTCACCGGTGCCCAGATGAAGGAAATCATGGAAGACGTCTGTGACAACCTGTTCAACAAGGACCCGTTCTTCCAGCAGGGCGGCGACATGGTTCGCGTCGGCGGCATGAGCTACACCTGCGCCCCCAACGCCGAGATGGGCAGCCGGATTTCCGAAATGCGGCTGACCTCGACAGGTGAACTGCTCGAAGCCGGCAAGACGTACACGGTCGGCGGCTGGGCCTCGGTCAACGAGAACGTCGAGGGACCGGCCATCTATGACCTGATGGAAAAGCACATCAGCGAGAAAAAGGTCATCAAGATGCCGGACCAGTCCACCGTCACAGTGAAAATGTAGACGTTCGCCCTTTCACATTCACATAAAAGAATGTATTGTTACATCATCTGGTGAGGAGATGACCCGATGAAGCAGGAAAACAACAACCCCCTGTCATCACTGTCTGCAAGTCGCAGGCAGTTCCTGGGCGGCGGCCTGGCGCTGGGGGGCGCTGCCCTTGCGGGCAGTGCAGCGCGTGCTGCCCAGGGCGAAGACGTTATTCTGGAAAAGCAGGATTGGAACCAGTACCTGGGAGAAGGCGTGGATGCGCGGCCCTATGGCAGGCCGTCCGACTTCGAAAAGGAAGTGGTGCGCCGCACGGTCAGCTGGCTGACTGCTGATCCGATTTCCTCGATCAATTTCACGCCGCTGCATGAGCTGGACGGCATCATCACGCCGAACGGGCTGTGCTTCGAGCGTCACCATGCGGGCATTGCGGAAGTCGATCCGGCCAAGCACCGGCTGATGATCAACGGCCTTGTCGACAAGCAGGTCGTGTTCACCATGCAGGACCTGATGCGGTTTCCGCGGCGCAACCAGGTGAACTTCCTCGAATGTGCCGCCAACTCCGGCATGGAATGGCGTGGCGCCCAGCTCGACGGGTGCCAGTTCACGCACGGCATGGTGCACAACGTAATGTACACGGGCGTGCCGCTGAAGCTGCTGCTCGAGGAAGCCGGCCTCAAGACCAATGCCAAGTGGGTGATGCCGGAAGGTGCCGATGCCTCTGCCATGACGCGGTCGGTGCCGATGTTCAAGGCGCTGGACGACTGCCTTGTCGCCTTCAAGATGAACGGCGAGGCCCTGCGGCCCGAACAGGGCTACCCGCTGCGGCTGGTGGTGCCGGGCTGGGAAGGCAACATGTGGGTCAAGTGGCTGCGCCGCCTCGAAGTGGGCGATGAGCCGTGGCATCACCGGGAAGAGACCTCGAAGTACACCGACCTGCTGGCCAACGGCAAGGCACGCCGCTTCACCTGGGAGATGGATGCCAAGTCGGTGATCACCAATCCGAGCCCGCAGGCACCGCTGCTGCACTCCAAGGGCCAGACCGTGGTGACCGGGCTTGCCTGGTCAGGCCGGGGCACGATTGACCGGGTGGACGTGTCGCTCGACGGCGGCAAGAACTGGCGCCCTGCCCGCATCGACGGACCCAGCCTCGACAAGTCGCTGCACCGGTTCTACCTGGACTTTGACTGGGATGGCTCGCCACTGCTGCTGCAGTCGCGAGCGGTCGAACTCGACCGGGTACGAGCAGCCGACCAAGTCGGCACTGCGGGCCGAGCGGGGCAGCAACTCGATCTATCACAACAACGGTATCCAGACCTGGCATGTGAAGGCCAATGGCGAGGTGGAAAATGTCGAAGTCTCTTAAGGCCCTCACAGCCGCATTGCTGCTGGCCGCGATTGCCACCCCGGCACTGGCAGGCAACTTCAACCTGGGCCGCGAGGCAACGCCTGAGGAAGTCAGCGCCTGGGACATCGATGTGCGCCCGGATGGTGCGGGCCTTCCCGAGGGCAAGGGCACGGTTGAACAGGGCGAAGCGATCTTCGCCGAGAAGTGCGCGTCGTGCCATGGCGACTTCGGCGAAGGCGTGGACCGCTGGCCGGTGCTGGCGGGTGGACAGGGCAGCCTGACGGCGGACCGTCCGGTCAAGACCATCGGCTCCTATTGGCCGTACCTGTCGACCGTGTTCGACTACGTCAACCGGGCCATGCCGTTCGGCCACGCCCAGTCGCTGGAACCCGACGAGGTGTACGCAATCACCGCGTACCTGCTCAACATGAACGACATTGTCGAAAGCGATTTCGAGCTGTCGAAGGAAAACTTCACCACGGTGAAAATGCCCAACGCCGACAACTTCATTGATGATGCACGCCCCGACACCGCGATCCTCAAGAAGGGCGAAGAGCCGTGCATGACGGACTGCAAGGCCGGCGAGGTGAAAATCACCAGCACCGCCCGCAGCCTGGACGTGACGCCGGAAGAGGAAGAAAAGGCTGGGCAGGGCGCGGTCGACTGAGCCCGCTGCCAAAGCTGTTCCCGCAATCCCGAAGGCCGCTGCTTGCAGTGGCCTTCTTGCGTTCAAACGGTTGACGCCATCGGTTGAAATATCGCAACTGTAACGGCCCGACTGGAATTCCGAGGAGAACCGACATGTCAGACCCGTGCATCATCTGCGTGGCCATCACCGGCTCCGTTCCGAAGAAGGCAGACAATCCGGCCGTTCCGATCACCATTGCCGAGCAGGTGGAATCCACGCACGAGGCGTTCGAGGCGGGCGCTTCGATCGCCCACTGCCACGTGCGCAACGACGACGAGACCACCACATCCGACCCGGAAAAGTTTGCCCGGCTGGGCGAAGGCCTGCGCAAGCATTGCCCCGGCATGATCATCCAGTACTCCACCGGCGGGCGCTCCGGTTCAGGCCGGGAGCGCGGCGGCATGTTGCCATTGAAGCCGGACATGGCATCCCTCACCGTCGGGTCGAACAACTTCCCTACCCGGGTTTATGAAAACTCGCCCGAGCTGGTCGACTGGCTGGCATCGGAAATGCTGAAGTATGACGTCAAGCCGGAGATCGAGGCATTTGACCTCTCACACATCTTCCAGGCCGCGAAGATGGCCGGTGATGGCCGCCTTAGGGGGCCGCTTTATGTGCAGTTCGTGATGGGCGTGAAAAATGCCATGCCGGTGGACAAGCCGGTATTCGACTTCTACGTCGAGACGCTGAAGCGGCTGGCCCCGGATGCGATGTGGTGCGGGGCAGGCATCGCCAGCAACCAGATCGTGCTGAACGAGTGGTGCATCGCCGCCGGTGGCCATGCGCGCACCGGGCTGGAAGACAACATCCGGCTGGACCGGGACACGCTCGCGCCGTCCAACGCGGCCCTCGTCAAGCGCACCGTGGAGCTGTGTGGCAAATATGACCGCCCGGTGGCCACACCGGCACAGGCGCGCGCCATGCTGGGACTTCGCGAAGCGGCCTGACTCTGCCAGGCATGACCCAAACGGCAACCTTTGCGGTGCTGCCGCGTTGGCTGCTGTGGTATGGTTAACAGGGGAGCTGACACGGAGGATGACAATGACCCGTCTGTTTCGGCTGCTTCCGTCACTCGCCTGCCTTGCCGCCATGATGGCGGGTTCGCAGGCCATCTTCGCCCAGCAAGGTGGATATATCTGGGAGTTCTTCCCCGCCCTGGATGGAAAACCGGCCAGCGTTTCCTTGCATCATCCTGAGACCGACGAAGGACTGGCCCATGCCGCATGCGGCCAGGACCGGGAACTCGGCATGGCGTTGCTGACCATTGCCACCCGGACCGGTGCGTCATCTGATGCTGGAACACCCGCCAAGGCCACCACGCTCGACATGCGGTTTTCCGGAGGCGGGGAGGAATTGCTGCTGCGCTCCCGCATCACCGTGCCGGACGGTGGCGACGGCATATCCGGCGTGACCACCACGCTGCCGCTGGATCATGCATTGTGGAAGATGATTGATCGCAATGATGCGATTGCCGCCGGCCTTCCGGGTCACGTACCTACCCTTGTGCCGCTGACCAGCGGGCACAGTGCCATCCGCGAATTTCTCGACACCTGCGGTCAACCGCCCGCGTCGGCGCAGACCGCACATGCGCCCGAGGGGGCTGACGAGCAAGCTGGCGGCCACGATAGCGTCCAGACTGCGGAGACCGTGCAAGATGCTTTCGAATTTGCGCAAAGCCTCAATACGATTACGGCATGGCAAGCATTCCTGACGGTTTATCCGGCCGGATTCTATGGCGAGTTGGCCCGCACCTACCTGCGCCAGCTGCAGGACCAGCAAGACGGGGATCCACAGGACCAGGACGCCCGGGACGAGGAGCGTCAGGACAAGTCTTCCCTGCCGCACGATGAGAAGTCAGCCGAGGCAGAGCCGTGGTACCAGACAACGCAGCCTCTCGTTGGTGGCCTGCCTGCAAAGCCGATGGCGGCGGTGCGGCGAGACGGGCTGGAGCTGATGGCCTGGTGCGCGGCACCACGCGACGTGGCGCTGGCGGTTCGCGAAACCTCGCCCGGCAGCAACCCCGAGTTTGAAGAACGCGCCATGATGGCCGTCGATCCAGACGGTCCGAACGGTGGAAGCGTCAGTTTCAGCTTCGGTCATGGCGGCGACATTAGTGTGCCGATGACATTTACCGGTGCAGGAGGCGAGCTTTCCAGCAGTGCGCCGTTGGCATCCGGCAGTGACCTGTTGCGGAACCTTGCCAGCTCCCGGCAGGTGCGCCTGGTTGCAGGCCCGCTGGAAGCAACATTCCAGCTTGACGGATCACGAGAGGCCTTGTGCTCGGCACTGGCGTCTTGCGGCGGCGAGACCTTGTGCACTTCTGCGGCTGCCACCGGCACGTTAGACGGCACGTCACCCGCCGCACGACGCAAGGCAACGCGCCATGGCGCTCACCCCAAGGCCCGGCCCCACCGCCGTGCCATGCGCGGTCGCCTGCATCAGCAATACGACTCGCTGGCGAGCAGTGGCCGCATTCAGTACAGCTGTACCCATACCAGGCAGGTCTGCCGCCGGGGCGCGTCGAACATCTGCAACCTGCCGTGCTTCTAGCGTCTCTTTCGCTACGGTGATTGCTGGTCTATGAAAGAGCGGTTCCCGCGCACTCTGCAGGGCGGGCAAGTGCACCATCAACAGGCAAGTGATCCCATGTCCAAGGTGTTTCCCCGCCACACGAAACTGAACCCCGCCGTCGCTGTTGCCGGTGACGGTCCCTATATCATCGATGCTGCCGGCAAGCGCTACCTGGATGCCTGCGGCGGGGCAGCGGTCTCGTGTCTGGGGCATTCGCCGGGGCCGGTGCATGAGGCCGTCAAGGCACAGCTCGACAAGCTGGCCTGGGCACACACCAGCTTCTTTACCTCCGAACCTGCCGAACAACTGGCAGAGATGCTGATCGAGCGCGCGCCCGAAGGCATCGACCGCGTATACTTCGTGTCAGGCGGATCGGAAGCAACCGAAGCCGCCATGAAGCTTGCCCGGCAGTACTTCCTTGAAAAGGGCGAGCCGAACCGCCGCCACATCATTGCGCGCTGGCAAAGCTATCACGGCAACACGCTGGGCGCGCTGGCAGCCGGCGGCAACCGCTGGCGCCGCAAGCAGTTCGAACCCTTCCTGACCGCCGCCATGCACCACATCGACCCGTGCTATGAATGGCGCTGGCGGGCTGATGGTGAAAGCAGCGAGGCCTATGGCCTGCGCGTGGCAAACCAGCTTGAAGAAAAGATCATCGAGCTGGGCGAGGATTCAGTTGCCGCCTTCATCGTCGAACCGGTCGTCGGTGCAACGCTGGGTGCCGCCACCGCCGTTGCCGGGTACTTCGCCCGCATCCGCGAGATCTGCGACAAGTACGGCGTGCTGCTCATCCTGGACGAAGTCATGTGCGGCATGGGCCGGACAGGCTCGCTGTTTGCCAGCGAACAGGAAGGCAACCTGCGTCCCGACATGGTGTGCATCGCCAAGGGGCTTGGGGCAGGCATCCAGCCGATCGGGGCCATGCTGTGCTCGGCCGACATCTACTCGGCCATCGAGAACGGGTCGGGCTTCTTCCAGCATGGCCACACCTACCTTGGCCACCCGGCTGCCTGCGCTGCCGGGGTTGCCGTGCTGAACGAGATCGAGCAGCGCAACCTGCTTGCCAACGTGAATAACATGGGTGGCAAGTTGAAAGCTGCCCTCGAAGCCCGTTTCGGTCAGCACCCCAATGTAGGCGACGTGCGCGGGCGCGGGCTGTTCCTCGCGGTTGAGCTTGTCGCTGACAAGGAAACCAAGGCCCCGTTCGACCCATCGGTGAAACTGCACGCGGACATCAAGAAACGCGCACTGGCGTCCGGGCTGATGTGCTACCCGATGGGCGGCACGGTGGATGGCCTCGCGGGCGACCATGTGCTGCTGGCCCCGCCCTATATCATCGATGAAACCCATGTCGCGGAGATCACCGACAAGCTGGCAAGCGCCATCGATGGTGCCCTTGCCCACGCCAAGGCGGCCTGACACCGGATGAGCAAGAAACCAGCCGTTTCCCAACTGGGCCAGGCCACCGCCCTGCCCGCCTCGCCCGAAGACGCGACGCTTGAGCGCGTGCAGGCACCACACCCGGGCGAGAGCTACCTGGTGCGGTTTACCGCGCCGGAATTCACCTCCATCTGCCCGGTGACGGGCCAACCGGATTTCGCCCACCTCGTCATCGACTATGTGCCGGGAAAATGGATCGTCGAGTCCAAGTCGCTGAAGCTCTATCTCGGTTCGTACCGCAATCACGGGGCGTTCCACGAAGACTGCACGGTGCGCATCGGCATGGACCTGAAGAAGCTGCTGCAACCGAAATGGCTGCGCATCGGCGGCTACTGGTATCCGCGTGGCGGCATTCCCATCGACGTGTTCTGGCAGACGGGCACCGTGCCGAAGGGCCTGTGGCTGCCGGACCAGGGCGTGCCGGCCTACCGGGGCCGCGGATAGCCTGCACCCCTTCGCGCCCGTAAACCGGGTGGTCATTCTCACCGCCGTGTGAGAGATCTCTGGCATGAGCAAAAACGACATCAAGCAAAGCATGGGGCTGGCCGAATGGGTCATGCTGATCACCCTGTCAGTCCTGTGGGGCGGGTCGTTCTTCACCGTCGGCGTGGCAGTGCAGGAGCTGCCGCCGCTGACCATCGTCGTGGCGCGGGTGGTGCTGGCGGCCTGCGGGCTTTGGGCGTTCCTTACCGTGACGTCGCAACCCATGCCGCGCGGTGCGAAGCTGTGGGCGGCGTTCTTCGGCATGGGGCTGTTGAACAACGCCATCCCGTTCACCCTGATCGTGTGGGGCCAGACCCAGCTTGCCTCGGGTCTTGCCTCGATCCTCAACGCAACGGCACCGCTATTCACCGTGCTGGTGGCCAGCGCCTTCACCCGCGATGAACGCCTCACCGCCGTGAAACTGGCGGGCGTGGTGACCGGGCTTGCGGGCGTTGCGTGGATGATAGGCGGGGCAGCACTGGCCGGTTTGGGCGACGCGGTGGTGGCGCAACTGGCGATCCTGGGGGCGGCGTGCAGCTACGGGTTTGCCGGCGTGTTCGGCCGCCGGTTTCGCACCATGGGCGTGAGCCCGGTGGCAACGGCAACCGGCCAGGTGACTGCCTCCAGCCTGCTGCTTCTGCCGGTCATGTTGCTGGTGGACAAGCCGTGGACGCTGGCCATGCCGGGGGCAGCGACAATCGCTGCCGTGGTGGCGCTGGCGCTGGTGTGCACGTCAGCCGCCTATATCCTGTATTTCCGTATACTGGCAGCAGCCGGTGCTACCAACCTGTCGCTGGTGACGCTGCTCATTCCGCCGGTGGCGATCCTGCTCGGGATCGCGTTCCTGGACGAGGTGCTGCAGTCGCGGCACCTTGCAGGCATGGCGCTAATCTTTGCAGGACTGGTGTTGATAGACGGGCGCCTGCCCGCAAGGCTGCGCGGGCGGTTTGCATAAGGATTGCTGGTCTCAGTCGCGGACGGCGCGGCGGCCAACTTCGGCAGCCATCACCACGCGCTTGTCGATGGCGCGGAACCTCATGGTCTTGTCGCCGGTCTTGTCGGTGGCGACATACCACTCGCCGTTCTGCAGGATCGAGCCACACTTGAACTTGCCGGACGTCCACGACCGCCAGGCAACGCAAAGCTCGTTGTCGACCATCTTCCAGGCACCCTTGTCTTCGCGGCCGAAGGCGCGGCCCATCAGCGAACCATCTTCCTTTGCCGCAATCAGCAGCCGGTAGCCGCCCGTGACAATGGCTTCGTAGTGGCCGGGAAACAGAGCCTCGATGGCTTCGGGTTCAAGCGTTCCGTCCTGTGCGGTTGCAGCGCCGGCGAGCAATGAAGTTGCCACCATGGCGGCTGCAAACGGCTTGAACATGAGGCGTGTCCTTATAGGTGACGCCATGCCCTTGAACGCCGCTGTGGGCAAGGTGGCATCGCGGTATGGTTGTACTCTGCTGTGTCCAGTGTGGCCGGACATGGTTTCCATACTGTTAAGCTAACGCTCAATAACGGCGATCTTGCGGTCACGTCACGACTGTTGCAGCGCAGTGATCATTAAAATTGAAGCAAGTCCGGCAGGCGTTCATCCACCATGTCACTTTACCGCGGTGTAACCCGGCACAACGCATAGTCGTGGCCAATGATTGCCTGCCATCTTCAGGGGGACTTCAATGAGCATCGCCGACACCAGCCAGCCGCAGATTTCCAGCCGCAGGTTTCTCGATCCAGAGATCGTGCAGCGCCTGCTCAAGGTCTCGGATTTCATGATCCTGTTCTTTGGCACCGTGGCGCTGCTGATGCAGTCGACGATCAACCTCGACACGCACATGGCCACGATGGTGACGTTTGCCTCCATGATGATGGTTTTCGCGACGCTACTGGGTTTGCGCAGCCTGGGCGGATATCACATCCGCTCACTGGTGCAGCCGGTCCGGTCAATGCTGCTGGCCACAGGCTTCAGCGCACTCGTCGGAACGACGGTGTTCCTGCTGGTGCGCATGTTTGCCTTCGACCTGCCCTACTCGTGGCTTGCCGGATGGCTGATGCTCCCGACGGCGCATTTTGCCTTGTCGCGCATGGCAACGGCCCACTGGCTGGCGCCACGGGTGGCTGCGGGCATGTTGCGGCAACGGGTTGCAATCGTCGGTGGTGGAAAGTTCGCGGAAGAGGCGATCACGCTGCTGGAAAAGTCGCGCACGCTGGACGTCGAGATCGTCGGTCTGTTCGATGATCGCGATGACGAGCGGTCACCCAACTCGGTCAAGGCGCACCGCAAGCTTGGCAGCATTGGCGATCTTCCCGCATTTGCCCGCAAGAACCGCATCGACCTGATCGTGGTGGCCATTCCGCTGTCTGCGGAAGACCGTCTGCTGCAGGTGCTGAACCGGTTGTGGGAATTGCCGGTGGACATCCGGATCTCCGGGCAGTCCTCGCGGCTGCGGTTTGCACCGACCGCCTACAATTATCTCGGCGACCTGCCGATGCTGTCGGTATTCGACCGGCCGCTGGCCGGCTGGCATGCCATCCTCAAGGACGTCATGGACCGGGTTCTGGCTGCCATTGCCCTGGTTGTGCTGTCACCATTGATGATTGCCACGGCCATTGCCATACGGGTGGAAACCAGGGGGCCGGTGCTGTTCAAGCAGAAGCGCTATGGGTTCAACAACGAGCTGGTCGAGATCTACAAGTTCCGTTCGATGTACACTGACCGCAGCGATGCCAACGCCAGCAAGCTGGTCACCCGGGATGACCCGCGCGTGACACGGGTTGGCCGGTTCATCCGGCGCACCTCCATCGACGAGCTGCCGCAGTTGTTCAACGTGCTGACAGGCCAGCTGTCACTGGTCGGGCCACGCCCGCATGCCACCCAGGCCAAGGCTGCCACGGAGCTCTATGAACAGGTGGTGGACGGATACTTTGCGCGGCACAAGGTGAAGCCGGGAATCACCGGCTGGGCGCAGGTCAACGGCTGGCGCGGCGAGACCGACACCCACGAAAAGATCGCCAACCGGGTAAAATACGACCTTGAGTACATTGACCGGTGGTCCCTTGCCTTCGACCTGCGGATACTGATTCGCACGCCTTTTGCCCTGATTTCTCCGAGCAATAGCGCGAATGCGTACTGAAGGTGCTGCCTGACTGGGGCCGGGAGTCAAGTCAACTTTGTGCTTGTTCCGTCAAGCTGCACCTTTAGATTGACCCGCGCGGAACCGATCCCGGATCTGCCAATGAAAATCTCAGAGGGCTAGAGTTATGGAAAGTCTTATTGCACAAGTCATCGGCGGCGCAATCGGCGGTGGTGCCGGAGGCAAGCTGATCAGTGGCGCGAACATGGGCGCTATGGGCAACATCCTTGCCGGTGCCGTTGGCGGTGGCGTTGGTGGCCAGCTTCTGGGTGGCCTGCTTGGCGCTGCTGGCGGTGATGCAGCAGGCGGCATGGACATCGCCGCGATGGCCGGCCAGCTTGCGGGCGGCGGTGTTGCGGGCCTCGTGGTGCAGGCTGTCGTTGGCATGATCGTCAACAAGATGAAGGCCAAGGCCTGATCACCCGGCCGTTGCACGACGGCCATTCGTCCAACAGTCGAGGCTCCTCATGCTGTTTGCATGGGGAGCCTTTTCGTTTGCAGGCACTTGGCCCTGTTCAGCGGAAGGTGTCGCAGGTTGCGATGTCGCCGGTCTGCATGCCGCGCTTCAACCACTCCGAGCGCTGCTTGGACGAACCGTGGGTGAAGTTTTCCGGTACGACATAGCCCTGGCTTTGCTTCTGCAGCCGGTCGTCGCCAATGGCAAGTGCAGCGCCGATGGCTTCCTCCACGTCGCCTTCCTCGAGCAGGTCCTTGTTGTCGCGCGCCCACACGCCGGCGAAGCAATCCGCCTGAAGTTCCATGCGGACCGACAGCTGGTTGGCTTCTACCTGGCCGCTGCGCATGCGCGCGTTGGTGACCCTCGAGGCGATGCCGAGTTCATTCTGGACATGGTGGCCGACCTCATGTGCGATGACATAGGCGTAGGCAAAGTCGCCGCCTGCGCCGAGGCGGGCCTGCATGTCCTTGAAGAAGGTCAGGTCGATATAGATCTTCTTGTCGCCCGGGCAATAGAACGGACCCATGGCCGACTGTGCCATGCCGCACGCGGACTGCACGTAACCGGAGAACAGCACAAGGCGCGGATGGTTATAGGTGCGCTGCAACTGCTGCTGGAAGATCTTGTCCCAGGTGCGCTCGGTGGTGCCGAGAACCTTGGCTGCAAACTGGCCCCACTCGTCGCTGGTCGGGGTGCCAGGCTGGGTCTGGGTTTGCTGCTGGGGCACCTGTTGCTGCTGCTGGGGCGCGAAGTTGCCCCCCAGCATGTCGAGCGGATTGAGGCCAAATACCAGCCACAGGATACCTAGGATGACGATGGTGCCGATGCTGATGCCGCCACCACCGCGACGGCCCATCGGAATCCGAAAACCGCCACCGCCCCTGGACCCGCCACTGCCGCGGCGATCTTCAACGTTGGAACTGGCTTCCTGGTCATCAAGGCGCATCGGACGATCTCCTCCGGCAGACGGCTGCTGATTCTCAGGCAGTTTAGACTTCAACCATATGGCAACTGCAAGTCATAAGTGAGGACTGACAGGCCCTGACAATCTGCCTGAATTGAGACGGGCGCCACCCCCGTGAGAGATGACGCCCGTTGCATGTTTGCGTTCGGCTGGGTTGCCCGGATATCAGCCCTGTTGGGCTGGCAGGTCCTTGCCCGACCGGCGGTACTTGTTCCAGGCGAACTTGAACAGCGGCAGCAGGATCAGGATGATCGCGATGACCGTGATCGGACCTGCAATCGGCCGGGTCAAGAAGATCGAGGCATCACCCGAGGACAGCAGCAGCGACTGGCGCAGCGTCGGCTCGGCAATCGGGCCAAGCACGATGGCCAGAACAGCCGGTGCCACCGGGTAATCCAGCTTGCGCAGGAAGAAGGCCCCGATCCCGAAGCCCAGCATCAGCCAGACATCGTGCATGTCGTTGGTGGCAGCATAACCACCCACGATCGAGAGCACGAAGATCATCGGCGACAGGATGGTGAAGGGCATGCGCAGCATCCAGATGAAGACCGGGATGAAGGCGATGTTCACGACCAGCGCGAAGAAGTTGGAGACGTAGAACGATCCGATCAGGCCCCAGACAAACTCGCTCTGCTCGGTGAACAGGCGCGGACCGGGGGTCAGACCCCACATCACCATGCCGCCGAGCAGGATTGCCGTCGTAGGCGAGCCCGGAATGCCAAGCGTCAGCATGGGCAGCATGGAACCGGTGGAAGCCGAGTTGTTGGCTGCTTCAGGTGCAGTTACCCCGTCAGGATGGCCCTGGCCATATTCCTTGGGGTTCTTGGAAATCATCTTGGCCACACCGTACGACATCAGCGAACCGGGCGTTGCACCAGCGGCAGGCAGGATGCCGACGAAGAAACCAAGCAACGAGCCGATCGTCGTGCCCTTCCAGCCACGGCGCATGGCTTCCTTGCCATCGGCCATCACGCCCTTCACGGAGAACTTCGCCTCGGACGAGGTGATTTTTCCGCGGGTGGAGTCGATGGTCCACAGCATCTCGCCGATGCCGTACACACCGATGGCAAGCACGAGGAAGTTGATGCCGTGCATGAAGCCGGTGATGTCGAGGAACACGAGGCGCGGTGCACCGGAGATTTCGTCGTAGCCGACCGATGCCAGCACGAGGCCGATACAGATCGAGAAGATGGTCTTCGGGATGTCGTCACCGCCAAGGCCGACGAACGTGGCAAAGGCCAGCAGCATCAGGGCAAAGATTTCTGGCGGACCGAAGCTCAGCGCGACCGACGCGAGCGGCGGGGCAAAGGCGGTGAACAGGATGTTCGACACCGTGCCGCCGATGAACGAGGCAAGGGCTGCCGCCACCAGGGCCAGGCTTGCCCTGCCCTTCATGGCCAGCGGACGGCCGTCAAACGTGGTCGCCACGGCTGTCGAGGCACCGGGAATGCCCAGCGTGATCGAGCTGATGGCACCACCATACATGGCGCCATAATAGATGGCTGCAAGGAAGATGATCGCCGAGGCCGGTGGCACCAGGAAGGTGATGGGCAGCAGGATTGCCACCCCGTTGACCGAACCGAGGCCCGGCATGGCGCCAATGAACAGCCCCAGGGTCACGCCGACGAAGATGAGCGCCAGATTGAGCGGCTGCATCGCCAGCAGAAATCCGTCGCCCAGAAGTCCGAGTATTTCAATCATGACAAATCTTGCCCCTTGCGGTTGGGCAGCCCGAAGGCGCCCTGGAGTTTCAGTAGATGAAGTTGTTGAGCCAGTTGAACAGTGGTTCGGTGAACTTCATCCCCTTGGGCAGCGTGACGCGCATCAGCGCCTCGAAGAAGAAGAAGAAGACGATGGGCACCAGCGTTGCCATGGTCATGGTCAGCGTCCAGGTGTGGCGGCCCAGGAAGCGCAGGTAATAGATCAGGAAAACGAACATGCCGCCATACATCGAGATGATGTGGGTCAGGCCGATAAAGCCTGCGATGCCGCCACCAACCAGGATCAGCATCTTCAGGCCGTAGCTGTCGAGCATCGGCTCGGTGGACTGCGACGGTGGAGACGTGCGGCGCACCCAGTTAATGGCGATGAAGATCGTGCTCACAAGCATGATGGCAGCGAGCCAGAATGGCCATGCACCGCCGCCCGGGCCTTCGCCGGAAATGTACCAGATGTCGAGCTCGGTGCTCTTGTACATCATGTAAATGGACAACAGCGCCAGAATGCCTGCTGTAATGATTTCCCCGCGCCGCATGGCGGCTTCCTCCCGTGCATCTGCGATCAGGCGGGCGCGAATGCCCGCCCGTTCAGGCGTTGTTGTTAAGTTAGTGGGCCAGGACGGGCCCTTTATGCGGTCGGGTACCCGTCCTGGCGTTCTATTACAAAGCCCTGAGGCTTATTCGCCGAGCGACTTCAGAAGCTCGGTGTGACGCTCGACCTGCTTTGCCCAGTAGGCCTTCTGCTGTTCCGCATCCATCGGAAGAGCATCCATGCTTTCAGTCTTCAGGTATTCCTGCCACTCAGGCGTTTCGAAGATCTTCTTGAACAGATCCTGGTAGTAGGTAGCAGCTTCAGCCGACATGCCCGGCGCGCCAACGACGGCACGCTGGTTGTAGTAGGAGAAGTCCTTGCCCAGTTCCTTGACGGTGCGGACGTCGGGGAAGTTCGGCGCGCGCTCGTCAGAGAACGACACCAGAGGCACAACGTCGCCATTGGCGTAGAAGCCCTTGGTTTCGGATGGATTGTTCACCGTGGCCATGATGGTCTTACCGGCGAGGTCCTTGGCAACGTCGCCACCACCCTTGTAGGGGATGTACTTCACCTTGATGTCGTAGTTCTGCTGCAGCCAGGCGATGACGATGGAGTCTTCCTGGCCCTTGCCGGTGCCGCCCATGACGTACTCGCCATTGGCTGCCTTGACGGTTTCCAGCCACTGCTCGAACGTGGTGATACCTGAGTCCTTGTGGACCCACAGCATGAACGGATCGACGCCCATCATGTAGACAGGGGTGAACTTCTGGATGTCCACGCCAAGGTTGGCCTGACGCAAGGGGGTGGTGAAGAACGAGTTCAGGGTCACCAGGATGGTGTGATCCGGATCGCTGGTGGTGTTCAGGGCGATGAGGGCTTCTGCACCCGAACCGCCGCCCTTGTTGTTCGGCACCAGCGGACGCGGCATCATCTTGTTCTTTTCAGCAACGGACTGAAGGAACCGGGCGATCTGGTCAGCACCGCCACCGGCACCGGCCATGATGACGAAGTCGATTGGCTTGGTAGGCTCCCAGGCAAACGCCGAGGTGCTGAAGCCGGTAACGCCAGTCATTACGCCTGCAGCGCAGGTCAAGGCCAAAGCAAGTCTTCTTGTAATACCCATGGTTTCCTCCCTTTTGGGTCTTTCAGTCAGCGCCGGGCAGTGTAGCCCGGTTCTGCGGAGTGTGAACCCCGTTTCGGCTAATCCTGTTTCCCGTCATCGAAAAACTGCCGTACTGCACTTCCACATTCGTGGAACCAACTGATCTACCTACCATAATTGTTGTGTTCTTGGCGTGTGGTATACCAGATTAGACGCTCATCCTAACAGATCGACCCACTTCGGCAACAAAAACAGGACAGTTTGTCGCGGTGCAGCATGAAGTTTTCCGCAGGATGAGAAATCCTTTTTTATCAATAGCTTAGTGGGCCATAAACACCGGGAAGCTGGCGTGGTCGATGATATGTTGCGTGGCACCGCCCAGAACCAGTTCCTTGCCGCGGCTGGAGCCATAGGCACCCATCAGCAGACAGTCTGCACCGGCAGTTCCCACGCCCTCGATCAGCGTCTTTCCGACGTTGCTGCCTGACTTGATCTCGAGGTGGGACGCTTTCAGGTCATGGTCGCCGAGGTAGCTCAGCAGGTGCTCGCCGGTCAGTTCGAGCTTTTCTCCAGCCAGCGTGAGCACGCTGATCTGCTTTGCCTCGGCAAGCACCGGCATGGCCAGCGCCAGGGCACGGGCAGCTTCGCGCGAGCCGTTCCAGGCGATGGCGACGTGCTCGCCGATGCGGGCCGGCGGCACTTCGACCGGGCACATCATGACCAGCGAGCCGGTGTTCATCAGGGCAGCTTCAAGGGTGTTTCGGCCGATGGCACGGTCGCGGTCGGGCTTGGCCACGGCGATGACGTCGGCAAGGCGGCCGCGCATCGACACGATGTTGGCCTGCTTGCCACGCTCGACGCGGAAGGTGGCGGAGCGGGCCGACTTGGGATGCGGATCACCAACACCGACGACCTTCAGCTTGCGGCTTTTCGCGTAGGTCTCGAACAGTTCGACAACGCGGGCTTCCTCGGCGCTTGCCAGTTCGTCACCGGACTTGGTGATCTGCTCGCGCAGGATGGCCGGCACCGACACGCCGAACGGGATCAGGTCCTTGGGGCCGGGGCGGCAATGCACGACTTCGATGTGCGAGTTCTTCGCGGCCAGCGCGAGCGCGTGGTCGAGGACGTTCTCGCCCTTGCCGTCAAGTCTGATAGGCACCAGAATTCTGCGAACTGACATGCGGGTTTCCTTCCCTGGTGTACCCGTCTCGCGCACCGGACGGGCTTGTTGAGGCGGGCTTTCTATTCGCCCAGAACAGTACCCTTATCGACACCGGCGGACGCCGCCCACTGCTGGGCTGCAATCTTGTCGCCACCGGCGGGGCGCACACGCATCAACCGGATGCGGCCGCCGATGCACTGTACACTGACGCCGTCTTCCGAGACAGCCATGACCTTGGCCGAAATGCCGTCGCCGGGCTCGCGGCGGCAGTCGAACACCTGCACCTCTTCGCCGTTCAGTGTGGTCCAGGCGCCGGGGCTGGGGTTGGTGCCGCGGATCAGGTTGTAGACCTGGGCGACCGGCTTGTTCCAGTCGATCTTCGCATGCTTCTTCATGCAGCGGCGTTCGTAGGTTGCGTCGTCCTCGTTGGCGGTGATGCGCGACGGCTTGCCGGAACGGAATTCATCGCAGACGGTCATGACGCTGGCGACGGCATGGGGATAGATCTTCTTGAAGTAAAGCTCGATCACCGTGTCGTCCGGCGCGATCCCGCATTCCCACTGGATCAGGCTGTCGCCCTCGTCCAGACCGTCTGACGGATAGAACCAGCTGTAGCCGGACTTCGTGGACCCCATGATGATCGGCCAGTTGACCGCGCTTGGTCCGCGGTGCAGCGGCAGCAGCGACGGATGGAAGCAGATCGAGCCGAAGCGGGGCGTGTCGCGGGCCGCTTCCGGCACGAACACGTTGACGAATGCCATGACCATCAGGTCGGCATTGTAGGAGGCGAGTGTATCGAGCGCCGCCTTGTCGTCGAAGTTGGCGGGCTGTTCGACCGGCAAGCCCTTTTCCAGCGCAAACGCCTTGATCGGGTCGGCCGGCTTGCCGTCCTTGTCCGGCTCGCAGTAGACGGCAACCACGTCATCCTTGCCTTCGTCGAGCAGTTTTTGCAGCACGTCCTTGCCGAACGCCTGCTGCCCCATCACCACCAGGCGCATCCTGTCGCCCGGCTTGCGCCAGATGCCGCGATTGTCGTCTGCCATGTGCTTTGTCCTTCCCGGTTTTCTATTGTTCTTGCGTGATGACGGCTATTCGGCTGCCTGCTTGATCTCGCCAACAGCGCCGGAGGCCTGGATCTGCTCGATTTCCTCGTGCGAATAACCCAGCACCTCAGCGAGGATTTCCACTGTGTGTTCACCCAGAAGCGGCGAGCGCTTCACGTCGGCAGGTGAATCCGACAGCTTTACGGGCATGCCCACGGTCAGGTAGCGGCCGCGTTCGGGATGGTCGACCTCGACCACCGTGCCGGTCTCGCGCAGCGACATGTCCTCTGCAATTTCCTTCATCGACAGGATCGGACCAACCGGAATGTCGAGCGGGTTGCACAGGTTCATGACTTCGAGCTTGGTCTTGGTCATGGTCCACTGCTCGATGCGCTCGAAGATGGCTTCCAGCTTGTCGAGACGTGCCGGCGGGGTGGCATAGGCGGGATCGGTCTTCCAGCCAGGCTCTCCGATCAAGTCGCAAACCTTCTCCCAGACTGCCGCCTGGGTGATGAAGTAGGTGTAGGCGTTGGGGTCGGTTTCCCAGCCCTTGCACTTGAGGATCTTGCCCGGCTGGCCGCCACCGGAGTCGTTGCCGGCGCGCGGGGTGGCTTCGCCAAACTCGATGCCCTGACCGAACTGGGTGTATTCCTTCAGCGGGCCGTGGGCGAGGCGCTGCTGGTCGCGCAGCTTGACGCGGCACAGGTTCAGCACGCCGTCCTGCATGGAGGCAAGCACGCGCTGGCCCTTGCCGGAGTGGGTACGCTGATACAGCGCGGCCACGATGCCGAATGCCAGGTGCAGGCCGGTGCCCGAGTCGCCGATCTGTGCGCCGGTGACCAGCGGCGGACCGTCGAGGAAGCCGGTGGTCGACGCAGACCCGCCGGCACACTGGGCGACGTTTTCATAGACCTTGCAGTCTTCGTAAGGGCCAGGGCCGAAACCCTTGACCGAGGCGTAGATCATGCGCGGGTTGAGTTCCTGGATGCGCTCCCAGGTCAGGCCCATGCGGTCCATGGCGCCCGGCGCGAAGTTCTCGACGAGGATGTCGCACTGCTTGACCAGCCGCTCCAGCACGTCCTTGCCCTTCTCGTTTTTCGAGTTGAGCTCGATGGAGCGCTTGTTGTGGTTGAGCATGGTGAAGTAGAGCGAGTCGGCATTCGGCACGTCGCGCAGCTGGCCACGGGTCGCATCGCCGACGCCAGGACGCTCCACCTTGATCACGTCGGCACCAAGCCACGCCAGAAGCTGCGTGCAGGTCGGGCCAGACTGGACGTGGGTGAAATCGAGAACCTTTACACCTTTGAGTGCGTGCATTTGTTGTCTCCCAAGGGTTCCGGTCTTGCTGCCGGAACGTTTCAATTTATGGATCGAGGCTCATCCGCCCGAGCCGCCGGTGATCAGCGGCAGGGGCGGACTGAAGCTGCTGACGTGTTACTTCTTCTTGACCACACTCTGCGGGTTCAGGTTGCCGATACGGCCCGACTCGGTGCCGGCCTGCGGGTCAATGATGGCGTTGACCAGCGTAGGCTTGCCGCTGGCAATCGCCTCACGCACGGCCCGATCCAGGTCATCGGGGCTGCGGGCAATGACGCCCACACCGCCGAAGGCCTCCATCATCATGTCGTACTTCGCTTCCGGCACGAACACGGTGGTGCCAGGGTCACGCCCGGTCGGGTCGGTGTCGGTACCGCGATAGATGCCGGAGTTGTTGAAGATGACGATACAGATGGGCAGGTTGTAACGGCAGATTGTCTCCACCTCCATGCCGGAGAAGCCGAACGCGCTGTCGCCCTCGACGCACACCACGGGCTGGCCGGTTTCAACGGCTGCCGCGATGGCCGATCCCATGCCGACGCCCATGACACCCCAGGTGCCGACGTCAAGGCGCTTGCGCGGCTTGTACATGTCGATGACCGAGCGGGCGAAGTCGAGCGTGTTGGCGCCTTCGTTGACGAGGATGGCATCCGGGTGATCGGTGAAGATGCGCTTGAGGCGGCCAAGTGCGCCATGGAAGTCCATCGGCACGGCGTTGGACATCAGCTTGGGCGCCATCTTCTCGACGTTGGCGCTGGCCTTGGCACTGATGGAGCCGGTCCATTCCTCGGATGGCTTCTTCCAGCCGTCCATGCCCTTGACCAGCATGGTCAGGCAGCTTTCGATGTCACCAACGAGCGGTGCGTGGATGGGCTGGTTGCTATCCATTTCCTTCGGATCGATGTCGATCTGCACGAACTTCTTGGAGTGTGGCTCGCCCCACTGCTTGCCCTTGCCGTGGCTGAGCAGCCAGTTGAGTCGCGCACCGACCAGCATCACGCAATCGCTGTCCTGCAGCACCATCGAGCGGGCGGCGCCGGCATACAGCGGATGGTCGTCGGGCAGCAGGCCCTTGGCCATCGACATGGCGATGTAGGGAATGCCGGACTTCTCGACGAATTCCTTAACCAGCTCATCGCACTGGGCGTAGGCGGCACCCTTGCCCAGAATGATGAGCGGCTTCTTCGCGGCCTTCAGCGTGTCCAGCGCGCGGTCGATTGCTTTCTGCGAAGGAAACTGTGCCGGTGCCGGGTCAACAACCTGGATGAGCGACTTCTGTCCCTTCAGCGCGTCCATGGTCTGGCCGAGCAGGCTGGCCGGCACGTCCAGGTACACGCCGCCGGGGCGGCCCGAGAGTGCTGCACGCACCGCGCGGGCAACGCCAACGCCGATGTCTTCGGCGTGCAGGATGCGGTAGGCGGCCTTGCACAGTGGCTTGGCGATGGCCAGCTGGTCCATCTCTTCATAGTCGCCCTTCTGCAGGTCGACGATCTCGCGCTCGGACGAGCCGGAAATCAGGATCATCGGCCAGCAGTTGGTGTTGGCATGACTCAGCGCCACCAGCCCGTTAAGGAAACCGGGGGCCGACACCGTCAGACAGACGCCGGGCTTCTTCGTCAGGTAACCGGCGATGGCAGCAGCGTTGCCTGCGTTCGACTCATGCCGGAACGAAATCACGCGCAGACCCTCTGCCTGCATCATGCGGCCGAGGTCGGTCACCGGAATGCCTGGCACGTGATAGATGTTCTCGATGCCATTGAGCTTGAGCGCATCAATGATCAGGTGAAAGCCGTCGGTCAGTTCGGCTTCCGGGTTGACAGTCTCAAGTTTTACGGCTGCATCTGCCATAGTTCGCTCCTCCACAGCCGGTTAGCCGGCGTCACTGTTCTGTTCTGCATTTGCCAGTTTCTTCCACACCCGCTTGACGTGATCGTGCAAGCGCATGGTGTGTACCCGCACAAGCTGTGCGGCCAATTCGGCATCACGCTCTTCGAGCGCCTGAATGATGCCCATGTGATCAACCACCGAGCGCGAGGCGCGGTTGTTTTCTGCCAGCGCGCGGCGGCGCACGGCATGCATGTGGACGAACAGCCCGTCGGCCATCTGGGCCAGCAGGCTGCATCCGGACATTTCGAGGATCATCTGGTGGAACCGGATGTTGGCCTCGGAATACTCGCTCAGGTCGGCACGGGCAGAGCTTTCGCTATGCCGGGCCGCATGCTTGCGCAACTGCGCGATCTGGGCAGCGGTAGCGGTCTCGGCAGCCATGCGCGCGGCCATGCTTTCCAGTGCTGCCCACACGATGATCATGTCGAGCACGTCTTCCAGGCTGCGGCGGCGGATGAACACGCCACGGCGCGGCAGCACCTCAACGAAGCCTTCCTGCTCCAGCCGCGACAGCGCCTCGCGGACCGGCGTGCGCGAGATCCCGAGCTGCTCGGCAAGCGCGCGCTCATCCAGCTTCAGGTTGGCATCGGCATCATAGATGTTGACGTTCGACAGCGCATCCTTGAGCACATCGTAAATGTGACCCTTGAGACTGAAGTTTGTGCCGACCGGCTTCAACTTGAGATGATTGGACATGCGACTCCCCGACCCTGCAATCAGGTTCTTGGTATACCACGTGCCAGTGATATGACATAGCCCTGAAACGGATCGGAGTCAGCATTCCGCATTGTGGTGAAGCACGATGGACAAATGCAGAAGATGCAATTTTTTCAGATAGTTGCGACAGTCTCGAAGTCGATGCTGAGGTTGATGTCATGCTCATCTACCACACGAGCGGAAACTTGTGCATTGCACAATCGCAACAGCAGCACGGCAAGCACGATGCCGTAGCCGGAGGCCCGGCCGGTCAGGCTGATTTCCTTCACGGGCTCGCCACGCTCGATGCTGTCGATGATATCTCCGGGCACCGCGCGGCCGGGGCGAAACACAATGCCGAGGCAGCATCCGTCTGCGCTCACGGCAATGACACTGCCCTCACCGCCCAGAACGGCGCAGGTGCGCAACAGCACGCTCATGGCGCGCCGCGCCAGCCGGGGGTCCGCGATGACCTGCGTGCCGGTACTGGCCTGGATGGCTCCGGCCGCGTCCAGTGTGGATGACTCGGCCTCAAAGGCAGTCACTGATTCCTGCACGGCGCTGCGCAACAGCTGGCCGGCGTCGCAAGGCTCCACCTCGACGTCCAGCCCGTCGCGCTGCAGCCGGATGATCTCCATCATCTCGTTCATGTTGAGCAGCAGGGCGGCTGCTGATTCACGAATGAACTGCAGATACGAATCGCGGGTCAGCCTGTCGAGTGACGCTTCGTTGCTTTCGGAAATGAGGTCGACATACCCCAGGATGACATGCAGCGGTGTGCGGAAGTGATGGGCCACCTGCGAGACGAACGCACTGCGGGCATGCTCAATCAGGTCGGCCTGCTCGCGCGCATTGTTTGCGGCCGTGGCATCCATGACCTGGCCGGTCATGTCCCGAATCTGGATCAGCAGCCCGTGAAAGCCGGCCGGGTCCATCTTGTAGGTGAAGCCAAACACCCGCCCGCCGGGGCCGGTAACCTGTTCAGGGCGATCCTTCAGGCCCGGTGCGGCCACGTCCAGCGGCAGCTGCGCAACCTCGTCTGCAGCCTTGCCGGCATAAGGCGCAACGAGGAGCCCTGCCCGGTCGAGCATGGTATAGAAGCGCTGGTTCCAGGTAAGTGGCACCGAGGTATCGGCGACGACGGCAATGCCGGCATCGATTGCCTCGAGGGTTGCCTGAAGGCGGTCCTCGTTACGCGCCTTGCGCACCCGTTCATCTGGCAGAATTGTCGCCATGCGGAAGAGTTTACCCTCGCCAGTTATGGCCGGGACACGGAATGCGACGAACCCCTCTCCCGCTGGGTCCGTCCCGCCCCCCAGCGAAACGAATCATCCTGATACAAACTATCGACTGTAGTAAGCAATTGTACAAACGCAAAACGGATCATTGCCGGTTGCCTAACCAACAGCTAAATCAACCGGCATGACAGACTCACTTGATATCATGCTGGCGCAGCTTAATCCCACTGTCGGCGCTGTGGAAGCCAACGGGAAGCTCGCGCGCGACGCCTTCGGCAAGGCAGCCACTGCGGGCGCAGACCTGCTGGTGTTCCCGGAGCTCTTCATCTCGGGCTACCCACCGGAAGACCTGGTGCTGAAGCCGGCGTTCGTCAGGGCGTGCCGGGCGCAGGTTGAAGAGCTTTGCCAACTGACCGCAGCAGACGGCGCGCCGGCCATGCTGATGACGGCCCCGTGGGCCGACGGCGGCAAGTTGTACAATGCAGCAATGCTGCTCGATGGTGGCAAGATCACCGCCGTGCGCTTCAAGCATGATCTGCCCAACTACGGCGTGTTCGACGAAAAGCGCGTGTTCGATGCAGGCCCTGCACCGGGACCGGTCAACTTTCGCGGCGTGCGCCTCGGCGTGCCGATCTGCGAGGACATCTGGACCGGCGAAGTGTGCGAGACGCTGGAGGAGACCGGTGCAGAGATTCTCATCGTGCCCAACGGCTCTCCGTTCGAGCGCGACAAGCAGGACGTGCGGCTGAACCTCGTCGTTGCCCGCGTGACAGAAACGCGCCTGCCGATGATCTACCTCAACCAGGTGGGCGGGCAGGACGAGCTGGTATTCGACGGGGCCTCGTTCGTGCTCAATGCCGACAGGTCGCTGGCCTGCCAGCTGCCGGAGTTTGAAGATGCGCTGGTGATGACCCGCTGGCATCGCGACGGCGAAGGCTGGGTGTGCAAGCCCGGCGAGACGGCGCGGCAACTGGCAGGGTACGAAGAGATCTGGCATGCCTGCGTGCTGGGCACCCGCGACTATGTGCGCAAGAACCGCTTCGAAGGCGTGGTGCTGGGAATGTCCGGCGGCATCGACTCTGCCGTGGTGGCAGCCATGGCGGTGGATGCGCTGGGGCCGGACAAGGTGCACTGCGTGATGCTGCCGTATGAGTACACGGCTAAGATCAGCCTGGAGGATGCGCAGGCCTGTGCGCAGGCGCTGGGCGCCCGCTACGACGTGGTGCCGATCAAGGCACCGGTCGAGGGCTTTCTCGATTGCCTGTCGCCGATGTTCGAAGGCACCACCGAGGGTGTGACGGAAGAAAACATCCAGTCGCGCACCCGGGGTGCCATCCTGATGGCGATCTCCAACAAGTTCGGCTCGATGGTGCTGACCACCGGCAACAAGTCGGAGATGTCGGTCGGCTACGCCACGCTTTATGGCGACATGAACGGCGGTTTCAACCCGATCAAGGATGTCTACAAGACGGATGTCTACGCGCTGGCGTCATGGCGCAACCAGTCGGATGCCACCGGGCTGAAAGGTCCCGCCGGCCGGGTCATCCCGGAACGCATCATCACGCGGGCGCCCTCTGCCGAGCTTCGTCCGGACCAGACCGACCAGGATTCCCTGCCACCCTACGACGTGCTCGACGCGATCCTCGACAGCCTCGTCGAAGGCGAAACATCACTGCGCGAACTGGTGGCGAACGGCTATGACAAGACGACGGTGGAGCGCATCCAGCACCTGCTGTTCATTGCCGAGTACAAGCGCCGCCAGGCGGCACCGGGAGTCAAGATCACCCGGCGCTCCTTCGGCAAGGAACGGCGCTACCCCATTACCAACGGCTTCAGGGACAAGGCATGACCAGCACATCCACCCACCCGCTCGATCCACTGGACGCTTCAGAGATCGACCGCGTGTCGGCGGCCATCCGCGCCAGCGGCAAGCTGCATCCGGGCGGCTGGTTCGAGACCATCACGCTGGACGAACCAGCCAAGGCCGCCTTGCGCGCGTTCGAGGACGGCGCGGCCGGGCGGCCTGCGCGAACCGCGTTCGTGACCTGCTACGAGCCGGCCAATGGCGCGACCATCGAGGCGCTGGTGGACCTGGACAATGGCTGCGCCATCACCCGCTGGGAAAAGATCGAGGGCGTGCAGGCGCGCATCGGGCCGGACGAGTTCACCATGGGCGGCCAGATCGCGCTTGCCGACGAGGGCTTCCGGGTGGCACTGGCAAGGCGCGGCATCACCGACCTGTCAAAGGTGCTGGTGGAGCCGTGGTCAGCCGGGTACTTCGGCATCGAGGGCGAAGACGGCGAGCGGCTTGCCTACGGCCACTGCTGGGTTGCCAACGACGAGGGCGACAACCCCTACGCCCGGCCAATTGCCAACCTGCATCCGGTGATCGACCTGAACCGCCGCAAGGTTCTGCGCATCGATGATTTCGGCGTGCAGGAGCTGCCGCCATCGGGATCTCGCATCAAGCGCACGGAGAACCTGCGCACCGACATCAAGCGGCTCGACATCACCCAGCCCGACGGACCGAGCTTCACGGTCGATGGCTGGCTGGTGCGCTGGCAGAAGTGGCACATCCGCGTCGGCTTCGACCTGCGCGAGGGTCTTGTGCTGCACCAGATCGGCTACGAGGACGGCGGCAAGCTGCGGCCCATCATGCATCGCGCCTCGATGGCGGAGATGGTGGTGCCCTATGGCAACCCGACGCGTGGCGCGTTCCGGCGCAACGCCTTTGATACCGGCGAGTACGGCATCGGCCAGCTGACCGACAGCCTGAAGCTGGGTTGCGACTGCGTCGGCTATATCCGGTATTTCGATGCCGCCGTGCATGACTGGTCAGGCCAGTCGCGCACCATCAAGAATGCCATCTGCATGCACGAGGAAGACTTCGGCATGTTGTGGAAGTTCTCCGACTTTACCGCCGGCACGACCAGGGTTGCCCGCTCGCGGCGGCTGGTGATCTCGTCGGTTTGCACCATCGGCAACTACATCTACGGTTTCTTCTGGTACTTCTACCAGGACGGCACCATCGGGGTGGAGATCAAGGCCACCGGCATACCGATGCCGACTGCCAGCACCGCTGCCAATGGCACCACGTACGGCCCGGCGATGACCGACGGCGTGACCTCCGACGTGCATCAGCACGTCTTCTCGTTCCGCTTCGACATGGCGCTCGATGGCGACCAAAACACTGCAACGGAGCTGAACTTCGCCAAGATGCCGAAGGGGCAGGACAACCCCTGTGGCAACGGCATTGCCACCACGGTGACGGCGCTGAAGACCGAAATGCAGGCGCAGCGCGAGATGGATTTTGCGTCAGCGCGGTTCTGGAAGGTGATCAACCCGAGCAGCCTGAACCGGCACGGCGCGCCGGTCGGCTACAAGCTGGTGCCGGGCACCAATGCGGTGCCGTTCCTGCATGAGGATGCGTGGATGGCGAAGCGGGCCGGCTTCATGTTCAAGCACCTGTGGGTCACGCCCTACCATCCGCGCGAGCGGTTCTCGGCCGGCTGGTATCCGAACCAGTCGAGGGGCGAGGACGGCCTGCCGGTGTGGACCAGGCAGGACCGCAATGTCGAGAACACCGACATCGTGGTATGGTACACGATGAACTATCACCACCTGGCGCGACCGGAAGACTGGCCGGTGCAGCCGGTGGTCTATGCCGGGTTCCACTGGATGCCATCCGGCTTCTTCGACGAAAACCCGGCCATGGACGTGCCGGCCAAGGGATAAGATGATCAGAACTGATTTGCGGGTTTCACTGGCGGCGCTTGTGCTCGCCCTGCTGGCCTTTCCTGCCGTGGCTGATGAGGCCGGCAAGGTGAAGGCCTGCATTGCCGAACATGGCCAGGCGGAGGCGGCTGCCTGCGCGCTGCTGTTCGGGCCGATGCCCGCCAATGGCAGTGCGATCCTCTACATGGGACTGGGCAATGCGCGCGAATCCAAGGGTGACACCGAAGGTGCGCTGGTGGCCTACGACCGGGCCATTGAGGCGGACCCCGCCAACCCGGCCGGATGGGACGGGCGCGCGCAGCTTTACTTCAACAAGCTGAAGCAACCGGAAAAGGCCGTTGAAACCTATGAAGCCGGCATTGCCGCAGCCACGGCGCCGGACGTTAAGACATGGCTGGAGAACCGGCTGATGGCCGTCAGGCAGAAGATGAGCGAATGAGCGTTACCGTCCGATTTGCCCCCTCGCCCACCGGCCGCATCCACATTGGCAATGCGCGCACCGCCATTCTCAACTGGCTGTTCGCCCGCAAGGCTGGTGGCCGGTTCATCCTGCGGTATGACGACACCGACCTCGACCGCTCGACCAGGGAGTTTGCCGACGGCATAGCCGACGACCTCGCCTGGCTTGGGCTTTCACCTGATGCCGTCTACCGGCAGTCGGAGCGGTTCGCCCTGTACGATGCGGCAGCGGACAAGTTGCGCGCCGACGGGCGGCTTTATGCCTGCTACGAGACGGCGGAAGAGCTTGACTACAAGCGCAAGCGCCAGCTCGCCCGCCACCAGCCGCCGGTCTATGATCGCACCGGGCTGACCCTTTCGGATGAGGATCGCGCCAGACTTGAAGCCGAAGGCCGCAAAGCCCACTGGCGCTTCAAGCTCGATCAGCGCGAGGTGGTGTGGACCGACCTGGTTCGCGGGGAGACGCGCATCGATACCGCGTCGCTGTCCGACCCTGTGCTGGTCCGCGAGGATGGCTCCTACCTCTACACCCTGCCCTCGGTGGTCGATGACATCGAGATGGGCATCACCCACGTCATTCGCGGCGAGGACCACGTTACCAACGCGGCCGTGCAGATCGAGATTTTCGAGGCGCTGAGCGGAGGCTCGCCCGGGTTTGCGCACCACTCGCTGCTGGTGGGGTCGGACGGCAAGGGCCTGTCCAAGCGGCTGGGCTCGCTCGCCATTGCCGAGATGCGCGAGGGCGGGCTCGAACCCATGGCAGTTGTCAGCCACGGTGCGCTGATTGGCACGTCGGAGGCCATTGAGCCGCACACCGGCATGGACACGCTGCTCGACGCGTTCGACCTGTCGAAACTGTCGCGCGCGCCGGGGCGGTTCGACATGGCCGAGCTTGAAAACCTCAATGCGCGCATCGTGCATGAACTCGCCTACGCTGACGTGGCGGAGCGGCTGCATGCACTGCATGCCGATGGCGGCGAGGCGTTCTGGCTGGCCATTCGCGGCAACCTGACAAGGGTGGGCGAGGCTGAAGGCTGGTATTCGATCGTGTTCGGCGATGCGCCGGGCGTGGTGGCAGACGAGGACCGCGAGTTCATCTCGCAGGCAGCTCACCTGCTGCCACCGGAACCGTGGGACGAGGCCACCTGGAAAGGCTGGACCGACGCCGCGAAGGACGCCACGGGCCGCAAGGGCAAGGGGCTGTTCATGCCGCTGCGGCTGGCACTGACCGGCCAGGCGCACGGTCCGGAGCTGGCGGCACTGCTGCCACTGATGGGCCGGCGGCGGGTTGAGGACAGGCTGCGCAAATGACGCCCCACTGGATCGCTGAAAAGAAGATTGCAGCAATTGACCCGAAAGGCGTTCAACACGAAGTTACGCTCGGCATTGGGCAGCCGTCCCCACAGTCTGAGATTGAGTGGGCCTGCTCGTGCAAGTTTGAACCGCTTTGCCCAGACATCCCTCCACAATCTGGTGTCGACGCTCTCCAGTCCCTATTCCTTGCCATGAAGCTTTTAGGTACGCTGCTATCATCATTGAGAGATGACGGCTGGCGCTTGGCGGCCGATGGCGAAGCGCTAGAAATTGAGTTTTTCCTTCCCACTTAACTCTGGCAAAGCGCAATATCCGCGGGCTTGTATAACCGTCTCATTATGCCCCGGCCACCGTGCCGGGGCCCAGTCTGGGTCCCGGAACAAGTCCGGGACACAGAACCAGTCAGATCACTTCAACGTCCAGCGGCGGGAAGCCATTGAACCACACCGACGAATAGGTCGAGGTGTAGGCACCGCAGTTGCGGATGATGATGCGGTCACCAGCCTTGAGGCCGAGCGGCAACTGCACCGGACGCTTCTCGTACAGCACGTCGGCCGAATCGCATGAGGGACCAGCAAGGATGCAGGCGCCCATGGTTTCGTGGTCACGGTCGGTGATGAACTGGTAGCGGATTGCCTCGTCCATGGTTTCGGCCAGGCCGGAGAACTTGCCGATGTCGAGGTACACCCAGCGGTGGGTGTCACTGTCGGACTTCTTCGATACCAGCAGCACTTCAGCCGCGATCATGCCGGCTTCAGCCACCAGGCCACGGCCCGGTTCTGCCATGACGCGCGCCACGTTGCCGAAGCGCTCGTTGACCAGTTCCATGACCTGGGCTGCATAAATCATCGGGTGGTTGACCGCTTCACCGTAGAACGCCGGGAAGCCGCCACCGATGTTGAGCAGATCGAGGTCGAAGCCTTGCGCGCGGGCGGCATGCCAGACGGCAGCCACCTGGTCCAGCGTGGTGCGCCACATGGCGGCCAGCCGCGTCTGCGAGCCGACGTGGAACGACAGGCCCACAGGCCTCAGCCCGCGGGCACGGGTGTAGTGCAGCAGGTCAAGCACCTTGTCGCGCGAGCAGCCGAACTTGCGGCTTAGCGGCCAGTCGGCTTCCGATGCATCGACGATGACGCGGATATAGATTTCCGCACCCGGTGCATGTTCACCCAGCTTGTCGAGTTCTTCTTCTGCGTCGGCAGCGAACAGCCGGATGCCCTTGGCATAGGCGTCGGCGATGTCGGACACCTTCTTGACGGTGTTGCCGAAGGAGATCTGCTCGGGACGTGCGCCCATCTCCAGGCACAGGTCTATTTCGCCGCGAGAGGCTGCATCAAAGCTTGAGCCCTCGGCCACCAGCGTGCCGATGATCTCGCGATGCGGGTTTGCCTTTACGGCATAGTGGATGTGGGCAGCCCCAAGGCCTGCCTTCAGCCAGCGGTAATGACGCGCCACGACATCGGTATCGAGCACCAGCGTCGGGCGCTCAAAACGTCGTGAACAGATGTAGTCTTCGATGCGGGAAGAAAAGCGAGCGACTTCGCAGGCCGCGAGGCCAGCTACATGGGCGTTCATTGGTCATCTCCAACAGAAAACGGCCACAAGTGGCCTGTCGATTTCAAATGGAGACGTTACCGTCGCTGCGTAAACGCGAGCGTTTGAGAACACCGGCCAGAGGCGCGTGCGTTGGCGTCTATGGGCGCTCATGTAGGATGAACGACGCCGCTTCGCAAGCGCAAAATTATTGATCGCGTTAATCATTTTTCAACGCGTTGCTGCAGTACCGGAACGAAGCGTGAAATTGCGACAAATGCGTTTCAAGCTGTCATCACCGATGGTGGAAAAAGTTTACCACCCTGCTTAAGCGGGCGTGAACTCTTATGGCTTATCAATGACCTCAATTGCAGACAGTCATGCTGCCGGCCGGTTGCCGCAGCTTGGGGGACTACCAGTGAGTGACAGCGTAACAGGCGTATCGCGCCCTTCCTCTGCCCGTATATGGACCCCGTCGGGGTTTGACCGGCACGAACCCGTCGAGGCGCGCGGCTGCGTGATGACCTCGCTGTCCGATGACCGCATCGTTCTGCCAGACTCCCTCGCGCCCTGGTCCCCGCTCTAGGTTGAACTTGCCGGCGGTTCTGCCACGCCTTGCGGCAACACCAGTGCCTTGAGGGCACCCGGCATGACCCGGCACCGCAGCGGCGGGTGCATCATCACGATCTCGCCATCGACCGATGCATGCATGCGGCGCGCGCTGTCCAGCTTCAGTTCCACGGTCTCGAGGAAATCCATGTTCTTGTTCTGGGACCAGTTGCCGGCAGACAGTTCCGCCATCAGCACGGCAACATCGGTGACCGCCTGGCGCGAGTACATGTAGCAGCCCAGCTTGCCGTAGTTCTGGCCCGGCCTGAACGGCAGTTGCGCAATCTCGTCCGGCACCGGGTTGACGGTGACCACCGTCAGCGATGACTTGAAGCGGCGCGACGTGCCGTCCCTGGTCTTGACGGACAGCTGCCGCAAGGGCGCGCCTGCTGCTGCACGGCGAAGCGCGAGGAAACTTCCGATGATCTTGGAAATGCGCCCGGCATAGCTCATGCGGTTGCGGATCCTGATCATGGCGGCGTGAATGCCCACGCTCACGTGATTGAAGAACGGATGGCCATTGACCTCGCCCACGTCGATGCTGGCCGGTTCAGCCTGAAGCAAGGCGTTCAGCGCCTGATCCAGTGGCTGGGGCATGCCGAGCGCGCGGGCAAACAGGTTCATGGTGCCCAGGGGCACGACGCCGAGCGTCTTGCCATGCTTCAGCGCAAGCTTGCCGGCAGCCGACACCGTGCCGTCACCACCACCTGCGATGACCACGTCACACTTGGTACCGGCGAAGGCCTTCTCGAGGTTCCCGATCAGGTCTTCGGGTGGAGACATGATGATGTTGATATCATCGCCCAGAATCTCGCGCGCCATCGCCTCCACCTCGTCCTTGCCGGTGGACAGGATAGTGCCCGCGCCGGTGTTGAGGATGAGACACGCATTCTTCAGGTGCTCAGGCGTCTTGGTCATGTTCTGGGGCTTTCACACACGCGGGGACTGCTCTTAACGCGGCTGAAGGCTATCGGTTCAACCGGGGCAGGATGAGAACCGTAAAGATTGCCGATGACACCAGTACCAGCGCCGTCACTTCTCGCCAGCCGACCGGTTCGCCCAGCACGATCAGGCTGGAGAGGACACCGACCAGCGGCACTGCCAGCACGCCCACGGCGGCATAGACGGCCGGGAACATGCTGACGATCTTGAAGTAGGCCCACTGGCAGAACACCATCGGGAATGCCAGCACGTAGACGAGGGCAATGATGGCCGGTCCGGACAGGCCGGTGAGGTCAGGCACCGGTTCCAGCGCCATTGCGCCGATGCCGATGGGGACGGATGCCAGCAGCAGTTGCCAGCCGATGATGGTGGCGACCGGCGTGTGCCAGGCGAACTTCTTGAACAGCACCGTGCCGATGCCCCACGAGACGGCCGCGCCCAGCATGAACAATGCGCCGACCGGGGCGGTACCCAGCACCGAAATGTCATGGCCGATGAGCACGCCGAGACCGGCCATGCCCAGCGCCAGCCCGGCAATGACATCAAGCCCGAGCCGGGCGCCCAGCAGCGGCACCGAGGCAAGTGCCGCCCATACCGGCATGGTGAACGCCATGATCGAGGCGCGGCCCGCCGGCACCATCGTCAGGCCATAGGCGGAAAACAGGTGCCAGCCGACCATGTTGAACACGCCCGCAATCAGCATGGGGCGGATGTCCTGGCGCGCCATCCTCAAGGTGTTGCCGGAGGCGGCCGAGATTGCCAGCAGGGCAGCCCCGCCACATGACAGGCAGATGGTGCGGAACCACCATGGTGGAACCTCGCCCAACACGATCTTCATGCCGGGCCAGTTGGCCCCCCAGAAAACCGTCACCAATGCCAGCAGCGCAAAGCCTGCCAACGGCAGGTTGGCCGCGCCGGATCGTGTGGCCGGGTCAGTCAACGTGCGGGATTTCGCGGTCGGGGTTCGGCACCTTGTAGCCGGCCTGCACAGCCTTGCGCGCGGCAATTGCCTTGTACCAGCGCTTCACGTTGGGAAACTCGTTCAGGTCGATGCGTTGCCATTCAAACCGTGCAGCCCACGGCCACGTGGCGATGTCGGCAATGGAATAGTCGCCTGCAAGGTATTCCTCGTGAGCCAGCCGCCGGTCCAGCACACCGTACAGCCGCCTCGCCTCGTTGCCATAGCGCTCTTCGGCATAGGCAGCCTTGCCGGGATTGAAATGCAGGAAGTGGTGCGCCTGGCCCAGCATGGGTCCGAAGCCGCCCATCTGCCACATCAGCCATTCCAGCGCCTGCCAGTGGCGCGGGCCGTCCTTGGCCAGCAACTTGCCGGTCTTGCTGGCAAGGTAAATCAGGATCGCACCGGACTCGAATACCGACTGGCCAGTGTCATGATCGACGATGGCAGGGATCCGGTTGTTCGGCGAAACCTTGAGAAAGTGCGGCTGGAACTGCTCGTCCTTCGTTATGTCGATGGGATGAACGGTGTAGTCGAGCCCCATCTCCTCAAGGGCGATGGACACCTTGTATCCGTTGGGCGTGCTCCAGGTATACAGATCGATCATGGCCGGACCCTTGCAAGTTGGTGGCTGCTGGTGAGTTGGGAGATGTCATAGCGCAGGCATTGCCCGGCTGTCTCTAGGCAACAATGTGGGAGGCGGCTTCGGCCTCGACCTGAAGGATCAGGTCATAGCTCGACGGGTCGGGAAACTGCACACCGCTCAGCAACAGTTCAGCGCGCGCCTCGGCCAGCGCCGGGTCTGCGAATGCGTGACGGACCGCCGCCTTCAAGCGCTGCAACTTGGCCTCGCTGGTGCGGGCAGCCGTGATGTAGGGCAAGCCGGGCACCTGCCGGGTGCGGCCAACCACGCGAACACCCGCCACCAGCCCCGGATCATTGCGCGACAGCAGGGCGAAAGTGACAGCGTCAATCGTGGCGACGTCGGCCCGGCCTGCCGCCACGGCCTCCAGCGAGCGGCGATGGCCACCGGATTCAGTGAGCGAGTTGAAGAACGCGCCGGCCTCATCCGCCGTCGGTACGGCCATGCGCACGGCGTGGCGCAAGGCCAGCAGGCCGGACATGCTGTCTGGCGTATTGAACACCGCGCGGCCATTGCGGCACTGGTTCAGCGAATGGATGCCGGATGTGGCAGGCACAACGATAACCGAACTGTAAAACCCGTCAGCGGTGCAGCCTTCGCAACCGTAGACCGGCAAGGCCACCAGTTGCACCGCACCGCGCAATTCGTGGGTCAGCGGGTATCCGCAGGTCTGCGAAAACAGCAAGGCCGGAGATCGCCAGTGCGCCATCAGATTAGCCGGGCGGTGCAGCATGTCCGGCACGTCGATCAGGCCCTCTCGCCGCATGTGATCAGCCAGTCCCGACCACCAGGCATTGGTCGCCCCGGTCAACTCGGGCAGGTCGTACATGGGCAGCGAGGCAAGGTTCAAAATGCAACAATCCGCAACAGGTGAGACGTGAGACTAGCACCATGCATCGTGAAATTCACTGCCGTTCAAGCAGGGCTGACAACCAGCCCTTGCATGTCGCCTAGCAACCTTTAAGGTTCAGGGTCTGACTGGTGGCGTCGCGAAATTGCATTTGGGTGTCGCTCAACGGCAATGCATTTGTCGCAGAATGCCGCCGGATCAAGCGTGGGGCAGATTGGCGGATGATCTTCGCCAGATCTGCATAAGCCGAACGCAGCCGGAAGAAGCTGGCGTGGGCAGTGGTCAAGTCTTGGGGAGTGAGTGACGCATGCTTCAGCTCATCGGCAAACGCCTGATCCAGATGATCCTGATCATGATCACTGTGTCGGTACTCCTGTTCCTGAGTTTCGAGGCTGACAAGCTCAATGTGGCGGCAAAGGTGCTCAGCCAGTATTCGACCCTCGACCAGAGGCTGATCTGGCTCGAGAACAACGGTTACAACCGGCCGCTGCCGGTGCGCTATTTCGAATGGATGTGGAACGCCATGCGCGGCGATTTCGGCGAGTCGATCCAGTTCGCCACGCCGGTGTCAAAGTTGCTCGGGGAACATCTGCTCAACACCGCCATCCTGGGCGGGCTGGTGTTCTCCATCACGGTGGCCATCTCGCTGGTGCTGGGCATCCTGTCCGGCATCGCTGAAGGCAGCACCCGCGACCGCAGCATCACCGTGCTGGCCGTTATCACCACCTCGATCCCCGAGTTCGCCTCTGCCACCATCCTGGTCGCCATCTTCGTGTTCTGGCTGGGCTGGCTGCCCGGCACATCGCCCTTCACCAACGGCCTGACCTGGGAAGACTCCAACCAGTTGGTGCTGCCGGTGATGGTGCTGGTGATCTACAATTTCGGCTACTACACCCGCATGACCCGCGCCTCGATGGCCGAGGTGATGACATCGCAATACGTGCGGACTGCCGTGCTGAAGGGCCTGCCCTACAACCGCGTGATCAAGCGGCATGCGCTGCGCAATGCGCTGATCGCGCCGTTCACCGTGATGATCCTGCAGCTCAACTACCTGCTGTCCGGCGTGATCGTCACCGAGGTGTTCTTCTCCTACAAGGGCTTCGGCAAGCTGCTCTATGAGGCGGCGATGTACGGCGACATCTACGTCATCGAGGCCTGCGCCATGGTGGCGGTGTTCATCGCGGTGCTGTCGCAGATCATCTCCGACATTGGCTACACCTATCTCAATCCCCGCATCCGGTTCAGCTGAGGAAATCCATGAGCGACATCACGGCAGAAACTGCTGCGCCGCCGCCGGCTTCCGGCCTGAGGCGTTTTTTCAAGGGCGTTGGCCTGCTGCGCGAAAGCTATATCGGCATGATCGGCCTGGCGCTTGTCCTGTTCTGGGTCTTCATCGCCATCTTTGTCGACCTGCTGCCCTTGCAGGACCCGCTGGCACAAACCCGCGGCGGCCAGATGCTGCCGATGATGACCGTGGACAAGAACGGCCTGATGCACTGGATGGGCACCGACGACCGCGGGCGCGACTTGCTGGCGCGGCTGATGTACGGCGCACGGGTGGTGCTGTTCTGGTCGGTGCTGGCCACTGTGGTTGCCTACTCGATCGGCATGATCATGGGCGTCACTGCAGGCTATCGCGGCGGCTGGTGGGACGAGGTCATTTCGTTCATCGGCAACGTGTTCCTGGCCTTCCCGCAGATCGTGCTGCTGCTGGTGATCATCACCGCATTTGGCCCGTCTTCGTCGCTGGGCATATGGCTCAGCCAGTCCATCGGGCTCGACAAGACCATCGTGTCGGGTAGCCTGATCATCATCGCGATCACGTTTTCCACGGCACCGCAGGTGGCGCGCATCGTGCGCGGACTGGTGCTTGACCTGAAGACCCGTGACTACATCGCAGCCGCCGAAGTGCGTGGCGAAAGCCCGCTCTACATCATGCTGGTGGAACTGCTGCCAAATGCGCGCGGACCGCTGATCGTCGATGCCTGTCTGCGGCTGGGCTACGTGATCATCACCATTGCGCTGCTCGGCTTCCTGTCGCTTGGCCTGCCGCCGCCGGACCCGGACTGGGGCAAGATGATCTCCGACGGGCGCCAGTGGGGCTACAACGGACTGAACATGATGCTGTGGCCGGCGCTGGCAATCTCGTCGCTCGTGCTGGGCCTGAACCTGCTGGCCGATGGCTTGCGCGAAGTTTCGCTGAGGGATTGAGAATGGCCGCACCCGTCAAGGCAGCACCCGACAAGAACACGCCTGTTCTCGAGTGCAAGAACGTGTCGATCTCGTACTATACGAGGGCGGGCGAGATTCCGGCCGTGGTCGACTTCAACCTGACGGTGATGCCGGGCGAGGCTGTCGGCATCGTGGGTGAATCCGGCTGCGGCAAGTCCACCGTGGCACTGGCCATCATGCAGTACATGGGCAAGAACGGCGCCATCGTCGGCGGCGAGATCAAGTTCATGGGCCGCGACATGCGCACCATGTCCGACGAGGAATTGCGCAACATCCGCGGTTCGCGCATCTCGATGGTCTACCAGGAGCCGATGGCGTCGCTGAACCCCTCGATGCTGATCCGCGAACAGCTAAACGAGGTGCTGATCTACCACGAGAACGCATCGGAGGAAGAAGCCACCCGCCGCTCCATCGAGATGCTGGAAGCGGTGCGCCTGCCCGATCCCGAGCGCGTGATGGACAGCTATCCGCACCAGATCTCCGGAGGCCAGCAGCAGCGCGTGGTGATTGCCATGGCACTGCTGTCGAACCCGCAACTGCTGCTGCTGGATGAACCGACGACGGCGCTTGACGTGACAGTCGAGGCCGGCGTCGTCGAACTGATCAAGGACATCTCGAAGCGCTTCGGGACCTCGATGATCTACATCTCGCACAACCTCGGGCTGATCCTGGAAACCTGCGACAAGATCGCTGTGATGTATTCCGGCGAGGCGGTCGAGTTCGGCACCGTGAACCAGGTGTTCGACGAGATGCGCCACCCCTATACACGCGGGCTGTTCAACTCCATCGCCCTGCCCGGCGCCGACCGGTATGCGCGTCCGCTGATCCCGATCCGGGGCCAGTTGCCGTTGCCGCACGAGCGCCCCAGGGGCTGCAACTTCGGCCCGCGCTGCGACCATTTCCGGTCAGGCGTATGCGACGCACATGAGCTGCACATGCAGCCCGTCCAGGGTGCGGCCGGCCAGCTGGTCAGGTGCGTACGCTATCAGGACATCGACTGGGAAAAGGCCAAGCCGAAGGCGGTTGCCGCACAAGGGGTCAACTTCGGACCCACCGTGCTGCAGGTCAAGAACATGCAGAAGTACTACGAGGTCAATGACGGCTCGCTGAAGGCCATGCTGACCGGCAAGACCACCCGCTACGTGAAGGCCAACGAAAAGCTCGACTTCGAGGCGCGCGAGGCCGAGACCGTTGCCATCGTGGGGGAATCCGGCTGTGGCAAGTCCACCTTCGCCAAGGTGATGATGGGGCTCGAGACCGCCACCGGCGGCGAGATCATCCTCAACGGCAAGCAGATCGGCAACCTGCCTGTCGCCAAGCGCAGCCCGCAGCTTGTCGGCTCGTTGCAGATGATTTTCCAGAACCCGTTCGAGACGCTGAACCCGTCGCACAGCGTCGGCAGCCAGATCGCACGCGTGCTGCGCAAGTTCGGCGTGGCGAAGAACAAGGAAGAAGCCAACCGCAAGGTTCTCGAACTGCTCGACATGGTCAAGCTGCCGCGAGACTTTGCCCTGCGCCGCCCGCGCCAGTTGTCCGGCGGGCAGAAGCAGCGCGTCGGCATCGCGCGCGCATTCGGCGGCGAGCCATCCGTGGTGGTAGCAGACGAGCCCGTGTCGGCGCTCGACGTGTCTGTGCAGGCAGCCGTTACCGGCCTGCTGACCGACATCCAGCGCGAGAAGCGCACCACGCTGATTTTCATCAGCCATGACCTGTCTGTGGTGCGCTACCTGGCTGACCGGGTGGTGGTGATGTACCTCGGCCAGATCATGGAACAGGGCGATACCGACGACATCTTCTCGCCGCCCTATCACCCCTACACCGAGGCGCTGCTGTCTGCCGTGCCGATTGCCGACACGTCGATCAAGAAGAAGCATATCGTGCTGGAGGGCGAATTGCCCTCGCCCATGAACCCGCCGTCGGGCTGTCCGTTCCAGACGCGTTGCCCGCGAAAGATCGGGGCAATCTGCGAAACCGAGATGCCACCGGTCAAGGACCTTGGGAACGGCCACCGCATCCTGTGCCACCTGGACGACGACGTGCTGTATGCCATGGAGCCGGTGATCGCGATGCCGGAAGACGCCGGCACAAAGAAGCCTGCGAAGGTTCAGGCTGGCGGAAGCGGCCGTGCCACGGCCGCCTTGGCCGCAAGCCGCCTTGCCGAGATGCCGGGTGCCGGCACTCGGGGAACGGCTGAACGCAAGACCCCTGCCCCCAGGCAGGCCGCCCCAAAGCCTGCAGGTCCGCAACGGCTGGCCAAGCCGCAAGGCAAGGCTGACGATCTCAAGCTGATTGCCGGCGTTGGCCCCAAGCTGGAGCAGACACTCAACAGGCTGGGCTTCTGGCATTTCAGCCAGATTGCCAGGTGGACCAGGAAGGACATCGCCATCGTTGATGACGAATTGTCGTTCAAGGGTCGCATCGAGCGGGATGACTGGATCCGGCAGGCCAAGGCATTGGCCAAGGGTGGCGAGGCCGAATACATCAAGGTGTTCGGCAAGAAGCCCCGCTGAGCGAGACAGCGACCGCTCTCAGCGCATGCCGACGACCGGCTCCGGCTGCACCTCGCGCAGCAGCTTTTTCTTCATCGCACGGGCAAAGTCTGCGTAGTCACGCGCCACCTCCACGAAGCTGCCGGGCCCGGTGATGACTTGCGTACGGTAGTAGTTGTCCAGGGTTGGATCATCGTTGAGGATGGCCAGGCCGTTGACGGTGATGCCGTGATAGTTGGCCATCATGCGCGATTGCGGCAGCAGGACCGTATGGTCGCGCGGCGGGGTTTCCGGCCCGTCACCGGAGACGTCGATCACCATGCGCGTGGCGGCAATGCCATTTTCGACAATGGAAGTGACCGACTTGGCAATGCCGTCGCCCAGCCCGGTGCCGCCGCTCTGCCCGCGTCGAAAGCCGGCGACAAGGCTTGCGAAGCGGGCTGCCTCGGCGGGCGTCGATATGACAAACCAGCCGGTCTCGTCCTTGGGATAGTTGGACTGCGCCCACACCAGCAGGTTGACCGCAATGCGCCCGGTCTTGCCGCGCGAGATTGCCTGAAGCACCTCCGCATCCGTGAGGGCGGCGGCAATGCCGGCCAGCTGCAAGCGATACTCGGCAGGGTCGACACTGCCCGAGGCATCCACCGCAAACACCAGTTCCAGGTCTGCATCTTCGGCCCGCAACGCACCCGCCGGCACGGCCAGCACGAGCAGCACAGCCAGCAGCGATGCCCAGCGTGCGCAAATCTGGCCACACTGGCCAAGCGCGACAAGCGGACGTCGCTTCAAGGCATGACGAGCCCACGGCGGGGGTGATTGCATCAGTTCCGTTTCCTGAATTTTCCAGTCAAGGCTTGTGACCCCATGAAATCCCATTACCGCGCAATTGTCATTGGTGGCGGCGTTGTTGGCTGCTCCGTGCTCTATCACCTGACCAAGAAGGGCTGGAGCGACGTGCTGCTGATCGAGCGCGACGAGTTGACCTCGGGTTCGACGTGGCATGCGGCGGGCGGCTTTCACACGCTGAACGGCGACCCCAACGTGGCCAAGCTGCAGGAATACACCATCAACCTGTACAAGGAGATCGAGGAGATTTCCGGCCAGTCCACCGGCTGCCATGTCACCGGTGGGGTAATGCTGGTGTCAACGCCCGAGCGGCTCGACTGGCTGAAGATGGCGCACGCGCGCAACAAGTACCTGGGCGTGGAAACGAGGATGATCTCGATCGAGGAAGCCAAGGAGCACTTCCCGCTGCTCGACCCGTCGAAGTTCCTGGGCGCCATGTGGCACCCGCTGGAAGGCCACCTGGATCCGTCCGGCACTACCCATGCCTACGCCAAGGCGGCACGCGTGGCAGGTGCCGAGATCGAGCGGCACAACCGGGTGCTGGAAACCAACCAGATCGAGGATGGCAAGTGGCAGGTGGTGACCGAGAAGGGCACCGTGACCTGCGAGCACCTGGTCAACGCTGGCGGCCTGTGGGGCCGCGAGGTGGGCCGCATGGCGGGCCTTGAAATTCCGTCGCTGTGCATGGCGCACCAGTACATCATCACCGAGGAAATGCCCGAGGTCGTCGCCTTCAACAAGGCCAACAATGGCCGCGAGGTGGTACACGCCATCGACTTCGACGGCGAGATCTACATGCGCCAGGAAGGCAAGGGCATGCTGATGGGTACCTATGAGCCCAACGGCATTCCGTGGTCACCCACTCAGGCGCCGTGGGACTTCTCGACCGAGCTGCTGCCGCCGGACCTTGACCAGATTGCCGACAACCTGGAGCGTGGATTCGACCATCACCCTGCCTTCAAGACCACCGGCATCAAGAACGTCATCCACGGGCCGTTCGCGTTCGGGCCTGATGGCAACCCGCTGGTCGGGCCGATCCGCGGCCTCACCAACTACTGGGTGGCCTGCGGCGTGATGGCGGGCTTCAGCCAGGGCGGTGGAGTCGGCCTTGCGCTCTCGAACTGGATCGTCGATGGCGATCCGGGCTTCGATGTGTGGGCAATGGATATAGCGCGGTATGGCTCCTACGCCAACATGGCGTTCACCAACGCCAAGGTGCGCGAAAACTATGGCCGCCGCTTCCGCATCATGTTCCCCAACGAGGAACTGAAGGCCGCCCGGCCCTTGCGCACCACGCCGCTCTATGACCGGTTCAAGGCGATGGGTGCCTTCTTCGGGGTGTCGTTCGGGGTGGAAAACGCGCTGTGGTTTGCGCCTGACGGCATGAAGCCGGAAGAGCCGGTCACCTTCCGCCGGCCTGAATCATTCAAGGTGGTCGGCGATGAATGCCGCGCGGTGCGCAACTCGGTGGGCTGCCTGGAAATTTCCGGCTATGCGAAGTACGAGATCACCGGCCCGGGTGCCGAAGGCTGGCTTTCGCACATGCTGGCCAACAAGGTGCCGCCGCAAGGCCGCATGACGCTGGCACCGATGCTGAACGAAAACGGCAAGCTGATCGGCGACTTCTCGCTGGCCAAGCTGTCGGACGAGCGGTTCCATATCTTCGGGTCGGGCGCTGCCGAGAATTACCACATGCGCTGGTTCGAGCAGCACCTGCCCGACGATGGTTCGGTCACGGTGCGGGCGCTGGGCCTTGAGCTGTGCGGGCTGTCGATTGCCGGCCCGAATGCGCAGAAGGTGCTGGCCAAGCTGACCAGTGCCGATGTGTCCACCGCCGCCTTCCCGTTCATGGCGTTCGCCGAAATGGAGCTGGGCCTTGTGCCGGCGATGGTTGGGCGTGTGTCGTTCACCGGATCGCTGGGCTACGAGATCTGGGTGAAGCCGGAATACCTCACCACGCTGCATTCGCACATCATGGCGGCAGGCGAGGAGTTCGCCATCCGGCAGGTTGGCGGACGGGCCCTGATGTCACTGCGGCTGGAAAAGAACTGGGGCAGCTGGGCGCGCGAATACCGGCCCATCTACGGCCCGTTCGAGGCCGGCCTTGGCCGTTTCGTCGCCCTGTCAAAGAACGATTTCATCGGGCGTGAAGCAGCCGCAAAGGAAAAGCAGAACGGTGGCAAACGGGCGCTGACGGTGTTCACCGTGGCCGGCAACGATGTCGACGTGATCGGCGACGAACCGGTCTACCACAACGGCAAGTGCGTCGGCTGGATCACTTCGGGCGGATATGCCCACGCAGCCGGACAATCGGTTGCAATGGGGTATATTCCGCGTGAACTGGTGAGTGAATCTAACGGTTTCGAAATCGAGATTCTCGGGCAAATATACAAGGCAACGCCGCAGGCAGAGCCGCTGTTCGATGCTGATGCGAGCCTGATGCGGGCTTGAGTTTACGAGGGAGCCGAAACGCCATGAAGTCCCACTATCGTGCAATCGTAATCGGGGGCGGCGTTGTCGGTTGCTCTGTGCTGTTTCACCTGGCCCGTGCCGGATGGACCGACGTGCTGCTGATCGAACGCTCCGAACTGACCTCCGGCTCGTCGTGGCATGCAGCGGGTGGCTTCCACACGCTCAACGGCGACCCCAACGTGGCCAAGCTGCAAGCCTACACGGTGTCGCTGTACAAGGAGCTGGAGGAGATTTCCGGCCAGTCTTGCGGGCTGCACCTGACCGGCGGCGTGATGATGGCCGACACACCGGAGCGGATGGACTTCCTGCGGCTGGCCCATGCCAAGGGCCGTTACCTCGGCATGGAAACCGAACTCATCACGCCATCGGAAGCCAAGGCGCTGTTTCCGCTGATGGACGAGAGCAACTTCGTCGGCGCCATGTGGGACCCGGTGGAAGGCCACCTTGACCCGTCCGGCACCACCCACGCCTACGCCAAGGCGGCACGGGTGCTCGGCGCGGAAATCGAGCTGCGCAACCGCGTCATTGATCTAACTCAGGAAGCTGACGGCACGTGGAACGTCGTCACCGAGAAGGGCACCGTCAACACCGATCACGTGGTCAATGCCGGTGGCCTGTGGGCGCGCGAGGTTGGCCGCATGGTGGGGCTTGAGCTGCCGCTGCTGGCCATGGAGCACATGTACCTTCTGACCGAGGACATGCCCGAGGTAGAAGAATTCAACGCCGCCACGGGCCGCGAGCTGATCGGGGTGATGGACTTCAAGGGCGAGATCTACACCCGCCAGGAGCGCAAGGGCATCCTGCTCGGCACCTACGAGAAGGCCTGCAAGCCATGGTCGCCGAAGGAAACGCCGTGGGACTTCGGGCACGAACTGCTGCAACCGGACATCGAGCGCATTGCGCCGTCGCTGGAGATCGGCTTCAAGCACTACCCGGCCGTGGAGAAGGCCGGCATCAAGCAGATCATCAATGGGCCGTTCACCTTCGCGCCCGACGGCAACCCGCTGGTGGGGCCAGTGCAGGGGCTGACCAATTTCTGGTGCGCCTGCGCGGTGATGGCAGGCTTCAGCCAGGGTGGCGGTGTCGGCCTGACGCTGGCCAACTGGATGGTGCACGGCGACCCCGGCGCCGACGTGTGGGGCATGGACGTGACCCGCTTCGGCGAATGGGCAACGCTTCGATACACCAACGCCAAGGTGCGCGAGAACTATTCGCGCCGCTTCTCGATCCGGTTTCCGAACGAGGAACTGCCCGCTGCAAGACCACAGGAAACCACGCCGGTCTACGACATCATGGTGCGCGACAACCACGCCGTGATGGGCGAACTCGTGGGGGCTCGAATCGCCCTTGTGGTTTGCGCCGTCAGCGGAGGAAGCCTTCGACACGCCGTCCTATCACCGGGCCAATGATTTCGCCCATGTCGGCAACGAGGTACGCAAGACCCGCGAGAGCGTTGGCGTCACCGAGATTTCCAACTTCGCCAAGTACGAGATTACCGGCTCCGGCGCGGACGCCTTCCTCAGCCAGTTGATGACCAACACCATGCCGAAGACAGGCCGCATCGTGCTGACGCCGATGCTGAATGAAGCCGGCAAGCTGATCGGCGACTTCACCATCGCCAAGGCGGGCGACGAGCGGTTCCTGATGTGGGGGTCGATTGCGGCACAGAAGTACCACATGCGCTGGTTCGAGCAGCACATGCCGCAGGACGGTTCGGTTTCGGTCAGGCGGTTCGGCAATGACCTGGTTGGCCTGTCCATCTGCGGACCGAACGCGCGCAAGGTGCTTGAGAAGCTGGTGGATTTCGACTGCTCGAATGACGGCTTCCGCTTCATGGACTTCCGCGAGGCGGACGTGGCCGGCTGCCCCTGCCTGATCAACCGCATCACCTATTCGGGCGACCTCGGCTACGAGATCTGGATGCATGGCCCCTTCCAGCGCCATGTGTACCTGGCCATCAAGGACGCAGGCGAGGAATTCAGCATAGTTGACTTCGGCATGCGGGCGCTGCTGTCGATGCGGCTGGAGAAGAACTTCCCCACCTGGTTCCGCGAACTGCGCCCGATCTACGGGCCATACGAAGCGGGCATGGAGCGGTTCATCAAGCTGTCAAAGAACGACTTCATTGGCCGCGAGGCAGCCGCTGCGGAAAAAGCATCCGGCGGCAAGTTGCGCCGGGTGTCGTTCATCGTGGATGCCGAAGACGCCGACGTGATGGGCGATGAACCGGTTTGGGCAAAGGTCGGCTCGACCGATTATGGCACCATCGACCCGCCGCACGGTTACGGCGCCTACCGGTTTTCGCCCTACGGAAACGACATGCCGCGCCCGGCCGATCCACGTATCGACGGCGACTGGCGGGTGGTCGGCTGGATCACGTCGGGCGGATATGCCCACTTCGTTGATGCCTCGATGGCGCAGGGCTACATCCCGAAGGAACTGGCCGGGGACACCTCTGCCGGCATGTTCGAGATCGAGATCCTGGGCCACCGCCGCCCTGCCCGCATCCAGGTCGAGCCGCCGTTCGACCCGGCTGGCGAGAAGATGAGGGGGTAGGATGGCACATTGTCTTCGTGTCCCGGCCCCCGTGCCGGGACCCAGAACGAGCGAACTATCTGGGCCCCGGAACAAGTCCGGGGCACAGGCCACCACGCAGGTACATCCATGAAAATCGCAAAGCTTGAAACCTTCACCAACCGCTATGTCGGCTTCGTGCGCGTGACGGCCGATACCGGCGACATCGGCTGGGGCCAGGTTTCGACCTACCATTCCGACATCACCTGCCAGGTATTCCACCGACAGGTGGCGCCCTATGCATTGGGTCAGGGCGCAATGGATTTCGACGACCTGCTCGACCGCATCACCGAGCGTGAACACAAATTCCCGGGCTCCTACCTGCGCCGCGCCATGACCGGGCTGGACACCGCGCTGTGGGACTTGCGCGGCCGCGTCGAGGGCAAGCCGGTCGCCTCGCTGATCGGGGGCAGCCCCGGCAAGGTGCGCGCCTATGCGTCATCGATGAAGCGCGACATCACGCCGGAAGACGAGGCCGCGCGCTTCGTCAGGCTGCGCGACACCTACGGCTTCGACGCCTTCAAGTGGCGCGTGGGCGCGGAATGCGGCCGAGACCAGGACGAATGGCCGGGCCGTACCGAAGCGGTGGTGCCGGTGGTGTCGAAGGCGCTTGGTGACGGCATCGACAAGCTGGTGGACGGCAACTCCTGCTACTCGCCTGCCCACGCCATCGAGGTTGGCCGCATTCTGGAGGACAATGGCATCGGCCATTTCGAGGAGCCCTGCCCCTACTGGGAGCCGGAGCAGACGAAGCAGGTCAAGGAAGCACTCAGCATCGACGTGGCCGGTGGCGAGCAGGACTGCGACCTCAGCTGGTGGCGATACACCATCGGGCTTCGGTGCGTGGACATCGTGCAGCCGGACGTGATGTACATGGGCGGCATGAACCGCACGATGCGGGTGGCCAAGATGGCGGCGGACGCCGGCCTTCCCTGCACGCCGCACGCGGCCAACCTGTCGCTGGTGACGCTGTGCACCATGCACCTGCTGCGTGCCATTCCCAACGCCGGCAAGTACCTCGAATTCTCGATCGAGGGCGAGGATTATTACCCGTGGCAGGACGGGCTGTTCACGCATGACCCCTACACCATCGAGGATGGCCACGCGACGGTGACAGACGCGCCCGGCTGGGGCGTGGAGATCAACCCCGACTGGCTCGACAAGGCCCAATACCAGGTATCAGAAGCGGCCCGTTAGCGGCCAACCCCAAGGAAGCGCCCAAATGGCACATGCATCAGACGCGATTGCCACCCCGTTTTCAGACGAGCGAAAGAAGGCGTATTTCAACCCGGCCGGCAAGGACAAGCCGATGCGTTCGCCGGTGCCGCATGCGGTGCTCGAGCGCGCCCGTGCCTATCGCAAGCAGCGCATGGTGGACTACGTCAACAAGTACAATTGTGACGCCATCCTGCTCTACGATCCGCTTAACACCCGTTATGTGTTCGACAGCCCCAACATGCAGCTGTGGGCAACGCACAACCCGTTCCGCTATGCGCTGGTGTTTGCCGACGGGCACGCCATCGACTTCCAGTACCACGGCGCGGAGTTTCTCAATAACGGCAACAGGCAGATCAACGAGACACGCACCGCCACCACCTGGTTCTACATGGCGTCGGGCGGGCGCACCGCAGAGCGCGTCAACAGGTGGGCGGACGAGCTTGTCTCGACCCTGCGTGAACGCTGCGGCGGCAAGTCGAAACTGCGCATCGCGGTGGACAAGGTCGAGCATGAAGGCGCGTTCGCGCTAACCGAACGCGGCGTCGAGCTGATCAACGGCCAGGAACTGACCGAGCTTGCCCGATCGATCAAGTCGGCCGACGAGCTTGAACTGATGAAGTGGACGGTGCGCGTGTGCGAAGCGGGCATGGCGCGCATCTGGGAAAATTCGCTGCCGGGCAAGACCGAACAGGAGATCTGGGCCGAGCTGCACTACGAGAACATCCGCTCCGGCGGCGAGTGGATCGAGACCCGCCTGCTGGCGGTGGGCCAGCACACCAACCCGTGGTTTGCAGAAGCAAGCGATGTGGTTGCCGAGCTGGGGGACATCATCGCCTTCGACACCGACCTGATCGGGCCATACGGCTATTGCGCCGACATTTCGCGCACGTGGACCATCGGCCACACGCCGTTCACCCCCAAGCAGCGCGAGCTGTACAAGGCGGCCATCGAGCAGATCGAACACAACTCGGCCATCCTGAAGGCCGGCATCAGCATGGCCGAATTCAACGAGAAGTCATGGAAGATTCCGGAGAAATACGTGAACCGGCGTTACTCCGTGGCGCTGCACGGCGTCGGCTTGTGCGATGAGTGGCCGTCGGTGCCGCTTCACCCGGATTTCGCCGGGGCCTACGAGATGGTGTTCGAGAAGGACATGGTGATCTGCGTGGAAAGCCTGATCGGTGAAGTTGGCGGCAAGGAGTGCATCAAGCTGGAGACGCAAGTCGTCATCACCGAGACCGGCATCGAGCGGCAGGACACTTTCCCGTGGGAGGATGTCTGACCGGGCGGGTCCGGGCCCCTGACGCAAGGGTGGAACCGTAAGGCTGGCTGGCCGTTGGTTGACCTATAGGAGAACAATCGACATGGCCCCCATCCGTACCAGCCCCTCACGCGGTCCCGGCAGCGCGGAAATTACCGGCATTCATGAACCTGACACCGGGTCGATCCAGTACATTGCCGCGTGCCCGCAAACCGGCAAGTGCGCGCTGATTGATGTCGTGCTGAACTTCGATCCGGCCTCGGCGGCCACCTCGACCGAGGCGATGGACGAGGTGCTGGGCGTGGTTGATGAACGCGGCTACACGGTCGAGTGGATCCTCGATACCCATCCCCATGCCGATCACCTGATGGCGTCCTCCAGCCTGAAGCAACGGCTGGGCGCGCCGAATGCCATCGGCGAGAAGGTGCGCGAGATCGCAGGGCTGTGGTGCGTCTATTACAACATGTATGGCGCCTTTCACCCGGACAGTGATTTCGACCGGCTGTTTGCCGATGGTGATACCTTCGACATTGGCGACCTGCCGGTGCGCGTGATGCTGTCGCCGGGCCACACGCTGGGCTCGATCAGCTACGTGGTGGGCGATGATGCTGCCTTCGTGCACGACACCTTCATGCAACCCGACGCAGGCACCGCGCGGGCAGACTTTCCCGGTGGCTCTGCGGGCGAGCTGTATGACAGCCTGATGGCCCTGCTGGCGCTGCCCGACGAGACGCGGCTGTTCGTGGGGCACGACTACGGCACGGATGAGCGCGAGGAACCGGCGTGGGAGGCAAGTGTGCTCGACCAGCGCGCGCACAACATGCACGTAGGCGGTGGCACGTCACGGGAAGAGTACGTGAAGCTGCGCGAGGAGCGCGACAGGACGCTGTCCCTGCCCGACCGCATGCTGGCGGCGCTGCAGATCAACCTGCGCGCAGGTCGATTGCCGGCGCCGGAAGACGATGGGCACAACTACCTGAAAATCCCGATGAACCGCTTCTGAGCGTTTTTGCGTTCTATTACAATCGCTTGGTAACATTCAGTTAAGCTTTTGGGAACGCCTCGTTAACCGAATAACGGCATCAATCACGGTCATGGAAAACGTGATTGATTTCAGCTCGCGCCAGCGCGACGCGGCCTACAAGCGCCGCAAGATGACTGAACCACCGGCAGCCGTCGTGCTGTTGACCCAGTCCGGCAAGATTGCCGCCTGGGCCACCGGCAAGGGGGCCAACGAGGACGACGTGCTGTTTGGCGATGCCGACGAGGTATGCTGGCAGCCGTTCACCGATGCCCAGGTGCTGGCAGACAAGCTGCGCAAGCATCCGGCGGCACTGGCGATCCAATTGGCGGGGTTCTCGATCGAGGCTGTGCGGATTTAAGGGCCGGAGGCTGGCCGGTGTTCTACACAATCTTCGGTCTGGCCGTTTTCTGCTTTCTCTATTTCGGCATATTGTGGCGGACCAGTTGCCGCTGGCGCTATCTGGCAGACGCGTATGCCGGGGACGCCGGGACGCCGATCGAAGCGCGACGGATGCAAGGCGGGGTGTTGATTGGCCTCGGCGGCTTCGATTCGCTTCACGGCATTCTCAACATCAGCGCGCACGAAACTGGCGTAGGCTTGCGCATGCTGCTGCCGTTTTCCCTGTTCCGCAGGCCCCTGTTCATTCCCTATGGCGATATCGAGGGCTGGGTCACCACCTGGTATCTGGATGCGCCGTCAACCGAACTGACGCTACGCCGGGCGCCGGATGTAAAGGTGGTCATATCGAGAGACAAGGCCGAATGGCTCGCCGGTTATTCAGGCCGGAAACTCACCTTGAATGACGTGCCGCCACCACAGGGCAAGGCCGGTCAGGGCTGGTACAGGTTTGTGCTGGGTGTACTAATTTACATGGCCATAGGATTGGTCACCTTGCTCGGCTTCACGATTTGGAAGTGGGCGGCCTAATCGGGGGTGATCAATGGAACCAACCGCAACACCTTCACGCTCCCGGTCCGGATACCTCGCCCTGCTGTTGGCACTGGTGCCCCTTGTGGCGATTGGCGGCCTGGCCTTCTGGTACATGTTCAGCCCGGTCAACACGTTCCATCTGCTGTGCACCTATACCGTGAATGCCCGTGTCTCGGCTGACATCGTGGTTGACGGGCAGGAACAGTCAGCGTCCGTGGTTTTCCAGAACTCGCGCTCAAGAGGCTGGATCTCCATCATGAACTCGGCCGGATGTATCCAGCCCGATGGCAACGCCCTTGCCTTCAAGCTGCCGGGTGATCAGGTACTGCTGGTTCCGGCCCGGATTTGCGGCAAGGCGATCGACATTCTTGACGACAGAGGCTCGGTTGACGTCCTGAGCGCCTGCACCGGCAATCAGCGCTACCAGGACTGGGCGGTTCTGGTGGACTCCGCAGCGCGGCCCGGCAAGTGGCACTTCACTCCCCGGAATGCCAAATTCAAGATCAACCGCATGGTGGCAACGTCAACGTGGGACAATCCGTCGGACAACATCGACGAAGTTGCGCCCAACCTGCTCAGGTCAGACTTTGAGAGGATCAACGTAAAATGGCGGCAAAGCCCGGAGACGATGCTGCATTACCGGCGGCGCGCCAGGCACAAGGTGCGAGGCGAGCCGTTTGAATTCGACATCAGGCATGGCGCGTTCTAGGGTCAGGCATCCGCACTCAGTTGTCTTCTGCCAGGTACCGCTGGGCCGCAAACCCGCGAATCCCGTCGAACTCGACCTCGCACCAGGTGCCGTGGTCATGCTCGCTCCACTGGCAGCCCCGGCTGGAAATACCACGTGCATTGGACGGCAGGCTGCCGACGCGCGGGCTGGACAGGGCCGGCCGCTGATGGACATAGAGCGTGTCGTTGCCGGCGACGCCGGTGACGCGCAATGAATCTGGTCCACCCGCATTGCCATCGGCATAGTCAGGCGAATAGGCCGCCGGCTGGGCCGGGTAATAATAGAAGCTGCCATCGACCAGTCGGCCGCGGCGATCAAACTCGCATGTATAGTGCATCATGTGATCGGTATTCGACCAGCGGATGGTGCCGGTTCCTTCCAGTACGCGATTGCGCAGATGGCTGGTGACGATGCGCACCGAATCGAACTTCGCATGGGAATGGCGCAGGTTGCGGGCTATCTCGTGCCGGCAGGCGTCATTCAGGTGAGGCCGGCTGTCGAACGGATTGCCGCCGGCATAGGCCGGATAGGGTTCGTGATCGTCATCCGTGTCTGCCAGCGCTACGGCCGTGCCCAGCAGCACCGCACCCAACACCGACTTCCCAACTGCGTCACCCGGCGTGTCCGCGCCGTGCACACGCAAGGAGATCACCTCGCCGTGTGTCACCCGGCACGTGAAGGTGTCTGACCGGCTCTGGTAGCGCTGCACCAGCCCGGAAACCGTGAAGTTGTCACGGCCTTCACGATCCACATTCACCTCGCTGATGGCATTGCGGCGATAGCCGTACTGTTCACGCAGGCCCTCCTCGCAGGCACTGCGCGCATCGCGGCGGGTGAAACGGGCACCATCAAGTGCGCCCTGGCCATCATCGGCATCGTCTTCAAGCCCGCTGCTGGCCTTCTGACGGCCCCTTATCTCGAACGAGACCTGATAGTCGCAGGTCACGCCACGCCGCGCCGCATTGCGGTTGAGGAAAACCTGGACCGTGTAGTCGCCCGACTGGCGCAGATTGGCCGAGAACTCGTTGCCGGCAATCTCGCCCCGGTGCATCGCCACATCGGAACCTGGCGCAATGACGTTCATGAAGCAGCTGTTGCTGCTCGGGCTGAACAGAACCTGCATGACCTGGCCACTGGAGGCTCCCAGACGGTAATTCACCCCGTCATTCCCCGATATGCTGCCCGAGATGGTCGCGGAACTGGCGCCACCGGCAAACCGGACCTGTTCGTTGCGATCTGCCGCCTGGGACAGGCCGGCTGCGCTGACAATGCCTGCCACGAGGGTGATTGCTGCCAATGGCCGGCACAACAAACCAATCGACACCATGCTGTTCGAGCCTCCGCTTCGATGATCAAGACTGAAACACTATTGCAACAGAATTACCCGGCGCAATTGGCTGCAATGGGAAATATCGCAACCCTTGGTAAGCCGGATCAAATCGGCGTGAAAGCCAGCCTCAAGGCAGCAGCATGGCGGCGTGCTTCACGTCCTTCGTCCAGATATAGGCGCACAGCAAGGGCATCGTGCCGGTGTTGGTGGCGTGAGGCACAAATGGCTCATGCCAAATGGTTTCGCCCGGCTCTCGCGCCTCGAACGGCTCGTCTCGCATGCGCCACTCGCTGTCGCCGGAGAGGATCCAGTACAGTTCCGGTGCGGGGTGGGAGTGGCTGGGGTAGCGCATGCCGGGGCCAAGCAGGAACAGCCCCAGCAGGAAATCATCGCCGGGCCATATGCCATTGGGACCGATGATCTCGGCATAGGCGTAGTTCATCATGTAGCCGGGCTGGCCCATGGCCTCGTCGGAGTAGTTCGGGTTCTGCCGCCAGTTGAGGTCTTCTTCCAGCGCTGCAATGGCGGCAGCCACGTCCGGTGCGGACAACAGGCTGGCAGCAACCGCATCGGGCAGGAACCGGCAGGCCGGCAGGCGCTGAACCTTCGGCTCCATCGCAGCGGACGCAGACAGGTTCTGTTCGGCCAGCCGCGCCAACGAGATATCAACGCCGTCATCGCCAGCGTTGTTGGCTTCAAGCGTGGACCTGAAAGCGCGTACGAACCACTTCCCGGCTTCCTGCGTGTAAGTGTTCATCGTTCCCCTTCCTGGCCGGACCCCCGCAAGGTCCCTGCAACTTCATCCCGGACAAATTGCTAACGCGACATCGCGCAAGCGCACAGCAAAAACCCCCGGCACTATTAATGCCGGGGGCAAGTTTACACCAAGGCCGGGAGGGTTATCAGCCCTTGATGGTATTTGCAGGGCCGCCTGCCACGTGCTCGCCCGAAGCATTGCTCCGCAACCGGGCGGGCAAGGCAAAGGCGATGGCCACCAGCGCCACGCCGAGAATGATGCCAACCAGCGTTCCGTCGATGCCGGGCAGAAGTGCGGGATAGTCAGTGCCGGAAATCTGTCCGATGGAGGTCTTGCCGCCGGCGATTTCTTCCAGCATGCCGGTTCCCTTGACCCACGCGTAACTACCCATGTAGGCGGCCGCGCCAACGAGGCCACCAACGGTAAAGAACAGCGCGTCCTTGCGCCCGGTTGCTGCCGCCGCCAGGCCGGTGCCCGGGCAATAGCCCGCCGCCGCAAAGCCAACCCCCAGCAACGCCCCGCCGATGATCACGCCGGCATAGGCTGACTTGATGCTGAGGTGGCCGGGATCGATCAGTCCGAGGCCGAGGCCTGCAAACATGAGTATCGACGATGCGCCGATGGCCAGCAGGATGGTCTTCATCAGGTGCAGGTTGCCAAGCCGCAGCATGGAGATGATGTAGCCCGGATTGGTGGCCCCTACCCTGTCGAGCGCGAAGCCGAAGGCAGCGCCTGTTACCATGGCGAGAATGATCGTGGTCATCGGCTCAAGCCTCCTTGCTGTAGAGATACATGGCGACCGGAATGCCGGCGGCAAAGGCTCCGGCGGCGAACAGGTAGCCCGATACGGCCGTCTGCATCATGCCGCTCATCATGTGGCCGCTGGTGCAGCCACCGGCCAGCCGGGCACCGTAGAGCACGATGAACCCGGCCACGAAGGCGGTCAGGTAGCGCTTCCACGGCTCATCACCAAAGTTCGCCCGCCAGACCGCCGGCATGACCCGTTCGCGCCGGTCGACACCGCCGCGCAACACGCCCGACAAGGCTGCGCCTGCAACCATCGCCAGCACGAACACGAAGCTGTAGTTGAGCGGGTTGGCGACGTTCTTGGCGTAGGCGCCGCCGGACTTGTCGAGGTAGGCATTGGGGCTGGCGTAGCCCGACTTGGCATCTGGCGCCTCGACCACGACGGACGGGTCCACCGCATCCCAGATGATGCCATCGAGGATCACGAACTGCGTCGATACCCCGATCGGCTTGACCAGTATGACGGCTGCAAGGAACACAAGCCCCAGCAGCAATCCGCCCTTCTTCCAATCCAGAACCATATCAGTCTCCTTTTGTGGGCTGAGTTGATGGCGACAATTTACATATATAAAAAATTGAATGTTTGACTCAGATCAACGCAAGAAACGAAAACCGACACCATTCTGGCAACGGCGATATGGGCAGACAGGGGCACGGGCGTTGTCACTCATCAACATCATGGAGACGATCGGTGAGCCGCAAACGGCTGCGCTTGGCGGATTGCTCATCGGCGTTGTGTTCGGCGCGGCCGCCCAGCAGAGCCGGTTCTGCCTGCGGGCTGCCATCATCAGCTTCTGGTGGCGGCATTTCGATGCGCGGCTATCGGTATGGCTGCTGGTGTTCTCCGGCGCGCTGATCACCACGCAGGCGCTCTACGTGCTCGACATCGCCAACCTTGATGAGGCCCGGCAGATTGCCAGCGTCGGCTCAGTGTCCGGCGCGCTGATTGGCGGAAGCCTGTTCGGCATCGGCATGGTGCTGGCTCGCGGCTGTGCGTCGCGGCTGCTGGTACTGGCCGCAACCGGTAACCTGCGCGCGCTGCTGTCCGGCCTGATATTCGCTGTTGCGGCACAAGCAAGCCTGCACGGCTTCCTGTCGCCTGCGCGCAACTGGCTGGCCGGGCTGTGGACCATCGCACCCGGTGACGGTCTGAACCTGCTCGCCAGCGTCGGCGGCAGCCATTTGTCGGGCATGATGTTCGGCCTGGTGTGGTTTGCCGCAGCAGCGTGGTTCGTGGCCCACAACAAGGTGCCGGTGCGGCAATGGGTGCCGGGCCTGGTGGCCGGTGCGTGCGTGGCGGGGGCATGGTGGCTCACCCACGCCATGTCGGTACAGTCCTTCGACCCGGTAGCCATCACCAGTCTGACGTTCACCGGGCCGTCGGCAGATACGCTGATGATGTTCCTCACCGCGCCCGGATCGATGATCGACTTCAATGTTGGCCTGGTGCCGGGGGTGTTCCTGGGCTCGTTCCTGGCCGCCTACACGACGCGTGAACTGAAGCTGGAAGGATTTGAAGGGGGTGCCGCCATGCGCCGCTACATGCTGGGGGCAGCGTGCATGGGATTTGGCGGCATGCTGGCGGGCGGCTGCGCCGTCGGTGCGGGGGTGACAGGGGCCTCCATTTTTGCACTGACGGCGTGGGTCGCCCTCAGCGCCATGTGGGTGGCCGCCGGCATCACCGACCGGCTGGTGGATGCCCGCGCAGACACCCCTCAGACGATGGCGAGCGCTGCCTTGCGGCCTTCATAGATCGCCATGTGCGCCTTGCGGGGCGCGTTGCAATCGCCGATCACATCGAACGGCGGGCAGTCCCCCAGCGCCTGGATGCCGTCGGCAAAGGTGGTGTCGGGCTCCGCCACGGTGGCAAGCACCAGCGTGTCGAACTGTTGCTCGGAGCACTCGCCTGTCAGCAGCCACTGGAGGCTGGCGGTGGACCCGTCATTGCCCGGCGCTCCCCAGGAGGCGAGGGCTGTATCGGTAAGCACCTTGCCGCCTTCGCGGGCAAAGCGGGCACGGGCCAGCCCGTCAGCACCGGTGCCGCTCAACTCGGTGGCGACCGCCGGCTTGGCCGTCGCAATGGTGACCTGGTGCCCCTGCCCGGTCAGGAACAGGCCGGTGCCGATGCCGCGCCATGAATGCAGGTCATCCAGCAGCAGCACCCGCTGGCCGATCATGTGACCGCCTTCCAGCACATCGTGATAGTTCATGACGTTGCTGTGGTCGTGGCCGGGCAGCGCGTCGTTCAATGGCAGCGCGCGCTGGAAGCCGGACCGGACCGGCTTGATACCGGTCGCAGCGATAACGTGATCGGGGTGCAGGTGCCGGACGGTCAGCGGTGTCGCTTCCTCGTTCAGCCGCAGGTCAACGCCAAGCCGTGTCAGTTCCCTGCCATACCACTGGATGTGATCGTTGACGCGGCCACGGGTCGGCTGGCGGGCGGCGAGGCGCCATTGCCCGCCGATCTCGGAGGAACGCTCGATCAGCGTGACCTTGTGGCCCTGCTCTGCGGCGACACGGGCAGCCTCCAGGCCACCGGGGCCGGCACCCACCACCAGCACCGAGCGGCGCCGTTCCGTCCGCGCGATCCGGTCGCCGCGCCATTCCCATTCGCGGCCCACCGACGGGTTGACCAGGCAGGAAATCCAGTAGTCGCGATAGCGGCGCGCGATGCATTGCTGGTTGCAATGGATGCAGGGGCGGATTGTATCTGCCTCGCCGGCCTGCGCCTTGCTGGCCAGCCACGGGTCGGCGATCTGGGCGCGCACCATCGAACAGGTGTCGGCCTGCCCGGTGGCGATGATTTCCTCGGCCTTGGCGGGCGAATGGATGCCAGCCTCGGCCTGCACCCGCGCATGGCGCAAATGCGTCTTGATGTGGTCAGACAGCTGCGCGCCCTCCAGCCCCACATGCAGGTGCGTCGGGATGATGGGTTCGGAGCGGAAGTAGCTGCCTGTGCCGCAGGTGAGATAGTCCATCAGGCCGCGCTCGTCATGCCAGGCCGCGATTTCGGTCAGGGCTTCCAGTGTCAATGCGGCCTTTGCCTTCTGGTCCACCGAGACCGCCAGCCCGACGATGAAATCCGGCCCGCAGGCCTTGCGGATGCGCGACAGTATCTCGCTGGAGAAACGGACCCGGTTGTCGAGGCTGCCGCCCCAGCGGTCGTCGCGGCGGTTCGACCATGGGGTCCAGAACTGGTCGACCAGCGAGTGGTAGGCAGCGAAGATCTCCACCCCGTCAAAGCCTGCTTGCCGGGCGCGGTCAGCGGCAGCGACGAATGCCTCGATCAGTTCCTCGATCTCGGCTTCGCTGACCTTGTGGCCGCCGTCACTGTCGTGCAGCGAGGCCATGCCGGAGGCGGACCAGTTGGCGTGGTACGAGTTGGCCGCATCGCCGTGCTGGCCGACGTGATAGATCTGCTGGATCATCACCGTGTCATAGGCGGAGCATGCTTCGTTGATCTTGCGCAGTGGCGCGATGATGGCGTCATCCTCGGCGCGGAAGTTGCCGCGCGTCAGCACGCCCGACTTGTGTGCCGGTACCGGCTCGACCACGATCATCGCCGCGCCACCCTTGGCGCGCTCGACGTAATAGGCCTTGGTGCGCCGCGACGGCAGGCCGTTCTCGGCCATGTTGTTGGTATGGGCACCAAACACAATGCGGTTCTTGAGACGCTTGTGATTGAGGCTGAGCGGCGTGAAAAGGTGTGGGAAGGACTGCAACTTGTCCGCCTGAATTATCGATATGTGCCGTCCCCCAGCACAGGAATGTCGTGGTTTTGTCGCTGATTTGCCACTCAAAAATTTGACTTACCCACGCCATGGCGGGGCAGGACGATAGAGCTCCGCGAGCCAGTCGATGAAACTCCTCACCTTCAGCGCCATGTGCGTGCGGGCAGGATAAATCACGTGAACCCCCAACGGCTCACTGGTCCAGCCGGGCAGCACCTGCACCAGCCGGCCAGACGCCAGGTTTTCGTGGCTGATGAACGACGGCTGCAGGGCGATGCCGGCGCCTGCCACCGCCATCGCTTCTATTGCATCGCCATTGTTGGCAGCCGCGTGCGCGCTGATGCGCACTGCCCGCGCGGTGCCGTCCTTCTGCTGGAGCTGCCATATGTTGGCGTCGCTACCGAGCGTGTAGGACAGGCACTGGTGGGCCGGCAGGTCCTCTGGTGTGGCCGGCGTGCCATGCCGGGCGAGGTAGTCCGGGCTTGCCACGCACACCAGCTCAACGTCGGCGATGCGCCGGCTTACCAGGCTCGAAGTCTGCCAGCCGGGAGATGCGCACGGCCACATCGAAGCCCTCCTCGACAAGATCGACCAGCCGGTCATTGAGCGACAGGTTGACGGTGACCTCCGGGTTGGCGCGGGTGAAGGCGGGCAAGTGCGGCGCGACGTGGCGCACGCCAAACGACATCGGCACGGAGACCGCCAGCCGCCCGTGCGGTCGCAGCCGTTGCAGGCCGGCGGCACGATCTGCCTCCTCCAGCCGGGACAGCACCTCGCGCGCTGTTTCAAGGTAAGCCGCGCCCACGCTGGACACGCTGACGGAGCGCGTCGTGCGGTTGAGCAGGCGCGCGCCAAGGTGCGCCTCCAGGTCTGCCACGTGGCGCGATGCCATGTTGCGCGACATGCCCAGCTTGTCGGCGGCCGCAGCAAAGCTGCCCAGCTCGCAAACCCGCATAAAAACCTCAAGTGCCCGCAATTGATCCATATTGTCACCTTATGTGAGATAATATGTTTCATAATCGGCTGATTATCTCAACCGGATTGTTCGCTACATCTGGAGCATCACCAACACGGGGGCCAGCCGACAACACGGCCCGGCTGCCCCTCTTCAAAAGGAACTTGACCGATGACCCAGACACACATGACTGCCAACGGCACTGCACTGCTGCGCGTCACGCTTGGCGTGGCTGCGCTGGCACACGGCCTGCTCAAGGTTTTCGTCTTCACGCTGCCCGGTGCCGCCGGTTACTTCGAGAGCCTTGGGTTGCCGGGCTTTCTCGCCTACCTGACCGTGCTGGCAGAGGTGGGCGGCGGCCTTGCGCTGATTGCAGGCTTCCAGACCCGCCTCGTGGCGCTTGCGCTGATCCCCGTACTGCTCGGGGCAACGTGGGCCCATGCGGGCAATGGCTGGGTGTTCTCCAGCCAGGGTGGCGGTTGGGAATTCCCGCTGTTCTGGGCCTTTGCGCTGGCCGCGCAGGCACTGCTTGGCAGCGGCGCGTATGCGGTGGATGATATGGTCCAGCGCAAGCCGCAGACGGCTTGACCCACACTCACCGGATCAAGGAACGCGACCATGATCAAGAACATCGACCCCACTCCTGCGCGCCCGGTCTCACCGGGTGCGCGTATCGGCCACGTTCACCTGAAGGTGGCGGACCTCGACCGCGCCATCGGCTTTTATGTCGGCGTGCTGGGGTTCGGCCTCAAGCAGAAGTACGGCGACCAGGCCGCCTTCGTGGCCGCCGGCGACTACCATCACCACATCGGGCTGAATACCTGGCAGAGCAAGGGCGGCAAGCCGCCCGCGCCCGGCACCACGGGGCTGTTCCACCTGGCCATCGTCTACCCGGAACGCGCCGACCTGGCCGATGCCTTGAAGCGCATCCTGCAGGCTGGCTACCGGCTTGACGGTGCCTCGGACCATGGCGTCTCGGAGGCGCTGTACATGACCGACCCCGACGGCAACGGCGTGGAACTTTACTGGGACAAGCCGGAAAGCGAATGGCCCCTTGATGCCGATGGCAAGCTGGAAATGGTCACGGAACGGCTGGATGTTGAAGGACTGCTGAAGCTGGCGGCCTGAACGCCTCACGCGATTTGTCACCCTCGGGCTCCAGACCCCCTATGACAGGCCGGGACCTGTGATTTCCTTGAGCAGCTTGCGATAGATCGCTTCCTGGTAGGCCTTGTAGTCGTTGGCCTTGATGACGAAGTGATATGGCCCGCCGACAACCGATTGCTCGAAGTACTTGTCCAGCGTGGGCCACTCGTTGAGGATGGCAAGCCCGTTGATGGTGATGCCGCGGGCGATCACCTCGTCACGCGCCAGATCAACGATCTCGCCGCGGTTGTTGCGGCCGTCGGACGACACGTCGATGACCCGCCGGTTGGCCGAGAACGGTGCTGCCGACAGGGCTGCCGCACCGAACAGCAAGGCTGCGCCTATCGCGGTACCACCTTCGGAGAGCTGGCGTTGCACCGCGAAAATCCGCTGTCCGAAGGCGTTGGCGCTGGAGGCACTGTCGATGACCGTCCACGGGGTCGAAAGCGCCTGGTTCTCCGCGTCTGACCACTGGAACACCGTCACGGCGATGCGGCCAAGCGGACCGGACTCGATGGCGCGCTGCACGTCGGGAGACTGGAACGCACGGCCGATGCCGTCCATCTGCAGGCGGAACTCGTTTTCATCCACGGAGTACGAGCAATCCACCGCAAGCACGAGGATCAGGTCCACCTCGCCGCCAGCCTGCGAGATGGCAGAGCCGGTCAACGTGGTCAGCCCGCCAAGCGTTGCCACGGCAGCCGCAGCGCCGGAGGCTTTCAGCATCCGCCTGCGTGAAACCTGCCGACGGCGGTGCTGGTCCATCATCTGTGTGTTGGCCTGGCGGTCAGCTTGGTGCCAGCCCGCGCAACCGTTCCGAACGGCGGCGCAACAGTTCGAGCGTGGTCAGCAGCAGGATCGATATTGCCACCAGCACCGTGGCCACGGCCAGGATGGTGGGCGATATCTGCTCGCGGATGCCGGAGAACATCTGGCGCGGGATGGTGACCTGGGTCACGTCTGCGAGGAAGATGACCGCGACCACTTCATCGAGCGAGGTGATGAAGGCGAACAGCGCGCCGGAAATCATGCCGGGCAGGATGAGCGGCATGATGACCCGCCGGAACGTGGTGAAGCCGTTGGCGCCCAGCGAGCGCGAGGCGCGGATCAGCGAGTTGTCAAAGCCGGTCAGCGTTGCGGTGACCGTGATGATGACGAACGGCACGCCCAGCGTGGCATGGGCCAGCACGATGCCGGCGTCGGTATTGATCAGACCCTCGGGGAAGAACGGGAAGAAATCCTTCTTGGCGTAGAAGAAGAACATGCCGGTTGCCGTGATCACCAGCGGCACGATCATTGGTGAAATCAGCAGACTGGTGATGGCTGACCGCCACGGCATTTCCGGGCGCGACAAGCCGAGTGCTGCGAGCGTGCCGAAGAACGTGGCGAGGATGGTGGACAGCACGGCATACTTGAACGAGTTGATGGCAGCGCCGACCCAGGTGGAGTTCTTCCACATGTCGGCCCACCAGCCCTCGGTTGCATCGGGGGCCTGCATGCCGAAGGTGAATATCTGCTCGTACCAGCGCAGCGAGAACGCCTTGGGATCAAGCGCCATCATGCCTTCGGTGAAACTGAAGTACGGTTCCGAGTTGAACGACAGCGGAACAATGACCAGGACCGGCGTGATCAGGAAAATGAAGATCAGCGTGCACACCAGCAGGAAGATGTAGCGGCCGAACTTCTCGGCCCAAGTCGTGTAGGGCGGCATCTCGTTCATGAAAAACAGCGGCAGCCCGGTGATGATGGCAAAGCCGATGGCAGGGGCGATCGCGCCCATGAACGCCCAGCCCAAAAGGCAAACAGCGATCCAGGCGAGGTAACCGGGCGAAACATAGAAGCCAGCTATCGTCATGTTGTCCTACCTCAACCGAACTTCAGTTTGTCGATGCCGATCAGGCGATTGTACATCCAGTAGAAGATCAGCACGATCGCCAGCAGGATGGCACCCAGCGCAGAGCCGAGGCTCCAGTTCAGGGTCTTGCGGATATGGTCAGCGATCAGGTTCGAAATCAGCAGGCCGTCGCTGCCGCCCACCAGCGCCGGGGTGATGTAGTAGCCCAGCGCGAGAATGAACACGAGCAGCGTGCCGGCCGCGATGCCGGGCATGGTCTGCGGGAAGTATACCTTGACGAACGAGTAGGTACCGGTGGCCCCCAGCGAGCGGGCTGCGCGCATGTAGTATGGCGGTATGGTCTTCATCACCGAGTACAGCGGCAGGATCATGAACGGCAGCAGGATGTGCACCATGGCGATGATCGTGCCGGTCTGGTTGTAGATCATCTGGATGCGGCCTTCCTCGGAGATGAGGTTGGCGAACACGAAGATGTTGTTGATCACGCCTTCCTTCTGCAGCATCGCGATCCACGCGGTGGTGCGCACCAGCAGCGAGGTCCAGAACGGCAACAGCACGAGGATCATCAGCAGGTTCGACGTGCGCAGTGGCAACGTCGCCAGCAGGTAGGCCACGGGATAGGCAATGAGCAGGCAGATGAAGGTGATCAGTGCCGACAGCCACATGGTCTTCCACAGGATCGGCAGGTAGATCTGGTACAACTCGTCAGCCATGACGATGTTGTTGTTCTCGTCGTACTTCCTGTCAGTGGCCGCGAGATAGAACGACGCCGTATAGTCCTGTGACACGCGCTTCAGCGTCGACCAGACAAACGGGTCCGCCCAGCCCTTGTCCATCGCAATCAGGGCTTCCTTGTAGGGTGGCCCCTTGATGTTGGCGACCTTGCGCGCAGAGCTGGTAAACAGGCTGCGCGAGCCTGGGATCTCGTAGTTCACGCGGGTCGCAAGGTTGCCGATGGTACTGCCGATCTCGTTGCTCTTGCGGGCTTCGACCATGTCCTTGACGAACACCTCAAAGGTTGATTCAGGCGGCAGGTCCTTGCCGTCCCAGTCCTGGATCACCTTGGCGAAGTTCGGCAGCACGCTCGAGCCGACAGGGCTGTAGATCGAGCGGAACAGCATTTCACCGATTGGCAACACGAAAGCGATGATCAGGAACAGCAGCAATGGCAACACAAGCAGCAGCGCCTGGATGCGCTGGCGGCGGGTGGCCCGGGCCAGTGACTGCTTCAGCGGCACACCGTCGTTGGTGGTGATGCCGGCGGACGGCCTTGCGGAAATGGTGGCGTCGGTCATGTCGTCCCTGTCGTTTTCATGCCACGGCGGGAATGGTCATTCCCGTGAAGGCCCGTCGTTGCGGGCCTGAAAACTTGTCAAGAGATACCGGACGGGTGGAGACCACCCGCCCGGCAAAGGCGAAATATGCCTTACTGTGCAAGCCAGGCGTTGAAGCGCTCGTTCAGCGCATCCTGGTTGTCTGCCCACCAGAGGAAGTTGTTCTGGACGGCGTTCGACAGGTTGTCCGGATGGGTTGGCATGTGCGTTGCCATCTCGGTCTTGCCGTCGTTGAACTTGCCAACCAACGGACCGGAAGACTTGCGGGCCGGACCGTAGGAAATCCAGGCTGCCTGGTCTGCCAGACGCTGGGTGTCGGTTGAGAACTTCAGGAAGTCCATTGCCTTTTCAGCGTTTGGTGCGCCCTGCGGAATGGCCCACAGGTCGAGGTCCCAGTTCTGGCCGTCCCAGACGATGACGAACGGCTTGCTCTCGGCCACGGCGGCGTTGAAGATACGGCCGTTGTAGGCGGTGGTCATGAGCACTTCACCGTCAGCGAGCAGCTGCGGCGGCTGTGCGCCGGCTTCCCACCACACGGTATCGGCCTTGATGGTGGCGAGCTTGGCAAAGGCGCGGTCGATTGCTTCCGGCTTGGCCAGTTCCTCGTAGACGTCCTTGGCGGCAACACCGTCGGCGATCAGCGCGAACTCGAGGTTCGGCTTCGGGCCCTTGCGCAGGCCGCGCTTGCCGACCCAGGTCTTGGTGTCGAAGAAGTCAGCCATGGTGGTTGGCTTCTTGTCGCCGATCTTGGTGTCGTCATAAGCATAGATCGTCGACCAGATGATTGTTGCAACGGCGCAATCATGCAGCGTGCCTTCCAGGAAGTCTTCCTTGGCGGGCGTACCGTCAGCACCGGCTGGCAGGTCGTCGAGGTTCAGCTTCATGAACAGGCCTTCGTCGCAACCGCGGACGGCGTCGGACAGTTCAACGTCGACGATGTCCCAGGTCACATTGCCGGCTTCAACCTGCGCCTTCACTTCGGCAATGCCGCCGGAGTAGTCGACCGAGTTGATCGTGGTGCCGGTCTTGGCGGTGTAGGGCTTGTGATAGGCTTCAACCTGGCTCTTGGTATATGCTCCACCCCAGGAGACGACAGTGAGTGAACCTTCAGCGCTTGCTGCCGTTGATACTGCGGCGAGTGCAAAAGCTGAGAGGCCTGCAGACAAAAGTTTCTTCATAACTTACTCCCTTGAGTATTTCGGAGGCTCAACATGTTGCCTCCGTTCACCGCACTCGCTCCGCTCATCGGAGAAAGGCGGAATTCTGTTCATTGACGTCAGGCAACCATCTCGTCGAGTGCACGGCAATCCTCGGCCTGCCAGCCAACGGTCGTGGTGTTGCCACGCTGCAGGTGATGGTGATCGGCGTTGTTCGGCACCTTGACGATGAAATCGGGATGGCCCGCCACCGACATGCGGGTGCGGATGTGATCGCCGAGATAGATCAGTTCCTCGATGGTGCCAGGCAGCGTGATCGTCGATTTCGATTTCTTCGGATCAATGGTGACCCGCTCGGGCCTCAGCGACAGCAGCGTGCGCTCGCCCTTGCCCTTGACGTTGACCGCCAGTGCCTTGACCACGTCGCCTGAATCAAGCCGGACGCTGGCCAGCCGGTCCGGGCCGATGTCCTCGACCGTGCCGCGCAGCTTGTTGTTCTCGCCGATGAACTGCGCCACGAACGAATTCAGCGGGCGCTCGTACAATTCTTCCGGGGTCGAAAGCTGCTGGATAACGCCGTCCTGGAACACCGCCACGCGGTCCGACATGGTGAGGGCTTCGGACTGGTCGTGGGTCACGTAGACCACGGTCACGCCGAGATTTTCATGGATGTGCTTGATCTCGTACTGCATCTGCTCGCGCAGCTGCTTGTCGAGCGCGCCGAGCGGTTCGTCCATCAGCACCAGGTCAGGCTCGAACACCAGCGCGCGGGCAACTGCGATGCGCTGCTGCTGGCCGCCGGACAACTGCGCGGGGCGGCGCCCGCCCATCTGCGGCAGCTCGACCATGTCGAGGATCTTCTTTACGCGCTCTTCCTGCTCGACCTTGGACATGCCGCGCACGGCCAGCGGAAATGCGAGGTTCTCGGCCACCGACATGTGCGGGAACAGGGCATAGTTCTGGAACACCATGCCGATGCCGCGCTTGTGCGGCGGCACGTTGTTGATCGGATTGCCGTTCAGATAGATCTCGCCATTGGTTGCCGGCTCGAAGCCTGCCAGCATCATCAGCGTCGTCGTCTTGCCGGACCCCGATGGCCCGAGCATGGTGACGAACTCGCCCTTGGCGATGTCAAGATTCAGGTCTTTGACGACCAGCGTCTCGCCGTCATAACTTTTCTGAACCTTATCGAAGCGAACCATGGGTTCGCCTTTTCCACCACTGTCGACCATCAAACTCCCCAAGTGCCAAGCACCATATGCCAATCGCGTTGGATCGCGTTGCTTATTTGACGGTCATCATACGTAACTGACCAATCGGTTTGCAACAGTGATCAAAATTTCACCGGAATCAACACCAAGTTCGCCACAAAAGCGTTCATTAACGTCATCAACCCCGATCCACCGGGATGTGTCGCAAGACTCGTGCCAGTTGCTGAAGGTTGTGCACCCCGCCCATCCCGCCCCCTGGGAGGGCATTCCGCCATGGCTTGACGTGCGGTGTTCTCCACTCCAAGTATGCAGGGCATGGAACGCGACCTTCACATCCCGCAAGCACTGTCCGGCAATGCGCCGGGCATGATCGATCCGTTTGGCCGCCACGTCAGCTATCTGCGCGTGTCGGTGACCGACCGGTGCGATTTCCGCTGTGTCTATTGCATGGCCGAAAACATGACCTTCCTGCCCAAGAAGGACATCCTCACGCTGGAAGAGCTGGACCGGCTGTGCACGGTGTTCGTGGAGAAGGGCGTGCGCAAGCTGCGGCTGACCGGCGGCGAGCCGCTGGTACGGCGCAACATCATGTCGCTGTTCGAAAACCTGTCACGCCACCTGAAGTCCGGGGCGCTGGAAGAGCTGACGCTGACCACCAACGGCTCGCAGCTTGAAAAGTATGCCAGCGAGCTTGCCGGGCATGGCGTGCGGCGAATCAACGTGTCCATCGACACGCTGGACGAGACAAAGTTCCGGGAGATCACCCGCTGGGGCGACCTGAACAAGGTGCTGGCCGGGGTGAAGGCCGCGCAGGCAGCAGGCCTGAAGATCAAGATCAACATGGTGGCGCTGAAGAACTTCAACGAGCACGAGATCGTGCCGATGATGCAGTGGTGCCACGACCAGGGCATGGACCTGACGCTGATCGAGACGATGCCGCTGGGCGAGATCGAGGAAGACCGCACCGACCAGTACCTGCCGCTGTCTGTTGTGCGGGCAAGCCTGCTCGACCGGTTCACGCTGGACGACATTGCCTACAAGACCGGCGGGCCGGCGCGCTATGTCGAGGTGAAGGAAACCGGCGGGCGCATGGGCTTCATCACGCCGATGACGCACAATTTCTGCGAAAGCTGCAACAGGGTGCGGCTGACCTGCACCGGTACCCTGTACATGTGCCTGGGCCAGGACGACGCGGCAGACCTGCGCGCGCCATTGCGGGCGTCCGAAGGCAACGAGCTGTTGTCGGCAGCCATCGATGAAGCCATCGGCCGCAAGCCGAAGGGCCATGACTTCATCATCGACCGCACCACCAAGGCACCTGCCGTGACCCGCCACATGAGCGTTACCGGCGGCTGAGGCCTGCTCGTCCTAAAGGGTGCTGACCAGCGTCTCTCCGAAAATCACCACCGTGCAATCCTCGTCGATGACGTGGAACTCGCGCTGGCCGTAGGTCTGGACGAAAGGTGCGCGCACCCGGCCCTTGGGCAATGATCCCAGTTCGGTCTTCAGGGACTCGTACAGCGCGTCGATGTTGCTCACATCGACATAGAACGACTGCTGGCGTTCCGGGTGGGCCAGGTCGACACCGGCCGGCACTTCGGTCAGACGGACGGCCACCAGGTCACGCTTCAGGAAGGCATACTTCTCGGCATCGAACATGACCTTGAAGCCCAGCACGCCGCGGTAGAACGCAATCTGGCTCTTCAGGTTGGAGCACGGCACCATCGGGGTGATCTGGCGAAGCTGGTACATGGTGTCAGCGTCCGCCAGCCACATCCAGCAGCGCGCCGGTCACGTAGGACGACGCGCCGGACAGCAGCCACACGATGGTTTCGGCCACCTCCTCCGCCGTGCCGCCACGCGCCATCGGCACGTTGTGCTGCAACCGCTCGACCCGGTCCGGCTGGCCGGACGAAGCATGGATATCGGTGATGATCAGGCCGGGGCGCACCGCGTTGACGCGGATGCCGTCACCAGCCACCTCCTTCGACAGGCCCAGCGTCATGGCGTCAATGGCACCCTTGGAGGCGGCATAGTCGACGAACTCGTTGGGCGCACCCAGCCGGGCGGCGGCTGACGACAGGTTGACGATGGCACCGCCCTTGCCGCCGTGCCGGGTGCTCATCCGGCGGATGGCTTCGCGGGCACACATGAATGATCCGGTCACGTTGACGCGCAGCGTTTCGTTGATCCGGTCCGGCCCCATCTCCTCGACGCGGGCCTTGGTGAACAGGATGCCGGCATTGTTGATGAGGCCAACCAGCGGCGGCATGCCATCATCAGCAGCGGCGAACATCGCCATTACGTCGGCCTCGTTGCCAACGTCGGCCTGCACGGTGAGCGCCTTGCGGCCCAGGTTCCGGACCCCGGTTGCCAGCGCTTCGGCCTCTTGCGCAGAACGGGCATAGTTGATCACCACGTCATAGCCGTCGCGCGCCAGCAGCCGGACGCAGGCGGCACCGATGCCGCGGCTTGCGCCCGTGACGATGACTGTTCCCCTGCCTGCCATGTCGTTTCCCCTCCCACAGGTTGCAGCTTGCGAGTGCCTACGTATCAGGAAATCGCCCGCTTAACGACAAGAATTGGCCGCAATGAACCGCTTAAACGCGGGCTGGAATTGTTTAACCGGGGATTATCCTAGATGAACAGACTTGCAACTGCCGCGACAGCGGCGGCCCTCATTGCCTTTGCTTCCTTCACAACCGTAAACACCGCAAGCGCCCAGACCGGCCATGCTTCCTGGTACAAGATGGGCAAGGTGACCGCCAGCGGCGAGCGCTTCAACCCCAACGGACTGACGGCAGCGCACCGCACCTTGCCATTCGGCACCAAGGTGCGCGTCAAGAACCTGCGCAATGGCCGCTCGGTCGTGGTGCGGATCAATGATCGCGGACCGTTCATCAAGGGCCGGGTCATCGACCTCGCGCTTGGCGCGGCGCGTCATATCGGGCTGCACAGGTCCGGTACCGCGCGGGTGGCACTGCAGGTGCTGAACTAACCGGCAGCGGAACACCGGGCTGGCTGTTTTCCTGCCACACGGCTAGAGTGCGGGCCATGGATACAACCGCACAACTTCCCGTTTTCAACCCGGATCCGGCAGCGCCACGGGTGCTGCTGGCGGCTTGCCCCGTCTACCAGCCAACGCCGCTGGTGCGCACCACCAGCCCCAACGGCAACCCGATGCTGCTGAAGGACGAGACGCAGCGGATGAACCTCGGCGCGTTCAAGGCGCTGGGCGGGGTCTATGCGGTGGCACGGCTGATCGGGCAAGCCTGGCAGGCGGAGGGCCACAAGGTACTCACCCCTGCAGATTTCCTCGACAGCAAGGTGCGCGAGTTCGCCGCCGGCATGACGTTCGTTACCGCAAGCGCGGGCAACCACGGCATGGCCGTGGCCGCCGGCGCCCGGCTGTTCGGCGCAAAGGCGCGCATCTTTCTGGCAAAGGACGTGCCTCAAGGTTTCGAGACGCGGCTGCGGGAGACGCAAGGCGCTGAAGTTGTGCGGGCGGGCGACACCTACGAGGATAGCGTTGCCGCAGCCAGGCATGATGCCGCGACCAGCGGTGCCATCCTGCTGGCGGATGGCTCGTGGCCCGGTTACGTGGACCCGCCGTCACTGGTCATGGAAGGCTACACGGTGATCGCCGAAGAACTGCGCGAGGAGTTCGAGGCCGCTGGAGACTGGCCAAGCCATGTGTTCTTGCAGGCGGGCGTCGGCGGCATTGCTGGCGCGGTCACCCACATGATCCGCCGCAACTGGAAGGTTCAACCCGAAATCATCATCGTTGAACCGGATGCCGCGCCCTGCCTGATGGAAAGTGCTGCCGCCGGCCATGCCGTCGAGGTATCCGGACCAGCCTCCAACATGGGCCGGCTCGACTGCAAGGAACCATCGATCATCGCGCTTGGCATCATGCTTCAATCCAACGTGCAATTCACGCTGGTCAGCGACATGGAAGCAGCGCAGGCTGCAAGCTGGCTCGGCGGCGTCGGGTTCCAGACAACCCCGTCGGGGGCCGCTGGGCTGGCCGGGCTGATCAGGCACACCGCGTGTGAACGCCCGTTGATAATCGTGACGGAAGGAGCCGTGTGATGGATGCAAGTGCACTGAAGGGCAAGCGGGTTCTGGTTACCGGCGCGGCGCGTGGCCTCGGTGCCGCCTTTGCCTGCGTGCTGGCGGATGCGGGTGCCCACGTCATCATGACCGGGCGGCTGACGGAGATGCTGGAAAGCACGGCCCAATCGATCCGGCTGCGCACCGGCACCAAGCCGGAAACCCACCTGATCGATCTTGCCGAAACCGGCGCTGCCAACGAGTTCGGCGAAGCCATCGCCGCGAAGTATCCAAAGCTCGATATCCTCATCAACAACGGCGCCCAGTGGCTGGCCGGCGGCATGGATGAGTACGATGCCTACTCTGCCATCAATACCATCAACTCGGCAGCGACCGGCACCTTCCTGCTGACCCGCAAGCTGGTGCCCTCGCTGGTGGCCAGTGGCGCGGGCGACATCGTCAACATCGTCTCGATCTCCGGCATCCAGAACGGCCCGCTGCAAACCGCAGCGATCCCGTTCAAGATGGCCAAGCACGCCCAGGCCGGCATGTCGGACGGGTTGCGGGAAGAACTGAAGGGCCTTCCGGTCAGGGTGCATGCGCTCTATCCGCCAAACCTTGAAACCATCTCGCCGCTCAATGCCGCGCAGTGGAATGCCCCGCGCACGGCGGACGACCAGGTCAACACGCGCGACGTGGTCGAGGCGGCCATCTTTGCGCTGACCCGGCCCCGCAATGTGACCGCCGCGGCGATCGTCCTCGATGCCGACAAGGGCGGCATGTTCGGTTAGCATCAGGCCCAAACCCAGGAGACACGCATGGCGCAGGAACACGATCGCAGCATGATGGAGAACCTGTACTGGTGGGGCATACCAACCATGTTCCGCTGCGACCATACAGGACCCGAGGGTATGGACATCGTGCTTGCGGGAGTTCCGCACTCCACCGGCAACGGCACGACGGAACGCGACCAGCACCTGGGGCCCCGAGCCGTGCGCAATGTCTCGGCCCTGCAAAGACGCTGCCATGGCGGGTTCCAGATCAATCCGTGGACCAGCACGAAGATTGCGGACATTGGCGACGTGCCGTTTCCGCGCGCCAATGACAACGAACACTGCATCGAGCAGATTACCAGCTTCTATCGCAACATCGACGAAGCCGGCGCGAAACCGCTGTCAGTTGGAGGAGATCACTCGATCACTGGCGGCATCGTGCAGGCCTTGGGTCGCGGCAAGCTTGCCGGCGGCGAACCTGTCAGCTTTCTTCATCTCGATGCACACACAGACGTTTTCACCAAGGTGGACCACTTCCTCGGGGCAAAGAAATCAGCAGCTCACTGGGGGGCATATCTTGCCGACGACGGCAAGGTAGACCCGAAGCGTTCCATGCAGATCGGCCTGCGCGGCCATCCTCGTACGCTCGACTGGCTGCAACCATCCTATGACTACGGCTACAATGTCGTCACCATGAAGGAATTCCGCAAGCGCGGGCTGGACGACGTGGTGGCGCAGGCGCGCGAGGTTCTTGCTGGCCGGCCTGTTTACATCACATTCGACCTGGATTGCCTGGACCCGACGGTGGCACCCGCAGTCTCCAATATCGAGCCAGGAGAGAAGGGGTTCGACATAGATGAGGCCGTTGGCCTGCTTCACTCGGTGCGCGGACTGAACATTATCGGCGGCGACGTCGTGTGCATGATGCCTACGAAGGACAGCCCCAACAACATCACCGCGATGACCGCCACGTCCATCCTGTTCGAGATGCTTTGCATGATGGCGGAAAACGTTGCCAGCAAGGCATGAACGCCAGATGCATGCGGTTCAGCCTTGCTGAGGTAAAGCATGACGCCTTGGCTTGGGCTTGATCAGCGCCAGGCCCGCCATGATCAGCACCAGCGAAACGATGATGGTGACCGTCAGTGGTTCGCCCAGCAGCACGATGCCCCACACGATGGCGGCCGGCGTGACGATGTAGGAAACCTGCGAGCCGAACACCACGCCGCCATGGGTCAGCATGTACAACAGCCCCGAGTAAGCCAGCAGGTGCGACACGGTGCTGAGCACGATGGCACCCTCGGCGATGCTGAAGTCGAACGGCAGCAGCATCGGCGCACCGGATATCGCCACCGCTGGTGCCAGCATCAAGGCGCCTGCCGTGGTCATGCCCCACAGGGCGGTGAGCCCGTCGAGGCCTTCGGGGCGATGCAAGCCGACGTAGACGTTTTCAAAGGCATAGCTCAGCGCGATCAGCAGGGTCAGGACCGTCCAGAACAGCTCGCCCTCCACCGGCACGTGCGCGCCGGGCAGCAGCATGATCAGCATGGCAGCCAGCCCCAGCGCGATGCCGGCAAAGCGCTGCACTGACGCCTTCTCCACCGCGATGGCGATCGACATCAGCAGCGTGATCATCGGGATCAGCGCATAGATGATGGCGCGGTTGCCCGCCGGCATGTGCGCGGCGACATGAAACGACAGGGCGTGTGGAAAGGCCGTTCCGGCAAAGCCGATGATGGCATAAAACTTCAGGTGAGCTGAATCCAGCACGACCGGTTTGCGCCGGAGAATGACCGCGCAAGTGAGCAGGATGGCGCCCAGCAGCGCCGACCAGAACGCCACGGTAAGCGGATTGATGCCGGTGCTGATGGAGATGGTGGCCAGCGAAATGGTCAGCCCCCAGCTGACGCCGGTGAACAGGAGAATGGCCAGCAGCAGCACCAGCCGGGGCGAGGCAACCGGAATAGCGGCCATCAGGAAGGCCGGCGCGGCTTGCCCGGCCTGCCACTGATGTGGGCGGGTCGGCCACGATCCTGCCGGGGCTTCTGGCCGGCGGGTGCCGGGCGGGACGGCTGCCGGGCTGCGGACGCGGCCTGCATCTTCCGCTTGGCCAGGATTTCGGCATAGGGCCAGTCGGCACTGGTGCGCTCGCTCGCCCAGAAACCCTCAAGTTCCTTCGATGGATCAACCTTTGCTGCGGCGTCCGCGCTCAGGCAGACCAGCGTGTGGTGCGCATTGAAATCCGAGATGGTGAGCAACTGCATGGCATCGTCGTGCGAGTAGGCTGCGCGCGCTGGCACATCCATCTCGATCAGCGCCTGGGCCGGATTGCCGAAATCATCAACGCTGACGATGGCTGCCGCATCGTCCATCTGGTTGCCGATCTCGACATCGCGCACGCCAAGCTTCCGGTACATCTGGCCAATGGCAGGCTCGAGCAGCGGCGAGAGATAGTCCTCCGTCGGCAGCAGCAGGTCATGCTGCCTGACCACTTCGCCCAGCCGGTGGCCGGCACGCTTGTCGAGAAACTCGTCCTTGGCGCGGTTGAGGAGCGAGTCGATGGCACGCTGCACGTGCGCGGCATCATTCAGGCCGGCAGATTGCGCCACCCAGGCCCAGGTGCGCGGCTTGGCGAACGACTTCAGCACCGAGTCGTGGTTGGAGGCCACGCCGTCCGGCCCGGTTTCACCCTCGCTCGCCATGTCGTGGGCGGGGTGGGTTGTCGGCACGCGGCGCAGGTCCAGATAGCCTGCGGCATTCGCCTTCAGCCCCGCCACCTGCATGAACGGATGCAGCGCCACGAAGACGCGGCTGAAGCGGGGTCCTGCCCACTCCCGGTAGGTTTGTTCCCATGACCACAAGTGCAGGCGTTGCGTGCCCATGCTGCTGAAGATTCCCGTTGATATTGGTGCGGACGGCGGGACTTGAACCCGCATGACCCAAGGCCGAGGGATTTTAAGTCCCTTGCGTCTACCAGTTTCGCCACGTCCGCGTGAAGGCCGGACCATGCCAGCCGGTGATTGTTGCGCGCGCGCGACCCTATAACAGTGAATTGCGCTCTTCCACCAGTCTTTGGGCGGCAGCGTAGTCGGCCTTGCCGGAGCCGAGCACTGGAATGGCGTCGATCTGCAGGATGGCGCGCGGCACCCACAGTTCCGGCACACCCTGCTCGCGCGCGTAGGCCAGCAGGCCCGCGCGTCCGGCGCTCGCGCAATCGGTGACCAGCACCACCTTTTCGCCCTTGCGGCCATCCTCGACCGTGACCGCCACGTGGCTGTGATCCGGCCACAGGCCGGAGGCCAGCGCCTCGATGGCGCCCAGCGAGACCATTTCGCCGCCCAGCTTGGCGAAGCGCTTGGCGCGGCCCTTGATGGTGACGAAGTTCTCGTCATCCACGTTGACGATGTCGCCGGTGTCGTGCCAGCCGCCTTCAGGTGCTACCAGCTTGCCATTGCCGCCGGGCAGCAGATACCCGGCCATCACGTTGCCGCCACGCACCCGCAGCCGCCCGCCTTCGTGGATGCCCTTTACAGGCACAAGCTCATGCTCGATGCCGTGCAGCAACTGGCCGACGGTGCCAGGGCGGTTGGTCTCGGGCGTGTTCAGCGCGACCACCGGCGAACACTCGGTGGCACCATAGCCTTCCACCAGTTCCGTGCCGTGCGGGGTCCACAGCGCGCGGGTTTCGGGCTTCACCCGCTCGGCACCGCACACGATCATCTTTACCGACTTCAGGTCGGCCGGGTCGGCAGCGCGCGCATAGCCGGCCACGAAGGTATCGGTACCGAACAGCAGGTCCGCGCCGGTTTCGCCAACCAGTTTCGGCACCTCGCGATAATGCAGCGGGCTGGGGTAGAGCACGGTGCGGATGCCTTCGACGAGCGGCAGCAGCAGGCCACCGGTCAGGCCGAAACAGTGGAACACCGGCAGCGGGTTGAAGAACGTCTTGAAGCGGCGCAGATCGATATGCTCGGCGATCTGGGCAATGTTGGTGAGGATGTTGCGATGGGTCAGCACCACGCCCTTGGGCTCGCCTTCGGAGCCCGATGTAAACAGGATGAACGCCGGATTGTCGGGCGAAGAACATGCCTTCAGCGCGACCTGCCGTGCCCTGAACTTGTCCCACACGCCACGCAGCTTGGCCGGTGTGCCAATCGAACGCCGGACGTCTTCGAGATACAGGATCTCGACGTCCTGCGACAGCGCCTCGACCTGGTCTTCCAGCCCGCCCTTGCTGACGAACAGGCGCGAGGTGATGACCAGCTTCACACTCGCCGTGCGGCAGGCCGAGCGGACATTCCTGGAGCCTGCGGTGAAGTTGAGCATGGCGACGGTGCGGCCGTGCCAGAGCAGGCCGAATATGGTCACCGCCGCCGCGTTGACGTTGGGCAGCAGCACGCCGACCGTTTCGCCTGGTGCGGTGCGTCCGGCAAACACCCGGCCCAGCACCTGCGCGCCGAGGATGATACGGCCGTAGGTCAATGGCTCACGGTTCTGGTCTTCGAGGATGCTGGTCTTGTCGCCACACCGGCCGGCGGCTCGCAGCAAGGCCAGCGGCAGCGTCAGCAGCGGAAGCGTCTCATCGTAGTGCGGCATGACCAGTGGTGTTCCTCATACAGCGTTTGCCAGGCCCGGCCCCTGCCCCGAACCACTCAGCCTGTTGCACCGTCGCGGATCGGCGGGGCGAACTGAAGCGTCAAGTCCCAGGGCAGGTAGATCCAGGTATCCTGACTGACTTCGGTGACAAACGTGTCCACAAGCGGGCGGCCGGACGGTTTTGCATAGATGGTGGCAAAATGCGCGTTGGGCAACATCTCGCGCACGGCCCTCGCCGTCTTGCCTGTATCGACCAGATCATCGACGATGAGCACGCCCTGTCCGCCGTTTGCCGCGATCTCGGCCTTTACTTCCTTCAGCACCTGCAGGTCGCCCTGCTTGCCATAGTCGTAGGAGGCGATGCACACCGTATCGATGATGCGCAGGCCCAGTTCGCGGGCCACGATGGCGGCAGGCACCAGCCCGCCGCGGGTGATGGCGACGACCGCATGGAACGGGCCGTGCTCGTCCAGCCGCCAGGTCAGCGCGCGTGCATCGCGGTGAAACTGCTCCCACGACACCGGAAACGCCTTGTCGTAGCGTGTATCGACGTTACCACCCTGAACCATGAATCCTCCTCGCGGGACATTGACTGGCCTGTTCGCGCCGTTACATGCACCAAGCGTGCACTGCGCGCAATGCCGGGCTGCGTCATGCATCTGGCTCGAACCGGCAATCTGCAATATGCAGGGGCTGGCTGAGTGATGGCCGCCCCCCGAGGTCTTGCCGCTGCCGGCAGGAAGGTTACCCGATGAGTGAACAGGCCAACGACAACAAGACCGGCACCACCGTGCCCGTCTCTGCCGTGCGGGGTGGCCTGCTGATGTCGGCGGCGATGCTGTGCTTCGTGCTCAACGACACCATCGCCAAGACGCTGGGCGGGCTGGTCAATGTCGGCGAGTTCATCGCCATTCGCGGTGCCTTCGCCAGCATCATCATTGCCGTGCTGGTGGTGCTGATGGGCAAGGCAAGGGACATCCCCAAGGCCTTCGCAGGCCCCGTGCTGGCGCGCACGGTGTTTGATGTGATCTCGACGTTCCTGTTCATTATCTCGCTGTTCCACATGCCGCTGCCCAACATCACCGCCATCCTGCAGGCAGTGCCGCTGGTGGTCACCGTCATGGCAGCGGCGTTCCTGGGCGAGGCTGTCGGCTGGAAGCGGCTGAGCGCCATCCTTGCGGGGTTTGCGGGCGTCCTGATGATCGTCAAACCGGGCGGCGACGGCTTCAACATCTACACGCTGCTGGCCATCGGTTGCGTGTTCACCGTGGCACTGCGCGACCTGGTGACGCGCAAGCTGGACGGATCGACGCCCTCCATCATCGTTGCGTTCGCCAATGCCGTCTTCGTCATGCTGGGGGGTGCGGTATGGATGCTGTTCGACGGCTTTGAGCCTATCAGCACGGAGCACCTGCTGCGCATCCTGCTGGGGTCGGTGTTCCTTGTCGGCGGGTACCTGCTGACCGTGATGTCGCTGCGCGATACCGAGGTCGCCCATACGGCCCCGTTCCGCTACACGCTGATCGTCTACGCGCTGATCCTGGGTTACCTGGTGTTCGGCGACGTGCCGGACCTGCTATCCATGCTCGGTATCGTGCTGATCGTCGGCTCAGGGCTGTTCACGCTGTACCGCGAGCAGCGGCTGAAGAAGCGGATTGCCTTTGGCAGCCGTCCGGTGCGCTGACATGACCATCCGCATCGAGCAGATCTACCGTTACCCGGTCAAGGGCATGCGCGCTCAACGGCTGGAGAAGGGCAGGCTCATCGCCGGCGGCGGCCTTGCGCAGGACCGGGCATTCGCATTCACGTCCGGCAACCTCCCCATGCCCGAAGGGCAGGCCGGCTGGACACCGGCGCGGTCGTTCCTGCAGATGACCTACTACCCGCAAATGGCGGGGTTCAGCGCCAGCGTGAGCGACGCCGATTCTGCCTTGCGCATTACCGCACCTGACGGCAGCACGGCCGAGGCAGCGCTCGATGGCTCCGATGACAGCGCCGTCAACGGCCTGATGAACCGGCATTTCAAGGCGGGTCCCGAAGGCGGCATCGGCCTGCACCGGATCCAGCAGCCGCCGGGCCATTGGGATTTCGACGACACCATGGTGTCGATCATCAACCTTGCTTCGGTTGAATGGCTGGAATGGGTCAGCGCCATGACGCTGTCGGGCCTGCGGTTCCGCGGCAACATCTATGTCAGCGGGCTGGCGGCCTGGGAGGAATTTGCCCTGACCGGCAAGACGGTGCGCATCGGCAACACACGGCTCAAGCTGCTGCGCCCGGCGATGCGCTGCGCGGCGACCTCGGCGGACCCGTGGACCGGCGACACCTCCATCGACGTGCCGGGCATGATGCGGCAATACCTCGGGCATACCTTTTGCGGCATCTATGCCCGGGTGATCGAGGGTGGCGACATTTTCGAGGACGACAGGCTGCGGCTGGAGGATGACGCCGGGTTCAACCCTGTCGCCCGGATGCCGTCCAACACGCCGGACCCGGCGCTGTGGCCGCGCGAGGCGATCCTGAGACGAACGGCGTCCGGCCCCGTGCTGGCGCCGGCTGATGCGGCCTGGCCGTTCCTGCCGGCCAATGCAGGCGCGCGGGTGATCGTGCATCCGGGGCTTGACCGCATGGGTGAGCCGTTGCGCACGGCACTGAGCCAGACGGCCAGCGCGGACGCCCTGCCCCTGCCCGGCGATGCGCTGGATGAACTGGGCGATGGCGCGCGGGTGGTGGTGTCGGGACCCGTGCCGCTGCGGACCGGCCGGGCGTAGATTTTGCCGTTGTTCCTGGCAATGCCGACTTTGCGAAACGCACAGCTGCGTGGAATTCCGTTTGAACTGGGCCGGGCGAAAGTGGCAGGCTCGGTCGACCAGCGTCAACCAGTTTGAGGTCCTTCCCAGATGCCCATGCTCAGCCTTGCAGAGATCGAGAAAGTCACCCGCGACGCGCTTTCAGGCGCCGGAGCCGTTGGCATACAGCTGGAGCAAGGCACGTCGGCCATCGTCGAGGCCGAGGCTGACGGCATCCGCAACGTGGGCCTCAATTACCTGCCTCACTATTGCGAGCATCTGAAGTGCGGCAAGCTGAACGGGTCGGCGCAACCCGCGCATGAACAGGTGGCCGCCTCCGCCATTGCCAGCGATGCCCGGCAGGGCTTTTCGTTTGCGGCGTTCCACGAGGCCATGAACGATTTCCACGACCTGGCCCACCGGCAGGGCGTGGCAGCGCTGGCGATCCGCAACTCCACGTCGGCCGGCGTGCTCGGCTGGTTCGTGGAGCGCACCGCCAATGCGGGGCTGATCGGGTTGTGCTTTGCCAGCTCCTCGGCGCTGATGGCGCCCTATGGTGGAAGGAAGCGGTTTTTCGGCACCAATCCACTGGCCTACGGCGTGCCGCGCGGCAACGGTGAAGCGCCGCTGGTTGCCGACATGGCAAGTTCGCAGGTGGCCTATGTCAAGGTCAAGGAGCACGCCGCCAGCGGGAAGGACATTCCGCTGGGCTGGGGTCTGGACCGTGACGGCAAGCCCACCACCAACCCCAACGACGTGCTGGAGGGCGGCGCAATGGCCCCGGCTGGCGGCTACAAGGGCGCGTTGCTGGCGCTGCTGGTGGACGTGCTGGCAGGCGGCCTTGCCGGGCCGAATTTCGCCTTCCAGGCCTCGCCGTTCGGCACCAACGACGGCGGACCGCCCGATGTGGGCCAGTTCCTGCTGGCGATCTCGCCACAAGCCTTTGGCGGGCCGGGGGCGCACGGGTTCGCGGACCGGCTTGAAGTCATGCTGGCAGCGCTGACGGAAGATGACGGCGTGCGCCTGCCGGGAGGCTCGCGCCTCGCCCACCGCAAGGCTGCGGCGGCAGAGGGCATCGAGGTGCCGCAGGCGCTGCTGGACCGGCTGAACGAGTACGCCTGAGCGCTAGGGCCTGAGCAGGCCCGCGAGCTTGCTGCAGGCGGCGTCCAGTTCGGTCTCGTCGAAGCCTGCATACCCCATCAGCACACCCTGCCCTGGCGCCGTGCCGCGGTAGAAGGACGACAGTGCGCTGAGCGTCAGGCCATGGCCCCGGGCAAGGCCGGACAAGTCGGCATCGGTCATGCGTGCCGCCAGCGCCGGCGCAAGCCGGGCCGTCAGGTGCATGCCGCCCGCCTCCGGCTCGACCTCAAGCAAGCCATCCAGATGCCTGGCGGCGGCATCGAGCAACGCCTGCTGGCGCGCCGCATAGATGCGCCGCATGCGGCGTATGTGGGTGGCGAACCTGCCCGAGGCCATGAAATTCGCCAGCGCAGGCTGGGCGACGGCCGAGGCCATCGAACCGCGCACGGCCAGTTCCCGCATGAAGCGCGGCGTCAGGCCGGGCGGCAACACCAGATAGCCAAGCCGCAGCGCCGGCGAGAACACCTTCGAGAACGAGCCCAGGTAGATCACCCGGCCCACCTCGCCCAGCCCCATCATGGCGGGCAGCGGGGTGCCGCGATAGCGGTACTCGCTGTCGAAGTCGTCCTCGACGATGAATGCCCCGTTGCGGTTCGCCCAATCGAGCATGTCGAGCCGCCGGGACAGCGGCATCGAACAGCCGAGCGGATACTGGCGCGAAGGCGTGACCACGGCGAGGCCCGCCGGTGGAAGGTCCGCCGGATCAAGGCCATTGCCGTCCACCGGCCGCGACACCACCTCGACGTTCGCCGCCCCGAGCACGCTGTGAAACAGGCCATAGCCCGGGTCCTCGAGCACCGCCGTCCGGCCGGCCAGGTCGAGAGCCCGCACCACAAGCTGCATGGCGTCCGCCGCACCGGCGGTGATGATCACGTCCGCCGGCTGGCATGCCAGTCCGCGCCATTCGTGCAGATGGCGGGCGATGGAGTCGCGCAGCGGACCGTGTCCGGCCGGGGTGATGTGGCAGAACCCGGCCCGGCCCTCGTCCTGCCAGCACCGCTCCAGCAGCCGCGCCCACTCGGCATGCGGAAACAGCCGGCCATCGGGCACGCCGGGCTGGAACGGCACCAGGGCCGGCGTGGTTGCCGGCAGCGGTTCGAACCGATGGCCCGACAGCACCATGCCCGGCTTCAGCAGGGTGTCCGGCAGTTCCGGCACCACGAACAACCCCCGGCCGTGGCGGCCCTCGGCATAGCCTTCGGCCACCAGTTGGTCCATCGCGGTCGTCACGGTGATGCGCGATACGCCGAGGTCAACCGCCAGCGCGCGGCTGGCCGGCAACCGCTCGCCGGGCAGGATGCGTCCCGACAGGATCAGGTCACGCAGCTGGCCGGTAAGCTGGATATGAAGCGGCTGGGCGCACAGCTTGTCGAGCACGATGGCAGCCACGGCTGCGTCACGGGTGGACGTCCGTCGAGTGGACTTTTCATCATGTCTCATATTGGCTCTTTCTCCATAGCCAACTTTAGCGCGTCCTGCTGGCGGATCAACCGTCATGACCGGAGAAACACCATGGCACGCACGACCTCGGCCCCCAGCGACAGGACGCGTCTGCGGCGACTGCATGATCGCGGCCGTCATGACGCCCCGTCCGTTCACGCCGTGCTCGATGCGCAACCGCTGTGCCATGTGGGCTACGTGCTGGATGGCGCCCCGCAGGTGACACCCACCCTGCAATGGCGCGAGGGCGATCACGTCTACTGGCACGGCTCGTCGGCGAGCCGCTTCCTGCGTGCGGCCATCGCCAGTCCGGTGTGTTTGACGGTCACCTTGTGGGACGGGCTGGTGATGGCCCGGTCGGGCTTTCACCATTCCGCCAACTACCGCTCCTGCATGGTGTTCGGCACGGCCAGCATCGTCGATGACCCGGACCACAAGCACGCCAGCCTCGAAGCGATGTTCGACCGCTGGTTTCCGGGCCGCTGGCCGCTGTTGCGGCCCATGACGGCGCAGGAGGTCAAGGCCACCACCGTGTTGCGGTTGCCACTTGCCGAAGCATCGGTGAAGATACGGACCGGTCCGCCGGTCGATGACGAGGAAGACTACGCGCTTGCCGTGTGGGCCGGCGTGGTGCCGTTGAGCGTTGCCACCGGCACGCCCGTCGACGATCCGCGCAATCTCCAGGGTGTGCAGGTGCCGGACCATGCACACAGATTCAAGGTCGGCTGAGGGAGAGCCAGGGGACATGCTGACACCCGAGATGATAGCGATCATCACGACCCATTCATGTGGGTTCGTGGCCACCCTCGCCGGTGACGGTACACCTGCCGTGTCGCCCAAGGCGACCTTCGTGGTGGTCGATGACCATACGCTTGCGTGCGGCAACATCCGTTCTCCGGGCACCGCAAAAAACCTGCGCGCCAACAGTGAATGCGAGGTGTGTTTCCTCGATCCGCTGGCGCGCAAGGCCGTGCGGGTGAAGGCGAAGGCCAATGTGATCGCAAGGGCGGCAGCGGGCAGTGACCTGCTGGCGAAGTTCGAGATGGCGTGGGCCGACTACCTTCCACACATGACGGGCTTCTTCGTGTTCGAGCTGACCTCGGCAGACCTGGTACTGTCCCCCGCCTATGACTACGGCCATACCCAGGAAGACCTGGTAGCGAGCAACAAGGCCAAGATGGCCGGCCTGTGGGAGCACAACAATTGAGCGAACGGATCTATGCCAAGCCGGACTGGCGCGAGGAACGATTACCGGTGCTGACCGGAGCCATGACGGCGATCAGGCTGGCGGCGCTGGTGTCTGCCGCACCAGACGGGTTGAAGATCACCCACCTGCCCCTGTCCGTGCGCCAGGGCGATCACGGCAAGGTCCGGCTGGCGGGGCATTTTGCGCGTGCCAATGACCACTGGAAGTTGCTGCAACAGCCCGGCATTGCCACGGCTGCGATCTTCCAGGGTCCACACACTTACATCTCGCCGTCCAACTATGCCACCAAGCAGGAAACCGGCAAGGTGGTGCCGACCTGGGCCTACATCGTGGTGCACGCACACGGGACCGCGCACGTCATGGATGACAAGGACTGGATGCTGGCGCTGGTGAACGAACTGACCGACCAGCATGAAGCGTCCAGGCCTGCGCCCTGGCAAGTGTCCGATGCGCCCGACGACTATGTGGCAGTGATGCTGCGCGGCATCGTGGGCGTCGAACTGGAGGTGACCCAGCTTGAAGGCGTGTGGAAGCTCAACCAGCACCGGGGCATGCAGGACAGGCACAGCACGGTTGACCGGCTTGCAAGCTCCGGCAGCAACCAGGACGCGGCGATCAGCCAGGCCATGGCAGACGCGCTCAACGGCTCTTCCTGATCAGTTCCACCATGAATGCTGTCGACCAGCCAAACATCAGGAAGCCGTTGGCGCCGATCAGGGCCGACAGCAGCCGCCATTCGACCGGCAGCGTAATGTCGCCGAAGCCAAGCGTGGTGAAGCACACAAGCGCGAAATAGACCGCCGGTTCCAGCGCATCCACTGCGCCTGTGAGCAGCAACACGAGGGCCCATACCCAGACCTCGATGGTCACCGTGGCCAGCACCAGCAGCATGGAGATCAGGCTGAACACCGTGCCAGCGGTGCGCCTGAAGTGCCGCCTGACCCAAGCCAGTACCGGCTCGTGGCGGCGGGTCATCAGGCCGAACATCTCGGCCTGGATGGCGACGGTGACTATGATGACCGCCGACCCGATGGCCAGCTGCTTCAGCATGCCGGCATGCTCGATCATGCCTTGGCCAGTTCCGCGATGATGCGCACCCAGCTGCGGATGCCCTTGTGGAATGACTGCAGGTTGTACTTCTCGTTGGGCGAGTGCAGCGCATCATCGGGCAGGCCAAAGCCGACAAGGATCGACTTCATGCCGAGAATGTCCTCGAACGAGCGCACGACGGGGATCGAGCCGCCGCAACCCATCAGCACGGCGGGAGTGTCCCACTCGGCCTCGAGTGCCCTTGCTGCCTTCTGCAGCCATGGATTGTCTTCCGGTATTTCGATGCCGGGCGAGCCTTCGCCGCGCCCGCCCCAGCGCACCTGGCAACCGTCTGGCAGACGGTCCTCGATGAACTTGTGGAACACTTTCAGCACGTGGTCCGGGTCCTGCTTGCCGACAAGGCGCATGGACACCTTGGCGGTGGCTTCCGACGGGATCACAGTCTTCGTGCCCTTGCCCATGTAGCCGCCGAAGATGCCGTTCACCTCCAGCGTCGGTCGGGACCAGGTCATTTCCAGCACCGAGCGGCCCTTCTCGCCCGCGGGCGTGGTCAGGCCGATGTCGCCAAGGAACTTGCCCTCGTCGAAGTTCAGGCCCTGCCACTGGGCAGCGGTCGCTGGCGGCAGTTCCGGCACGCCGTCATAGAAGCCGGGTATGGTGATGCGGCCATCGGCGTCGCGCATCTCGGACAGGATGGACACCAGCACGTGGATGGGATTGTGGGCAGCGCCGCCATAAAAGCCCGAGTGCAGGTCGATGCGAGGGCCAATGATGGTGACCTCCTCGTGGGCAAGTCCGCGCAGCCGGGTGGAAATGGCGGGCGTATCCGGGTCCCACATCCCGGTGTCGCAAACCAGCGCCACGGCGCGTGACAGTTCGGCCTTGTTGGCCTCCAGGAACGGGTTGAGGCTGGGGCTGCCGGACTCCTCCTCGCCCTCGCACAGCACGGTCACAGAAAACGGCAGGCCGCCGGTTGTCTTGATCCATGCTCGGCTGGCCTCTATGAAGGTCATCAGTTGGCCCTTGTCGTCATTGGCCCCGCGCGCATAGATGCGTTTTACACCATCCTCGCCGGTCACCAGCTCTGGCTCGAACGGCGGGGTCTTCCACTTTTCCAGCGGATCGGCTGGCTGGACGTCGTAGTGACCGTAGAACAGGACATGAGGGCTGCCCTCGGGGCCGGCATAATGCGCCACCACCATCGGGTGACCGGGTGTGTCGCGAAGGTCCGCCTTGAATCCCAGTCCATTCAGGTCGTCGACAAGCCACTGCCCGGCGCGGCGGCAGTCGTCGCGGTAGGCGGGGTCGGTCGAGATCGAGGGAATGCGCAGCAGGTCGAACAGACGGTCAAGGCTGTGACTGATATTGCCGTCGACGTGGTCGAGAATGGCAGTGAGATCGCTCATGGGCGGAAGCTCTCCAAGGAGTTCTGGCTGGAATCGGGATTGGTCCGACAGTCTCACACCGGGTTTGCTGGCCGCAAGGGGTCAGGCATGAGCGACACGCAGTTTCAGCTGGCGCGTGACAGCCTGCAGGCCGACTACGGCGAACACCGGCTGCACCGGTTGCAGCGGCATGGTTATCAACGCTGGGTACACCTGAAGAGCCAGATCAACCTTTACTGGTTCTGGGAGCGGCGGTGGTTCTTTATCGCGCTGCTGCTGGCATTTGCCTTCCTGCAGACCGGCCCCTACGAGGGGTTGTCGCGCGAAGGCCAGATCGTGCTGACCATGTCGATGTTCGCCACCATCCTGTTCATTACCGAACCGGTTCCGCTGCCAACGGTGGCGCTGCTGATCGTGGTGGGACAGGTCGTTCTTCTGGGCATCGAATCCACCGAAGTGGCCAAGAGCCTGATGACGGATTCCGTGCTGTTCATCATGGGCGCGCTGATGCTCGCCGTGGCGGTGGTCAAGCAGAAGCTCGACCGGCGCATTGCCTGGGCCATCGTGAAGGTGACTGGCACCAGCACCTTGCGCATCAGCTTCGGCATAACGCTCACCTGCGGGGTGCTGGCCTCGTTTATTGGCGAGCACACTGTTGCCGCCATGATGCTGCCCGTCGGCATTACCCTCATCTCGCTGACGTCCAACGATCCGAAGAAGGTAAAGAACCTCGCCGCCGTGCTGCTTCTGTCGATCTCTTACGGCTGCGCCATTGCCGGTATCGGTACGCCATCGGGCGGCGCGCGCAATGCGATCATGATCGGCTACTGGCGCGACTTCTTCTATGATCCGACCAACCCTGAAACGCGCCGCTTCCTGGTCGATTACGTAACCTGGATGATGTACGCCTACCCCATCTTCCTGCTGCAGTTGCCGATGGTGACCGCCGTCCTGTTCTGGACCTTCAAGCCCGAATACACCGACCTGTCGCGCGCCGTGACCCGGCTGCGCACGCAGGTGACGCTGGATGGTCCGGTCCGGCCGGCGCAGTGGATGGCGATCCTGCTGTTTATGCTGACCCTGGTTGGCTGGATCCTGTTCTCCGAGCAACTGGGCCTCGGCATCGTGGCGATCATGGGTGCCATCGCCTTCCTGGTTGCGGGGCTGGTGCGCTGGGAGGATGTTAACTCTGGCGTCAACTGGGGCGTGGTGCTGCTGTATGCCGCCGCCATCTCGCTTGGCGTACAGATGAAGGATACCGGTGCCGCCGCCTGGGTTGCCAATAACTTCGTGGAAATGCTGCGACCCGTGGGACTGGCCACAGGCTCAGGGCTCGAATTTGCCATCGCCTTGCTGACCACGTTTGTCACCAACACCATGACAGCAGGCGCAGCCATCGCCGTGCTCGGCCCCATTGTACTGCAAACGGCCAGCGCTGGCGGGGCGGACCCGCTGATTGCCGGTTTCATCGCGGCCATCTCGTCGGCCTTTGCCTACATCACGGCGGCTGCACATCCGGCCTTCACCATCATCTATGCGTCCGGATTCCTGACCGGCAAGGACTTCGTGAAGTCTGGCTGGCGCATGACAATTGCATCGCTGCTGGTGTTGATGGTCTGCGTATTTGCCTACTGGCCATTGTTGCGATAGGACCGGAACAGTCATGAACAGGTTCCGCAAGACCGTCGTCAGTGACCGCGTCGAACGCGCGGTACAGAAGACGCTGGCCAACGCCTATGCGCAGCGGCGCAAGCGGTTCCGCATTCTTGCCTGCATCGACGAGACCGAGGAGTCGTTCGACACGGTGCGCATGGCAGCACGGCTGGCCCGGACGAACGAGTGCGACATCATCGTGGTGTATGTGCGCTCCATCGACCAGGGACTTTGGTCGGGCGGGCTGCAGGTTCGGGTGGCGCGGCAAAACATGCTCGATTCAGGGCTGGAACTGCCCGGCCTCAACCGCTTGCGCCAGTCACTCGCGGTGCTGCGCGAAGAAGGCATCCCGGCAGAGGACTGGCCGCGCAAGGCCGGCCACCAGGATGCCTGGGGCGACCCGGTGGGCGACAACAAGGTCGAGTTCATTTCCGAAGAAGGCCGGTCCGTCGTGCTGAAGCTGAAGACAGCACCAGACCCGGCTGCGGGCATTCTAGACCAGTATGAGCTTGGCCCCTACAACCTGATCATCATGGGCGAGCCGTCGCGCTGGCGTGGCGAGTTCCACTCGCTGTTCGACGCGGGCGTCGTGCAGCAGGTTACCGTGCACGCACCGTGCTCGGTGCTGGTGGTGCGTCATCCGCTCGACAGGACGGGCTTCTTCATCTGCACGGACGGCACATCAAGGTCGATGCAGGCCGTACGGCGTGCGGCAGTGCTGGCCCACACGGCGGGCCAGCCGATCACCCTGTTCTCCGCCGCCCAGGATGAGGAAGGCCTCGGCGCTGCCGACGAGAACGTCAAGAATGCGCGCGCCCTGCTCAAGGCGATGGGGATCAAGGTCAAGGAGATCGTGACCGATTTCGGTCCGGCGGCCGAGAAGATCGTGCAGCATGGTGCCAGCCACGGCGTCATTGTTGTCACCGACGAAGGCCGGTCACGGCTGCAGCGCATGATCCGCGGCTCCACTGCCGTTGACGTGGTGCGCAAGGCGACCACGTCCGTGCTGGACGTGCGCTGAGGCACAAGAAAGCCGCCCACGAGGGGCGGCTGTTCGGGTGTCTTGTCCGGATGGTTCAGGCGGTGGCGCGCATCGCATCGAGATATTCCTCGACGTGCTCCACGTTCTCGAACCGCATCCAGCCCTCGTCGGTTTCTGCCTCGACGGTACCGTCTGACAGCAGGCGGGCCGGGCGGTCGCGAATGGTGCGTTCTTCCACGACGAACAGCGCGTCCTCTGGCGCCAGGGCTTCTGCCTGGTCCTGGATGTCATCTTCGGTATCAGCGGCGGCTGCAACTTCGGCTTCGGCCCCGTCGAAAGCAGCATCAAGGTCAGCCTCCACCTCGTGGGCGAACTGCCCGGCGTGCGTGTCCAGGTCATCCAGTGCCGCCTGTGGTTCGCCGGCGGTGTACTCCACGGTTTCGACCGCGCTGGTGGCAGTTTCTTCCACCGCCTCGACCGCGTCTGCAGCGGTCTCCTGCACTGCCTCGACAGCCTCGCTTGCAGTTTCGCCGATTTGCGATATGGCGGCTTCGGCATGATCCGCGACCGACGATGCAGCATCGCCTGCGGCCTGTTGCGCGTCGGTGGCGATAGTCGAGGCGTCGTCCGTTGCCTCCTCAAACATGGATGAAAGATCGTCGCGGGTCTTGCTGGTCCAGGCCGTGGCGGACGAGGCAGCGCCGGCGGTTGCGCTTGCAACTTCATCCACGCTGCCGGAAATGGTGTCGGAGGTCTGCGTGACGAAGTCCATGGACTCCGCCGCTGTATCCGTGGCGACAGCGCCAGCCCCGGCATAGGCACTGCCTGCACCTGCGGCAACGGCGCCACCCGCAGCGCCCGCTGCTGCTGCCGACCTGGAAACAGGCGACATGAATTCTGGCAACTCGTCCTCGATGTCATGACGCTCGCGGGCAGGCGAGCGGCCGGCGTTCATTGAAGGCCGGGACGCCATGGCCTCGGCGACGACCCCTAGACCGAGCAGCAGACAGCCGCCGGTAAACAGCGTTGCGGCCACATCGTAGTTCAGCCCCAGCGTCACGGTGCCGGGCGAGAACAGGTTCATCAGGCCGACGGCAAATCCGGCGGCCATCAGGATGATCGCCAGAATGAACAATAGCGTCTTCATGTCAGTCTTACCCCTTTGTTGCACCACGGTTGCAGGCAGCGCCCCTCTTGGCTTGGCCTGTCCGCTGGCTCCGGCATGACACCGGCTGATCCCGATTTCCGTTGGCTGCAAATGCACGCAACACAACCGGGAATCAAAACCATATTCGACGTTAACCCTGACGCCGATGTCTTATCAAAGCATTAACCACGCGATCCAATCTGACTCACCTTTGGCGTGACATCCTCAAACCGGCTGCTTGACTGGTTGTTCCTTGCTGTCGGGATCAAAGTCATCGGCAGTAGCAGCATCTTCATCAGGCTCTGCTGCCGCCGTGGCCTGTCCTGCTTCCGGTTGGGCTGGGCCATCGGAGCCGTCCGCCTCCTCCAGAACCGGCACATGCTCCCCGGTTGCGCCATCCTCGGCACCGTCCGTGCCGGTGAGCTTTTCAACCAGTTCCTCCAGCTTCTTGTAGCCGCCGTCGGGGCTCCAGCTGGAGATCACCGTGCCGGCCTGCACGGCCTTGTCGGTGTAGTCGAGGTCATAGTCGTTGAGGCCGTCGAGCACGGCCAGCGCGGGGTTGGTGGACCACAGCTTGCGCAGCGCGCGCTTGCGCAACGCGCCGGGCACCCAGTCCTTCATGAAGATCGTGAAGTCGCTGTCATAGGACAGCGCATCCACGTCCACCTGTTCCAGTTCATCGATCCAGCGCTGGCGGGTCTCGTCGTCGGGCGGCGTCTCGCGCTGGTCCGGATCAGCAAGCAACGCTTGCTGGCTTTCCTCAAGCGCACGGGCTTCGGCAGCGGCGCCGGCCTCAAGCTCGTCGTTTTCGCGAACCTGCGCCTTGCGCTGCGACCACCGCGACAGGAAACCGTCGTTGTTCGCACTCAATGCTTTTCTCCATCGCTCTTGCCCGATGCCAGCATGCGGGCGCGCAATTCGACAAGGCTTTCCTGGCCGAATATGTGCTTTTCATTGTCGTGGCGAACGCGCTGGCGCTTTTTGAACGGCTCGTCCTTGAAGTGCAGCGCCACAAACGCCTCGAGCCATTCCTGCACATCGGCGGGCAAGACCTGCTTGCCGATGAGGTAGTCGTCACCCGACTGGTACTCTTCTGCCTCGTAGGAACTCAGTGTAATCAGTTGTGGTTCCCAGGTCAGCCCCTCCGCGACAGTTTCTTCGCGCCCGCGGGAGACCGAGAAGATCGATGGCTGCGGCGAGGTCAGGTTGTAGATATAGGCCTCTACATCGGTGCGGTGCAGATCGATCCGTGATGGTTCGGCCAGCCATCGGGTGACCAGGTTGCCTCGTTCAAGCAGCCGGGCGGGCCGGTGGATGTCACTGTCGGCCACCGGCATCAGCCCGCTGACCTTCCACTCCCAGTCAATCCACGGGTGGCTGGCGGCGTGGCGCTCGTAGATCAGTGAGAAGTAAATGCTGGTCGCGTCGCTCAAAACCTTCTCCCGCATGGTGGATTACCTTAATGCATACACCATGATGTAGGGCTACATGCAGGCCTTGTCAAAATGCGGAACGGACGGTCCATGAAACTCAACGGCTACGAAACGCTGATCTGCAACTGCGAGCGCACCATGACGCTCGACGGGAAGCGTATCTGCAAGGCGGCGGCGGGCGGTGAGGAGCCGGACGTCCATACCACATTGTGCCGGGCAGAGGTTGGGCAGTTCGCGGAGGCCCTTCGCACGTCGGACAGGATCATGGTGGCCTGTACCCAGGAAGCGCCGCTGTTCAGCGAGCTTGCCACTGAGCAGGGCTACAAGGGCGAACTGCGTTTCGTGAACATCCGCGAGCGCGCGGGCTGGTCAGCCGACACCGCCGACAAGACGGCCAAGCTGGCCGCCCTTCTGGCGGAAGCCAGCCTGATGCCGCAGGCAGCGCGATCCATCAACGTCACGTCCTCGGGCCAGTGCCTGGTCTATGGGGCAGGCCAGCAGGCCTATGACGTGGCAGTCAAGCTGAACCAGCGGTTGCCGGTTACGCTGCTGCTCAGCGATGCGGATGGCCTGGTGCCGCCCGCGCGGGCCGACATTGCCATGTTCAAGGGCCGCATCAAGCGGGCCAGCGGACACATCGGACAGTTCGAGATCATCGTGGACAACTATGCCCCGATGATGCCGTCGTCGAAGGCGGAGGCCCAGTTCGTGATGGCGCGTGATGGAGCCTCGTCCACCTGCGCGCTGATCCTTGACCTGTCTGGTGGCGCGGCGCTGTTCACCGGTGCGCGGCTGCGCGAAGGCTACAAGAAGGTCGACCCCGGCAACCCGGCGCAGGTCATGGAAGCAATGTTCGAGCTGTCGGACATGGCCGGCGAGTTCGAAAAGCCGCTCTATGTGCAGTATGACGCCTCGATCTGCGCCCACTCGCGCAGCCGCAAGACCGGGTGCACGCGCTGCCTCGACGTGTGTCCGGCAGGGGCCATCACGTCGGCGGGCGATGAGGTCGCCATCGACCCCGTCATCTGCGGCGGGTGCGGATCATGCGCGGCGGTCTGCCCGACGGGTGCTGCCTCCTACGCCATGCCGCAGCGGGCAGACCTGATCGCGCGCATCGACACGCTGATCGCGACCTATGTCGCGGCAGGCGGCAAGTCACCCGAGGTGCTGGTGCACGACAGCCAGTTCGGCCTTGACCTGATTTCAATGAGTGCGCGCTTCGGCAAGGGCCTGCCCGCCCACGTCCTGCCGCTTGCCGTCAACGAAGTCACCCAGATCGGCCACGATGCCATCCTTGCCATGTTTGCCGCCGGTGCCGGCCGTGTCACCCTTGCTGCCAACCCGGCGCACAGCGACGAGCTGGCAGGCCTTGAGGCGCAAGCCGAACTGGCCAACGCGCTGGCCGGTGGCCTGGGGCATTCGGCGCGCGCCACGGTGATTGCCGAGGCAGACCCGGACAAGCTGGAAGAAGTGGTCTGGGACCTGGCGGGTACAAGCACCATGAAGGCACACCGGGTGTCCGGCGTCGGCTCCAAGCGTGATGTGGCACGTACCATGCTGGGTGTGCTGCTCGCTGATGCCCCGCAACCCGTTGCCCGGATCAACCTGCCCGACGCCGCGCCCTACGGCCGCATCATCGTTGACCAAGCCGCTTGCACACTGTGCCAGGCCTGCGTCAGTGCGTGCCCGGTCAATGCCATCGGCGACAACACGGACAAGCCGCAGTTGAGCTTCACCGAAGCAGCCTGCGTGCAGTGCGGCCTGTGCCGCACCACCTGCCCCGAGAACGCCATCAGCCTGGAACCACGCTACAACTTCGAGCCGTCCAGCCTTTCGCCTGTCGTGCTGCACGAGGAAGAGCCGTTTGCCTGCATCACCTGCGGCAAGGAATTCGGCACCCGCAGCTCCATCGAGCGGATCAGCGCCATGCTGGCCGGCAAGCACTCGATGTTTGCCGATGCCTCGTCAGCGGACCTGATCAAGATGTGCGACACCTGCCGCATCGAGCATCAGGCGAACGTTACCAGCAATCCGTTTGCACTGGGCGAGCGCCCTCGGGTGCGTACCACGCAGGACTATCTCGACGCCCGGCAGAAGTCAGGCCCGCTCAGCGCCGATGATTTCCTGATCGACGACGACTGACACGCCCGCGTCAGCGCTGGTTGACCTATGAACCTGCGGGCGGGAACCTGCCGGCGCAGGTCTGCATGGCGCGATCCAGAAAATCGGCATGCTGGGTCTGGTTGATGACACCATCCGACAACATGCGGTTTATGTCTGCCGTGCGCTCGGTCCGGCACTGCTCGTAGAGCGGGTTGGGCGACGGTCCGAGATCTGCGCCGACCGGCTGAGCCACACCGGCAACATTGCGGCCGGCCACCGTGGTGCCCTGATACTTGTGCCAGGTCGCTGCCAGCCCGGTGAGGGCAAGCACGGCGATCATGCCTGCCACGAACCGGGCACGGCCCTTGTCAAGAAAGTGGCGTCTGTCCATGGGTCTCGCTCCTCCAGTTTTCTTGTCAGGATATTGTCTCAGCTACCGGCCTGCAATGGCAAGTTGGTCAGCAGGTTCTGCGGTTTCATGACCAGCTTGCCGTCCTGCGTCTTCGCTGCGCCCAGCCAGACCGGCTTGCCCTTCATCCGTTCGATGACGTGACCACGGTCGAGAATGTCCAGCCGGAACAGGCCGATGATCGAGACCTCATCATCAAGGCTCAACTGGCCGCCGTCATACAGGTGGTTCAGCAACCGCGTTGCCTGGGCATCGAGGCCGACATGCCAGCTCCAGTTGTTGTCGTCGATGCGCTGCACCGGCTGCACCCGCACGGCCAGGCCGAGGAAATGGTTGATCCAGTGCTCGATCACCCGGGCAAAGGCATCATTGGCGGGCTGGGTGAAGCGAAAGTCGATCACCGTGTCGAAACGTTCCGAGCGCGCCCAGTACAGCTGCTTGTTGTCTTCATCCAGCACGTCCAGCTGGACCTGGCGCAACGGGGTTGCGGCTTCCATGACAAGCTGGCCAAGACCACCCATGCCGCCGGTGTGGGCATGCTGGTCGACCACTTCCTCATCCGCCAGCATGAGCTGGCCTTCGCCGGTCGAGACATTCTGCGGGCGGAAGAACACTTCAGCCGCGCGCCACCGCAACGGGTCCGGCTGACCATGCAGGATGCCGGCCATGATCGCGTGGACCATCTGTTCCACGAACAGCGGCGGTACATTGGCTGCCTTGCCCTGGACCACGGCGAGATAGGCCTTTTCCAGCGTGCCGCACGATGCCAGCAGGTCGCGGAAAGTCAGGAAAATGCGGAAGTTCTCCTGTGCATCCGCATCGGCCATAGCGGCCAGCCTGTCGTCGCCCACCTGTTGCAGCGGGTCATCCAGCAAGGCTGCGTGCAGCGCGCGCTCTGCCGCGCAGCTTTCCTCGACGGGCGCCAGTTCGGGCCGGGCCAGAAAGGCGCGGATGTAATCATCGGTGATCTCAAGCCCGCCGCGACCGGGCAGCCGCTTCAGCAGGTAAGCGCCCGACGAATGCCAGGTGTTGCGTTCAGTCATCGGAGATATCCCAGACCCTGGTGTGCGGTTGCTCCAGCCCGGGCGGGGCAATCTCGCGAACTTCCTCGTGGATGCCGCCCTCGTCGCCCATGGTGCGGTGGACAGTGAGCAGCGTGTTGACCGGCTTGCCGGACGCCAGCTCCAGTGCATAGCCGATTTCATCTTCGGCGGCCTGGCGAGCCTCTTCGGCAGACGGCGCGCCATAGTCGTTGAGCAGCAGCTCAACCAGCGCGGTCGCGGCCCCGGCGACCTCGTCATCAGTGGCCTCGGTAATGGTGACGAAGGTGGCGCGCCCCAGCCCCGGCAGCGACAGCCATCCATTGGCAAAGGCCTGCCGCGTCTTGCCGCGAATGTCCTGGGGGTCCATGCCGGCAAAGGCGAACGCACCGGACACTGCAAGTTCGCCCGGCGTTGCCGCATTGACGAACACATTGTCATCGGAGGCATCAAACCGGATGGTGCGCAGAACCTTCATGGTTGCCACCTGGCCACCGCATCGGCCAGCAGCACCGAGCCCACCTGGCCTTCGCCTTTGCGCAACAGCAGGTTGCCGTCTTCGTCCAGCCCGGTCATGGTGCCGGCGATTGAGCCTGCAGCCTGATCAATGGTCACGGGCCTGTCGGCTTCTTCCATCCGGCCCGTCCAGTTGCCGTGCACCGGCTTGAACCCTTCGTGCTGCCAGGTGTCGACCCAGGTGAGGAAGTGCCGTGCCACCGAATTGACCAGCAAGGTGCGATCCACCTCGCCTGCACCTTCCTCGTGCAAGGTGGTGGTGTCGAGCCGTTCGCCGGGGCCGTCCTGTGACAGGTCCAGCGCAATCGCCACGTCGAGCGCGGTGACCATCCAGCCGGGCGCGCCGTTGTCATCCATTGTTGGGTCCATCACCGTGCGCACCTGCCCGGCCACGGCGCCGTTGACCAGGATCGCGCCGGGCCAGCGGTAGTGAATGGCGATCTCGGGTGGGGCAATGGCGCCGAAGGCATCGCCGAAGGCGACCATCATGAGCAGGTGCATCTGGGCGGCCCTTGCGGCTGGTACGTCCGGCTCGAGCACGATGGCCAGCGACAGCCGGTCTTCGGAGCGCGACCAGAACAGGTCGCCTGCCCCTGCCTCGCCCGCAGCAGCCTTTGCGCTGGCCACGCCATAGGCGGTCACGCCCGGTTCGACGGGGTGGCCCTTCAGCAGTGGCGGAAAAACGGGATCTTCAAGCATCAGCGTTCATTCGGAAGCCGGCCACGCACATGCACCCTGCAGGACCGATCACCCGAGGTCGATCTCGCCAGTCACGGTATGCTCAAGGCCTATGCCCTCTGCGGTGATCGTGGCGGTTACCTTGATCTTGCCGGAGGTCTTGCCCAACTCGCGCACGGCATCCTCGATCTTCTGCTGCGATGTCACGCCGACCTGCTTGAGGAACTTGCGCATCGACATGTTGAACTTGTCGTCATCCATGGTTTTGGGCTCCCTGGTGGTGGTCACAAACGCACGTTGGTCTGCGTGTATTGCTGCTCCGCAGACATCGGCAGGCTATCGAGCACCAGCCAGCTTGCAGCACTGATCACGACAACGGCAGCCATTGCCAGCAGAAACGATTTCATTGCACTTGCCCTCGTTGATAACGCCACCGGACGTGGCCTTGCTTGTGTTCGATATACAGGCATAACGCCTGATTGTACAATTGCGGCAGTGACCGGATACCCGGAGAAAACTGCTCAGTTGGCGGCCGGGCTGGTGGTCTTCTTCAACCATTCGATCATGGCGTTGCGCTCGGCATCGTTGGACATCTTCTGCAACGGCATCTTGGTGCCTGGCACCAGGTGCTGCGGCCCCTTTTCAAACAACTCGCCGATGGTCGCCTCGTTCCAGATGATGCCGGACTTCAGCAGGGCGTCGGAATAGGCATAGCCCGGCAGGGTGCCTGCCTTGCGGCCAAACACGCCGTACAGCGTCGGCCCGGCCCGGTTGGCATCGTCGGGCGACAGCGTATGGCAGACCGAGCATTTGCGCGCAAACTGGCGTTCACCGACACTGAGACCTTCGTCCTGCTGGAAGCGGCGCGGATAGCTGCCGTGTGCCGCCTCGAAATCGCGCCCCGGCCGGAACTGCCAGTAGTGGACCTGGTCATCCAGCCCGCCCATGTAGAGCGCATCGCCGTCGCCGGAGAACGCCAGAGCCCAGACCGGTCCGTACGGGTTGTCGAGCAGCTTGACCGGCGTCCAGTCGCCCATGCCGTGCACCGACACCACGCCATCGCCGCCGCCGAAGGCAATGACGTTGTGGGCAGGCGAGACGGCCAGCGACAGGATGGGCCGTTCGCGGGCCGCAAGTTCATGAACGATCTCGCCGGAGCCGATGTCGAGGATGGCGGCTGTGCCGTTCAGCCCGCCAAAGGCCAACGACTTGCCGTCGGGCAGAGCGGCCAGCACGTTGATGCCCCAGCCGTGCTTGTAGATCGGTCGCAGCTCTTCGCCGGTATCCAGGCGCCACTGGCGGATGGTGCCGTCGGTGCTGGCGGTGAACAGGTGCCCGCCATCGGACGAGAAGGCTGCCGCGTTGACGGTATCCCGGTGACCCTTGAGTTCAAACTTCAGGCTGCGGCCGGCAATATCGTAAACCCGGACCGTGCGGTCCCAGGAAGCGGAGGCAGCCAGCTTGCCGTCTGCCGACACGGCCAGGCCAACGATCTTGTGCTGGTGCGCCTCGAAGGCGTGCAGCAGCTTGCCGGTGCCGAGGTCCCAAAGCCGCGCCCGGCCATCGTCGCTGCCCGAAAGCGCTGACTTGCCATCAGGCAGGAAGGCAACGGCGTTGACCGCGCCATCATGGTCGGTGAACCGGTGGAGCACTGCAGGCTTGCCAGGCTCTGCCACGTTCCACGCCATCATGGCGTAGTCGAAGGAGCCGCTCAGCACGGCCTTGCCCGATGGTGACACCGCGACCGCCTTTACCGGCCCGCCATGACCACGCAGGTCTGCCGAGGACGTCTCGGCGGCAAGGGCGGACACACCAGTCAGGCAACTCCACAGGCCAGCCAGAACCGCCAGCACCTGCACAAGGCGCCGGCGCTGCATTCCGGTGGCCTGGAAGATCACCCTGTGCATCATTCCCCTGGTCGACAGTACAGCCGGTCGCCTGCAGCCTATTCGGCAGGCTGGCGGACCTGCTTCAGCTTGCCTTCGTTCTCCAGCTTCTCAACCCACAGGCTGTGATGCTCGCGGGCCCAGTTGGCATCCACCTGGCCCGACCCCATTGCATCGAACGCGCCTTCCATACCGACCGAGCCGATGTAGATGTGCGCCAGGATGATGACGATGAAGACGACGCCGACGATGGCGTGCCAGACCTGGTTGAGCTGCTGCTCCTGGATCGGGGCGATTGCGGTGGGAAGGTCAAAGCCGAAGACGTTGAGGATGCCAAAGGTCTTGGCCATGAAGGCTGTCTCGAACGGGAACATCAGCGCGATGCCCGACAGCGAGACCGATATGGTGAGCACCGTCACCGACCAGAAAATGATCTTCTGGCCGAAATTGAACTTCTTGGCGGGCGGATGCGAGTTCTTGCTCAGCAGGCCACCGCCCTTCAGGATCCAGTTGAGGTCGGTGCGGCTTGGCAGGTTGTGGGCAACCCACAGGAAGAACGCCAGCACGACGCCGGCCATGAAGGCGAACGCAAGATAGTTGTGCAGGTACTTGCCCCACTGCGTGATGAAGGCGAATGCCTCCTTGCCGATGACCGGCATCATCACATAACGGCCGAACAGCATGTTGAGACCGCTCAGAGCCAGCACGATGAACGAGCCGGCCATCAGCCAGTGGGCAAACCGCTCGATGGCAGAAAACCGCAGGATTGTGTAGCCGGCCTTGCCATGCTCGATCTTGACGCGACCGCGCAGCACGAAGAACAGGGCCAGCAGGAACACGATGCCAAACAGCGCTGCGGCTGAATAGACCGTCAGCGGGCCATTGCGGATGTCGCGCCAGACTTCACCTTCCGACTGGATCAGCGTGGCCGATTTCTTGTCGGGGATTGTCACATTGCCCGTGGCACCCTTGCGGATGGCCTGCCAGATCTGGCTGTCGTTGCTGGTGCCCTGGGCCTCGGTCTGCACATCCACCGTCGGAGACGGCGTTGCCGACTGGGCAATCGCGGGCAATGGTGCGGCCACGACCGCAATCATCAGCATGGCTGCCAGCGCAATGACGCTGGCGCGCACGCGGGCGAAAATCGTTTCGGAGATCGTCATGGCGCTCTACCTCTTGTTTGACCCTCGGGAGCACGCGCGGTTCGGGCATTCGCCTCATTGATCCGGCGCGGCAGCATTATCTGTTTTGTCCGGCTCGCGAGCTACAGCGAGTCGGATGACTGGATGCTCATGCGCGTTCGCAAGGCATCGCGTTGTTCGTCAGTCAGCTCTGCAGCAGGCTGGCCGGGATAGGTCCCCTTCTCCAGCGTGATGGGCCGGCCATCCAGCGGATTCTTGCACCCTGCCAGCGCAAGGCAGCCGGCTGCAATCAACATCAGCCTGATCGATACGTGTTTCATGTGACTCCGTCGCCAATGAGCGACCGGCATCGCCACAAGGGCAACATGCCGGCATGGGCGCGGGAGATGGCGATCGGCGTGATCACCATCTCCCGGCGCGATTTGCCGTGAACGGGGCGCGTGTCAGGTCTTACGACCCGCCACCCGGATAGGCCTTGCCCCAACCCCAGGCACCCGAGCCGAAGCCACGGGCCACCACACGCTCGCGGTAGATGTTCGACACCGTGTCGCCATCACCTGCAAGCAGCGCCTTGGTCGAGCACATTTCCGCACACAGCGGCAACTTGCCCTCGGCCAGACGGTTGCGGCCATACTTCTTGAACTCGCTTTCGGAGTTGTTTTCTTCCGGGCCACCGGCGCAGAAGGTGCACTTGTCCATCTTGCCGCGAGAACCGAAGTTGCCCACCTGCGGGAACTGCGGCGCGCCGAACGGGCACGCGTAGAAGCAGTAACCGCAGCCGATGCAGAGGTCCTTGTTGTGCAGGACCACGCCCTCGGCCGACTGGTAGAAGCAGTCGACCGGGCACACGGCCATGCACGGCGCATCCGAACAGTGCATGCAGGCCACCGAGATGGACCGTTCGCCCGGTTTGCCGTCATTGATGGTGACGACGCGCCGGCGGTTCACGCCCCATGGCACTTCATGCTCGTTCTTGCAGGCGGTGACACAGGCGTTGCATTCGATGCAGCGCTCAGCGTCACAGAGAAATTTCATGCGAGCCATTGCTGTGTCTCCTTTCTATGCCTTGGTTATGTTGCAGAGGGTGGCCTTGGTTTCCTGCATCTGGGTCACCGAGTCGTAGCCGTAGGTCTGCGCCGTGTTGGTCGCTTCACCCAGGACGTACGGATCGGCACCTGCAGGATACAGCCCGCGCAGGTCTTCGCCCTGCATGTGGCCGCCAAAGTGGAACGGCATGAAGGCAACATCCTGGCCCACACGCTCGGTCACCATGGCCTTGACCTTGACCTTGCCCTTTTCGGGGCCTTCCACCCAGACCATGTCGCCATCCCGGATGCCGAGGTTGTTGGCATTGACCGGATTGATCTCGACGAACATGTCCTGCTGCAGTTCAGCCAGCCAGGGGTTGGAACGGGTCTCGTCACCACCACCTTCGTACTCCACCAGGCGACCCGAGGTGAGAATGATCGGGTAGTCCTTGGAGAAGTCCTTCTCCTGGATCGAGGCGTACAGCGTCGGCAGACGGTGCATCCTGCGGTCCTTGTAGGTGGCGTACTTGTCGAGCAGGTCGCGGCGCGGGGTGTACAGCGGCTCGCGGTGCAGCGGCACCGGATCCGGGAACGTCCACACCACGGTACGGGCCTTGCCGTTGCCGAACGGGGCGCAGCCATGCTTGATGGCAACGCGCTGGATGCCGCCGGACAGGTCGGTCTTCCAGTTGACGTTGTCCAGCTTCTCCATGTCGTCTTCGGTGCCCGCAACCTTCTTGATGGCTGCCAGCTCGTCAGGCGTCAGATCGCCATCCCAGCCCAGCTTGCGCAGCATGCCGAAGGTGAACTCGGGATAACCATCCTCGATCTCCGAGCCCTTCGACCATGACCCCTCAGCCAGCAGGTTGGCGCCGCCCCATTCGTCTGGTGCCTTGACACCGAAACGGGCACGGAAGGTCAGACCGCCTTCAGCCACTGTCTTGGACGTGTCGTACAGGTTCGGCGTACCGGGGTGCTTCATTTCCGGCGTGCCCCATGACGGCCATGGCAGGCCGTAATAGTCGCCGTCGGCCGGACCACCGCGTGCCTGCAGCGTGGTCTTGTCGAAGGTTGCCTGGTTTGCCATGTGCAGCTTGAGGCGCTCCGGCGACTGGCCGGTATACCCGATGGTCCACATGCCGCGGTTGAACTCGCGGGTGACGTCCTCGATCAACGGTTCCTTGGTCGTCACGGCACCGATCTTGACGTCGTCCAGCTTGATGTTGCGGAACATGCGGTCAGCAAAGCCAAACTTTTCGGCCAGCATGTAGGCAATGACGTGGTCAGGCAGCGATTCGAACAGCGGTTCGACCACCTTCTCGCGCCACTGCAGTGACCGGTTGGACGCCGTGACCGAGCCCGAGGTCTCGAACTGGGTCGAGGCAGGCAACAGGTAGACGCCATCCTTGCGGGTGTGCATCACGGCCGTCATGGTCGGGTATGGATCGATCACCACGAGGGTGTCGAGCATCGCCATGGCCTTCTGCATGTCTGGCAGACGGGTCTGCGAGTTGGGTGCGTGGCCCCAGAACACCATGCCCTTGACCGGGTTCGGCTGATCGACATTCTCCTTGGCTTCGAGAACGCCATCGAACCAGCGCGACACCGGAATGCCGCTCTGGTTCATCATGGCCTTGTCCTTGCCATCCTTGTCCTTGATGGTCCCGAAACGGGCCTTCAGCCAGCCAAGGTCCTCTTCCCACACGCGGGCCCAGTGAGCCCACGATCCGGCAGCGAGGCCGTAGTAGCCCGGCAGGGTGTCCATCAGCACGCCAAGGTCGGTTGCGCCCTGGACGTTGTCGTGGCCGCGGAAGATGTTGGTGCCGCCGCCAGCCACGCCCATGTTGCCAAGGGCGAGCTGCAGGATGCAGTAGGCGCGGGTGTTGTTGTTGCCGTTGGTGTGCTGCGTGCCACCCATGCACCAGATCACGGTGCCGGGCTTGTTTTCAGCCAGGGTACGGGCAACGCGCTTCATCTGCGACGGGGGAACGCCGGCGACCTTCTCAACTTCCTCTGGCGTCCACTTCTTCACTTCCTCGCGGATGTACTCCATGCCCCAGACGCGGCGGGAGATGAAGTCCTTGTCTTCCCAGCCGTTCTCGAAGATGTGGTACAGGATGCCCCAGATGATCGCCACGTCGGTACCGGAGCGGAACCGGACATATTCAGTGGCGTGGGCGGCGGTGCGCGTGAAGCGCGGGTCGCACACGATCATCGCGGCGTTGTTTTCTTCCTTGGCCTTGAGCAGGTGCAGCAGCGACACCGGGTGGGCTTCAGCAGGGTTGCCGCCGATCACGAAGATCGCCTTGGAATTGTGGATGTCGTTGTAGGAGTTGGTCATCGCACCATAGCCCCAGGTGTTGGCAACACCTGCAACCGTGGTGGAGTGACAGATGCGCGCCTGGTGGTCGACGTTGTTGGTGCCCCAGTAGGCAGCAAACTTGCGGACCAGGTACGCCTGCTCGTTGCTGTGCTTGGCAGAACCGAGCCAGTAGACCGAATCCGGGCCGGACTCTGCGCTGATCTTTGCAAGCCGGTCGCCGACTTCATTGATCGCGGTGGCCCAGTCGAGGCGCTTCCATTCGCCGTTCTCGAGCTTCATCGGGTACTTCAGGCGGCGCTCGCCGTGGGCGTGCTCACGCACTGCCGCGCCCTTGGCGCAGTGGGCGCCCAGGTTGAACGGGCTGTCATAGGCAGGCTCCTGGCCTGTCCACACGCCATTCTGGACTTCGGCAATGACCGTGCAGCCAACCGAGCAGTGCGTACACACCGACTTCTTCAATTCAACTGCACCCGACACGCTTGCCGCCTCAGCCTTGCGCACCATTCCCGGTGCCAGCGAAGCAGCCGCCGCAAGCCCGCCAACAGCGAGACCCGAGCGGCGCAAGAACGTGCGCCTGTCAATAGCTCCACCAGTCAAATCGGTGAGGGCCGATGACAGTCGAGGGCCGAATGCAACCTCTCCCGTCTTCTTCCTGAGCATGATCTTTCTCCAGTTTGGGCATCCCGTCGCGAGTGCCCTGTTTCAACAACAATCCCCAGCAGCTGTGCCTGAAAGGTCAGGCCTAGAAGCTGGCAAGCTTGTAGTAGGTCTTGACGTGATCGGTTTCCCGGTAGCCCGCCGCACCTTCTTCAGGAACGGCAGCTTCCGCGGCTACGGACCCGGCAGCAATTGCCGCCGTACCGGTGACTGCGGACACGCCTGCAAGCTTGAGGAAACTGCGGCGGCCTGTGGCTACCTTTTCGTTATCCCTGGCCATAGTGCACTCCATCGTATGGGGCTTTCGTGCCCCGGTTGGCGCAGGCGCCCTTCGGCGCGCTGCAAGGCATGGAAGGTTCAGACCATCTCGAAGGCCTGCTCCTCCACATTCATGAACGCCGCACCGAGCTGGCCGATGCAGGCATAGAAAACAGACGACCTGGCGCCCTCGAGGTCGGTAAAGAACGTGCTTGCCCAGGGCGAAATGTGCGCCTGGAAGAACGCCTTCTGCTCGCCAAGGTCAGCGGCGCCGTCAAAGTCGCCCATGATGAGCCCGGCCATCATCTCGCACAGGGCGGCGATGTGGTCTTCCGGCTCGCTGACATTGTCGCGCCGGGCAATGCCCAGCCGGGCCATGTCGGTGCGCAGCCGGGCCAGCGGCTTTTCGTTGAGGAAGCCAGTAATGTAATACGAACCGTAGGGCACGAGCTCGCCACGGCCGACGCCGATGAACAGGTTCTGGTATTCGCGCGCTGCATCTTCGCTGGTGGTGGCGGCAGACACGCGTGCGAGTGCGCCGACGGCCTTGCCGATGGGCGTGTCGTCACCGGTCATGTCGGCAAACACGGCAAGGTCCGCGCCGGTTGGGCCGGCGCGCAATGAGTGTGCGAGCAAACGGTACACATTTGCCCGCAACACATCTTCTTCACTGATTGCCAGAGCTAACCTTGCCTCGCCCATGTTCACCGTTCTGCGCTTCGGGATCTCTAACGGACCGGATTGCGCAGGTGCTTCCTCCATAATCTATCCAAACAGGATGACGCACCCTGCCCGGTTGGGGCAAGTCTTATCGGCGGCTTTGGCTACCTGTTTCGCAGACCGGTAATTCCGATTGAACTACTCGACAATTATCCGGGGCGCGGCCCGCTTCTGCCCGGCGGCATCACCCTCGATCGAGGCCCATACCTTGCTGGCAATATCGCGATAGATGCCGGCATGTACCGAGTCCGGCGCCGACACCACGATGGGCTGGCCCGCGTCGGAGCGGATGCGCAGGTCGATGTCGAGCGGCACCTCGCCGAGGAACGGAAGGCCCAGCTTTTCCGCCTCGGCGGCAGCGCCTCCGTGACCGAAAATCTCGTGTCTTTCCCCGCACTTGGAGCAAATGAAGTAGCTCATGTTCTCGACGATGCCGAGCACCGGCACATCCACCCGGCGGAACATGTTCAGCCCCTTGCGGGCGTCGATCAGGGCCAGGTCTTGCGGCGTCGACACGATGACGGCACCCGACAGCGGCGTCTGCTGTGCAAGGGTCAACTGAGCGTCGCCGGTGCCGGGTGGCATGTCGACAACCAGCACGTCAAGATCGGCCCAGGCCACTTCGCGCAGCATCTGCTGCAAGGCCGACATGACCATCGGGCCACGCCAGATCATCGGCGTGTCCTCCTCCACGAGGAAACCCATCGACATTGCCTGCAGGCCGAATCCGTCCAGCGGTTTCAGGGTGCGGGCACCGGGCGAGACAGGCTCGGGCCGGCCGGTGATTCCCAGCAGCCGGGGGACAGAGGGACCATAGATATCGGCGTCGAGGATGCCGACCTTGAGGCCGTTGGCCTGCAGGCCGAGCGCCAGGTTGACCGCCGTGGTGGACTTGCCCACGCCACCCTTGCCGGAAGCCACGGCCACGATGTGCTTGACACCGGGTACGCCGGCCATGGTCTGGGCGGCCTGCGCCTTGGGGCCGGGCGCACGACCTGCCATGGGCGGCGGCGGGGCCATGGTGGCACCGGCAGGCGGTGGTGTTCGTCCCGGTGCGGCAGCGGCAGGCCGCGAGCCGGGCTTCACCTCGGCGGTCAGCGCGGCCATCACCTTCTGGACCCCGTCCACCTTGGACACGGCCTTTTCGGCTGCCTGGCGCAGTGGCTCCAGCTCGCGGGCGCGGGATGCATCAACGGCGATGGCGAACATCACGTTGTCACCGGAAATCACCACGTCCGACACCAGGCCGAGCGATATGAGATCGCCCTCAAGGTCCGGGCCTTTCACTTTTGCCAGTGCTTCCAGCACCTTAGCCTTTTCTACCATCACGCTCTCCACAAAAAATGTCCGGCAGCCTGACCGGAGGCTGCCGGATCGATGTTCTCCTGCCAAACGGCGCGGCGTGCAACCCCTTGACCTATGAAAGTCAGCGGCGGCGCGGCACGCCACCCAGTTCGACGGTGATGTCGCTGGCAATGCGGTTGACCAGGTCGCCCAGCACCTGGATGCGCTGGTCGGTCACCCGGGCGGACGGACCGGACACGGAAATTGCGCCCAGCGGTTCGCCATGCTCGTCGAAGATGGTGGAGGCGACACAGCGCAGGCCGATGGCATTTTCCTCGTCATCGATGGCGTAACCGCGTTGCGCGCACAGGTCGAGGTCCTTGAACAGGTCGTCGATCGTGGTGTGGGTGTGGGTGGTTTCGCGGGTCAGTTCGCGTCCCTGCAGCATCTTGCGGGCAGCTTCGCCCGGCAGGCTGGACAGGATGGCCTTGCCGACACCCGAACAGTGGGTGCGGGCACGCCCGCCCGGACCGGCGATGGCGCGCATCATCTTGTGGCACTCGACCTGCGCCAGGTACACGACCTCGCCCCGGTCTGCGATACCAAGATTGACCGTTTCGCCGGACTGTTCCATCAGGCGGCGCATGTAGGGCCGGGCGATGGTCACAAGGTCGCGCGAGCGTACGAACGCCGAGCCGACGCGGAATGCCTGAACCCCGATCAGCCAGACCGAGCGTTCGTTGTCGAATCGCACGTAGCGCTCGTTCTGCAATGTGGTCAGCAGACGGTGCGCGGTGGAGTTGGGCAGTCCCACTTCCTGCGCCACTTCAGACAGCGACAGGCCCGAGCCGTGATAGGACAGCGCGTTGAGCAGCTTCAACGCCCGGCTGAGCGATTGAACCTGCCCGGACGCGCGCAGCACGTCCTTGCTCGGCACCCGCAGTTCTTCGCGGCGCGCGGCATCCTTTTCCTTGTCCAATATCTCATTATCCAGCATAGAGGTTCTCGCTCATTCTCGTGCGTCACCGGTTTCTGGAAGCATGTCGCGCACCCTTCTTTCGTGGGTGCCAAGGACCAACAACCCGGCCGTCATGTTTTTTATGTTGTCGTCGTGCATACAGCTTGTTCGCCACGATGTGGAATTAAGCTTCGTTAACTTGTCCACACAGCGACCATGCGTCTCACGATGCGGCACAGACTGTCATACCTGAACCGGAAATTCAAATACCCATGTTTGACACCCTCGTGAACAATGCCTACTGGCTTGTCTTCGCCGGCACTGTGGGCGAAGGCGAAACTGCCCTGCTGCTTGGGTCGCTGGCAGCAAGCCAGGGCTACGTCAGCCTGTTGTGGGTCATCATTGCAGGTTTTGCGGGCGCGACGACGGGCGACCAGATCAGTTACCAGGTGCTGCTGCGCATCGGGCCACGCCTGATCAAGCGCAATCCGGCGCTGGCCGAACGCACGCAGAAGGCCCGTGGCATGCTGGCAGGCCATCCGGTCAAGTTCATCATCTTCTCGCGCTACCTGTGGGGCTTGCGCACAGCCTCGATGCTGGCACTGGCCACGGCGGACGTGCCCAGCCGGGTGTTCATACCGGCGAACCTGCTGGCCTGCGCCCTTTGGGCAGTCATATACGGCACACTTGGCTATGTGTTCTCAAGCTGGGTGACGGACATCGTGGCTGCCCTGCACAAGGCCGGAGGCGTGATGCCTGCCATTCTGGGCGGGGTCGTCATCCTGGCTGCGGTAGTCATTCTGGCCCGCTACCTGATGCGGCGGTTCATCGGCTGAGCATTTGAGGGATCAGCGGGGCGGCGCCGATACCGGCATCGCTTCGGGTGCGCTGTTGATCCAGGCCATGATGTCTCGATACACCTTCAGCCGCTGATTGTCGTGCAGCAGCATGTGATAGCCCTCCGGGTAAATGCGCACCTCACTGGGCTGTGGCAACGTGGCGATCACCTTGCGGGTCGGCGCATCCGGTACGACCTGGTCCTTCTCGCCATACAGGTACAGCACCGGCAGCTTGAGCCGTGGAGCCGCAGCGGCCGCCTCGTCCATCAGGCTCACCAGCCCGTACAGCGTATCGAAGCGTGACTGCTTGATGTTGTAGCTGTCACGAGAATAGGCACGCAGCCACTCGATGTTGTCGCTCGGCCAGATCTTCAATTGTGATCCCGTGGCACTGCTGTCAGGCACCGTGTGGGCAGTGATCCAAAGGGCCGACTTGAGGATCGGGTTCATCGACTGCCACCCCCAGATGGCCGGTGCCACCAGGAGCAGCCCGTTGGTATCAAGGCCATGATTGGCGGCAGCGTGCATGGTGACAGCCCCGCCCATGGACGTGCCTATCACATAGACTGGAAGTCCGGGGTTGGCCGCCTTCACCCCGGCGACAAAGTCGACAAGGTCGCGCGCCATCACGTCGCCACCGGCCCAACGGCCGCGCCTTGACGGTGCGGTGCGGCCGAAGCCGCGCTGGTCGTATGCGATGACGCTCACGCCATGCTCTGCGAACCAGGGTCCGGGCAGCCTGAAGGTTTCGGCGTATTCATTGAAGCCGTGCACGGCGACGAACACTGCTGTGGGCTGGCGCGCCGGCCAGCGTGACACGGCCAGCCGCTCACCATCGCGTGCCGTGAAATGATTATCGCGCAACTCGGCAATGCCGTTGGCGGGACCTGTTTCAAGCAGTTGCGGCGAGGCACATCCAGCCAGCACAAGCAGCATGACCAGCATCATCTGTCCCAGTGCTGCCGGCAACCGTGTCATGCCTGTTCCTTGTGACTTGCCCACCCGCCCGATCAAGACACGAGCGCCTTAACATCGCGTTGCAGCACCGGTACCAGTTCGCGCTCGAACCACGGGTTCTTCTTCAACCAGCCGGTATTTCGCCACGACGGATGTGGCATGGGCATGACCCTGACCGGAGACAGCGCATGATAGTCGCGCCAGTGGAGCACGGTTTCGGTGAGGGTTGGCCTCTGCAACCCGGCCAGATGCCAGGCTTGCGCATACATGCCGATGGCCAGTACGCATTCAAGCTGCGGCATTGCCTGCATCATCTGGTCGCGCCAGGCCGGGGCACACTCGCGCCGTGGCGGCATGTCACCGCCCTTGGCATCGAGGCCCGGAAAGCAGAACCCCATCGGCAGGATGGCAACCCTCGCCGGATCGTAGAACACCTCGGCATCAATACCCATCCAGGCACGCAACCGGTCACCGGACGGGTCCGTGAACGGCTGGCCCGAGGCGTGGACACGGGTGCCCGGTGCCTGCCCGGCAATCAGGATACGGGCGCTGGACGAAACCTGAAAAACCGGCCGCGGCTGATGTGGCAGGGCGGGCCTGCCCGGTGCCGGGTCATCACGGCAGATACTGCAGGCGCGGGCGCGCGCGCACAGCCGTTGAAGGTCTGACGGTGTCATGCACCTGCACTGGGGCGGGCGGACACCCGCTCATGCCAGGCCTTCAATGCGGTATGCGTGTCCTTCATCTGCACCCGGGCCACCTTCATGAAGTCGATGGCACACAGGGCATCTATGTCGGCCACCGAAAAGCTGTCACCGGCAATGAAATCGCGTCCGGCCAGTTCCTCGTTCAGGTGGTCGAGCATGAACTCGATCTTCGGCACGTTGACGGCGCTCCACTCAGGGATCTGCGGCACCTCAAGGTGCGCCATCCTCGGGTGTGAATGGCGAAATGCGTGGGCGATGGGGTGCATGAGGTACAGCTCGATGCGCCGCTGCCACATCTCCACGATGCCCTGTTCCTCGGGCGTGGTGCCGAACAGGCGCGGCTCCGGTTGCAGGGCCTCGAAGTACCGGCAGATCGCCATGCCTTCGCTGATGCAGCGCCCGTCATCCAGTTCCAGCACCGGAATGCGCTGGAACGGATTGCGCTTCAGCATGTCAGCAGACTTGTGCTCTTCGGTCATGATGTCGATGTGGCGGCGCTCGACCTCGATCCCCTTCTCGGCCAGGAAAATGCGCACGCGGCGCGGGTTCGGTGCACGATTGTCTTCGATCAGGATCATCGGGCTCAGCGGGCCTCCCTGGAGCGGATGGTTAAGGACACGAGTTGATCTTTGCGAAAATGCGGCTGCACACGCAAGGCTGGTCTTAAACATTTGCCGCCACTGTTGGCCAACATGCTGTGAGCCCCGAGGGATGGGGTACAGCGCGGGAACAACGCCTGATCGCGGGAAGAGGCAAAGGGGCATGTCAGCGCAAGCCGGCTACGCACACAACCCGGACATGAACGGCAGGGGCGAGCCTTCGGGCGCGCCGCTGCTGGGCGTATGGGAACCGCAACTTCTCACCCTGTTCGTGCGCTACCAGCTTCGCGTGGCCTTCGCCATGCCGCTAGTCGCGGTATTCTTTGCCATCGCCATCTCTACCTGGACCGACTGGCTGACGGCAGCGAGCTGGATGGGCAGTTGCCTCGCGGCCCAGGCCATCCAGTACTATCTCTGCAAGGTCTATGAACAATCCGTGCGCGATGGCCGGACGTCGCCCGAATGGATCGGCATGCTGTGCGCATCGGAATCGCTCATTGCCGTATGCTGGACGATACCGATCTTCGTCTACTGGCTGCCTGACAACCAGTTGCAGCATATCCTGCTGGTATCGATCGTCATGGTCGTCATCTCGGTCAGGGTGCTGACGGCAGGAAACTACATGCCGGTCATCCTGTGTGGCACCGGGCTGCTGACCCTCGCAACCGTGATCCGCTGCGTGATGGAAGACAACCTTGTCTACATCACGCTTGGCGCCATCGTGGTGATCACCGAGATATTCTTCATCCAGCTTGTCCGCCGGCTGCAAGGCACCGCGCGAGAAATGATGATCTTCAAGGCCGAGCGCGAAGCCCTGATCGGGCGGCTCGACGGTGCGTTGAGCGAGGCCGAAGAGGCGCGCGTCAAGGCCGAGGCTGCCAACCAGGCGAAATCGCGGTTCCTGGCCACCATGAGCCACGAGCTGCGCACGCCGCTCAACGCCATCCTGGGCTTCTCGGAAATACTGTCCAAGGAAATGATGGGCCCGCATGCGGTGCCCGTCTACAAGTCGTACTCCGATGACATCCACGACAGCGGCGACTACCTGCTCAAACTGATCAACGACATCCTCGACCTGTCGAGGATCGAGGCAGACCGGCATGAACTGGCTTTCGAGCCAGTCGATCCGTGCGCGGAAGGCCGCGACAGTGCGGAGCTGATGCACATGCAATTGCAGCGCCGCAAGCAGACCGTCCGCTTCGTGCTGGCCGACACGCCGTTGCGCGTGCTGGGCGACAAGCGCGCCGTCCGCCAGATCTGGCTGAACCTGTTGTCCAATGCCAGCAAGTTCAGCCCCGAAGGCGGCATCATCGTGGTGGAAACCCGCCAACACCCGAATGGCGATGTGGTGCTGTCAGTCGCCGACCAGGGGCCGGGGCTGGCCGATGGCGAACTGATCAACATGCGCGATGCCTTCGTGCGTGGCTCATTCGCACAGAAGAAGGCCATCGATGGCGCAGGCCTCGGCCTGAGCATCGTCAACGGACTGGCCGAACTGCATGAGGCAAGCCTGAGCATGAGCCACAATCAGCCCAATGGCCTGATCGTCTCGGTGGCATTTCCCTCGCACAAGGTGCTGGGCAGCATGCGGGCGCGGCTCGTCGATGAAAGCATGCGGATGCCGGCCACCCAGCGCCGCCTGATCGAGCTGACCGCGTAGCGCGGTTTCCCGAAGCAGCTCAGTTCAGCGTGCTGCCGCCAGCCGCGGCACCGTCCGCTGTCTTCATCATGACCATTGACTGGATTACGCCGGCAGCCAGCGCGCCTGCCGTACCATCGCCCTCCGGATAGCCCCCGCCCAGGATAACAGGAGCAGCCAGCGCGGTGGCAAGCCGGGCAAAGTCGCGGTGACCGTCGTTGGCTGCAACCACGCAGTGGGCCGATGCTCCGGGTTTGAGCCGCTCCAGCAGCAATGCCGCACACACCGCCCCTGCCCCGTCGAGCACCACCGGCACCTGTTGCAACCGCGCAGCCATGATGGCCCCTGCCAGGGCAGCAGTCTCGCGGCCGCCCATGCGGCGCAGGATTTCCAGCGGTGCCTTCAGGTGGCCCTCGTGGTGCGAGACAACCTGTCCTGCCAGCGCTGCAAGGTCATCGTTATGCATTGCTTCGCCGGGCCCGAGCAAGGCTGCCGCCATCGCTGCCACGGCCCCGGCATGTCCGGCGGCAATGGCCCCGACGATGAGCAGGTCTGCGCCGCCAGCGGTGGCCTCCATGCCATAGGCCATGGTCGCGGCGCAGTCTGCCTCTTGCATGGCTGCTTCGGTGAGGATGCTGGCGACCGGCAACTCCGGTGCCATTTCAAACACCCGCAATCCCAGGCCGTACCTGTCGCACACGTGGCACACAGGTGCCGTTCGGGCTTGCGCCTGCTCGACCAGTTGCATGACGCGGTGCAGGCTGTCGTTGCTGCGGGCAACCACCGCTTCGTCATGGGCCGATGCAAACAATGCCACCACCGGCCGGCGCAGAACGGCTGTCTTTCCGCCTTGCCAAGCGGCCAGCCACGCGGTCAGCCAGTTTCCCATGCCACCGGGTGGGCAAACCTGAACGCCTTCGCCTGCATCGATTGCATTCTCAGCGGCAGGCAGTGGCGGAAAATCCGTCAGCAATGCGAGGATGTCGTTGAACGGCAATGTATCGGCAGGGCTTGTCATGGCTTTGTCCCCGGAGTTCTGAAAGGCCCGAGCGGGTATACAGCACGGGCTTGCGGGTGCAACCGGCAAGCGGCCATCAAGGTCTGCTTAACCACGTTCATTGACCTTACGTTTGCTCAATCGGGCTAAGGTCTCGGCTTGATCGAGACTAAAAGGGATTTTCTGGCATGCATGCCTGGATTGGTTTTTTCTTCAGTTGCGTAATGATCGTTCTCGCTGCGGCAGGCAAGTCCGGCTACAACTGGATACCCGGCGGCATTGGCGGCACGCCCAACACCGAATTCATGTTCTATATCGGCTGCGTCGGCTTTGCCGGTGCGCTGGCCATGCTGGCGCCGTCACACTCCAGCGCCCGTCTTGCCTCGATCTGGTCGGCCACCGCACTGGCGGCGGTTGTGGGTGCCCTCCACCTCAATGCGCTCACCGGCCACCTCGGCAAGGATCGCGAAGCTTCAACCGGCCTGCCGGTGCAGGTGGCGGAAGAACCAAAACCCGGTGCGGCAGAAATTCCAGTAAACTTCGAACTCAAGCGCACCATCGCCGACAAGGACTTCACCCCGTTCGCCGACTTCGACTACCGCGTGCGCCAGCTTGAGCGCGATGCCCCTCCGCAGGACCCGCGAAGCGAAGCGTTCAGGGAAAACCTGCCGAACTAGCAGTTTCTGTCCGGCAGTATGGCTGCGCGGCGACGGCCCATTGGACAGCCCCGCCACGGCGTGCTAGCGAGAAGCATCATTCATCGTCATTGCCGTTTTTGCGCTCCGGCTGCGCCAGGTTTGCCAGTTCGCCATGACCGACATACCTTCACCGGCGATCAAGTCGCCCTGCATCAAGCTCTGCGTTATCGAGCCTGAGTCCGGCTATTGCATCGGCTGCGGCAGGACCCGTGACGAGATTGGCGGATGGATCGCCATGCCGCCGCAGTTGCGTGACACCATCATGCTGCAACTGCCTGACAGACTCACCAACCTTACCCGCAACAAGGCCCGCAAGGGCGGACGCCGGGCGCGGATCGACCGCGCGTCCTGACGTACTGAAAGACCTCCAGACATGCTCGCCAAACCTCGTGCCGACCTCGTTCCCAACACGCCCGACTACGAGCGCATGCCGCTGGTCAAGGCGACCGGATTTCGCGAGTACGACGCGCGCTGGCTGTTCGAGAAGGAAATCAACCTCTATGGCATCCAGGCGCTGGGGCTGGGGCTTGGCACCTACCTGCACCAGCGCGGGGTCCGGCCGCACATCGTGACGGGTCATGATTTTCGCGGCTACTCCAACTCCATCAAGCAGGCACTGACCACCGGGCTGATGGCGTCGGGCTGCACGGTGTACGACATCGGCCTGGCGCTGTCGCCGATGGCGTACTTCGCGCAGTTCGCGCTGGATGTGCCCGCCGTTGCCATGGTCACTGCCAGCCACAACGACAATGGCTGGACAGGCGTCAAGATGGGTTGCGACCGCCCCCTCACCTTCGGGCCAGATGAAATGACGGCGCTGAAGGAGATCGTGCTCGGCGGCGCCTGGCAGGTCCGCGACGGCGGTGCACTGGTGCACGTGTCTGATCTCGAGGAGAAGTACGTCGCCGACCTCGTCAAGGGCGGACCGGTCAAGCGCAAGCTGAAGGTGGTTTGCGCGTGCGGCAACGGCACGGCAGGTGCCTTTGCGCCGAAGGTGCTTGAAGCCATGGGCGTCGAGGTGATGCCGCTGGACTGCGAGCTCGATCACTCGTTCCCGCGCTACAATCCGAACCCCGAAGACATGGAAATGCTGCATGCCATGCGCGATGCCGTGCTGGAATCCGGGGCAGACCTGGCGCTCGGCTTCGACGGCGACGGCGACCGCTGCGGGGTGGTGGACAATGAGGGCAACGAGATCTTCGCCGACAAGGTGGGCGTCATGCTGGCCCGGTTCATGTCCGCCGAGCATCCCGGCGCGCAGTTTGTGGTGGATGTGAAATCCACTGGCCTGTACATGACCGACCCGGTGCTGAAGGCACAAGGTGCCCGCACCGACTACTGGAAGACCGGCCATTCCTACATGAAGCGGCGCACCAACGAGCTTGGTGCCATCGCCGGTTTCGAGAAGTCCGGCCACTACTTCCTGCGCGAGCCGTACGGGCTGGGTTACGACGACGGGCTGGCATCGGCCATCGCCATCCTGCGCATGCTCGACCGGCAGCCGGACAAGTCGATGGCAGACCTTTACCGCGACCTGCCCAAGACCTGGGGTTCACCGACCATGAGCCCGCATTGCGCCGACGAAGCCAAGTACGGCATCGTCGACAAGGCCGTGCGGTACTTCCAGAAGATCGCCGCCGACGGCGGCAAGCTGGCGGGCCAGCCGATCCGCGAACTGGTCACGGTGAACGGCATCCGCATCGTCCTGCAGGACGGCACCTGGGGGCTGGTGCGCGCATCATCCAACAAGCCGGAACTGGTGGTGGTGTGTGAAAGCCCCACCTCGGAAGAGATGATGAAGGCGATGTTCAAGGCCATCGACATGCACCTGTCGGACTATCCGGAAGTGGGCGAGTACAACCAGAAGATCGCCTGAACATGGCTGGCCCGTTCAAGCCCGCACCTGTTGCCTTCATGGGGGCGAGCACCATCGGCAGCCCTGAAGGTGCCGATGCCGTGGTGTTTGGCGCCCCGCACGGAACGCCCTATGCAGGCGTGCCGAACGAGCAATTTGCACTGGCACCCGACTCACTGCGCACAGCCCTCAAGGACGACTTCGCCCTGCTGGAGCACTGGGACTTTGATTTCGGCGGTCCACTGCTCGGGTATGGCGGATTCAGGCTGGCCGATGCGGGCAACCTGGTCACGCAATCGCAGGACGGCGCGGGCAACCGGGGGCTGATCCGGCAGGCGACGCAGGATATCGTCGCGGCCGGAGCCGTGCCGGTCATGCTGGGCGGCGACGATTCCACGCCCATCCCGTTCTTCGAAGGCCTTGCCGCCCTGGGGCCGCTGACAATCATCCAGATCGATGCCCACATCGACTGGCGCGATGAGCGCTGGAACGAACGGCTTGGCTTCTCCAGCACCATGCGCCGGGCATCGGAAATGCCTCACGTGGAGCGCATCGTGCAGGCCGGCATTCGCGGGCTTGGCTCGGCGCGCCGCGAGGAGGTCGAGTTCGCGCGCGACTGGGGCGCCCACATCGTAACGGCACGCGAGATCCATGAAGCCGGCATCGGCGCCGTGATGGCGCACGTGCCAGCCGGTTCCAACTGCGTCATCACGCTGGATTGCGACGGGCTGGACGCAGGCATCATGCCCGCCGTCATGTCGCCCACGCCGGGCGGTCTCAGCTACCAGCAGGCCATTGATATCGTGGCAGCCGTGTCGTCAAAGGGCCGGATTGCGGCTTTCGACATGATCGAGTTCGTGCCGGAGCGCGATACCACTGGCACTGCAACATTCACCGCAGCACGCATCGTTGCCAACGTGATCGGGCGGCTGGCGCGGGCGAAAGACTGATCCGGCGGTCAATCCCGGGCTAGCCGTTTGGCGGCAAGCACACCAAGCCCACTGCCTCAGCAGCCTTGCGCAAACCCTTGTCCAGCGTGGCAAGCGGTACGGCTGTACGCATCGCCAGTTCCAGGTAAGCAGCATCATGGGACGTCAGCCCGTGCTTTCGTGCCAGTGCGACAATGCTCCCGATGCCTGTCTTCATGTCGCCGTCGTCGATCGTGATCGGCAAGCTTGCCAGCAACTGGAGCCGTTCGTCGGCACCGGGGGCGGTCACCCGCCCGCGCCGTTCGGCCTGAAGCAGGACGTTGGCGACCTCAAGCGGCCAAAGTGCTGGAACAATGGCACCGTGTTCAGCAACCAGCACCTGCAGGGCATCTGTGCCAGGGTTTTGCTCATCCTCGAACAGCCATGAGACCGCCACCGAGCAATCCAGCACCAGCGCGCTCAACGGCGCCCCTCATCACGCAAGGTTTTCCAGTCGAGGCCGTCGAGACGGGTTTGCACTCGAAGCGCATTCAGCTTGTCGAAGGTTGCCCTGGCAGCGTCAGCGGGAACACGGTTGGCAGGAACCAGTTTCGCGATGGGCACCCCGCGCCGGGTGATCAGGATTTCCTCACCCTGGCGTGCCAGCTCCAGCAGCATCAGACAGATGCGTCTTGGCTTCGAATGCTCCGACTTCTTTCACGCACGTATCCAATCAACCAGTTTATCAACCAGTTGAATATAGCAGCCGTCATGATTCAGTTCAATGCCGGCAGGGCCAGACCGCCCGTGCCAGCAGGGGCGCAAACCCTCCCTGCCGTAAGTTGCCCTAATGCAGGATCTGGCTGAGGAACAGCCGGGTGCGGTCCGACTTCGGGTTGGAGAAGAATTCTTCCGGTTCGTTCTGCTCGACGATCTGGCCCTGGTCCATGAATATGACGCGGTTGGCCACCTGGCGGGCAAAGCCCATCTCGTGGGTCACGCACAACATGGTCATGCCGCTTTCAGCCAGGTCGACCATTACCTCGAGCACTTCCTTGATCATTTCCGGATCAAGCGCGGAGGTCGGCTCATCGAACAGCATGATGCGCGGGTTCATGCACAGTGACCGCGCGATGGCGACGCGCTGCTGCTGGCCGCCGGACAGCTGGCCGGGATACTTCTGCGCCTGCTCGGGGATTTTGACCTTCTCGAGAAACTGCATCGCCACCTTCTCGGCTTCCTTCTTGGGCATCTTGCGGACCCAGATCGGGCGCGAGCGTGCAGTTTTCCATGATCGTCAGGTGCGGAAACAGATTGAAGTGCTGGAACACCATGCCCACTTCGCGGCGGATCTCGTCGATCTTTTTCAGGTCATCGGTCAGCTCGATGCCGTCGACGACGATCTTGCCCTTCTGGTGTTCCTCCAGCCGGTTGATGCAACGGATCAGCGTGGACTTGCCCGAGCCCGAAGGCCCGCAAATGACGATGCGTTCGCCGCGATAGACCGTCAGATCGATGTCACGCAGTACGTGAAAGTCGCCGTACCACTTGTTCATGCTGGCGATCTGGATGGCCACGTCATCGCTCACCCGCATGGCATTGGAGGCCTCGGCCTGCTTGGCGCTCAGTGCCTTTGATGCAGCCGACGCCTGCGATTTCGCGGCAGGTGCAGCAGCCTTGCCGGCGGCAGGCGTCTTCGCAGCCGCTTTTTTTGCCGGTGCTTTTTTGGTGGTTGCCTTGGCCATGATCGGGTCCTGTCGTTCGTGAAGGGTTAGCGTTTGTGACCGGTGTCGAGCCTGCGCTCCATGAACATGGAGTAGCGCGACATGGCGAAACAGAAGATCCAGAAGATGACGGCCGCAGTGACAAGGCCGGTCGAATTGGTCTGCGGTGCTGCCCATTGCTGGTCGGTGTTGGCGGCGCGGATGATCAGCAGCAGGTCATACAGCCCGATAATGCCCACCAGCATGGTGTCCTTGAACAGGCCGATGAAGGTGTTGACGATGCCGGGGATCACCAGCTTCAGCGCCTGCGGCAGGGTGATCAGGCCCATGGTCTGCCAGAAGGTGAGGCCCAGCGCCTGGGCCGCTTCGTCTGGCCCTTGGGAATGGCCTGCAGGCCACCGCGCACCACTTCGGCCATGTAGGCGGCCGAGAACAGCGTCACGCCGATCAGTGCGCGCAGCAACTTGTCGAAATTGGTGCCTTCCGGCAGGAACAGCGGCAGCACCACCGAGGCCATGAACAGCACGGTGATCAGCGGCACGCCGCGCCACAGCTCGATGAAGGCCACCGAGAACAGTTTCACCACCGGCATGTTGGACCGCCGCCCCAGCGCCAGCAGGATGCCCAGCGGCAGCGATGCCACGATGCCCGTCACCGCAATGACGAGGGTCAGCATCAGCCCGCCCCACTTGTCGGTTTCCACGTGCGACAGGCCGAAGTCGATGGACAGGATGAGCAGCAGCGCAGCCATGACCGCCGCAAGACCACCGGCCACATAAAGCGCCAGCTTCGGTTCGATGATCTTGGCCACGAACCCCAGGAACAGCACCGGCACGGCAATCAGCGCCACGAAGATGACAGTGGCGAGCCACACGTCCTCGTTGATGTCGAAATGTCCGCCCGACAGCATGATCAGCGTGAAGACGGGGTAGATGGCCAGCAGGAAAATGATATTTGCGCGCTTGTACGGCAGCGACGGCATAAGCACCGGCACCAGCGCCAGCACACCGACGATGGCCACGATGTCGGGCCGCCAACGCTGGTCGATGGGGTAGAAGCCGTACATCCACTGGCCGAACTTGGCCCGCGCCATGGCCCAGCAGGCGCCATCTTGCCGGCCTTCGCCGACGCAGGCTTCACGGTCAGTGCCGGTCCAGACTGCCTTGACGAAGCTCCAGTCGATGGTGTCCCACACCAGGATGGAGACGATGTACAGCAGCACCAGCGTGACAATGGCCTGGAACGGCGTGGGCACGAGGTTCTCGCGCATCCAGCCCATCAGCCCTTGCGTGCTGGCCGGCGGCGGCAAGGCCGGCGCTTCCTTGGTGCGGACGTAGGCGAGCGACGCTTCTGAGTGAAGTTCTGACATCGGCTATCTCTCCACCAGCTTCATCGTCGAGTTGAACCAGTTCATGAATGCCGAGGTGAGCAGCGAGGTGGTCAGGTAGACCGCCATCCAGATGCCGATGACCTCGATGGCCTGGCCGGTCTGGTTGAGCACGGTGCCGCCGGTGGACACCAGGTCCGGGAAACCGATCGCCACTGCCAGCGAGGAGTTCTTGGTCAGGTTGAGGTACTGCGAGGCCAGTGGCGGAATGATCACGCGCATGGCCTGCGGCACCACCACCAGGCGCAGCGTCGGATTGGGCCTGAGGCCCAGCGCACTGGAGGCCTCGGTCTGGCCCTTCGACACCGCAAGGATGCCTGCACGCACGATCTCTGCGATGAAGGCCCCGGTGTAGACCGCAAGCGACAGGAACAGCGCCCAGAACTCGATGACCAGGTTGGCCCCGCCGCGGAAGTTGAAGCCTGAAAGTTCCGGGTAATCCAGCGAGACGGGCGCGCCGATGATGAAGTAGGCCAGCAGTGGCACCCCGAGGATCATGGCAATCGCCGTCAGGAAAACCGGAAACTGCTGACCGGTTTCCGCCTGGCGCTTCTTCGCCCAGCGGCGCACGAGGAACGCCCCAACGATGGCGGCAACGAAGGCAACCGCGATCATCCAGGCTCCTTCGCCCCAGATCGGGCTTGGCACCACGATGCCGCGGTTGGACAGGAAGATGCCCATCGGCACGAACTTGACCACCTGCCAGCCAAGCTCCGTGATGGCCGCCCACCCGGCAACCACGGCGGCAATGAAGCCCACCGTCAGCGCAAGGCGGGCGATCGCGTGCTGAAACGTGTGGAACAGACGGTTCAGCAGCCAGAACCCGCCGACCAGCACGGGCAGCATGATGATGAGGCCGGCCGAGGGGTAAGGTATGCCCAGTTCCGGCGCATTGCGCGGGTTCGGCAGGGCGCCCAGCACCACGATGTACCAGATGAACATCTGGATCAGCAGCGGCACGTTGCGAATGATCTCGATGTAGACTTCGGCGACCTTGGACACGAGCCAGTTCTTTGACAGGCGCATCACGCCGGCGACGAACCCGATGATGGTCGCCGCGATGATGCCGAAGAAGGCGACCATCAGCGTATTGAGCAGCCCGACCATGATGGCATCGCCATAGGTCGAGGTTTCGCTGTACTGGATCAGCGTCTGGGAAATGTCGAAGCCGGCGGTTGTTTCGAGGAAGCCGAAGCCGGACGCAATGTTGGCGCGGGCGAGGTTGGCAATGGTATTCTGGACAATCTGCCAGACCAGGAACACCACAACGACGATCAGGATCGCCTGTATGGCGATGGATCGCACACGAGGATCATTGAAAAAGGCGACCTTCGGCGGGCCGTCCTGATCACTTCCGGAAATGACGCTCATGCGCTTGCCTTCACCCAGCTGCAGCGCGCGCGGAACTTCGGAACACTTTTTATACGCCCCGGCGCGAACTGCCGTTTCACCCGACCCAAAACCTGTCCGCAACGTCATTGGCAACGCGCAGTGGACAAGCAACCCCAGGGTCACATCTCGTTGGCACCGGTCTTCATTGCCGGCTGTTCAGTAAAAACCCACTCGTCTTGGAAAATTGTCTGCTCGAAAAGGTACCAAGACCGTCCGGCAGAAACACCTGCCGGACGGGTGCAATGGTTGCTTAGCGCACGGGCGGTGCGTACTGGATGCCGCCCTTGTTCCACAGCGCGTTGACGCCACGGCCGATCTTCAGGTTGGTGTCGGGACCAACGTTGCGATCGAAGATTTCGCCGTAGTTGCCGGTGGCCTTGATGGCCTTGGCAGCCCAGTCGTTCTCCAGGCCGATACCCTTGCCGAAATCGCCTTCAGCACCGAGCAGGCGGCGGATTTCAGGGTTGGTCGAGTTGGCCATCATGTCATCGACGTTGGCCTTGGTCACGCCGAGTTCTTCAGCGTTGAGCAGTGCGAAGTAGGTCCACTTCACCACGTTGAACCATGCGTCATCGCCCTGGCGCACCACGGGGCCGAGCGGCTCCTTGGAGATGATTTCCGGCAGAACGACGTTCTCGTCCGGGTTCTTCAGCTTGAGGCGCTCTGCATACAGGCCCGACTGGTCGGTGGTGAACACGTCGCAACGGCCGGAGTCGTAGGCCGCGATCACTTCGTCAGCCTTCTCGAACGCAACGACTTCGTACTTCATGTTGTTGGCACGGAAGTAGTCGGCGAGGTTCAGTTCGGTGGTGGTACCGGTCTGGGTGCAGACCGAAGCGCCGTCCAGCTTGAGGGCGGAGTTGACGCCGAGCGCCTTCTTCACCATGAAACCCTGGCCGTCGTAATAGGTCACGCCGGCGAACACGAGGCCGAGCGATGTGTCGCGGCCCATGGTCCAGGTGGTGTTGCGCGACAGGATGTCGATTTCGCCGGACTGCAGGGCGGTGAAGCGCTCCTTGGCGGACAGCGGGGTGAACTTCACCTTCTCGCCGTCACCGAATACGGCTGCTGCCACTGCACGGCAGAAGTCGACGTCGAGGCCGGTCCAGTTGTTCTTGTCGTCTGGGTTGGAGAAGCCGATCAGGCCCTGGCTCACACCACACTGGATGAAGCCCTTGCTCTTGACATCATCAAGAGTTGCGGCCGACGCAGCCGTGGTAGCGGCAATCGACACCGCTGCACCGAGTGCAAGCGAAAGCAACGAACGTTTCATGTTGTTTTTCCTTTGGTAGCTTGTTGTGACGGTCTCATCAGACGAGGCAGACTGCACGTAAGGTAGGTCATCTTGCCGGTTGCGAGCACCGGCAAGCGTTGAGGTACCAATGCCCCCGGCATGATCACCGTCCATCAGGATTTCAAGTATTACTCCCTGAACGCACGGCAATTGCCGTGCGACCAGACTTTATCCTGCTTAATTTCACATGCCGGTCAAGCGCCGCCTGAAAAAATTCGACAATTCGAAGTCTGCACGGGTAAACAATCGGCAATATCACATCATCCAGCGGGATCGGGTTCCATGAAGAAAGATGAAGGCTCTGTGACGGCCCGGCGGCCAGCCACAACGCTTGTCACGGCGGGCCGGCAATATACCGAGCACGGCATCGTAAACCCTGGCGTCTACCACGCCTCGACCATCCTGTACCCGAGTGCCGATGCGTTGCGGGCGCACAACCAGCCCTACACCTACGGCCGCAAGGGCACGCCCACCTCGCGCGCGCTGGAAGACACGATCGCCGCGCTTGAGGGCGGTCATGCCTGCAAGGTCACGCCGTCGGGTCTGGCCGCGATATCGTCGGTGATGATGGCGTTCCTGAACACCGGCGACCATGTGCTGATCACCGACAGCGCCTACCGGCCAACCAGGTCGCTGGCCAACGGACTGCTTGCGCGCATGGGCATCGAGACCAGCTTCTACGATCCCGGCATTGGCGCCGGCATCGCCGGCCTGATGCGGCCGAACACGAAGCTGGTTTTCACCGAAAGCCCCGGTTCGCAAACCTTCGAGGTGCAGGACATCCCGGCAATTGCGAAGGCAGCCCACGCCGCCGGGGCGCTGGTCGCCATCGACAACACATGGAGCGCGGGTCACTACTTCAAGGCGTTCGAGCATGGCTGCGACATCTCCCTGCAGGCCGCCACCAAATATCTCGTCGGCCATTCAGACTGCATGATGGGTTGCGTCACGGTCAGCCAGGAGCACTGGCCCCGCTACAAGGACACATACGAGGAGATGGGCCTGTTTGCCGGGCCAGATGACATGTACCTCACCCTGCGCGGCATCCGCACGCTGGACGTCAGGCTTGAACGGCACATGAAGTCGGGGCTTGCGATCGCCGGGTGGCTGCAATCCCGGGACGAAGTTGCCGAGGTGCTGCATCCGGGCCTGCCGGGTGCGCCGGGTCACGATCTGTGGAAGCGAGACTTCACTGGCGCCAGCGGGCTGTTCGGCTTCATCCTGAAGGATGACCGGCAGGCAAACGTCGATGCATTCCTCAATTCGCTGCAACTGTTCGGCATGGGATTCTCCTGGGGCGGGTTCGAGAGCCTTGCAATTCCCTGCGACGTAACCACCTACAGGACTGCGACCACGTGGGAACGCCCCGGCCAGATCATCCGCCTGCACATCGGGCTGGAGGCCGTCGAAGACCTCAAGGACGATCTGGAAGCAGGCTTCAGGGCCATGGCCGCGGCGGGCTGATCCGCCGGCGGCAATCAGGAGACCGTTTGCAATGCTTGACCTACCGCGCCGTTTCGTGCCTGCCGCGTTTGCGGCTGTTGCCGTGCTTGCATCACTGGTGGCAGGTGCGGTCTCTGCCACCGCTGCCGAGGATGATCCGGAGCTGATCTTCAAGAAGTCGACCGTGTTCCGGCTGCTGTCACCCGATGCAAAGCTGGCGGTCTACGCGCTGGATGATCCGCTTGTCAGCGGCGTCGCATGCCATTTCACCATTCCCGAGATCGGCGGCTGGAAAGGCTGGGCCGGATTTGCCGAAGAGCGGTCTGAAGTGTCGCTTGCCTGCCGCCAGGTTGGCCCGGTCGAGTTCAAGGGCAAGTTCGAGCAGGGCGACGAGATGTACCGCCAGCGCCGCTCGCTGTTCTTCAAGAAGATGCAGATCGTGCGCGGCTGCGATGCCGAACGCAACACGCTGGTCTACCTGGTCTACTCCGACCGCATCATCGAGGGCTCACCCCAGAACTCCACCTCCACGGTGCCGATCATGCCGTGGGGCAACAACCCGGCACCACGGTGTTCGGACTTCATGGAGAAATGAGCCTGCCCGCCACTAGCCGGGCCTGGCAGTATGAAACCGCCGGCGCAGCACGGGACGTGATGCGCGAGGTCCGGCTGGAGACACCTCTGCCCGGTGCGGGTGAGATACTGGTCGAGGTGAAGGTGTCAGCCGTCAACCCCACCGACGTGAAGCGCCGATTGACGGGCCGCGAGCTGGACCGGTTTGCCGCGATAATCCCCAACAACGATGGTGCCGGGGTCATCGTGGCCACCGGCGACGGGGTGCCGCCTGCCCGCGTTGGCGAACGCGTCTGGCTGTTCGGCGCGCAGGCCGGGCGCCCGCACGGCACGGCCGCCACCCACCTGTGCATCGACGATGGTCAGGCCATCGCGCTGCCCGACAAGGCCAGCTTCACCGATGGCGCGTCTGTTGGCGTACCGGCAGTCACCGCCTGGCACGGCGTGTTCGGCTCCGGCCCGGTCGAGGGGCAAACCATCCTGGTGACTGGCGCAGGCGGGCGCGTGGGACGCTATGCCATCCAGATGGCGGCTCAGGCAGGCGCGCGCGTGATTGCGGCTACGCGGCCGGAAAAGTTCGACGCATTGAGCCGCCTCGGTGCCCATGACGCACTCGACTACAATGACGCGAATTTCCCGGACGCGTTGCGCGCAGCAGCACCCAGCGGCATTGACCGGGTGGTGGACGGTGCGCTGTGGCTGACGCTGGAACATGCCCTGCCCGTGCTCAACAGGCGCGCCCACATCGCCGCCTATGCATCGGACCAGCAGCCGTCACCGGTGCTGCCGTTCGCCAGGCTGCTTTATGCCAACATCACCCTTGAAACGTTCTCGATCTTTGGCCTGTCACAAAGCCAGCAGCGCGCCGCCATCGACGGCGTTAGCGGCCTGCTGGCCGAGGGCAAGCTGAGCCACAAGGTTGGGGCGCGGTATACCTTCGCGCAAATGATCGAGGCCCATGAAGCGGTCGAGGCAGGCACCGTGGATGGCACCTGCCTCGTCGTGATGCGGTAGTGCCTCGAGCTTACTTGGTCAGCTCGGTCCAGATTGCCGTGTACAGCGCCTGGGCTTCCGGCGGGCAGGTGTCGATGAAGTGACCTGCTGCCTTGTGCTCTTCGGGGATCACCACTTCAGGTGCGTCGCGCATGTCTTCCGGCATGAACTGCTCGGACCCCTTGATGCCGTTGGCGTACCGGGCGAAGGCCGAGATCAGCGCAGCGTTCTCGGGCTCCATGATGAAGTTCTGGAAGGTTTTTGCATTCTCGACGTTCTTGGCGTCCTTCAGGACGGCAACCGAGTCCATCCACAGCGGATAGCCTTCCCTGGGGTAGCCATAGCGCACGTCAGTATTCTGCAGGCGCGAGCGAAGGGCAGCACCGTTCCAGTACAGCGAGGCGGCGAGGTCCCTGCCAGCGAACTTCTCGATGACGCCATAGTCCATCGACTTCCACTTGGGCTTTGCCGCCATCAGCAGGTCACGCACCTTCTTCAGTGCTTCCTTGTCGGTGGTGCAGGGCTGCGAGCCGACATAGTACAGCGCCACACCCAGCACGTCGCCCATCTCGGGGGCCACGTTGATCTTGCCTTCCAGTTCTGCGGGCGGCTCGAAGATCACCGCGGAGGTGTTGATCTCTCCCTTGTAGACCGACGTATCAACCACGACGCCGACCGAGCCCCACTGCCACGGCACTGTGTACTTGCGGCCCGGATCCCACGATGGGTCACGCCACTCGTCTGCCACGTGCTTGAAATTCTCCATCTGGTCAGGACGGGTTTCGATCAGCAGGCCTTCGCCAACCCAGATCGGCACGTAGGATGCAGACGGCACGACGATGTCGAAGCCATGCCCGCCAGCCTTGATCTTGGCCAGAGCGGTATCGTTTGAGTCGTAGTCGGTCACGGTCACCTTGACGTCGTACTTCTCTTCAAATTTCTTGATCAATTCGGGGTTGGTGTAATTGCCCCAGTTGAAGATGTTCAGTTCGCCGGCGGCCATGGCCTGGCCCGACACGGTCATGGCGGCAACGGCCACCGCTCCCATCAGAAGTTTCCTGAGCATGTGATTACTCCCTGGTTTGTGCATCGAGCATCCCGTCACGAGGTGCTCTTGCGGTTTAGGATGAAGAAAAACGTGACGATGGCAACCGATACCGCCAGCAGGACTGACGAGATCGCATTTATTTCGGGCGTGATGACCCGTCGAAGCTGGCCCAGCATGTACGTCGGCAAGGTGTCCTGGCCTGGCGACTTGACGAACTCGGTGATGACCACGTCATCCAGCGAGATGACGAACGCGAGCATGGCGCCAGCCAGGATGCCGGGCAGCATCAGCGGCAGGGTGATGTGGCGGAACGTGGCCCACGGCGTTGCGTAGAGGTCCGCTGCAGCCGCCTCGAGCGAGTTGTCCATGCCTTCGAGCCGCGCACGGATCGGCAAGTAGGCAAACGGGATGCAGAAGGCCGCGTGCGCCATTATCAGGTAGGCCAGCCCGTTGTAGCCGGTCGCCTGCTTGACGAAGGCAAACACGATCAGCAACGCCACGGCGGTGACGATTTCCGGCACCATCAGCGGCTGGTTGATGGCGGCATAGATGGCCGTCATGCCCCGGAAAGGCCGGGTGCGCGTGGTCGCCAGCGCGGCCATGGTGGCAAGCACCGTGGCAATCGCGGAGGCCGACAAGGCCACCACCACCGAAAGGACGGTTGCGTCCTGCACCCGCGTGTTGCCCCACGCCTCCACATACCAGCGCCACGAGAAGCCTTCCCACAGCGCGATGTTGCTGCCTGCGTTGAACGAATAGACCACCAGCGGCACCAGCGGCGCATAAAGCAGGATGAAGCAGATTATCGCGATCACACTGAAGCCCGGCATCGACTTGAGGTCAAACGGCCGGCGCCAGTAGGACTTGCCGGCCCTTTCAACCGGGGCGGAGGTGGCGATGTCAGCCATGGTGCTGGCCTCCTCCCGACTTCTGCACGGTACGCACATAGAACAGCAATGCCACCATGACGACGACCAGCAGCGTCATGGCAAGGGCTGCGCCCAGCGGCCAGTTGCGGCCCTGCCCGAACTGCAGTTCGATCAGGTTGCCGAGCATCATGTTCTTGCCGCCGCCCAGCACCCGTGGCGTAACGTAGGCACCGAGCGAGGGCACGAACACCAGGATCGAACCCGCCACCAGGCCTGGCTTGACCAGCGGCAGGATGATGCGGGTCAGCACCTTCCACTTGGTCGCATAAAGGTCGTAGGCGGCCTCGACGAGGCGGAAGTCCAGCTTCTCCATCGAGGCATAGACCGGCAGCACCATCAGCGGCAGGTAGACGTAGGTCATGCCCAGCATGATGGCAAAGTTGGTGTAGAGGATGTCGAGTGGCTGATCGATGATGCCGATCCAGATCAGCAGCGTGTTGACCGTGCCTTGCGCGCGGATCAGCTCCATGATCGCGAAGGTGCGGATCAGCAGGTTGGTCCAGAACGGGATGGTGATCAGGAACAGCCAGAAGTTGCGGCTGCTCTTGGGCCGGGTCGCGATGAAATACGCCGTCGGCAGGCCAAATATCATGCAGGTGATGGTGGTCAGCAGCGACAGCTGGATAGAGCGCCAGAAGATCTGCACATGGGCATCGGCAATCGACAGCTGGTCGGAGAAGATGTCGCGCTGCACGAACACGCTGGTCCAGCCGTCCAGGGAGAACTCCCAGACCACGCCGCCATATGAGCCAGCCTTGAGGAACGAGTAGACCAGCATGATTGCGAGCGGCCCAAGCGCTGCAATGAAGATCAGGAACAGTGCCGGGCTTGCCAGCAGCCAGCGCTGGCGGACTTCGCGCGAGCGGGCTTCCTCGCCGGCCTTTGCGCCGGAGGTAAGCCTTGAACTGCCTGCTGTCGCGTCTGTCATGGGCGGCCGGTCAATCCCTCAACACCTGCGCGGAGCCTGCATCGATGACGATGCCGACCTTGTCGCCGACCGCCATGCTGCCGGCTTCGCCGCGGGCATTCTGCATGCGCACCGTAAAGTGCCCGCCGCTGTCCACGTCGACATGGTAATGGGTGTCGGTGCCGAAATAGACGATGTTGGAAAGCACACCCGTCAACGCGGCCGTCTTGCCCGCCTTCACCAGGCTGGCGTGTTCCGGGCGCACCACGGCGGTGACAGGCCCTGCAGCGATGTCTCCCTCCGGCAGGCTGGCCTCGATGGTCTTGCCGGACGCCAGCGTCAGCTTGCCCATGCCCTTTGCCTTGGCACCCAGCTTGGCCTCGATGAAATTGGTCTCGCCGATGAAGTCTGCCACGAAGCGGGCCGACGGGCGGTCATAGATGTCGCGCGGGCTGCCCACCTGCAGCACCTTGCCCGAACTCATCACCGCGATGCGGTCGGACATGGTCAGCGCTTCTTCCTGATCGTGGGTCACGAACACGAAGGTGATGCCGGTCTCGCCCTGCAGCCGCTTCAGTTCGATCTGCATTTCCTTGCGCAGTTTCAGGTCAAGCGCCGACAGGGGTTCGTCTAGCAGCAGCACCTTGGGACGCGGTGCCAGCGCCCGCGCCAGCGCCACGCGCTGCTGCTGGCCACCTGAGATCGCTGCTGTGGAGCGGTCACGCATGCTCTCCATCTTGACCAGCTTCAGCATCTGGCTGACGACGGCATCTATCTCGGATTGCGGCTTGCCCTGCATCTTGAGGCCGAAGCCGATGTTCTGCGCCACGCTCATGTGCGGAAACAGCGCATAGGACTGGAACACCGTGTTCACCGGACGCTTGAATGGCGGCAGGAAGGAGATGTCCTCGCCGCGCAGGTCGATGCGGCCGGCGGTGGGGTGGTCAAAGCCCGCAATCAGGCGCAACAACGTGGTCTTGCCGCAGCCAGATGGACCCAGCAGGGTGAAGAACTCATTCTCCTGGATTTCGATGGAGACATCATCAAGCGCGACCACCTTGTCCGTGCCGGAGCCAAAAATCTTGGTGACCGAGTGGGCTGAAATGGCTGGCGTGCGGTCCAGGTTGCCGTGCAACAGAAGCCTCCTCACACTTGGCCCCGGCACCTGATCAATTGTGATGCAGTTCGTCCGGCAAGCCCTTGTGCCCAAACGATAGGCGGAACCTTACCGGCTTGCCAAGGGTATAAGTTGGGCACCGCCTGCTGCAAATCCGGGCATACGCCCCTGCCAGGCACGGCACTACGGTGCGCTCTGATCCGGCCGATGCGGTCCGGATTGCCGCATACGGCAACCCTTTGGCCCTTGTGGCGTTAAGGGCACAGGTCACCCGCGACCAAACCACATTCACCACACTCTGGAGACAGCCATGCAAGCGCCAAATTTTGTGCCCGACCTGAAAGACAATGTCCGCAATTCCGTGATCGACGTGCTCAATGCGCGGCTGACCGATTGCCTCGACTTCCGCCTTGCCGTGAAGCAGGCGCACTGGAACATCAAGGGCCGCAACTTCATCGCAGTCCACGAGTTGCTGGACCAGGTTGCGGTTCGGATGGACGGCCACATCGACGTGATGGCCGAACGCGTCGTGCAGCTTGGCGGCCTTGCCACCGGCACCACCCAGCAGGTCGCCGAAGGCACCGCGCTGAAGCCCTACCCGAAAGGCATCATCAAGCAGGACGAGCATTTGAACGCGTTGCGTGAACGGCTCGAAACGCTGGCGGCCTCGTGCCGCAAGGCGATCACGGAAACCGACGAGGCAGGCGATGCCAATTCCGCCGACATCATGACCGGTGTGTCGCGCGCGCTGGACAAGGACCTGTGGTTCCTTGCCGCGCACCTGGAAGGTTGAGTATCGGACCGGTTGCGAAGGTGGTGACCCGCCCAGTCTCCAGCGAACCAGTCTCAGGTGCCAAATTCCCTGTTCCACGGGAATTTACAGGGAATTTTGGCGTTTTGGGCCTGATTTGCAGATGTTTGGCCGGAATAAGTCCATCAATTACAGGGGCTTAGATCGCGAATTCCCTAAAATTCGGAACAGGGAAATTTTTCGATGTAACAGGGAATTTCTCCGGCGTATCAGGGAATATATGTAAGCGATGGGGTGGACGCCCCCGAACGGCATCGATGTGCCAATGTTGAGGTGTTGAACCAACATGAAGGAGGCGTCCAATGGAGAACATTAGCATTATCGGGTTGGATCTGGCGAAGAGCGTGTTCCAGGTGCACGGGGCTGCAGCCGATGGTTCGGTGGTGTTGCGCAAGAAGCTGACACGTTCGCGGGTATTGTCGTTCTTTGGCGGGTTGCCGAAGTGCGTGGTGGCGATGGAAGCCTGCGCCAGTTCGCATTACTGGGCTCGCGAGATTGGCAGGTTGGGCCATGAGGTGCGACTGATCGCTCCGGTGTACGTGAAGCCGTTCGTCAAGCGCAACAAGAACGATGCGGCCGATGCCGAGGCAATTGTGGAAGCTGCGCTGCGTCCGACCATGCGCTTTGTCGCACCGAAGAGCGAGGAGCAACAGGCTGCCGGGATGGCATTCAAGACACGGGACCTGTTTGTGCGGCAGCGTACTCAGACGATTAATGCACTGCGCGGTCACCTGGCTGAGTACGGGGTGATCGCACCGAAAGGCAAGGCGCACCTCGGCCAACTGGTGAGTGTGATCCGCGATCCCGACAGCGGACTGCCAGCATCGGTCGCTGAACTCGGCAGGATGCTGATTGAACGGATCGAAGAGCTGGGTGCCCGGATTGATGAACTGAGTGAGGAGGTCCGGAACCGGGCCCGTAGTGACGATACCGTGTCGCGATTGCTGACCATTCCAGGTATCGGACCAATCTGCGCAGCTGCCATGGTGGCGCTGGCCCCGCCGGCCCAGACGTTCTCGAAAGGCAGGGATTTTGCAGCATGGCTGGGGCTTACACCACGCCAGCACTCAAGCGGTGGCAAGGAGCGGCTTGGCCGGACATCGAAGATGGGACAGCGTGACTTGCGACGGTTGCTGGTCTCGGGAGCGATGGCGATGGTGTACTGGACCCGGCGCAATGGCGCTCCAGCCGGTTCATGGCTGGCAAGGATGATCGCGCGCAAACCGGCAATGCTGGTTGCGGTGGCGCTTGCCAACCGGATTGCCAGGGTTGCATGGGCCTTGATGGCCAGGGGAGGAGTTTACCGCGCTCCGGAGCCAGCCGCCTGAGGCGACGGACTCCGTGATGATGTCGGGAATGTGAGAAGGTCGAAGGAAGGGTAAGGGCAAACGGTCAAAGAGACGGGATCGGGAGAGCCAGACCTGTGTACGGAGCGACAGTACGATCGCGCGTAAGCGAACTGGAACCGGTCCTCGTATCTCCATACAGGCCCGCGGCGTGACAAAGGCCGCATCGAGAGGCCGGACACACGACTGCACCTGACCACATGCCACTGCCTTGCCAGAAACCTCTTGCATTCCAGGGGGCGTTCACACACGTACAGGGAATGCACACTTGTTGATGGTCTGGCGGTTCTGATCTTCTTTTCACGGCGAGGTCTGTGATGAAGGAGGTCCTGATGCCGCGGCTGAACGAGGCAAGGCGCAATGAACTCGAGGTTTTCTGGCGGACCAACCTTGAAGGCTGAGCTGGACACCCGCATTAACCGGTGATTTTCGACGCGGCGGCGTCACAAGTTCGGTTGATTGATGCCTTTCTGCGGTCTTGATGGTGTTTATGGCCCCGGAAGCGATGCCCTGGGGTGTTCTCAGCGTCGATTTTCGCACTTGCGGACAAACTCATCCTGTGGCGCAGGCCCGCTCATGGAAGATGAGGCGGTCGAAGTTGTAGGCGATATTGGCCAGGATCAGCTTCGCCTCGGCGCGGGCAAGACCAATGGTGCGGATAAACAACCCGAAGCGGTTCTTCTGGTGCGCAAAGACATGCTCGACCGCCGCACGGATCGATGACTTGCCGGCATTGGCCCGTGCGATGTGCTTCGGCATCGGGCGTCCTGCCGGCTTGCGGCGGTGGATCCGGCTGACCAGCATCTTCGACGCCAGCCATTTCTCGTTCTTCTGCGACCGGTAGGCGCTGTCGGCCCAGACCTCAGACGAGGTGTTCTTTGTCGTCACCAGTTTCGGTAACATGCGACCGTCGGCATGCGAGGCCGAGGTGACAGCACATGCCCGGATGAACCCGAACCGCCGGTCGATCACAATGTGCGACTTGTAACCGAACACCGGCAGGGCGATCTGCGGCAGGGGTGTTCCATCCGGCCGATAGCGGATCTTGCCGCCGACCTTCAGCGTCCAGCGTGCGTCAGTGTCCTTCTGTGCCGCCTTGTTCGGCTCGTCCGGCCAGATCCCCGATGCTGCCTTTCCGTCCTTGATCGCCGCCTTTTCGGCATCGCTGTTGCGCTGCTTCGGCGCCGGCACCAGGGAGGCATCAACGATCTGGCCCGACATCGGGATGTAGCCCTTCTTCTGCAATTGCCAGTCGAAGGCTTTCATCACCCGCTTCAGCGTGCCGGTCTCGGTGAGCTTGTTGCGGAACAGCCGGATGGTGTTCTCGTCCGGCGTCGGACCGCCAAGATCAAGGCGCAGGAACCGCATCCAGGACAGCCGGTCGCGGATCATGAACTCCATCTTCGCGTCGCTCAGATTGTGCTGCGCCTGCAGGATCAATGCCTTGAACATCGAAACCGGGTCGAACGGAGGCCGACCACCCCTGGCGCCATCGCCATATCCAAGGCCTTCGACAAGCCAGCCCCGGAAATGTTCGAAATCCACTGTCTTCTCCAGAACCTCCAGCGGATCGCCGTTCTAACTCAGCCGCTCAAGGTGTTCCGAAAGTCCGAAAAACGACCGATGTTCCATCGCCCTGCCTCCAAATCACGACAGGACAAGTGAATCACAAAATCCAGAATCCAGACAGGTTTTTGCGGGTGTCCAGCTCTTCATCCGAGAAGGCGGTCCATTCATATTCGAGGCCGTTCTTCTTGGCGCGGTCGAGTGCAACGAAGAAGGCGGCAAGTTCGTCAGACGGGGTTTCGGCCAGAGCGATACGAAGCTTCTTGGCTTCGGCGCCCGTCACGGCCAATCCGGCCGCCACGATGACGGCGGCAAGCAATACGCTCAGATTGCGCAATATCCTGAACATGTCATGTCTCCCTAGTGGTGGTTCAAGTATTATGGTTTCTTGTGTGCACTTTGACCGGTGGCATCCCGCCGGCAGTACCCTCTTTTCGTTGTTTTTCAGGAGCCGGCGTCAGTTCTCCTCGAACAGGCGGTTTGATACCGACCCGATGTGTAGGCGCATCGCATCATAGGCACCTGCGCCATCGCGGGTCTCGATGGCCGCGGCGATCTTGCGGTGCTCGGAGAAACTGGAGTGGTCGCGCGGCGGACGTTGAGTACTGCGTACCACGCTGCCCCATGCAACTGCGCGGCGCACCTGGTTCAGTTGGTCGAACAGGGCCAGCAGCAGAATGTTGTCGGAGGCCTCGGCGATGGCGCGGTGGAACAGGTCGTCCTGAGTTTCATAATCATGCCAGCTCGTTGCCGCTTCTGCCCGGTCCATCGCGAGCTTCATGCGAACGATCGCTTCGCCCGACGCGTGCAGCGCAGCTTCACGCGCGATCGCCGCCTCGATGCACACGCGCGCCTGCATCATCCTGATCGGGGTGATCTGCGTGCTGAGGGATGCAATCCCGCCCGGCAGCAGCGTTTCGCCGTGACTGGCCACGAAGGTGCCCTTGCCGACGTGCCGCCAGATCGCGCCTTCGCGCTCCAGCGTGTCGAGCGCCCGGCGCAAGGTGCCGCGGCTGACACCAAACTGGCCGATCAGCTCGCGCTCGGGCGGCAGCCTGTCTCCCGGCGCGTAGCCCCTGGAAACAATCAGCTCCTTCACCTGCGAGGCGACTCCCTGATGCTCTTTGTCGTCGGGTATTGTCAGCATATTGGCACTTCAATTGATTAACCAATTTACGCTCAATACCAAAATCTGACTCGGATTTCAGTGAGAAGTCAATGCTCGAATCCAAGATTTATCAAATTGGTCCGGATTGATCCGGCAAGCATCCTGCTGCAATGTACGGGCGGGCACCTGCAAGTGTTGCCGTGGATGAAGCAAGCCATGGCTGCCCTGGCATGCGACCACCTACATTGGTGGCATTGCAATAGACGGGTATTTGAGGCATGCGATCAGCCAGTTTGTACCCATCACCTCCAACTCCTGCACATTGGCCATCTCCCATGATCGACAAATCCACTCCCGACATCATCTACACGAAAGTTGATGAAGCCCCCCAGCTCGCTTCGGCCTCGCTGCTGCCCATCATCCAGTCGTTTGCGTCGGCGGCGGGCATATCTGTCGGCACCAAGGACATATCGCTTGCAGGCCGCATCATTGCGGCTTTTCCTGAACGCTTGCGGGAAGACCAGCGCCGGCCTGATGATCTGGCCGAGTTGGGACAACTGGTCCTGAACCCCAGCGCCAACGTGATCAAGTTGCCCAACATCTCGGCGTCGGTGCCGCAGATGGTCGCCGCAATCAAGGAATTGCAGGCTCAGGGTTATGCCGTTCCGAACTACCCCGAATCTCCTTCCAACGATGAGGAACGCGCCACTCGCGCCCGCTACGACGCGATCAAGGGCTCTGCGGTAAATCCGGTTCTGCGTGAAGGTAATTCCGACCGGCGTGCCGCAACCGCGGTCAAGAACTATGCCAAGGCCAATCCGCACTCGATGGGAGCATGGTCGCCTGACAGCAAGACCGTGGTTTCGACCATGACCGCCAATGACTTCTTCTCCAACGAGAAGTCCGCGACCCTCAGCGCCGAGCAAGCCGGTGACGCGCGCATCGAGCTGGTGTCACACGATGGAACGGTTACCGTCCTGAAGGAAAAGGTTACCTACGCCCCCGGTACGATCGTGGACGCAACCTTCATGTCGGCTCATGCGCTTGACGAATTTCTGACCGGGCAGATTGCCGAGACAAAGGCCGCTGGCACCCTGTTCTCGGTGCACCTGAAGGCGACCATGATGAAGGTGTCGGACCCGATCATCTTCGGCCATGTGGTGAAGGTCTTCCTGCAACCGGTCTTCAATGCCTATGGCGACAAGCTGGCTGCAGCCGGTGTCAATCCGAACTCCGGCCTGGGCGCACTTCTGGACCAGGTCAAAGCCATGCCGGACGGCGAGGAAATTCTGGCCGCCATTGACAAGGTGATAGCGCAGCGTCCGCCGCTCTACATGGTCAATTCCGATAGGGGCATCACCAATCTTCACGTGCCTTCGGATGTTATCATTGATGCATCCATTCCGGCGCTGATCCGCGCGGGAGGAAAGGGCTGGGCACCGGATGGCCAACCCGCCGACACCAACTGCATCATACCAGATAGCTCCTACGCGCCGGTCTATGACGAAACAATAAAGTACTTCAAGGAAACTGGTGCACTGGATCCGCGTACCGCCGGAACGGTGCAGAACATCGGCCTGATGGCCCAAAAGGCCGAGGAATACGGCTCGCACCCAACCACGTTCGAGATTGCGCATGCTGGCACCGTTCGCCTCGTCCTGGCCAATGGCGAGACGCTGCATGAGCACGAAGTGGAGGCCGGCGACATCTGGCGTTCGGCATCAACCAGGCAGGCACCGGTTGAAGACTGGGTCAGGCTGGCCATCAGCCGGCAGAAAGCGGAAGGCTGCCAGGCAATCTTCTGGCTGGATGAAAACCGCCCGCATGATCGCGAGCTGCTGAAGTATGTCCGGCCGATCCTTGCCGATGCGGGCGTGGCCGGCAAGTTCGAGATACTGGCTCCACGTGAAGCAACCCGCCTTTCGCTCGAAACCATTCGCAAAGGCAAGAATTCCATCTCGATTACCGGCAACGTGCTGCGCGACTATCTGACCGACCTGTTCCCGATCCTGGAGCTGGGCACCTCGGCCAAGATGCTGTCGATCGTGAAGCTGATGAACGGCGGTGCCATGTTCGAGACCGGTGCAGGCGGCTCTGCCCCAAAGCATGTGCAGCAGCTGGTAGAGGAAAACCATCTGCGCTGGGACTCCCTTGGCGAGTTCTGCGCCCTTGGGGAGAGCCTGAAATTCCTTTCCGAAACCAAGGTCAACGACAAGGCACGCATACTGGGAAATGCCGTCGACCGGGCCACGCAGGGCGTTCTCGACTACAACAAGTCACCGCAGGCAAAGGTGGGGCAGACCGACAATCGCAGCAGCCACTACTACTTTGCTCTCTACTGGGCCAAGGCACTGGCAAGCCAGAACGAGGATGCGGAACTGCTCGCCCACTTCGCGCCCATCGCCAAGGAACTTGAGGAGAACGAAGAGGTGATCCTCGCCGAACTCGCAGCCTCGGAGGGCAAGTCCGTTGACCTGGGCGGATACTACAATACCGACCCGAAGAAGACCGAAGGGGTCATGCGGCCATCGCCAACGTTGCAACGGATCCTTGGCTGATGCAGAGCCAGTAGCGAGATCAGGGACATTCCCGGAATAAAACCGTCTTGTGGTGGATGGTTCTTGCGCCACAGGATCTGCCGGCAGATCTGCAGTCGGACCTGGAGAAAGTGTTCACCAATGCAGCGGCTGAACCAGCGTTCCGTTCCCTGATGGAAAGCAAGGGGGCAGTTGCACGCATCGCAGGTTCGGCAGAGACCCAAAAGCTGCTGTGGGCTTCAGACTTCGGCGGTTTGCCGGACCGGAAACGCCATCTCGGGCCGGTAGGCGTCAAAGCTCGACAGCCTTTGGGCGTTACATTCGTGCTGCCAGCGCGACCCCGGGATGACGCCCGCGACGCAGCGGTACATCTGCCGGTACTCGCGCGTGCGATCATTGTCCTCGATGGCGACAGCAGCCATGGCGACCACCTTGCCGTGCTGGCGCTCGACCAGCCGGATCGCTCCGTCCATGGTGCCGCCGGTCTCGACCCACTGGTCGACCAGCAGAACACGGGTGCGGGGTGCAAAGGCGGGCTTGCGCATTTCCATGTCCTGGGTGCGGCCCGAATAGTTGGAGAATGTCACCCTGTCGGTGTCGACACACAGCTTGCCTGCCTTGCGGATGGGCAGGAAGCCAACGCCAAGCCGGGTGGCAAGCGCGGAGCCCAGCACGAAGCCCATGGCGTCCAGCCCGCCGACCACATCCACAACGAGACCTTCAAGGTCAGCCACCAGGTCATCGAGCAGGTCGTGAAACGCCTCGCCGTTGATGTAGATCGAGGTCGGGTCCAGCCATGCAAACTTTTCGCCCTTGGTATTGGGCGCCATGATGTTGAGATACCAGCGATCATCGCGTGGACCCTTTTGACGTGCAGTCATGATGGTGTGCCTCCTCCAAGCTCGCAGGTAATCCGCATCAGCCGTTTGAGCCGTGCGGGATCAATGTCGTAGAAATTGCCGTCATGATTGATGCCGGTTGCCACCATGAAGCAGTCGATATCGGCATAGGCGAGCGCATTGTCGGGTGTGATGCCGGATGCCAGTGCCAGCGGCCTGTTACCGATGCCCGCACGAAATGCCTTGATCTTGCCGAGGTCCGCCTGCTTGCCGGTTGCCACGCCGGAGGTGGTGACAACGTCCATGTGGGGACACGCCTTGCGCGCAGCTGCCTCATGGTCTTTCGGTGCCACCTCGCGCTGCTTCTTGAAGGCGGTGCCGCCGAAATACAGCCCTGTCCATTGGCTGGCTTCTCGCACACGGTCAATCTCGTCGGCTTCATCCTGACGAGCTGCATGTTCGGCAATGCGGGCATCATCCGCCCAGTAGCCATCGGCCATGCACCCGTCCTGTTGCAACGCGCCCAGTACCGGAAACGCATCGCGGCCCGTCACTGCCAGGAAGTTCAGTCCCATCCAAAGCGACGGGAAGGCATTGCGCACGTCCCGGATGATCGGCTCGAATTCCGGCACGCCGAAGTCATGGTTGATCAGAAAGCAGCCCGCAGCCCCTTCGCCGACGAGTATCCGGACATTCTCCAGCGTGCGCGCGGTGTCGAGCACATGGATGACCGGCAGCACAACAGGGCCAGGCGACTTGAACAGCTTGTGAAAATCTGTTCGGTTCATGGCAATGAAACTACCCATTGCCGCCGGATTGGAAAAATTTATAGTTCAAATAAAGTCATAAGAACTCAATATGTGAAAAGCCATGGCCGCCACCAACCTGCCCACCGACCTGCTACGCACCTTCATCACCGCAATTGACCTCGGCGGCTATACCAGGGCAGCGGAGGTGCTTGGCCGCAGCCAACCTGCCGTGAGCCTGCAGATGCAGCGGTTGGAAACGCTGCTTGGCAACAAGCTGATCATCCAGTCGGGCCGCGAAATGAAGCTGACCGAGGACGGCAAGGCGCTCGCGGTGATCGCGCGCCAGATGCTACGGCTCAACGACATGGCGGTGGGCCAGTTCGAGCGCGCGCGCGTCCAGGCGGCATTACGCATCGGCCTGCCGATCGACTTTGCGGTGACGGAGCTTCAGCGCGGGCTGACGGCGTTTGCCCGCCAGGACACCGGCGCAGGGATCGAGATACACTGTGACCTGTCCCGCGTACTGCTGGACCGGTTGCACCGCGACGACATCGACCTGACGGTTGCGCTGTTTCCCGGCGGCGACCAGCAATACCTGGTGCAGCAATGGCAGGAGCAGCCGATCTGGGTGGCAAGCGACAGTTTCGAGGTGCCACATGGCGAACCCGTGCCACTGGTCACCCACCCGCAAGGATGCGAGTACCGCAACCGGATGACGACCGCCCTGACCGGCAAGCGGCGTGACTGGCGCATCGCCTTTTCCAGCCCCGGCATAGGCGGGGTCCAGCGCGCCGTACTTGACGGGCTCGGCGTTTCCGCCCTCACCCAACCGACCTTGCTGCCGGGCATGCGCATCCTGTTGCCTGCAGAGGGGTTTCCACAATTGGCCCCTTTGCACATCGGCCTGTTTTACAAGCATTCGCGCCTTGCCAATGCCGGTCATTCTGCTGCCAGCCGCCTGATCGAACTGGTGGATGCCTCGGGATCCGTCACGCCGCCCAATTCATGGGCATCGTCATAAACAGAATTTATGATCGTATTATAAGGATAAATTTCCCCAATCCTCAAGGCTGGCATAGCGTTTTCAGTGGGTTTCGTCGGACTGCATATTGCCGTGGCGGCAGTGCAAGCCCCAGACTGAAGGTCCCGCAGGCAATAGGCACAAGCAGGAGAGGTGGACATGGTCAACAACATCAAGAGTGGAATTGTGAAGCCGTCGCGCCGTGACGTTTTGAAGTACGGTGGAGCAGCGGCCCTGTCGATGCCGTTCGTCAGCCGTGCATGGGCACAGGCTGTCGAGATCAACATGCTGGCCTGGTATGGCCATGGCGAACCGGACATCGTCGGCGAGTTCGAGGCTGCCAATAACGTAAAGTTCAAGCCGAAGTACTATGCCGGCGGTGACAACATGCTGGGCCTGATCGCGCAGTCGCCGGCTGGCACCTACGATGTCATCCTGTCGGACGGCGAATTTGTGCAGCAGCTCAATGCGGCCGGCTACATCGAGGAGCTGAACGCCGCCGACTACAATTTCGATGACATGCTGCACGATGACTTCAAGCAGTTCCCGGGCCACTGGGCTGACGGCAAGCTGCATTCTGTCATGGTGCGGTGTGGTCACCTTGGGGTGTCCTACAACAAGAATGCCGTCACTGCCGAGGAAGCCCAGAGCTATAAATGCTTCTGGAAGCCGGAATTGAAGGGCAAGGTAGGCCACTTCGACTGGCACCTGCCGTCGCTCGGCATGATGAGCCTGACCAATGGCAACGGTGCCGGCCTGTGGGACCTCGACGACGCCAAGTGGACCGCGGTGAAGGAGACCGCCATGAGCTTGCGTCCGCAGGCTGGCGGCTTCTTCGATTACGGCGGCACGTTCAACAGTCTCAAGAATGGCGAGATGCAGGCCATGTGCGGCATCGGCGACTGGATCACCGGCGTGCTGGAGAAGGATGGCGCACCGGTCGCCTCCGTCGTGCCGAAGGAAGGCGGCATCCAGTGGACCGAGAGCTACTGCATCGGCAAGGGCACCGAGAAGGCAGACATCGTCAAGAAGTTCATCCAGTACATGCTGTCACCCGAAGGCCAGGTGAAGTCTGCCCAGATGGCTGCCTACCCGGGCTTCGCCATCACCAAGGCCGGCCGTGCCAAGCTGAACGAGGTGGACAAGAAGGAAGCGGAGCGCACCGGCCAGGTGGACGGCATGCCCAACGATCCGATCACGCTGATCAAGGAAGGCCGCATCCACTACCGCGACATTCCCAAGCAGCAGAGCCTGGAAGACTGGAACGACTTCTGGTCCGAATACAAGAACGCCTGACCTGACCGGCAGATCCTGTGTCCCGGCTAGCACCGGGACACAGCCTTCAAGGCGTCGCCCGCATGAACCGGCCCGAAAAGAAGAGCATTGATCTCTACGCGATGACTTGGCGGATGCCGATCATCGTGTGGCAGCTCATCTTCTTTGTCGGACCACTGCTGTTCATGGTCGCGATGTCGTTCTTCGTGGTGAAGAACTATCGCATGGTCGAAGCATTCGAGTTCACCAACTGGGCACGCATGCTGGGGCGCGGCTACTTCTGGGACAGCTATCTGCTGACCCTGGGCCTTGCCAGCCTGTCCACCATCGTGGCCATGGTGATCGCGTTTCCGGCGGCCTATGCGCTTGCCTTCAAGGTACCGGACAGCGTGCGCCGCTGGGCAATCTTCCTGCTCATCATCCCGTTCTTCACCAGCTACCTCGTGCGAACATTCGCATGGTACGTGATCCTTGCGGAAAACGGCGTGGTGAACGCAATGCTGGGGTACGTTGGCCTTGGTCCCTTTACAATGCTGAACACGAAGTTCGGCACCATTGTCGGCTACATGACGCTGACGCTGCCGCTGGTCGTGATCCTGCAAACCTTCGCACTTTCGAACATCGATACCCGCCTCGTCGAAGCGGCACACAATCTCGGCTGCAGGCCGTTCGCAACCGTCTGGCGCGTGGTCATTCCACTGGCGAAGACCGGGCTGATCATTGCGGCACTGTTCTGCTTCATCCTGTCGTTCGGTGATTTCGTGGCACCCTACTATCTCGGCGGGTCAAAACCGCCAACCTTGCCGATCCTGATTATCGATACCACCAAGTCGGGCCAGCAGTGGCCGCGCGCCGCCGTGGTTGCCGTGGTGATGATGGTAACGCTGTTCGCCGTTGCTTATGCGGCGCTGACCGCCGCCTACCGAAAGCGGGGCCGTACATGAGCCTCGACCGCAGCCTGACCTGGTTCCTGCGCGCCTGGGTGGGCGTGGTGTTCGTGTTCGTGTTCACGCCCATCGTGTTTTCGCTTGTCTTCTCGTTCAACTCGCAGCGGTTCCCCACCATCCCGCTCGGTGAGTTCTCCACCCAGTGGTACGAGACCATCCTGGCGGACGCGGACGTGTGGCAGGCCGCGCTGACCAGCATCATCGTGGCGGTATCCACGTCGATACTCGCGACCTTCCTGGGTTTCTGCACGGCCTATTCCGACTATCGCTACAACTTCCGCTTCAAGGGAGCGTACCTCGCGCTGATCCTGCTGCCGCCCACCATTCCGCTCATCATCATGGCGCTGGCCATGCTGGCGTGGTTCTCGAAGATCGGTGCCTCAGGGCAGGTCTGGTCGATCATCGCCGCCCATACCGTGCTCACCGCCCCGTTCGCCATGGCCATCATCCGGCTGCGCCTCAACCAGATGGACGAGAACCTCGAGGCCGCCGCGTGGAACCTCGGCGCGTCGGAATGGGCCACCATGCGCCACGTGGTGCTGCCGTTCTGCAAGCCGGCCATCGTCTCCGCCGCCTGCCTGTGTGCAGCCGTATCCTTCGACGAGTTCGCCATCGCGTGGTTCGTGTCCGGCCTCAACAAGACCGTGCCCGTGGTGATCCTTGAGATCGTCACCGGCAACATTGATCCACAGGTCAACGCCATCGGCACCTTCGTCTTCCTCACGTCGATGACGCTGGTCATCCTTGCTCAACTGCTGTTCATTGCTCGCGCTGCCAGGGGCATGAAACAGGGGGCTGAAACATGAGCGAACCGCTGCTGGTGTTCGACAACGTGGTCAAGCGGTTCGGCGATTTCGTCGCCGTCAAGCGCATGAACCTGGAGATCGGCAAGGGCGAGTTCGTTGCCATCATGGGCCCGTCCGGTTGCGGCAAGACCACGACACTGCGGATGCTGGCGGGCCTCGAAAGCCCCAGCGAGGGCGAGATCCGGCTTGATGGCCGGGTGATGAACGAGGTCAGGCCGCACGAACGCGACACGCCGATGGTGTGGCAGTCGCTGGCGCTGTTTCCGTTCCTGAATGCCCGCGAGAACGTCGAGTTCGGCCTGAAGATGCGCGGGTTCGATGCCTCGACCCGCCGGGCCAAGGCACTGGCCTGGCTTGACCGGCTGGGTATGGCCGAGTTTGCCGAGCGCGATATCTCCACCCTGTCCGGTGGTCAGAAGCAACGCGTGGCGCTGGCGCGATCACTGGTGACGGAACCGCAGATCCTGCTGCTGGACGAGCCGCTCTCGGCGCTCGACGCCCACCTCGTCATCCGCATGCAGTCGGTGCTGACAAACCTGCAACGCGAGCTTGGCATCACCTTCGTTTATGTCACGCACTCGCAGTCGGAAGCCTTTGCCATGGCTGACCGGGTGGTCATCATGGCGCAGGGCGAAGTTGCGCAGGTGGGACAGCCGAAGGACATCTACCGAGCACCGGCCAACCGCTTCGTGGCCGAATTCGTCGGGCGCAACAACATCATCTCCGGCAAGGTGAAATCAGCCGCGAAAGACAAGGCGGTGATCGAAGCGCCCTCCGGCAGCTTCTCCGTCACCGCCGACGCCCTGCCGAAACCGGGCAGCGAGGCGACGTTCGTGATCTCGGCCGACCTTGTGCGCCTGACCACGGCGAAGCCAAAGGCAGAAAACGCGGTGCAGGCAAAACTGATATCGGAAGAATTCATCGGATCAGTTGTAACGCTGTTTCTCGAAGCCGACGATGGCACCGAGTTCAAGGTGCAGGTGCAGGAGCGCGAGCTTGCCACGCTGGACCTGAAGTCAAAGGCATCGCTTTGGCTGAGCTGGCCTGCGACGAGTGCGCATTTGCTGACAGGGAGTTGAACAGATGATCCGCAATCCCATCCCCTGGCCCAATGATGCCAAGTGCGCCTGCGCCATCACCTTCGACATGGACGCCGACAGCCTGATCCATATCTCGAAGCCACAGGATGCGCACGACCGGCTCTACCCGATCACCATGGGCCGGTATGGCCCCACAGTCGCCATTCCCCGCATTCTCGACACCTATGAGCGGATGGGCATCAAACAGTCGTTCTTCATCCCGGCCTGGTGCATGGAGCAATACCCCGACGCCGTCGAGATGATCCTAAAGGGCGGCCACGAAATTGGTCACCACGGCTACCTGCACGAAGACCCGATCGAGACCAAGGACAGCCAGCGCATGTGGTTCGAGCGCGCGCTGGAAGTGCACTTGAAGGTTGCCGGCGTGAAGCCGCGCGGCTATCGCGCGCCGGTTTACAACGTCAACCAGACCGTCATCGACCTGCTGGTGGAACACGGATTCCGCTATGAAAGCTCGCTGATGGCCGATGACATTCCCTACCTGATGCAGACGGACAAGGGCGAGTTGTACGAGATGCCGGTGCACTGGGGCACCGACGACTGGCCGCCGTTCGCACACTATGCCGAGATCGGCTACATGATGCCGGTAAAGGCGCCGTCCGATGGCCTGCAGGCGTTCTGGGAAGAGTTCGAGGCCGCCCATGAGGCGGGAGGCTTCTTCATGCTGATCGTGCATCCGTTTCTCACCGGCAGGTTGGCCCGCTGGCGGCTGGTGGAGAAATGGATCGAGGAAACCATGAAGACGCGTGACGTCTGGTTTGCGCGGCTCGAAGACATTGCCGATCACATGGATGCGCTGCGCAAGGCGGGCACATGGTCGCCGCGTGTCGAGAAGTTGCCCTATTACAATGGCCCGGTTCTGAAGTGAGGGGATGAGGATGCTGAACGCGACCGACAGAAAATTCCTGCGACTGGCATACGAGGAAGCCAAGGCAGGTTATGACGAGGGCGGTTGCCCGATCGGCTCGGTGCTGGCGCGTGGTGACGAGCTGGTTTCGCAAGGGCGCAACCAGCGTGTGCAGAAGGGTGATCCGATTGCCCATGGCGAGATGGACGCGCTGAGGAAGGCCGGCCGGCAGAAGTCCTATCGCGACATGACCATCTATACCTCGCTCAGCCCATGCATGATGTGCACCGGCACCATCATCCAGTTCGGCATCCCGCGCGTGGTGATCGGCGAGAACACCACCTTCGGCGGCAACGAGGAGTTCCTGAGATCGAAAGGCGTCGAGGTGATCGTCGCCGATGATCCCGATTGTATTGCGCTGATGACCAGGTTCATCGACGAGAAGCCTGAGCTGTGGAACGAGGACATTGCGGAGGATTAGGCGATCTGCACCCCAACCCTTCCGCCTTGCAGGCGGAGACCGTCACGCCGGTGTGCGGACCCTAGACGGCTACGCGAAATTCAAGCATCCTCAAGTGCTTCCGATGGCCCTGTAAGAGGAACCATGCATGGCTGAGACGAAGCACATCGTGCTGAGTTCGCACCCGCCCAAGGGTGGCGCGAAAGGCCCCGTGATCGACTGGGGCGCGGCCACGGCCAGGCAGCGCGGCCCGGTTATTGGCAGCATGAACTCGCCCCAGCAGCGCAATGTCATCGGCGTGCATTCCGGTGCCTATGGCCTGTACCGCGCCCTCGCCATTGCGTCGGGCAAGCTTGACCCTATCCATCGCCCGGATCTCACCAACACATCGCCACCGGTTGCCATCGGCCCGTTCGGCCAGTGGTTTGACCCCACCAAGATCGTCTCCATCGACCCCTGGGGACACATGGTGGCTGACGAGTTCGCCGATGAACTCAAGGCCGGGTACGACATCCGGCCGACCATCGCCATAACGAAGGCGCGCATACAGCTTCCGGAAATGCGCGAGGCCATCCGCGCAGGCCGGGTCACACCGGATGGCAAGGTGCTGTTCGAGTTTGGTGAAGCGTCCGTCACCAAGGCGGCCATCGAACCGGTGTGGTACCTGCCCGGCCTGGCCGAACGGCTGAACATCAAGGAAGGCGATCTGCGCCGGGCGCTGTTCGAATACACCGGGCACATGTTCAACGAACTTGTGACCCGGCCAGACCTGAAAGTGTTCCTGCCGCCCATCGGCAACATTACGCTGTACATCTTCGGAGAGGTGAGCGCGCTGTGGGACGGGACGCGCGAAGTGGCCTGCCGGGTGCACGACGAATGCAACGGATCGGACGTGTTCGGCTCCGACATATGCACCTGCCGGCCTTACCTGACGCATGGCATCGAGGAATGCGTCAAGTCGGCCCAGACGGGCGGCGCCGGGCTGATCGTCTACAACCGCAAGGAAGGCCGCGCACTAGGCGAAGTCGTCAAATTCCTCGTCTACAATGCCCGCAAGCGCAACCCAGACGGCGACACCGCTGCAGCCTACTTCGAAAAGACCGAATGCGTGGCAGGTGTGCAGGACATGCGCTTTCAGGACCTGATGCCCGACGTGTTCCACTGGCTCGGTATCAGGCGCATCCACCGCTGGATATCCATGTCGAACCTGAAGTTCGACGCCATGGCCGCGCAAGGCATCGAGATCATCAAGCGGGTACCTATCCCCGATGAGTTGATCCCTGCCGATGCCAGCGTCGAGATGGATGCCAAGAAGGCGGCCGGTTACTTCACCGATGACACGGTGAAGACAGCCGATGAGCTGTCCAGGCCGCAAGGTCGTGCGCTTGACAAATACTGACGCAGACACCGCCCGGTGGTTGCTCTCGCCCGAAGCCGTCAGGCAACAGGCGCGCGCCCTGTTCGAGGCCGGGCTGGACGGCAAGCTTGGCCATTTCACCGTTCACCCCGGCAAGCTGGACGAAGCGGCGCACCTGGTGTGCCAGGTGATCCGCGACAACTACCCGTCTCTACAGGTGCCGCCCCACGCGCGCTGGCGGCATTTCGTCGTGGACGGCGAAGACCATTGGCAGCACATTGCAGCTTCCCTCAAGGATGATGTGATGGAGCGCGCCCGCATCGAGTGCGAACTGGCCATCGTCTCGGTGCTGCTGGATGCAGGCGCCGGCGCCGCCTGGTCTTACCGCAGCAACCGCCTATCACGGCCCCTGGCCCGGTCGGAAGGGCTTGCCATCGCCAGCCTCGACGCATTCGTAAATGGCGCATTTGCATCAGGCGAAGCAACGCCAATGCAAGCCGATGCAACCGGATTATCGCAGTTCCACGCGATAAAGCTTGCCGGATTGTTTCAGGTCACGAGCGGCAATCCTCTGGAAGGGCTTGATGGCCGGGCCTCACTGATCCAGCGCCTCGGCAAACAGGTTGCAGCTCGGCCCGATGTTTTCGGCAGTGCCCGGCCACGGCTGGGCTATATCGCCGATCATCTGGCCGACTCTGCCAGCAATGGTGAAGTGCCGGCCCGTAACATCCTTGTCACCGTGTTGGACTTGCTCGGCCCGATCTGGCCCGGGCGGCTCAAGTGGGCAGGACGCAATCTTGGCGATACCTGGATGCACCCGCTGGCGCCCTCACCCGGCCTGGTACCGTTCCACAAGCTGAGCCAGTGGCTTGCCTATTCGCTGTTCGAGCCGTTGCAGCGGGCCGGGTTGACAATTACCGGACAGGACGCGCTGACCGGCCTTGCCGAATACCGCAATGGCGGACTGTTCATCGATACCGGTGTGATCGCGCTGCGCGATAAAGCGCAGGCAGTCGTGCCGCAGGAACCATCCAGTGAACTGGTCATCGAATGGCGCGCGCTCACCGTTGCCCTGCTGGACGAGATCGCCGTTCGCGTTCGTGACCAGCTTGGTGCTTCGCCGGAAAGCATGCCGCTTGCGTCTGTGCTGGAGGGCGGCACGTGGGCCGCCGGCCGGCGCATTGCCGCAGCCAGGCGCGCCGGCGGCGGTCCGCCCATTGCCATCGTTTCGGATGGATCCGTATTCTGAACCCGTCACGCATGCAGCAGGAAGGCAATACTCCATGAGCAACAACGTTACCGTGATCGATCACCCCCTTGTGTTGCACAAGCTGAGCCTGATGCGCGACAAGGAAACCCCTTCGGCGGTGTTCCGCAAGTTGCTCAACGAAATCTCGCTGCTGCTGGCCTACGAAGTGCTTCACGACCTGCCGGTCGAGACCCGCAGGATCGAGACACCGATCACGGAAATGGACGCGCCGTTCCTGTCGGGCAAGAAGCTTTGTTTCGTATCGATACTTCGAGCCGGCAACGGCTTGCTGTCGGGCATGATGGACCTGGTACCGTCGGCACGTGTCGGCCACATCGGCCTGTATCGCGATCCGTCAACGCTTGCGGCGGTGGAATACTATCTGAAACTGCCCGAAGACATCGAGCACCGCCCGGTCGTGCTGGTGGATCCGATGCTGGCGACCGGCAACTCGGTGTCGGCTGCCATCGACCGGCTGAAGCAGGCCGGTGCGAAGGACATCCGCTTCGTGTGCCTGCTGTCTGCCCCGGAAGGTATCCGGCACCTGCAGGAAGCGCATCCGGACGTGAAGGTGTTCACCGCCGCGATCGACAGTCACCTGGACGACCACGGGTACATCGTGCCGGGCCTGGGAGACGCGGGCGACCGCATGTTCGGCACGAAGTAGCCGGAGACGGGAAGTGGAGGTGGGTACACCAGGCGATTTGCGACAAGGGGAGCTGCGGCATCGCTTCGCTGGTTTAGCCGTTTCAGAGGACGCAAGCATGGCAGTTGTTGCTGCACTTTCTGGTCACGCCGATAAATCGTCAATGCAGGGCTTTATGGCTCGTCATAATCCGCTCTTAGCTACATTCAGAACGACAGCTGAAAACACGGCAGCTTTGTCGACATGAGCCAAAGTTGATGAGTAGGTGCCTATAGGGCAGCCTTGGGCTAGAAGCGACATCGACAACTTAGGGCGGGAAGCAGTCGTCCGATCATGTGCCCTTCTATCGCCAAATACTAAGGAAGGAGACATTCGTTTGCTACTAAAGCCGCTTCTTTAAAAGAGGTCCGCAAATCGGCTCTTAGCCTGAAGAATTCAGTTTGCCTCACGCAATTCCGTCCTGAATTCTGTTGCTACAGATGACGCTCGAGTTAGATGATGATTTATGGTACCTGTATTCTGAATTAATTGCTTCTGATAGCGTTACAGAAAGTAGAACTACATTTCGAGAGCTCTTGCCCTTCGCTCCAGCGAGTTTTCAGTCCATTCGTCCTCCAAAACATAAAAAATGTCGAATGACTTTTGGTCGGGTGGGATAGTTACCCATCCAACTTTCGATCGAGTGAAAATATGGGCATCAGGCTTGATAGCACTGGTATTATCCAATACTCCGACACGTACAAACCTGTAATTCGGCCTTCCTCCATAGTCGCTCCAAACTGCGGTCATGCAATTCGCGCATCGATAGATGTCATGCACTCTGCCTGTTTCTGAAGGGCCCGGGGTAATAATCACCTGTCCTGATTGAAGTTCAATATTGTCGTTCTCTATAATGGTGTTCACGACAAAGGCACTCCCAGTCAACCGTTGACATTGTGAGCAGTGGCAGCAATGTGTAAACATGGGTTCGGCCAGCAGTCGAAAGCGAACTTGCCCACAAGCACATTTCCCGCTGTGAAATTCTGATGACATATTAAGAGCCTTCCATTCTTAAACTAAGTCCAATGTTTATAACTATGGAGACGCAGCGAGGTGGATGCTACGTCGTATTTTTGATACTTTACATATTAAATTTAAAGGCGATACGCCATTATTTGAAACCATACATATATAACTTGCATGAGATACAACCAATTGTCCGCACCGTGATCATCCGGCAAATGATTCCCAGCAAAAAAGTTGAATGACCACTCTGGAGAAGCTCGCCAAAACTGGTCGAGTTTCTGCTAAGGGCCGATAGCGTTGAAACGGTCGGTTTAGCGGCCGTACGGCGGAAACATTTGGCCATACAGTGCGTGCAAAAATTTTTGGCCGAGGGGGTTCATAGATGATGGTTAGGTCTGCGGTCGGACCTCTGGCTAAGCCGGACGATGCATCAAAGGTGAAAGTGCCAACTCCTGCTGTCTCGACACAAAATTCAAACCTACCCAGATTGGGAGTTTTTCAACACAATCGACCCACTGCGGAGATTGCCAAAACATCTTATGGCTTTCGCCAACCACATGATACTGATGCCTTTAGGGCTGGCGAGCCAGTCATGCTTTTGTGAGACAATTTCAATGCAATGTTGCGGAACAGACAACAAGGCATCGGCAAAAGCTTGCCGATCCCCTGGCCCCATTGGGAAATCCTGCCAACCGCGCCGCTTCGGCTGTGTCACCCAAGCGCGGCGATCACCCGGTCGGTGCTGGTGACAAGCGCCACGTTCTGCATGGCGTAGTCGATGCTCGCCCGGTGCCAGTCGGCATTCATAGTCGAACAGCCATCTTCCGGAATTATCATGACATAGCCCTTGTCGGCGCCGGTGCGGGCTGTGTGTTCAATCGACATGTTGGTCCACGCGCCTGTCTCGACAAGGATATCGCGGCCTTCGGCCTTCAGGATGGTTTCAAGCGACGTGCCTTCCCACGCGCTCATCCGCATCTTCTCGATCACATGGTCGCCCGGTTGCGGCGTCAGTGCATCGACCGGGGCCGCGCCCCAGGTGCCTCTCACAAGTGCGGTCTCGTCCAGCACGCCTTCAAACAGCGGCGCGTTCAGGGTCAGGCCCGGAGCGCCCGGATGGACCAGAAAATGTACGTGTATCACCGGAATGCCCAGTTCGCGGCAGCGTGCCGCGAGCTTCGCGACATTGGCGATGGCATTCTGGTCACGGCAGTGCTGCGGACTGCCCGAAGCGGCGAAGGCACCACCTTCCATGACCACGTCGTTCTGCATGTCCTGGATGATCAAGGCGACGCGCGAGGCGTCAAGGCGAAGGGCGTCGCCATCCCCGGCCGGGCGCGAGGCTGACGATGACGCGGCACGGCGGTGTATTGCCCGCATGAACGGCTCGTTTCGCGGCCCGATCCTGACCGGCACCGAATAGACGCTGGTTGAGGCCGCAACATAGAGCGTGCGCCAGTCGTCGCCGCCCCAATGCAGGTTTGCCGGCAGTTCAGGTATTGCGACCTTGCCGATCAGCTTTCCGGCGGGTGAGTAGACCCACACGCCGCCAGGCGCAGTTACCCACACATTGCCATCCGAATCGCACTTCATCCCGTCCGGTACGCCGGGCTTCAGGCTGTCGCGGATGCCGCTGGCAAATACCCGGCCATTGGACAGCTTGCCGCCGTCCACGTCGAAGACGCGAATGTTCGCCTGCTCGGTGTCGTTGATGTAGAGCTTGGACTCGTCGGGGCAGAAACAAAGCCCGTTCGGCATGGTGAAGAGATAGCGGTCCACCACCAGTTCCGGCTCGTTGCCCGGCTTGTGTCCCGGAGGCAGACGGAACACGCCCTGCCAGCCCAGCTCGCGCGGCCGTTCGACACCAAAGACAGGCATTCGCCCGTACCAGGGATCAGTGAACCAGACCGAGCCGTCGGACTTTACCACGATGTCGTTGGGCGAGTTCAGTTCGCGCCCCTCGAAATGGGAGGCCAGCACCTCGCGCCGTCCATCCGGGCTGAACCGTGACACGCTGGAGGTGGCATGTTCGCAGACCAGAAGGTTCAGGTCCGCATCGTAGGTCATGCCGTTGCCCTTGTTGGATGGACGCACGACCTCGCGAACGCCTGCCCTGTCGAGCCTGCGCCGTACATCGGCGGGCATGTCGGAGAACAGCAGGTAGTGTTCAACCGGGTGCCAGATGGGGCCTTCGGTGAAGGTGAAGCCCGACCCCGCCTGGCGGACGGGGGCGTGCTCGTCGATCAGGTTGCGAAAGGCAGGGTCGAGAGCTTCATGTGCCATGGTGCCGTCCTCAAGCCGGGAACCAGTCGCGGCGCGGCACCGACTGGGTGACCGGACCGGGTACGACCATGTCGAGCCGCCCGACGACCTGGCCATGTTCGACCTTGGCGGGCTTGTCGTGGATCGGTAGCAGGAACTTCGCGCCGGAATACATCAGCTTGCGGATTGCACCCTTCTCACCGCGCTTGGAGCCGCCATGGTTGCCGGTCACCTGGTATTCTTCCGGACCGAACGAGCGCATCGGGTTGATGATCTGGTCATTGAAATCGTAGATCACGTCGCCGCAGATCGTTGCCCGGCCCTCCGCCGTATCTACATGGATGTTCATCGAGCCTTCAGTGTGGGCACCTGCCGCCTCGAGGAAGACCCCCGGGATCAGTTCCACGGCACCCGATATCTCCAGGTCTTCGAGGCGCAGTGCACCCGGATGATGCAGCCGTTCCACCAGGTGGATGATGTCCGGCTTGGGATATTGCGGGTGCATCAGGCCGGAGACCGAGTATTCCAGTTCGCGGCGGTTGATGACAACGGTTGTGTTCATCGAGAAATGATCGTCCTTGCCAGCATGATCAATGTGAAGATGCGTGTGGCACACGTAGCGGACATCGCCCGGCTTGACCCCGTGATTGGCAAGCTGGCGTTCGATCATGTTTTCGTGGAACTGGAGACCGCGCATCCCCAGTATCTCCATGATCGCGTTGTCCCGGTAGCCGGTATCGACGACGATCGGATACTTCCCGCCAAGGATCAGGAAGCCGTACACCGGCACGCGCCGGACACGCCCGCAATCGCGGCCAAGCACCAGAAAGCTCGATTCGAGCTCGATATCACCATAGTCGAGTATCCTGATTTCCAGACTCATCGGTTCGTCCTCCCTGTCACGTCAGCCGGTAGACACGCTCGGCCGTCTCGTTGAAAATTGCAGTCTGTTCGCTGGCGCTCAGGCCACCCGCCGCGGTGCGATGCGCCTCGATCAGCGCGGCATAGCTGGTCCACAGCTTCTCGATGGGAAAGTTCGATCCCCAGAGGCAGCGGTTGGCACCAAACATCGCGACGGTCTCGGTCGAAATCCAGTGGATCAGGCCGGCGTCGAGCCGGTGCTGGAACGTGCCGAAGCCGGACAACTTGGAAACAACGTTCGGACACCTTGCCAGCCCGGACATCGCGCGGCGCCACCTGGCACGCCCTTCCTCGGAAACGTCCTCCAGCATCCCGGCGTGTTGCAGCACGAAGGTCACGTCCGGGCACGCCCCGGCCAGTTCCGCAGCCCCCGCCATCTGACCCTCGAAGACCTGAAGGTCGAACACGAGGCCGTACTCCGCCAGCCGCGCGACGTTGGCTTGAACCACCGGATCGCGGCAGAGATCGGGATGGGGCGCAAAGCGGTAAGTGGGGTTTTCGTGCCAGTGGAACTGCTGGCGGATGCCGCGCAGGTGCGGAAAGCGCATCAGCCGGTCGAGGGTGGGACGCACATCCGCAACGGTCATGTCGGCATAGGCCACCAGCGCGTGCGGCCAGCCAGTTTCGGCAATCAGTGTCTCAATCCAGGCGGCCTCTTCACCTGCCCTGTCCGTGGGCCAGTTGGCCTGCACGTAGACCGATTTCGTGACCCCGGTTCCGGCAATGTCGCCGAGGTATTCCGGCATCAGGTAGTCCCGCCGGATTGCCTCGTAGGGACCGAAGATGCGCGGCTGCGTCGGCCCGCTCAGCCAGGGCAGGTCAGCCTGCCGCCAGACGTGGAAGTGCGCATCGACGATGGCCATCAGCGCGCTCCTTTGCGGAAGTCGAGGATCTCGGACGCAATCGCGCGCGGCGTGCTGCCGTCGCCAAGTCTGTCGAGCAGCCGCATGATGGACTGCATCGCACCTGTTTCGGGCCGGTAGGCCGGATCGGCGGCGAGGGGCGAAAGCCACAGCACAGACCAGGCCAGCGCCGACAACCGCTCCATCGACGCAACGAGCGCGTCCGGTCCACCACGTTCCAGCCCGTCGGAAATGATGACGACCAGCGCACCGCGTGCGTGCGAGGCAAAGCGCGGCACCGACAGGAACACCGCCAGCGCCTCGCCAAGCCGTGTGCCGCCGTCCCAGTCGGCGACCAGTCCGCCCGCCAGGGTCAACGCCTGCTCGCGGTTGCGGTGGTTGAGTGCGCGCGTGACGCGGGTCAGCCGGGTGCCGAGCGTGAAGCACTCGACCCGCTCGCCGCCCTGTTGCAATGCATGGGCCAGGCGAAGCGCGCCATCAGTGCCCGCTTTCATGCTGCCCGAGACGTCGATCAGCAGCAGCACGCGCCGCTCCCGCTTCTGCCTGCGGCGCGACGGCAGTTGCGTGATCTCGCCATCGCGGCGAAGCATCTGGCGAAAGGCGCGGCGGGCATCGGCCAGGCGTCCCCTGCCAGCCATCGTCCGCCGGGAAGCCCGGCGTGGCAGCTTGCCGGGAAGTGCCCGCGTGAAGGAGCGCAGGACCGTGTCTTCGTCTCCGGCCGATATGGCGCGCGCAAACAGCCGCTCTGCCGCCGTCGCCTCACCACCCGACGGGTCCTCGTCATCCGGCACGGGCATGTCCTCGAAGCCGCCCGCGTCAAAGCTTTGCGGCAGTTCCTCCGGATCACCCAGTGCAGGCGCAGCGATCGCCCGCCCGAGAAACACCATGTCGAACACGGCATCGAACATCTGTTGCCGGTCGGGCCCGGGGCCATAGACCGCGTGCGCGGCACGGCGGATATTGCCGATCCCACGTGGACCGAGCAGGCCAACCGCCTCGATCAGGGTCAGCGTCCGGTCAGGCGATGCGGGAAAGCCCGCCGCCCGCAGGGCCTGCGGAAAATCAAGGAACGGGGCGAGCGCGCGCGGGGTCATGCAGCGCTCTCCGCAAGGATCATGTCGAGGCGCGGTCCGATGTAATCGAGGTCGTCCTGATCCTTGAGCACGACCCCCACGGCGCGCGCGAAGGCTCGCGGCCAGGCATCACCCTGCCGGTTGAGAAGCGTTGCAGCCTCTGCCCATTCCACCGTTTCGGCAACGCCCGGCGGCTTCGCCAGCGGTTGCGCGCGCAGTGCCCCTACAGCAGCAACGACCCGGCGGGCGGTGTCCTCGGCAACAGTCGAGGCGCGCATCATGACGATCCGGGCTTCGAGGTCTGGATCGGGGTAGCCGATCCAGTGATAGATGCAGCGCCGGCGCAGCGCCTCATGCAGTTCCCGCGTCCGGTTGGAGGTCAGCACGACCACCGGCGGTTCCTCGGCCCGGACGGTGCCGCGCTCGGGGATCGACACTGTGAAGTCGGAAAGAAACTCCAGAAGGAACGCCTCGAACTCGTGATCCGCCCTGTCGATCTCGTCGATCAACAGCACCCGCTCGAGCGGTGCGTTCAGCACCTGGAGGATCGGGCGCGCGATCAGGAACTGATCGTCGTAGAGATTGACGTAGTCCTCGCCCGCCTGCCGGATGGCCAGCATCTGGCGGGGGAAGTTCCACTCATACATTGCCGCCGACGCATCGATGCCCTCGTAGCACTGAAGCCGCACCAGTTCGCGACCGAGAACCGAGGCCAGCGCCTTGGCCGCCTCTGTCTTGCCCACGCCCGGCGCACCTTCGAGCAGCAGGGGCTTGCCGAGCGCCAGCGCCAGATAGGCGGCAGTCGATATTCCGTCATCGGCGATATACTGCGCATCGCCCAGAAGCCGTGCCAGCGGCTCCGGCCCGTCGATGCCCTGTATGCTGCGCCGGACAACCATCAGAGCGCCTGTCTCGGCTTGGCACCGCCAAGTGCCCGGATGCCGCGCAGGACCTTCTCCGGCGTCACCGGCAACTCGTCGATGCGCACGCCGACGGCGTCATAGACGGCGTTGACCACCGCCGGAAGAACCGGATTGGCACACATCTCTCCCGGCCCCTTGCCGCCATAGGGGCCATCCTCGGCAGGACGTTCGAGCATGCTGATGTGATGGGGTGCCAGGTCACCGGGCCCTGGCATGATGTAGGTATTGAAATCCTCCGGCAAATGATCGCGCGCCGGGTAGTACGGCTCGGTGGTCTCCCATGCCGCGTGGCTCATGCCCATCCAGGCGCCGCCACGAAGCTGTTGTTCCACCAGCCTCGGGTTCAACGCGCGGCCTACCTCGTATGCAGACTGCATGTCGGTGACGGTCACTTCGCCTGTCTCGTCATCCACTTCGACCGTCACCAGCATTGCGGCATGGGCAAAGGTCGTTACCGGCGACATCTCGCCCGTCTCGGGATCGACGTCGGACAAAGGCACCAGGAAGATGCCCCGCCCGGCGATGGTACGCCCCTGCTTGAACTGCGCGGCCTGTGCAGCGGCCATCGTCGTGATCGACCGCGACGGCGCGCCCTTGACGTGGATGTTGCCCTTGCCGTCGGTCACGAGGTCGCCGGCATCGACTTCCAGTTCCTCAGCCGCGGCCTCCAGCATGACCTGGCGCGCTTCCTGCGAGGCGCGGATGACCGCGTTGCCCATGCGGTGAGTGCCCCGGCTCGCAAAGCTGCCCATGTCATGAGGCCCGGTGTCGCTGTCGGCGGTGTCGACATAGACGTCCTCGACCGGCACGCCGAGCGTTTCAGCCGCAATTTGCCGGGTAACCGATTTCATGCCCTGCCCCAGGTCGATGGCAGACAGCGCAACGGTGAACTTGCCATCGGGGTTGGAGTGGACGAGTGCCTGGCTGGGATCACCGCCGAGGTTCATGCCGATCGGGTAGTTGATGGTTGCGAAACCACGTCCCTTGTGAATGGCCATCAGCGCCTCCTGAAGCCGGACAGTGAGGAAAACCGCATCGCGCCCGAGCGCGCAGGTTTTTTCGGCTCGTCCTGCTGCCGCTCGGGTGTTGCGCTGCCCGAGGCCGGCGGCACGCCCGCATCCGGCGGTCTTTGCTGGGTCGCCGGTTGAGATGGGGACTGGCGTGCAGGTTGCGGGGCCGGCGGGCGCGGGGCCGCCGACGCCGTGCCGCTGGCGCTGCCTTTGCGGGCATAGCTGGTCGCCTGGAAACCCGTGACGCGCCCGTCCTCGTCGGTTGCCGTATGCGCGGGCATCTGGGCGCGCGCGCCACCGCCATCCTTGAGCGAGGATGCCGCCTTCAGCGCTGGCGACAGGCTAATTCCGGCTTTCTCCGCCACCACTTGCGCGCACTCGATGAGCGCGCAGTTTTTCGCCAGCCGCCGGTGTGCCTTCATGTCACCGTCGCGATAGGCGTTGAGGATGCGCAGTTCGACAGGGTTCATGCCAACCGCTGCCGCCACCTTGTCCATGTGCACCTCGATGGCGAAGTCCACGCCGGTGATGCCGAACCCCCGCATTGCCGTGGCAGGCGTGCGATTGGTGTAGACGCAATAGACGTTCGCCGAGACGTTGGGGATCGTGTAGGGCCCCGGCAGGTGACCCACACCCTTGATGATCGCGTAGGACGACAGCCGCGTGTAGGCGCCCGCATCGAAATAGCCGGTAAACTTGCGTGCCACGATCCTGCCGTCGTTCATCACGCCATCGGTGATGTACCAGCGTTCAGCCCCGCGTGGCGCGCCGACCTGCATCTCCTCCGCCCGGTCCCAGGCATACTTGACCGGCCGCCCGGTCAGCATGGCGCCCAGGATTGCCAGCGGTTCGTGCACAGAGTCGACCTTGCCGCCGAACCCGCCGCCCACCGTACCGCCGATGAAATGCAGCCGGGACGAGGGCATCGACAGTACCTTTGCCGCCGTACCGAGCGAAAAGAACAACGCCTGTGTCGAGGTGTAGCAGACGAAACGGCCGTTCTGTTCGGGAGCTGCAATGGCGCCGCAGGTTTCGATCGGCGCCTGCTCGATGGGCGACATCTGGTAGCGGCCCTCGATGACGTGATCTGCCGAGGCAAGGGCGCGGTCAACGTCGCCATAGCGCAGTTTCTGGTGGTCGTACTTGCCGTGGTAGACGAACTTGTTGTTGGGATAGATGTCGAGCACGGCAGGCGCGCCGGGCTTGATCGCCTCTTCCACGTCCAGCACATGCGGCAGCACTTCCCACTCCACCTTGACGGCGGCGGCGGCGGCACGGGCCTCGGCTTCGGTCTGGGCGATGACGGCTGCGACTGGCTCGCCCTTGTAGGAAACCTTCTTGTCCGAGAGGATCGGCTCGTCGTCCAGGCCGAACTCCAGCAACGACAGCAGCGTGTTCAGGTTCACCGGCACATCGCGCCCGGTCAGCACCCTGACAACGCCCGGCATCCGCTCGGCCTCGGACGTGTCGATCCGCCGGATGCGGGCGTGGTGGTGTGGCGAGCGGGTGCAGCGCATGTGCAACAGCCGGTCAAACAGGTGATCGTCGAAGAAGGGCGAGCGGCCCGTCACATGGCCAACGATGTCCTGCCGCCGCGTCGGCTTGCCGATCTCGTTGAGGTTATCGTCGCGCTCATCCGCGAAAAGGTCTTTCCGGAACTCGACCATGGGTCCGTTTGCGGTCATGTCGTTCATGCGCGCGCCCTCCCGTTGGCGACGGCCAGGATCGCCGCAATGATCGGCTCGTACCCGGTGCAGCGGCACAGGTTGCCGGAAATTGCCTCGATCACATCTTCCCGGCTCGGCCGCGGATTGCGGTCGAGCAGCGCCCGTGCCGACATCAGCATGCCCGGCGTGCAGAAGCCGCACTGGGCGGCGAAGTGATCCATGAATGCAGTCTGGAGCGGGTCCATCGCGGTGCCGTCGGCAAGGCCTGCCACCGTGCGCACCTCTCGGCCGGCAACGGCTTCGGCCAGGACGAGGCACGACAGTTGCGTCTCACCGTCAATGGTGACGGTGCAGGCCCCACAGGTGCCCTGCCCGCAACCGAACTTCGGCGTCAGGTCGCCCACGTCACGGCGCAGGAAGTTGAGCAGGTTCTGGCCTGCATCAGCAAAGGCCGACGTGGATTGACCGTTCAGAATGAATGTTACGGGTGTCTTCGCCATCAGCGCTGCTCCATGTCCGTCAACAGTCGCCTCAGGTGCACACCAGCGACTTCCTTGCGGTACCAGGCAGTGGCGATCTGGTCGGTCGGTGGATCAAGACCCTCCATGGCGGCTGCCGCCGCGGCGGCTATCACGCCCGCCTCCAGCCGCTGGCCTTCGAGTGCGCGTTCGGCCCCGGTCGCACGCAGCGGTGCGGGCCCCATGGCGCCGAAAACGATCCGGGCACCGCGAATGCGTCCGCCCTCGTTTGGAAGGTGCGCGGCAATGGAAAGGATGGAAACGCCTTTCGGCTTCACCCGGCTCACCTTGCGGAATCCGAAGGCGCGCGGATCTCGCGGACGCGGCACCTCGATCGCGGCGATCAGCCCGGCCCGGTCCCGGTGGTGCAGAACGTCCGCCACGGGCCGCACGCCTGCCTGCCCCGCCCCCGTCACACGCGCGTCGAGCGCCAGCAGTGCCGCCGCGAAATCGCCATAGGGGTGAGCAGCGAACAGGTTGCCCGCCACCGTCGCCATGTTGCGGACCTGTGGACCGCCGACCAGCCTCGCGACAGGATGAAGAAACTCCAGGTCGCGGCTTGCAAGAACACCGGACATGGTGACCGCAGCGCCGATCCGGACCGTATCGCCCGTGCCGTGGATCTGGCGAAGGGCGGGCTCGGTCACACGGATCAACCGGGCCGGCCCCGCGCCTTCGTTGACTGCGCGCATCACCAGCGTGCCGCCGCCCAGGTAGGCTGCGTCAGCCCCCATGGCGCGCGCTGCCGCATCGAGCGTCGGATATGTCTCGACAATCGTCATGATCCCTCCAGTCCCATGTGGGCGCGGACGGCGTCGAACCCGGTCTGGTAGATGTTTTCGGATACCATCGTCTTCAGCTCGTTCTCGCGGCCCTTGGGCGTGTCGAACCGGCATTCCCAGTGCCAGAAGGTCCGGTCGCCGTCGGTGACCGGCGCCAGCCGGACGTGCGCGACGTAATTCAGCAGGGGCACGGGCGTCTCCAGCAGGCAATAGCTGAAGGCCATGTCGGCATCCGAAAGCGTCAGCAGCTGCTCGCGAAGTTCCGACCCGTCGCCAAGGTGAAACCGCCGCACGCAGCCGACCTTGTCGGAGGGGTATCCCTGGTCAACCTTGCTGTCCGCCACGGCAGGGTGCCACTCGTCATGGCCGTTGAAGTCACGCAGGACCTCCCACACGTCTTCAATGGGTGCGTCCAGGACGGTGCTCTTGACGATCCTGACCATCAGCGCACCAGGCTACGTTGCAGGGCCGCGAAGCCCGCCAGGAAGACATCCGTGCCGATGCCGTTGACCAGGCCTTCGGCCGCAGCATCGTCGCACTCGAATTCGGCGGTCCACTCCGCAAAGGTCCTGTTTCCATCCGTAACCGGCGTCAGCCGGATCGTGGCGATGTAGTCGGTCAGCGGCATCGGGCTTTCGAGGATCGAATACGTGCAGAACATGTCGTAGTCGCTCAGGCCCAGGAGCTTCTCCCGGATCCGGTCACCGTTCTGCAGGTGAAAGTCGCGAATGCAGCCCACCCGGTCGGATGGCTCGCCATTCTCGATCCGGCTGTCGCGGATGCGGGGATGCCAGCGTGGCAGGGCGTTGAAGTCGCGCACGCGCTCCCAGACCCTTGCCGCAGGCGCGTCGATAACCGATGAGACATATACACGTGGCATTTATTTCTTGCCCCGTCCGCCGGTGGAAGGTTCATCGCCCTTCGGTGAACCACCTTCCCCACTACCCTTGGCCGCACCCTTCTGCACGGCATCCGAGATGCGCTGCATGTCGGACGCCTCGCGGATCAGCCCGCCCTGCTTTGCGATGCCGCCACCGTCGATGCCGATGTCGGACAAGAGCGAGTTCGATCAGCGGCGCCTGCACCCGGTAGCGCAGGGCCGAGTTGATGACCTCGTCGGTCGGACTGCCGCCGCCCCCGCCAAGGCCGCCGGACATGCCATCGAGCTGCATGATGCGTATGTCCTGGATCTTCTCGAGCGGCTTGACCGACGCTGCAACGATACCCTCCACATGCTCCAGCAGTTTCCGGCGGAACAGCGATGCGCGGGCCGGGTCGGTGAGCACGTTCTCGGCTTCGTTGATGAGCTTCTGGGCCTCGGCCTCGACAGCCCTGCGGACCTTCTCCGCTTCGGCAATGAGCTTTGCTTCTTCTGCCGCCTTCTCGGCCATCGTCACGTCGATGGACTTGCGGCGGTTGGCAGCCTCGGTTTCGCGAACCGTCTTGACCTTCTCCTCGGCCACGGCAGCCTTGGCACGGGCGACATCGGCCTCGGCGCGGGCAGCACTTTCCTCCAGCGACTTCTGGTAGAGCACGATGGCCTTTTCCATCTGCGCTGTCTCGACATTCTGTTCGCGCGTGACTTCCAGGCGGCGGCGCACGGTCTCGTGGTCGATCCGGATCTCGTCGAGGCCACGTTCGGAGGCCACCCTCGCCCGCTCGATCTCCTCCTGGCTGGCGATTTCCGCCTCGCGGAGGGTTTGCACACGAGCGACCTCGAGTTGCTCCAGCGCACGCCGGCGTTCAAGCCGCGCGGTTTCCAGCGCCTTTTCGCGGGCAACCTCTGCCACCTCGATGGCACGCCGGGCCATGATCTCGGCTTCCTTGACATTGGCTTCGGCCGCAGCGCGCTGCGCCTTGGTCTCGGCCAGTTCCACGACACGCTGTTCCTCGGCCTGCTCCACGATCCGCCGGCGGGCGATATCCGTCACCTCGCGGGCCTTCTGGCTGGCGATACGCTCCTGTTCCAGCGCCAGTTCTGCGGCGACGCGTGCCGTTTCCACAGCCTCGCGACGGGCAATCTCGGCAGATTCCAGCTGGCGATCGCGCTCGATTTCCTTGACGCGCACATCCTGGTCGGCAGCGATACGCTCTGCATCCAGCGCGCGCTTCTGGGCGATGCGGGCCTGTTCGACCGCTTCATCGGCGGCAACACGTGCTTCGTCAATGGCCTGGTTGCGGGCAATCTCGCGACTGCTGGTCTCGCCGTCCGCCTCGATACGGGTCGCGGCGATCTGCTTCTCGCGGGCAATGCGGGCAGATTCCACCGCTTCGCTCGCGGCGATCTCGGCTGCATCCACGGCCTGCTTGCGTTCGATTTCCAGCTCGCGGATACGCTTGTCCTCGGATATCCGGGTTTCGCTGATCTGGGCATCCTGAAGGATGCGCATCCGCTCGATGGTCTCACGTGCAGCGATCTCTGCCTCGTCCAGTGCCATCTGGCGGGCGATCTCGCGCTGGCGGATGTCCTCCTCGCCCTTGATCCGGGTTTGCGCCAGCAACAGGTCCTGGGCCATGCGGCGCTTCTCGTTTGCCTCGTTCGCCGCAATCTCGGCGTCGCGGGTCGACTTCTGCCGCTCGATCTCCAGTGCCTGCGTTTCGCGGTCCTTGGCGATGCGGGCTTCAGACAGCGCCTTCTCCTGCGTGATCCGGGCGCGCTCGATCACCTCGCGGGCGCCAATCTCGGCCTCCTCGACGATGCGCTTGCGCTCGATCTCCTTGGCCTCCGTCTCCTGCTCGTTCAGGATGCGGGCCTCGTTGACCGCGCGTTCCTGGAGGATGCGTGCCGTATCGGTCGCTTCGCGGGCGGCGATCTCCTCGGCATCGATTTCCCTCTGGCGGGCAATCTCGTGCGAGCGGACCGACCGCTCCGACGCTATGCGTGCTTCGGCCACGGAACGCTGGTTCGATATCCGGGCCTTTTCTATCGCTTCCTGGGCCGAGATCTGGGCCGACTCTGCCTCGGTCTCGCGCTCGGCGCGCTCGCGCGCCAGTTCCGCGCGCTGCTGCGCACGGCGGGTTTCGACGTCGCGCTCCTGACTCAGGCGCGCTTCCTCGCTCTCACGCTCGATCTCAAGGACATGCTTTTCTGCTTCGAGGTTGCGCGAGCGGATCTTGATCATCGAGTCCTGCTCGATATCGTTGCGCAGCTTGCGGCGTTCCTCGATATCCTTGATCAGCGACGTCAAGCCCTCGGCATCGAACCGGTTCGACGGGTTGAAATACTCCAGCGCCGTCTGGTCGATGTCGATGATCGCCACGCTTTCCAGTTCCAGCCCGTTCTTCTCGAGGTCCTCCTGCGCCTGCTCCTTGACGCGGGCAACATAGGCACCGCGGTTCTCGTGCATCTCGCCCATGTCCATTTCGGCGGCGACGGCACGCAGCGCACTTTCGAACTTGCCCGAGAGCAGACCGTGCAGGTTCTGCGCCTCCAGCGTCCGGCGGCCCAGCGTAGAGGCCGCCTTCGACACCGACGCCTTGTCGGAACGGACACGGACGTAAAATTCAGCCTCCACGTCCACGCGCATCCGGTCCCTGGTGATCAGCGCTTCCTCGCGGGTGCGTTTCACGGCAAGTGGCAGGGTGTTCATGTTGACCGGCGTCGTGTCGTGGATGATCGGCCAGACGAAAGCGCCGCCGTCGATCACCACCTTCTCACCGAGGAAGCCGGTCCTGACGAACGCGACTTCCTTTGTCGAGCGCCGGTATAGCCACTGCATGACCCAGTAGATGATGGCGATGACCACCACCGCCACGATGAGCCAGAGGATCAGCTGTCCGATTAGTTGGCCACTCATGCCATTACCTCCACACGATGCACGTCAACGGCCCCTGATGGCCTTGAAAGCGCGCGTTTGTTCTGTCAGCGCGACCTCGGCCGGCAAGCGCTCCATCGAGGATGCGCCATAGAAACCGTGGCAGTTCGCTGTGCTTTTCAGAATGAATTCGGCATCCCCGGGCGTGGCGACCGGGCCGCCATGCACAAGGACCATGACGTCCGGGTTGGCCTTCAGCGCGGCCTCGGACCAGGCATCTACCAATGCCGGGCAGTCCTTGAGCGTCAGCGCCGTTTCTGCCCCGATGGAGCCCCCCGTGGTCAGGCCCAGGTGGCAGACGATAATGTCCGCGCCCGCTTCCGCCATCGCCCTGGCGGTGTCCTCGCCAAAGACGTAGGGCGTGGTGAGCAAGTCCTTCTGGCGGGCCATTCGGATCATGTCGACTTCCAGCCCGAAGCCCATTCCCGTTTCTTCGAGGTTGGCGCGAAAGGTGCCGTCGATCAGGCCAACCGTCGGGAAGTTCTGGACGCCCGCAAAGCCGATCCTCTTCAACTCGTCGAGGAACTTGTCCATCAGCCTGAACGGGTCGGTCGCGCAGACGCCAGCCAGCACCGGCGTCTTGCGGGCCACGGGCAGGACCTCGGACGCCATTTCCACGACGATCGCGTTTGCGTCTCCGTAGGGCATCAAGCCCGCAAGGCTGCCCCGCCCGGCCATCCGGTAGCGCCCTGAATTGTAGATCACGATCAGGTCGATGCCGCCTGCTTCCTCGCACTTGGCGGAAAGGCCGGTGCCTGCCCCGCCGCCAACAATCGGTACCCCTTTCGCCACCATGTCGCGAAAGCGCGACAATATGCTTTGCCGGTCAATCATTTCTGCACCCTTCTGAGCTTGGGAAGCCGCCCGTCGTGAAGCTCGCGGAAGGCGGACACCACGGCGGCAGCGAATTCCGGCTCATTGATGTTGTAGGGCAGCCGGATCAGACGGCGCGCCGCCGTCTGGCGCACAGTGTCCTCAAGTGCGGTGAACAGTGCGTGGCGCGCTTGCGGGTCGTCGAAGGGTTGGCCTGCCGCATCCAGCGCCGAGACACCGCCCTCTGGCAGGAAGAAGCGGACAGGGGCTTCCATTTCATTCAGCCGCCCGCCGATCAACCGGCCCATGCGCGTGTTCTCCTCGGGCGCGGTACGCATCAGCGTTATCTGCGGATTGTGATTGTAGAAGACACGGCCCCGGTACTTGTCCGGCACGGTCTCGGGTGCGCCGAAATTCACCATGTCGAGCGCGCCGACAGATCCGACATAGGGCATCTTGCGCCGGATGATGGCGCCGAAGCGGTCACCGGTTGCAGGAAACACGCCGCCCATCATCATGTCGCAGATTTCAGTCGTCGTGAGGTCGATCACGCCTTCGATCTTGCCCCCGTCGATCAGCTTCTCCATGGCCTGACCGCCGATCCCGGTCGCGTGGAAGACCAGGCAGTCATAGTCAGACTCCAGGTCCTTCGAGATCTGGCGGATGGCCGTCGTGGTGACGCCGAACATCGTCAGCCCGATTGCCGGTTTCGCCGTCTGCCGGGCAGGTGCGCCCTGCCGCGCCTTCACCATGCCGATCATTGCGTTTGCAGCGTTGGCGAGCACCTCGCCCGTGATCGCATTGAGGCCCTGCACATCAGCGACCGATGGCATCAGGGTAATGTCGGAGGGACCGACGTACTTCGACACCTCGCCCGAGGCGACGGTCGACACGATCAGCTTCGGCACGCCCACCGGCAGTGCGCGCATGGCCGGTGCCACGATCGCTGTGCCGCCCGATCCACCCGCAGAGAGTACGCCCATAACGCCGTCCTGCCGCGCCATCCAGTTGGCGAAGGCCATGGTCATGCCCGCCACCGATTGCCCCCGGTCGCCGGTAAAGACACCCGCAGCACCGCGCGGATGGAACGCGGCAATCTGGTGCGCCGGTATCTCGGCCCCGGAATGGCCACCGCTGGTCGACAGATCCACCATCCTCACCGGCAGCCCGGCGGCGCGGATCAGGTCGCGCATATAGCGCAGTTCATCACCCTTGGTGTCCAGCGTTCCAGCCACCAGCACCACCTTCTCGCCGCGCGCAGCCAGTGGCCGCAGCTCGGCCTCGACCCCGCTCGCGGTGGGCAAGCCTGTCGTCAGGACGCGCGCCGCAAGCTCGATCTGCGCCACTGGTGCCGGAGCAGACCAGCGTGTCGGTGGCTTCGGGTTGGACTTGTAGACCTTGATAGACCGCGGCCCCTTCGGCTGGGCGGCAGCATCTGCGCCCTGCTCATCCGGTTGTGTTTCCGCCGTCTCCGGCGCATCATCATGCGCATGCCGGCCGACACCCAGAAGCCGTTGCTGAAGGGCGCGGTCTGCGGCCAGTTCGAGCGCCGGCACGATGCGGTTGACCCGCCCGTTCACCATGATCGCCACGCGCTCGGCCACCGCACAGGCGACGCCGATGTTCTGTTCGATCACGAGTACGTCCATCTCGCCTTCGGCGGCGAGCGTCAGCAGCATCTCCTCGACCTGTGCCACGATCACCGGGGCAAGGCCCTCGGTCGGCTCGTCCATGATCAGCAGCCGGGGATTGGCCAGCAGAGCGCGCGCGATGGCCAGCATCTGCTGCTCGCCGCCAGAAAGCTGCGCGCCGCCGTTTCGCTTGCGCTCGGCCAGCCGTGGGAAAGTAGTGTAGATCCGCTCCGAACTCCACGCCCCGCCCTTTTTCTCGACCATCTTCAGGTGTTCGTCGACGGTCAGCGACCGCCAAAGCCGCCTGCCCTGCGGCACGTAACCGATGCCCATCCGCGCAATGTCGGCAGACGACCGCCCCAGCAACGACTGCCCCTGGAAACTGATGGAACCGGACGCGGCAGGCACCATCCCCATGATGGTCTTGCAAAGCGTGGTTTTGCCCATGCCGTTTCGGCCAACGACAGACAGCACGCCGGACTCCAGCCTGAGATCAACGCCCTGCAGCGCATGCGATGCGCCGTAGTAGACGTTCAGGCCCCGGACCTCGAGCACGGCGGGGCCGCTACGGCTGGTGTCGCGGCGCTCACTCACGGCCGTCTCCCAGGTACAGTTCCTGCACCTCCTGGTCGTTTTCGATTTCTTCCGGCGTTCCTTCCTTGAAGATGCGGCCGTTGTGCATCATCGTCACGCTTTCGACCACGCGCAGGGCGACGTCCATGTCGTGCTCGATGATGATGTAGCCGATATGCTTTGGCAGGCCGTTCAGGATGGCGATCAGTTCGGCGCGTTCAGTCGGCGACAGACCCGCTGCAGGTTCATCGAACAGGATGACCCGAGGCGCGCCTGCCAGCGCCAGCGCAATCTCGAGCTGCCGCTGCTGGCCGTAGCTGAGATTGGCCACCGCCGTATCGCGCCACCTGGTCAGGTGAACGGCGTCGATCAGTTCATCCGCACGGCTCACAAGCGTGTCGTTCTCCCGGGGCCTGATGAACGAAAACCGCCCGCGCGACACCCCCCGGCAGGCCAGATAGACGTTGTCCGCCACCGTGAGCCCGTTGAACAGCAGGCTGATCTGGTAGGTACGCCGCAGTCCTCGCCGGATGCGCTCATAGGCAGGGAACTGCGTCACGTCCTCGCCGAACAGCCGGATCGTGCCGCTCGTCGGCAGGAAATCCCCGGTCACGCAGTTGAACAGTGTAGTCTTGCCTGCCCCGTTCGACCCGAGGACCGCCCGCCGCTCGCCTGAGCGCACCGTCAGCGTGATGTCCGCAATCGCTGCGAGCGCGCCGAACATCTTGGTCACGCCCCTGAGTTCAATCGCGCTGCCGGAGCTGACGGAGCCAAGCCGTTCGGCGGCGGACGTGTCGTCGACGAGGGTCATTCTGCCCCTCCTGTCAGCGGATCGCGCAGCCGTGCGCGGCGGGCCCGCCAGCGCTCCCACAGACCGAGAACGCCGTCAGGCGAGAAGAACACCACCGCCAGGAAACCCAGGCCGATCAGCAGCTTGAAGCGTTCACCCGACATCCCGAAACCCATCAGTACATCTGGCGAGAAGGTCCTCAGCAACACGTAGACCAATGCCCCGATGAACGGCCCGATTGGCCGGGCAATGCCGCCCACGACCGCGATGACCAGAACATCAATGACGGCCGGAATGCCTGCCGTGCCCGGCGCAATCTGTGCATTCTGCCAGACGAGCAGGATGCCGCCGATGGCCGCGATGACGCTGGCAAAGGTGTAGGCCGCCACCCGGTGCGCCGTAACGTTGAAGCCGAGAGCCGCCATCCGTCTCGGGTTGTCCCGGCACCCCTGCAGCGCCAGGCCAAACGGCGCGCGGGAGACGTAGACAACTGCCGCGTAGCAGATCACCGCGCACCCGAGCGAGAGGTAATAGAATGGCACGGGTTGGCGCCAGTCGACGCCGAACAGCATCGGCGGCACGACCAGATTGAACCCGGAATAGCCGTTGAAGATCGTGTAGTTCTGCCGCGTGAAATAGAAGAACGCCGCAGCAATCGCCAGGGTGATCATGATCGTGTAGATACCCTCCGTCCGCACCGCCAGCGCACCAACCATGGTGCCGAACGTCGCCGCGATCACGATGGCGATGGGGATGTAGAGCCACCAGGGCAGCCCCATGCTGATCGCCGTCATGCCCGAGGTGCCGAAGATCGCGACCATGTAGCCGCCCATCGCCGCAACCGACATCTGGATCAGGCTGACCATGCCGCCGTAGCCGGCGAGGAACATGAGCGACAGCGCGATCATGCCAAGGATGAACGTCCAGCCCATGACCTGGAACAGGATAAAGTCGTTTGCCCAGACAGGCATGGTCAGGAGCACCAGTGCGAGGGCCCACCACGGCATGGGAATGCGCTCGAACCAGCTGCGCTGGATGACAGTCTTGCTCGTGTCAACCAGCGCCATTGCCTACCTCTGCCCCAACAGGCCTTGCGGCCGGAAAGCCAGCACGGCAGCCATGATCAGGAACGTGAACACCACCGAGTAGGTTGGCGCATAGACGAGGCCCAGTTGCTCGGAGAGACCAATGATCAGCGCCCCGATTGCAGCGCCGGGGATTGAGCCCATGCCGCCCACAATCACGACCACGAGGCTTGCCAGCAGGAACCGCGTGTCCTCGCCCGGCGACAACGACTGGAACGTGCCGCCGACGATCCCCGCCATACCTGCAAGGCCCGCGCCGAAAGCGAACACGGCGAGGAAAATGTACTGGATGCGAACGCCGGAGGCCGCGAGCATTTCGCGGTCATCGACACCTGCGCGCACCAGCATTCCCAACCGGGTCTTGTTGAGGACGAGCCACATGGCGATGCCGATGACGATGGCGGCAAACCGAGGACTAGACCGAAGCTGAACTCCTTGTGGGGCATGACCTCCGTCCCGTTGACGGTGAAGTAGCCCCGCGTGTCTATGGCAGGACGGAAGAGGTGCAGGTCCATGCCGCCGCCGTGGAGGGTCGCCTCCTGCGCGCTCACGACGCGCGGCGAACCCGACGCCACGAGAACGAGCGCGAAGAGCCATGCGCGCCGCACGGACGGACCCCACCAAGACTGTGTTCCCCCAAACACCCACTCTCAGTCTGTCATGGGCGCCGCCCATTAATCAAGATTCTGCGACCCTGCGTGCACTCGGGACAGACATCGGACCGCCTAGGGGGCTCGCTTGGGATTGCGGGCGCCTCTCAGGAGCCGTCTGGCATCCTGGCGCTGCTTTGGGGTGGTGCCCTTGAGCTCCAGTACGAGTCTGGCCTCGGCGCTGGCGACCTCACCGTCCCCCTCTTCGAGTGCGAGCTCGCCCGCATGGATGTGGGCTTGCGTGTACCGGTATCGAATTTCCTCAAACTCCGGCGTCTCGCGTAGGACGCTGTCTTCGGGGAGTTCATCCGCGATCGAATGCGCGAGGTCGAGTCGCCCGCCGGCCATGGCCTGTCGCGCACGAGCCGAAGTGGCCTTCCCATTCTCGCGGCTCGTCGACTGCTGGGCTGTCTTCCTGTTCAGTGGGATCGTGATCGCTGTCCGGCTCGCCTAGGAGTCCGCCCTCGGAAGGCAACGCGGCGCGTCGGATCGGCTCGGGGTCAGCACTACCGGGTCGGCGAGCGCATCAGCCGCACCCTCTCCCCCGAAGAGAGCCCCGGGGGTTCCGCGCATCGTCGTGAGCACAGCGCCGGCCGCCGCAAGGACCAACAGGCCGATCGACCCCGATCGCGAACAGTGGCTTTCGCGCCCAGCTCGAGGAGCTCTTCTCGGGCTCCGCATCTGGCAACGCCTCCAAACTGCGGGCGCCTTGCGGCGGCACGAATCGAAACCGGACCTCACCGAGCTCGAGAACGTCTCCCGATTCGAGAATGGCGCGGGATGCCTTGACACCATTGACGCGCATCCCGTTGACGCTTTCGAGATCGAAAACCGTGACCTTGCCGTTGGTGACCTGAACCTCTGCGTGTTCGTGGGAGATCGATTTGTGGTTGATCCAAATGTCGAGACGCTCATCGCGACCGATGCGAAGAGCTGGTTTGGACAAGGTGAACTCCGCCCCCACGGCCGGCTCGCTCAGGACGACCAATCGCGGCGGTGGCTGGCTCTTGGGCTTCGGCGAAGGAATCGTATTGGCGGTTGCGATGACGTCGGGCTGAAAGGCCAAGCCATAGTCGCCGATGACGATCGCATCTCCCGCCGTAAGCTCCGCCCTCGAATCGATCCGTTCTCCGTTGAGGGTGACGCCGTTGTAGGAGCCGAGATCCTCGACAACGTAAGAGCCGTTGCGCTTCAGGATTCGCGCATGACTCCGCGACACGTTCCGCTCGGTGAGGCGGATCGTGTTGCCCTCTTGACGCCCGATCGTGATCTCGTCGCGCGCGAGCGGCACGACGGTCGCATGACCTTCGTCGTCCGAGATGACGAGCTTATACATCGTGTCGACCCAAGAACGGTTTCACTCACAGTTTCGCGCAGTTGAGGCCATGGTACTCTCGCAAGCTTGGGTGTCAATCTCGCCTCGCGGGAAGGTTTGCACTCCACACGAACCCGGCTATGCCGATTCGACAGGATGGGCCGACATATTCAAACGGTTGCCCACCGGCAAAAGTCACGCGAAGTGAGCGAAATCCAACGAACACTCGGCGTCATCGGAGGAAGCGGGCTCTACGAGCTCGAACGTCTGAGCAACGTGGAAGAGTTGAACGTGACGACCCCGTTCGGAACACCCTCGGATGCGATCATCGCCGGTACGATCGGAAGCACCCGATTGCTGTTTTTGCCTCGGCACGGGCGTGGTCACCACATCGCACCTCATCGCATTAACTACCGAGCCAACGTCCTCGCATTGAAGTTGGCAGGCGCGGAGCAGATTCTCAGCGTGTCGGCGGTGGGGTCGATGAGAGAGGACATCCATCCGGGAGACATGATCGTCGTCGACCAGTTCATCGACCGCACTCGGCATCGCGTCGACACGTTCTTCGACGATGACGGGGTGGTTGCACACGTGGGGTTCGCGGAGCCGATCGACGCTCAGCTCGCGTCGGCTCTCACTGCAGCCACAAAACGGACGGGGGCAACTGTGCATGAGGACGGCGTCTACCTGTGCATGGAGGGTCCGCAGTTTTCGACACGTGCCGAATCGGAGCTCTACCGATCCTGGGGCGTGTCGGTCATCGGGATGACGAACTTGCCCGAGGCGCGACTGGCCCGAGAAGCCGAAATGCCGTACGCGACGCTGGCGATGGCGACCGACTACGACTGCTGGCACGAAGGACACGATGCGGTCACGGTCAGTGCAGTCATCGCCGTGATGCAGCGAAACGTCGCAAAAGCGAAGGAAATCATCGTGGAAATCGCACAAATGGTGCCGGACCCCACCGAACGCCCCGCGACCTCGGCCCTGGCCGGAGCTATCCTTACCAGCCCCGATTCGATCTCTGCGGCCGCACGAGACAAGCTGCGGCCACTCATCGGCAAGTACCTACCCTGAAAGGCATCATGTCCTCCCTCCTCGTCGTCGGTTCCGTCGCTTTTGACACCATTCACAATCACCTCGGGTCGCACGCCCGAATTCTCGGCGGCTCTGCGACCTATGCGTCGCTCGCCGCATGTCAGCTCGCGCCGGTTCGCCTGGTCGGGGTCGTCGGCAAGGACTTCCCTCGTGAGGCAATGGACATGCTCCGCAGCCGAGGCATCGACACCACCGGACTTGAAGTCGCCAACGGAGAGACCTTCCACTGGGAAGGCCGGTACTCCCACGACCTCACGTCGCGCGAAACGATTCACACAGACCTCAACGTGTTCGCCGACTTCAACCCGAAGATTCCGGCTTCGTTTCGGGATTCCGAGTTCGTGATGCTGGGTAATATCGCCCCACAGCTTCAGCTTCACGTGCTCGACCAAGTCCAAAATCCCAAGCTCGTCGTCGCCGATACGATGAACCTGTGGATCGACACCGCCCTCGATCCGCTCAAAGAGCTCCTCAAGCGCGTGGACATTCTCGTCATCAATGAAGAGGAAGCTCGGCAACTGACAGGGTTCCACCATCCGCTCGCCGTCGCCGAGGCATTGCGTGCGCTCGGTCCTGAAACGGTGATCGTAAAGCGCGGCGAGTACGGCGCGCTCCTGTTCCTCGAGGAAGACATCTTCTGTGCCCCCGCCTATCCGCTCAAGGCGGTGTCGGATCCGACTGGCGCGGGCGACTCGTTTGCCGGTGGCTTCCTCGGCTACCTCGCGGAGAACGGACACACGGACCTCCGCCAGGCGGTGATTTGCGGTTCCGCGACTGCGTCGTTTTGCGTGCAAGACGTCGGCATCGGCGCTCTCAAAGACCTCACTCGCAAACGCCTCGAGAAGCGTATCGAAGACTTCCGAGAGCTCACCTGTTTCTAGCTCGCCGTTTTCTTGACCCTAGCGGCCGAAACTGACGCTGCGAACCCTTTGCGACGACCTAGGACCACCGAAAGCTGTCATCGCGAAGCGCGTTGTCTTCGGAACAAGCACCCGCGCCGCCGGCGGAGACAAATCGGGCAATTCGGCTTAGTGATAGCTGCCCCCAAGCCAGCGCAAAGCAGATGCTCGTCCATCCCAAGCTAGGCCGGAATTGATCCCGCGCATAGGACCTGCGATGATTCCCGTTCGAGTAGCGAGAACCTGCGGTGTTCAGGCATGCCCAGTCGAACCGAACAATCCGAAACGTTCCTAGGCGAAGAGCCGATTCACGCTCAGTGGGAGTCCGACTACTTCAACGAAGACACCGAGCCTGTCTACGAGCTCATTTTCGATCGGATCGTCGCGGCACTTGGCGCGGCGCCCGGCCAAACGATTTTGGACGCGGGCTGCGGGTACTGCGTTCATGCCGTGCGGTTGGCCCGCCGAGGGCTTCAGGTCACAGGCGTAGATTTTTCCGAGGCCGCGCTGCGGCACGGGCGCGCGAACAGCCAGGCTGCGGGGGTCGCCGACGCCATCGCGCTGCAGCAAGGCAATCTGCTGGACCTCCCGTTCGATGACGGTTTTTTCGACTTCGTTCACTGTTTTGGCGTTCTGATGCATATTCCGGAGCTCGAAACGGCGCTTGAGGAGCTCGCGCGCGTCCTCAAACCGGGAGGTCGCTTGGTCATCGCAGAAAACAGCGTGGACTCGCTGCACGTCCGGTTCTGGGAGCCCACGCTGCGCCTCGTCAAGAAGACCCTCGGCCGCCAGCTGCCCTCGCGAAACCGGAACGAGCGGGGCATCGAGGAATGGCACGAATACGATTCGGGAGGCTTGATGGTCCGCAAGACCGACATGGATTGGCTAATGCGATTCTACGACGAGCGCGGATTGCAGCTGGTCAGCCGTTTTCCCGGCATGTTCACAGAAATCTTCACTTCTTTACCGACCCGCTCTCTCAAACGCACCGTTCACGCGTTCAACCGACGCTGGGCTTCGCGAGGTCATGGATACCGCGCCGCGCAGGGCAACATACTCGTGTTTGAGAAGGGCTGCTGAGCAGCGATTCGAAGAAGGACGAGGTTAGCTACCGACCGTGTGCACCACACGTCAGTCGCGGTGAGGACGGGGCGCGGTTCGCTCAAGCCGTTCGAGCGGACTCCTGAGCTCGAGCAACTCGGTGCCGGTCCAACGAAGCAGGACCGCACCGTCGCACGAGTCCTTGGATGCAGCGGTCTCTATCGCGAGTTGCGACGGGTCCACCACCACTGACGTCAGCATACCTATCTCGTCGCATGTCCGAGCCCGAATCGCGTGATCCGAGAGGACGCCTTCGACGGCGCCATGAATCTCGAGATTCGTCTCGCACGAGCCGAACGATGCTTGCCCGCGGTTGTAGACGCCAATCATGCCTGCAGGTGTTGGCGCGTAGATTGCCGCTGGAAACTCGGTCGCAGCCTGGTTGATTTTCAGAACGCGAGAAGCGCAATGGTCGAGCTCGAAGATCCGCTCGGGCTGGCCGATGTCCGCGATCTCGTATGGCGTTCCCAACACGACGAGTTGCACATCGCGTGTCACGCGCCCCCGCCACTCGGCAAGCGAGGCCTCCAGGTGTTCCCCGTGTCGATCCGTGGCCCGCCATACCGTGGTGCAGTGCCACCACCTAGGCGCCCAGAGGGCGGAAACCGCCAACATCACCAGTACTGTGGTTCGTGTCGGCGTGGCTTGAAGTATGCCCGCAAGGAGTCCAGCAAGGCTGACCGCGGCGATTCCGAGACTCCGATCCGGCTCGTGAAGAGACCAGATCGCGGCCGCCCAGACCGCCAGAACCACGGAAAGCCAGGTGGTTGCCATTCGGCGCGTCTTCCACGCGGCAATCCCGTATGCGGCTGCCGCCAATCCGCTCATCCCCAGAGCCACCACGGGCCAAAACGGTGTCAGCGACTGCCTCGTCTGGAACTGGTACCAAAGCGTGCGCCAGTCGAATGGTACAATCACGCGCAACCAAAATCGGGTGAGACGAAGATAGTCAGGGGCCTGCAGTAACGCCCTGGTGTGCCCCCCGATGCCATCCAGGACGGCCGTGGTGGCGACGACCGCGGCCAAGGCCCCCAGACCCGCGGCGCCCGCCGCGAGGGCACGCGACCGGAGGTTGGCTTTTGGCGAGGGCAGCAGAAATACCACGAAAGGAATCGCAAGCGCACTCTCTTTGGTCAACGCACCGGCGAACGTCGCGGCCGCGAGCGCTACGAGCCACACTGTAGAGCCCGGCGATCGCACGAAGCGCACGGCGAGCCACACAGCGGCCATGATGAAGATCAGGCACAACAAATCGATCTGGGTGCAGATCCAGAACCAGTGGTCTTGCCGGACCGGATGAATCGCGACGAGAGCAGCGCCAACTGATGCGCCCTGCGATCCAACGAAGGCGCGAAAGACCGCAAAGGTGAGGGCGACCAAGATCAGCTGCAGGCCTAGACCGACGAACCCAAATCCGGCCGGACTCGACACGCCGACGGTATCGAGCGCCCAAACCCACGCATGGAAGACCGGACGGAAGTGCCCGTATGGATCGGATGAGACGAGGCCGCTGGTGAGCCCACCTCTTGCCGCGTCGATCCAAGGGCGATCATCGGAGTGGAATCGTTCGGGGCCCAGATGATAGGCAGCAACCAACAGGAATACAGGCGTCGCGAAGAGCAGCGGCCACAATGACGATTCATGGCGCTCTGGGGAAGCGCTGTCGACCGGCGTCGATGCAGGCTCGTACTTCGTGCGTCTCAAAATCAGCGGACCTCCCACGGGCCGTTCGCGCTCGCAGACTAGAGTAGAATCCTATGAGGCGCGACCGATGGTCCCACACTAATCGTCCTCGCGTCGCATATCTGGGAGAGCTGCGCGGTGTCGGATCCGACCGGCGCAAACGCCTCGAGAAGCGTATCGAAGACTTCCGAGAGCTCACCTGTTTCTAGCTCGCCGTTTTCTTGACCCCAGCCGCCCGAAATCGACACTGCGGTCTTAGGAAGGAACGGCCATGAACCTAGACCAGCTCAAGGGAACCCTGCGCGGCCTCGTGCGAAAGACGATTGAAACTCGCTTCAGCGGGGCCAACTACGCCACGCTGGCTCAGGCGCGCGGCTACGCCGACGGCTACATGCGCGCCCTCCTCGACGCGGAGCTGATGGACCAGAAGCAGCTCCTCGAGCTGGTCAACGCCGAACGCCGCCTCTTCGTAGACGAAGCCAACAAACTCGGCACCACCCGAGCCGCCTAAAAGAAGGGGCCTCTGACCTCTTTTGCATCTAACGCGTGGGCGGGGGAAACTTCACGTACTCGTCGACGAGAATCTCGGCCAGCTCACGGTTGGGAGGGAGTTCCTTTCCGATGCGTCCCCGCTCGCGGAGGTCGTCGCACAACGTCTGCAGAACGGTGTCTGTCTGCAAGTCCCGGCTGTGGTCGCGCCAGGCGTTACGCTCGGCTTCATCTCGGAAGCAGTAGGCCTTCCAGGAGACGGAGAAACGCATGTCGTCCCATCGGTAGCGGCCGACTTCCTCTTCGCCATCCCGTACGACCCAGTTGCCTCCACCTTCGGCATGAACCCGCATGCGAGGGAGAAACCTAGGCATGGGCCGGTCGATTTCCGCCACGCGATCGACACCATGAAAAACGCTGTCGGTGTCCATGATGACCGCCGTGTTGAAGTGCACGTCATGGGCTCGGGCCGCACCGTCAGTGCCATTCGGGTAGAACGCGAACTCCCCGCCCTCGGTGTCTTGATACCAAGAGACGGCGGTGGCGATGGGCATCCGATACTCATCGAACAGCCCCGCGTGGTGCGCAACGACGATGAGCCATTGCGGGTGGAGCGTCCGATTGAGGCCGCGGAACTCGGGCACGTCCGTGTGGACGGCGAGCTCCTGCCCTGGCAGCAAGATGTTCGCATAGACGATGGCAGGCTCGACGATCGGGCGATCGAATACTTGTTGGGCCGCGTCAATGAGGCGCTGGTTGTGGTAGAACGTTTCGATCCCGGGTGCGAAAATCTGAGCGCCGTACGCGTAGGTTTCGCGAAAGTAGTTCGTCCGCGCGACGAGCGTCCCGAGGTCGGTGTCGCGAAGCCCTAGACGTCCGCCGGTGCGCACGAAATTGAAGGCGGCGTCGAAGCGCTGCGGAAGGCCTTCGCCGATCCCTTCGTTGAGGCCCTCCTCGGAGTACATTCCGTAGCTACCGAAGTCCTCGCAGAGCTGAACCAGCGAGCGCGCCTCCGATTCATCGAGCAAAGGGTCGAACTCGAAATAGCGATTGAAGAAGTGGCTCTGCATGGGCGAGGTCGACCGGGCTCCTCTGGCCGTTGTACCACGACAGCTCGGTGGCGTAATCGGGTGGCAGGTAAGAACTACCGAGTTCGGCGCCTTGCCCCAAACGGCCTGACCGTTATCGTCGCCCCTATGGCAAACGCCAACCTGCGTCGGCTCGTTGTTCTCTCCGCCCTGTTCACGACGCCGTTGAGCACAGCGTCGGCGCAGTCCGTCGAGGCGCAGCCGGTGCGGGTGTTCCCCCGCGTGTCCCTCTTTGCGCCGCTCGCCGCCGACCTGCGCTGGCCCAAATTCACCCTTGGCTACAATCATTATCTTGGCGATTCGGACCTCACCCATGCCGGCTCTGCCGAGGCCGGGGCCTCCATCGCGATCGTTCAGAAGGACAACACGCGCCGTCGAGGCGCTTGGGAGATCGGTTTTCAGGGCGGCATTTTCGCGGTCTTCAATCTAGCGGCCCCCTCGAGCGACCTCATCAACGCCGACTATCTCGGAGGCATCACGTTCACGTACGCGCTCGATTCGCTGGCGTTCATCACTCGCTTCATGCACCAGAGCTCGCACCTCGGCGATGAGCTTCTTTTGAACACCCAAGTCGAGCGCATCAATCTTTCGTTTGAGGAGCTGAGCGTGCTGGCCTCGTACGACCCGCGCGCCTGGGCGAGAGTCTACGGCGGAGCCGCGGTCATCGTACGGAGCGATCCTTCCTATCTGGACCGCTGGTCCCTACAGCTTGGCGCAGAGTTTCGTCCCGTGACAGCGAAGACCAAACGCCGACTTCAAATGTTGGTGGCCGTGAACCTGCAGTCATGGCAGCAAGCCGATTGGGTCCCGGACGCGTCTTTCGTAGCGGGTATTACACTGGATCCGATCGGCGAATCGAGCTACCGCGTCGACTTCCTCCTCCGCTACTACATCGGCCGCTCGCCCAATGGCCAGTTCTTCACCGAACGGATCCAAACGCTCGGCCCGGCGATCCAGCTTTACTTCTAGCCAACCCGACCCACGTTGGCGTTCCCTACATCGCCATCGCTTCGGCCACCTCGATACTGCCGTTGCGCTTGAGGATTGGACAACCCTTCGCCTTCTCGACCGCGTCGTCGATGCTGGACGCTTCGATCAAACTGTAGCCGGATGTGGGGTTGCTACCGCCATCGTCCTGCACCTTGCCGCCCGGTCCGACCGTTTTCGAAGGGCCGACTGGATGGCCCCCGTTGATGACCGCGGAGCCGAGTTTCTCGAACCAGGCTCCCCACTCCGCCATGACCTGCTGCCCCGCTTCGGGTGTGCTGGGCTTCTTGCCGCCATGGTAGACAAATACGTACTTTGCCATCGGTGCCTCCTCTGTCGGTTGGTCGGCGATCCGAACACGATCGGAAGCTGGAGATCAAGTCACAATGTGTGCGGTCCACGACTGGGTAGCTGCGGGCGCGATCCAGCCATGGTGCGCCGGAGAGCCAACTTGCCAAAGAGCGGGCCCGGATGCATCTTTCGGACATGCGGTCGGTGTTTCGGCTGTTTGTAGTGGCGGTTCTTATCGTTGGCTCGGCCGGTTACACGGTTCTGTGCCTCTCGCCTAGCCAGCCACTTCCCCGATTGGAGCGCGTTGCCGCGAAGGTGCAATCGGCCCTACTGTCGGCCGCCCCCCAAGCAACGCCAGGCTCGGAGGTCCGTCTCCCCCGGAAATCGAACAACTTGGGAGCTCTCGAGCGTGTGGACACCGCGTTTGATCAGCATGCGACTGGTGTGTTGACCCGGTCGGCGGCGTACCGCCGCAGCATGATTTCCGACCGACGCCCCGCAATACGACTGACTTGCCGGGGCGCAAGAGTCACGAGTTCCAGCGACGAACCTCCCGAACGACCTCGTTCTCTATCCTGAACGTCCGGGTCTGTTCGAAGAGTCGCCATCCGAGTTGGCTGGCGAATGGAGGAATTTGTCATGCATGCGAATCTGAAGAGAAGCTCAGTTGCCAGCACAGCCGGTGGTCCCCTGGCGCCACCACCCGAAGCCGCCGTCGCGCCAAGTGAGCCGATTGCGCCGGCACCCCAACCCACGGCGGCACGCCCACCCGGCCGGGGCTGGGCCGAAGACTGGAGCGACCCCTCGAAGCAGCCCCAGATGAGCGCGATCTGGCCACTGCTGTGGTTGACGATTCCATTCGTCTCGCTGGTTCTCTACGGCTTCTTCGCGCGGGACTAGCACAACGTGTGCGCGGTTTCGACGGCGTGCATTCCGGGGGTGCCGGGATGCTCGCAGGGGAGCAGTGCCAAAATCGGAGAGACACGCATCGGCGCTCCATGCGCGGGAGCGCAATGTTCGCAATGTTTCCGCGGAGCCGACCACGCGACGACGCCAGCGTGATCACGACTGAGTTCGAACTCGACCAAGGGCATGCAGATTGGTACTTTGCGAGGATGGTCTGGCTTCGAATACTTTTCGTGTGTCTGACCGCCTCGGCGGCGCTATGCGCCTGCGACAATGGAAAGGTTCCTCCGCCGCACACCGGCGGAACGGGTGGAAGAGGCGGGAGCGCCGGCTCGGGGGGCATTCACGGGTCTGGAGGCTCGGGGTACAGATGACCGGTGGTGATTTCGGCGGCGTCACCGCTTTCAGGTAGAACAGCGAAAAACCGAAGGGCGGCGTCAAAAACGAGGTCTGCAGGTTGACCGCGATCAAAATGCAGAACCAGAGCGGATCGTAGCCGAAGTCGATCATGATCGGGGCCAGCACCGGCACGTGGATGAAGGTGATCTCGATGAAGTCGAGGAAGAAACCGATGCAGAAAATCAGCCCCATGACGATCGCCAGAACCGCGTTGTGTGAATACTTGTCGGCCAGACCTCCGAGGAATTCGCGCACGAGGCCGTCGCCCCCCAGGCCACGAAACACCAGGCCGAAGGCGGCCGCGCCGCACAGGATGATAAAGACCATGCAGGTCAACCGGACGGTGGTCAGCATCACTTCGCGCAAGATGGTCATGTTGAACTTGCGGTTGGCGACCGTCAACCCGGTGGCGCCGACGGCCCCCACGGCGGCGGCCTCGGTCGGCGAGGCGATGCCGGCGAAAATCGACCCCAGGACACAGATCATCAGCGTCAGGGGCGGCACCAGGGCCTTCATGACCCTCACGGTCATTTGCTTTGTGGAAATGGCGGCCAGCTCCGCCCGGGGGATGGCCGGGGCATACTTTGGTTTGAGGATCGCGATGATCAGGATGTAGAGGATGAACAAACCGACCAGCACCATGCCCGGCAGGACCGCGCCCATGAAGAGGCTGCCGACGGGAACCCCGACGATGTCGCCGATGAGCACCAGCACGATACTCGGCGGTATGATCTGCCCCAGGGTGCCGGAAGCCGACACCGTGCCGGTGGCCAGCTCCTTCTGATAGCCGCGCCGCAGCATGGTCGGCACCGCCAGCAGGCCCATGGTGACCACCGTGGCGCCGACAATGCCCGTCGATGCACCGAGCAGGGCGCCGACCACCACGACGGATATGGCCAGACCGCCGCGCAGGCGGCCGAACAAGAGACCCATGGTGTCGAGCAGTTCCTCGGCCAGACCGGAGCGCTCCAGCATGACGCCCATGAAAACAAAGAGCGGAACGGCGATCAGGGTGATGTTGGTCATCACGCCCCAGATCCGCAGGGGCAGCAGGTTGAAGAACGACCAGCCGAAGCCGATCAGACCGAACACCAGGGCGGTCCCCATCAGGGTGAAGGTGACCGGAAAGCCGGCCATCAGCAGAATCGTCAGCGCCAGAAACATCCAGGCCGGGAGGTATTCCATCAGGCACCCTCCTCCTTAACCGATTCGATCCCGAGGATCTGAAGCAGGCTGTGGATGCCGAGCGACAGTCCCTGAAAGCAGAGAAGGCTGAATCCGAGCGGGATCAGGCCTTTGACGATAAAGCGGTACGAATGCCGCCGGGGTCCGGGGACCCTTCCATCATCGAATAGGAATTATGCGCAAAATTCCAGGAGGTCAGAATGATCATGATGCAGCCGGGAAACAGAAAGAACAGCACGCCGATCAGGTTGACCCAGGCCCGGCCTTTTCCTGTCAGGCGCTGATAGATGATGTCGACCCGCACGTGGCCGTCCTTGAGAAGCGTGTAGCCGGCGCCGATCAGAAAGATAAAGGCGAACAGGTGCCACTCGAGTTCCTGGGTGAAAACGAAACTGATGTTGAAGAGGTAGCGCATCACGACATCGATGAAGACCACCAGAACCAGACCGAGGCTCACCCAAGCGACCCCCCGTCCGATCCACCCGTTAACCGTGTCGATGATTCGGGCCAGCGTCATGAGTATTTTCATCTCGCAACACACCCTGGAGTGAATTGGATTCATTAAAAAATTTAAAATCGTTCATTGAGCATCGGACTATAGGTAAAAGAGAGGAGGAGTCAAGATTAAATCCTTTATATACATCGACATATTCAGTCAAACAAACGTGCCCTGAATTGATAAGAGTTTTGCCGACGATGTGAAGATTTCCTTATCGGAACAGTTGAACTCAAGTTTTTCTTGATTCGCGGTGGCGGATACATTAGGAGTTGACAATTGGGATAAATCTCATAATAAAGTCGGATGAAGGGAACGGCCGACCGGCAGGGAGCCATTGGATTTTATGGAGAAGACACTCGGATATTGGGCGGACAATTACATCCAGCGCCAGACGAACGGCCCGGGAGGCCATGGGATTGATTCGTCCTGGCCAGCGGGTGTTTATCGGCGCTTCTTCGGGAGAACCGCAGCATCTGGTTCGGGCGCTGTCGGAAGACTTGGAACGTCTGACGGATCTCGAGATTGTGCGTTTGATGGCTTATGAAAGCACACCGTTGTCCCTGATTGCCAACAAGTCACGGGATGAGGCCTTGAACATCCGTTTTTTTTACGCCGGTTCGGCCAAACCGCGCGGCCTGGCCAGAAACAAGCGGTTCATCACCCCCGTGCATCTTTCCGCAGTGCCGCGACTGTTCAAGAGCCGCCGGCTGCCGATTCACGTCGCCCTGATACAGGTTTCACCACCGGACGATTTCGGATGGATGAGTCTGGGGGTGTCGGTCGACATCACGCTGGCGGCTGCCCAATCGGCCGATATCGTCATCGCTCAGGTCAATTCCCATATGCCTCGGACCCTGGGACGCAGTTTCGTGCATGTGAACGATGTCGACGTGATCGTGGAGCATGACGAAGAGCTTCTCACCATCGGGGCAACGGCGGACTCGCCGCAGGCCAATATCATCGCCAAGCACATCGCCCGTCTGGTGGACGACGGTTCGACCATTCAAATCGGGCTCGGCACCACCCCCCAGGCCGTAATGCTGGCCCTGTCGGAAAAAAACGACCTGGGCATTCACACCCAGTATCTCACCGACGAGATCATGCACCTGACGGCTCGAGGGGTGATCACGAACCGCAAAAAAGGATTGAACGAGGGCAAGATCATCGCCAGCACGGCCATCGGCAGCAAAAGCCTTTACGAATTCATGCATGACAATCCGGGCATCGAATTGTACCCGTCAGATTACGTCAACAACCCGGCCGTTATCGCCCGGCATAATAAAATGGTGTCGATGCATGTGGCGATGACCATCGACCTGAGCGGACAGGTGGCGGCCGACGCCCTGCCGTCCAACCTGTTTTCCGGCTTGACCGGCATGCTCGACTTCGTCAGGGGGGCCGCTCAGGCGGAAAACGGCAAGTCGATTCTGATGCTCCCCTCCACCAACCGAAACGGCAAGAGGAGCCGCATCGTGATGATGCTGGCCGACACGGCCGTGGTGATTCCCCGCAGCGACGTCTCTCACGTCGTGACCGAGTACGGCGCGGTCAACCTGTTCGGTAAAAGCCTTCAGGAACGCGCTATTGCGTTGATCAGCATTGCCCACCCGGATTTTCGCGACTACCTGTTCCGCGAGGCCAAGAGTTTGGGATTGCTCAGCCACGAGCGGTCGCTGACGGAATCCCTTCAGGGGATCTATCCGGTGCACCTGGAGGAAACTGTCGCGATCGACGGCCGGGAAGTGGTCATCCGGCCGGCCAAACCGGTTGATCTTCGTCGCATCCAGGAGCATTTCTATGCCCTCGATGAAAAGGATGTGGTCGCGCGGTTTTTTTACGAAAAAACGCGGTTTAATCTCGAAGAAATCGAAGGGGTCTCCCAGATCGATTATGTCAACGATCTGACCCTTCTGGCACTTGTGGGGGACCCCGGATTCCGCCGTGTGGTCGGTATCGGCGAGTTTTTGTTCGACCCGGCCAAGAACCTGGCCGAAGTGGCCTTTTCGATCAGCAAGGATTTTCAGGGCAAAGGCATCGGAAAAATCCTGATGCGCAAACTCAGTGTGGCGGCAAGGGAGAACGGCATTGCCGGATTCATGGCCTACACTTCCCACAAAAACGAAGGGATGATCAAGCTCTTCAACAGCCTGCCGTTCAAAATAAAGACCTTCTTCGACGGCGAGATGTTGATGCTTAACTGCCGTTTCGACGAGCCGCGCGAGTAAGGGCAGTGGCGGATGCCAACGGTTGGCTCCTGTCTCCCGCTCATCCGGACTCTGGCGCAACGATCTTACGTATCGTGGCGGTCTTAACGTTTTAAGCGTGGAACGGACTGATAAAATACGTTAGCTGACAAAAACCGACTCAACAGACACAACCGGTTTCCATATACCGTGGCGGCCCTGGGCCATGAACGTTTGACACCCAAATGAAAACTTAAAACCGATCCAAGGAGCGCCCAGTCATCTTATGCCGAAAGTGACCTTTCTACCCCATAAAAAAGACATTCAAGTTGATGCCGGCGAAATTCTGATCCGGGCCGCTTTGGAAGCCGGGGTGCACGTGAACGCCTCCTGCGGCGGAGAAGGACTCTGCGGCAAATGCCGTGTCATGATCGAAGAGGGGCGCGTCGAGGATGGCACCAGCGAGAAGCTCAGCCGCCAGGACGTGGAGAACGGCTACAGACTGGCCTGCCGCAGCCATGTTGTCGAAGACCTCGTGGTGCGCATTCCGATCGAGTCCGAGGTGGATGCGGCTGTGCTGAACATGCAGGCCACACCGCGGCGCACGGCGCGCATCCAGGAAATGAACCTGGAGGAGCTGAAGGACAAGGGCCTGTTCATGCCGCCCGTGGAAAAGAAATACCTGGAACTGCCCCCACCCACAGTCCAGGACAACCTGGCCGATGCGACCCGGTTGGTGAGTTTCTTGAAATTAAAGCACGACGAACACCGGTTGGTGGTCGAGCTGCCGGTCATCCGAAAACTGCCCGATGCGTTGCGCCAGGACGATTTCCGGATCACGGCCACCCTGGCCAGGCCGGTTCACGAAGGCCGCAAAACCCGCATCATCGACGTGCAACCCGGCGACACGGCCGACCGCAACTACGCCATTGCCGTGGACATCGGGACCACCACCATCTACGCCCAGCTGCTCGATCTGATCAGCGGTGAGGTGCTGGCCCAGTTCGGGGAATTCAATGGTCAGATCAGCTACGGTGAAGACGTGATCAGCCGGATCGTTTACGCTGAAAAGCCCGGGGGCCTGGAACGGCTGCACACGGTGGTGCTTCAGACCATCAACAGCGTGATTCGAAAAATTATCCGGCGGGCCGGAATCGAGGCCGGAGAGGTTTCCGCCATAACCCTGGCCGGCAACACCACCATGACCCAACTCTTTTTGAAGGTGAATCCCCGCTACATTCGGCGATCGCCTTACGTGCCGGCATCCACGTTTTACCCGCCGATCGACGCCATGGGCCTGGGCTTGGAGTTGGCCGACCACGTTTCCGCGCTGGTGTTTCCCTCCGTTTCCAGCTACGTGGGCGGTGACATCGTTGCCGGTGTCATGGGATCGGGGGTTTACCGCACCGAGGAGTTGACCCTTTTTATCGACATCGGAACCAATGCCGAAATCGTCATCGGCAACAAAGATTGGTTGGCCTGTGCGGCGGCTTCGGCCGGGCCGGCCTTCGAAGGCGGCGGCATCGCCTTCGGTATGCGGGCGGCCAGGGGCGCCATCGAAGATTTCTCGATCGATCCGCTGACTCAGGAACCGATGATCATCACCATCGGCAACGTGCGACCCAAGGGCATCTGCGGTTCGGGTCTCATCATCTTGGTGGCGACGATGTTCGAATTGGGCATCATCGATCACCAGGGCAAATTCAACCGGAAGCTCGACACGCCGCGCATCCGTGAAACCGACGGCATTTGGGAGTACGTTCTGGCCTGGAAGGACGCGACCCAGCTTGACCGGGACATCGTCATCACGGAAATCGACATCGAAAACCTCATCCGGGCCAAGGGGGCGATTTACAGCGCCTGCATGACCCTGCTGGCCGAGGTGGGCATGGGCATCGCGGACGTCGAGCGCATCGTTCTGGCCGGCGGCTTCGGCAGCTATGTCGATCTGGCCAAGGCGATGACCATCGGTCTGCTGCCGGAGATCGATCCGGATCGGGTGACGTTTGTCGGAAACGGTTCGCTGATGGGTGCCAAGATGAGTGCCCTGACCAACCGGATTCGCCGCGATGTGGTGGAGGTCACCCGCAAGATGACCAACTTCGAGCTCTCGGAGACGCCGTCTTACATGGACAATTACGTGGCGGCACTGTTTCTGCCCCACACCGATCTCAACCAGTTTCCGAGGCTCAAGGCCCGTTTGGACCAGCGCAGGACCTTGCTGAATTCATAAAGCGGGCGTTATTCTGACTTTACTTGATTTTTAGACTCATCTATTGACAAAGATGGTTTGCCAATATAAGGAAACGTTTTTGGCGGCATCCATATGAAAGCGATGGACAATTTTGGCCTTTTACGGCTTGACTTTCCCTCATCTGTTGCGACGACATCACCAGCGCCCTTCGGGCCGTTACATCATATTATAAGAACAATAAAAACCTGCTGTAATTCGTCTACGCTGTAGAATAGTAAATAGACCGGAAAATCTAACAGACGAAAGGGGGGGTAAAACTTCGATTCTCCGGGCGACTCTCAATTTGCCCGGTTGGTGTACGCAAGTTTGCGTGGAGCATAACCTCATCGAATCACTAATTTATCGAGATGAAGGAGGTAACATTGGGCTTCGAATTTTACAAGGAATCGTACACGGGAAAGATCAAGGAGATCACCCTGGGGGAAGGCGCGAAGGCGGTGACCGTCGGCGGAGAAAACTGCTATCCGTTTTACCAGTTTGAAGGTGAAGTGCCCAACAAGCCCAGAATTGCAATGGAGGTCTGGGACATGGAGCCGGAAGACTGGCCGGAAGCCGCCTTGAGTCCGTTCAAGGATGTGGTTGCCGACCCGGCCGCCTGGGCCAAGAAATGCGTTGGCGACTATGGCGCCGAACTGATCGTGCTCCAGTTGAAGAGCATCGATCCGAACGGTCAGAACAGAAGCGCAGACGAAGCGGCCGCCACGGTGAAAAAAGTGGCCGACGCCATCGACGTGCCGCTGATCGTCTGGGGTTGCGCAAACGTCCAGAAGGACGAGGAGGTCCTCAAGAAAGTCGCCGAAACCTGCCAGGACAAGTCCCTGATCATAGGACCGGTGGAAGACAAGAACCACAAGGGCATCGGCGCCGCGGCCATGGGCTACGGGCACACGATCATCTCGTCATCACCCATCGACGTCAACCTCGCCAAACAGATCAACATTCTGCTCGAAAACCTCGGTGTGCCCAGCGACCGGGTCATTATCGATCCC
>CAVOYR010000004.1:0-419826 GCA_963700735.1 uncultured Alphaproteobacteria bacterium
ATCCCTCTCTCTCCGCCACCTATCATATTGATTTAAATAGATAATTTGATTTTTTGAGCTTGCCGGCAATAGTCCCGAAAGTACGGGACGTTAGCTGTGCGACACCAACATGACCGGGTGGGAGAGCAGACCAGAGAGCGCCGGGTAAGTCATTCTCGCCTCCATTCTCTCCAATCCGGAGTTCGGCGGTTCGCTTCCTGCCGCTGTGATGGGCCAGCCTGGTCAACCAGTCGAGCCGGAGCAGCGCCAGGAGTTGGCAGAACCAGTGTTCTTATATGATGTGACTGCAAGTTGCAGTCAGGCAGCAGATCCAAGCCGCTGGCGCTGCAGGTCCCACCGAAGAGGAAGGCCATCCATCCTTCGCAGTTTCTCCAAGTGTCAGATCGACGGGCTGGTCGCCTGATATGACCTGCTTCACAAGTACCGGATCGAGAAAGGCGAGCTTCAGAATTTGCGAGACGTAGCGTTCGTTGCGGCCTTCGGCGCGGGCCAGATCCCTCAGCGTCTGATATTCCCCGGACATGAGCCTGTTGAACCAGTTTCTCGCATGGCTGATCCCGGCGATCAGCGTCTGATCGATTGGCCGATGTTGTAGTCATTCCACTCTTGATGACCAGCTTCTTCTCGATGCCACGCCGACGGATGGAGATCGGCACGATGATCTCTGCGCTTGTCTGCGCGTCCGGATCTTGTCGACAGCTTGTGCCAACAGATTGGCTTGCTTGCTCGCCCTGGCAGAGCTTGAGCAAGGCGGCGGTGGAGAGCGTGAGGCTGAGCTGGGATGCGCCGAGCGTTACCCGCTCCAGGGACGGCCTGATGGCCGTCTGCCTGTCTTGTTCAGAGCTGCTGACAAGACGCTCATGTGCCTGCCTCGCTCCATTGAGGGTCGCTTCGATGTGGTTTGCATCGGTCCCCTTCAGATTGAGCACGTCGACCATGCGGCCCTGGTCCTGCAGCAGCTCGATGATCGCCCTGATGACCGTGCTATCCAGTTCCGCCGCCGGGATGCGCCAGCTGTCACTTCCAGATTGCTTCGAGGTGTTCCGACCACCTGATGCAGTGACGTAGTAGCGATATCGCTTGCCGTCCTTGACCGCGTGGGACGGGGTCAGGCGATTGCCAGTGTCGTCGAACAGGATGCCGGTGAGCAGACTGCTGCCGGCTTGCGTCCGCGGGATGTCCCGCAGCCTGGTTCGCCATGAGCTGCTGTACAGCTTCAAAGTGTCTCGGCATCGATGATGGCCTGGTGCTCGCCAGGATAGCTCTTGCCCTTGTGCACGGCCTCGCCCAGGTAGATGCGGTTCTTGAGCAGGTGATAGAGCGGCCCGCGAGCAAAGTCATATCCGCCATGCTGCCGGCCCGCGGCACTGGTCCAGCGCTTGGAGCAGATGCCCTTCTGCTTCAGGTCTTCCAGCAGCTTCGAGGCACTCTTCAGTTCCAGGTACCGTCTGAAGATGTAACGGACCTGTGCGGCTTCCTCTTCGTTGACGACCAGACGCCGGTCCCGGATGTCGTAGCCCAACGAGGGATTACCACCCATCCACATGCCCTTGGCCCGGGAGGCGGCGATCTTGTCGCGGATGCGTTCACCCGTCACTTCGCGTTCGAACTGGGCGAAGGACAGCAGCACGTTCAGCGTCAATCGCCCCATCGAGGTGGTGGTGTTGAACTGCTGGGTGACCGAGACGAAGGAGACGCCATGCCGGTCGAACAGTTCGACCAGCTTGGCAAAGTCGAACAGCGACCGTCGTCAGCCGGTCGATCTTGTAGACGACGACGATGTGAACCTGCCCTGCCTCGATGTCCTGCATCAGCCGGGCAAGCGCCGGGCCGCTCCAGTGTGCCGCCTGAGACACCGCCATCGTCATAGCGATTGCTGATCTCGCTCCAGCCCTCATGGCGCTGGCTGTTGATGTAGGCGGCACAGGCCTCGCGCTGGGCATCGAGGGAGTTGAACTCCTGCTCGAGCCCCTCCTCCGAGGATTTGCGGGTGTAGATGGCGCAGTGGCGAACGGGAGTCTTGGACATACCGGTCAACTCCCTGAGTCGACCTGCGATGCTGATCGCTCGCTCCGCGTCTTCAGGCCGAAGAACACGGGGCCGGACCATTTCTGGCCGGTGATCTCACGGGCGATGCGCGACAGGCTCTTCCAGCTCTCTCCCTTCCATTCGAAGCCGGCATCCGTCACCAGCACCTCGTGGGTGGTGCCATGCCACTGGCGGATCAGCCGGGTGCCGGCCTTGGGTCGAGGTGCAGCAGGCGTGATCGATCTTGCATCCTTGCCGCCGGACGCGACCTGCTTGAGCTGGCGAGCAAGGGCGGGCTTGAGGCCACCCCATCGCTGTTCCTGCAGCCGGTGGGCCAGCGAGCGCACCAGCAGGTCCCGGCTCATCTGCCGGAACGGCGGCCGGCCATAGCACCGGGTCCATTCCGCCACCAGCACCTGCCGGTCCAGGGTGTCGAGGCTGTCGAGATAGTGATTGAAGTCTTCATCACTCTTGACGGGAGCGCATCACTGGCCTCCCTTCTTCAGTGTTGAAGCCAGCCGGTAGCGCCGCGTGCCGGAGCGGTCCGGCTCGCTGATCAGCTCCAGCCCCATCTTCCTGCGCACGGTGCCTGACAGGAAGCCGCGCACGCTGTGGGCCTGCCAGCCGGTGGCGGCCTGCAGTTCCTCGAGGGAGGCGCCAGACTTTTCCGGACAGCAGGCGCAGGAGGGTGGCAGACCGCGTCGAGGAACCCTGCGAAGATGATTTTGATCTGGTGCGGGTCTGACGCTCTGCCGGCTTTGCCTGGGGCGCCTCGCTTGTGCCAGTCTCCAGCGCGGCCCGGCCGGCATCGGTCAGCACGAGGGTGATGGGCCGCAAGTCGTCTGCGGTCTTCCAGGCAGCCTGACCCTTGCTGGCGGCTACCTCGGAGATCGAGGTCGGCTTTGAGCAGGGCATTGAGGCTTCGCTCGAGTGCGGCGCCTTTCGCTCGGATGGTGTCGGGCACCGGCAGCAGGCAACCGTCATCGCGATTGGCGGCGGCATTGAGCAGGACGAGCTGGGTGTCGGTAAGCCTGGGCATGGGGTGGTTCTCCTTGTCAGGATCTGGCCCTGCACCTGTTGCAGGGCCTTGCACCACCCCGAGCCCGGCATCTCGGCCGGGCTCATGCTTTCTCCTGTTCGGACGTATCAATTCGCCGGCCAGGGTGACCCCAGCAACGCTCGCTTCGCCGCGCCAGTCCAGTTCTTTCTGGAGCGTCATTCCTTCAGCTTTTGGAAGCGGTCAATGACGAGCAGGGTCGCTGCCGGTCTGGCGGGCTTGTCACAAGCAGTGAGAGCGTACTGTAATAGACCCGCTGGTAGCGCAGATCAGGCTGCTGGCTGAAAGTCAGGCATCACAGCGAAAACTGAAAGCAGACTGGCCGTTAGTCCAAAATTCAAGGTTCGGCTGAAGTCGTTCTGAACGTCGCCGAACAGACCCAATCTGAACGAGCCGCTGTCATATCCGACCCAATGCTGTCATTCGGCATGGCTCAAGAGAATGTCTGCTGTGGCTCCAAAAGCGGACTCTATCGGCCGCTGACCGGAGAGTTTGTTACGTGCCATTAGCTGCCGGTTTAGCCATCGCACTTTCAAGGTTGGCTGTGCGGGACCAAGCCCCCGTTCAATTCACCCAAGCGAAAGCCCCTGCTGCAAATCTGAAAGGGACATTCAATACGCCGATTGGATGGCTAAAATTGCGCTTCGTCATCGAAAACAAAAACCCGCCCGGCAATTAACCGGACGGGAGCTATTTTCTTCATCTTTGCAGGGGCATGAAGATAAGAAGCGATGTTCGTCTCATAACTCGATTTTACGAATGCCTCGTTGCGCACCCAATATCTAAAAATTAGAACTTGAAGTTCACGCCAGCGGTCGCTGTAAGAACAGACCTGTCCGCTCTCATACGGAAGCCATCTTGATTAAGTGACGTTACACTGCCGAAGTCCATGTAAAGAACTTCGCCCTTGATGGAAACGCTTTCGGAAAAAGCATACTCTATGCCGCCGCCTGCAACCCATCCCAATTCAACGTCGCCAAAGTCAGGCCAGCTGTCGGTTGGATCGCCGAACTCGGTCCAGACATGATCAAAAAAGCCAATAGCCAAGCCGCCGGTCGCGTATGGCAAAATCCTGTCCATTGCAAATCCAATCCGCCCTCTCACTGTGGCGAACGCATTGAGGTCATTTTGAACTATGCCTAAGGTACCCATGGGACTATCGCCCGTATTGTTTAAGTCGCTGGACAAGGTTCTGCGAGTTCCAGAGTAATTCAGTGAACCTTCAATACCGTAGACGATATTTTGTACCTGCATATTGTAGCCAATTTGGCCACCAAAAGTGATCCCGTCAGAACCAGCAGAAAACGTCTCTCCGTCCCAGAATGGTGAATTGAGGCCATTTCCCCAGTCGTCATCCACATCATACCAAGTCGAGTCAAAGTCCGCATAGCCGATGTTTCCACCAGCATAAAATCCGGTCCAATTGTGGCTAACTGGATAATCCATCAAGTCTGCGGCATGCGACGTCGATGCAGATACGCCGAGAGTAAGGGCAGCAACTGCGCCCATAAGGAACTTCTTCATATGATTGACCCCTGTGATTTGGCCCATTTAAACGATCACTTTGCGCAATCTGGTCAGCACGCTGACGTGGGGATGTCTAACTTGCAATGAAAATAGGCCGCGAAGGTAATTTTCTTCATAGTTGTGACATATTGGCCACAGCTCGATATGGCGCTCAAAATTGCACTTTGAAGTCACAAAATGACACATTGCTACCCATGGAGTTTGTGAACCAAATGTCCACAAAGGGCTTATTCTGTTGACAAGGTCAAAAAACGGGTCACTCGCTTTTTCGTTGTCGGAGTGAAATATAGAAAACCAGCAATAGATTTGTTCGCCCTGACTTCACAAGCGCATCAGGAACGTGATGATCGAAAATCAGGTGCCCATTCGGTCAAAATTTCTCATACCATCTCTTCTATGAGGCGGAAATTTTCGGACCACAGGCGAATGGGAACTTTTTCAACACTATCGGCTCGTTGCCGCCTTTAGCTGCAACGCACCAAGCTGTCCGCATGGGGTCAACTGCGGTCGGTTTTGATTGCCACTGAGAGCGTCTGCTATTGCACCAAAAGCGGATGATGTGCGCACTTCGCAAGCCGATGAGGCTCCGAACCGTCCGCTAACCAGGTTTGCTTCTGTCTCACAAGCTGAGCAGTTTAGTGCGAATATTGGGCAACTGCTTACACGAAAACTACACGCCAACTATGGATCTGGGGATCAGCTGGAAGCTAACTCATTGAAAAGAATGGTGCCCAGGGCCGGAATCGAACCAGCGACACGCGGATTTTCAATCCGCTGCTCTACCAACTGAGCTACCTGGGCATGCAGGCGAAGCGCGTATAGTGCGCCCGTGCGAGACGGCCTTATAGGTGATCGGGTTGGCGCTGTCCAGCGTCTACGCACCGGATTTTCAAGCCCGTCCGGCAGCCGCCGCCGCTGCGTTCCGGGCCACCCGTTGGCAGTCTCAGTCGTCGCGATCTTCACGCCGTTCGGGTGACACCTCACCGGCCATGTCGTCGAAGTCTGGTGGCTCCGCTGCCGGAATCGCATACGCGCCGCCCAGCCAGCGATGCAGGTCCACATCGGCACAGCGCGTGGAACAGAACGGATGATATTTCTGCGCCGACAGCTTTCCGCACACGGGGCAGGGCCGGCGCTTCCTCAGCCGCACCGGGTGAACCGGCTTGCTGTTGTCACCCGAGCCGTTCACCGGATCAGACCTCCGGCATCCAGTGGGCATAGACCGGGTAACCGGCAGCCTGCAGCATCTGCTGGCTTTCATGCACCGGCAGCCCGACCACGCAGGTGTACGAGCCCGACAGGAACCGCACGAACGCTGCTGCCTTGCCCTGTATGGCATAGCCCCCCGCCTTGCCGCGCCACTCGTCGGACAGCAGGTAGGCATCGATATCTGCCCGCGACAGCCGCTTGAAACGCACCCGCGTATCAACCACCCGTGACTTCTCGCGCCCGTCGGGAGACACCACGGCAATCGACGTAAACACCCGGTGCGCGCGGCCTGACAGCAGCAGCAACGCCTCGCGCGCTTCGTCCGCCGACTGCGGCTTGTCGACCACCCGGCGGCCCACGCTCACAACGGTGTCCGCTGCCAGGATATAGACGTTGTCGCCAAGGTTCCTGACCAGCGCGGACGAGCGCGCGGCCTGCGCCTTTTCGCGCGCCAGCCGCAACGACAATCCGCGCGGCAATTCGCGCTTCTGCGGGGTTTCGTCAATGTCCACCGGGTTCAGCAGGTCTGGAAAGATTCCGACCTGCTCGATCAGCGCCAGCCGCCGGGGCGATGCACTCGCCAGCACCAGTTTTGCTTCAGTATCCGCCATCACAATCGCATCGTTCGAACTTGCCCTTGTCAACAAGCTGGTATGTGCACCGGATTCTCGCACCTTGTCCAGCATGGCCGGTACTGCCAAGTGTCCGCACGTGCCTTCACACGCTGGGCAGGCCGGTACCGCCAAACCGGCTGAGAATGCGCCGTTTCAGGTTGTCGCGGCTCATCCGGTAGGCATCGAGAATCTGCTCGCGGCTGCCCTGCGTCATCGACGGATCGATGGTTGGCCAGTACTCCACGTCGATGGCCATTGTGCGGGTCATCTCCATGGCCTTGTGATGGGCTTCCGGTGACAGCGAAATCACCAGGTCGAAGCTGGAATCCTCCAGGTCGTCGAACGCCTTTGACACATGCCGCGCAGGATAGATGCCGATTTCCTCCAGCACCTCGATGATGAACTCGTCGCGCGCACCGGCGCGCACGCCGCAACTGTCCACGAATACCTTGTGCCCGTAATAGTGCTTCATCATGGCTTCGGCCATGGGCGAGCGGATCGAGTTCTCGCTGCAGGCAAACAGCACCGCGCCTGGCAGGTCTGCGCTCATGGATGCAACTGCCCCATGCCCTAGCCGCGCCAGTGCAACACGCAAACAAGGGTGAACAGGCGGCGCGCGGTATCAAGGTCAACGGTAACCTTGCCATCCAGCCGGTCCTGCAGGATCTGGCTGCCTTCGTTGTGCAAGCCCCGGCGTGCCATGTCGATGGTCTCGATCTGGCTGGGCGTGGCGGTGCGAATGGCCTGGTAGTAGCTTTCGCAGATCGCGTAATAGTCCTTCACGATGCGCCGCAACGGTGACAGCGCCAACCCGATGACAGCGCAGGTCTCGCCCGAGGCATCGGAGATGTTCAGCACCAGCTTGGTGCCGTCGATGGCCAGGTTCAGGTCGTACGGACCGCTGTCGCGGCCCTCGACCTTGAACTCGTTTGATTCGAGCAGGTCGTAGATGGCAACCTTGCGCTCATGATCAACGTCAGCCGAGAACGTCCTGGACAGGTTGTCGTCCAGTTTCACGTTCACCAGCTTGTCCGTCGTCTTGGTCATGGGGCTATCCGGTGGCATTGCTCAACCTGCGCCTGCGAAGGCGGGTGCTGTATTCCGCATCGCACGGCGGCGCGCTCAGGGCAAGTTCAACCGCACGGCCACAGACCGTGCGTGCGCTTCCAGGCCTTCGCAGCGCCCGAGCGTTACCGCGTCCGGCCCGATGCTGCGCAAGGCGTCCGCGCTGCATTTCAGTATCGAGGTGCGCTTCATGAAATCGAGCACGTTCAGGCCGGACGAATAGCGCGCACTGCGGGCGGTCGGCAGCACGTGATTGGTACCACCCACATAGTCGCCCACCGCCTCGGGCGTGTAGGCACCGATGAAGATTGCCCCTGCGTTGCGCACCCGGCCCGCGATGTCCTCCGCGTCGTCACAGATGATCTCGAGGTGTTCAGGCGCCAGCCTGTTGACCAGCGGCACGGCCTCTGCCAGCGACGGCACGGTGATGATGCAGCCGAAGTCCCGCCAGCTTGCCCCGGCAATATCGGCCTTCGGCAGCGTGGCGAGCTGGCTTTCAACCTCGCGCAGCACCGTCTCGGCGAAGGCATCGGACGTGCAGATCAGGATCGACTGGGCCGAATGGTCATGCTCGGCCTGTGCCAGCAGGTCTGCTGCCACCCAACCTGCGTTGGCAGTATCGTCGGCCATGATCAGGACCTCGGACGGGCCGGCAATCATGTCGATGCCGACGATGCCAAACACTTGCCGCTTGGCCGCAGCCACAAAGGCATTGCCGGGTCCGACGATCTTGGCGACCGGCCTGATCGTCGCTGTGCCATGGGCAAGCGCTGCAATGGCTTGCGCGCCGCCGATGGTGTGCACCTCGCTGACGCCTGCAACACGCGCTGCGGCAATCACCTGCGGATTGACGATGCCGTCGGGTGTCGGCACCACCATCACCAGCCGCTCCACGCCCGCCACGTGGGCGGGAATGGCGTTCATCAGCACCGATGACGGATAGGCGGCAAGCCCGCCCGGCACGTACAGGCCAGCCGCCTCGACGGCGGTCCAGCGGTGGCCAAGCTCGACGCCCTTGTCGTCGGTGTAGCGGTCATCGGCAGGAAGCTGGCGCTGATGGTACGACCGGATGCGCGCAGCCGCTGCCTCGAGCGCGTCCAGCACGTGAGGTTCGCAGCGGTCTGCCCAGCGTGCCATGTCATCGGCACCCATGCGCGCACCGCTGGCCGGCAGGTCGAAGCGGTCGAACCTGGCCGTGTACTCGCGCACGGCCTCATCGCCGCGATTGCGTACATCGGCAATGATCCCGGCGACCGCGTCGTTCACGTCGGCGGACTGCTCGCGCTTTTCACCCAGCAGTTCGCCAAAGCCGGTCTCGAAGTCGGCCGACCTTGCATCAAGACGCCGTGTCATTGCGAGGTGCCCTCGTCATCGAGGTCATGGGCAGGCCGTGCCCTGGCGGTCCACTTCGGCCCCAGGTCCGCCATCGCCACCTCGATGCACTCGACCTCGCGCCCTGATCGCCCCGCCACCCGCAAAGGTCAGCACGATGGCGCCTTCGGGCGAGACATCTCCCGGTTCGAAGCTGATCGCAAGAAGCGACAGGATGGCGGTGGGATCGTCCATGACAATGTTGGAGGCAGTAACCCGGCTGACCCGCGAAACCTGCAGGCCGGTCTGGCGGCGCTCGCCCGTGCCGGACCCGGCATCGGACAAATGGTCATACCGGTTGGCGACCAGGGCAAGCTTGGCCGGGCCACGCATCCAGCGCACATCGCCGACGTGCATCACGGCGTCCTGCATCTGGGCCGAGATGACCGCGAGGTCATCAGCGTCGAGAGCCACCAGTTTGGTTGCGGATGTGTCTGTCATTACCCGTGGAGTAAAGCTGTGGACCGCCGGCAGCCTGCCCGCCCTCGGTCAGTCGGAGATCCGTGAAATGTCTGCGCCGCACGCGCCCAGCTTTTCTTCCAGCGTTTCAAAGCCGCGGTCAAGGTGATAGACGCGATGCAGCGTGCTTTCGCCTTCAGCAACCAGCGCCGCAATCACCAGCGAGACCGACGCCCGCAGGTCCGTCGCCATCACTTCGGCCCCATGCAGCACGCCGACGCCGTGCACCGTGGCGGTGTCACCATCCAGCGAGATGTCCGCGCCAAGCCGTGCCAGTTCCTGGACGTGCATGAAGCGGTTCTCAAAGATTGTTTCGCGGATCACCGAGGTGCCGCCGGCCTTCGTCATCAGTGCCATGAACTGCGCCTGAAGATCAGTCGGGAAGCCCGGGAATGGCTGCGTCTCGACATTGACTGGCTGGAGGCCATTGCCGTTGCGCCGGATGCGGATGCCCTGGTCCGAACTGGTAACCGTCGCACCAGCCTGCTCCAGCGTGGCAAGCGCCATTTCGAGGTCGCAGGCGCGGCCTTCGCGCAGCATCACGTCGCCACCGGTCATGGCGACCGCCATGGCGTAGGTGCCGGTCTCGATGCGGTCGGCCAGCACCGAGTGGTCGGCGCCATGCAGCTTGTCCACGCCCTCGATGGTCAGCGTCGAGGTGCCAATGCCGTCGATGCGAGCGCCCATCTTCACCAGGCAGTTGGCGACGTCGCAGACTTCCGGCTCGCGCGCGGCGTTCTCGATCACCGTTTGTCCCTTGGCCAGCGTTGCCGCCATCAGGATCACGTGCGTCGCCCCGACGGATACCTTCGGAAACCTTATGTGCGCGCCCTTCAGCCCGCCCGGTGCCCGCGCCACCACGTAGCCCTTGTCGATGTCCAGCTCGACGCCCATGTCCTTCAGTGCGGAGAGGTACAGGTCGACGGGCCGCGTCCCGATGGCGCATCCGCCCGGCAGCGACACGCGCGCCTGGTGGCAGCGCGCCAGCAGCGGACCCAGTACCCAGAAGCTCGCCCGCATGCGCGAAACGAGGTGATAGGGTGCGGTGGTGTCGGTGATCTCGCCGCAGGTGAAGTGCACCGTTTCGCCGGCTTGCGCTGCCTGGCCCGGCCGCTTGCCGTCGGTGCGCTGGTCAACGCCGTGATTCTGCAGGATGCGCTTGAGCAGTTGAACGTCGGCCAGCCGGGGTATGTTCCGCAAGGTCAGCGTATCGGGCGTCAGCAGGCTGGCGATCATCAACGGCAGGGCCGCATTCTTCGCACCCGAGATCTGGATTTCGCCATTGAGCGGGTTGCCCCCGGCGATTCTGATGCGGTCCATCTGCGTATATCCCCTGCTTCTGATCGTGCCGTTCTGGCTTTGCTGACCTGCTTGGCCCGGCAATGTGGCCCTTTCATGCACAAAGCACACCAACCCGGCAAGTCTGCTTGTGACGCAGGGGTATCAGTGCGGCGGTTGGCATCAATCCTGCCGTGTATCTTTCTGTTCGCGACCGGGCGCGGCGTCGTCCGGTTGATCGGCGTCCGGTTCGAGCCGTGCCTGCTTTCGCCGCGCCAGATTGCGGCGCAAGGCTTCTGCAAGACGCTTTTCCCGCTCCGGCTTTGCTTCGCGTGACATCGGGCTTGTGACTCCGCTATTGCTTGCAAGGATGTTATTGCCGCGTAACGCCATTTTTACAACCTGTCCTGCATGTTCAATGGTGCTTGCAGTGACCAGTGCCTTGTGGCATTACGCGCTGCGTGATTTGGGGCGGGGCCGCAAGGCCTCGTTCGTTACCTGCCTGGCGCAAGTGCGCTGCCGTAGCTCAGGGGTAGAGCACTCCCTTGGTAAGGGAGAGGTCGAGAGTTCGAATCTCTCCGGCAGCACCAGCCAGCAGTTCAAGACGCAATGGTCAGGTCTGTAGCCAGCGTCCCGTCAGGAGCAGACCAGGGCAACAGGACATGGCCGATACGACCAGGACTATTGCCGGAGACGGGTTGCGCAAGCCGCGCCAGGCCATCGACTTTTCCCGCGTGTTCTTCGTCATCGGCATGATGTTGCTGGTGCTGACCCTGTTCATGTTCCCGCCTGCCATCACCGACATCGTCGCCGGCAACGACGACTGGAAGGTGTTTGCCGTCTCCGCCTTTGTGTCGGGGTTCCTTGGCCTGATGCTGGTGCTGGTCAGCCGCGGCGGGTGGTCGCCGCACGTTTCGCTGAAGGAAGGCTTCGTCCTCACCGTTCTGAGCTGGGTCATGCTGAGCCTCATGGCAGCGATCCCCTTCATGTTCATCGGCCGCGACGCCTCGCTCGCCAACGCGCTGTTCGAGGCGGTATCGGGCCTGACCGCCACCGGGGCGACCGTCCTGACCGGCCTTGATTACCTGCCGCCGGGCATGCTGCTGTGGCGCTCCATCCTGCAATGGATCGGCGGCGTCGGCATCGTCGTCATGGCGCTGGTCATGCTGCCGTTCCTGCGGGTGGGCGGCATGCAGCTGTTCCGCACCGAAAATTCCGACCGCTCGGACAAGTTCATGCCGCGCGTGAGCGAGGTCATCGGCCTCATCGCGACCACCTATGTCGCCCTCACCCTGGCCTGCGGCATTGCCTACTACTGGGCCGGGATGACGGCGTTCGATGCGCTCAACCACGCCATGACCACCGTGTCGACGGCGGGCTATTCCACTCACGACCGGTCCTTTGCGCATTTCGAGGAAAAGGCCATCCACTGGGTCGCCATCGTCTTCATGCTCGCTTCATGCATGCCGCTGGTGCTGTACGCTAAGATGATGCGGGCGAGGTCCCTCGTCGTCTGGAACGATGCGCAGGTGCGCGGTTTCCTGCAACTGGTCGGGCTTGCCGTATTCACCGTGACCCTGTGGTACTACGTCCGCCACGACGAGCCGCTGCTCGATGCCCTGCGCATAGTCATGTTCAATGTGGTCTCGATCATCTCCACCACGGGCTATGCCCTGGGCGATTACACCAACTGGGGTTCCGGCATCATGGGGCTGTTCTTCGCCCTGATGTTTCTCGGCGGCTGCACCGGCTCCACGACGGGCGGCCTCAAGACCTTCCGGCTCCAGGTCATGATGATGACCGCGTCCGCCTATGTGCAACAGCTGATGAGCCCCAACCGCATCGTCGTGCTGACCTTCAATGACAGCCGCATCACCACTGATATTGCAACGTCTGTGCTCGCCTATGTCACGGTGATGTTCCTGTCGGTCATGGTGTTCACCATCGCATTGTCGTTCTTTGATCTTGACCTTGTCACAGCGCTGTCGGGTGCTACCGCCACCATCACGAATGTCGGCCCCGGGCTGGGAGACATCGTCGGCCCGGCCGGCACCTATGCCAATCTCGACCCCGGTGCGAAGTACCTGCTTACTCTCGCCATGCTGATGGGGCGGCTCGAGTTCTTTACTGTGCTGGTGGTCATCAGCCGGTCATTCTGGCGCTAGGCGCCTGGCCCAAACACCCGGACAGTCACCGGCGATTGCAGGCCCCGGGTTGACCTGCACGTCCAGAGGGGCCAGCATGAGGCTGGAACTACAGCAGCGTAGTTCCGGTCAACCAAACTTACTGGGGCAGGGATAGCAAGCGACGAGATATTTCAAGGAGGATCGTGTCATGGATTACTTCGACATTGACGTCTACTCGCGAAAGATCACCACAAGCTCTCCCGATGCACAACTCTGGTTCGACCGAGGCCTGGTCTGGACCTACTCCTACAATCACGAACTGGCCGTTGAATGTTTCCAGAAGGCCCTGGAACACGACCCACGATGCGCCATGGCCCATTGGGGCCTCGCCTACGCCATCGGGCCAAACTACAATTTCGAGTGGTGGATGATGGACCCCGCCACCAAGTTGAAAGCGCTCGGCATCGCCCACGACAGTACCGCAGCCGCGCGGGCGCTGCTCGCCGGCGTCACCCCGGTTGAGCACGATCTCATCGAAGCGTTGCCGGCCCGATACCCGCAGCGTGACCCGATCGAGGAACAGGCACCCTGGAACGATGACTTCGCCGCCGCGATGAAGAAGGCCTACGAAGCTCATCCCGGCGACATCGACGTGGCTACCATCTACGCCGAGTCAATCCTCAACCAGACCCCGTGGAAAATGTGGGACATCCGGAACAATGCCAGCGCCGCAGGGGCAGGCACGGCTGAAGCGCAAGCTGTGCTGGAGAGGTTCGTCGACACGCCCGAAGGCCGTGTCCATCCGGGCATCCTGCACCTCTATGTTCATCTGATGGAGATGTCGCCAACGCCGGAGAAGGCACTCGCAGCCGGCGACCGGTTGCGCGACCTGGTGCCCGATGCCGGCCATCTGATCCACATGCCGACGCACATCGACATCCAGTGCGGCCAGTATCACGACGCCCTGTACTGGAACCAGAAAGGCATCGAGGCCGACCTGAAGGTTGCAGAGCGGCAGGGACGGATGAACTTCTATACTGCCTACCGCGTCCACAACTATCACTTCGCCATCTACGGCGCGATGTTCCTGGGTCAGTACGAACCGGCCCCGGCTGCCGCAGAAGAGATGATCCGCGAGATCCCGGTCGAGTTGCTGAAGCTGGAAAGCCCACCGATGGCGGATTTCCTGGAGAGCTACATCTCCATGAAAACCCATGTGCAGATCCGGTTTGGCCGCTGGCGCGACATCATTGCCGAGCCGTTGCCGGAGGACCCGGACCTGTATTGCCACACCACCGCTTCCCTGCACTATGCAAAGGCTGTGGCCCACGCCGCGCTGGCTGACGTGGCAAGGTCGGAGGCCGAACGGGAAAGGTTCCTGGAGGCGCGCACACGGGTGCCCGAAAGCCGTTACCTGCACAACAACCGGTGCATCGATCTGCTCGATGTGGCCGAACAGATGCTCGATGGCGAACTGCAATACCGCAAGCGCAATTTCGACAAGGCCTTCACGCACCTTCAGAAGGCTGTCGAACTGGAAGATGCGCTGGCCTATGACGAGCCGTGGGGGTGGATACAACCGGTCCGCCATGCCCTGGGCGCACTGGCGCTCGAGCAGGGGAGGGTCGATCTTGCGGAACAGGCCTATCGCGAGGATCTCAGCCTGTCAGGCGACCTGCCACGCGCCTGCATACACCCCGACAACATCTGGAGCCTCAAGGGTCTGCAGGAATGCCTCCGGCAGAAGGGGGCCGGCAAATCGGCAGAAGCGAAGCTGATCGATCAACGTCTCAAGCTGGCGGCTTCCCGCTCTGACCTGCCGGTCGGGGCGTCCTGCCATTGTGCCCAGGCAGCGATGCAGGCAGCCGCTGCAGCGTAGGGCCTGCGGTTCAGTCCGGCTCGCCTGCCATGCTGCCCTGGTTCATCCGGCGCCAGTCGGCAGGCGGGTCGAACTCGCCTTGCCAGATGCCACGCTTTGCAGCCTTGGCCTCGTCCTCGTCGCGCGAATAGATGTGGTCGTGCTGGCGGTAGGCCAGCGCCCAGCCGTCGCGCACCATCTGCCGGTTGAGGTCGGTGTCACCGGCCGTGCACGTCGCCACGCTGCGGTCATAGCGGTCGACGTCCATGGTGATGCAGGAAATCTCGCGGCCACCGATCAGTTTGCGCAAATGGTCGCGGGCTTGCCGGCCGCAGTTGTAGCGCTTGCCGCCGGGGTGGTCGCAGGACTGCGCCAGTTCCGGCGCATCGATGCCGTGCAGCCGGATGTCGGCACCGCCATCGCCCGGCCGCAGGCTGTCGCCGTCCACAACGGTCATGTTGCCGCTGCTCTTGCCGCCGGGGATCAGTTCCCCGATCAGCAGCACCGCGCTGGCAAGAATGAGAACGCTGAACACCTCGAGGAACCTGCGAAGGCCCGACTTGCCGCGGGCGGCCCGTTGCTCGCGCCGTTGTATGCGGCGATGGCGGCTCATCTGGCCTTGGCGTTCCAGCGGCTGGCGGCCACGTTGTCGCTTTCGCGCGCATCGACCCACCTCCCGTCATCACCTTCGGTGCCTTCTTCCAGTTTCCAGAAGGGTGCCTTGGTCTTCAGCCAGTCCATCAGGAACTGGCATGATTCAAAGGCCGCGTCCCGGTGGGCCGAACAGGTGATCACCAGCACAATGTCCTCGCCCGGTTCCATGCGGCCATAGCGGTGGATGATCAGGCTGGCATCCAGCGGCCAGCGGGCCAGCGCCTGGCGTTCTATGTCCTCAAGCGCCTTCTCGGTCATGCCGGGGTAGTGCTCCAGCGTCATTGCCGAAACACCATCACCGTTGTTCATGTCGCGCACCGACCCGGTAAAGATGGCCGTCCCGCCGATGGCGTGGTTGGCGCCGCGCAAGGCTGCCAGCTCTGTTGCCAGGTCAAATGGTTCGCGCTGAACCCGGATCATGCCTGTCTCACCTGTTACTGTCCCGTCTGCGGCGGCAGACAACTAATTTCCCGTCTGCGGCGGCAGACAACTAATTTCCCGTCTGCGGCGGCAGACAACTAATTTCCCGTCTGCGGCTGCAGCGAGTCCAGCAATTGCCTGCCGAGGTCTTCGGCCTCCTTGGCGCCCTCGCGGCCCAGCAGCTTTTCTGCCTCGGATCGCAATGCACTTCCAGCTGCCGGCATGTTTACGCCAAGCCTGCCCAGCGTGTCGAACGCAGATTGCGGATTGTCCAGTATGCCCTCGACATCCGGGTAGATGCGCGGCGCACTCCACGGCCCCTCGATCACCACCGGTACCGGCAGTTGCAAGACGCCCGATCCGCCGGCATTGGCGACCTGCGGCACCACCTTGAACTCCAGCTTGCGGCGCAGCAGGTCAGCCGCACCCTCGCCGGTCACGCTGAGGCCCGGCCCTTGCAACGTGAGCTGCCGCGTCTCGGCAATGCCATCGCGCACCTTGAACCTGGCATCCAGCCTGCTGTACCGGGTCGAGCCGTTGCCGGTTGTGGTCCAGCCTTCGAGGATGGAGCGTTGCACGCCCTGAACCAGGGCGACCACGTCGATGCCTTCAAGTTCGCCGTTGCTCAGGGTCAGCCCTGCAGTCCCGTCCAGCGTGGACACCATCTCCGCCTGCGATGTGCCGGTTGCGGAAAGGTCGATGCTGACGTCCGCGGTCCCGGTCAGCTGCTTGATGCCGGCCAGATCGTCCAGCAACTGCCGGGCATCAGCGCCCTTTGCCTCAAGGCTGCCTGCCAGCCGTGGCGAATTCTGGCTGCCGTCAATCTCCATCCTGCCGCTGGCGGCGCCGCCATAGAGCGTCAGCGAATTGAGTGTCGAGCTGAACTTGCCGTTGTCGAGCGTGGCGTCGATGGAAACGTCCTGCATCGATACCTTGCCGTAGAGCACCTCATTTGCCCTCAGGCGCAACACGGCGTCTGCCATGTTCAGCCCGCTCAAGCTCACCGGATCGCGGCTCCACCCGGCAACCGTCGGGTTCGCACCCGCAGCTGTCCCGCCGCCGCGATAGGTGTTGAGGTCCAGCTTCGGCATGCCGAGGCTTGCTTCCACCCGTGGCCGGCCGTCGCGCAGCAACACCCGTATGAGGCCCTTGGCGCTCATGCCGTCCATCTGCAGCGTGGCGTCCTCGATTGTCACCCGGTCGCCGGACACCGCCACTGCACCTGTCACGGACACGTCTTTCAGTCCGGCCCCGTCGGCCGCCTGCCATCCGCCCCAGCGCACGGCCTGTCGCAGGTCCTTGCTGTTCAGGCTCACCTGGCCTGCAAGGTCCAGCCCGCCAGCCAACCTGAGCAGGCCGGACGCTGCAATGTCGAGCGGTTCGGCATCAATCGCCAGTTCCACCGGCGAGCTGGTGGCGGCAAGGCGTGCAATGTCCTTGATGAACACCCGCACATCCGCCCGCTTGCCGTTCCATCTCAGGTTGCCGCTTGCCGTCAGCGACTGGCCATTCACCGGCAGCACAATCTCGCCGTTCACCGCGTCTGCCGTGAACGTGGCGCCGGAGCGCTCGTCGGTGAAGCTGATTTCGCCATCGACGATCCTCACCGGTTGCGATGGGCCGGGCTGCGCTGCCTGCGCCTCGGCGGCAGCAGGCGCCCCGTCACCGGTTGTCTCGGGGAACTGCCAGTTGGCATTGCCGTCCTCGTCGATCACCAGCGTGATGCGTGGCCTGATGACGGTCAGGCTCTCCACCCCGGTCTGGCGGGTGATCAGCTGCCACATCGAGACTTTTGCCTCGAGCCGCTCCATCGACACGATGGTGCCTGCGAACATGGCCGGAGGGTTCGACAGTGACGCGCCGTCGATGCTCACCACGGTGTCGGGAAACACCGACACCTCTGGCGATTGCAGCAGTGTCAGGGTGCGGCCGGTCTTGCGTTGCACTGTATCCTGCAGGTGCCTGACCAGGAAATCACCCCCGGCCATGTAGGGCAGGGTGACGATCATGGCCGTGACCAGCAACATCATGCCCACCAGCGACACGACGAGATATCTCATGCAACAGTTCCTGTCCGGGTTCGTGCCGGCGTTGACTGACCCGCCGGCCGTTTGACCTCTCGTACACTGGCAAACACTGCAATAGTGTCAGAAAATTGGTTGGCGCACGCAAGGCGCGGTTCTATGGTGCGCGCGCACTTCACAACTCCGGTACCTGCTGAAAGGCCCGCCTGCCCATGACCGCGCAACCCTTGTGGACGCCCTCTGCCCAGCGCATTTCCAGCCACCGTCTCAGCCGCTTCATCGCCCATGTGAACCAGGCGCACGGCCTTTCGCTGGCCAGCTACGAGGACGTGCACGCGTACTCCGTTGAGAACGCCCCGCAGTTCTGGGCCGATGTGTGGGACTTCTGCGGCGTCATCGCCGAAACCCGTGGCGAGCGGCTGGTCGTTGACGAGGACAAGATGCCGGGCGCGCGGTACTTCCCCGACGCCGTGCTGAACTTCGCCGAGAATTTGTTGCGCCGCAGCGATGACTCACCCGCCATCATCTTTCGCGGCGAGGACAAGGACAGCCGCACCGTCAGCTGGTCCGAGCTGACGCAAACCGTGTCGCGGCTCAACCAGGCGCTTCAGCAATTCGGCCTTGAGGCCGGTGACCGTGTCTGTGCGGTCACGCCCAACATGCCCGAGACGACCATGGCATTCTGTGCCGCCAATTCGCTGGGCGGTATCTGGTCGTCCTGCTCGCCGGATTTCGGCGTCCAGGGCATCCTTGACCGGTTCGGCCAGATCGAACCGCGCGTTCTCGTGGTCAGCGACGGCTACTGGTACAACGGCAAGTCATTCGACGTGACCGCCAAGATTGCCGAGGTCGCGTCCCGGCTGCCGAGCGTCGAAAAGATCATCGTCATCGACTATCTCGGCAACGCAAGGGCCACCGCCGCCGCGCTGCCCAACGCAGTTACCTTCGACGGCTTCATCGAGGGCTTCGCCGCCGGCGGCATCAGCTACCGCCGGCTGCCGTTCGATCACCCGCTCTATATCCTGTTCTCGTCCGGCACCACCGGCGTGCCCAAGTGCATCGTGCATCGCGCCGGCGGCGTGCTGCTGAAGCACCTCAGCGAGCACCAGCTCCATTGCGGCATCAACCCCGGCGACCGGCTGTTCTACTTCACCACCTGCGGATGGATGATGTGGAACTGGCTCACCTCCGGGCTTGCCTCCGGTGCCACCCTGATGCAGTACGACGGCTCGCCGTTTGCCCCGTCCGAGAAGGTGCTGTTCGACTACATCGACGAGGAACGCATCGACATCTTCGGCACCTCGGCCAAGTTCATCGACGCCGTGAAGAAGACCGGCTGGAAGCCGAAGGACACCCACTCGCTGGCCAGCGTGCACACCATCCTGTCGACCGGTTCGACGCTGGTGCCGGAAAGCTTCGATTTCGTCTACGACGCCATCAAGGCCGACGTGCACCTGGGCTCCATGTCCGGGGGTACCGACCTGTGCGGTTGCCTTGTCGCCACCAACCCGTTCGGCGCGGTGTGGTCCGGCGAGATCCAGGCCCCGGGACTTGGCCAGCACATCAAGGTCTATGATGACGACGGCCAGCCGATGGCTTCGGGCAAGGGCGAACTGGTCAACGTCAACTCGTTTCCCTCCATGCCGTTGATGTTCTGGAACGACGAGGGTGGCGAGAAATACCACGACGCCTATTACTCGCGCTTTGCCAACACCTGGTGCCAGGGCGACTTCGCCGAGTGGACGGTACACGGCGGCATGATCATCCATGGCCGCTCCGATGCCACCCTGAACCCCGGCGGCGTGCGCATCGGCACCGCCGAGATCTACGCCCAGGTCGAGCAGATCCCAGAGGTCATCGAGGGCTGTGCCATCGGCCAGGACTTCGACAACGACGTGCGCGTGGTGCTGTTCGTGAAACTGGCAGCCGGCGTCAGCCTGGACGATGAACTGCGCAGGAAGATCCGCGACAAGATCAAGACCGGCGCCTCACCGCGCCATGTGCCAGCGCGCATCGTCGCGGTTGCCGACATTCCGCGCACCAAGTCCGGCAAGATCACCGAGCTTGCCGTGCGCGACGTCGTGCACGGACGCACGGTGAAGAACGTCGAGGCGCTGGCCAACCCGGAGGCGCTCGCCAACTTCAAGGATGTCGAGGCGCTCAAGAGCTGACCCAGGAAAAGTGGAAACCGGTTTTTCGTCCGGGTCAGCGATCAAAAAACGACCGGCCTGACTAGCCGGCCAGTACGCGGGTGGTGGGGAAGGTGATGTCCACGCGCGTGCCCTTGCGTGGTTCGCTGGAAATCGAGAACTGCGCCCGGTTGGCTTCCACCAGCGCCTTGGTCAGTGGCAGGCCAAGCCCGGTGCCATGAACCTCGCGCCCCGAGGTCTCGATCCGGCTGAACGGTTCAAGCGCGGCGTTCAACTGGTCCTCGCTCATGCCGACGCCGGTGTCCGAGACAGACATGACGAGCTCGCCGTGGCCGGTCAGCCTTGCCGCGACGATCACCTGGCCGCCGGGATCGGTGAACTTGATGGCGTTCGACACCAGATTGAGCACCACCTGCTTCACCGACCGCTGGTCGGCCACCACGTGCGGCAGCGTGTCGGAAATCGACTTGCGCAGCACCACGCGCCCGCCGGTTGCCTCGTTCTGCATCAGCTTCAGGCAGCTGTCGATCACGGCACCCAGGTCGACCGAGGTGAAGTTCAGGTCCAGCTTTCCGGCTTCAACCTTGGACAGGTCGAGCAGGTCGTTGACCAGCGACAGCAGGTACTCGCCCGAGGTGTGAATGTCATTGGCATAGCCTTCGTAGCGTTCATTGCCCAGCTTGCCGAACTCGCCCTTTCGCATCACGTCGGAGAACCCGAGGATGGCGTTCAGCGGCGTGCGCAGCTCGTGGCTCATCCGCGCCAGGAACTCGGACTTTTGCCGGCTTGACGTCTCGGCCCGGTCGCGCGCCTGTCGCAGTTCGGCTTCGGTCTTCTTCCATTGGGTGATGTCGCGCAGCACCGCGCAATGGGCCGATGCCGGGATGCCGGTGATGCGGGTGCCGATGCGCCGCATCGCCAGGAACAGCGGTACCTCGCCGCCATCCTTCATGCGCGCCGTCACCTCGCAGCCCGAGTTGAACAGGCTCGACAGGCCGCGCTCGCCAAGCGCTGCAACATAGTCGCGCACCGTCTTGGCCGATGGCTTGTCCATCAGCGAGGCGAATGGGGTGTCGATGACGCTTGCCGCATGCACGCCGAACAGCGCTTCTGCGCCAGCGCTCATGTAGGTGATGTCACCGTCGTCGGCCAGGAACACGATGCCGTCGCTCGCGGTATCCAGGATCGAGAACAACTCGTCCACGTCGACCGGAGAAGACCGCTGGGCTTCTGCCGGGGCGGCTGTGAGAGCCGCAGTGTCGTGTGAGGCTGGGGCGGCATCTTCAGGAATGACGGGGACAACAGGATCAGGCGCAGCGCGGGTGTCAGTGGCCGTCTCTTGCTCGGCATCCACTGTTGCAGCAGAAGTTTCAGGCGCAGCCTGCGTCACGGAGGCCTGCTCGACCGCAGTCAGGATTGCCAGCGGCATGGCGCCGTCATTCCACGGGAAGGTGGATTTTTCAACGTGCATGGCGATGGCGATGCCGTCGGCATTCTCGATCATCGTCTCGCCCGAGGTCCCGTCGATGCCGGCAATTGCCGTGGCAATGCCGTGCCTGCCGACCATGGCGTCCTCGTGCTCGTAGCCGAGCAGGTGGGCGGCTGCACCGTTGGCGAAGATCAGCTTGCCGCTGCGATGTAGCACGACCGCCTTGGTGACCCCGCCCAGCGCCTTGCGCACGATAGGGTTGACATCAAACCGGGTTGCCGGGGCAACGGGTACGGACTCGACGTCCGGCGCAGCGGCGGCCACGGGGGCGGGCTCCGGCGCCATGCCTGCAGCCTCAATGGCGGCGCGAATCTCGTTCAGCCTGGCGGCGGCCTCGGTCGCGGCATCGTCGCCGGGTTCGGCAGCAACGGCGGCTGTAGCCGGTACAACTGCAGGGGTTGCAACAACCGTTCCCTCGCGCTGCGCCATCCGCTCCAGAGCGCGTCGGTCGGTGATGTCGTCAAGCAACAGCGAAAAGCCGCGCGTCGTATCTTCGTTGCCCAGCCGTCGTGCCAGCAGGCGAAACTCGCGGGTTGAGAACCTGGTCTTCAGATCGGCCGTCACTGCGGCAACACCGGCCCGCGCGGCACGGTCCAGCAGCTTCCTGGCTGTCTCATCGCCGCATATCCGGCCAAGCATGTCTGGAGCGGCACCACCCCAGATGCCGCGGGCCGCCTCATTGGCAAACTCGACAGATCCTTCCGGCGACAGCACCATCAAGGCTGTCGGCAGCGTTTCCAGCACCTGGGCACCGGCACTTCCGGCCGCTGCATCCGATATTCCGTGACCGGCCATTGCCGACGGGTCTTCGCCAACCATCAGCAGCCCGCGCCGGCCGTCGGCCAGCGAGTGGACGTGCAGGGTGGCAGAGAACGGTTCAGCGCTCTCGGCTGCGGCAAAGCAGATCAGTTCCTGCCAGCTTTCGCCCCGCTGCACTTGCCCGGCCAGTTCGCGCACCCGGGCAACACCGGGGTCGCGTTCGTCGAACGGCATGTCGATCAGGTCATACAGGCTCTGGCAGCCGAAGAAGGCAACGCCCGGCGGGTTGGCCCAGACAACGCGCAGCCGGTCGCCGTCCCACAGCCAGGCAGGTGCACGCATGGCGTTCAGATCGTCCAGGTTTGGCGCGGTCTCTTCACTCACAAGTCAATCCCCATCCGGTACAGGGCTCAACGGTCCCTTGCACCGGCTTTCCAGTTGCCGTGTTGATGACAGCCGGATTTCCCACCTTGATGCCGGAAGACCCGCTGGCCGCGTCTACCTGCAGTTTAGTCCGGTTGTGCCAATCCAGTCCACGGCCTTGTTAACCATCACCATGACATGGGTCGTGATTGCCCGTTTTGACACACCCGGCAGCTTCGCGCGTCCGTTGCCGGACCGGTACATTGCCGTCTTGCAAATCCTGCGCCGTCGGCATAGTTTGCCCGGCGCCTGAAAGGCCCTTTCAGTGTGCAGGCGTAGCTCAGTTGGTTAGAGCGCCGGATTGTGGATCCGGAGGTCGTTGGTTCGAACCCATCCGCCTGTACCATTCCTCTCCCGAAACTGCGTCCCGAGACGTGCAGTCCGCATACATGCGAAAAGTCATGCTGCGTCGATGCTGGACATGACAGTCAATCCCGTCCTAGGCTTGCATCTTCACAATTGTGAGAACAGGGAGTGTAAGTCCAAAATGAAGAACATTATCAAGTACGCACTGGCAACTGTGGCTGTTGCGGCCATGACTGTTGCAGGCAATGCCGCCGAGCAGCGCTTTGTGTCGATCGGCACCGGCGGCGTAACGGGCGTCTACTATCCGACCGGCGGCGCCATCTGCCGTCTGGTCAACAAGGATCGCAAGGATCATGGCATCCGCTGCTCGGTCGAGTCGACCGGCGGTTCGGTCTATAACGTCAACACCATCCGCACCGGCGAGCTCGAGTTCGGCGTGGCCCAGTCGGACGTCCAGGACAACGCCTACAAGGGCATCGGCAAGTTCGCCGAGGCAGGCGCCTTCGAAAAGCTGCGCTCGGTGTTCTCCGTTCACCCGGAGCCCTTCACCATCATCGGCCGAGCCGGCTCGGGCATCAAGGGCTTTGAGGACCTCAAGGGCAAGCGCGTCAACGTCGGCAACCCGGGTTCCGGCCAGCGCGACACCATGGAAGTCGTCATGGCAGCCTTCGGCATGAAGATGGAAGACTTTTCCCTCGCTGCCGAACTGAAGGGGTCTGAAATGGCCCAGGCGCTGTGCGACGGCAAGATCGACGTGATGATGTACACCGTCGGCCACCCGGCAGCTGCCATCACCGAAGCTGCAACAACCTGCGACATCGAGATGATCCCGGTTGAAGGCGCACCGATCGACAAGCTGGTTGCCGACAATGCGTACTACCGCAAGGCCACCGTGCCGGGCGGCATGTACAAGGGCAGCGCCAACGACACAGCCACCTTCGGCGTTGGCGCAACCTTCGTCAGCTCGGCCGACGTGCCGGAAGAGGTCGTCTACACGCTGGTCAAGGCCGTGTTTGACAACTTCGACGACTTCAAGAAGCTGCACCCGGCCTTCGCAAACCTGAAGGAAGCCGAAATGGTCAAGGACGGCCTGTCAGCCCCGCTGCATGCCGGTGCCGAGAAGTACTACAAGGAACGTGGCTGGATCCAGTAATCTGCGTCCACAGCAAACGTGCGGGAGGCCACACCGGCCTCCCGCGCCAACAAATTGATTTATCTATTCTTTTGACAACTTTATTAGCCGGCGCAGACCGGAAAGCATGTGCAGTTTCCATTGCACGTGCCACGGGGCTCGAGGGGACATCACGATGAGCACACAACCACAGACCAGCGCCCTGACCGCCGAGGAAATCGCTGCCTCCACCGATGTCGGCGGCCGCACCCTGACCGGCTCGCTTGGCCTGTTTGTGGCGCTGGTGGCGTTCATCTGGTCGTGCTTCCAGCTCTATACCGCCTCGGGCGTGCCCTATTATCTCACCGAGCTGACCGGCATGCCGTTCGTGTTCAACGAGGGCCAGACCCGCATTGTGCACCTCGCCTTCGCGCTGGCGCTGGCCATGTTCTCGTTTCCGCTGTTCAAGTCCGGCGCGCGTCACACCATCCCCTGGTACGACTGGCTGCTGGCCGCCGCCGGTGTGGCCGCCACGCTGTACCTGCTGGTGTTCCGCGACCAGATTGCGGCCCGCTCCGGCCTGCCGATCACCGCTGACCTGGTGGCGTCCGCCGTCGGCATGTCGATGCTGGCCGTCGCCGTGTACCGCTCGCTCGGCTTGCCGATGCTGGTCGTGGCATCTGTGTTCGTGCTCTACGTGTTCTTCGGCCACGTGTCGTGGCTGCCGGACGTTGTGCAGTGGAAGGGCGCGTCGTTCTCCAAGGCGCTCTGGCATTACTGGATGCAGACCGAAGGCGTGTTTGGCCTCGCCCTTGGCGTATCGGCCTCGATCATTTTCCTGTTCGTGCTGTTCGGCTCGCTGCTCGAAAAGGCAGGTGCCGGGAATTACTTCATCAAGCTGGCGTTCGGCCTGCTTGGCCACATGCGCGGTGGCCCCGCCAAGGCAGCCGTGGTCGCTTCTGCCATGTCCGGGCTTTATTCAGGTTCGTCGATCTCCAACGTCGTTACCACCGGCACGTTCACCATCCCGCTGATGAAGCGCACCGGCTTTTCGGCCGAGAAGGCAGGCGCGGTCGAGGTGGCGTCCTCCACCAATGGCCAGCTCACCCCGCCGGTGATGGGGGCTGCTGCCTTCCTGATCACCGAGTTCGTCGGCATCTCCTATCCGGAGCTGATGAAGAACGCCATCCTGCCGGCACTGATCTCGTACATCGCGCTCGTGTACATCGTCCATCTTGAGGCCATGAAGCTTGGCCTCGAAGGCCTCAAGCGGCCGCCCTCGCGCATGACGCTGGCACAGAAGCTGATGGGCGTGGTGTTCGGTTTCCTGCTCATGTGCGGGCTGGCGCTGTTCGTCAACTACGTGCTGGTCATGGTCAAGGCAGGCCTTCCCCGGACATGACCGTCTGGGCAGGCGCCGGGCTGTTCCTGGTCGCCTACCTGGTGCTGGTCTGGATCGCGGCCAAGCGGCCCGACCTCGCCGTGGACGCTCCCGACGCACCCATGCTGGAGTTGCCCCGCCCGGGCGAGGTGGCGCTGACCGGCCTGCACTTCCTGCTGCCCATCGTGGTTCTGCTGTGGTGCATCCTGCATGAAGACCTGTCACCGGCCGCGTCTGCGTTCTGGGCCACGCTGGCGATGATCTTCGTCGTGCTGACCCAGCACACGCTGAAGTCGATCTTCCGCGGCACGCCCTATCTCGTCGCAGACCTGCAGCGCGGGGCGGTGGATTTCTGGAACGGCATGATCGCCGGTGCGCGCAACATGATCGCCATCGGCGTGGCGACCGGCGTCGCCGGCATCATCATCGGCTCCATCTCGCTGACCGGCTTCCACCAGGTCATCGGCGAACTGATCGAGTTCCTGTCCGGCGGTCAGCTCATGGTCATGCTGGTGCTGGTCGCGGTGATGAGCCTCATCCTCGGCATGGGTCTGCCGACCACCGCCAACTACATCGTGGTGTCGTCGCTGATGGCCCCGGTGATCGTGTCGGTGGGGGCGCAATCGGGGCTGATCGTGCCGCTGGTTGCCGTCCACCTGTTCGTGTTCTATTTCGGCATCCTGGCCGACGATACGCCGCACCGGTGGGGCTTGCCGCCTTTGCCGCAGCGGCCATATCCGGCGGTGACCCGATCAAGACCGGTATCCAGGGTTTTGCCTACGACATCCGCACCGCATTGCTGCCGTTCCTGTTCATCTTCAACACCGAACTGCTGCTGATCAACGTCATCGCCGGCCAAGGCGGTGTTCGTGTTCGTGGTCGCCACGATCGCCATGATGCTGTTCGCCGCCGCCACGCAAGGCTTCTGGTTCGTGAAGAGTCGCAAGTGGGAATCCGCCGCACTCTTGCTGGTTGCACTCACCTTGTTCCGGCCCGGTTTCTGGCTTGACCAGGTGGTACCGCCCTATGACGAACGCCGGGGCATCGAGGCGGTTGAACTGGCCGCCAGCCAGCCTGCCGGCACGCCGTTGCGGCTGGTAATCGAGGGACCGGACTTCGATAACCCCGACAAGATCGTCAGCACCACCGTAATGGCCAACCTCGGCGCTGAAGGCGATGGCGTTTCGCGGCTTAACGATGCCGGGTTGATCGTGGCGCCGGAAGGCGACGTCGCCAAGCTGGAAGAACCGATTGCCGGCACGCCGTTCTTCACCCGCATGCGCATGTTCGACTTCTACGCCGACAAGCCGGTTACCATTCCCGTGTCGAAATGCCGGCTGAGCGGATGCCCAAGGAAGTGTTCTACATTCCTGCCCTTCTCTTGCTAGGCCTGGTGTTCTGGTCGCAGCGCCGCCGTCGTCTTGTCCCTGTCGCAAAGCCCGCATGAATGAAAACAACATCCTTTCTGAACCAGCTGTGCGATGCCGCCATCGCCGCTGCCCAGCCCGCTGTGTGCCTTCCCGCCCATCTGCCGCCAAGGCCGAAAGGGCGCACCATCGTGGTCGGCGCCGGCAAGGCGTCCGCGGCCATGGCCGCTGCCGTCGAGGCCAACTGGGATGGCCCGCTCGAGGGCCTGGTGCTGACGCGCTATGGCCATGGTGTGGCCTGCAGGCACATCGAGATCGTTGAAGCTTCGCACCCCGTGCCGGACAAGGCGGGGTTTGATGCCGCTGCCCGCATCCACCAGATGGTGATGGGCCTGAGTGCGGACGACCTCGTATTGTGCCTCATTTCAGGTGGTGGATCAGCGCTTCTCACCGCTCCTGCTGCCGGCATCACGCTTGAAGAGAAGCAGGCCGTCAACAAGGCCCTGCTGGCCTGCGGCGCACCCATCGGCGAAATGAACACGCTCAGAAAGCACCTGTCCGCCATCAAGGGCGGCAGGCTGGCCGCCGCCGCGCACCCGGCGACAGGTCGTGTCGCTGCTGATTTCGGATGTGCCGGGCGATGACCCGTCCACCGTGGCATCAGGCCCAACCGTGCCGGACCCGACCACGCGCGAGCAGGCCCTCGCCATCCTCGAGAAGTACCGGCTGGAGGTGGCAACCTCGGTGCGCGCCTTCCTCGCAACCGAAGCCTCCGAGACGCCCAAGCCCGGCTCGGCGGTTTTTGCCAACGCGGACACCCGCATGATCGCCACGCCGAAACTGTCGATTGATGCCGCAGCCAAACTTGCCCGCGATGCCGGCTACACCGTCATCGACATGGGCGACGACCTCGAAGGTGAATCGCGCGAGGTCGGCGCCGCCCATGCCCGGCTGGCGCTTGAGACCAAGGGTCCCGCTGTCATCCTGTCCGGTGGTGAAACCACGGTGACGCTGAAGGGCAAGGGGCGTGGCGGCCGCAATGCCGAGTATGCGCTGGCGCTGGCCATTGGCCTTCAGGGAGCCGCGCACATTTCAGCCGTGGCAATCGATACCGATGGCATCGACGGATCGGAAGACAATGCCGGTGCCCGCGTGCTGCCGGACGTGCTGGCGCGGGCCGCTGCAAAGGGCGTGGATGCTGAAGCCATGCTCGCCAACAACGACGCCTATGGTTTCTTCGAGGCCACCGGCGACCTTGTGATGACCGGCCCGACGCTGACCAACGTCAACGACTTTCGCGCCATCGTGATAGAGGGCTGACAAGCGCAACCCGGAAAGCGCAGTCCTCGCGAAAGCGGCGATCAAACCGGTTTTCGGACAAGTTGCGCGAGAACATCATTCGTCCAGCATGGCGAGAGCGCGCGCAAAGAAGTCCTCTGCGCCGAAATTGCCCGACTTTAGCGTGATCGCAAACGGCTCACCGTCCCGCTGCGCAAAGCACCACGGCACACCCGGTGCCACTTCGCGGCCCACGCTCAGCCGGCCCGCACCCAGCGCCTGCATCACCGCGCCGGACGTTTCTCCGCCCGCCACCACGAACCGGCGCACGCCAAGCGCGAATGCCTCGGTTGCCAGCGCGGCCAGTGCCTGCTCGACAACCGCACCTGCGCGCACACGCCCAAGCTGGTGCTGGGCAGCAGCAACCTCGTCCGGCTCGGCGGTCGCATAGATCAGCTTGTCCGCCCCGGCAGGTTGCGCGGCCAGCCACCGGCGGGCTGCCTCCAGTGCGTTGCCGTCGGCAGCCAGGCCAACCGGGTCGAGCTTCAGGGACGCCGCCTGCGTACCGTATGCCTTGACCTGTGCCCGCGTCATTGCTGAACAACTGCCCGACAGCACGATCCGGCCTTGCGGTGTTATCGGGTGCGCGAAGGTTGTTGCTTCAGCCGCAAGTTCGCCGCGCTGTTCAAGCAAGCGCGGCATGTCCAGCGCCAGCGCACTGCCGCCGGTAACCAGCCTGAATGCCGACACCGCCTCGGCAATCGTGGCGAGATCCTCCTGCACGATGGCGTCCGGCACCACGTGCATCACGCCAGCTGCGGCGAGTTCGTCCAGCCGCCGGGTAATGGCTGCCGCACCGGCGCGCACCGTCGGCCAGCCGATGTGCCCTACGGTCCCGCGTACCTGCGGCGCCAGCAGTCGCATCAGGTTGGAATCCCGCATCGGCGTCAGCGGATGGTCGCGCATCGGGCTTTCAGCCAATGGCACGTCGCCCACGAACAGGTTGCCCATGTAGATCGTGCGTCCATTTTCGGGAAATGCCGGGCAGTAGATCGTCTGCTGCGCGCCGAGCCGCTGCATCAGGGCCTCCGCCACTGGACCGATGTTTCCGTCGGGCCGCGAATTGAACGTCGAGCAGTACTTCCAGTACAGTTGCCTGGCGCCCCGTTCGAGCAGCCAGTCCGCCGCCTTGCCGGTCATGGCAATGGCATCGGCAACCGGCTCGGTGCGGCACTTCAGGGCAATCACCTCGAACGCCGCCGCCTCGTGCTCAGGCTCGTCATCAGGTGGTACGCCGATGCGCAGCGCCACCTTGTGCCCCGACCGCGCCAGGATGGCAGCAAGATCGCTTGCCCCGGTAAAGTCATCGGCAATGCACCCCAGCACGATACTCATTCTGCCTGCCTCTTGTCTGCGCAGTGGGCGCACGGCATGGTGCCGGGACCGCCCTTCTGATTGTTCACGGCAAAGCATACTCACTGATGACACGCAAGGCACTTACCCTCGGCTCGGCCGTAATCGACATCATCGTCACGATCGATCCCGGCCGCATCGAGCAGATGCAGATGCGCAATGCCGACACCTCGTTCCTGCTGGTCGAGGAAGGCCGCAAGGTCGATGCGGAAAGCATCACCCGGCACATCGGTGGTGGCGGGGTCAACACTGCCGTCAGCCTTGCCCGGCTGGGGTTTGATACCGCATCCCTGGTCAAGACCGGCAACGACCGCAACCGCGAGGACGTGACCACGCGCCTGGCTGAGGAAGGCGTAAGCCTCGACCATGTGCTGGCCGACGAAACCCAGCCGACCGGCTCATCGGTGCTGGTCTCCTCGCACGACCGCAACGCCGGCATCTTCACCGCGCGCGGGGCCAACACCACGCTCAAACCCTCAGACATTGCGCCAGCCGCGTTCGAGCGTGACCTGGTGTTCGTGTCCGGCCTGTCCAACGAGTCCGCTGCCTGCTTCCCCCATGTCATCGCCACGGCCAGTGCCGCAGGTGCCCGCGTGGCGGTCAATCCCGGCATCCGGCAGCTGTCATCGCGCGGGAGTGAGTTCTTCGCCTGTCTCGACAAGATCGACCTGCTGACCCTCAACCGCGTCGAGGCCGAACAGCTGGTGCCCACGCTGATCGCCCGCGGCATTGCCGACCAGCGCCGCGCCATCACCGTCACGGATGATCCCTCCAGCCTGCACCAGCGCGGGCTGATGGCCGGCGGATTCTCGTTGCCGTTCGACAGCTGGGTCAGGGCAATCATCTCGCTTGGCACTGGCATGGTGCTGATCACCAACGGTGCCGATGGCGCCTATGTCGGCACCGGTGACTTCGATCTGGCACTGTACCGTGCCGTCGGTGAAGGTGGCCGGAACGGCGGGGGCGGGCGATGCATTTGCCTCAACGTTCGCCGGGCTGATCGCATGCGGCGAACCGGTCGAGGCGGCAATCAAGGGGGCAACCTGCAACGCAGGTTCAGTGGTCGAACATCTCGATACCCAGACCGGCCTGCTCACCCGCGATCAACTGGCGCAGCGTGTGCGCAAGTACGACGAGCAACTGGTCGTCACCCGCTGGCCAACCGGCTGAATTGCTGAAGCTGTCAGGCTGAACAGCTGGCGCCGCCCAGCACGCAGAACTTGGCACAATGCGGGTGGTTCAGCTTCACCGCGCCGTTCGAGAAGTTGCCACCTTCAGCTGTCATCGAAGTGGTCAGGCTCGCGCCCATCTCGAACGCCGGATCATAGGGCAACAGCGTGCATGGCAACACGGCAGGCTTGTCCGCGCCCTTGCGCTTCACCACCATGCGGCTGGTGGCACACATCTGCTGGTCGGGCCGCTTGTTGAGGATGTCCCAGCACGCAGTGGTGATTTCAGGTACGTCCTGGCGTTCGTTCATTTCGGGAAACAGCACCAGCTGGCCATGGTCGCTGGCATCGATGCGCCAGCCCCGTGCCGCGATGATGCCGGCATAGCCGGCGCGGGAGTCCGGCTCGCTCTCGCCCCAGCAGGTACGCCCGGCAATGGCAATGCTGAAGCCGTTCCCGTTGAGCCAGTCCAGTCCGTCCAGCACCTTCTGCCAGGTGCCGTCGCCGCGCTCCATCTCGTGCAGCTCACGGCTGTAGTGATCGAGGCTGACGCGCAGTACCAGCTTGCCGCCATGCAGCTTCTGCAACCTGACCAGTTCGTCCTGCACGCGCGGCCGCTGCATCGGCTGCATCGCGTTGGTCAGCACCAGAACGTCGAACCCGCGCGACAGTGATGCCTCCAGCATGGCGCACATCTCGGGGTTCATGAACGGTTCGCCGCCGGTAAACGCGATCTCGCGCGTGCCCAGTCCCAGCGTCTCGATTTCATTGAGCAGGTCCACAAGGTCGTGCAGCCGGAAGTACTCCAGCCGGTCGTTGGTGGGCGAGCTTTCGATGTAGCAGCTGGCGCAGGTGATGTTGCACAAGGTGCCGGTATTGATCCACAGCGTCTCCAGCGCCACGAGGTCCACGCTGGCGCGCGGCTCGCCCTTGGCGGTCAGGTCGGGGTTGCGGAACTTCGCCGGATCGATCGGCTGGAAGGGGGCGGCAAACTTGGTGCTTATCTCGTTCATGGGCGCGGAACTTATCTGCTTCACCGGTATATCGCACATCAAAAATGCGACAACTCGCGTGAACTTGCATGCCCATGATGAGAGCAATTTGAGAGGTTTGATAACCGGGCACATACGGCTTGACAGATTTGCCCGGTGATGGCTGCCTATGCACCGGCACCGCGCGGGTGTAGCTCAATGGTAGAGCAGAAGCTTCCCAAGCTTAAGACGAGGGTTCGATTCCCTTCACCCGCTCCAGCTTTTCTGCCGGTTTCATTGTTCTGATTGCTCCGAAAACTGCCGGCTGATGCCATGCGCCGTCTTGTTCCAGTGGAACGGTGCGCGCAGGAATTGCCAAAGCGCCAGCCACCCTGCAGCCGATATCAGCAGCCAATAGACAGGCATCGTCAGCACGCTTGGCAACAGCGGATGCAATCGCCGGACGGCAAGCGCATACGCCCCCGCTGCCATCGCCGCGCCATAGCCTGCGATCAGCACAAGAATGGCGGAAATCCGCGCAATCTGCCCTGCAATGCCAAGGCTGTCATAGGGGACGGTGATCAGGTCATGAACGGTCAGCGTGAGGAACACCGGATGCAGCAAGGCAGAGCCGATCATCCCCGCCATCATCAGTTGCGCGGTAAGAAATCCCGCCGTTCCCATCTGCCGCCACGCCAGGAATGGCTGCCGCATCAGGACGAGCCAGGTTTGCATCCAGCCCTTCAGCCACCTCGCGCGCTGGTGCATCCAGTTGCCCAGCCGGCAGTTTGCCTCCTCGAACGTGGTCGAGCTGAGCACCTCGCAGCGATAGCCCAGCCGGGCCAGCCGCAGGCCCAGGTCTGCGTCCTCGGTCACGTTCCACGCATCCCATCCGCCGGCCTCGACCAGCGCGGCATGGCGGAAGTGATTGGAGGTCCCGCCCAGCGGCAACGGCAGGCGCCAGCGCGCCAGCGTTGGCAGGATCAGGTCGAACAGCGTGGCGTATTCAATTGTGAACTGCCGCGTCAGCCAGTTCTCGTTGCTGTTGTAGTAGGCGAGTCGCGCCTGCAGGCACGCGACTGACGGGTCAGCGGCATGAAAGCATTCTGCCGCCAGCCGCAGTTGCGAGGGTTGCGGAATGTCCTCGGCATCGTAGATCGTCACCAGTTCGCCGCGCGCAAGCATCAGCGCCAGGTTCAGCGCGCGCGGCTTGGTCTGCGGCGTGCCGGGCGACACCACCACCAGCTCGAACCCGGTGCCGGGCACCAGCCGTTGCGCCATCTGCCGGGTCGCGGTGTCGGCTTCCTCGAGGATGATCTTCACATCCAGCTTTGCAGCCGGATATCGAAGCGCCTTGAGCGAGCGGATCAGCTGCGGCAGTACATTGGCCTCGCCAAATACCGGCACAAGTACCGAATATACCGGCAGGTCATCGTCGCCCAGTTGCGCGCGGGCAGGCAGCTTCGCCCCGCCATTGGCGAACATGGCGGCAAGCCGCAGCAGGCTCAACGAAATGAACACGACGCTGAATGCCGCCAGCACCAGGGCCTGCAGGATATCTGGCCAATGGACAGCTCCTGCCACCACCACCGCGATCAGCACCAGCGCCGCCACGATTTGTGCCGGGTGGACATGGCCTCGCGCAGACATGACAGGCGACGTATCAGCCAGCCGGTTTGCGGCAAGCTGCGCAAGCTGTGCGCCATCCTGCTCCAGGATGGCATCGATGACATCCTGACGCGCAGCACTGGCGGTCACGGCGTGCCCGGCCTGCCGGCACCGGCTCGCCGACATGCCATCACTGGCCGCATGGCCGTGGACACCCGGGCCGAGGTCGTAGTGGAACCAGCCCTCGCGCATCAGGCAGAGCGCTTGCGGCACGTCGAGCCTGGCAATTGCCTGGTGTACCTGGCAAGCGCTCAAGCGGTAATGGCCGGCACTGGTTTCGCGCTGCGGCTGCCTGCCGGGCAAATTCATCTGCAACACGACTACCGCCCCCGCCACCGCAACACACGCCTCCAAAACTTGACCAATAGTGAAGCACGGCGAATTGGTGCAGACAATGACTTTCAGCAACCTCGAAGTGTGTGCTAAATCCCGCGAACCGACTTATCCTGCGCCCACCGAAACCCCGCCGGGTGGTGATTAGATTTTTGACTGGATTGCAATTTCATGCCCAGCCGCAGTTTCATGACCGCCTGCCTGCTGGCCTTGTCGATGGCGATGGGCTTGCAACCGGTATTGGCCGCCGACGAGACGGCGGTGCCGGAGTTCAGGCATGTGTCCACGGCGGATGTGTCGGCATCGCTGCGCAAGGTACGCAGCATCCGTTTCGCCCTCAAGGAAGCCTCACCACCCTTCACCTATCGCAATTCATCCGGCGAACTGACCGGGTTGCTGCCGCTGGTGCTGAGCGGTGTGTGCGCGGACCTGAAAGTGAAGTGCGAGTTCTTCACCCGGTCTGAAGGGGAACCTGAGCAATTGTTGCAGGACCAGCAGGCCGACGCGATCGTCAGTTTCTCGCTTCCGGATGGCGGTAGTCATCTGGACCGGTTCGATCATACCCGGCCGTTCCTGCGCTCGTTCAGCCGGTTCGCGACCCGTGTTGGCAGCCCGATTGGCAACCCCGGCCGGCGCGAGCTGGCAGGCAAGCGGATCGGCGTTCACAAGGATACAAGACAGGCCCAGTTCCTGGCGCAGTACTATCCGCGCTCGGCCGTTGTGGAGTTCGACGGTGCCCTGGCGATGTACGAAGCGCTGCGGCTGGCGCATGTCGATGCGATCTTCGAGGACTCGTTCAGGCTGATGTTCTGGCTGCAGGGTCAGGATGCAAAGGGCTGCTGCGAATATCTCGGCGGCGGGTTTGGCATCGGCACCCCGATTTCACAGGCAGTGTCGTTGCAGGTGCGCAAGGCCGACACCGACCTGCGCAGGGTGCTTGATTATGGTCTCGACCGCTTGCAGACCTCGGGCAGGTTTGCCGAGATCTACGCCCGGTTTTTCCCGGAAAGCCCGTTGTGAACGCTGCTTCCCCGCTGCTGTCTGACGGTCCCGTCAGCGGTGACGTGCTGTTGCTGGCCCATGGGGCCGGTGCGCCGATGGATTCAGGTTTCATGACCACGATGGCAGGCCTTCTGGCCGGGCACGGCATCCGGGTTGTCCGATTCGAGTTTGCCTACATGGCGGCACGCCGTTCGGGCGAGGGCCGCAAGCCGCCGTCACGCATGCCGCAACTGCTGGACGAATTCCGGCAGGTCATTATTGCGCTCAGGTGTTCACGCCTGTTCATCGGTGGAAAGTCGATGGGGGGTCGCGCCGCCACCATGCTGGCCGCAGCCCCCGGCATGCCGCAAGAGGTCGCCGGGCTGGTTTGCCTTGGCTATCCGTTTCACCCGCCCGGCAAGCCCGAGAAGCTCAGGACCGCTCACCTGGCGGACATCGTGCTGCCTGGCCTGATCGTGCAGGGTGAGCGAGATCCGTTCGGCACCCGCGAGGAAGTGCCGGGATATGACCTGCCGGTCAACCTCGCGTTTCACTGGTGCCCGGCGGGCAACCATGATCTTGAGCCGCCCAAGCGGTCCGGCCATACGGCTGAGGAAAATTGGCGCAACGCAGCCGGCGCAATTGCCGCCTTCATGGCGCGAAACCGTTGAGCAACCTGCCGGTTGTGGGAAAAGGATCGGGACGCAGAGCCCGGGGGTACAACACCCTGCGTCCCGGTATTGGTTGCATCAGTGCCCACCGTTGAGCGGTGCATCCCTCTGCTACCAATCTGATTTGCCGGCGTTTTTGAATGACCTGTCGTCTGGCCGGCTTGTTGACGATGATTTAGCCACAGCATGGCCTTGGCGGATGTGCTCGATTGCACATGCCCGACAACGCAATTCTACCCATAGTAGTTGTTGATAATTTTCCCGTGGCGTAACATCATCCCCGCCGTGGATGAGTTGAGGGACATTCCTGTTTTCGCCAACCTGAGTGACGGAGATGTCCGTCGCCTGTCGGTTCACTGTACCTGGCGTTCAGTGGCCGAGAATGAACTCCTCATCGACTATGAAGACGACTCGGCCAACGTGCTGTTCGTGGTCGAGGGCCGTGTCCGGGTGCTGCTGCGCACGGCAGCGGGTCGCGAAGTGATCCTCGATGACATGACACAGGGACAGTATTTCGGCGAGATGGCCGCCATCGACGGCATGCCCCGATCAGCCAACGTGACAGCGTTGGAAAAGGCCCGCGTGTGCACCATGCCGGACGCCGTTTTCAGGGACGCCTGCTGCACCATACCGTCGGTCAACATGGCGGTGCTGAAGACGCTGTCAAACCGCGTGCGCACCCTCAACCAGCGCCTCAGCGAGTATGCCTTCCTGACTGCCAAGCAGCGGCTGTGTGCGGAGTTGCTCAGGTTGTCACGGCCGCGCGCTGCCCATGAGGGCCAGCGGATCGTGTCGCCGCCCCCGCTCCAGCGCGAACTTGCCGACCGCATCTCGACCCAGCGCGAGGTGGTAACCCGCGAACTGGCATCACTGGCGCGCAAGGGCATCATCGAGAAGACCCGTGGTGGCCTTGTGCTGGTCCAGCCGGCCCGCCTGCAGGACATGATCTCCGAGGCACTCTGCAAGTAGGACCACGCCGCCCGGCCGGACGGATCAGTTCAGGTCGCGCGCAATCTCTTCCGCAAAGTCTCGCTCGAACACCAGCTTGCCGTTCAGCCAGGCCTCGATCCGGGCAGTCAGGTAAAACGTGGTGGCAGACGCGGACATCGAGGAAAACGTTTCCGTGCGCACATGATGTTCACCCCGGATCATTTCCTCGGTCCAGTGGGTGGTCGAGCGCGCCGACAGGGGATCGCCCGGTTCGATGTAATGGGTTTCCCGGCCCACCCCGCCGCTGGTCAGGCCATGTGTTGCCTCGGTGTAGAGACCGAAGTCGTCGATGATCGAGATCGTCACCGCACCGGTGCCCGGGTCCTGTGTTTGTACGCGCTCATGATGCGGTGGACGCACCTCGTGCAACTTCACTGGGGCAGCGCTCAACGGCTCGTCAAAGTGCGGCACCACGCTGGTCGCTTCTGGCGAACGCAATGGCACGTTCAGCCAGGAACGCGACGCGTGCACCGTCAGTGTCACCGCTTCAGGTGCCGGCCACATGATCGGCCAGTAGCTGGTTGACAATGACAGCCGCAGCCGATGGCCCGGCGGCAGGTGCCAGGCAATATCATCCAGCCTGACACGGGCGAAGTACCGCTCGCCCGGCTCCAACGGCTCGGGGTGCTCGTGGCTGGCAATGTGGGTGAGGTTCTGCAGCGCATAGCTGATCCGCGTCACGCTGCCGTCTGGCCGCACATCGCACAGCCGCACCGCCAGCTTTGCCACCGGCCGGTCGACGCTGAACTCGAGTTCCAGTTCGGCCGCACCCGTTATGTCAACGCCGGTACCAAGCGGCGCGGAATCGAAGGTCAGCGAGCCTGCGTCATCCCGGGCCTGGTCGCCGGCAAACTCCGGTCCCAGCCAGATGATGCAGAACTCGCCCCCATCGCGTCCGGTGGTCTCGGGCGACTTGATGGACAGTCCTTCGTCCTCGCCCGGCTTTTGCGACAGCCCGCCCGGCGTCAGGTACAGCCGGTTGATCTCGCAACCAGGTCCGGGCCAGGCTGCCTCGGCAATCCAGCGCCCGGCAAGCTGTGCTGGCAGGTCCTGCGGCGAATAGCTGTCAATGATGTAGGCACGGATGGCCGGGTCGCGCAGCACGCGCGTCGGCCTCGCCCTTCAGCCAGAAGTCCCACCAGCGCAACGCCTCCTGCAGGAAACCAATGCGCGGACCGGGCACCGCGAAATGCGGATACTTGTGTGCCCATGGCCCAATGATCGCCCTGACCGGCGACGTGAGGTTGTTGAGCATGCGGGGGATGGCATTGGAGTAGGCATCGTTCCATCCACCCACTGCCAGCACGGCTGCACTGATGCGGGAATAGTCTTCGCACACCGAGCCGCGCTTCCAGTAGGCGTCGCGGCGCTGGTGCTGCAGCCAGCGCGCCGCCAGGAACGGCTCGTGCTCCAGCCGCTCCATCCACACATCGAACCAGCCCTCGCCATAGAGCAGAGGGTCCGGTGCACGCGATGAGTAGGCGAGCATTGTTGCGCCCCAGCCGAGGTTTTCCCCCAGCAGGCAGCCACCCTTGAAGTGGATGTCGTCGGCATAGCGGTCATCGGTCGAGCACAGCGTGACGATCGCCTTCAGCGGCTCCGGGCCGAGAGCGGCAATCTGCAGGGCGTTGAACCCGCCCCAGGAGATGCCCATCATGCCGACCTTGCCGGTGCACCAGGCCTGGGCGGCAATCCAGTTGATCAGGTCCACGCCATCGGCCAGCTCCTGCTCGCTGTACTCGTCCTCCAGCACTCCGTCCGCATCGCCCGACCCGCGCATGTCCACCCGCACGCAGGCATAGCCATGCCCGGCGAAATACGGGTGGGTCAGCTGGTCGCGCTCGATGGTGCCGTCGCGCTTGCGGTAGGGCAGGTACTCGAGGATTGCCGGTACCGGGTTATCGCCGGCGTCCTCCGGCAGCCAGATGCGGGCCGCCAGCCTGCAGCCATCCGGCATGGTGATGAACTGGTTCTCGATCTCGCGGACATTGCGCGGAAACTGGTCGATGACGGTGGTCATGCGCTGAAGCGCTCCACGGCGGCGGCAATGGCGGCAAACATGGCACCCGCTGTCGGCGAGATGTGCCGGGCGCGCAGGCAGGCATGCACCAGTTCCGGTTCATGGCGCACGTGCGCCTCGACACCTGCCGCCATCAGCTGTCCGGCATAATCGAAGCAGTCATCGCGCAACGGGTCCCACTCGCACGCCACCAGAAAGGCGGCAGGCAGGCCCGTGTAGCCGGTCTCGCGCAGGGGTGCGCGGAATTTGATTGAGCGAACCTCCGGCGGCGCATCGCCCATGTACCAGCCGTCATAGGCCTGCATGTCCGCCGTGGTCAGGCCCGGTGCGTTTGCCCGGCTGACATAGGATCCGCGCGTCATGTCGCCGCCCAGCGTGGGGTACACCAGCACCTGGCCAGATGGCAGGGCCTCGCCGTCATCACGGCGTTTCAGGCATACGGCAGCGGCAAGGTTGCCACCGGCTGAATCGCCCGCGATCACGGTGCGGTTCGCATCGATGCCGAACTGGGCAGCCTCGCGGAGAATGTGCTCCACCGCTGCGGCACTGTCATCGAAAGCGGCCGGAAACCGGTGCTCCGGTGCCAGCCGGTAGTCGACCGCGATGACGGTTACCCGTGCCATTTCCGCCAGCCCGCAACAGATGTCATCGTGGCTGTCGAGGCCCCCCAGCACGTAGCCGCCACCATGCAAGTAGATCAGCCCGGCGCCGTCGCGGCGATTGGCGGGGGCATAGTGCCTCAACGCAATTTCGCCGCCGGGCCCCGGGCAGCTGGTATCGCTCACCGCCATTCCCGCAGGCCGGCCGGCATGGAAGGCGCGGCACATGCCGTCATAGCGCGCGCGCATCTGTTGCAGGGTGAGATCAACCGCGTCATCTGGAAAGTGCGCTGCCGACAATGCGAGAAATTCAACGATGCCCGGCTCATCCGGGCCAGGGCGCGGGTCGTCACGAACAGTTGTCACATTGCCATGACAATGTTTTCCCATCATGATTCCCTTTATGATCTGGAACAGACAGCCCCCGCCACCTGAGCAAGGTGACACGCGCGCCGATGATGCGGCGGGCAACGCCCGGCTGCAACCTCAAATCGCAGGGCTGCCGGGCGCGCTGATCGAGGCAATTCCAGACCCGTTCATCATCGTTGATGAAGCAGGCGTGATTGTTGCTGCCAACCAGGCGACGATGCAGTTGTTCAGTTCGCTGATGCCGGGCGATCACCTGTCTGAACACGCGCGCGCGCCACTGCTGCTGGAAACCGTCGAGGAAGTCATCGACACGCACGTCCCGCGCCGCATTGACTATGAGCGCCGCACCGGCGGCGGCCGCCGCTTCGAGGCATGGATCGCGCCGCTTGCCGTTGCTGGCGAGGATGGCTCAACGGCTGCCCGCAAGGGTGCGGTCGCCAGCATCCTGCTGCGCGACCTGACAGCCCAGCAGAACCTTGAGCGCATGCGCACCGACTTCGTGGCCAACGCCAGTCATGAACTTCGCACGCCGCTGGCCTCGATGACTGGCTACATCGAGACACTGCAAGGGCCTGCCCGCGCCGACGAGGTGGCCCGCGAGCGCTTCCTGGGCCGCATGCTGGAACAGGCCCACCGCATGCGCCGCCTGATCGACGACCTGCTGTCGCTGTCGCGGGTCGAGATGAATGTTCACCGCGCACCGTCGGACATTGTCGATCTGGGCGACATCGCCCGGTTTGCCGCGGAAGCCCTGGGCATCCAGGCGCGCGCCGAAGGCTGCGCCGTGCGGGTTGCGGCAACCGGACCGGCACCCGTGAAGGGTGACCGGGACGAACTGATCCAGGTGCTGCAGAACCTGATCGAGAACGCCCTGAAGTATGGCGCCTCTGGCGAGGGCATCGACGTGACGGTAGCGGCCGATGACGCGCGCAAGCGCATCACTGTCGCGGTGCGGGATTATGGCAGTGGAATCGCGGCGGAACACCTGCCCCGGCTGACCGAAAGGTTCTACCGCGTCAACGCCCAGGAAAGCCGCTCTCGCGGTGGCACGGGCCTCGGCCTGTCGATCGTCAAACATATCCTGCTGCGCCATCAGGCCGATCTGTCCATCGAGTCCCGGCCCGGCAAGGGAAGCACCTTCACAATTCGCTTCCCCGCCACGCAGGCTGTCCGCAAGGCGGCGGAATAATCCATAATTTTCAATAACTTGAATTGTCACAGTCATGTCATGTGAATGTCACATTATCTTGTGGTGGGCACGATAGCTGTACCCCCGTTCGCAGCCGGAATGCACGAACGTCAGGGCTTGGCCCGGCTGCATTCCGCATTCAGTCCACTTACCGGGGCAGCAAGCCCCTACAGGGAAAGTCATCATGATCACACGCAGTTTCCTCCTGGCGACCGTCGCCATCGCGTCGCTGGCAACCGCCGGCACTGCAGTACAGGCCCGCGACAACGTCCAGATCTCTGGTTCGTCGACCGTTCTGCCTTACGCCACCATTGTTGCTGAAGCATTCGGTGAAAACTTCAAGTTCCCGACGCCGGTCGTGGAAGGTGGCGGTTCGGGCGCTGGCCGCAAGAAGTTGTGCGAAGGCGTTGGTGCAAACACCATCGACATTGCCAACTCGTCCTCGCGTATCAAGCAGTCGGACATCGATGCTTGCGCCGCAAACGGCGTGACCGAAATCATGGAAGTCCGTTTCGGCTATGACGGCATTGTTTTCGCTTCGGACATCAACGGTCCGGAATTCGCGCTGACCCCGGCCGACGTGCACGCCGCACTTGCTGCCAAGGTCGTCAAGGATGGCAAGCTGGTCGATAACACCGCCAAGACCTGGGCCGACGTCAACCCGTCTCTGCCGGCTCAGGATATCCTGGCCTTTGTTCCGGGTACCAAGCACGGCACCCGCGAAGTCTTCGACGAGAAGGTTCTGATCGCCGGTTGCGAAGCCAACGGCACAGCTGAAGCTCACAAGGCTGCTGGCGCCGAGAAAACAGACAAGGCTTGCATGGCGCTGCGTACCGATGGCGTCTCGGTTGACATCGACGGCGACTACACCGAAACGCTCGCTCGCGTTGACGCCAACAAGAACGGCGTTGGCATCTTCGGTCTGTCCTTCTACCAGAACAACACCGACAAGCTCCGCGTCGCCACGATGAGCGGTGTTGTGCCGACCACCGAATCGATCGCCAAGGGCGAGTACCCGGTCTCCCGTCCGCTGTACTTCTACGTCAAGAAGGCCCACATCGGCGTGATCCCCGGCCTGAAGGAGTACATCACGTTCTTCCTGTCGGACGACATGGCTGGCCCGAACGGCCCGCTCGCTGCCTACGGTCTGGTCTCTGACCCGGATCTGGCTGCTACCCAGAAGATGATTGAAGCTGAGGCCCCGATGGGTCCGCTGAACTAAGCTGAAACCGTCTTGGAGGGTGCCCTGGCACCCTCCAATTCCATTTATTCCTTTGTTGCCTGCGGGCATCACCTGAAAGCGGATTTCCCATGAGCGTCGGCCTTCTTTGTCTGATCGTCCTCATTGTTTCGACAATCGCCTTCTTCGCGGCGCGCACTCGCGCCATGAAGAGTGCCGGCGGAAATTCGCGGCTCCTTCATTCGCTGCCGTCCTATTACGGACAGGCAGCCTTTCTCTTTGCCGCCGTGCCGGCCTTTCTGCTGCTTGCGGCCTGGCTCCTGATACAGGGGCCGGTGATAGAGGCCAGGATCATCGGTCAGCTTGACCCTGCGGTCGCGGCCAATGCCAATGCTGCGAAGCTTACGATGAGCGATGTGCGCCGGATCGCTGACGGCCTGGACGCCATGCAGCAACGATACAACATGACGAACGAGGATCTGGCCTCGATGCGGGCTGACCTGACAGACGTTCGTGGTCGCCTGGCCGAGGTCGGCGTTGCACTTGGTAGCGAAACGAAACCCGAAGTGTTCGAGGCCGCCAAGTCCTATCGCATAGCCCAGTCGAGCAGCGCGCTGGCAATGAGCGTGGTCGTGATCCTGACTGCCCTGGCCGGTCTGGCATTTGCAGTACTGCGGACAAACCGCGATTTCCGCGCCCGCAACGTGACAGAGAGATTCATCCTGTGGCTCTTCATCGGGGCGGCTACCATCGCGATCCTGACGACCGTCGGTATCGTTCTGTCGCTCCTGTCGGAATCGATCCGGTTCTTCAGCTTGTATCCGATCACCGAGTTCTACTTCGGTACCGTGTGGAACCCGCAATTCCGTGGCGGGTCTGAACTGGGCCTGCTGCCGTTGCTCTGGGGCACCTTGTACATCAGCCTCGTGTCCATGCTGGTGGCAGTCCCACTGGGGCTGTTCACGGCAATCTACACGGCGGAATATGCGCCCCAGAACGTCCGTAACGTGGTCAAGCCGCTTATCGAGGTGATCGCAGGCATCCCCACGGTGGTGTTCGGCCTTTTCGCCCTGGTCACCGTGGGTCCGTTCCTGCGTGACTACATCGCGCTGCCGTCGGGCCTGGGAGATTCCGGGTCCTCCGTCATGACCGCAGGCCTGGTAATCGGCATCCTCAACACGCCGTTCATTTCGTCGCTGGCCGATGACATCATCACTTCGGTGCCCAACGCGATGCGCGATGGCTCCTATGGTATCGGTGCAACCAAATCGGAAACCATCCGCCAGGTGGTCCTTCCAGCCGCCTTGCCGGGGATCGTCGGCGCCGTCCTGCTGGCGGCAAGCCGCGCGATCGGTGAGACAATGATCGTGGTCATGGGCGCGGGCGCCGCAGCCAAGATGGACATGAACCCGTTCGAGGCCATGACGACCATCACCGTGAAGATCGTCAGCCAGTTGACCGGCGACCTTGCTTTCGACTCGCCCGAGACACTGGTGGCCTTTGCGCTGGGCATCACGCTCTTCGTCCTGACCCTCGGGCTCAACATCTTCGCCTTGTGGTTCGTCCGCAAGTACAAGGAGCAGTACGACTGATGTCCGACATTTCCGACTCCCTCGAGACCGTGGTGCCGCCAATGCGGACCACCACATCCCTGCTCACGGAAACGCCGCTCACCCGTCGGCGCAACGCTGCCGAGACGCGCTTCAAGGCATACGGCATCGTCGCCATCCTGATCGCACTGCTGACACTGGCGATCATGCTGTTCACGATTTTCCGCGATGGATCATCGGCGTTCTTCCAGGGCACGCTGAGTTTCCCGGTAACCATTGACGAAACGATTGTCGACAAGAACGGCAAGCGCAATGCTGACGACATGACCAAGGTGACAACCCTCGGTTACGCGCGCATCTTGTCGAATTCGCTGGTTGCCCACCTCGCCGAAAAGGGTATCTCGGTCGAGGGCATGCCCGAAAAGGAAGTCACCGACATGATTTCCAAGGATGCACCTGCACGGTTGCGGGACAAGGTCCTGGCAGACCCCTCGCTCGTCGGTCAGACGATTACGGTCGATGCCTTCACCACAGGCCGTGTGGATGGCTACATGAAGGGCCGTGTGACACGTGAACAGGCAGAACGCGATTCCAACGTCTCGGTCAACCAGTTGAACCTTGCCGACAAGCTGATCGATGCAGGTATCCTCGAGTCCAAGTTCAACTGGAGCTTCATCACAGCACCCGACGCATCGGACTTGCGCCCGGAAGCCGCCGGGCTCGGCATTGCATTGATAGGCACCGCCTACATGATGTTCCTGGTGCTTATCTTCACGCTCCCGCTCGGCGTGGCCGCGTCGATCTATCTTGAGGAGTTCGCACCGAGGAACTGGTTCACCGACCTGGTTGAGGTGAACATCTCGAACCTCGCGGCGGTACCGTCGATTGTCTTCGGCATTCTCGGTCTTGCGGCGTTCATCAACTTCGCCGGGTTGCCGTCGTCAGCGCCGCTGGTGGGAGCGCTCGTGATCACGCTGATGACCCTGCCGACGATCATTATCGCGACCCGCGCCGCCATCCGCGCAGTGCCGCCCTCGATCCGGGATGCAGCACTCGGGGTTGGTGCATCCAAGATGCAGACGGTGTTCCATCATGTCCTTCCCCTGGGGGCGCCCGGCATCCTGACCGGCACGATCCTGGGCCTCGCCTCGGCGCTTGGCGAAACCGGCCCTCTGCTGCTGGTCGGCATGGTCGCCTTCGTGACAAACTATCCGGCAAGCCCGCTGGAAGGCGGGTTCCTCGACCCGGCAACGGCCCTGCCTGTGCAGGTTTATTCCTGGGCATCCCGATCCGATCCGGCCTTTATCGAGCGGTCCTCCGGAGCGATCATCGTTCTGCTGATCTTCCTGGTCTGCATGAACATCCTTGCAATCCTGCTGCGCCGCCGCTTCGAGCGGCGCTGGTAACAGCCGCCGCAAAACCGATACTTTTTGGAGAGTAGTAATGGACGCAACCGTCGCAGAGAAGCCAACCCACTTCAGGACTGTGATGACCCCGGCCCAACCGGTCATAATGCAGCAGCAACAACCAAAGATCGTCACCGAGGGGGTGACCGTTCACTACGGCGAAAAGCAGGCGATCTTTCCGCTCGACATCAAGATTCCGGACCGTGCAGTTTCGGCTTTCATCGGTCCCTCGGGTTGCGGCAAGTCCACATTCCTGCGTTGCATCAACCGCATGAACGACACCATCGCAAGCTGCCGCGTCGGTGGCCAGATCTTGCTGGACGGCGAGGACATCCATGATCCCCGGATCGATCCAGTGCAGCTGCGCGCCAAGGTTGGCATGGTTTTCCAGAAGCCGAACCCGTTCCCCAAGTCCATCTATGACAATGTGGCCTATGGTCCGCGCATCCATGGCCTGTCCCGCAACAAGGCAGAACTGGACGAGATCGTCGAGAAATCGCTGAAGCGCGCCAGCCTTTTCGAAGAGGTCAAGGACCGCCTTGACTCGCCCGGTACCGGCCTGTCCGGTGGCCAGCAGCAGCGCCTGTGCATCGCCCGCGCCATCGCCGTCAGCCCCGAGATCATTCTCATGGACGAGCCGTGCTCGGCGCTGGACCCCATCGCGACTGCAAGGATCGAGGAGCTGATCGACGAACTGCGCGAGAACTACTGCATCGTTATCGTCACGCACTCGATGCAACAGGCCGCGCGCGTTTCGCAGATGACCGCATTCTTCCATCTCGGCACGCTTGTGGAGGTTGGTGACACCGAAGCCATCTTCACCAACCCGCAAGAGCGCCGCACCCAGGACTATATCACCGGCCGCTTCGGCTGATCCCGCCGGTCCCCCATGAAAGGTTGAAGTTCATGTCCAATCACATCGTCACCGCGTTTGATGATGAACTGTCGGATCTGCGCAAGCTGATCGCCCAGATGGGCGGCCTTGCGGAAGACCAGTTCGGCAAGTCCATCGACGCCCTTTCGCGCTCGGACAAGGCGCTCGCCGAGCGGGTCATCGCCGCCGACGACAAGATCGACGCCGTCGAGAAGGATCTCGAGGAGCGTGCCATCAAGCTGATCGCCCGGCGTCAGCCGATGGCGACCGACCTGCGTGCCGTCATCGTGGCGATCCGCATCTCCTCCGACCTCGAACGCGTCGGTGACCTTGCCAAGAACATTGCCAAGCGCACCCTGGCGCTGGATGAACCGCTGCCACGGTCGGTCAATGCCGGCATGAAACGCATGGCTGAACTGGCCATGGAGCAGCTCTCCGACGTACTGGACGCCTACACCCGGCTCGACGTCGACAAGGCACAGGATGTCTGGGAGAAGGACAGCCGCATCGACGCGCTGTACAACTCGCTGTTCCGTGAACTGCTGACCTACATGATGGAGGATGCGCGCACGATCTCCATGTGCACGCACCTGCTGTTCGGCGCCAAGAACATCGAGCGTATCGGCGACCACACCACCAACATCGCCGAAAACGTCATCTACCTGGTGACCGGTGACGCCCCCGTGGGCGATCGTCCGAAGCAGGACGACACCTCGACCACGGCAATCGGCGTTCCCGCCAAGTAAATCCGACTTCGCATCCACCTTCCCGGTACACGCCCATGCCTGCAACCGTCCTGATCGTCGAAGATGAAGACTCCATCCAGGAGCTTCTGACCTACAATTTCAAGGCCGAGGGCTTCAATGTCCGCTGCCTCGATGGCACCGAGGATGTGGTGCGCGAGGTGGTGACGGAGATCCCCGACCTGATCGTTCTTGACTGGATGCTGCCCAACCTGTCCGGCATCGAGATTTGCCGGTCGCTCAGGGCGCGCGCCGATACCCGCGACGTCCCGATCATCATGCTGACCGCGCGCGGTGAAGAGGTAGAGCGGGTGAGGGGCCTTGCAACCGGTGCCGACGACTATGTCGTCAAGCCCTTCTCCGTGCCGGAACTTCTCGCACGCGTGAAGTCGCTGCTGCGCCGCTCAAGCCCTGAGGCAGTGTCTGACCTGCTTCGGGCAGGTGACCTGTCGCTGGACCGCCGTACCCGTCGGGTGCAGCGCAACACCAGGGACATCGACCTGTCGCCCACCGAGTTCCGCCTGCTGGAACACATGATGCAGGCGCCAGGCCGGGTGTTCACCCGTGCCCAGTTGCTCGACGCCGTCTGGGGCCGGGATGTGTACGTGGATGAACGCACCGTGGACGTTCATGTCGGTCGGTTGCGCAAGTCGATCAACCGCGCCCGTGAGACCAACCCGATCCGCACCGTGCGCGGCGTCGGCTACTCGTTTGATGAGCGCTTCGGCGCCATCAACGCCTGATCGCGTACCCGCCGCCGTCCCCTCGGATCACGCATGAAAAAAGGCGGCTGCATCAGCAGCCACCTTCGCTCTTGTCGCCGTCACGTCAATCGTCAGGGGTCAGCCGCTGCGGCGGCGCCGGTCACTGTTTGTCTGGTAGGCAATGGCCGAATGCCCCGGGCAATACGGTGCGCCTTCCTTCGGCGGCTTGCCGCAGAAGCAGAAGTCCGCATGGCTCGGATCACCGATCGGCCAGCGGCAGGTCTTGTCCGACAGCGTCAGCACGGTCACCCGTTCGCCTTCAGGAATGTCAGCTACCCGGATTGGCACCGGCTCGTGTATCGGCTCGGTTCTTTCAACCGGGGCTACGCGCAAGGCTGCGTTGCCGACGGTACGGTAGGCATTTGCCGTTGAGGGCGCAGACGCTCCGGTCGACGACCTGCCCGGCAGGCTTGGCTCGCGGGTCTTGCGGGTGCGAGGGGTGGAGACACGGGTGCGCGTGACGCGGCCCGACAGGCCCATTCGGTGCACCTTGCCGATGACCGCATTGCGGGTCACGCCGCCGGCCAGCTTTGCCGCGATCTGGCTGGCGCTCAGACCCTCTGCCCACATCTTCTTCAACAGCTCGACGCGCTCGTCCGTCCAGGGCAATTTCTGGTTCGCGTCTGCTGGTTCGCTATAGTCGCTCACGACTGAATCCTTCCTTGTTCACCGGGCAAGGCTCTGGCCGGTGCCGTACGCATATGTACTGACGAGAAAACGCTACATCTCGTAGACTGATGAACCGGACCCTACTAAATAGGCTGAATCTGCCGCAAGAGTCCGGCGACCGATTTGCGGGGCTTTTCCCCAGTTTCAGCCGCTCATCATGGTTAACGGGCAGTTAATCAACAGGTTGGACTCCCGTACATGCGGCGTTCTGACTCATATGCCGGTTTCGCGCCTGCCACGGCACTTGGCCCCGTCCGGCCAACACGTTGATTTTGCAATGCCGGGGCGGTATAAATGTTCCCAGTTGACACGCCGCCGCCACTCCGGCGGCGTTTTCAATTTGGCTTCCCGTTCAGCATGCCCGTGGTCGAAAGGTCCTGAAACCCGATGTCGAGTGCCATTCTGCCCACCTACAATCGCACGCCGTTCGCCATTGAAAGCGGCGAGGGCTGCTGGGCGAACACCAGCGACGGGCGCCGCCTGCTGGACTTCGGTGCCGGCATCGCCGTCAATGGCCTGGGCCATTGCCACCCCCACCTCGTCGAGGTGCTGCGTGAGCAGGCCGGCAAGCTGTGGCACACGTCAAATCTCTATCGCATTCCCGAAGGCGAGCGGCTGGCCGAACGTCTCACCGCCAACACCTTCGCCGACCTGGTGTTCTTCTCCAATTCGGGTGCCGAGGCGCTCGAGGCCTCGATCAAGATGGCGCGCAAGTATCATGCGGCAAATGGCCAGCCGGAGAAATACCGCCTAATTACCTTTGAAGGTGCCTTCCATGGCCGGACCCTGGCAACCATAGCGGCGGGCGGCCAGCAGAAGTATCTTGACGGGTTTGGCCCGGTCACTCCCGGCTTCGACCAGGTGCCATTTGCCGACCACGACGCGGTCAAGGCAGCCATCGGGCCTGAAACCGCAGGTATCCTGATCGAACCGGTGCAGGGCGAAGGCGGCATCCGCCCGGTTCCCGCCAGGTGCCTCAGGGGCTTGCGCGAGCTGTGTGACGAGCACGGCATCCTGCTGATCCTCGACGAGGTGCAGTGTGGCATGGGCCGCACCGGCAAGCTGTTTGCCTACCAGCACGCAGGGATCAGGCCGGACATCCTCGCCTCGGCCAAGGGCATCGGCGGCGGTTTTCCGCTTGGTGCGTGTCTCGCCACCGCCGAAGCCGCAAAGGGCATGGTTGCCGGCACGCACGGGTCGACCTATGGCGGCAACCCGCTGGCCATGGCCGTCGGCAACGCCGTGCTGGATGTCATCCTGGAAGACGGCTTCCTCGACAGCGTCAACCGCAAGGCCGGCCTGCTGACGCAGAAACTGGCTGGCCTGAAGGACCAGTATCCGGCCGTGATCGAGGACATTCGCGGGCAGGGACTGATGATGGGCATCAAGTGCAAGGTGGCCAACACGGCGCTGGCTGCTGCCTGCCTGGACGCCGGGCTGATGGTTGTCACCGCCGGTGACAATGTCGTCCGGCTGTTGCCGCCAATGATTGTGTCCGAAGCAGAAATCGGCGAAGCCGTGGCGCGCATCGAGAGCGCTTGCCGCAGCTTGGCTGCAACCGGAGAAGCGGCCTGATACGCCGTCCGTCACCAACACTCAAACCCGCCCGGCCGGACAGGAAGTGGCCCACGCCATGACACGAAACTATCGTTCATTTCTGGATATATCGCAGCTTGAAACTGGTGAACTGAACGCCATGCTGACGTTCGCTCTCAATGCCAAGCAGGCACGCCATGGCAATCCGCGTGGCGTGGTAGATGGCATGCGCCCGCTCGACGGCCATGTGCTGGCGATGATCTTCGAAAAGCCCTCGACGCGCACCCGCGTTTCGTTCGACATGGCCATGCGCCAGCTGGGCGGTGAAAGCATCGTTCTCTCGGCGCATGACCTGCAGCTTGGCCGCGGTGAAACCATCGCCGATACCGCGCGCGTCCTGTCGCGCATGGTCGATGCCATCATGCTGCGCACCCACGAGGCTGAAAAGCTGCACGAGCTTGCCGACAAGGCGACCGTGCCGGTGATCAACGGCCTGACCGACGATACCCACCCCTGCCAGATCATGGCGGACCTGCTGACGCTGCTTGAAGTGAAGGGCACCATCTCGGGCAAGAAGGTGGCCTGGGTCGGTGATGGCAACAACGTGCTGACCTCGTGGATCCACGCAGCCGGCAAGCTGGATTTTGAGCTGGCCATGGCCACCCCGCCCGAACTGGCACCGGACCAGCGTGCGCTCGACTGGGCAGCCGCAAACGGTGCCAGGCTCAATATCGGAACTGACCCGCATGCCGCCGTTGCCGGCGCTGATTGCGTGGTCACCGACACGTGGGTGTCGATGTCCGATGACGACGCCGCCAACCGGCACAACCTGCTTGAAGCCTACCAGGTGAATGACCATCTGATGTCGAAAGCCGCGCAAGATGCGATCTTCATGCACTGCCTTCCCGCCCATCGCGGAGAGGAAGTCACGTCATCCGTAATCGATGGGCCGCAATCGGTCGTCTGGGACGAGGCGGAAAACCGCCTGCATGCCCAGAAGGCGATCCTGCGCTGGTGCCTCAACAAGCTCTGACACGGGGCGCGCGAGCGCGCTCGAACGCGACCCCGGAGATCCAAGTGATGCAACCTCGAATTCTGGACATAACCACGGCCGTCTCGGTTGAAGATGCCGTGTTGCCGTTTCACATCAAGCCGCTCGGCGTGCGCGGCCGCATGGTGCGGCTTGGCTCGATCCTGAACACCATTCTCGACAAGCACGACTACCCGCTGGCGGCCTCTGCAGTGCTGGCCGAGGCCGTTGCGCTGGTCGCCATGTTCGGCTCGATGCTGAAGTTTGACGGCAAGTTCATCCTGCAGACATCGACCGACGGCCCGGTCGATGTGCTTGTAGCCGACTTCCTGTCGCCCAACCAGGTGCGCGGCTATGCCCGCGTCAACACCGCTAGGCTGGCCGAACTGGAAGCCTCCGGTAACCTCACGCCGCAGTCGGTGCTCGGCAACGGCCACCTCGCCATGACCGTGGACCAGGGTACCGACATGGAACGCTACCAGGGCATCGTGGCTCTGCAGGACGCCACCTTGTCCGATGCCGCGCACGAGTATTTTCGTCAGTCCGAGCAGGTCCCAACCTTCATGAGGCTCGCAGCAGGGCCATTGCTGCGGCGCGCCGGGGCGTCGCCATCATGGCGGGCGGGGGCCATCATGATCCAGCATCTGCCGGAAGAAGGCGGCATCAGCCCGATGCAGGTCTACTCCGGTGACAACCCTGCAGGTGACGAAGAGGTCGCCGAGGATGACAACTGGCTCAAGGCCCGCTTCCTGCTCGAAACGGTCGAGGACCATGAACTGCTCGATCCGCTGCTGTCATCGGAACGGGTGCTGTACCGGCTGTTCCACGAGGACGGCGTGACCGTGTTCCCCGAACTGGTGTTCGAGCCTTACTGCTCGTGTTCGGCAGAGCGGCTTCAGGATATCCTGTCGCGCATGCCCGACGATGATCGCGCGCACATGGCCGACGACGGCCAGGTGAAGGTGAAGTGCGAGTTTTGCTCCACCGAGTACACGTTTTCTGCGGCGGATATCTCCGCCGGCTGACGCTCAGGCGGCCGCGAGGCTGCCGGCCAGGTCGTCGAGGAACCTGTCGCAGGCATCAAGTTGTGACGTCGCGATGAACTCGTCCGGTGCGTGGGCCTGGTCGATCGAACCGGGCCCGCACAATACCGTCGACATGCCGGCTGCCTGGAAGTGGCCCGCCTCCGAGGCATAGGACACGACGCTCGTACGGTTGCTGGCGGTCAGCCGCAGCGCCAGTGACCGCGCCTCGCCGTCAGGCTCGGGTGCAAGCCCCGGCACGTTCACGTAGTTGCTCGTCGATATGCCAGCATCCGGAAACTGCTGCCTTATCACCGCATTTCGCGCATCGGCCCAGCTTGCCATGCGGTCACGGATTTCGCTCTCGTCCTGCTCCGGCAACAGGCGCGCCTCCCACCACAGCTCCGCCGTGTTGGGCACGATGTTGACGGCGGTGCCGGCATTGAGAACGCCTGCGTGTACCGTGGTGTAGGGCGGGTCGAATTCGCTGGCTGCATCGGCGCGCTGGCGCATTTCCGCTGCCAGCCGGTCCAGTTCGCCAACCATCATCGCCGCTTCGCTAAGCGCATTCCAACCGGCCATGGGGCGCGACGAATGCGCCTCGACGCCGGTGAATGTCGTCACGTAGGCCTGGCAGGCCTTCTGGCCGGTCACCACCTGCATCATGGTCGGTTCGCCGACGATGCACACCGATGGCATGGGCAGGTCAACGCCGAACCGCCGGATGGCCGGCAGCACGCCTTCACAGGTCACTTCCTCATCGCAGGAAAACACCAGGTGCACGGGCCGGCTCAAGGCACGGCTCTGAAACACCGGCACCGCAGCCAGGCAACAGGCGAGGAACCCCTTCATGTCGCATGTGCCGCGGCCATGCAGGTTGCCTGCGCTTGCATGCAGTGAAAACGGATCGCTTGACCACTTTTGCCCGTCGACCGGCACCACGTCAGTATGGCCGGACAGCACGATGCCGCCGTCGCGCATGGGCCCGATGGTGGCGATCAGGTTGGTCTTGCCGGGCTCCAGGTCCGCCCGCAGCGTCTCGACGCCAAGGCCGTGCAGATATTCTTCGACGTGGGTCACCAGCGGCACGTTGGACTTGTGCGACGTGGTGTCGAACCCGACCAGCCGTGCCAGAAGCCCGGACGAACTAAAGGTGCGTGCTGGGTGCGAAGTCTGGCTCAACGGGGCAGTGCCTTCAGGGGGTGATCGTGCAGGGGTCAGTTGATGGTAACGCTCGCGCTGGGCGAGTCGAGTGAAAACGCCGGTATCTGCACGTCCAGCAATTTCCCGTCCTTTGACTCCATCGTGTAGAAGCCTGTCATGAATCCGCTCGCCGTGCCCAGCGGGCAGCCCGAGGTGTACTCGAACCGCTCTCCCGGGCCCAGCGTCGGCTGCTTGCCGACCACGCCTTCGCCATCGACGTTCTGGCGCTGGCCGTTGGCGTCGATGATTTCCCAGTGACGGGTGCGCAAGGTCACGGTGCTTGCCGACACGTTTTCGATGGTCACCGTGTACGCCCACACGAAGTAGCTCTCGTCGGGGTCCGACCGGTCCGCCAGAAACTCTGGCTGGACTGAAACCCGGATGCCATGTGTCGTCACTTCGTAAGGATTCATGATTCGTCCGTCTGTATTCCGCAGTGCCGGCGCTGGTGACTCCGGTGAACGGCGCCAGCGGCGTGGCAGTTCCCCGTTATCCACGGAATTCAACCTGACAGTCCGTGAATTGCCGCCGCTGTGGCCGACAAGGCGCAAGCCTGTATGCTAATCCGTTAGACCTGATAGTTGAACCCGGAGCCATTTGCATGCCTTCAAGGTCCAGTGCCGGTATTGCTCCTGCACACATCATACGACAGATGGTCGAGCAAGGCCATATTGTCACCGCCGCACCCCTGGACGCAGACCAGGTGCAGCCGGCCAGCCTTGACCTGCGCCTGGGCGAAGCGGCCTGGCGCGTGCGGGCCTCGTTCATGCCCGGCCGTCGCAACACCGTGCGCGACCGGCTGGACACGCTCGCCCTGCACAAGATCGACCTGACCCAGGGTGCCGTGCTGGAGGTTGGCTGCGTCTACATGGTGCCGCTGATGGAAAGCCTCGCCTTGCCAGAGGGCGTGTCGGCAGCCGCCAACCCGAAAAGCTCAACCGGCCGGCTGGACATCTTCACCCGCGTCATTGCCGACCACGCCACCCACTTCGAGCAGGTGCCCGCCGGTTACCATGGTCCGCTCTACGCCGAGATTTCACCGCGCACCTTCCCCATCCTAGTGCGCGCCGGGTCACGGCTTTCGCAGATCCGTTTCCGGTTTGGCGAGGTCATTTCCAGTGATGAACTAATCCACCAGTTGCACGCGGAAAAGCCGCTGGTTACTTCCGGAGAGGTCAGCATCGACAACGGCATCGCGCTCAGCATCGACCTGTCCAGCTTCGGCGACGGCCAGCCGGTCGGCTTCCGGGCCAAGCGGCATTCAGGCCTTGTCGACGTGGACCGCAAGGCGGCACTCGAGGTGCTCGACTACTGGGACCCGATCTGGCAGCAGGGCTCGCTCATCCTTGATCCCGACCAGTTCTACATTCTCGCCTCCAAGGAAGCTGTGCGGGTGCCGCCGTCCCATGCTGCCGAGATGGTGCCGTTCAATCCGCTCGTCGGCGAGTTCCGCGTGCACTATGCCGGGTTCTTCGATCCCGGTTTCGGCGATGTGTCAGGTGGCGGCGAAGGCTCGCGCGCGGTGCTGGAAGTGCGCAGCCACGAGGTGCCGTTCATCCTGGAGGACGGCCAGATCATTGGCCGGCTGATCTATGAACCGCTGTCCGAACCGCCCCGGTCGGTCTACGGCCAGGGCATCGGCTCGAACTACCAGCGCCAGGGCCTGAAGCTGTCGAAGCACTTCAAGCCGTTCAAGGCTTGACGCAGCGTTCTTCTGGTTGATTAATTCGTCAGTCAACACATGAAACTGCCATCCATTCATGCGCGGTTCAGGCTGGTTGACGCAAGGTTTGCCAATCGCATCGGGTAAACACCAGAAGGTACATCGCCATGAGCGCTTCCCTCAAGCTTGCCGGCTTCGGCCTTGCCGCAGCCATCGCTTCCACCGCCATCATGACCAGCGCCGCCTCGGCCGCGCCGTCGTTCAACTGCCGTTATGCCCAGACACCGGTCGAGAACGCAATTTGCGATTCCAATTACCTGTCGCAGCTAGACCGCCGCATGGCGCGCACCTATTTCCGCGTGATGAACTCGCAGTACATGAAGTATGAAAACCCGGCGTTCGCCCGTCAGGTCAAGCGCGACCACCAGCGCTGGATTTCGCGCCGCAATGCCTGTGGCTATGACGAAGGCTGCATTGCGAGCCGCTACGAGAACTACATCCCGGAGCTTCGCGCCCACCTGCACTACAACTCGGATTGAAGCCTCAGTTCTCGTCCATCTTGAGGGCCGAGATGAAGGCATCCTGCGGAATCTCGACGCGACCGAACTGGCGCATCTTCTTCTTGCCTTCCTTCTGCTTGTCCAGAAGCTTGCGCTTGCGCGTGGCATCGCCGCCATAGCACTTGGCGGTCACGTCCTTGCGCATCGCCGAGATGGTCTCGCGCGCAATCACCCGGCCGCCGATGGCTGCCTGGATCGGTATCTTGAACATGTGCCGCGGGATCAGGTCCTTCAGCTTCTCGCACATCACCCGCCCGCGCTGCTCCGCCCGGCCCCGGTGCACGATGGTGGCCAGCGCATCCACCGGCTCCTCGTTGACCAGCAATTGCATGCGCACCAGGTCGCCTTCCTCGTAACCTGCAATCTGGTAGTCGAAGCTGGCATAGCCGCGCGTAACTGACTTCAACCGGTCGTAGAAATCGAACACCACTTCGTTGAGCGGCAGCTCATAGACCAGCATGGCGCGTGACCCGGCATAGGTCAGCTCCTTCTGCCGCCCGCGCCGGTCTTCGCACAGCTTCAGCACGGAGCCGAGATACTCGTCCGGCACCAGGATCGTCGCCTTGATCCACGGTTCCTCGATGTGATCGATATAGGTCGCGTCAGGCATGTCGGCGGGGTTGTGCAGCTGCATCACCTCGCCCTTGTTCAGGTGCACCTGATAGATCACCGACGGGGCAGTGGTGATCAACTCGATGTTGAACTCGCGCTCCAGCCGGTCGCGCACGATTTCCAGGTGCAACAACCCCAGGAACCCGCAGCGGAAGCCAAACCCCAGCGCGGCGGATGTTTCCATCTCGAACGAGAAGCTCGCATCGTTGAGGCGCAGCTTGCCCATCGCCTCGCGCAGGTCCTCGAACTCGGCCGTATCAACCGGGAAGAACCCGGCAAACACCACCGGCTGGGCCGGCTTGAAGCCCGGCAGCGCCTTGGCGGTGGGGCGCTTTTCTTCCGTTATCGTGTCACCGACGCGAGTGTCGGCCACTTCCTTGATCTGCGCGGTCATGAAGCCGATTTCGCCGGGGCCAAGATCGGCAACCATCTCCTGCTTGGGGCGGAACACGCCGACCCGGTCAACCAGATAGGCCGCATCGGTGCTCATCAGCTTGACGCGCATGCCCTTTTTCATCCTGCCGTCGATGATGCGCACCAGCACCACCACGCCCAGGTAGGCGTCGTACCAGCTGTCCACCAGCATGGCCTTCAGTGGTGCATTGGCATCGCCGCCCGGTGCCGGCAGCCGGTGCACGATGGCTTCGAGCACTTCCTTGATGCCCAGCCCGGTCTTGGCGGAAATCTCCAGCGCATCCGAGGCATCCAGCCCGATCACGTCCTCGATCTGCTGCTTGACCCGGTCAGGCTCGGCCGCGGGCAGGTCGATCTTGTTGAGCACAGGCACGATCTCGTGGTTGTTCTCGATCGCCTGGTAGACGTTGGCCAGCGTCTGGGCCTCCACGCCCTGCGCGGCGTCCACCACAAGCAAAGAACCTTCCACGGCGGCCAGCGACCGGTTCACCTCGTAGGCAAAGTCCACGTGGCCGGGGGTGTCGATGAGGTTCAGCTCGTAGGTTTCGCCATTGTCGGCAATGTAGTCCAGCCGCACCGTTTGCGCCTTGACGGTAATGCCGCGCTCGCGCTCGACATCCATCGAGTCAAGCACCTGTTCCTTCATCTCGCGCGCGGTCAGGCCGCCGCACAACTGGATCAGCCGGTCTGCCAGCGTGGACTTGCCGTGGTCGATATGCGCGACGATGGAAAAATTGCGGATGTGCGAGGTGTCTGTCATGCGCTGGCTTTTCGCAGCACGTACATCACGCGTCAAGCGGACAAATGGCGCGGGGAGTAGGGGTGGACTGCTGTTTGGAATTATTCTAAAAAAGAACCAGTTTCTGTCTTTCTCAACGAACAACAAGAGTCTCCGCCCGTGAAACCATTTGCCGACCTCTCCGAAAAGGAAATCCTCGCGCTGGCCATCGCGTCCGAGGACGATGATGCGCGCACCTACATGTCGTTTGCCAACTCGCTGCAGGAGCAGTACCCGGCATCGGCGCGGGTGTTCGTGGACATGGCCGAAGAGGAGCACGAGCATCGCCGCCGGCTGACCGAGCTGTTCCAGAAGAAGTTCGGCGACTTCATTCCGTTGATCCGGCGCTCCGACGTGACCGGGTTCGTCAAGCACCAGCCGGCCTGGCTGATGAAGCAGCTCTCGCTCGACACCGTGCGCAAGCGCGCCGAGGTGATGGAGCTGGAGAACTACCGCTTCTACAAGCAGGCCGCCGAGCGTTCGTCCGATGCCGATGTAAAGAAGTTGCTGCTCGACCTCGCTGAGGAAGAAAAGGGCCACGAGAACATCGCCACGAAGCTGATGGAGAAGCACCTCGATGCCGACACCAAGCTGAGTGAGGCCGATGCCGAAAAGCAGCTGTTCCTGCTGCAGATCGTGCAGCCCGGCCTGCTGGGGCTGATGGATGGCTCCGTGTCGACGCTGGCGCCCCTGTTTGCGGCGGCCTTTGCCACGCACAGCACCTGGGAGACCTTCCTGGTCGGGTCTGCCGCATCGGTGGGCGCGGGCATCTCGATGGGCTTTGCCGAGGCGTTGTCCGACGATGGTGAGCTGACCGGGCGCGGCCATCCGTGGATCCGTGGCTCAGCCGCCGGCATCATGACCGCCATTGGCGGGCTGGGCCACACCCTGCCTTACCTGATCAATGATTTCTGGACCGCTACCGTGCTGGCTGTGATCATCGTGTTCATCGAGCTGTGGGCCATCTCGTACATCCGCTACAAGTACATGGATACGCCGTTCCTGCGCGCAGCCTTCCAGATCGCGGTGGGCGGCTTCATTGTGTTCCTGGCGGGCATACTGATCGGCAATGCCTGACCGGGCCTTGGCCCTCAGGCAGGACCGATCCGCCCAGTGCCGGCAGCTTGAGCGACGGCTGGTCAAAGTCGATGCCGATGGTCGCGCCGAGGAAGTGCAGCTCCACACCCTCGCGCCATGACGCGCCAACACCGACAAGGCCGTGCAGCGACACCTGCCACCCGGTACCCGATGGCATGGGGCCTGCTTGCAGGCCCGGTCCGAGCCAGTCCTTGCCGATGCCTGCGGGATCAAGCTCTGCGCCCAGCTCCGGCACGGCGCGCGCGACATGGGCCACGAAACTGTTGGAGTTGGGGCCGGGCCACACCACGTAGTCACCACGCGCCTGCCAGGGATAATCAGCAATCGCCGTGCGCAGCCTCGGTATCAGCGCCTGCGCCTGCGCCCCGTGCACCTGGTGCACGATCACGGGTTCCGACGAATACCAGCGCCCGTCTGCCGGGTAGTTGTCGCGCCGCACCGGCGTCCCCCAGCCCACCACGTCGTAGCGCTCATAACTCGCAGCGCCCTCAGGTTTCAGCACCAGCCAGTGATGTACCGCGAAGATACCCTTCCAGCGCCCCGAACGCGCCGCCATCACGTACACCGCTGCCTCGCGGTCTTCGGCCTCGGGGGCGAGCAATCTTGAGGATGACCAGTCTGCCGATCGCCAGTTGCCCGGCCAACCCTTCGAATAGGTCAGCGCCGTGCCTGCCGCCACCGGCATAACGATGAGCACAACAAGGAAGCTTGCAATGAAGTTGAACAGTCGCCGTATCATGACCAGCGACTTGACCCCGCATTTGCGGCACAACTGCGGCGGGTGCGAATGATCGCAGGCCCGGTCACACCCCGAGATAACGGTGCTGGATGGCCTCGTTGCCGGCCAGTTCGGCAGACGTGCCGGTCCAGACAACCTGGCCCTTCTCGATGATGAAATGCCGGTCGGCCAGCTTGACCAGGTCCTTCAGGTTCTTGTCCACCACGAGGATCGACAGGCCGGACTTCCTGAGTTCACCCAGAGCTGCCCAGATCTTGTCCCGGATCAGCGGGGCAAGCCCCTCGGTCGCCTCATCCAGCACCAGCAGGCTCGGGTTGGTCATCAGCGCGCGGCCGATGGCCAGCATCTGCTGTTCGCCGCCCGACAGCAGGTTGCCCATGGATGATTGTCGAGCCTCAAGCTCGGGGAACATCGCGTAAATCTTGTCGATGGTCCACGGGTCCGGCAGGTTCTGGTGATTGGAAGCGGTGGCGATGAGGTTTTCCCGCACGCTCAGGTTCGGGAATATCTGCCGGCCTTCGGGCACCAGCCCGATGCCGAGGTTCGCGGTCTTGAACGACGGCAGCTTTGTAACGTTATTTCCCTTGAAGCTGATTGAACCGCTGGCCGGTTTGACGATGCCAATGATCGAGTTGATCGTGGTGGTCTTGCCCATGCCGTTGCGGCCCATCAGCGTGACCACTTCGCCTGCGGCCACGTCGAAGGACATGCCGAACAGGGCTTGGCTGGTACCATAGAACGTGACGAGATCGGAAACCTGCAACATGGGGCTCAATCCTCTCCCAGGTAGGCTTCACGCACGGCATCGTTTGCGCGGATTTCCTGCGGCGTACCGGTTGCAATGATGCGGCCATAGACCAGCACCGAAATCCGGTCGGCCAGCGCGAACACGGCATCCATGTCATGCTCGACCAGCAGGATCGTCTTGTCACCCTTCAGTCCCTGCAGGATGGCCACCATGGCCGCACTTTCCTCGGCACCCATGCCGGCCATCGGTTCGTCCAGCAGCATGAAGCGCGGCTTGGTGGCCAGCGCCATGGCAAGTTCCAGCTGGCGGCGCTCACCGTGGCTCATGGCCGAGGCAATCGTGCCGGCCCGGTCTGCCAGGCCGACCTGCTTCAGTACTTCCAGTGCCGGCTCGCGCAGCCGCCGTTCGCGGCCGGCGGCATTCCAGAACCTGAACGAATGACCATCATGGGACTGCACGGCCAGCGACACGTTGTCGATGACGGTCATGTTCATGAACACCGACGTGATCTGGAACGACCGCGCCATGCCAAAGTGCGACCGACGGTGCGTCGCCACGCTGGTGATGTTGCGGCCGTCCAGCATCACCTTGCCGGAGTCAGGCGCGAGGTCGCCCGACAATTGCGCGATCAGCGTGGTCTTGCCGGCCCCGTTGGGTCCGATGATGGCGTGCAGTTCGCCGCGCTCGATGGCCAGCGAGACGTTGTCCGTCGCGGTCACGCCACCGAAGGATTTCTTCAGGTTGCGGATTTCAAGCAGCGTGTCAGCCATGTTTCAGGCCCCGGTGGATCAGCCCGCTCAGGCCACCCTTGATGAACAGCACCGACAGGATCAGCAGGATGCCGAACGGCAAGGCCCAGAAGGTCGTGAACATGGACAGGACTTCCTCGATCACGAGAAACGCCACGGCGCCAAACACCGGTCCGAACAGCGTGCCGGTGCCGCCCAGGATGACCATGAACATAAGCTCGCCCGACCGTGACCAGCTCATCATGTCCGGCGAGATGAAGCTGGAGAAGTTGCCCAGCAACGCGCCCGCCAGTCCGCACATGGCACCAGCAATGACATAGGCCGTCAGCCGGTAGGCGTAGGTGTTGTAGCCCAGCGCCTTCATGCGCGCTTCATTGGAGTTGCAACCGCGCACCACCATGCCAAAGCGCGAGTTGACGATCCGGAACACCAGGTAGATGGCTGCGGCGAGGATCACGTAGGCCAGCAGGAACAGCGCCACCTTGTTCTCGATGTCGATGATGGTCAGCACGGAGCGCGAATAGATGGTCAGCCCGTCGTCCCCGCCATATTCCTCCAGCGACAGGAACAGGTAGTAGGCCATCTGCGCGAACGCCATGGTGATCATGATGAAGTAGACACCCTTGGTGCGCAGGCAGACGGCGCCCGTCAGCAGCGCAAACACCGCCGACGCGCCAATGGCGAGGGCGAAATGCACCCAGCCGGACTCGATGCCGTGATAGGCCGGTATGCCCACCATGTACGCCCCGATCCCGATGAACGCTGCGTGCCCGAACGAGATCATGCCGCCGAACCCAAGGATCAGGTTGAGGCTGACGGCGGCAATGGCCAGGCACACGATGCGGGTGGCGAAACTGAGGTAGAACTCGTTGCCGCTGTAGAAGGCCACCAGCGGCAGCACCAGCAGCAGCACCATGAACGACATGGTGATGATGCGGCCGCTTGCGTGACCGAACAGGCTCGGCGCACGCATGGCGTCATCGAGCGGGGAAATCGCTGTCTGCTCACTCATCGGCTTACCTTACCTTCGGCGGGAACAGACCCTGCGGGCGCATTGCCAGCACTGCTGCCATGATGATGTAGATCAGCATCGACGAGATGGCCGGGCCTGCGGTCTCGGCTGCATTGACCGGCACGAACAGCTTCAGGATATCGTCGAGGAATGACCGGCCCAGCGTATCGATCAGGCCGATCATCAGGGCCGCAATGAACGCGCCCTTCATTGACCCGATGCCGCCCACGATGATGACCACGAAGGCGGTGATGATGATGTCGTTGCCCATGCCGATGGTGGCCTCGGTGATCGGCGCAATCAGCATGCCGGCAAGCCCCGCCAGCACCGCACCCAGGGCAAACACGGCCGTGAACAGCGTCTTGATGTCGATGCCCAGCGCCGACACCATGGTGCGGTTGGAGGCACCCGCGCGGATCAGCATGCCGAGCCGCGTCCGCCCGATCAGCCAGTACAGCCCGAAAGCCACCAGCAGGCCGAATGCGATGATGACCAGCCGGTAACTCGGGAAGATCACGCCCGGCAGGATCGTGACCTGGCCTTTCAGGATTTCCGGCAAGGGAATGGCAATGCCTTCCGGACCCCAGATCAGCTGCACGGAGGTATCCGCGATGAGGATGATGCCGAACGTCGCCAGAACGTGGTCAAGGTGGTCTCGCTGGTAAAGATGCCGGATCAGCCCCGTTTCCAGTGCCAGCCCCAGCAGGGCCGTCGCCACCAGCGCCAGTGGCACCGCCAGCACGAACGATCCGGTCCAGAACGTAAACGTGGCACAGAAGAATGCGCCGATCATGTACAGCGAACCGTGCGCCAGGTTGACAAAGTCCATGATGCCGAACACCAGCGTCAGCCCGGCCGCGAGCAGGAACAGCAGCACGCCGAGCTGCAGTCCGTTCAGGAACTGGATCAGGAAAAGTGTATTCATCGCCCCTCGCTGCCCGGCTTCAAGTACCGGGCCACGATCCCGTATCAGTCTAAAATCTGCAACAATCAAGCAGGATGCAGGAGAGAACGGCAACCGGTTCTCTCCCGCCCCGACAAGGTTTTGTGCGTCCGGCCTTACTTGGCCATCGGGCACTCGTCAACATAGGGATCGACGTGATTTTCAAACACGGTCGACAGCACCTTGGTGCTCCAGTTGCCCTCGGCATCGGCCACCACTTCGCGCAGGTAGAAGTTCTGTACCGGCATGTGGTTCTTGCCGACCGTGTACTTGCCACGCACCGAGTCGTAGTCAGCCGCCCTGAAGGCAGCGCGCAGGCCATCGGTGTTCGCCATGTCGCCACCCACCGCCTTGACGGCCGAATTGATCAGGTTAATCGAGTCATAGGCCTGTGCGGCATAGAAGGACGGGTAGCGCTTGTACTTTTCGCGGAAGCTCGTCACGAAGTCCTTGTTGGCGGCGTTGTCGAGGGTCGGGTCCCACTGTTGCGTGGTTCGCGAGCCGAGCACGCCCTCGAGCTTGCCAGCCTGCAGCCGTGGCAGCGAGATCGCGTCCACGGTGAACACCGAGTACAGATCCAGCGCACCCTTCAGGCCTGCCTGCTGGTACTGCTGGATGAAGGCGCCGCCCGCCTTGCCGGGATAGAACACGAAGATGGCTTCCGCGCCACTGGCCTTGGCCTTGGCAAGCTCGGCCGAGAAGTCGAGCTGGTCCGGCCACTTGGTCAGATCCTTGCCCTTGATCTCGCCCTTGAAGGTGCGCTCCACGCCGGCCAGCATGTCCTTGCCGGCAGCATAGTTGGGACCCATCAGGTAGAGTGACTTGACGCCCTGCTGGTTGAGCACTTCACCCATGGCCATCGGGGTCTGGTCGTTCTGCCAGGACGTCGAGAAGAAGTTCTCGTTGCACAGCTTGCCCGCCACCTGGGACGGCCCGGCATTGGCCGAGATCAGGAACTTGCCATTGTCGAACACGGTCTTCATCGAGGCCAGCAGCACGTTGGACCAGATGTACCCGGCAACGATCGGCACATTGTCCTGCTGCACCAGCTTGTCGGTCTTTTGCTTGCCGGTTTCCGGCTTGAAGCCGTCATCTTCGAAAATGATCTCGACGGTCTTGTCGCCCATCTTGCCGCCCAGCTTTTCCATGGCCAGGTCAACGGCATCCTTCATGTCGTTGCCGATCACGGCAGCAGGCGTGGTAAGTGTGGTGACAAAGCCGATCTTGATGTCGGCTGCGATGGCAGTGGATGCCATCAGGGCCAGGCCGAACGCGGCCAGCGCGGATTTCTTGAACATACAGGGTCTCCTCCCGGGGAATATCCATTGAACGATGTCGGACGTTCTTGTCTTTGGTGCCGTCTGCACAGGCACGCTCCAGACGATAAAGACAAATAGTGCAGACTTCAAATGGCTAGCGATTGCATTATCGTGCAACGCCGATGGCTTGCGCGCAAGCGTGGCCTGATGTCAGATGCGCCATCAACAACAGGTCCAGCAGGGAAGGGATCGAACCATGACCAAGATGACAGCCGGGGTCACCACGGCCGGAGACAGCATAGACGGCATTGCCTGGAACATTCTGGGCCAGACCTACAAGCCGCTGCAGGTGTGCGATGACTCGTTCTCCTGGCACGCCACGTTTCCGGATGGCACCTTCGTGCCACCCCATATCCACCCGGACCAGGACGAGTTCATCTATGTGCTGGAGGGCCGCTTCGACCTGTTCCTCGACGGCAAGGATGCCTCGGCAGGCGCCGGTGACCTGATCCGCCTGCCGCGCGGCATCGCCCACGGCATCTTCAACAAGTCAGGTGCTGTCACCAAGTGCATCTTCTGGGTGGCGCCGACCCGGAAGCTGTGGGACCTGTTCTCCAAGATCGACAACGTACCGGACCCGGCAGAGGTCGTCCGGCTGGCCACCGAGCACAACATTCACTTCCTGCCGCCACCACCGGCCGGCGGCTGAGCACCCTCCAGCGGACTTAGCGGTTCACCGCTTCCTTGCTGAATCCGGCCATCTTCTGGTAGCCGCGCACAACGGCCTCCAGCTCGGCCGGGCTGGCAACGCTGTCGAGTGAGTCAAAGCCCTCTGGCGCGCGTTCCTCGACCAGGTCGATCACCCGCTCCGGTCCGCCCGAGCGGTTCTGCTGCACGATCGACGCGGTCATCGGCAGCCGCTCGGCCTCGTAGGCTTTCAGCGCTGCCTCGACGCTCGCCTCGTCCGCCAGCTTGTCGGCCAGGCAGCGGGCATCGAGAATGGCTTGCGAGGCCCCGTTCGAGCCGACCGGGTACATCGGGTGCGCGGCATCGCCAAGCAGTGTCACCCTGCCGAAAGTCCATTGCCCGACCGGGTCGCGGTCACACATCGGGTATTCGTAGAAGGTGCCCGTCGCCCTGATCAGTTCGACCGGGTCCAGCACGTCGAGGTGAAAGGTGTTCTCGACGAACGGCAGCAGTTCTTCCAGCCTGCCCTCGCGGTTCCAGTCTTCGCGCCGCGGCATCGGCGAATTGGCATCGCCGGTCTTGGCGGCAACGGCCCAGTTCATCAGCACCTTGCCGTCAGCCCGCGCGTCATTGGCAATCGGGTACAGCACCAGCTTGGCAGCCATGCCACCGGCGATCACCATGGACCGGCCGGTCTGGAACGGCTGCCACTCGGTCGCCCCGCGCCACAGCATGATGCCGTTCCACTTCGGCGCGCCCTGCTCCGGGTAGAATTGCTGGCGCACCACCGAGTGGATGCCGTCCGCAGCAATCACCACGTCACCCGTGACGCGCACGCTTTCGCCGGTTGCGCGCACCTCGAACACCGCTGTGGCCCCGTCGCCGTCTTGTTCGACGCCGGTGCAGGCATGGCCCGTAATGATGGCACCGGCACCAAGGCGCTCGATGACGGCATCGCGCAGCACACCCTGCAGCCGCCCGCGATGGATCGAGAATTGCGGCATGTCCAGCCCGGCATCCATGCCGCGCAACTCGTGCCACACGGTCTGGCCGAAGCGGTTCTGGTAGGTCAGCTCGTAGGTGCGCAGCGCAACCTTGTCGAGCGCGCCGAGCAGGCCGATGCCAGCAAGCTCCCGGATGGCGTGGGGCAGGGTGTTGATGCCGACGCCCATCTCGCGGATCTCGCTGGACCGCTCATAGACCTGCGCCTCGATGCCCCGGTCGTGCAGCATCAGCGCCGTCGCCAGCCCGCCGATGCCGCCGCCAATGATGATGGCTTTCATGCTCGCAAATCTCCACGCCACTTCCCGATAAAAGAACCCGCCTTCAAGTTTGCTTGAAGACGGGTCCGGTTGTCCAGCACACGGGGGTGTCCCGGGCGTTTACTTCATCGCGCAATCCTTGGCGTGGTCATCGCTGGCCATCTCGTACACGGTTGCCTCGGTCTTGAACGTCCACTCGCCGTCAGGACCGGCCACCACCTTGCGCAGGTAGTAGTTCTGCTTGGGGAAGTGGTTGTTGTCATAGGTGTACTTGCCGCGCACCGAGTTGTAGTTGGCAGCCTTGAGGGCGGCACGGAAGGCATCCTTGTCCTCGACCTTGCCGCCGGTTGCTTCCATCGCCGAGTTGATCAGGTTGACCGCGTCATAGGACTGGGCGGCATAGAACGACGGGTAGCGCTTGAACTTCTCCCGGTACTGCGCCACGAACTTCTTGTTGGCTTCGTTGTCCAGGTCCGGGCTCCACTGCATGGTGTCGAGCGAACCGAGCACGGCTTCCATGTTGGCGGCCTGGAACTTCGGCAGCGCCAGCCCGTCCACGGTGAACACGTTGTAGAACTGCATCTTGCCGGCAAGGCCCGCCTGGGAAAACTGCTGCAGGAAGGCACCGCCAGCCTTGCCCGGGTAGAACACGAAGATCGCCTCTGCGCCCGAAGCGCTGGCCTTGGCCAGTTCAGCCGAGAAGTCGAGCTGTGCTTCCTTGCCCCACTTGGTGAAGTCCTCGCCCTTGATCTCGCCCTTGAACGAGCTCTTCATGCCCGCGACCATGTCCTTGCCCGCAGCATAGTTGGGGGCCATGATGTAGAGCGACTTCACGCCGCGCTGGTTCAGCACTTCGCCAAGCGCCTTGGGCACCATGTCGTTCTGCCAGGAGCTGGAGAAGAAGTTCTCGTGGCACATCTTGCCGGCCATGTGCGAGGTGCCGGCGTTGGCGCCGATCAGGAACGCGCCTGAATCGAGAATCGGCTTCTGAACCGCCATCAGCGTGCTGGACCAGATGATGCCGGTGACGATATCGACCTTGTCCTGGTCGATCAGCTTGTCGGCCTTCTGCTTGCCGATGTCGGGCTTGAAGCCATCGTCTTCCGCAATCACCTCGACCGGCACGCCGGCCATCTTGCCGCCGAGGTTTTCCAGCGCCAGGTTGATGCCGTTCATCTGCTCTTCGCCCAGCACGGCGGCAGGCGTTGTCAACGTGGTGATGACGCCGATCTTCAAGGCATCTGCGGCCATGGCGGCGGTTGCCGAAACAGAAATGCCCAGCGCCAGTGCGCCGGACAGGATTTTGCGGATCATGTGTTTACTCCCTGATGTGTCTCGTAGAGATGCCGTTGATGTTCAGCCTCTGGAGCGGCATGTTTGCAAAGCGCATCAGGGTTGGCAATGGCCGTTGTGCGTCACAGTATCTGCCGGCCGTTGCGGTCAACGCCAGCGTACAGCCAGCTCATGCCGGCGTAGGCCTGCGCCGGCGTGCGGCCCGACAGCATCATCCGGCGCAGCTCCGCCGCGGGACCCGCCGCATGGTAGATGTCGCCGTAAAGCCTGGCCGTCAGTTGCACCCGGGCCGTGCGCAGGTAGCGGTCTGACTGGTAGGCGAGAAACGCTTCTGCCGGGTCGTCCGTGGCCGCCACATGATGCGCCAGGCACACGGCGTCCTCGGTTGCCATGCATGCGCCCTGCGCCAGGTATTGCAGCATCGGGTGCGCAGCGTCGCCCAGCAGCGTCACGCGGCCCTTGCTCCAGGCCTTGACCGGTTCGCGGTCGCACAGCACCCACATCCGCCAGTTCTCGATCCTGTCCAGCATGCCAAGCACTTCCGGGCGTTGATTGGCAAACCGGGCGTTCAGCTCGTCCACGTCGCCGAACACGTCCCAGCCTTCCTCGTAGGCATCCGAGTGGAACACCGTGACGAGGTTGAAGATCTCCCCCCGGTGCAGCGGGTAATGCACCAGGTGGGATTTCGGCCCGGCCCACAGGATCACCTCGTTGCGGTGATTGGCCGCCGGCACCTCGGCTTCCGGCAGCACGGCGCGATAGGCGATGTGGCCCGACACGCGCGGACGCCCGTCGCCGACGATTTCCTCGCGCACCTTCGACCACAACCCGTCGGCCCCGATCAGGGCCGCGCCCTCCAGTGTTTCGCCGCTGGCAAGCTGCACCCGCACGCCATGGCCGGTGTCCTTGAACCCTGTCACCTTCTCGCCCAGCCGCACTTCCACCTTGCCGGTGGCGGTCGCCGCATCAATGAACACCTGGTGCAGGTCGGGCCGGTAGATCACGCCGTAGGGGTAATTGAATCGCGCCTTGAATTCAGCCGTATTCAACGGAACCCGCGTTATTTCGCTTGCATCCAGCGCATCCATCATCACCAGCGCTTCGGGAAACACCGCCACCTCGCTGATGGCATCGGTCAGCCCCAGCACGTCGAACATGGCAAACACGTTGGGGCCAAGCTGGATGCCCGCACCAGCCTCGCGCAGTTCCGCTTCGCGCTCGATGACGATACTTTCCATGCCCTTGCGCGCCAGTGCCAGTGCGGCTGCGAAGCCGCCGATGCCGCCGCCTGCAATCAATACCGGGTTCATGTGTCAGCCTCCCTGAAGCCGGTGATTGAATAGCTGCGTTGGCTCGCAAGGCAAGCCCCTTGCCCGCAAAGCCTTATGGCGCCTACTGTTTGTGCACGTCAGACAACCCGGAGACGCGCGCCATGCTGGCAGCCGACATCAACGAACTGATCACCCGCACCGGGCCCGGCACCCCGTGCGGCACGCTGATGCGCAATTACTGGCAACCCGCAGCGCTCAGTGACGAACTTTCCGGTCCGCGTCCCGTGGTGCCGGTGCGCCTGCTCGGCGAGGACCTCGTGCTGTTCCGCGACAATGAGGGCGGGCTTGGCCTGATCTGCGCGCCAGTGCCCGCATCGCGGCGCCGACCTGTGCTATGGCCGGCGCGAGGACAATGGCCTGCGCTGCCCGTTCCATGGCTGGCACTTTGATCGCACTGGCCAATGCGTCGAGCATGCCGGGCGAGCCGGAAGACTCGCGCATGCACGAGCACATCAAGGTGGCGTCATATCCGGTGGTTGAGAACAACGGCATCGTGTTCGCCTATATGGGCGAGGGTGCGCCGCCACCGTTCCCGGCGCTTGACTGTTTCACGGCGCCCGACAGCCACGTCTTTGCCTTCAAGGGCCTGTGGGAATGCAACTGGCTGCAGGCGCTGGAGGTGGGCATCGACCCGGTACACGCCTCGTTCCTGCACCGCTTCCTGAAGGACGAGGACCCCAGCTGAGGCTTACGGCAAGCAGTTCCGCGACAAGGCCGCCAACACCGATATCCCGATGACCCAGTTGCTGCGCGAGTACCCGCGCCCCGAGATCAACGTGGAAGAAACCGGCTACCGGCCTGCGCCTGATTGCGCTGCGCCACCTTGATGATGGCCGCACCCATGTGCGCGTCACCAACCAGGTTTTCCCGCAGGCGATCTGCATTCCGATGTCCAACGAGATGACCATCACGCAATGGCATGTGCCCATCGATGACGAGCATTGCTACTGGTACTCGATGTTCACGTCGTTCGGTGCGCCGGTGAACAAGCATCTGATGCGCGAGCAGCGGCTGAAGGAACACCGCCTGCCGGACTACGCGCCGCTGAAGAACAGGCGCAACAACTACGGCTACAACCCGGCTGAACAGTCGGACGAGACCTATACCGGCATGGGGCTGGACATCAACGTGCACGACCAGTGGGCGGTGGAAAGCCCGGGGCCCATTTTCGACCGCACCAACGAACATCTCGCGACGTCGGACAAGGCCATCATCGCCTACCGCCGCATGCTGCAGGAAGGCCATCGAGGCAGCAGGCGAGGGCGGGCACCTGCCGGGCCTGCCGAACGGCTCACAACTTGATACTTCAGGTCCCGTCGCCGTCGACGCCATCGCACCGGACGGTAACTGGCAAGGCGTCTGGCGCGAGCGCGATGCGCGAGCGCCGGGCGGATTGCTCCTGGGCAAAGGCCTGATCCTTCATGAGCGACCTGGGGCGCGAGGGGCTGGCCGCGAAGGCGGGTGTCGATACCACGGACCGGCGCGCCGCCTGTAGCGACGTGCTGGAGCAGATCGAGCGCCACGGGCTTGAAACCGTGCGCCTGTCGTTTGCCGACCAGCACGGCGTGCTGCGCGGCAAGACGTTGATGGCAGCGCAGGCGCGGTCGTTCCTGGTGAACGGCTGCGCCATGACCTCGACCCTGCTGGCCAAGGACACGTCCCACCGCACCGTGTTTCCGGTCTGGTCCGCGGGGGCCGGGCTGGACCTGCCGCAGATGGAAGGGGCCGGCGATTTCATGATGTTGCCGGACCCGGCCACCTTCTGCGTACTGCCTTGGGCGAGTTCGTGCGGCTGGCTGCTGTGCGACATCTATTTCGCGGATGGCTCGCCTGTGCCGTTCTCGGCCCGCGCCAGGCTGCGCGAGGCAGAAGCCGAGGTGGCGCGCCGGGGCTGGTCGGCAAGGTTCGGCTTCGAGGCCGAGTTCCACGTACTCAAGGTCGAGAACTGGAACAAGCGCGCGCAAGACGCCACCTGGCCCGGCGCCGTGCCTGATGTGTCGCTGATGACGCAAGGCTTCCAGTACCTCACCGAGGCCCGCGCCGACGAGATGGAACCGGTGACCGAAACCCTGCGCCGCGCCTGCGTGGCCATGGGCCTGCCGGTACGTTCGATCGAGTGCGAGTTCGGCCCCTCGCAGGTCGAGTTCACCTTCGCGCCGATGGGCGGCATCGAGGCGGCGGACGCGATGACCCTGTTCCGCTCGATGGTCAAGCAGGTGTGCCGCCGCCAGGGGCTGCATGCCACCTTCATGTGCCGCCCGCAGGTGCCAAACCTGTTTGCATCCGGGCTGCATGTGCACCAGTCGCTGGTGGACACCGCAACCGGTACCAACCTGTTCATGCCCGACAGCGACGGCGCACTGTTGTCCCGTCAGGGCCTGCAACTATGCCGGTGGCTTGCTGGCCCACGCCGTTGAGGCAAGCGTGTTCGCGGCTCCCACCATCAACGGCTACAAGCGCTACAAGGCCTACCAGCTTGCCCCTGACCGGGCCAACTGGGGCCGTGACAACAAGGGTGCGCTGGTTCGCAGTGTCGGTGGGGCAGGTGATCCGGCAACGCGTCTGGAAAACCGCGCGGCCGAAGGGGCGGCAAACCCGTACCTGCTGCTGGCCAGCCAGCTGTGGGCCGGTCTTGACGGAATTGACAATGCCCGCGACCCCGGCCCGCCAGCCGATACGCCATACGAGTCGGACGCGCCTAAACTGCCGACCAACCTGATGCATGCCGTGGCAGCCCTGGACGGATCGGCATTCTTCCGGAATTGCCTCGGCAGCCAGTTCATCGACTACCTCGTGCACATCAAGCAGGCCGAGATTGCCCGCTTCCTGGGCGAGGTGACCGACTGGGAACAGCGCGAGTATTTCGACATCTTCTGACGCGTGTTAAACATGCCCGGGCGAATTAACTTGTAATTATGTCCATGGCGCACTACGTAGTCGCTCGTACGTTATACACTTCGTTTGGGGCGACCACGATATCCGGCTCGCCGTTTACTTCTGCGATCTCCTGACAACGTGAGCAATGTACCTCCACGCCTGTGCACAGTGTGCGGGCGGGAACTCACCCACTGAAAGGATCGATCAATGATCACGGGCAAAGTAAAGTTCTTCAACACCACCAAGGGTTTTGGCTTCATCCAGCCGGATGATGGCTCCAAGGACGCTTTCGTGCATGCTACCGCTCTCGAGCGCGCCGGCATCCACAGCCTCACCGAAGGCCAGGCTGTCGAGTATGAACTCGTCACCGATCGCAAGACCGGCAAGCAGTCTGCCGACAACCTGTCGCTGGTGAACTAATCAGCACCCCGGTTTCCGGGGTCTTGATGACAGTTTCGCCCCCGGTCTTCACGGACCGGGGGTTTTTTCATGCCTCGCCATCCAGCTTGACCACGGCCTTGGCCCTTGCAAATGCCGTGTTGGCCGCAGGCACCCCGGCATAGATCGCCGTCTGCATCAGCACTTCACGGATGGTTTCTGCCGGAACGCCCGCGCGCACCGCCGCACCCAGGTGCAGGTCGAACTCCTCCCAGCGCGACAGCGACGCGCAGATCGCCAGCACCAGCATCCGCCGCGTGGTTTCATCCAGTCCGGGCCTTGTCCAGATGTCGCCCCAGGCATGGCGGGTGATCATCTCCTGGAATTCGCCATTGAAGCTGTTGCGCCCCGCGAGCGACTTCTCGACCCACTCATTGCCCAGCACCTGCCGCCGCCGCGCAACACCGCGTGAGAATGCGTCATCGGTGGGCAGTGATGCATCGCCCAGGAAGCCTTGCAGGGCACGGGTGAAGTCTGCCGCCCGCTCGACATTGGAGATGTGGGCTGCATCGAGGATGGTGTGACTTGCGCCCTTGATCGCGGCGGCGATCTTCTCGCCCCGCTCCGGCGGCGTGGACTGGTCATGCCGGCCCGAGATTACCAGTGTCGGGGCTGAAATCCTGCCCAGCGCCGGATAGACGTCTGCCTCGCGCAGCATGCCGCAACAGCCCAGATATCCCTGCACGCTGGTCTGTTCCAGCACATGCCGGAAATCGCTGACCGTGCCGGGCCGGGCTGCGTGGAAGGTGGTCGAGAAGAACCGGTCCAGCACGGCACCGGAAATCGCTGCCATGCCGCCCTCGCTCACCGCCTTGATTCGCGCGTCCCACATGTCGGGCGGCGGAAAGTGCGGCGAGGTGTTTGCCAGCACGAGCTTGCCGAGGCGGTTGCCGTGGTGAATGCCCAGCCATTGCCCGGTGATGCCACCCATCGACAGCCCGCAGAAATGAAACGTTTCAAGGCCCAGCGCGCCGGCCAGCCCGATCACGTCGCCACCAAGCTGCTCCAGCGTGTACGGTCCCTCCGGCACGTCTGATGCCCCGTGCCCGCGCTGGTCGTAGCGCACCACCCGGAAGGCGTGCTTCAGTGCATCGGCCTGCGGTTGCCACATCAGGTGGTCGCATCCCAGCGAATTGGAAAAGATGATCGCCGGGGCATCTGCCGGTCCTTCAGCGCGATAGAATATCCGGCAACCGTCGTTCTGCGTTACATATGGCATCTGGGGTCCGATATCTGGCGGGTTGGACGAGTTGGGTGTCGCGACTGTCGCCATTTGTCATGGCTTCGTCAAACCCGTTTGGGATGTGCATGGGCCTCATGCGTTTGCAGGGGATGGACACTGCGGTCATCCGGCAGATAGGTGTCGGCTCCAATCGCGCAACAACAGGTGGCCCCCATATGCCCATTCCGGCCAGCGCCCGCACACCAGCAAGGACGGACAAGCAGAATCCGACGCTGGGCATCATCATGATGATCGGTGCCGTGGCCGCGTTTGCCGTAATCGACACCAGTGCCAAGGTGCTGGTCGCGTTCATGCCACCGCTCATGGTGGTGTTCGCCCGCTACACGCTGGCTCTCATCTACATCGTGGTGCTGATGTGGTGGACCGGCTCCTTCAGCCTGAAGACGCAGCATCCGTGGCTGCAGCTGCTGCGCGGCGTCATGCTGCTCAGCACCACCATGCTCAATTTCGTGGCGCTGCAATACCTCAGGCTTGACCAGACCTCGGCAATCTTCTTTTCCAACCCGCTGTGGGTGTGTGCACTGTCACCGCTCCTGCTGGGAGAGCGCATCGGGCCACGCCGCTGGGCTGCCGTCATTGTCGGCTTTCTCGGGGTGATCCTGATCATCCGCCCCGGTGCCGACAGCTTTCACTGGGCCATGCTGTTGTCGGTGGCAGTCGCTGTGATTGCCGCCATGTACCAGATCACCACCCGCAAGATCGGTGGCCGCGACCCCGCGCTCGTGTCGCTGATGCTGTCGACGCTGGTTGGGGCCAGCCTGTCGATGCCCACGGGCATCCTGCAATGGCAACTGCCGCCATCGGGCTACCTGTGGCTTATGCTGCTGATGGGTTTTGCCGGCAGCATCGGCCATCACCTGCTCATCAGGGCCCACACCATTGCACCGGCACCAACCCTTGCGCCGTTCGTCTATACACAGATCATCTGGATGATCGCGCTTGGCTACCTGGTGTTCGGTGACGTGCCGGATGCCGTGACGCTGGCAGGTGCTGCGATAGTGGTGATGAGCGGTCTCTACGTCTATTATCGCGAGCAGCAGGTAAAGGCGAGGCAAGCAGGAACCAGGCCATGACAGCAAAGCCGAACGTCGGATTCATCGGTATCGGGCAGATGGGCGAGGGCATGGCGAGACGCCTGCTTGCAGCCGGATATCCACTCAGCATCGCCGCCCATCGTAGGCGCACCCGCATCGACCAGCTCGTCGCCGAAGGGGCAGTAGAGGCGCCGTCACCGGCCAACCTGGCCGCAAGCTGTGACGTGATCATCCTGTGCGTGTCCAATGCTGCGGCAGTCGCCGCCACAGTTGACGCCATGCGCCCGGCACTGTCTGCCGGCACCATCATCGTCGATACATCCACTTCCGATCCCGAGTTGACGCGCCGGCTTGCCGAGGATCTCGCGGCGGACGGCATCCACTTCTGCGATGGCCCGTTGACCGGTGGCGTGGCGCAGGCAGCAGCCGGCGAACTTGGCGTGCTGTTTGGCGGCCCCGCCGACGTCATGACCAGGGTTGAACCGGTGTTGCGCAGCTTCGCCACCCGGGTGGAGCATTTCGGTCCCGCCGGCAGCGGCCATGTGGCCAAGCTGGTCAACAATTACCTCGTCTGCGGCATGATTGCCCTGATCGCCGACACCTACAACGCCGCCCGGGACCTTGGCGTCGACTGGGCAAAGCTGTACTCCGTCATGCAGCAGGGTTCGAACAACTCAGGCGCCCTGCAGCGCATCGTCGGCAACGCCATCAACGGCGACTTCGACGGCTACAAGTTTTCGCTGGCCAACGCCCACAAGGACATGAGCTATTTCGTGAAGCTGGGCGACGGGTTGTCAGGCCCGTCCGCGCTGGCCAATGTCGTCATGGAGGAGTTCGATGAAGCTGTGGACCGCGGCATGGGCGCCATGATGGTGTCCCGGCTGATCGATCCCGACCTGCAGGAGTATGACGTCAAGCCATGAGCAATCTGCGACTGAACCCGGCCGTTGCCGGACTGCAGGAAGAAGGTGCCTTCTTCGTGCTCGACAAGGCCATGAAGCTGAAGGCGCAAGGCCATCCCGTCATAAACCTCGGCATCGGCCAGCCTGACTTCGCGCCGCCGGCCCATGTCATCGAGGCCGGGCTGAAGGCCATCAAGGACGGCCCGCACGGATACACCTCGCCCGTGGGCATGCCTGCGCTTCGCGAGGCCGTGGCAGGCTCGGTCGGCAGCCGCTACGGTGTCGGCATATCGCCAGACCGGGTTGTCATCGTTCCCGGCGGCAAGGTCACCATTTTCTTTGCCTGCATGCTGTTCGGCGGGCAGGGCCGCGAGATCCTGTATCCCGATCCCGGTTTTCCGCCCTATCGCGAGGCCATCAAGTCGGCCTCGTCCCGGGCTGTGCCCTATGCCATCCGCGAAGACCGCAACTTCGGTTTCGATGCCGATGAGGTGTTGTCGCTGATCACCCCTGACACCGGCCTTGTTATCATCAACTCGCCCGCAAATCCCACCGGTGGCGTGGTTGACCGCACCGAACTGGACAAGCTTGCAAAGGGCCTTGAGGCCCATCCACACGTGGCCATACTGTCTGACGAGATCTACTCGCACCTGGTGTTTGAAGGCTCGGGCTTCCAGTCCCTGATGCAGTATCCGCAACTGGCAGACCGGGTCATCCTTCTCGATGGCTGGTCGAAGACCTTTGCCATGACCGGCTGGCGGCTGGGCTTCGGCATCTGGCCGCAAGCCGTTGTCGAGGCCGTGCGCGGGCTGATCACCGTTGATCATTCCTGCGTCAACGTTTCGGCGCAAATGGCGGGTCTGGCGGCCATCACCGGGCCGATGGACGAGATCGAGGCCATGCGGCAGACCTTTGCCCGCCGCCGCGACCTCGTGGTCGACCGGCTCAACGCCATGCCGGGCGTCACCTGCCGGGTGCCGGGCGGGGCGTTCTATGCGTTTCCAAATGTAAGAGGAACCGGCATCGCGTCGAAACAGCTTGCAGACCGGCTGCTGATGGAGGCCCACGTCGCTCTCATTCCCGGCGACAGCTTCGGCAACAACGGCGCTGGCTACCTGCGGCTGTCCTATGCCGCCAGTACGCCGGAACTGGAAGAAGCGCTGTCGCGCATGCATGCGCTGCTGGAAAGCGGTGCGTGACCGAAAGGGAAAAGAAAGATCGGTCCCCGCGTCAGCCGCCCTGGGGATGGGCAATGGCGGGGGGTGAAGGCGTCTTCCACGAGGACCAATCCAAAAAAGTGCAAGGAAACCTCTTCTCGGGTTTGCTACTCTGTACTGACGCCACCCTGCACTGGCGGGAAAATACCGGCTTGTCATGACGTTCACGCGACAATTGGAACAGGAATCAAGTCATTGGTATCTGGTCGAAACTTCACTCGGGAGACTGGTGCGATGAAAATTGGTCGCCGCCATTTTATCCAGTCCGTTGCGTATGTTCTGGGTGCGGTTCTGACAACACCAGCGGTAATGGCGCAGCAGCTTGCCGAAACCATGACTGCGCCGGATGCGCTTGAGGCTGCTGCGTCCGGCAAGGCAGTACTGGTGGATATCCGTTCCCGCCAGGAGTGGGCAGAGACCGGTCTCGCACAACCGGCCCTGCCGATATCCATGCATGAGCCCGGTTTCGTGCAGCAATTGCTCGCCGCACTGGGCAACGATCGCAACCGTCCTGTGGCGCTGATCTGTGCCACGGGCGGGCGCACCCGTTATGTCCAGAGCGAACTGCGCAAGCTCGGCTTCACGAATGTTTCTGATGTGTCCGAAGGCATGGAAGGTTCGCCTGCGGGTCCCGGCTGGCTGAAGCGGGGCCTGGCGGTAAAGCCATTCAAGCCGTGACATCTAGCAGGGTTCGGTGAAACTTAGCGCAGCTGCGGTACTGGCCGGCAGCGGGTTTCGCGCAGGCCAAATGTGAGTGCAAACCCCATCGCGGCCCATACCACCAGCGAGATCAGGGCGAAGCGATAGTCCGCCGCCTGGTAGATACGCGCGCCGGCCTCCAGCGTTCCGTCCCAGCGCAGGTCCAGAAGCCAGCCTACAACCGGCTGCAGCACGGCCCCGGCCGCAACCGTCATGCCGTTGATCAGGCCGCCGACGGTGCCGTGCAGTGACTTGGGTGATACCTCGCGTCCGATGGCAAACGTGATGACCATGCTGCCGCCGGTGAACCCGGACACGAAGAACAGCGCACCCGTTAGCCACAATGGCAGGCCGGGTATCAGCGCTATGCAGGCCAGCGAGGCAACGTTAAGGCCCGCACCCGCCACCAGCGGTGGCTTGCGCAAGCCGATGCGATCCGTCAGCCAGCCGAAGAACGGTGCCCCGATTGCCCAGCCGAACAGCGACAATGACGTGTAGAAGGCAGCGCTTGCCCGCTCCAGCCCATAGGCGCTGGCCAGGAACGGTACGCCCCAAAGCCCGCCCAGCGCCAGCATCGGACCGGACAGTGCCATGGCGGCAAATCCCAGCCGCCATATCTCGCGGCGCCTGATGGTCTTGCGCAAACCCAGCCAGATCTCCGACCAGCGGATGTCGGCTTCCTGCTCGGCCGTTTTCGCCACCGGCGAATTGCGCACCACCACGGCAATCACTGCCGCCAGTGCCAGCGCAAAGACGGCAGCCCAGACCATCGTCGTGCGCCAGCCCACCGCCTCGACCGCGAGCGCCAGCGGAGCCTGGCCGGCAATGCCGCACATCATGGCGAAAAACATCGACCCGCCGGTTAGAAACGCGAAGTGCCGCGCGCGGAACCAGCTCGCCGCCAGCGCCATCGACCCGATAAACCCCACGGCCGAGCCTGCGCCCACCAGGAACCGGCCGGCATAGGCCACCTCTACGCGCGGTGCATAGGCAAACAGCGCAGACCCCACGGCAGCCGCCATCAGCGCTACGGACAGCATGATGCGCGCACCATAACGGTCGAGCAGTGCGCCGATGGGTAGCTGCATCGCTGCATAGGGGTAGAAATACAGCGCGGACAATTGCCCCAGCACGGCACCCGAGACGGCGAACTCCGCCATCAGGTCCGGCACCATAACGCTGGGGGCAACGCGCTGGAAGAAGGCGTAGCCAAAGGCAAGCGCGCTCAGTGACCATACCAGCGTGGCCGTGGCGATGGGAGCAGGCGGCAGGTCTGCCGTCATGCGTGGCGAACTGGCCGCCGGTCGGGAGGGAGTGCTTGAAGTGGCCTGGCGCATGGAGGTCGTTTGATCTGTCCGTTGGCCCGGCATGCTAGGGCCTCGGCGAGCCAATTCATAGGCAGTCACGCGCAGTTTGGCCATGCTCGAAACGCAAAGCCCCGGCGAGAGTTTGCCTCTGCGCCGGGGTTGAGTGTTTGAGCTGCCGGAAGGCTAAGCGGTCAGCAGTTGGTGCATCCCAGGGTCTTGCCCTGGCGCGGACGCTGGGCGACAACGTCCTCCACCTTGATCGGGCCTGCGCCAAGAACATAGCCCACTATCGGACGGAAGTTCAGGCAGACACGGCCGACGAGGATGTCGTTTTCCTCTTCGGTGAGTTTCTTCAGATCACCGGTTGGCATGGGTGGACCGCCGCACGTGCCACGGCTGTGGCTCCACTCCATGTTGACGTTGTTGCCGTTGGGCCGGTAGTTGAACAGCTCGATCTTGATGTCCGAAATGTTGTAGGGCTGCAGGATCGAGTTCGACAGCATCGATAAAGCGGTTCAGCTCCGCCGTGTTGGTGGTATTGGTCACCTGTGTGGCGAGGTCGACGATGGCACTGGTGGCATTGGTCGCCTTACGCTGGGCAGACAGAAGCTGGGCGATGTCGATCATGCCGAGAAGCAGCAGGATCATCAATGGAAACAGCAGCGCTGCCTCGATCGATACCACGCCGTCCTTCCGGCGGCCAAAGCTGAACAGCTTCATCGCCAGGGTGCTGCATGTGCCCACCGGTTTGTTGTCTTGAATCATCATCTTTCGCGTCCCTGTATGGTGCGGCTGCCGGCCTTGCCCGCGCCGCAGTATCGTCAGTTCACCGGGTTGAACGGCTCGTTCATGAACACCGCCACGCCCCGCAGCAGGCGCTTGTCCTTGCCATGGTTGGCAAGGAAGTGCGGCGTGGTGGTCGTGCCGTTGAGTTCGAGCAGTTCATTCAACCCCGGCACGTAGATCTGCTGCTCAAAGAATGTTTCGACGATAACCACGGAACCCGGGGCGCCCGGTTGCCAGGCCGGGTTTTCCTGCAGGTTCTCGTCCATGTTGCCTTCGCCATCACCGCCGGCGGCGCGGGTATTGGTTTGGGCGAAAGTGGTGCGCGTTTCAACGTTTACGATGACGTTGCTGGCGCAGTTCATGTAGCCGGGCATGTGGCTGCACAGTTCGTCCTTGAACTCTTGCGGAGAGATGCCGCCTTGCTGCACCTGGCCGGTGCGGATCAGGCGTGATGCCTTCATCGTTGCGCTCTGCAGCGAGTATTCCGACATGTAACTGAAGCCGGTCTCGAAGGTGGCAAACATCAGGAACAGGAACGGACCGCCGATCATGGCGAACTCGATGGCGGTAACACCACTGTCGTCCTTGCGGAACTTCTTGTTGATCCGCTTGATCGATCTACGAATCTGCAAAAACATCTTCACACTCTCCCATTGGCAACCGCGAGGCCGGTTGCTCGTTCGCATGCGACCAGTCATCCAATGTTGCACTGGCGGTCACATACCGGATGGGGACTATAGTGGGTCGGTGCTTATCAACGCTTAAAAGTGTGAGGTAAATTTTATTGAAACGCGCAAGGTTTCATTAACCCTGCTGCAGTTGTTCAATGAAAACGCCTGCGACGACGAGATCGCAGGCGTTCAAGACGGGAGCAATCCGGTCGATGTACCAAGCTGGTTATTGCGCGCCGCCCTGCGGGGCTGCAGCACCAGCAGAGACACCGGTCTTGGTCTGGATCTGGGTTGCCAATGCCTGGAAGCTCTCGACGTCATCATTGACGGTCAGCACCTTGTCGCAGAACGGGGCGCAGTGCAGGGTTATCTGCTTGCCAGCCCTGTACATGCTCACCACCTGCTCTTCGGCCCGCTGCACATTCACCATGAAGTTCGCCAGCTGGTTGCCATCCAGATCGAGCACGATCACCTGGGTGCGTCCGGTCTGCTTGCCAATGAGAATCAGCCGGTTGGTCTGGATGGTGGCATCCGCATACATCGGGTTGGACAGCACCACGGTCGCTGGTTCGCCAGACACCTTCACTATACGCGCCGTATCCACATCCATGGTCACGCTGGGTTCTGCCAGTGCGGCAGTTGACAATGCGGCCAGTCCGGTGACGGCGCCGATCAGTGCAATTCGGGTTCTGGCGAGCAGGCTCATGGCAACGGTATCCTTGTGGTGTGGCCGCGCAAGCCGTGGTCTGCCGACCGGCCGCAGCCCTTCCTTTGTTCAAGCCATTTACACCTGAAAATGGTGAATGAACCCTTACGAGAGTACAATTTAGCCTTGTCCGGCTGAGCGGCACCTGTTGCGCGCTACTTTATATATATGCGCGCTGGAGCAGGATGGCGGCGAGGTTACTCTCAAAGTCGAAAAGGCGTCCGTTAGTGCAGCAGGCTGGCACTTTATTTCCGGTGTTGTGGGCCATCGCGGTACAACCAGACCGGGTTTCCGCTATAAAGTAGAACTTCAAATAAAATTTATGTAAAATTTTGTTTTAATTTTAAATGTAATGATTTGTTTGCCATCGATCGCTTATCGACAGGTTGGTGTGGCGCTTAGTCTGGGTATTTACTTGATGTTAAGAGCTGGGGGCTAGGTTGTCACTCGGTTCAGACGAACACCCCACGGGGAAGTTTGATCCGGTGCTAAAACTGTGAGTTCACAAAGGAGAGAGTTATGTTTGCACGTTTTCTGAAGGATGAGTCTGGCGCAACCGCAATCGAGTACGGCCTCATCGCCGCTGCTACCGGCCTGGCCCTGGTTGCCGTTACCCCGACCCTGAAGACCCAGGTTGGTGGTATCTTCGGTTCGATCAACGCCGGCCTGGAAACGACCCGCACTCAGTAATGAGTCGGTGGCCGGGCGGTCGAGCCACCGCCCGGTTGTTATTCAGGGAGGCTCCGAAAGCCGCTGGCGTCAAGCCGGCGGCTTTTGTCTTTTGTGCAATACGGCCACAGGCGGCTTAACTGCACCTTTACCGGCAATGTGAGAGTTTGACCCGGTACATAGTCATTCAATCTGCCAGCGCACTTTGCTTGTGCCCGGCAGTCCTGCTGGAAGAGACCAGACCCCATGGCCGAGATTGCAATCCTCATCTCCTTTCCGCTGCTCATGCTGGGCGCAGGCATCGGCGATGTCATGACCTACAAGATCCCCAACTGGCTCACCGCCATGATCGGGCTGCTGTTTTTCCCGGCCGCGTTCTATGCCGGCATGCCAATGGCCGAGATGGGCTGGCACCTCGCAGGAGCAGCCATCGTGCTGGCGTGCTGCTTCATCCTGTTCTGCTTCGGCCAGTTCGGCGGCGGCGATGCCAAGCTGCTAACCGTCGCCGGCCTCTGGATCGGCTTTTCCTGGCTGATGGCATTCCTTGTCACCGTGGCCATCCTTGGCGGCATCCTGGCCTTGCTCATGCAACTCTGGTGGGTGGTCAAGCTGCAGTTCGAAGTGACCGGCATCAAGGCCATCTCCGAAAAGGTAAAGTCATCCATCCAGCTGCCATATGGCATCGCCATAGCCGGTGGCGCGATCTTCACCTTCAACAACAGCTGGATCTACAAGGCCCTGGCGCCTGCCGCCGGCCTGTAGCCAACAGGCTTCTGCCACATTCTGCCTGTCTCAGGCCTGCCGCTTCCAGGCGCCCGTCCACCCCGGACGGGCGTTTTTCTTGGATTGCAGCGGCTTCAGGTTGTTTAGCGGCGGTTAACCATAATTTGACCTTTGTGCGGCATGTTCAAGGCTACAGACCCGAACAGCCTCCTTTTTGAACCGGAGTGTAAGCATGAGTAGATCGCGTTTTATCGCCATTGGCGTGGCAGGTGCCGCCGCCCTGGGGGCAGCGTACCTTGCCAACAACATGCTGGTGGCTCCGCAGCCAGTCCAGACTGTGGAAGTCCAGAAGGTCGACATGACCCAGGTCATCGTCGCCCTGACGGATGTGCAGGTGGGCGAACCGCTCAGCGCTTCCAATGTCGGCTGGAAGGAATGGCCGTCCGACCAGGTCCGCGAGTTCATGATCACCATGTCGGGTAACGAGGACATGCTGGAAAAGCTCCAGGGCGTGCGGGCTCGCGCAAACCTGTTTGAAGGCGAGCCGGTCAACCGCAAGCGCATCGTCGAGGTGGGCGATGCAGGTTTCATGGCCGCCGTGCTGCCCAAGGGCATGCGTGCCATCTCGATCCGCGTATCGGCTGAAACCGGTGCGGGTGGCTTTATCCTGCCCAATGACCGCGTCGACGTCATTCTGACCCGCAAGGTCAACGGTACCCGCGACGTCTCTGAGACGGTTCTCAACAACGTCAAGGTGCTGGCCATCGACCAGCAGCTCAAGACCACCGAAACGGGCGAACAGGTGATCGTCGGCAAGACGGCCACGCTCGAACTTGAGCCAAAGCAGTCTGAGATCCTCGCACTCGTCGAAAGCACCGGGCAGCTCTCCCTCACGCTGCGCTCGCTGGCCGACCAGGGCGACCGCAAGCTGGGCGACGACGGCCCTCGGGTTTCTGAACGCTACGCAAAGGGCTCCGGAGCAGGGCTTAAAGTCATCCGCTACGGCACCGTGAGCCAGGCCGCGAACAATTAATCAAGGCAGACCAGACATGCACCCCTCATTCAACATCACCCCTCCCGCCACCGCCCGCACAGCGCTTCGCAATGCGATCGCGACGCTGGCCGTTGCGACTGCGCTATTCATCGCGATCCTCATTTCCACGCTGAGCCCTGCTCATGCCGGTGATGAGGCGCGCTTCCTGCGACTGGGCCTGAACAAGTCTGCTGTCATCCGCCTGCCGGTTGAGGCCAAGGACGTGCTGATCGGCAACCCGGAAGTGGTCGATGCTGTCGTTCGTACCCGCACCACTGCCTACCTGTTCGCCAAGACCAACGGCCAGACCAACATCTTCTTCTTCGACAAGGAAGGCCGCCAGATCCTCAATCTCGAGATCGAGGTCGCGGCCGACGTGCGCGCGTTGAAGCAACTGCTGGACCGCACCCTGCCGGACAACCAGATCACCATCGACACCGTGCGCAACAACATCATCCTGCGCGGCGTGGCCAAGTCGTCCGGTGAAGCCAAGCAGGCCATGGACCTGGCTGAAATGTTCGTCACCACGACTGGTCAAAGCGGATCGGCACAGAAGGGTGCAGGCGTCGTGTCTGCCCTGACCATTGCCGCCCGCGACCAGGTCATGCTGCGGGTACGCGTTGCTGAAGTGCAGCGCGAAGTGCTCAAGCAGCTCGGTGTCGACTACAACACCGCATTCGCAACCGGCAACTTCGTCGCCGGCATGTACACCGGCAACCCGATGACCCTTAACGGCACACTGGCGTCGAGTGACCTGGCCACCGGCATTCCGCTCAATCCGCTCAGCGGCCTTGGCGGCGCAAACGGTGCACCTGTATCGCGCTTCGCCTATGGCGATGCCATCGACGGTGTCGTGCGCGCCATGGAACGTGACGGCCTGTTGCGCACCCTCGCAGAACCGACCCTGACGGCCATTTCCGGCGAAAGTGCCAAGTTCCTGGCAGGCGGCGAATTCCCGGTCATTACCGGTATCGACGCAGACACCGGCGCCCGGACCGTCGAGTTCAAGGAATTCGGTGTTGGCCTTGGCTTCTCGCCGGTCGTGCTCTCGGAAGGCCGCATCAGCCTGAAGATCAACACCGAAGTGTCCGAGCCCGATGGTTCTACGGCACTGGCTGGCATCACCGGCCTGAAGTCCCGCAAGGCGGAAACCACGGTCGAACTGCCATCGGGCGGATCGATGATCATGGCCGGCATGATCCAGGAAGACACGCGCCAGGCAATCAATGGCCTGCCGGGTGCCAAGAACCTGCCCATCCTCGGTCAGCTGTTCCGTTCAAACGACTTCAAGCAGAGCCAGACCGAACTGACGGTCATGGTAACGCCCTACATCGTCAAGCCGGTCAATGAGCGTGAACTGGTCAGCCCGATCGACAAGCTGAGCGTGGCCACCGATCGCCAGAGCTACCTGTTCGGCCGGATCAACAAGGTCTACGGCACCCCGGGCGGCACCACCAAGGGCGGCGCCAACTACCACGGCAATGTCGGCTTCATCGTCGAGTAACGGCTGAAGGCCGCAGGAGAACTGAAATGAACAAGTTTGTATCGAAGTCAAAAGGCCTGGTTCGCGTTCTCGCGCCTGCCCTTGCCCTGGTCAGCCTGACGGCCTGCCAGCACCAGATGTCCGGCGGTATCGACGATGTCTACATGCCGCAGATGCACTACGAGCGTCACGCCATCGAGGTTGCCAAAGGTACGGTGAAGCTGCAGGTGCCGACCGCTTCAGCCAAGCTCACCGCCAACGAGGAAGAATCGGTTCGCCGTTTCGCCCAGCAGGCCAATGAAACCAATGCCGGTACGGTACATGTGCAACGCCCGGCCGGCGGCATGGTTGGCAACGCTGTGGCGAGCCGGACTGCCGAGATCCTGTCACAGGAAGGTGTCGCGCCACACCGCATCAAGCACTCGTCCTACAAGGGAGGATCCCATGGCCCGGTCACCTTGTCGTTCTCGCGGAAGTTTGCCGTGACAAAGGAATGTGGCGACTGGTCTGACAACCTTTCTGAAACTTCTACCAATCAGAATTACACAAACTTTGGATGTTCGCAGCAACATAACATGGCTGCGATGATTGCAAATCCGTCCGATATCGAAACGCCGCGTACGTCGACCTCCGCAAGTGCCACCCGTCGCGCCAAGGTGTTCGAGAAGTACATCAACGGTGAAGACACCAATTCCGCCCAGGCGGCCCAGAGCCAGGTTTCGACCGGCCAGAACTGAACTGTTTGAGTGAGCAAAGAGATGAACCACACTGATCCACACGCCTTCACGCAGCACTCCGGCGACCAGGTAGTCGCTGCCGTCCCGCGGGTGAACATTTCCATCTTCTGCACCACCCAGGCAACGGCCGGCGCCATGCAGCAGGTGGTCGCTGACCGCCGCATGGCCCGCGCCCACGTCGGCCTCCACCAGGGCGGGATCATGCAGGCGGTGCAGCACTTCTCGCAAAGCACCACGCCGGACGTACTGGTTCTGGAAACCGAGGGTTACCGTGACCAGGTGCTGTCCGAGCTGAGCCAGCTCGCGCAGGTCTGCGATCCATCTACCCGCGTCATTCTCGTCGGCCACGTCAACGATGTCATCCTCTACCGCGAACTGATCCGGCAGGGCCTCAGCGAGTATCTCGTGGCGCCTGTCCATCAGTTGCAGGTGATCGAGGCCATTGCCGGCCTGTTCAACGACCCGGAAGCTGCCCCGATCGGCAAGATTGTTGCGTTCGTCGGCGCCAAGGGTGGTGTTGGTTCAAGCACCATCGCGCACAACATTGCTGCGATCTCGTCGGGCAAGTTCAATATCGACACCATTGTCACCGACCTTGACATGGCTTTCGGCACTGCCGGCCTGAACTTCAACCAGGATCCCGGACAGGGTCTGGCCGAGGCGCTCAGTTCTGCCGACCGCATGGACTCGAACCTGATCGAGAAGCTGCTGACCCGGTGCACTGACCGGCTCAGCCTGCTGCCGTCGCCCGCCCAGGTGGAAAAGGCGCTTGGCCTGGACCTGGAAAGCCTCGAGCCGATCATCGAGGCGGTTCGTGGTGCTGCACCGCTGGTGATCATGGATATCCCGAACGTGTGGACCAACTGGAGCAAGCACGTGCTGAGCACTGCCGACGAGGTGATCATCACCTCGACCCCGGACCTGGCCGCATTGCGCAACGCCAAGAACCTGTTCGACTTCCTGACCTCTGCCCGGCCCAACGACAAGGCCCCGCTGATTGTCCTCAACCAGGTAGGCGTGCAGAAGCGCCCGGAAATTCCGGTCAACGAATTTGCCAAGGCCATTGGCTGTACGCCTGCCGCCATCGTGCCGTTCGACGCACACATCTTCGGCACGGCAGCCAGCAACGGCCAGATGATCGAGGAAGTCGCTCCGAAGAGCAAACCGGCCGAGCAGATCATGGGGCTGGCCCAGGCACTCATCGGCAAGGGCAACAACCAGCCTGAAGCAAAATCCAAGGGCTCCGCCCTTGCGAAAATCCTGCCGATGCTGAGGAAGAAGTAAGCCATGTTCGGTAAACGGGGAGACACTCCACCCACACCGCCGCAGCAACCTGCTGTGCAGTTCCAGCCGCAAGCACCCTCAGTGCAGCCGCCGCCGGCACCGCACCCCGTAGCCTTGCAGCCGCAAGCCCAAACGATCCCGGGCCTGGACTTCGATCTTGGCCAGCAGGCACCGGCCAACAACCAGATGGCCCCGTCGTTAGCCTCTGCTCCGCAAGCCCAGCCCCAGGCTCAGGCCCAGCAGCAGGTCCCGGCCCAGCGCCAGGCAGCCGCACAGGCAGCCAAGCCGGCCCGCGGCCGTGGTGCGCGATCGGAAAACTACTACGATATCAAGACGACGATCTTCAACGCGCTGATCGATGCCATCGACCTGACCCAGCTGGGTCAGCTCGACCGCGATGCCGCCCGCGATGAAATCCGCGATATCGTCAACGAGATCATCTCGTTGAAGGATGTGGCAATGTCCATCGCCGAGCAGGAAGAACTGCTCGAGGACATCTGCAACGACGTGCTGGGCTATGGTCCGCTCGAGCCGCTGCTGGCGCGCGACGACATCGCCGACATCATGGTCAACGGCGCCAACATGTGCTTCATCGAAGTGGACGGCAAGATGCTGGATGCCGGCATCCGCTTCCGCGACAATGCCCAGCTGCTCAACATTTGCCAGCGCATCGTGAGCCAGGTCGGCCGCCGCGTTGACGAAGCCAGCCCGATCTGCGACGCCCGCCTGCTTGACGGTTCGCGTGTCAACGTCATCGCCCCGCCGCTCGCAATCGACGGCGCCGCACTGACCATCCGCAAGTTCAAGAAGGACCGCCTGCGCCTCGACAACCTGGTGCAGTTCGGCTCGATTACCAAGGATGGTGCCGATATCCTCAAGATCATCGGCCGTGTCCGCTGCAACGTGCTGGTCTCTGGTGGTACTGGTTCCGGCAAGACGACGCTGCTCAACTGTCTGACCGGTTACGTCGATGAGGAAGAGCGCGTCATCACCTGCGAAGACGCCGCCGAACTACAGTTGCAGCAGCCGCACGTGGTGCGCCTCGAAACCCGCCCGCCAAACCTCGAAGGCGAGGGCGAGATCACCATGCGTGACCTGGTCAAGAACTGCCTGCGCATGCGTCCCGAACGCATCATCGTCGGCGAAGTGCGCGGACCTGAGGCGTTCGACTTGCTGCAGGCCATGAACACCGGCCACGACGGCTCGATGGGAACGCTTCACGCCAACTCGCCGCGCGAGGCCCTGTCGCGTCTTGAATCGATGATCACCATGGGTGGCTTCTCGCTGCCGTCCAAGACCATCAAGGAAATGATCACCGGCTCCATCGACGTGATCGTGCAGGCCGCGCGCCTGCGTGACGGTTCGCGCCGCATCACCCACATCACCGAAGTGGTGGGCATGGAAGGCGACGTGATCATCACCCAGGATCTCTTCGTCTACGAGATCATCGGTGAAGACGCCAACGGCAAGATCATCGGCCGCCACCGCTCCACCGGCATCGCCCGCCCGAATTTCTGGGACAGGGCGAGGTATTACGGCGAGGAATCCCGTCTGGCACAGGCTCTCGAGAACGCCGAAGTGGCAGACGAACAGTACAAGGGCTGACCACTGGTCCGGCTCCAAGAGGTATGATTACAAATGAATCTCAGCCCTGAGTTGATCAAGCTGATCATCGTTATCTTCGCAGCCCTCGCCGTTGGCGGGCTGGTTGTGGGCTTGATGTTTCCATACTTTACCGGCCAGGCAGACGTCAGCCGCCGGGCAAAGAAGGTCGCCTCCGGAAACCTGAACGCCAACAACAAGCTCAAGTCGGCCGGCAAGGACAAGACGCAGGCTCGCAGCCGGCGTATCCAGGAAACCCTGAAGGAATTCGAGGAAGCCGAGAAGAAGCGCCGCAAGAAGCTCACGATCCGGCAAAAGATCAGCCAGGCCGGGCTCGATATCGATATCAAGGTGTTTTACATCGGTTCGTTCGTTGCCGGTATTGTCTGCTTCCTTGGAGCCATCATCGGCGGTGTTCCGCTATATGTCGCCGGTGCCGCGTTCCTGATCGGTCTGATCGGCTTGCCGCGCTGGTTCCTCAACATGCTGGCAAAGAAGCGCCGCGAGAAGTTCCTGCACGATTTCGCCGACGCCATCGACGTGATGGTGCGCGGCATCAAGGCCGGCCTTCCGGTCTCCGATGCTCTCAAGGTGATCGCCCGCGAAACGCCTGCCCCGGTTGGCCCGGAATTCTCCGAGGTGGTGGAAGGCCAGCGTGTCGGCATCACCATCGACCAGGGTCTGGAGCGCATGTACGAGCGCATGCCGCTGGCAGAGGTCAACTTCCTGGCCATCGTCATGGCCATCCAGGCCAAGACTGGCGGTAACCTGGCAGAAGCGCTGGGCAACCTGTCCAAGGTGCTGCGTGACCGCAAGAAGATGAAGCAGAAGATCCAGTCGGTGTCGCAGGAAGCCAAGGCATCCGCTGCCATCATCGGCGCCCTGCCGTTCTGTATTGCTGGCGCCATGATGGTGCTCAACCCGACGTACCTGCTGCCGCTGCTCGAAACCAACACCGGCAACGTGCTGCTGATGGGTTCGGGCCTGTGGATGGCAACCGGCGTGCTGGTCATGCGCAAGATGATCAACTTCGATATCTGATTAGCAGGGTCAAGGGACTAGTCCGCAAATGATTGAATTTCTCGTCACCCTGCTCGAACCGCGCAACATGATCACCATCCTGGTGGCGGTCACGGCTTTTGCCACTGTCGTCACGCTGGCGCAGCCACTGCTGCAAGGCGACAAGATGCAGACCCGCATGAAGACGCTTGCGGTGGAACGCGACAAGATGCGGGTCGCCAACCGTGAAGCGCTTGCCGCCAAGGGTGGCGACCGCCGGTTGCGCGACAACAAGCCGAAGGGTGCTGCAGCCCAGATCGTGGATGCGCTCAACCTGCGCAAGCTGCTCGAGGCCGACACGTCGCGCCGGCGCCTTCGCATGGCGGGTTTGCGTCTTGAAAAGCACCTTGTCACCTTCCTCGCAGCGCGGGTCGTGTTGCCGCTGTTCTCCGGCGCGCTGGTGTTCATCTATTCATCGACGGTGTTTGCCGACCAGGTCACCGGCTCGATGCGCCTGGTAACGGCCGGGATCGGTGCCATTGCCGGTTTCTATATCCCGAACGTTTTCCTGACCAACATGATCAAGCGCCGCCAGCAATCCATCCAGCGTGCCTGGTCGGACGCACTTGACCTGCTGCTGATCTGCGTTGAATCCGGTATGTCGGTTGAAGCTGCCATGGGCCGCGTTGCCCAGGAAATCGGTCAGGCCTCTGTGCCGCTGGCCGAGGAAATGACACTGACCATCGCCGAACTCTCGTTCATCGGTGACCGCGGCAAGGCCTTCGAAAACCTCGCCAACCGCGTTGGCCTGCCAACCGTCAAGTCGGTCGTGACCAGCCTTATCCAGTCGGAACGTTATGGTACCCCGATCGGCGTGGCCCTGCGTGTGCTGGCCCAGGAAAACCGCGACGACCGCATGGCCATGGCCGAGAAGAAGGCAGCCGCCTTGCCGCCCAAGCTGACGGTCCCGATGGTGCTGTTCTTCCTGCCGGTGATCTTCATCGTGCTGCTTGGCCCTGCCGGCATCCTCGCTTTCGGATCAGACTAACCTGAGCGCCACGCGCCTTTCCCATCCGGGGCAACAAAGAAAACCGGCCTCACCAGTTCAACGGTGCGGCCGGTTTTTCTGTTCGGATGCCGCAACAGTCAGCGTGGCAGCAATAAGGAGCGGGGCAAGGTCAACTGGCGGGTTTCATCTGCTGCCAGGTGTTTTCCTGGTTCAGCATCTTCTGAAGGAAGGCCAGGTTCTGGTTGACCTGTTCGGGCGGCAGATCCCGGCTGGCAATTTCGCGGGCCTCGTCGAACCGGCCTTGCAGGCCAACCGACAGGGCCAGGTTCTGGCGCAGCGTCTGGTTGAACTCGCCCTCGGGCAGCTTCTGTGCCTCGCGCAGCGAAGCCTCCGCCTGCTTGAGGTCGCCTTCGAGGATATAAGACATGCCGATATTGTTGTGGATCGCCACTTCGGTCGGGTTCAACTGCATGGCCTTGCCATAGGCCTCGCGTGCCTTGGCGTGTTCGCTCATCTGGTCATAGCCAGAGCCCAGTGCCGAATAGACCTTCCAGTTGGTCTCTCCGGCAGCGATCGCCTTGTTCAACTGTTCCACGCCGGCGCGATGACGCCCTGCCAGGATCAGTTCCTTGCCGAGGTACGCCACCAGCTTGGGATCGTTCGGGTTGTTGGTGATGGTGGTTTCCAGCACCCGGATCAGTTCGGCCTTGTTGCCGGACTCGTCGAGCAGGCGGGCATAGGTTACCGCACGGCGCACATTGCCGGGTTGTTCACGCCAGGCCTGTGCGGCTTCCGCGGTGGCCCGGATTGAGGGACCTGCGCTGGTCGAGCCGGTCGTAATGGGGTCGGCCTGCTGCTTGTCCGCAAACAGCGTACCGCCATTGGCACACCCGCTGAGCGCCAGCGCGCTTGCAAGGCAGAGGCTCAATGGAAGCCTGCCGGTGGCTAAAAACGTGAAAACTGGTCGGCGCATTGTCTTAACCCCTATCGATGGAATCACCGATTGGCCCTTGTTGATTTGACGCCGATACTGGGCCTTCAACCCTCAATAAACTGTTAACCATGATTGACGCCCCGTTGCTGCACCGCCATCTTGTGGCACAGTCGATGACTGGCAATTTCTTGCCGCCCACCTGCTGCCATCATCCGAAAGCCCACTGAAAGCCCGTTGAATGAGCGATATCCGCAAGCGCCTGCTCGCCCCGTCTGCAACTGCAAGGGCAATCCCCATCCATCTGGTCAGCGAGGATGCGCTGGACGCCATCCTGGGTGAGCTCACCAGCGCACAGCGGGCTTGGGTGTCGGCCAATGGCTTCAAGGCTCGTCCCGGAAGCCATCTCGCCTTGCCGGGCGATGATGGTGCTGTTTCGCTGGTGCTGGCCGGCAAGCCCGGTCCCTCGTCCGACGCATTCGAGACCGCGCGCCTCGCCACCCGGTTGCCTGCCGGCCGCTACGCGCTGGCCGGGGCAGCCGGTGAGGACCCGCGCCTGTTCGCGCTGGGCTGGTTGTTGCAGGGCTACCGGTTTGCCCGCTATCTCTCGCCGAAGTCCGATGGCCCCGCCGTCCTGGTCTGTCCTGACGGGGTGGACCGCATGGATGTCCTCATGCAGGCCGAGGCCGTGTGCACGGGCCGGGACCTGATCAACACGCCCGCCGATGACATGGGACCGAGCGAGCTGGAAACCGCAGTCCACAAGCTGGCTGGCGACCACAAGGCGAAGGTCACGGTTGTGAAGGGAGCCACCCTGGAAAAGAAGTTTCCGATGATCCATGCCGTTGGCCGCGCCAGCGACGATGCCCCCCGCCTGATCGACATGACCTGGGGAGCAGCGTCTGCCCCGCGCGTCACGCTGGTCGGCAAGGGCGTCTGCTTCGATACCGGCGGTCTCGACATCAAGCCGTCTTCCGGCATGGCCATCATGAAGAAGGACATGGGCGGTGCCGCCTCGGTGCTGGCACTGGCGTCAATGATCATGTCCGCGAAGCTGAACCTGCGGCTGCGCGTGCTCATCCCGGCGGTGGAAAACGCCATCTCCGGCAACGCTTTCCGGCCGGGCGACATACTCACCAGCCGCAAGGGGCTGAGCGTCGAGATCGGCAACACCGATGCCGAGGGCCGGCTGGTGCTTGCCGATGCGCTGGATCTGGCCGACAGTGAATCGCCCGAGCTTCTGGTCGACATGGCCACGCTGACCGGGGCAGCGCGCGTGGCGCTGGGGCCTGACCTGCCGCCGTTCTACACCGATGATGATGCCCTTGCCGCAGACCTCGCCCGGCATGGCATGCAGCAAGCCGATCCGGTGTGGCGCATGCCGTTCTGGCAGCGCTACAACTCGATGTTCTCATCACCCGTCGCCGACATCAACAACGCCGGCACCGGCGGATTTGCAGGCTCCATCACGGCGGCCCTGTTTCTCAAGCGCTTCGTCGAGAAGGCAAGTGCCTACGTCCACCTCGACATCTACGGCTGGGTGCCGTCGGACCGGCCCGCCCGGCCCATGGGCGGCGAACCGCAGGCAGCGCGGGCCTTGTTCGCCCTGCTGGCCGAGCGCTACCCGAAACGCAAATAGCACTTGCACTTGACCAGCCATTAACTGTTAAATGATACGGTTCCGAAACGAGTTTCGATGACCGGAACGGTGCGTGGTGGGTTTTTAGTCAATGGGCCTGCAACTGACGACAGCAGACGTGCTGAACTTGTGGCACGACGTCCATCTCGCGCTGGTGCGCGACGATGAGCCGGACCTGTCGGCCCGCCAGATCAGCATTCTCCTGACCGTCTACCTGGAGGCACCACCCCACACCGTGCGTGATCTTGCAGCACGGCTGAACGTGTCCAAGCCGGTCATTACAAGGGCGCTCGACACCATGGGCAAGATGGGACTGGTCAGCCGCCGCCGGGACGACAAGGACCGCCGCAACGTGTTGATCCAGCGTACCGTCAACGGCGCGCTGTACGTGGAACGGCTTGCTGATACCATTGCCAGCCGGGCAGGTGCCCTGGGGAACGCCGCATGAGTTTCGACCGCCGCCTCTATGCCTACAAGGACGACGTGGCCGACGCCCGGCTGCGCGGCAAGGTGCGGGCGCTGCGCTACGTCACACCGGAGTTGCGCCAGGTCACCGTGTCAGTATCGCCCGTGTTGAGGGAACCGCGCTACGACGCGCCAACCGACACACAGGCGCTGCTGGGCGAACCGGTGCACGTGTTCCAGATAAAGGACGGCTGGGCGTATGTGCAGCTGGTCATCGACAGCTATGTCGGCTACATGCCGGCCCGCTGCCTCAGCGCACAGGTGATGGACCCGACCCATCGCATCGCTGTGCCGCAGACGCTGCTCTACACGAGGCCGGACATCAAGTCGAACCCGGTGCAGTCGGCCTACATGAATTCGCTTGTGTCCGTCGTATCGATCGATGGCAACATGGCCAAGCTGCGTGATCACCGCTACGTATGGACGCGCCATCTGCGGCCCATCGACGAACACTGGTCCGATCCGGCGACCGTGGCAGAAGCCTTCATAAACACACCCTACCTGTGGGGCGGCAAGACCTGGGCCGGGGTTGACTGTTCCGGCCTGGTGCAGGTGGCATTCCAGGCCTGTGGCTTCGATTGCCCGCGCGATACCGACATGATCCAGTCAGGCTTCGGCCGCCCGCTGAAGCAGGACCGGTCCTTGAGGTTGCAACGCAACGACCTGGTATTCTGGAAGGGCCACGTCGGCATGATGCTGGACAATTCGCAGCTGCTGCATGCCAACGGCTACCACATGCAGACGGTGGTCGAGCCGCTTGCGGCTGCCATCAAGCGCATCGCCGAGATGTACGGCACAGTGACCGGTGTTTCACGGCTCAAGGAATTCCAGCACGGCGATGATGCGCCGGACGAACAGCGCGCGGCGGCTCAGTAGCCCGCGCGCTTGTCGACCACGTTCTCCAGCTGCCCGCCGCCCTCATATGACTTGATCTGCCGCAGGATGTACTGGCACAGCGCTTCGGGTTCACTGTCGGCGGCATTGTGTGGCGTGACCGTTACCTTCGGATGCTGCCAGAACGCGCTTTCCGCCGGTAATGGCTCCTCCTCGAACACGTCCAGCGTGGCCCCGCCCAGCTCACCGGCATCGAGGCTGGCAAGAATGTCGGCACCCACCTGCAGCTTGCCTCGGCCGGCATTGATCAGTACCGGCGCGCCCAGTGGTCCGTCACTCGACAGCTTCCTGAACAGGTCCCGGTTGAGGATGCCTTCTGTCGCGGGCGTGTGCGGCAGCAGGCAGACGAGGATATCTGTTGCCCCCAGGAACGTGTCCAGCTCGCCCTCGCCCGCATAGCTCACCATGCCATCGACCGACTTGCGGCTGTTGCTCCAGCCGTTCACCTGAAAGCCCAGGTGAACCAGCTTTCCGGCGGCGTCCCGGCCCAGTTCGCCCATGCCCATGATGCCAACCCGCATGGCGGATGCGGCCCATTGCGACTTGCCGGACCATTCGTTGTTGGCCTGCGCGGCATCGAAATGGCGCTGCTGGCGGTGATACATCAACACGTGCAGGCACACATACTCGCTCATCCGCATGGTCAGGTTGGGGTCGACGACCCGCACCAGCGGTACGTCCGGCAACTTCGGCTCGGACAGGATGTGGTCAACGCCCGCGCCCAGTGAAAACACCGCCTTCAGGTTGGGAAAGCCTGCCAGCACACCCTCGGGTGGCAGCCAGGCCAGCGCATAGTCTACTGCCTCCGGCGGCGTTTTGCCGTCGGGCCATATCACGACGTCGAGCTCAGGTGCAAACTGCGCGAACCGCGCCACCCACGGTTTCGGGTCCCAGCGCCGGATGACAAGGGCAAGCGTGGTCATGGCATCGGAACTCCTATTGTGACGCGGCGGCGGTGGACGTGACCTTCAGGTCGAACGCCGCTGCCAGCAGCGCCTTGGTGTAGTCGGTCTTCGGGTTGTCGAAGATCTCGTCTGCGCTGCCGGCCTCCACTACCACGCCGTTGCGCATCACCACCATCTCGTTGGCCAGCGCGCGCACCACCTTCAGGTCATGGCTGATGAACAGGTAGGCGAGGGCATGGTCCTTCTGCAGCTTGCGCAGCAGGTCGACGATCTGGGCCTGCACGGACATGTCGAGCGCACTGGTCGGCTCGTCCAGCATGACGAACTTCGGCTGCAGCACCATGGCGCGCGCAATGGCGATGCGCTGGCGCTGGCCGCCGGAAAACTCGTGTGGATACCGGTCCATGGCGGCGGGCGGCACGGCGACTTCCTCCAGTGCCTGCGCCACGCGTTCGGTGCGCTGGTCATAGGTCAGGTCCGGTTGCTGGATCAGCAGGCCTTCCTCGACGATCTGCCGGATCGACATGCGCGGGCTGAGCGAGCCGTAGGGGTCCTGGAACACCACCTGCATGTCGCGCCTGAGCGGGCGCATCTGCTTCTCGCTGATGCTGTCGAGCCGGTTGCCCATGTAGACGATGCGGCCTTCCGAACTGATCAGCCGCAGGATGGCGAGGCCCAGCGTGGTCTTGCCCGAGCCGGACTCGCCCACAACCCCAAGCGTCTGGCCGGCCCGCACGGTGATTGACACGTCGTTGCAGGCCTTAACGTGGCCAACCGTCTTGCGGAAGAACCCCTTCTTGATGGGAAACCACACCTTCAGGTTTTCTGTCTCGACCACCACCGGCGCAGACAGGTCGGCCTTGGGCGGGTTGCCCTTCGGCTCTGCATTGAGCAGCATCTTGGTGTAGTCATGCTGCGGTTTGGCGAAGAGGGTCTTCGTGGCGCCCGTTTCGACAATCTTGCCGTGCTGCATCACGCACACCTTGTCGGCAAAGTGCCGGACCACGCCAAGGTCGTGGGTGATCAGGATGATCGCCATGCCGAACTCCTGCTGCAGTTGCTGCAGCAATTCCAGGATCTGCGCCTGCACGGTCACGTCGAGCGCGGTGGTCGGCTCATCGGCAATCAGCAGTTCGGGATTGTTGGCCAGTGCCATGGCAATCATCACCCGCTGGCGCTGCCCGCCGGACAGCTGGTGCGGGTAGGCGCCAAGACGGCTTTCCGCATCGCGAATACCGACCTTCTCCAGCAGCTCCAGCGTGCGCGCCCGCTGGGCCTGTTCGCGCAGACCCTGGTGCAGTTCGAGGATTTCGCCGATCTGCTGTTCAACCGTGTGCAGCGGGTTGAGCGACGTCATCGGTTCCTGGAAGATCATGGTGATGTCGTTGCCGCGCACCCGGCGCAGGTCGCTCTCGTCATTGTCGAGCAGGTCCTCGCCCTTGAACAGCACCTTGCCCGACGGGTGCGAGGCAGCCGGGTAGGGCAGCAGCTTGAGGATGGACAGGGCAGTGACCGACTTGCCGGAACCCGACTCGCCGACCAGCGCCAGCGTCTCACCGCGGTTGACGCTGAACGACACGCCCCGCACCGCATGGGTGACGCTGTTTCCCTGGCGGAAATCCACCGCGAGGTCGTGCACGTCGAGGAGAGGCTGCGAAGTATCCTTCATGCAAACGTCTTCCTCGGGTCGAACGCGTCACGTACCGCCTCGCCGATGAACACCAGCAGCGACAGCATCAGCGACACCACCGCAAAGCCGGTCAGGCCAAGCCACGGTGCTTGCGTGTTCTCCTTGCCCTGCGCCAGCAGTTCGCCCAGCGAGGCAGACCCGGGCGGCAGGCCGAAGCCGAGGAAGTCGAGCGCGGTCAGCGTTGTCACCGAGCCCGACAGGATGAACGGCATGAAGGTGATGGTTGCCACCATCGCGTTGGGCAACAGGTGCTTGAACATGATCTTGCCGTCGCCCAGCCCCAGTGCGCGGGCCGCGCGCACATATTCGAAGTTGCGCCCGCGCAGGAATTCGGCCCGCACCACCCCCACCAGCGCCGTCCACGAGAACAGCAGCATGATGCCAAGCAGCAGCCAGAAATTTGGCGTCAGGAACGCCGCCAGGATGATCAGAAGGTAAAGCGTCGGGATCGAGGTCCAGATTTCGATGAAGCGCTGGAACAGCAGGTCCGTCCAGCCGCCGAAGTAGCCCTGGATGGCGCCCGTCGCCACGCCCACGATGGACGACAGAACCGTCAGGATGAGCCCGAACAGCACGGATATGCGAAAGCCGTAGATCAGCCGGGCGATCACGTCCCGGCCCTGGTCGTCGGTGCCCAGCCAGTTCATGTTGCCAGCCACGCAATTGATGTCGTCGACACCGTTCTCATAGCGCGCGCAGGCTTCCGCCCTGGTCAGCGAGAACGCCGGGGGCGAGGGGGCCGGGCTTGGCAGTTCGTTGTTCACCGTGCGGTACGAATAGCGGATCGGCGGCCACAGCATCCAGCCGTTGGCCCTCACTTCTTCCTGGATGAACGGATCACGGAAATCGGTCCTCGCCAGGAACCCGCCGAACTTCGACTCCGGGTATTCATGCAGGATCGGCAGCAGGATCTCGCCCTTGTACGAGGCAATGATCGGCCGGTCGTTGGCAATCAGCTCCGCTCCCAGAGACGCCAGGAACAGCACCAGGAAAATCCAGAACGACCACAAGCCCCGCCGGTTGGCCTTGAACAGTTGCAAGCGGCGCTGGTTGATGCCCGTCAGCCAGGACCGTTTCACCGCCTTGAGTTCAACCGGATCGATGGTGGGCGATGCATCCATGACGCTCAGACCTTCCGGCTTTCGAAGTCGATGCGCGGATCGATCCAGGTATAGATCAGGTCTGTCACCAGGTTGGTCAGCAGGCCGAGCAGGGAGAAGATGTAGAGCGTGGCGAACACCACGGGATAATCACGGTTGACCGCAAACTCGAAGCCGAGCAAGCCCAGCCCGTCCAGCGAGAAGATCTGCTCGATCAGCAGCGAGCCCGCAAAGAATGCCCCGATGAAGGCCCCGGGAAAGCCCGCAATGACGATCAGCATGGCGTTGCGGAACACGTGTCCATAGAGCACGCGGCGTTCGGTCAGGCCCTTGGCGCGGGCCGTCGTGACATACTGCTTCTTGATCTCGTCAAGGAACGAGTTCTTGGTCAGCAACGTCATCGTGGCGAACGATGACACCGCAAGCGCGGTCAGCGGCAGCACAAGGTGCCAGGCATAATCGAGCACCTTCTGCCACCAGTTCAGGTCGGCGAAATTGTCTGACACCAGCCCCCGGTTGGGGAAGATGTTCCAGAACGACCCTCCGGCAAACAGCACCACCAGCAGCACCGCCAGCAGGAACGAGGGGATCGCGTAGCCCACAATGATCACGGCGGACGTCCACACGTCGAAGCGCGAGCCGTCATGCACCGCCTTGGCGACGCCAAGCGGAATCGAGATGGCATAGGACACGAACGTCAGCCACAGCCCGAGCGAGATGGAGACGGGAAGCTTCTCCTTGATCAGGTCCAGCACCGGCACATCGCGGAAGTAACTCTGCCCGAAGTCGAACATCGCGTAATCGCGAATCATCATGAAGAAGCGTTCATGCGCGGGCTTGTCGAACCCGAACTGCACCTCGAGCTTCTTGATGAACTCGGGGTCGAGGCCTTGCGCACCGCGGTACTTGAAGCCGCTGTCGCCGGCCCCGCCGGCACCGGCACCCGGTGCGCCTGCGCCAACCTCACCGCCCGTGCCGCCGCCGATGCGCGCGGTGGCACCCACGTCGGTGCCCTGCAACTGGGCCAGCACCCGCTCGACCGGTCCGCCGGGGGCAAACTGGATCAGCGCGAACGACAGCAGCATGATGCCGAACAGGGTCGGGATCATCAGCAACAGCCGTTTGAGAATATAGGCGCCCATGCACGCGTCCGGTCAGTCGAGGGTTGTCAGATCAATTACAACGTTTGCAGGTGATTCGGGTGCGGGCCTCAAGGACCCTTCTTCACACTAGCGGCCTTGGCGGCGTCAATCCACCATGTGTCCAGCACGCCGCGATTGTACCGTGGCTTGCGCTCCGGCATGCCGAAATGGTCCCAGTAGGCCAGCGTGTGCGCGCCCTTGTACCATTGCGGCACCCAGATGTGCTGCGCCCGCAACGCCCGGTCCAGCGCCCGTGCCCCTACCTCAAGCGTCGCACGATCGCTCGCCTGCATGATGGTGTCGATCAGGGCGTCCACGGCGTCATTCTTCAGTCCCGACAGGTTGAAGCTGCCGGGCACGTCTGCCGTCGTCGACGAGAAGAAGGATTTCAGCTCGACGCCCGGCGTTTGTGACATCGAATACCGCTGCACCAGCACGTCGAAGTCGAAGTTCTTCAGCCGCTGCTGGTATTGCGCCGCTTCCACCTGCCGGATCGACGCATCCACGCCGATCAGCTTCAGGTTGCGTACATAAGGTGCAATGACCCGTTCAAACGTGGGTGCAAAAATCAGGAACTCAACGGAAAGACGCTCGCCCTTGGCGTTAACTCGCGTGCCATTTTCGATGGTCCACCCGGCCGCTTCCAGCAGTTGGCCCGCCTGGCGCAGCAGCTTGCGGTCCTGCCCGGACCCGTTCGACACGGGCGGTTCGTAGGCCTCGGCGAAAACCTCCCCGGGCAGCTTGTCCCTGAGCGGTTCCAGCAGGGCAAGCTCATCCGGCCCCGGTTTGCCGGATGCCCGCATCGTGGAGTTTTCAAAGAACGACCCGGTGCGCTTGTAGGCCCCGAAGAAAAGGTTCTTGTTGGTCCACTCGTAGTCGAAGGCAAGGTCCAGCGCCTGGCGCACGCGCACGTCGGCGAACTTGCCCCGGCGCATGTTCAGGAAGAAGCCCTGTGCGCCGGAGGCGTTGTCATCGGGCAGCGTCTGCAGGATCAACCGGCCATCCTTCACGGATTGCAGATCGTACTCGGTCGCCCAGCTCTTGGCGGTGAATTCCTCGCGCAGGTCCAGCGTACCGGATTTCAGCGACTCAAGCTCGGACGTGCGGTCGCGGAAATACAGCAGCTTGATCTCGCCGAAATTGTGCTTGCCGCGATTGACCGGTAGATCCTTCGCCCAGTAGTCGTCGCGCCGTTCATAGGTGATGAAGCTGCCCTGGCCGAGTTCCTTCACCTTGTAGGGCCCGGAACCCAGCGGCGGCACCAGCGTCGTCTTGTTGAACTCGTTCGCCGTGTAGTAGGCCTTGGAAAAGATCGGCAGGCTGGCCACCGTCAGCGGCAGGTCGCGCACATTGCCTCCCTTGAAGCTGTAGCGCACCTTGCCCGGCTCGTCCGCCGTGCAGGCTTCCACATCCTGCAAGGCAACGGCATATTGCGGCAGCCCGTCCTTTTTCAGCAGGTCGAAGGTGTGGCACACGTCCTCGCCGGTGACGGCCGTGCCATCGGAAAACTTCGCCCGCTCGTCGAGCCAGAAGGTGACGCTCATCCGGTCGCTGGCCACCTCGGCCTGCTTTGCCACCAGCGCATAGACCGCGTCAGGTTCGTCCTGGTTGCGTTCCATCAGGCTGTCGAACAGCCGCTCGATCTGCTGCGCCGGCTCACCCTTCAGGATGTAGCCATTGAGGCTGTCAAAGGTAATGCGCCCTGCCGTGCCCAGCGTGGTGATGCGGCCTCCCTTTGGCGCGTCGGGATCGACGTAGCCGAAATGCGGGAAATCTGCCGGCAACGCCAGCTCCCCAAACGCAGACAGTCCGTGGCTGGGCCCAGCCTGCGCGACGGGGCCTGCCAGCATGATGGCGCCTGCCAGCGCCGCACCCGCGAGCCGCCGCATCAGGATTTGACCTTCTGTGCCTTGGCCTCGTCCCACCACCAGATCGACGGGAAGCCGACCGAATGTGAGGGCAGCGGGTCGGGCCGCCCGAACCGGTTCCAGTAGGCAATGCGCTCATAGGGGATGTGCCAGGTGGGCACCACGTAGTGGTTCCACAGCAGAACCCGGTCGAGCGCGCGCGTTGCAGCGATCAGCCCGTCGCGGTCGGTGGCAAAGATCACCTTGTCAATCAGCTTGTCGACAGCAGGGTTCTTGATGCCGATATAGTTGCGGCTGCCATTGCGGTCTGCCGATGCTGTACCCCAGAAATCGCGCTGCTCGTTGCCGGGCGACAGCGACTGGCCCCAGCCTGCAACAATGCAGTCGAACTCGAAGCCCTGCACGCGCCGCTCGTACTGGGCGCTGTCAATCGTGCGCACCGTGCTCTTGATGCCGAGCAGTTCAAGGTTGCTGACATACGGTAATATGATCCGCTCGAACAGGGGCGACACCAGCAGGAACTCGATGGTGAGCTGTTCGCCGGCAGCGTTGCGCAGCAGCCGGTCCGGGCCAACCGTCCACCCCGCGTCGGACAACAGCTTGCCGGCGGCACGCAGGTTTTTGCGCTTGTCCTGCGGCGTCGCATAGACCGGGTTGGTGTATTCCTGCGTGAACACTTCAGGCGGGATCGCGTCCTTCACCTCGTTGAGCAGTTCCAGTTCGCGGCCTTCGGGCAGGCCGGTGGCGGCAAGTTCGGAGTTGGCGAAATAGCTTGCAGTGCGGGTATACTGGCCAAAGAACAGGTTCTGGTTGGCCCACTCGAAGTCGAACGCATAGTTCAGGGCATGCCGAACGCGCGGGTCCGAGAATTTCGGCCTGCGCGTGTTGAACACCATGGCCTGCATGCCGTCAGGGTTGTCGAGGTGTAACTCCGCCTTGATCACGTCTCCGCGTTGGGCGGCAGGAAAATCATACGCCGTCGCCCAGTCCTTGGACGAGTTCTCGGGACGGTAGTCATACTCGTCGCCCTTGAAGCCTTCCAGCGCCACGGTGCTGTCGCGGTAGTACAGCACGAACAGTTCGTCGAAGTTGTTGGTGCCACGGTTCACCGGCAGGTCGGCGGCCCAGTAATCCTTGACCCTCTGCAGCGTGATCGACGTGCCAGGATTTACGGCGGTGATCTTGTAGGCGCCGTTGCCCAGCGGTGCCTCGAGCGTCGTTGCGGTGATGTCGCGCTGGCGGCCCTGCGCGTCCTTGCCGGTCCACCAGGCCTTCGACAGCACCGGCAACTGGCCGACGATCTGCGGCAATTCGCGATTGCCCGCCTCGCTGAACCTGAATGTCAATTCATGGTCGCCGGTTTTCTCTGCGTTGGTCACATTGGCGTAGTAGGCATTGTAGAACGGGTGCGCCGTCTTGAGGGCGTCCAGCGTCCAGATCACGTCTTCCGGCGTGATCGGCGAGCCGTCGTGAAAACGCGCTTCGGGTCGCAGCTTGTAGGTAGCCCAGGAATAATCATCCGGTACCTTTGCGGCTTCGGCAATCAGGCCGTATTCGGAGCCTGCCTCGTCCATGGCAGACGACATCAGCGTATCGACGGTCTGGCCGACGATGCCGGCGGAGCTGCCCTTGAAGGAGAACGGGTTTAGGCTGTCGAAGCTGCCGGTTGACGATATGCGCGCCCGTCCGCCCTTTGGTGCGTCCGCATTGACGTAGTCAAACTGCTTGAACCCGGCCGGGTACTTGAGTTCGCCAAACAGCGACATGCCATGCCGCCATTCAGGTTCTGCGGCGCGTGCCGTGCTGCCGGGCAGCAATTGGATTGCACCGGTGGCGGCGGCCAGTTGAAGTAGCGTTCTGCGGTCGATCAAGCTCTTGGCTCCCTGAACGGTCGGCGGCTGGAAGGGCGGCGGCAAGGCCGCTGCCTGTTGCTGACCAGAGACTAGGTTCTTCGAGGCCAAATTAAAACACCGGCAGGGGGTGCCGGTGTTAAAAGACTGTAATTGTTCCAGTCAAGATTTGTTGAATTCAAACCAGTGACCAGGCCTTACAGCGGTTCCGGATTGTCAGCCAGCGAATGCAGGTAAGCCAGCAGGTCGGCCCGCTTCGCATCGTCCTTGATGCCGCCGAAGCTCATCTTGGTGCCTGGTGCCCAGGCCTTCGGGTTGGTGATGAAGGCGTTCAGGTTGTCCAGCGTCCACTTCTGGTCCGACTTGGACGTCAGGGCATCATCGTACTTGTAGCCTTCATGCGCTGCGATCTGTGCGCCGACCACGCCATAGAGGTTTGGGCCAACCCGGTTGGCGCCACCCTTCTCAGCCGTGTGGCATGCCTTGCAGGCACGAAACGCGGCCTCACCCTTTTCGACACTGGCAGCCTTGACCATGGCCGCGATTGAACTGCCACCGGTGGCAGCAGGTGCAGCGGCAGGTTGCTCGGTTGCGGCAGCAGGCTTGTTCAGTTGCAGCGGCAGGCGTTGCTCGGTCGCTGCAGCGGTTTGCTCGGTTGAAGCAGCCGGCGCGGCGGCATCTGCTGCAGGCAGCGGCTGTGGATTGTCCGACATGCTGTTCAGGTACACCAGCAGGTCGGCGCGCTTGGCGTCATCCTTCAGGCCGGCATAGCCCATCTTGGTGCCCGGTGCCCACTGCTTGGGGCTGGTGATGAACGCACTGAGGTTGTCAAATGTCCAGGTCTCGCCGGACTTCGACTTCAGCGCGTCCGAATAGGCAAAACCTTCATGCCCGGCGACCGAGAGGCCCACCGTGCCATAAAGGTTCGGACCCACCTTGTTCGCGCCACCCTTTTCAATTGTGTGGCAGGCCGCACATGCCTTGAACAAGGCCTGGCCCTTTTCAGCGCTTGCCGCCGGCAGCAGCGAGGCGATTGCAACCGGTGCGGCTTCCTCGGTGGCAGCGGTTTCGCTCGCACCTTCTTCCGGCACCTCGATGGCGATTGCAGCCTCTTCCGGCTTTTCTGCGTGATAGACGGTGTCCGACAGAATGTTCAGCCCCATCACAAGCAACGCCCCGCCCAGCAGTGCGCCGGCGATCTTGTTAAACGTCATCGTGTCCATACCGAACATTCTAGCCCTCGAACTCTTTTCGATTAATCTTCGCCATTTCTCATGCCCTCTTGGAGGGGCGCTCACAGCGCGCGGAAACTAGTTGTTTCTCTGGTGACGCGCAACACCTATAAGGCGGCGGTGTCCATATGCCGCGCTGGCGTCCTGAGCGGGGATTTGCGGCGTGGAAGGCAGTTCGAATTGGCAAGGAAAGATTGGCTGAATGGGGTCGAACCAGAAGAAGATTGCGTACCAGGGCGAACCTGGCGCCAACTCGCATATCGCCTGTATCGAGGCATATCCGGACCATGAGCCGGTTGCCTGCCGCACCTTCGAGGATGCCTTCGCAGCCGTTGCGTCCAACGCCGTGGACCTGGCCATGATTCCGATCGACAACACCGTTGCGGGCCGTGTGGCGGACATCCACCACCTGATGCCGTCGTCCAACCTGTTTATCGTCGGTGAACACTTCCTGCGGGTGCGCCACCAGTTGCTGGTGCTGCCCGGCACGAAGGCCGAGGACCTCAAGGTCGTCACCAGCCACACCCACGCGCTGGGCCAGTGCCGCCGGGTGATCGCGCAGATGGGCCTGGAAGCGGTTGTCGCCGTGGACACCGCCGGAGCCGCCAAGGAGCTTGCCCGCAGCCAGCAGCGCGCCACCGCCGTGATTGCCTCGGTCAAGGCTGCCGAGATCTACGGACTGGACGTGCTGCGCGCCGACATCGAGGACGAGGACCACAACACCACCCGGTTCGTCGTGCTCTCGGCCGAGCCTGACGACGCGACGGCAGACGAAGCGCCGGTCATCACCTCGTTCATCTTCACCGTGCGCAACGTGCCCGCAGCGCTCTACAAGGCGATGGGCGGCTTTGCCACCAACGGCGTCAACATGATCAAGCTTGAATCCTATGTTGATGGCACCTTCAACGTGGCGCAATTCTATGCCGACATCGAGGGCCATCCGGATGACCGCCCGGTGCGGCTGGCGCTGGAAGAACTCGACTTCTTTACCTCGTCGCTGCGCGTGCTGGGCGTCTACAGGGCAGGTGCGTACCGTGCCGAGCTTGCCCGCAAGCGCGAGCTGCTCGACACCACTGCCTGAACGCCGCCAGACCAGGCGAAGTCAGTCGATCATCTTGCGGATGAGGTGATGGGCAATCGAGATCGAGGGCGGTATTTCCAGCCCGTCCGGATGGCGGTGCTGGTCCATGGCGCGCACTTCGTCGAGGCTGAACCAGCGCGCGTCTGCCAGTTCATCGGGGTCGATGGTGATGGTCTCGCTGGTCGCCTCGCCAATCAGGCCGATCATCAGGTTGGCGGGAAACGGCCACGGCTGGCTCATCACGTAGGAAACCTCGCCGACATCAATGCCGGTTTCCTCCTTGACCTCGCGCCGTGCCGCGTCCTCGATGGTTTCACCCGGCTCCACGAAACCGGCCAGCGTTGAATACATGGTGGCGGCAAACCGGCCCGAACGGCCCAGCAGCATCTGGTCGCCCCGGGTGACGGCAATGATCACAACCGGGTCGGTGCGCGGAAAATGTTCGCTCTCGCAGGCAGCACAAACCCGCTTGTATCCCCCGTCTGCCGGGCTCGTGGCGCTGCCGCAATTGGCGCAAAAGCGGTGCCGCACATGCCAGTGCGAAAGCGCGCGCGCCTGAGCCGCCACGCCTAGCCACCCGTCTGCAATGACGCCATGCAACGCGGCAGACCTCAGGTCGATGAGCGACCCTCCCGCCGCCGGGGCAAGCTCGGCATCGGCTGCCTGCACGGCAAAGTGCGCGACGCCCTGGCCGTCGAGGCCCAGCAGCAGCGGTTCAGTGCCGTCCTTTGCGGCAGGCAGGTCAGCCGCTGCATGCCAGCGGATGCCGCCGTCTTGTCCCGGTGTATCGTTCACCACGATCCGGTCACCGGCCAGCACCGCAAACCGTGATTGAGGCGACTGCAGCAGGGCGTCGATGCGGCCCGTCTCGTTGCGATGCCCGGACAGCCGGTCGAGAGATCCGTGCATGAAGGCCGGGGTGGTGCGCGTCATGGTGCGGGGTGCCTTTTGTGTGTGGGCTGTTTCGGGGGGTGCAGGCGGGGTGGGCCGGTGTGCCATGCCGGACCGGTGCTGGCAAGCCTTCAACAACAATGACACGGGATGTTGTCCGGCCCCTTGCATCGCGGCGGTTTCCGTCCGATATAGGGATCGGGAGGTTGGCAGCAGACGTGCCGCTCGCCAACTGGGTCAGGTCCGGAAGGAAGCAGCCCCAACGAGTTGGACTCGGGTTGCCCGTCCAGCCTCCCACTTCTTCTCTTTACGCGGCCCGGATGCTGGCAAGAGCGGCGTATGGTTTGCCGCGTTGATGGTTGTGACAGACATAGGGGAACGTGACGCGGGCAATGGCGGACACCACCGACATACAGGCTGAAACCGCTGCGCCCTACCGGGTGCTGGCCCGCAAATACCGCCCGCAAACCTTCGAAGACCTGATTGGCCAGGACGCCATGGTGAGAACCCTCACCAATGCCTTCGCCATGGGCCGCATCGCACAAGCCTACATGCTCACCGGCGTGCGCGGCATTGGCAAGACCACCACTGCACGGCTGATTGCCCGCGCGCTCAATTACGTGCCCGTCGACGGCGAGGATACCGGTCCCTCTGTCAACCTGAGCCGCAAGGGCCGCCATTGCGATGCCATCCTCGAGTCCCGCCATGTCGACGTGATCGAGATGGATGCTGCCTCGCACACCGGGGTGGACAATGTCCGCGAGATCAATGACGCGGTGAAGTACAAGCCGGCCTCGGCCCGCTACAAGGTCTACATCATCGACGAAGTGCACATGCTGTCGACCGCCGCCTTCAACGCGCTGCTCAAGACGCTGGAAGAGCCCCCGCCGCATGTGAAGTTCATCTTCGCCACCACTGAAATCCGCAAGGTGCCAGTGACTGTGCTGTCACGCTGCCAGCGCTTCGACCTGCGCCGGCTCGAGGCGTCGCGCCTGGTGCAGCACCTCGCCAGCATCTGTGAGCGCGAAGGCGTATCTGCCGAGGATGAAGCCTTGCAGATGATCGCGCGCGCCGCCGAGGGCTCGGTGCGTGACGGGCTGTCTTTGCTGGACCAGGCGATTGCCTATGGCTCCGACAAGGTGGTGGCCAGCGACGTCCAGTCGATGCTTGGCCTGTCTGACCGTGCCCGGATCATCGACCTGTTCGAGGCCCTGATGAAGGGTGATGCGGCAAAGGCTCTGGACGAACTGGAGCAGCAGTTTGCCCATGGGGCCGACCCGGAAGTGATTGTCGCCGACCTGGCAGGCTTTACCCACTGGGTGACCAAGCTGAAGGTGTCGCCCAAGCTCGCAGAAGACGGGGCCGTTTCACCGCAGGAGCGTAGCAGGGGTACTGAACTGTCAGGCGAACTGGCCATGCCGGTGCTGGCCCGGACCTGGCAGATGCTGCTCAAGGGCCTCGACGAGGTTTCCCGCGCGCCCAACCCGCTGATGGCGGCCGAGATGCTGCTGATCCGGCTGGCCCACGTGGCCGACATGCCAAGCCCGGACGAGCTTGCCCGCATTGTCAGGGCAGGCCCGCAGGCACAGGCTGCTGGCACTGCGCCATCCGTCGCCCGATCTGGTGGCGACCCGGCAGGCGCGCACGCCGTTGCCTCCGGCGCACCCGTGGCCGACCCTCCGCGCACCACGCACGGGCCGGTCATGACGGCGGCCCTGCCGAAGCATGATGAAACGGCTGACATGCAGCCCGAGCCTGCAGAGCTGCCGCCATCGGGCTTTGCCAGTTTTGCCGACCTCGTAAGGTACGTTGCCTCCAAGCGGGACATCAAGCTGCAGTCGGACCTTGAGCGCTACGTGTCGCCGGTGTCGCTGGGCGAAGGCCGCATCGAGATCGCGCTCACCAGTGGTGCACCCGCCGGCATCGCCAACGACCTGTCGCGGCGGCTGGAAGCGTGGACCGGTCGGCGCTGGATGGTGTCGATTGCCTCGGTGGATGCCGGCCAGACCATTGCCGAGCAGCGCCGAGAGCAGAAAGACAACCTGTTCCGCACGGTCCGGCAGAATCCTGACGTGCAGGCCATCATGGCCCGGTTCCCCGGCGCAGAGATTGTCGAGGTTCGCGACCTGGCGACGAGCGCCGGTACTGCCGCGGCTGAAGCCTCTGGCGAGTCGCCGGACGCAGATGATACCAACCCCGCCATCGAAGGGCTGGGTGGCGAAGACTAACCCCGGAACACCAGGTGGAAGACCCCATGAAGAATCTCGGAAACATGATGAAGCAGGTGCAGGAAATGCAGGCCAAGATGGCCGACATGCAGGCGCGCCTCGATGAAATGACGGTCACCGGCAAGGCCGGCGCCGGCATGGTGCAGATCACCCTGACCGGCAAGAACCTGATGAAGAAGGTCGAGATCGACGACAGCCTGCTGCAGCCGTCGGAAAAGGAAATCCTCGAGGACCTGCTGATGGCCGCCTACAACGAGGCCCGCGCCAAGGTCGAGCAGGCCGTCGCCGAGCAGATGAAGGACGTGACCGGCGGGCTGCCGTTGCCCCCCGGCTTCAAGATGCCCGGCTTCTGACCCGGCCGTGACGGGACGCACCTGACCCCATGGCCAAGAATGTCGTCGGCGCCGAGATTGAACGGCTGATCCAGCTTCTGGCGCGCTTGCCGGGGCTTGGGCCACGCTCGGCCCGGCGCGCTGCGCTGCACCTGGTCAAGAATCGCGAAAAGCTGATGCAGCCGCTCAGCGTGTCGCTGGCCGACGTGCTCGCCAAGGTCAGCGAATGCCGCGTCTGCGGCAATGTCGATGTCATCAACCCGTGTACCCTGTGTACCGATCCGCGCCGCGACACCTCGGTGATCTGCGTGGTCGAGGAGGTCGGCGACCTGTGGGCACTCGAACGTGCCGGTGCGATCCAGGGACTGTACCATGTGCTGGGTGGCACGCTGTCTGCGATCGAGGGTGTTCGCCCGGAAGACCTGCGCATTGCAGCCCTGATCGACCGGACCCGGGGCGGGACGGTGCGCGAGGTGATCATCGCGGTAAACGCCACGGTCGATGGCCAGACCACGGCACACTTCATCATGGACCAGCTCGAAGACAGCGGCGTCAGCGTGACCCGCCTTGCCCATGGCGTGCCGGTGGGCGGCGAGCTGGACTATCTCGACGAAGGCACGCTGGCAGCGGCCGTCAAGGCGCGCCGTTCGCTCTAGAGCCTGATACCGGACCAAGCTGAATTGCCATGGTGGCGGTTGCCCTTCTTAACACTTTGTAAACCCTGCCTCACGGTTTCAACCGGATAACCATGCCCCTGGCACGTGTCCGGCCCGCAGGTTGCTTGAGTTACTGCAATCGCGGCGTGACTGTTCCGTAACTGAACACGGGACCCAGCCCGCCGGACAAGTTGCAGACCCGAACGACGCCACAGGGAGCCGTTGCCATGAAGACCCGCCTCGCCAAGCTGCTGAACAGTGCGTCCAGCCGGAACGTGAGTTTCGCCCGCGATGAAAGTGGAGCAATCGCACTGGTCATGGCCATGCTGGCCGTACCGTTTTTCCTCGCTGTAGGGGTCGCCCTTGACACATTTCGCGCCAGTTCTGCGCAGGCAGACGTGCAGGCATCGCTGGATGCGGCTGCCCTTGCTGCGGCGGCTGCATCGCCGAACACACCCAACGCCGTTCGCAAGCGGATGGCGGAGGAAGCCTTCAAGGTCAATATCGCCGGGGGCATGGCCAACTCTCTGGACGGCACTGCCGACATCACCTTCGATGGTGAGTCCGTGACGGTGTCCTATTCCGGCACATTGCCGACCACGCTGATGACGTTGGGCGGTTTTGACACCATGAACGTGGCGGCAACGTCCACCGCGCGGCTTCGGCTGCCGCAAAAGGCGGAAATTGCCCTGGTGCTCGACTACTCGGAATCGATGGAGGAAGTTTCAGCCGGCAAGCAAAAGTACGTCACCATGAAGGATGCCGCCATAGACATGGTCAACGGCCTCACCGAAGACGGCACCAATGAGGACGTGCACTTTGCACTCGTGCCGTTCTCGCACAATGTCTACACCACCTTGCCGTCCTCGATGGTCGTTGATGCGCGCGGCGGGTCGTGGACCGGATGCACCTATGACCGGCAGTACCCCTACAACACAACCTCTTCCGCGCCAGGCGGCAACGACGCCAGCAAGTGGGGCCAGCCGGTGCCAAACAATTTCGGCCGCTATGGCGACCTGGCTAACTATCATTGTGATGGCCGGTTGCACAGTGGCCGTGGCTACCTTGCAAACAGGCTGGTGACGCGTGAATTGAGCGATGACCACCGTGCAACGATCGACCAGCTGCGCGCCATGAGACCCTACGGCTACACCAACATCTCGCTTGGCCTGGAGTTTGGCTGGCACATGCTGGAGCCGGGTGCGCCGTATGCGGCCCGCAGCTTCTCCGACACGAAGAACAAGAAGTTCGTGGTGCTGCTCACTGATGGCAAGCAGACCGCCCCGGCTTTCGGTCCCGGCAACTCCCGCAACTACCAGCAGGGTGAAAACAATCTCACCACCTTGTGCAGCACCATCAAGCAAACCGACATCACGGTCATCACCATCGCCTTCGCGCTGGATGATTCCGGTACCCGCAACCGGCTGCGCAACTGCTCCAGCGACCCGGACAAGAACTTTTTCGAAGCCGAGGATTCAAACGACCTGACCCGGGCCTTCGAGGAAATCCAGAACCAGATTGCGTCCGCGATCTACCTGTCGAAGTAACTCCTGCCGGACGCATATGAGCTGAAGCGGACTACCCCTGCCTGCTTCACTCGCCAGCAACCAGCCGCGGCGCCGCGGCTGGTTCACTTTTGCCCGCACCGTCCGGTTCGGCAAATTCCAGTTGCTCGATCCTGGTGCCGCGCCGGGTGATCTTTTCTGACGAAGTGACGATCTTCTCGATGTCCTTGCCCGCCAGCCCGAAGTGGCGCTGCAGGTCCAGCACCCGGTCATGCATGCGGCTCACGTCTTCCATCAGCCGCACCACCTCGGTCTGGATCACCACGGCCTGTTCGCGCATGCGGGAATCCTTGAACACCGCCTGCATCGTCTGCACCAGCAGCATCAGCACGTTGGGCGACGTGATGATGACGTGCGACCGGTGCGCCCGCTGGATCACGTCCTCAAAGGTTTCGTGCAGGTCGGCATAAATCGATTCCGATGGCACGAACATGATGGCGGTCTCGTGCGTCTCGCCCTTGATCAGGTACTTCTCGGCAATGTCCTTGACGTGGCGCGACACGTCCGCCCGGAAGCGCTGTTCGTGCGGGCGCGGATCCTCGTCCGGGCCACACTTCTTCATTGCGTTGTAGGCCTCGAGCGGAAACTTGGCGTCGATCACCACCGACATCTCGTTTTCCGGCAGGCGGATCAGGCAGTCCGGCCGGTTGCCGTTCGACAGCGTAGACTGGAACGAGTAGGCCGAGGCATGCAGCCCGTCGCGGATGATCGCTTCCATGCGGCCCTGGCCATAGGCGCCGCGGGCCTGCTTGTTGGACAGGATGTCCTTCAGCGACACCATTTCGCCTGACAGCTTGGTCAGGTTGGTCTGGGCCGTATCGATCACCGCAAGCCGCTCGTTGAGCTGCTGCAGGTGATGGCTGGTGCGCTGGCTGTTCTCGGTCAGGCCGGCCCCAAGCCGCTGCGATACCTGCTCCAGCCGCTTGTCCAGGGTCTGCGTCAGGTGAGCCTGGCTGGAGGCAGAATGCTCCACCAGCCCGCGCAACTGTCCCGACACTTCCAGCAACCTGATCTCGAGCTCCGCTGCCCGGCGCATGGCCTCGACCGTCTGCGCCTGGTTGCCGCTGCCCGCCCGCCAGGCAAGAAGCACTGCCGCCAGCAGAAGAACGAGCGCCAGTACCGCCGTCGTTACAGCAAGCTGGAACCACGTCACTGCGAACTCACCGGCCACGAAAGCTGTTTGAGAAAGGTCCATGCCAGCACCATAGCGCGATTCGGCGCCATGAAAAGATCAAAACAGGAACATTTCCCGCCGTTGGAATGTGAGGAACTGCACATCGGCCAGCTTGACCGGCTGCTACACCTCTTCGCAGAAAACTTACAGGACCGCCTTGTGGCAAGGCTCTCATGCCGCCGCATCCGGGTCCGGACAATCAAGGACACAGACAAATGAGAACCTTCCATTCGATGGTGGGCGGCTTGAGTTCGCTCACGTTTGACTTCAGACTTGGGCGGCTGTTGCGGACCGCCCTTGCCAACAGGCGCAAAAGGCGACTGCAGACGAAGGCCTCGGCCGAACTCCTGCAGCTCAACGACCACCTGTTGCGCGATATCGGGCTGAGCCGCACCGATGTGCTGACAGCCGCCACCAGGCGGCGGGGCCGCAGCAACTGGTAACCGGCATGATGGCCGCAGACACCAGGTTGCCAGCAAGGCCGCGTGCCGGAACCGTTTGCGGCTTCAGCAGTTGACGTTCGGCAAGTCAGGCCACGGTGCTGCCTGATGCCAGGAAAGCCGCTGCCTGATCAGATGAGTTCCCGCCCGCTCAAACTGCCGCCCTTTGACCTGAACCACCAGGGCAGGCCCCGCCACGTTGGTATCGAGATCGAATTCGGCTCGGTGTCAACCGGCGAGGCAGCCGCCAAGGTGCACCAGCTCTTTGGCGGCGACCTGCAGCGTGAAGACAGGCATCGCTACCACATCCGCGACACCGCCTACGGCGATTTCGTTGTCGAACTCGACAGCCAGTATGTGCATGGCGAAATGTGGGGCGAAAGCCCCGGCGAGTCCGGCACCTTCAAGTCGCGGCTGCGTGAATTCGTGGGCGAGATTTCCGAACTCGTGGTGCCCAACGAGGTAGTGTGTCCGCCGGTCGAGATCACCCGGCTGGGTGAGCTTGAACGCCTGCTCGATTGCCTTGTCGACATCGGGGCGAAGGGCTCCATGGCGAGCCCGTTCTATGCCTTCGGCTGCCAGCTCAACCCTGAAATTGCCTCGCGCGAGCCTGCCTACATCCTGTCGGTGTTGCGGGCGTACATGCTGCTGTCGGCGTGGCTGCGCGAGGTTATCGAACTTGACCTGTCGCGACGGCTGACCATGTTCGCCGATCCGTTTCCCAAGGCCTATGTCTGGCAGGTCCTGTCACCGCAATATGCCCCGGACACCAGCCAGCTGATCGACGATTACCTGCATTACAATCCGACCCGCAACCGCGAACTGGACATGCTGCCGCTGTTCTCATGGCTTGATGGCGAGCGGGTGCGGCGCCGTGTGCCGGATGTCCTCGTGAAGCCCCGACCCACCTTTCATTACCGCCTGCCGGACGCCAGGATCGGCCAGCAGGGCTGGAGCCTGACACTTGAATGGAACCGCTGGTGCGTGGTCGAGCACCTTGCTGCCGACCCGGACAGGTTGCGCGCCATGAGCGCCGCCTACCTGGACAACGAGTTGAGGATACTGCCCTCCAACTGGGCCATTCGCGCAAGCGACTGGTTGCTGACATGAACGGATCAAACAGGGTTGGCGTGACCACGTCCGACAGGGGCAGCACGATGATGTGGGTATTCTACTGGCTGGCGCTGAAGCTGGCCGGGTTGAGCCCCGTCCGCATCACGCCCAACAACCGCCACCACGACCTCACCGGTTTCGCGGGCTTCCTGATCGGTGGTGGCGACAATATCGGCGCCGGCATCTACAGCGGCGACCTGACGCTCGATATCGAGATCGACCTGGCGCGCGACGCACTTGAACTGGATATCCTGAAGGTCGCCGATGAGCGAAACATCCCGGTGCTGGGAGTCTGCCGGGGCGCGCAGATGCTGAATGCCCACCGGGGTGGAAACCTGCACCAGGACATCCGCAAGGCCTACCGCGATGTACCGCAGATGTGGACGCCCTTGCCCCGGAAACGGGTGATGGTGGAACAGGACACGCTGCTGCATCGCATCATGAGGCTCAAGGCGTTCCGCGCCAATTCGCTGCACCGGCAATCCATCGACAGGTTGGGCAAGGACCTCTGCATCAGCGCCGTCGATCGTTATGGCATCGTGCAGGCGGTGGAGTGCTGCCGCGGCAGCCGGTTCCTGCTTGGCGTGCAATGGCATCCGGAATTCATGATCTACCGGTCTGCCCAACGCGCCATCTTCCTTGCGTTCAGGGACGCGGTCTGTGCAACGCGCGTCCCTGGTTGTTGAGGCCTGAATAGTACGAGTTGACGGTCAGTTGCTGATGGCTGCCTCCATGCCATTTGCGCCACTGGCATCTGCAGGAGCAAGCAGCCGCGCGTTCAGGTGAAGGACAAGCCAGATCATCGCCACCTGCAACGCCACCGGTATCGCGGTCATGACCCAGTAGGCGGGGGAGTATCTGGCCAGCAGATCGGCAGCCACCAGTCCCTTGTTGATGTAGAAGTGCCCCATCACTGACAGCGCCACGCCGGGGCAAACCAGCGCGTAAGAGCCGGGCGACTTTTCCTCACCAGTCACGTAGGTGCCGAAGTACCCGGCCCGGCGCATCACCACGTACCCGACAAAGGCAAACAGCAGCTGGACCGACACCATCATGGTCAGCATGTCGAGTGTGCCTGCGGCTGAGGAGTGCCCGCCGAAGTGCGAATGCAGCCCGTGTGACTGCCGCATCAGCGCAATTGTCACCACGGTCACGATCGGCACGGCAATCCACAGCGTCGGCAGGCTTTCCTTGCTGGCGCCTTGCTCCATCATGGCGCGGAAGCCGAGCACCAGCTTGATCGCAGCCAGTATCACCGCTGCCGTGATGAAGAAGCTCGACAGGATGAAGCTGACGCCGACCGTCAGCTTGACCGTGCTCATGGCTGACGGGGCCGCCAGGCCCACACCCACCATGGCCAGTGCAAAGGCCGGCAGCATCTGCGCGAAGGAGTTGTTCTTCGCGCAGTCAAAGCCGCCCTTGGCAAGCACGCGGCCGAAGAAGTCGCCAAGGATGCGCATGGCATGGATGCCGATGGCCAGGAATGCCAGCATGGCTGCCGGGAACAGGTACTCGACGATGGACCACAGTCCGGGCACGAACACCGCGCCGAGGATGAACAAGGCATTCACGGTCATGGCGAGCGTCAACGGCACCGCCATCAGCTGCGTCTCTGCATTGCTGTTGCGAAGGGCCGTGTAGGCCGGGGTGCGCCGGAAACCGGCGAATTCCCGCATGTTCCAGGCCAGCAACCGCAGGTGCAGCGCTGCAAATGCGGCAATGCCGCCCAGAGCCACGACGATCATGCCCCGGGTGGCAAGACCCCCGTTGGAGAACGCTGAGGCAATGTCCTCGAACACCGGAATCTGCTGTTCTGGATGCGGTACCCAGAACAGCAGGTACATGAAGAAGGTGACGACCAGCCCGCCTGCGCCAAGCGCGGCCAGGAAATAGAGCGGCGAGTAGCGCTCGCCGAGATTGCGTGACAGGGTCATGAACATTTGGGGACTCCTTTCATATTCAATAAACAGAATATATAGGGAGTCTGGCCGGTCCGAATTGATCTATGACAAACTGAAAGCCGGTTCCGCTTGATACCGGTCATGGAGCAAGGCAGCGGACATGGTACTCATGGCCGACGGCTTGCATCGCACCAGGCAGGGGAAGGACGCCTCATGACCAGCCAGGACCACGTCATCCGGTTCTTGTCTGATCCCGCGACCTGCGGGGCAGGCGCCGGTGGCGTGCAGGTGGTCGAAACCCATGGCGCCATGGTGTTCCTCAGCGGCGGGACCGCCCTGAAGATCAAGAAGGCCGTCAGGTTCGACTACATGGACTTCTCCACCCTCAGCCAGCGCAAGGCCGCTGCCTTGCGCGAATTGCAGATCAACCAGCCCCATGCCCCGCAGATATACCTCGGGCTTTTGCCGGTCACCCGCCAGCCTGATGGCACGCTGGAGCTGGATGGCACGGGCGAGCCGGTCGAATGGGTCATCCGGATGCACCGGTTCCCCGGCGATGCGCTGCTGCTAGACCAGCTTCGCGCGGGGCGCTTCACGCCGGAGCTGGCTGACGCCCTCTGCACGGTCATCTCGCGCTATCACGCATCCGCTCCCGTTCGGCAAGACAGCAGGTTCGCCAACCGCTTCCCCGCCATCTTGACCAGCCTGAACCGGGCGTTTGCAAAAGCCGTCGACGACATTCCAGCTGGCCTGGCGGAAGAGTTTGCAAACGCCATCAAGGCCAGGCTTGATGACTGCGCCGGCCTCATGGCCCGGCGCGAGGCCGCCGGGCTGGTTCGCCGGTGCCATGGCGACCTGCACCTGTCCAACGTGGTGGTGCTGGAGGGCGAGCCGGTGCTGTTCGACGCACTCGAATTCTCCGAGGATCTTGCAACCATCGATATCCTGTATGACTTCGCGTTCATGCTGATGGCGCTGGTGCATGAAGGAAGTCGCGGGCAAGCCAACACGCTGCTCGGATGCTGGTTGCTCCACACGGCTGAGCTTGGTGAGGACCTGCAGCTTGACGGCCTCGCCCTTCTGCCGGTGTTCACGGCAACGCGCGCGGGCGTGCGCGCCATGGTGGCGCTGGACCGGGCTGCCCAATGCCCGCAGGACGCGCGGCAGCGGGCGCTTCGCGAGGCAACGGCCTATCTCGAACTGGCGGTGGCAACCTTGCGCCCGCGCCGTCCGCACCTGCTGGCGATTGGGGGTTATTCCGGCACCGGCAAGACGACGGTGGCACGGGCACTCGCCCCCTTGCTGGACCCCGCACCCGGCGCGCTCCACCTGCGCACCGACGTTGAACGCAAGCACATGGCAGGCGTGGCGCTTGACCAGCGCCTGCCGCCCGAAAGCTACACCCGCGCTGCAAGCGACGCGGTCTATGCCCGCGTCATGGCAAAGGCGAACCGCGCCCTGGCGGCGGGATGGCCGGTGGTCATCGATGCCGCCTTTCTGGACCCCGCCGAGCGCGACAGCGCCGAGCAGCTCGCCCGCGCCAACGGGGCAGGTTTCACAGGGCTATGGCTGGAAGCGGATGAGGCAACGCTGGTCGGGCGCGTCAAGGGCCGCAAGGGCGATGCGTCCGATGCCACGGCAGACGTGGTCCGCCAGCAGCTGGCCCGTGGCGCCGGCGCTATCGGCTGGGCCCGTGTCGATGCTGGCGGCAGCATCGGCACCACCGTGGATGCATGCCGTGCTGCTTTGGGCCTCACTTAACGAGCACGATCGACATTCGCCCTAAAGTCAAATTTGGTGTGGTCTAGAGGTGGATAATAGGACTGCACAGCCCAATTCTGGCTCAGGTCATTAATCATCTCGCCGTTATGCTTCACCTTTCGTCGTCTGCTCTTCGCCTCGATTCAAGAAATTTTCTGGCTACCTCAGATAGACTGGAATTGTTGACAGATAAAAATTCAGCCCATCTTGAAAAGCTTTCCAGATCAATAATTTTATCCATGTATATAGGCACTTGTGTGTAATTTCCATTTGAGGAAAAAACCTGAGTAGTTAATATACTAACAAGAAATTCAAATTTCGAATCATCCATAATTTGTTTGGATAAGAACTCTCGAACAGCCTTTCCGTCTGTCGCACCCCACCAAAACCAGAGTAATTTATCGACGCGAACTTGGTTCCATATCGTGCCGTCTTTCACCCTAGAGACTATGGCTTTAACATATTCCTTGCGAATGCGGTCAGTATCGTCTCCAAAATTGAGTCCTGGCTTTACGCTAGCATCTGAATTGACATCTCCCAATACTACTCGCGTCACCGCACACATCAAAGAAATGTCAGAGCTAGCCCTCAAGCCAACCAGAAGCAAGGTTGGGCGGTCAGAAATTGCAGCAGCATCTAACCCTCTAAAAATCAAATTTTCTAAACGTTGCAAATTGTCACGGTAGTATAAAAAACTAAGGCTTTCATCTCTCAATCTAATGAGATCGACACTGTTAGAAACAAATGCGATCAACCAAGCCTCGTCAATTGGTGTTCCATCTCCAAAGTACGAAACGAATGCCTCCAGAAACTGGATTCGAAAATTAGCACCTTCACCTGCCAAGCTGGCAGAGCGGATAATGATCTGTGCTATGATCGACGACTTGTCCTCTGCTTCAAAAAGTTCATGTTGGTCCTCCTTACTCCAGTTACTCGCTGGCGCTGTGATATCAAAATATGCGTTTGCGCACTCCCTCGAATGGATTCGCTTGCGCAACTTTGAGTATTTATCCGAAGAACCATAAGTTTTAAATCCCTGAGCAACTCTGGGAAATAATAGAGATAGCGCCCTTACTTCAATCGAATTCTCCAAGAAACCAGCACCAATCACCAGTCCTTTAAGTTTAAGTGCGCCATCCGGACCGGCATACCCAAACTCTTCACCACAAAGCGCATCCAAATTCCTTCTAATGAACCTCACTAGATCCGTTCGTTTATAATTCAATGTCTCAATCAGAAAGAGATCAACTGGATCTACGTGCAGTCTAACATCTGCGTAAACGACGAAGAAGGAGTTGCCAACTTGGATAACATCTCTAGGAGTAATCAAGAGATTCTGAACAACTTCGCGCCATGCTTCAGAAAACCTTTTCCTAATATCTACGAGTGTTGCATTGTCATGATAAACATCAGTAATTGCGGGCTCAAGGAAAGGACTAAGCAAAGTGCTCAATGCATTATTCTCAAGTTCAGGCAGTTGTCGTCTAAACTGTATTATTTTTTCAAGATATTCTGCACCATTAGAAACATTAATTGCAGTTTCAATTTTTCCTACAATTTCTTTAAAATCGTAGCTCAATAAATAAACTATATTCGGTAAATCACCTAATCCCTTTACAATAGAAAGTACTTTCATTAATTCTTTAGGAAATAATCTGTCCAAGTCGTCAATTATGATGAGGAATTTCTGCCCTGACAACTTTTTTAAATTAGCAGCTAACTCAATCTTGAGTTCTTCGAGAGTTTTGTCTCTGTTTTCATAGCTTTTTGAAACATTAGACAATGACCGGGAGATAATTGATCCGGTTCCTGGGGCTACGATATCTGCAAGATGACCTGAGGCTGAACCAATTTCTACTAACCGCTTTACATATTGGTTGAACGCTTCAGACGCGTCTCCGCCGATGTATTTTCTTATCTTTTTTCCTAAATCCCCAAGAAAATTGGCTGCTAGCGCAGACCCCTTAGGAATATGCCAAGGCGCAAATCTGACAACGATGATTGCAGGGGTCTCATCCACCAAAGAGGCCATCCTGAAATAGCGATAGAGTCTGCGATAATCAACCTCATACCAAATCCCATTGATCAGAACCTGTGAGCCCAGTCACGCAGGCCGATGGACATGATGCGCCAGGGCTGGTCGATGAGGCTGTTCCAAGCATGGCAGCAGTGATCGACCAGGTTGTCGTAGGACGTGAACACCAGGTTGGACAGCCAGTTGTCGCGCATGAACTGCCAGATGTTCTCTACCGGGTTCAGTTCAGGGCATTTGGGTGGGAGCGGGAGCAGGGTAATGTTGGCAGGAACCTTGAGGCGCTTCGACAGGTGCCAGCCGGCCTGGTCGAGGATAACGACGGCATGAGCGCCAGGGCTGACTTCGCCAGAGATCTCGGCGAGATGCAGGTTCATGGCCTCGGTGTTGCAGGCCGGCAGGACCAGGGCAGCTCCTTTGCCCCGCTTCGGGCAGATCGCCCCGAAGATATAGGTCGAGGTCGTGCGCTGGTCCTGTGGGGCTGACGGTCTCGTGCCACGCCTGGCCCAACGCCTGGTGATCTTGTTCTTCTGGCCGATGCGGGCCTCGTCGGCGAACCAGATCTCTAGCTTGTCCCGGTGGATGCCCTTATCTTTGGCGATCGCCGCCAGGCGCGAGGGGAAACTTTTTTAAAATCCTCAATGGATCCCTCAGCCTGGGCATGATGGCGCGGCCGGGCCGACAGCTTGCGATACCCCATCGCGCGAAGCTCCCGGCTCAAGGTCTGCTTGGCAATGCTGATCCGGAACTCTTCCCAGATCCACTGACACAGGTCGACCAGGCGCCAGCGTACCACCCCATGGGCTGCCGGAACCGGCCCGCTCTCCAGCATCTGCACCAGCGCAGCCCGCTGCCTGTCGCCAAGCTTCGAGGGCTGGCCAGGCGCCTTGCGGTTGACCAGTCCATCCGGCCCCTCGGCATTGAACCTCACCACCCAGTCCCGCACGATCTGCAGCGTCACGCCACCAAGCTCAGCGGCCTGTGTCCGTGTTGCTCCATCATAGATCGCCGCCAATGCCAGCAGCCGCCGGGTTTGGGCTGCATCTTTCGACTGTCGGGCAATCGCCCTCAATCTGGTCGCATCAAAATCTGAACGCAGAGCTATCGCCATGACAAACCTCCTTCGTTTGCCATGCTGAATCACGCTGCAGCTGATTTGAAAACCCTCAAACGAGTCAGGACCTCAGAGACTTGGTATCAGTTTCGGTTTGGGCTCTGGCAATTTGACGATTGAAATAATCAAAATCCAAGAACCGGTGACCGTACGCCGGCGGTGAAAATCTACCGATTGACACATAGGATCTGTTTATTTCTATCAAATCAGTAAGACTATAGGGGGGCTCATCGTCGCCTGAGAACAATATATTCTTGCTTAACTCGGTCATTTGAAGGTGAATCAAGTGTATTTTCGAGCATATTGATAACACTAGTCTTGCCGGTTCCCCACCTACCTTCCAAGCCAAAAACGAAACCGCTGTCCATCTTGCCTAGCAAGAAAATTTTTCTGGCTAGGCTTTCGGCGAATCCTCTTCGACCTAAGAGGTCGTGGTGGACGGAGCGGATTGCAGAGTTGTGTGATAACATGTCTGGTCTGTCCCTCGAGCCAAATTTCGATTACTAGGCTAATCCAATTATGATTTGGAGTTAAGTGAGCGACAACGTTTCAGAGTTGCAAACCATCGGTGCAAATTTCCTTTGATGCTTGGCTGCTTTCAGGAGTAGCCCTCTTGGCCCGGCCGCAAAACAAAAACGGCGGCCACAAGGACCGCCGTTCGTTGTCTTGTCTGGTAGCGGGACTTAGAAGTCCATGCCACCCATGCCGCCCATGCCGCCGCCGCCCGGCATTGCAGGCATGGAAGCGGAGTCACGCTTCGGTGCGTCTGCAATCATGGCTTCGGTGGTGATCAGCAGGCTTGCGACCGATGCTGCATCCTGAAGGGCGATGCGAACGACCTTGGTCGGGTCCATGATGCCTTCGGCAACCATGTCGCAGTACTCTTCGGTCTGGGCGTTGAAGCCGAAGTTGCCGGTCTTTTCCAGCACCTTGCCAACCACGATGGAGCCTTCGACGCCAGCGTTCTGGGCAATCTGGCGGATCGGTGCTTCAAGCGCCTTCGACACGATCTTGATGCCGGCCATGATGTCCGGGTTGGTATCGGTGAGGGCGTCCACGGCCTTCTTGGCACGCAGCAGGGCAACACCGCCGCCCGGGACGATACCTTCTTCAACCGCAGCGCGGGTAGCGTTCAGCGCGTCATCAACGCGGTCCTTGCGCTCCTTCACTTCGATCTCGGTCGAGCCGCCAACCTTCAGCACGGCAACGCCGCCTGCGAGCTTGGCAAGGCGTTCCTGCAGCTTCTCGCGGTCGTAGTCAGAGGTGGTGTCCTCGACCTGACGGCGGATCTGGTTGCAGCGGGCTTCGATGTCGCCCTTCTTGCCCGAACCATCGACGATGGTGGTGTTTTCCTTGTCGATGGAAACGCGCTTGGCGCGGCCCAGCATGTCAAGGGTCACGTTTTCCAGCTTGATGCCGAGGTCTTCGGAGATCACCTGGCCGCCGGTCAGCACGGCGATGTCTTCCAGCATGGCCTTGCGGCGGTCGCCGAAGCCGGGAGCCTTGACTGCAGCAACCTTGAGGCCGCCACGCAGCTTGTTGACCACCAGGGTCGCCAGTGCTTCGCCTTCGACGTCTTCTGCAATGATCAGCAGCGGGCGCGAGGACTGAACGGTGGCTTCCAGGATCGGTAGCATGGCCTGCAGGTTGGACAGCTTCTTCTCGTGCAGCAGGATGTAGGGATCGTCCATCTCGGCGATCATCTTGTCTGCATTGGTGATGAAGTACGGCGACAGGTAGCCGCGGTCGAACTGCATGCCTTCGACGACTTCCAGTTCGCTTTCGGCGGTCTTGGCTTCTTCAACCGTGATCACGCCTTCATTGCCGACCTTCTGCATGGCTTCGGCGATCATGTTGCCGATTTCCTTCTCGCCATTGGCAGAGATGGTGCCGACCTGGGCAACTTCTTCCGAGGTCTTGATCTTCTTGGAGCGCTTGATCAGGTCAGCGATGGCGGTCTGCACGGCCATGTCGACGCCGCGCTTCAGGTCCATCGGGTTCATGCCGGCAGCAACCGACTTGGCGCCTTCGCGAACGATCGCCTGGGCCAGCACGGTGGCGGTGGTGGTGCCGTCGCCAGCCAGGTCGTTGGTCTTGGAGGCAACTTCGCGCACCATCTGTGCGCCCATGTTCTCGAACTTGTCTTCCAGTTCGATTTCCTTGGCGACGGTGACGCCGTCCTTGGTGGTGCGCGGCGAACCGAACGACTTGTCGATGACGACGTTGCGGCCCTTCGGACCAAGCGTCACCTTGACGGCGTTGGCGAGAATGTCGACGCCACGGAGCATGCGCTCGCGGGCATCAGCGGAAAACTTGACTTCTTTAGCAGCCATGTTCGTAGGCTCCCTTGTGTTGTCTGGATGAATTTACGGATTGTCGACGACGAGCGTCAGGGTAGTGGACCGGTCGGGCCTCAAGCGGCCTTCTTGGCCTTTTTTCCCTCGAGCACGCCCATGATGTCGCTTTCCTTCATGATCAGCAGCTCTTCGCCGTCGATCTTGACTTCGGTGCCCGACCACTTGCCGAACAGCACCAGGTCGCCAACCTTGACGTCCAGTGCGATCAGCTTGCCGGCGTCATCGCGTGCGCCATCACCAACAGCAATGACTTCGCCCTGCATCGGCTTTTCCTGTGCGGTTTCCGGGATGATGATGCCCCCGGCGGATTTCTTGTCTTCCTCGACGCGGCGTACGACGACGCGGTCATGCAAAGGACGGAACTTCATGTGGGATTCTCCTCGAATTAGTCGTTCGGTTGTCCTTGGGACGGTTTGCCAGGTCCGCATTCCCTCTCGGGCGGCCCCTCAAACCGCTGTTGGCACTCTCCTTGGACGAGTGCTAACAGTTGCGGACGGGATGTAGGGCGCATGGGCAGGATCGTCAAGGGCGATGGGCCATTTTTTTGGACCTTGCGCCCGGGCAGCGCCATCAGGGTTAACGCGCCGGCCTTGCACACCTTGCCCGCTCAGGTTGCCGTGATGGGAACCTTCCGCTCGCGCGGCGATTTAGTGATTGGGTCATCTGGCCGCCATTAATCACCAAACCGCAGGGAAACACCACCTTCATGCAGGCTTTTGCCCAGACCACCGAAACTGCCCCGTCCGCTGAACAATCACCACCTCCGCCGCCGCCAGCAGAGCCTGTGCAACCCCTGGACGTGTCGCCGGAAGCATTGACCGGCACATTGAACAGCTGGATTGACGGCTTTTATTCGCTGATACCCAACATGGTGGTGGCGCTTGTCGTCCTGTTCCTGTTCTGGCTGCTGTCAAGACTGGCGCTCAGACTGGTGAAAGCCTGGGGCGACCGCCGTGACCGCAGCAACCTTGGCGACCTGCTGGGCGGGTTTGTAAAGGTGGCAGTGATGATCTTCGGGGTGCTGATGGCGCTGACCATCGTGCTCCCGTCGGTCAAGCCTGCAGACCTGCTGGCCGGGCTGGGCATCGGGTCGGTGGCAATCGGCTTTGCCTTCAAGGACATCCTGCAGAACTGGCTTGCCGGCCTGCTCATCCTGATCAACCAGCCGTTCAAGCCCGGCGACCAGATCGTCGTCAACGACCATGAAGGGGTGGTGGACCGGATCGAGACCCGGGTCACCGCCATCACCACCTACGACAAGCGGCTTGCCCTCATTCCCAATGCCGACGTCTATACCAACGCTGTCGTCGTCAACACGGCCTTCCAGGTCCGCCGGTCGGAATATGACGTTGGTATCGGCTACGGCGACGATATCCGCACGGCAAAGCAGGTCATCCTCGATGCGGTGAAATCGGTGGAGGGCGTAGAGGCCGACCCCGCACCGCAGGTGCTGGTGGTGGACCTTGCGGCAAGCTGGATCACCCTGCGTCCGCGCTGGTGGACCAATTCGGTGCGCTCCGACATTGTCGCCACCCGGTCGAACGTGATCGAGGCGATCAAGTACGCGCTTGATGATGCCGGCATCGACATGCCGTTCGATACCGTGGTGCACCTGTGGCACGACCAGACCGACGCGGCCGATGGCAAGCGCGGTGAACAGCGCGAAGGCTGGCCGAAGCTCGGCGACGCACCGAAAACCAGGTTCGAGATCGAACTGGAAGAGGCCGCTGCCGGGGCCTCGGAGGGCAAGTCGCGGTCCGGCGCCCGCAATTCAGCCCGTGCCGCATCGTAAGTTCGCCGTCCCATGCAACCGTTCGGGGACAGTGCACGTTGTGTGGGCAAGTTACGTTGACTACCCCCACCAACAAGAACAGCAAGGCAGGCTGACTGATGAGCACGTCATACCCCGTTCCCCATGGTGCCAATGTCATCATCGCCACCGGCGAAATGGCAAAGGTGTTCCACAACAAGGGTGACCAGGACTACCTCACCCTGGAGCATGTCGAGGACCTCGTGCCGAAGGCGTTGCTGGACGACGGGCCCTCCGGCAAGACCCCGCCAGAGGAGAGCAAGCGTGAGCTCGACGAGGCGACGTTTTCAAAGCAGCTTGCCGATTATCTCTACAAGCAGGCCCACGCCGGCAAGCTGCCGGACTTCGTGCTGATTGCCGACCCCGATACCCTGGGCGAAATCAGGCCGCTGTTGCACAAGGAAGTGCAAGCCAGGCTGCTGTTTTCGGAAGCGAAGACCCTGATCAACGCCGACATGCGCGAGATCGAGCGCTCACTGTCCCGGATGTGACGACGGCAAGCCAGCCAGGGCTGCGCGCACCAGCAGCGTGACCTGCCGTTCCAGCTGGTCGGCCGGCACTGCAAAGAAAAACCCCTGCAATCCCAGCGACACCACGCCATGCACGGCTGAGAACAGCAGGCCCGCCAGTTGCCACTGTTCGCCCGGCTTGCGGTCCGGATACATCCGCTCCAGCGACTTCACGATATGGCTGATCAGCTGGACGTGTTCATCGAGGTGCCAGTCCGGTATGTTGCGGTTGATCCGCTCGCCGTGCTCGAACAGCGCCGTCCAGCGATTGGTGTGGGCGATGGCAAACCGGCAATAAGCTTGCGCCAGCCCGGTGAGGCAGTGCTGGGGATCCATGTCGCGCTGCGCTGACGGCACGAATTGCGCGATGGTGCGGTCGAGCTCCGCCAGTGTGCGCGAGTTCACGGCAATCACCAGCTCATCAATATCCGCGAACACATTGTAGATCGCCCCCAGCGAGCAGCCCACCTCGCGTGACAGCTCGCGCGCACTCAGCGCCTTCAAGCCATCACGCGCCACGGTCGTTTCTGCTGCCTCGATCAGCTGCAGCCGCAACTGGTGCCTGCGTTCCGACGTCTTCGACTTGACAGCCATATCGTTAACCCTTCCATGAACGCCGTTCAAAATAATTCTTGAACAGCGTTCAATATTGCGCTATCCAGTTTCATGAACAGTGTTCATAAACAAGGAGGACGCGATGTTCAAGTCGATTGTAACGATTTTCCGGGGCAGGGCAGCAGAAGCCGGGGAAGCCCTTATTGATGCCAATGCCATGACCATCCTGGACCAGCAGATCCGCGATTGCGCCACGGCCATAGAAACCACCAGGCGCACCCTTGCGCTGGCCATTGCCCAGGAACGTCAGGAAGAGGCCCGGCTGGAAAAACTGTCCAGCCGCCGCGATGCCCTCGAGGCCCGGGCCGGTGCCGCGCTCGATGCCGGCAACGAAGACCTCGCCATGGAGGCCGCCGCCATGATCGCCTCTATGGAAACCGAGCACACCGATGCCAGCGCCTCGCTGGCCCGCCACAAGCTCGAAACCGAGCGCCTGCGTGGCCTGGTCAGGACGGCGCAGGCCCGGCTGACCGAACTGGAGCGGGGCAGGCGTTCCGCCCGCAAGACCGCCGCCGTGCTGAAGCTGCGCGACGTGCAGACCGGCACCAGCGTGTCGTTCACCTCGAACCTGCGCGATGCCGAGGCCACGCTCAACCGCCTCAAGGAGCGCCAGGGCGATCTTGATGCCGCCGCCCAGGCCCTCGACGAACTGGATGCCGAGACCTCTCCCGGCAGCATCGAGGACAAGCTTGCTGCTGCAGGCTTCGGCCCGCCGACGCGTACGCAGGCAAAGGACGTGCTCGATCGCCTCAAGGCGGCGCGTGCGGGCACGGATGGCAGCAAGCCTGCGAAGCCGGAATGACGCCTCATCCCCAACCAACCTGAAACGAAAGGACCAAAACCATGAACAAGCATCTCTTCGGCCACTCCGAGACCTGGGTGAAATTCTCCTACGTCTCGTTCTTTGCGGCCATCGGCCTTGTCGCGGCCGGCATCATCATCACGCCCATCGACTGGTGGATGCGGGCCTATCTCATCATCGGCATGTTGATGCTGGTGCAATCGTCGATCAACGTCACCAAGACCGTGCGCGACAACCACGAGAGCGAACGCCTGATCAACCGTCTCGAGGAAGCCCGCACCGAAAAGCTGATTCGCGACGTGCACGGAGACCTGGACAATGGCTGATCATCACCATGACGTGCGGGGGGCGGGCGCAAGCCCGCTCGCTGGCCTTGCCCGGGGTGCCGCACTGGTTATCGCGGTAATCGCAAGCCTCATCTGCATGGCAGCCCTGCCATCCGCCGCCCACGCAGCTGCCCCCAACTGGCAGATGCCCACCGCGGGCGGAGTGCAGCTGTGGCGCGACGAGCGGCTGCGCGGCGGCTGGCGCCTGCAGCGCAACGTCTGGACCGGCCACTGCCGCCTGCTCGACCAGGCCAACGTGCGCCGCGCCTGGGGACGGTGTTCCTCTGTCAGCCGCACGATGACGCACCAGGCTCCGCCAAACGCCTCGCGCAAGGTGGTGCTGCTCGTGCACGGCATCGCCCGTGGCCCGTCAACCTTCGGTACCATGCCCGCGTTGCTGCGCGAGCGCGGCTACGAAACATTCGCCATCTCCTACCCTTCGACCCGTGCCGGCATTGACGATCATGCCCGGCAGCTGAAGCAGCTTATCCAGCGGATGCAGCATGTTGACGAGGTATCGTTCGTCACCCACTCAATGGGTGGTCTGGTTGTGCGCCAGCTTCTGGCCGACAAGTCCTGGCAGGCCAGCGTCAGGCCCGGCCGCGTGGTGATGATCGCGCCGCCGAACCAGGGCTCTGTCGTGGCCGCCACGCTGCACCACTCCGCTGCCTACAAGTCGGTCTACGGGCCCGCAGGCCAGCAACTGACGCCGCAGAAGGCCAACTTGCTGCCGGTTCCATCCGTTCCATTCGCCATCATTGCCGGAGGCAAATCAGATGCATGGGGCTACAATCCCGTTCTTGACGGTGATGATGACGGCACGGTCAAGGTTGCCGAGACCCTGTTGCCGGGTGCGAATGCGTTCGTCGTTTTACCTGGTCTTCACGCGAATGTGGCCAAGTCGGCGCTTGCTGCCACGCATGTCATCAATTTTCTTGAACACGGCCGCTTCTGAACGGCAACCGGAGTAACAGGAATAATGAACCGCTCTCAATTCGATCTGTTGAAATCGAACCGCTTCCTGCCGCTGTTCCTGACGCAGGCACTGGGCGCGCTGAACGACAATGTGTTCAAGAACGCCATGGTCATCCTGCTGGTCTACCGGCTGGCAGAAGCGGCAGGCTACAACAAGGCCGTCATGGCCACGGCCGCCGGCGGCGTCTTCATCCTGCCGTTCTTCCTGTTCTCGGCCACCGCTGGCCAGCTCGCCGACAAGTACGACAAGGCGCGGCTGATCCGTTACATCAAGCTCGCCGAGATCGTCATCATGGCGCTGGGTGCGGCCGCCCTGTTTGCGGGACAGATCATCCCGCTGTTCATCGTTTTGTTCATGATGGGGATGCAATCGACGTTCTTCGGGCCGCTGAAATACTCCATCCTGCCGGTCCACCTCGCCACCCATGAACTGATCGGTGCCAACTCGCTGATCGAGGCAGGCACCTTCCTCGCCATTCTCGCAGGCACCATTGCCGGAGGCTTGCTCATCCTCACCGGCCAGGGCGTCGCCATCGTCTCGGTACTGGTGCTGGCGCTGGCCGCACTGGGTTACCTGACCAGCCTGAAAATTCCGTCCGCCCCCGCGCGCAAGTCCCAACCTGCAGATGAACTGGAACGTGGTCAGCGAAAGCTGGCGCATGGTGGCGCGCGCCTTCTCGCAGCGCTTCTCGGCGCTGACCATTCTTGGCATCTCGTGGTTCTGGCTGGTGGGTGCAACGTTCCTGTCGCTGTTCCCGGCCATTGCAAGCGACATCCTCAAGGGCGACGAAACCGTCGTCACGCTGTTCCTGGTGCTGTTCACCGTGGGCGTGGCAATCGGCTCGTTGCTGTGCAACCGCCTGCTCAGGGGCAAGGTGACGGCCGTCTACGCCCCGTTCGGCGCGCTCGGCATCACCATCTTCATCGCCGACTTTGCCTGGTGCCTGATGACCTACCAGCCCCCCGCTGCGACGGCTGGTGGCGCCAGCCTCATCGGTGGCTTCGCCTTCATGGGCGAGCCTGGCAACATCCGCATGATGGTTGACCTCGTTGGCGTGGCCATTTCGGGCGGTGTGTTCATCGTGCCGCTGTACGCCATCCTGCAGGCCTGGTCAGATGAGGAAGACCGCTCGCGCACCATCGCGGCCAACAATATCGTCAACGCCTTCTTCATGACTGCGGGCGCCGGTCTCGTCGCGGTGGCCGTGGGATTGGGCATGACCATTCCGGCCGTGCTGCTGATCACGGCAGGCCTCAACCTGATCGTTGCGCTGTACGTCACGAAGCTGCTGCCGGACGCCATCATCAAGGCGGGCCTGAAGGCCGTGCTGAAGCTGCTGTTCCGTGTCGAGGTGAGGGGCCTTGAACACTATGGCAAGGCCGGTGATCGCGCCGTCATCGTGGTCAACCACGTGTCGTTCCTCGATCCCGTGCTGCTTGCAGCCTTCCTGCCGGTAAAGCCGCTGTTCGCCGTCAATACCCACATCGCCAAGGCCTGGTGGGTGGCGCCTTTCCTGCGGCTGGTGGATGCGTTTCCGCTGGATCCGACCAACCCGATGGCCATGAAGGCCCTGGTGCGCGAGGTGAAGAAGGACAAGCATTGTGTCATCTTCCCCGAAGGCCGCATCACCGTCACCGGTGCCCTGATGAAGGTGTACGACGGCCCCGGCATGATCGCCGACCAGGCGGATGCCACGCTGGTGCCGGTGCGCATTGACGGTGCACAGTACACGCTGTTCTCACGCCTCAAGGGCACCGTGCGCCGCCGCCTGTTCCCGAAGATCACCCTTACCATCCTGCCGCCGCGCAAGCTGGACCTGCCCGAGGGCACGGTTGGCCGCATCCGCCGCCGTGCTGCCGGCCAGCAGCTCTATGACGTGATGAGCGACATGATGTTCGAAACCTGTGACCGGCGCCGGTCGCTGTTCGATGCCCTGCTGGATGCCCGCGTCATCCATGGCGGCAAGCATGCCGTGCTTGAGGACATCGAGCGCAAGCCCCTGACCTATGACCGGCTCGTGCTGGGGGCACGCGTGCTGGGGGCAAAGCTTGCCCGCATCACCAGCCGGGGCGAGCGCGTCGGGCTTATGGTACCGAACTCGGCAGCTGCCGGGGTGACCTTCTTTGCCCTGCAGTCGCACGGCCGCGTGCCGGCCATGCTCAACTTCTCGTCCGGCCTGACCAACATGCTGGCTGCCATCAACGCCGCCGACCATCTCGACGGTCGTCACCTCGCGCCGGTTTGTCGAGGTGGCCAGGCTGGAAGAGGTGATCGCCGCCTTCGAAGGCAAGGTCAAGGTGGTCTACCTGGAAGACATCAGGCAACAGGTGTCGGGCCTCGACAAGGCCTACGCCATGCTCACCCAGCCGTTCGCCGATGCCATTCATTCACATCACGGCATCAACCCGGATGAACCCGCCGTCGTACTGTTCACGTCCGGGTCGGAAGGTACGCCCAAGGGGGTGGTGTTGAGCCATGCCAACCTGCTGGCCAACTGCTACCAGCTGGCCTCCCGGGTCGACTTTAATCCGCGTGACATCGTCTTTAATGCGCTGCCGGTATTTCATTCATTCGGCTTGACCGGCGGCACGCTTTTGCCGGTGCTCAACGGGGTGAAAACGTTCATGTACCCGTCACCGCTGCATTACCGCATCGTGCCGGCACTGGTCTACGACACAAGCGCAACGATCATGTTCGGCACCGATACGTTCCTTGCAGGCTACGCGCGATCATCGGACCCTTATGATTTTTACTCGGTGCGCTATGCCTTTGCGGGTGCCGAAAAGGTCAAGGATGAAACCCGCAAGGTGTGGAGCGACAAGTTCGGCATCCGCATCTTCGAAGGCTATGGTGCCACCGAAACCTCGCCTGCACTGACCACCAACACCGCGCAGCACTTCAAGGCCGGAACTGTCGGGCGTTTCCTGCCCGGCATCACTGCGATGCTGGAGCCTGTGCCGGGCATCGATGTGGGCGGCCGGTTGAGCGTGAAGGGCCCCAACGTCATGCTGGGCTATCTCAAGGCAGACAATCCGGGCGTGATCGAACCCGCCATCGAACTCCACCTATGACACCGGCGACATCGTCGACATCGACGAGCATGGCTTCGTCACCATCCTCGGCCGTGCCAAGCGGTTCGCCAAGATCGCGGGTGAAATGGTCAGCCTGACGGCGGTGGAAAGCCAGGCCGCAAGCCTGTGGCCGGGCCATCTGCACGCGGTGATCGCCGTGCCGGACGCCCGCAAGGGCGAGCAGCTCGTGCTCGTGACCGGCCATGACAAGGCCAACCGGCAAGACCTGCTGGCCCACTGCAAGAAGGCCGGCCTGAGCGAACTGATGGTTCCGAAGACGGTAATTGCGGTCAAGCAGGTACCATTGCTCGGCACCGGCAAGGTTGACTACGTGGCGGCAAAGGCGCTGGCCGAGGCGGCCTGACGCAGTGTGTCAGGCCCTCTCAAGCCCCGGCGCGAGGAGAGAAGTTCAGCGGAAGCCGACCCGGCGGACATTGGCTTCAACGCGCTTGCCCTTCCAGTCAACCACGGCGGTCTCTTCGCACCAGCGGCCCTTGAACAGCCCGCGTTCCTTGTCGATCTTGAACGTGAAGCGCACGCAGCGCCCGTCCCGCGAAACCGGGCCACCGGTGAACACGCCGGGGATTTTCAGTTCGATGCGGCAATCGCGGGTCAGCTCCGCTCCGGCCGTTTCCGGCTTGCCGCGGAAGTTGCCGGAAATCGTGTAGGTACCGGGCTTGGCCCAGTCCTGGCCGCAGCTGGCATGGGCCGTGCCGGAACCGGCAATTGTCATGCTGCCTGCCACGGCCATGCCGGCGGCGAGTTTCAGCAGGGTAGATGAGTACATCGTTTGTATCGCTTCCTGTTGGTCAGGGGGTTCATCGTGCCGTCGAACTGCGCTGCCCTCTCGCAGCAGAAACTGACCCGAACGCGTTGTCCACACGTCATAATGGGGTCAATTTGTAACGTTCGCAAGGCACGCACCGTTCCCTGACGGATAATTCATTTCGGCGTTTGCTCTCTGGGGCACCTGTTTTCAGCCCTGTTGTGGTGCGAGCATACAGATGAATCTGGCCCGATGATGTTCTATAGAGGCTGGGCTACACTGCTTTCATCAATATGCCCCTATGGAGACGTTCGCGCATGAACAAGCCCGCACACCTGGACATGGCTGCCTGGGAACCGACGCCAAACAACCTTGAAGCGTTCTTCATGGGCTTCACGCCCAACCAGGCCTTCAAGAAGCGCCCCCGCCTGATCGCCCGCGCCAAGGACATGCACTATTACGACATGTCCGGCCGCGCGCTGATCGATGGCTCGGCGGGCCTCTGGTGCTCCAACGCCGGCCATTGCCGCCAGCCCATCGTCGAGGCGATCCAGAAGCAGGCTGCCGAACTCGATTTCGCGCCGACCTTCCAGTACGGCCACCCGAAGATTTTTGAACTGGCCTCCCGCCTTGCCATGCTGGCCCCCGGCAACCTCGACTATGCCTTCTTCACCAACTCCGGTTCCGAGGCAGGCGATACTGCGCTGAAGATCGCACTGGCCTATCACCGTTCGCGCGGCGAAGCCTCGCGCACCCGCATGATCGGCCGCGAGCGCGGCTATCACGGCGTTGGCTTCGGCGGCATCTCGGTCGGCGGCATGGTGGCCAACCGCAAGTGGTTCGGTCCGCTGCTGCCGGGCTCCGACCACCTGCCACACACCTACAACCGTGCAGAGCAGGCCTACACCAAGGGCGAACCCGACTGGGGCATGCACCTGGCGGACGAGCTTGAAAGAATGGTCGCACTGCACGACGCCTCGACCATCGCTGCTGTCATCGTCGAGCCGATGGCCGGTTCCACCGGTGTGCTGCCGCCACCCAAGGGCTATCTCAAGCGGCTGCGTGAACTGTGCACCAAGCACGGCATCCTGCTGATCTTCGACGAGGTCATCACCGGGTTCGGCCGGCTCGGCCACACCTTCGCCGCCGAGCGCTTCGGCGTCGTGCCGGACATGATCACCTTCGCCAAGGGCATCACCTCGGGCACCATCCCGATGGGCGGCGTCATGGTCACGGACACCATCTACAACGAGTTCATGGGCGGGCCAGAACACGTCATCGAGCTGTTCCATGGCTACACCTACACCGGCCACCCGATGGCGGCTGCGGCGGCACTTGCCACCCTCGACCTGTACCGTGACGAGCAGATGTTCGAGAACGTCCTCAAGCTCGAGGACCGCTGGGCCGACGCTGCGATGAGCCTGAAAGGCCATCCGCTGATCGAGGACATCCGCACCATGGGCCTGGTTGCAGCGATCGACATGAAGCCGGTCGACGGCACGCCGGGTCTTCGCGCCTACAAGGCCATGGAGAACGGCTTCCACGACCACGACATCGTGCTGCGCATCACCGGCGACACCATCGCCCTGTCGCCGCCGCTGATCATCAACGAGGCGCAGATCGACGAGATCTTCAAGCAGAAGATCCCGGCCGTGCTGGAGTCCGTCTCGAGGCTCTGACGCCAGCAGTCCTGAACCACTGAATGTTGGGCCGGGCGGGCAACCGCCCGGCTTTTTCATTGCGGCCTGCTGCCAGCCCGCATGAACCTTTTGCCGCGCCGTGCGTTTGACGCATACGCAAACCTTTTCCATCCCGGCAATTGAAAGGAAACATCATGAAGCGGCACGCAACGGCCACGTGGCACGGCAACCTGAGCGAGGGCAAGGGCACCATCGACACCCAGTCAGGTGCCTTGTCCGCCATGGGATATTCTTTCAAGAGCAGGTTCGAGGACGAATCCGGCAATGCAGGAACCAACCCGGAAGAACTGCTCGCTGCCGCCCATGCGGGGTGTTTCGTCATGCAGCTGTCACATTTTCTGGCACAGAATGGCACGCCGGCAGAAGAACTTCAGGCAAAGGCGATTGTAACCATCGAGCAGGTGGAAGGCGGCTTCGAGATCAAGTCGAGCGCCCTGTCTTTGACCGGCAAGGTTGCGGGTATCCGCCCTGACAAGCTGGAGGAGCTGGCCGCGAAGGCCAAGAACACCTGCCCGCTGTCCAAGGCGTTGGGCGCCATCAAGGTGTCGCTTGAGATCGAGATGAGCTGACTGAATTGCTTGAGAAATCAGTTCTGCTACCCTAAGGTGACTTCACCTGCTGGTTGTATTGGGTTGCTTGACGGGGACTGTCTGGGGGAATGAAGTCAATTGTGTTGATCTGTTGCGCCGCAGCCCTGCTGGCTGCTGGCGTAAGTATCTTCGTAGCCGGGCAGCACTCGACTGCTTTGATCTCCGCGGTTGCGATGCTGGTTTGTGCCCAGATCGTTGCCATGCTCGTTGCCCAGCGGCCACGAGAGATCGACGATGCCAAGCTTGCCTCGCTGTCAGACCGCATCAAGCGCAACAGTGCCGAGATCGAACGCCTGTCCACGCGCACACGCGACCAGGCGCAGGCCCTGTCAGCAATGGAGCAGGCCATGACCGCCACGCGCCGGGCAGGTGGCAACGATACGGCAGGGCAGTTTCCCTTGATGGAATCTCCAGCCTCACTTGCACCAATATCAGCTCCCTTGCCGGACGTATCAGTGCTTCGTGCGGTTCAGCCGCGTGAAGCATCTGCACCTGTAGCCCCCCGCTCTAGGCCAGCTCTGCATCTTGAGCCGGTGGTCCGGGTAGGAGAAGGCCGCACAGCGTACTACAAGGCATCACTGCAGCGCCCCGCCGAAGGGCCGGGCCGCCCCGCCGGCCTTGCCGTGTCTGCCGATCTGGCCCTGGCCGAAGGGGCAGCCAGCCAGTGGGACCCGCAGCACGATGTTACACTGATGAGCGAGGTTATCCCGATCCTGCAAACCCTGCGTGCACGCCGGGGCGCCACCGGCATTCTGGTGCCCGTCAGCCTTGCGACGTTTGATGATTCCCGCAGGCTGCAGGCGCTGGTCGACATGCTCTATCAGCATCCGGACGCCGCCGCCGGGTTGGTGCTGGATATCCACGTCTCGGCACTCGCGGCCTTGTCCGGCAATGCCATGCAGGGACTGGCCTGGCTGGCAAGCCAGGGGGCGAGCTTCTGCCTGACCGGCCCTTGGGTCAGTGGCAATGACTTGCCATCGCTGGCCGAACTGGGGTTCACCTTCCTCGATGTGCCGCACGATCAACTGGTTTCCGTGCCGGCTGCCCGGCAGATGCTGGCGCAGGCTGCCAGCGTCAACTTCAGCGTGATTGCATCCGGCGTGACGGATGCCGGTCATGCGGCCGCTATCCTGCCGGCTGGCGCACTGGCGCGAGGCCCGGCCTACGCAATGCCTCGCGCCGTTCGCCCGGGCCTGTCCGGTTCCAGCATCCAGCAGCAGGTGGCCTGACGCCATGGCGAAACTGACGACTATTCCCGCCACGCGCGGACGTGACCTCAGCGCGCTCTCGCCCGTGTGGTTGTGCGACGTGTGGGGCGTGGTGCACGATGGCCGGCAAGCCAACCCGGGGGCATGCGATGCACTGATCCGCCATCGCAAGGCAGGCGGATGCGTCATACTCATCACCAATGCGCCGCGCCCTGCCCATGTGGTCGAGCCGCAGATGCGCAGCTTCGGCGTGCCGGATGACGCCTTCGATGCCACCGTGACGTCCGGTGACGTGACGCGCGAACTGTTGATGCGCTGGCGCGGCGGCAACGTTTTCCTGATCGGCCCGGCGGAAGACCAGCCGCTCATCGAGGGACTGCCGGTCAACTTCACCACGCTCGATAAGGCCGATGCCGTACTGGTGACGGGCTTGCGCCGTGACGGCCGCGACGGCGGTGACGAGGAGCGCCCCGAGGATTACAGGGCCGAATTGCGCGCCATCGCCGCGCGCAAGCTGCCCATGGTGTGCGCCAACCCCGACAGGGTGGTGGGCGTTGGTGGCAGGCTTTACCCGTGTGCAGGCTCTCTGGCTGACATCTATGTCGAGGAGGGTGGACACGTCGAGATGGCCGGCAAGCCGTATCCGCCGATTTATGCCGTGGCGCTGCAGCGTGCCGCCGAGGCGTTGCGCCGCGACATCGTGGGCCATGAGGTGCTGGCCATTGGTGACGGGTTGCCGACAGACGTCGAGGGTGCCCGCGCCAACGGGTTTCCTGTCCACTTCATCACCGGTGGCATTCACGCTGCTGAACATGATGGCACGTCGCTTGCCGACATCGCTGCCGGTCTGGAGCAGAACATGCCGGGCTTGCAGGTTGCCGGCATCGCGCCGGAACTGGTCTGGTAGGGCGCCGCCTACGCGGCAAGTGCGGTTGCCTTGCTTGCACCCAGCCATAACCACCGCTAGAAGCGTCCCGAACCAATTGGCCCAACGCGGCGGACACTGACAACAATGCTTACCCTTTCGGACCAGACGGCCGTGGCGCCTGCCTTGCGTGGTGCCGCCGTGGCGATCGGCAATTTCGACGGGCTGCACCTGGGCCATCAGGCCTTGCTGCAGCGCGCGCTGGATCTTGCTGCCGGTTCCGGTTCGCCGTCGGGCGTGATCACGTTCGAGCCGCATCCGCGCTCGGTGTTCCAGCCTGAGCAACCGCTGTTCCGGTTGTCGCCGCCTCGGCTGAAGTCGGCCCTGGTCAAGGCATTCGGTGCCGATTTCTGTGCGGCGATCGGGTTTGACCGCAACCTTGCCGCCGTCGAGGCAGAGGAATTCGTGCTGCGGTACCTGGTGCAGCAACTGGGCATTTCGCACATCGTGTCCGGATATGACTTCCACTTCGGCAAGGGCCGCCGCGGCAACCCCCAACTGCTGCAGGAACTTGGCCAGGCACATGGCTTCGGCGTCACCATCGTCGACCAGGTGACACGCGAGGATGGTGCCTCACCTTATGGTTCGTCATCCATCCGGGCTGCCTTGCATGCAGGCCATATCGATACTGCCAACCAGCAGCTTGGCTATCGCTGGACCATTGTCGGCAAGGTGGTCGAAGGCGACAGGCGCGGGCGCACCATCGGGTTTCCAACCGTCAACATCATGCTCGATCCCGGCATGGAACCGTGCCACGGCATCTATGCGGTGCGCGTGCGTGACCTGACCGCCGGTCGCTCAACCGTGCTGCGGGGGGCTGCCTACTTCGGCTGGCGCCCGACCTTCGACACCGACAGGGTGTTCCTCGAAGTCTACCTGCTTGATTTCTCTGGCGACCTCTATGGCCACGAACTGGCGGTGGAGTTCGTTGCGATGGTCCGGCCTGACCGCAAGTTCGACAGCCTTGATGCCCTGGTCGCCCAAATGAAGCAGGACTGCATCGACATCGATGCCGTGCTGGACCGGGCCGATGGGCAAGGCCATGGCGGTCTCAGGTTGCTCGCTGCCCAGCTGGACGGAACGCTCTACGATTGCCTCTGATACGTGCCTCGTTGCGGCATGTGACGTAGTGCACATCACTTCGGCGTATTCAAAGGCATGGTGGGTTCATCGAAACAGCGGGGCAGCACAACACTGCTCCACACCTCAGAGGGACCTGAACCAATGACCACCTTCCGCACCACCGCCATTGCCGCCATCGCCGCCATCACCATTGCCGCTTCCATGGCCTCGCCTGCCAATGCCCTGTCGAAGAAGGGCGCGATTGCGCTGGGTGCCTTCTCGGCACTGGCCGTCGGTGCAGCAGTTGCCTCTGCCCATGCCCGTGACGGCTACTATGAGGAAGATTACGGTTACCACCGCGGTGGCCGCGCCTACCGCCGGGCTGTCAACCGCTGCGCTGACCGCTACGGCATGCATACCTACCGCTTCGACATCTGCATGGAACGGCGCGGCTTCTGATCCGCCCATCAGACGCCACTGTCCATGTCGAAACACTGCCGGCTACCACCGGCAGTGTTTTTCATTGGCAGGTTCAGCGAGGCCTATTTTTCGGGGTCGAGCAGGCGGTGAAGGTGCACGATGAAGTAGCGCATCTGCGCGATGTCGATGGTGGCGCGCGCCTTGGCTTCCCATGCGACCCTTGCCGAGGCGTAGTTCGGGTAGATGCCGACCACGTCCAGCTGGTCGAGGTCCTTGAACCTCACGCCGTCCAGGCTTTCAAGCTCTCCCCCGAAAACCAGGTGGAGGAGCTGGTCTGGCTGTTTGGACTTGTCGGTCATGGGGCGCGGTCTCCCGTGAAATGTTGCAGTGCAGCGAAATCAGCCGCCTCTATGCAGCCGTTCGCCCAACGCGTCAAGCAGGGCGGGTGGCCCGGCCATCAGCCCGTTTTGCCGGGTGCAGGCCTGGTTGTAGACCGGCGGCCGGCCCTCAATGTCGCGCACGCTGCCGCCTGCTTCGCTCACCATCAGGTCGCCCGGTGCCAGGTCCCAGTCCGACTTCATGCCGAACGCCAGCGCAAGATCGTACTCCCCCGTCGCCACCAGGCACTGCCGCAGGATGAGCGACGTCGTCATGGCGCACGTCATGGCGGGTGCAAGGCCACTGCGCCAGCGGGTTGCCTTGAGTACGCTGGTGTGCGCCACGATGCGGGCGCCTTCCAGGTCTGTCACGGCGGACACCTGTAGGGCCGAACCGTTCAGCCGGGCACCGCCACCCCGCACCGCCTCGTAGAACTTCTGCTGCACCGGGGCATAGGCACACGCCAGCACGGGCCGGCCATGCTGCACCAGGCTTGCCCCGACGCACCAGTGGCCGGTTCCGCCGATGTACGCTGACGTGCCGTCGATGGGATCAACGATCCAGACCAGGTCCGAGCCCTGCGTAGCCTCGCTGCGCACGGTTTCTTCCGACAGCCAGCCCGCCTCGGGAACGGCATCGCCCAGGCGTGCCGCAAGCAGCTTGTCTACCGCGATGTCGGCGTCGGACACCGGCGTGCCGTCATGCTTGTCCCAGGTCTGGACGCCGGCGCGCGACATGCCAAGCGCCAGCTCGCCCGCCTCGCGCACCGCCTCGCACAGCTGCTCGTGCACCCGCACAAGGTCAAGCGGAGTGGTTGCCTTGTCACGCGCCTGCAACGGTCATTCCTTCAACAAGGCAGGTCGGCGCGTTCACGCTGCCACGGAACGTCAGGTCGCTGGCTGGTGTGAGGTTGGCGAACATCTGCTTGAGGTTGCCGGCGATGGTGATCTCGGACACCGGGTAGGCGATTTCGCCGTTCTCGAAGTAAAGCCCGGCCGCCCCGCGCGAAAAGTCCCCGGTGATCAGGTTCACGCCAGACGAGAACATCGACGTGATCAGCACGCCCGTACCTGCGTCACGCATCAGTTCTTCTGCGGTTTTGGTGCCGGCTTCGAGCCACAGGTTGGTTGAAGACGGTGACGGCTGCCCGCCGGTAGAGCGTGCCGCGCGGCCATTGCTGGCAAGGCCCAGCTTGAACGCGGTGCGGCCATCCAGCAGCCAGGTTTGAAGCACGCCGTCCTCGACCAGGTTCAGGCTGGTACAGGCCTGCCCCTCGGCATCGAACGGCCTGCTGGCGCTGCCGCGCACCTTGCAGGCGTCATCGATGATGCGCACCCCTGCGCTGAACACGGCCTCGCCCATGGAGTCCTTCAGGAAGCTGGTGCCGCGGGCAACAGCGGACCCGTTGGCGGCAGACGCCAGCAGCGAGGGAAACGTGCTGGCAACCCGTGCCTCGAAGATCACCGGGCACTTGCGCGAGGTCATCTTGCGCGGGTTGAGCGCCCTGACTGCCAGTTCGCCGGCGCGCCTGCCTATGGCTGACGGGTCGTCCAGCTCGGCGAAGTGCACCTTCGATGTATAGTCGGACTCACGCTCCATGCCGGTACCTTCACCGGCAATGGCGGTCGCCGACACGAAGTGCCCCGACCGGCCATAGCCCCTGTCGAAGCCCAGCGTGTTGAGAACCACCACCCGGCGGCGGCCCGAGTGCGCCGTGGCGCTGTCGGTCTGGCTGACGCCCTTGACTTCGAGGCAGGCGGCCTCGGCGGCAATGGCAAGCTCGGCAAGGGTTTCGGCAGACGGTTCTACGCCGTCATCCAGGTCGAGCCCATCTGCCCCGATCATGCTGGAAGACGGCTCGAGCAAGCCGGACGCTCGGGTCGGGCGGGGCCACCTTCGCCATGGCGATGGCGCGCTCGGCCATGGTGGCCACGTCGGCCTTGGACCGTATGGCACCCGATACGATGGCACTTGAGCCGCCCACGAACACGCGCAAGCCGAAATCCTGGGTTTCCGCCCGCTCGATCTCGTCGGACTTGCCGTGGCGCACCTTGACCGTCAGCCCCGTGGCCTCGACGCCAAGCACGTCGGCAGCGTCAGCTCCGCTCTTGCGCGCTGCATCGAGCAGGTGGGCGGCGAATTCATGCAGGTTGTCTTGGCTCATGTGGAAATCCTGGCAAGGCTGTCTAGTACGCAGCCTGCAAAAATGATCAGGCCGAAATGGCGGTTGGACCGGAACAGCACCAGGCAGCGGGCCGGGTCGTCAATGTCGAGCCGCGTCATCTGCCACGTTGCATGCAGCGCCGCCCCTGCAAGTGCCGCGAAGAAAATGACACCGGCGCCAGCCGTGTGGCCTGCCGCCCCGATCAACAGCAGTGCCAGCGCAAAGAACCCGGCCAGCCAGTACGGCGTACTGGCCCCGAACTTCAGCGCCGTGGACTTGATGCCGATCAGCAGGTCGTCTTCCTTGTCCTGGTGGGCATATATGGTGTCATAGGCCAGCGTCCACGAGATGCCGCCAAGGTACAGAAGTATCGAAGCCGGTTCCAGCTCGCCGCGCACCGCTGCCCAGCCCAGCAGCGCGCCCCAGTTGAAGGCGATGCCCAGAAACACCTGCGGCCAGTAGGTGAACCGCTTCATGAACGGGTAGATGGCAACCGTCGCAAGCGACAGTACGCCAAGCCCGATGGCGAACCAGTTGAACTGGATCAGCACCAGGAACCCGGTCAGCGACAGCGCAATCATGAAGATCTTCGCATTGCGCACCGACACCTGGCCCGACGGTATGGGCCGCGAGCGCGTGCGTGCGACCGAGCCGTCAAAGTCCCGGTCGACGATGTCGTTGAAGGTGCAGCCGGCCCCGCGCATCACGACGGCCCCGACAAGGAACAGCACCAGGTACCAGACGTTCGGCAGCCCGCCGCCGGATGGAACCTGCGCCAGCGCGATTGCCCACCAGCCCGGCAGCAGCAGCAGCCACCAGCCGATCGGCCGTTCCAGCCGCGCAAGCCGCGCGTAGGGGCGCCAGCCCGGCGGCAGCACCCGGTCTGCCCAGTGGGCATGTTCGGCGTCGGCGACGCGGCCATCTGTGTCGGTTGATTCAGTCATAGCCCGATGAGTGTTAACGCAATGTCGCGGCCAATGGAAACAGCCGATTTCGAGTTGCGCGATGCGCTGCCTTGGGTGATAGCATGCCGGTCATGGCAAAGTCACAGGGCCGCGTCCCGCGTCTTCATTTCGGCGAACAACTGGCAGGCGGGGCAGAGCTGGTCCTGCCGCGCGAGGCATCGCATTACCTGGTGAACGTGTTGCGGTTGGGCGAAGGGGCCGCCGTGCGACTGTTCAACGAACGCGATGGCGAATGGCAGTGCACCATTTCGGGAGCGCATCGCAAGGCAGCCGCCGTCGAGGTGGTGGAGCAGCTGCGTGCAGCAACCCCGCCGCCCGACATCGAGTACCTGTTTGCGCCACTGAAAAGCGCAAGGCTCGACTACCTCGCGCAGAAGGCCACCGAAATGGGCGTACGCTGCATCAGGCCGGTCATCACGCAGCACACCGTGGCTGAGCGGGTGAAGACGGACCGCCTGCGCGCCAACGCCATCGAGGCGGCGGAGCAGTGCAACATGGTGTACGTGCCCGAGGTGCATGATCCGGTAAGGCTCGCGGAAGCGTTGGCCGGCCTGGGCTCGGATCGCGTGCTGGTTTTCTGTGACGAGGCAGCCGACCTCACCGACCCGGTCAAGGCACTGGCACCCTTGAAGGGCCGGCCGCTGGCGGTGCTGCTTGGTCCTGAGGGTGGCTTTTCCGACGACGAACGCCAGATGATCCGCTCCCTGCCGCAGGCCGTCGCCCTGTCGCTCGGGCCCCGCATCATGCGCGCCGATACCGCCGCCGTTGCCGTGCTGGCCCTGGTGCAGGCAACGGTGGGCGACTGGATCTGATGTATGATGGCTACATCATTTGCGGCACGCCGCGCACCGGCAGCACGCTGCTATGCAACCTGCTGACGTCGACGGGGCAGGCAGGCGAACCGGACTCGTTCTATGGCGCGAGGTTCATCGGCTGGTGGGCGGCCGAATGGGGGCTGCCGGCGCGCGAGACCCTGCCAGAAGCCGCCTTTCAGCGGCTCTATCTCGAGGCGGTGATCCGGGCGGGCAAAGCCGGCACACGCCTGTTCGGCATGCGGCTGATGCAGGAAAACCTGGGCGAGCTTTGCAACGTGCTTGGCACACTGTTTCCCGGACATGAGCCGGACTCTGCACTGTTGCGAGCGGCCTTCGGCAAGCTCGCCTATGTGCACCTGTCGCGCAATGACAAGCTGGCCCAGGCTGTATCACTTACCAAGGCCCGGCAAACCGGCCTCTGGCACATCGCGCCCGATGGCTCCGAGGTTGAACGTCTCGCACCACCCGCCGAACCAGTCTACGACTTCGGCCAGATCAGGTCGGCACTTGAAACCATTGAAGCCAGTGATGCAGCGTGGAATATTTGGTTCGATGAGCAGGGCATCGAACCGGTGCGCATCGTCTATGAAACCTTCTCCGCCGACCCCGCCGCAGCCCTCGCCACCATTTGCCGCAAGCTCGGCGTGAGCGTGCCCGGTCAGGCAGCAATCAGGCCCGGCGTGGCCAGGCTGTCCGACGATATCAACCGCCAGTGGATGCGCCGCTACCGGCAAGACGCTGCCCTCGCAAGCCGGGGTTAGCCAGCCATCAAAATGTTTGACTTGCCCGTGCCCGGTCCCGCGCGCTAGACGGAATGTCCCGAATTTTGGAAGCTGCACACCGCCGGCGTTTTGGCGGTTGCGAACATTGGATCAAGGTATGAGCGTCGCCGTTCCGGATACCGCAGAAACCCGTGCACCGATCGAGAGCAAGGAGCAGCTCGTCCGATATCTCGAGTCCGGCTCGAAGCCGAAGGCAGACTGGCGCATCGGCACCGAGCACGAGAAATTTGCCTTTCTCACCGACACGCTGGAGCCGGTTCCCTATTTTGGCGAACGCTCGATCAAGGCGTTGCTGGACGGTATGGCGGACCGTTTCGGCTGGCTGCCGGTGATCGAGGGTGGCCACATCATCGGTCTGTCCGACCCGGCAACCGGCGGCAATGTTTCGCTGGAGCCAGGTGGCCAGTTCGAGCTGTCCGGCGCGCCGCTCAACACGGTATTCGAGACTTGCCAGGAAGTGCACGAACACCTGATGCAGGTCCGCGAAGTGGGCGATGAACTGGGCATCGGCTTTCTTGGCCTCGGTTTCCAGCCGAAGTGGGGGCTGGACGACATCCCGATCATGCCCAAGGGCCGCTACAAGATCATGCGCGAGTACATGGCCAGCAAGGGCAAGCTCGGCCGGGACATGATGTTCCGCTCCTGCACCGTGCAGGTGAACCAGGACTTTTCTTCCGAGGCGGACATGGTGCAGAAGATGCGCGTCAGCCTTGCACTGCAGCCGGTTGCCACCGCACTGTTTGCGGCCTCGCCGTTCACCGAGGGCAAGCCGAACGGCTACCGGACCTTCCGCTCCGAAATCTGGAAGGATACCGACCCGGACCGCACCGGCATGCTGCCGTTTGTGTTCGACGACGGCTTCAGCTTCGAGCACTACGTCGATTATGCCATCAATGTGCCGATGTACTTCGTCAATCGTGACGGCAAGTATATCGATGCCACCGGCCAGAGCTTTGCGGATTTCATGGCGGGCCGGCTGCCGGCTCTGCCCGGCGAGTTGCCAACCATGAAGGACTGGGCCGATCACCTGACCACCATCTTCCCCGAGGTTCGGCTGAAGAAGTTCATCGAGCAGCGCGGCGCGGACGCGGGCGCCTGGCGGCGGTTGTGTGCGCTGCCGGCCTTGTGGACCGGGCTGCTTTATGACCAGTCTGCGCTCGACGCCGCCTGGGATCTGGTCAAGGACTGGACCCAGGAAGACCGCCAGACCCTGCGCGATGCGGTGCCGGTTGAAGGGCTGACCGCAACGGTGCGCGGCCGCAAGCTGCAGGACGTCGCGCTGGACGTGCTGGCCATTGCCCGTGGCGGGCTCGATGCCCGTGGCCACATGGGACCGGGCGACAAGACCGAGGCCAAGTTCATCGACGTGCTCGACGAGATTGCCCAGTCCGGCAGCTCTGCAGCAGATGACCTGTTGTCGTTGTACAATGGACCCTGGGAAGGCGACGTCGACCGGGTATTCCGTGATTTCGCGTTCTGAACGGGCATTTTGAGACCTTAAGCAGGCTTAAACCCGCGGCATGCGATAGTGGCATGCATGTCAGTCGCCGCCGCCAGCGAAGCCTCGTGCCCCGTATGCAAGCAAACCCTGCTCGCAGACCAGCGCCGTTGCGGCCAGTGCCTGCGCCCGCTGGCCAGCATGCCGTGGCTTGCGCAGGGGCTGGGCAATGCAGGTCCGCTGGTGCCGGTCACCACCATCGTGATGCTGGCAACGGTAACCGGGCTGGCTGCATCCTTCTGCTGGCTGGTGATTGCCCGCCAGTCCGGCGCGCCGGTTCACGCATCCGTTCAGGCACTGGCGTTCTGGTTCGTGCCAATGGGATGCGCGCTCGGGTTCGACGGCCTGCTGTCGATCCTGTCGGGCGTTGACCGGACCAGGCATCACCTGTCGCACGGCAACGAGGCACGCGTCGGTGGCCTTGCCAAGCTGGCGCTGGCATCTGGCGCGACGCTGCTTGCTGCATGGGCCATCATGGCCATTCCGGGTTTCACCATCGTCTGACAGTTTTGACCACTTCCGACATCTCCATGTCGCTGGTGGCACTGTGTTTTGCCGCCGCCCGATGAATTATTGCCCGGCGCAGCAATGAGGGAGGCCGCATCGCTCATGAAGATTACCGGACTGAAGACGTTCGTCGTAGCCAACCCGCCACCGCGCCGGGGCGGGCGGTATTTCATCTTCCTCAAGCTCGTGACAGACAACGGCATCGAGGGCGTCGGCGAGGTCTACAATGCCACCTTCGCACCGCATGTCATCGTCAAGATGATCGAGGACGTGTTCCAGCGCAATGTCGAGGGCATCGACCCCTTCCACATCGAGAAGTTCTGGCGCCGCACCTATTCGCGCGGCTACTCGATGCGCCCCGACATTACGCTCATGGGCGTCATGTCCGGCATCGAGATGGCGCTGTGGGACATCTGTGGAAAGGCTGTGGAAAAGCCTGTGTATGAGCTGTTGGGAGGCCGTGTACATGACCGGCTGCGCTCCTACACCTACCTCTATGCACCCGCCGACGTGGACGCCTATGCCTACACCGATGAGGGCAACAAGGTTTACTATGACCCCGACGCGGCGGCAGAGCGCGCGGTGCACTATGTGAACCAGGGCTTCACCGCGCTGAAGTTCGATCCCGCCGGTCCCTACACGGCGTTCGACCCGCACATGCCCAGCCTTGAGCGCATGGACCTGTCGGAGCAGTTCTGCAAGAAGATCCGCGAGGCTGTCGGCAACAAGGCGGACCTGCTGTTCGGCACCCATGGCCAGTTCACCACCTCCGGCGCCATCCGGCTGGCGCGCAGGCTGGAGCCCTACGATCCGCTGTGGTTCGAGGAGCCGTGCCCGCCTGAAATGCCGGAGGAGATGGCGAAAATCGCCCGCTCGACGAAGATCCCCGTTGCCACCGGCGAGCGGCTTTGCACCAAGTACGAATTCGCCCGCGTGCTGGAGACAGGCGCTGCCTCGATTTTGCAGATGGCATTGGGCCGGGTGGGCGGCCTGCTGGAGGCCAAGAAGATCGCCGGCATGGCCGAGGCGCATTATGCGCAGATCGCGCCGCACCTCTATTGCGGGCCGATCGAGGGTGCGGCCAACGTGCAGATATCAACCTGCACGCCCAACTTCCTGATCCTTGAAAGCATAGAGCAGTGGGGTGGCTTCCACGCCGACATCCTCATCAAGCCGATGCAGTTCGAGGACGGTTTCGTCATTCCGCCAACCGCGCCGGGCCTTGGCGTGGAGCTGAACGAGGCGGTGGCGCTGGCCCATCCGCTGACGGACATGGATGATTTGCATATCGCACCGGGCGAAGACCCGGCCGAATGGAATGACTGATTCAACAGGATAGATGATCATGAAAGTAGGATTTATCGGTCTCGGCAATGTGGGCGGCAAGCTGGCGGGCAGCCTGGTGCGCAACGGGTTTGACACCGTTGTGCATGACCTCAACCGCGAGGCGGCGCAGAAATTCATCGATCGCGGTGCCAGCTGGGCGGAGTCGCCGAAGCAGATGGCTGAGATGTGCGACGTGGTGATCACCTGCCTGCCGTCGCCCAAGGCATGCTCGGACGTGCTGGAGAGTGAGAACGGCATCATTGCCGGCCTTTCTGAAGGCAAGGTGTGGATGGAGATGTCCACCACCGACGCCGGCGAAGTGAAGCGCATCGCCGAAAAGGTCAAGGCCAGGGGCGCGTTCGCCGTCGAGTGCCCCGTGTCGGGCGGCTGTCACCGTGCCGATACCGGCAACATCTCGATCTTCGTCGGCGGCGACCGCGAGGCTTTTGACAAGGTGCTGCCGCTGACCACGACGCTGGGCCGGCGCGTGCTGCATACCGGCCCGTTGGGCACGGCGTCCACGCTGAAGGTGATGACCAACTACCTCGCCACCGCCAACCTGCTGACCTGCTGCGAGGCGCTGACCACCATGGCGGCGGCCGGCATTGATCTGGCCACCACCTACGAGGCGATGAAGATTTCCTCCGGCACCAGCTTCGTGCACGAGACCGAGAGCCAGCTCATCCTCAACGGCTCGCGCGACGTGAACTTCACCATCGACCTGGTGCTGAAGGACATCGGCCTGTTCCAGAAGATTGCCCACCAGCACAAGGTTCCGCTGGAAATCTCGCCGCTGATCATCGACATCATGAAGGACGGCCAGAAGCGCTATGGCGAGCGCGCCAACTCCGACGACATCATCCGCCGTCTGGAAGAGGCAACCGGCCTGTCTATCCTGGCCGATGGCTTCCCGGCGGAACTGGTCGACGACGAGCCGGAAGAAAAGGGCTACGAGGTGGTGCCGCCGGGCCGCTAGCCGCATCCCCAACATTGTCATGCCCGGACTTGTTCCGGGGCCCAGGCTGGGTCCCGTGACGTGCATGGCATCCCCACATAGTCATCCCCGGCATTGTGCCGGGGATCCATGGTTGTCAGCGCTACCGGACCCTCGGGACAAGCCCGAGGGTGACATGATTGGACAGTGGTCTGGTTATGGTTTCGAGGCGGCCCTATCATGTTTCAGCGAAGAACCTGTTTTGGTGTTGATCCAAGCCTCTGGCCCGCTGCAGTTACCGTCTCGTATCACGCCGCCTGCCTTGCTGGGACTACTGAATTCATGGTCACAAGTGAAAACAAGAACGCCTGCATGATGCAGGTGCTGTACTAAAATTCCGTCTCTGACTAGATTGTCTCGGTCTGCTCGATCACGTTTCTCATTCGGTGAGCCATCTTCCATTGCAGTAGACCCCGCTAGGACTAAAAACTTTAATCCCGAAGTTGGGTGTCCGGTTGCGACCGCTTTTTGAGCGGAAAACATGTAGATTGTTGTCATTAAGTGTAGGTCCATTCTTGAGTCGAAGTGGATGAAGCCGGCCAGACAGTCGAACTATCTGCTTACTCCGCCGCAACGCCCATCGCGCCGGATGGCGTCAGGCAGCACATCGTATCGGCGATGTGGCTCGCCAGCGAATCCACTGCCTCGCTGGACTTCGCTGACCGGATCAGCCCGATGTCGAACAGGCCCAGTGGTGGAAAGCCGTCGGCCTCGCCCAGCACGCGCATGCCGGGCCGGATGCAGATTTCCGGCAGGGCCGCCACGGCCAGCCCGGCCAGCACTGCCGATGAAACCGCCACCGAGTTGCTGCTGGCATAGGCGATGCGATAGTCGCGCGCTGCCGCCTCGAGCGAGTCGACGGCCATCTGCCGCCAGCTGCAGCCGAATTGCGACATCGCAACTGGCAACACGGCCGCGCGATGCACCGAATGCTTGGCCGATGTGACCCACAGCAGCCGCTCGCTGCGCACTGTCTGCACGTTCATCACGTCGGTATCGCAAGTGATCAGGGCGAGGTCGAGTTCGCCTGCCTTGACCATGTCGATCAGCCGCCGGCTGGGCTGGCAATCCACATCCACCTGCACCTTGCAATGGGTGCGGGCAAAACGGGCCAGCACGTCCGGCAGCACGCGCTCGGCATAGTCGTCGGGCGTGCCCAGTCGCACGTGACCCGATACGGCGGGCCGCGTGAAAACCGTCATCGCCTCGTCGTTGATCAGGATCATCCGGCGGGCATAGTCGAGCATCATCTGACCATCGCCGGTAAGCGTGTTCGTGCGGCCATCGCGCGAGATCAGCGGCTTGCCGACCAGCTCCTCAAGGCGCTTCACCTGCATGGACACAGCCGACTGCGTGCGCCCGACCTCCTGCGCGGTCCGGGTGAAATTGCCGGTCTCGGCCAGCACGGCGAAGGTCTTGAGCAGGTCGATGTCGAAGTTGGCGATCATGGCGGTCACCTCCATCAGAAAGATTGATGACTTTCATAAATACTATTCGTTGGAATGATATCAAGTCAACCGTCATATTGAGCTCACGTCACCAGATGGACTGACCCGCCACCCGCAGAAGGGGGCTCAACCCGCAGAAACCATGCTCTGCGAGAACAGGAGACTTGTGTCATGACCGAACATGCAACGCATTATCACCGCAGTGATTCCGCCCCCGGTGTCTCGTCGAGGTTGAGGCAGATGCTCCGCAACTGGCAGGCCCGCCGCAAGGTCAGCAACCTGCAGGACCTCGATGACCGCATGCTCGCCGACATCGGCGTCAGCCGCGCCGAGGTGGAGTGGGCCGCCCGGCTGCCACTCGCCCTCAATGCGGCCCATGAACTTCAGTCGCTGTCGGCGCGCCGGCGCAAGTTCGCCCGGTCTCAGCGTTGACCGGTTCTGCGCCTGACCAACTCGAGCAAATCATCGGCGGCGTTGCCGGACCCTGTCCTGGTATCGCCGCCGAGTATGTCGTCCAGCGTTTCACGGCCACGCTTGACTGCCTGGTCGTCGTAGCCTGAGTCCTGCGGCGCACTGCGGCCACCGCCAAGTATGTCGCGCAGCAGGTCGTCAAGGCCGCCACCTTGCGGCGGGGCACGGCGCTGCTGCTGCTGCGGTTCACGCTGCTGGCCACCGCCCAGTACATCACGCAACAGGTCATCCAGCCCGCCACCGCCTTGCTGCTGCGGGGCACGCTGCTGCTGCGGTTCACGCTGCTGGCCGCCGCCAAGAATGTCGCCGATAATGTCACCCAGCCCACCGCCGCTTCCGCCGCCTTGCTGGCGAGGTTGTTGGCCGCCCCCGAGAATATCGCCGAGAATATCACCCAGCCCGCCACCGGCCTCAGGTTGCGGGGCCGGGCGGCGTTCGCTGGCTTGCCCGCCGCCGGTCATCTGCTTGAAGATCGCGCCCAGCACCATCGAGGCAATCACCGGCAGCATCTTCTTCAGGATGGCCGAGCCGATGCCAGTCGACCCGGCTGCGTGCATGGCAACCTCGCGGCTGACCTGCTTGTCGCCGAACAGGTGACCGAGGATTGCGTTACCCTCCTGCCGAACCTGTTCACTCTGGATGGCGCTGTCGTCTTCGAGATACCGCTCGTGATGTCCGCCCGACAGGGCATTGAGCAGCGACACCACGCCATCATCCTGCCGGGTGTTCTGGCGCACGCCCGATGCCACCACTGGCGCAAGCTCTGCGACAGCCTGCAGCGTCTGCTCGCGCGTCAGGCCAAACTGCTGGCCCAGCATGTCCAGGCCGCGGCCATTGTGCGACCGGGCAATCATTTCGACGATGTTCATGGTGAACCTGCTCCCTGGCTGGTGTGACCGGTGTCTGTCCGGCGGATCGAGTTATGGCGCATCATATAGTGCGTTTGATCAAGTCCCCAAATACATCGGCGAGGCTTGGTTTCGACGTGCGGGTGGACCTGCGCTGCTGCCGCTTGCGCTTGCGCGATGTCTTGTAGGAGTTGGCGTAGGTCGCCCGGTTGCGCCGCCGCCTGCGGCGTGGTGGTACATGGGTAATGCCCTTGATGATCGCGGAGAACAGCTCCTGCAGGAACGTTGCACCCGCACCGCCCATACCGCCCGTAGATGACGCTGCCATGAAGCTTGTCTTGCCGCGCCTGACCAGCCCTGCAACGCACAAGGTGGCGGCAAGCGTCATCATGCGTTCCATCTTCTCTTCCGTGATGCCATGCGGCCGGCGCAGCCGCCGGGCCACGGCACGTGCTGCATCAAGCGAGCCATAGAGATGGATCAGGATCTCCTCGCCTTCCTCGATCGCCTCGCGCGACAGCAGGCATCGGGGTTGGTCAGGTAATCGTCGTGCTCGCCTGCCTCGATGACGTCCAGCAGCAGGTCCAGTTCTTCCGGTGACTGCGCCTTGAGGGCCATCTTGTGGCCGATCTCGCGCACATGTGTGCGCAGTGCTTTCTCTGCAGTATCGACGGTGTAGCTGCCCGCCAGCGCCAGCGCGCCAGCCGTGCGGCCATCGTTGGCAGCCAGGATGATGTCGATGAGTTCGGGTGCATCGGTCTTTGTCATTGGCTTGCCTTCCAGGCCTTGTCCCTGTCTTCAAGTGCGCCGACCAGCCAGAAGGCGGTCAGGGCTGCAGCGATGCCGAATATGACATTTGCCGCTCCCATGGCAATCAGCGTTCCTTGCGCCCCGGCAAGGTTCGCCCCCAGGTGCAGCAGCGGGATGGTGCCAATGGTCGCCTTGCCCCAATTGAACCACATCGACCAGGATGCCTTGTCGAGGTTGTTGAAAGCCGCTTGCGCCACGAACTGCACCCCGGCAAAGGCCCAGGTCACGGCGATGAACGTGTAGTAAAACGTGATCAGCTTTGCCGCTTCCGGGGTGGCATTGAACCAGCCGGGCAGGGTGCGGGCCAGCGCCAGCATGATCGCGCTGATGACGATGGTGTAGGCGGTGGAGAACTTGAACCCGTCGATCAGGGTCTGCCGCACCCGGTCCAGCCGGGCCGCGCCATAGTTCTGGCCGACCACCGGGCCAACCGCGCCGGACAACGAGAATATGATGCCGAAGGCCACCGGAATGAGCCGGTTGATCACGGCAACCGCTGCAACCGCGTCGGTGCCGAACTGGGCGGTAACGGCGGTCAGGTAGGCAATCGAGAACGGCGTGGCAAGCTGCGTCGCGATGGCGGGAAGTGCTATGCGCGACATCGGTTTCAGGCTCGCCTTGATGCTGGCCAGCGTCGGCCTGACCAGGAAGCCGTGATGGCGCTGCAGACAGTAGAAGCCTACGCCGAAGGACGCGAGGTTGGCAAACACCGTTGCCAGCGCCGCCCCTTCAACCCCTAGCTCCAGCCCGAAGATGAAGATCGGGTCGAGGATGGCGTTGGCAATGGCAGTGGTCAGCGTCACGTACATCGCCCGGCCCGGATCGCCGATGGCGCGCAATGTGAAGCTCAGCGTGATGGCACCCGCCAGCAGGGCAAAGCCCGGCAGCAGTACCAGCAGGTAGGAGCGGGCAATCTCAAGCGTCTCGCCGCTGGCGCCCAGCAGGCCGAGCATGGGCCGCGCGAACACGCCCACGATCACCGCCATGAGCACGCCCGTTGCCATCGACAGCACCAGCGCAGACGAGGCGGCCTCGCGGGCACCGTCCTCATCGTCGCGCCCGAGCGCGCGGGCGACCAGCGCGCCACCGCCAATCGACACGCCCAGGCCAACCGACAGGTTGGCTAGCACGATGGTGCCGGCAAAGCCGATGGCAGCGGTGGCCTCGATGATGTTGAGCAGGGTGATGAACCACAGGTCGACAAGGTCCACCATGAACATCGCCATCAGGCCGATGGCACTGGTGAAGGTCATCACCACGACGTGCTTCATGGTAGACCCGGTCACGAAGCGCGCGCCGACGCGTGGCCGGCCGGTCGCGCTCATGCGCCTTGCTCCACAAGCCCGGCGTCCGCCAGTGCCTGCCTGAATGCGGCAACCCCGGTAAAGTGAACACCGCACATCCCTGCCTTGCTGGCCCCGTTGGCATTGTGCAGCTTGTCGTCCACGAACAGGCATTCTTCGGGGGCAGCCCCCAGCTTTCCGGCGACGGCGTGAAAGATGGCCGGGTCCGGCTTCTTGGTGCGAAACTGGTAGGAAAAGAACAGGTGTGGCGCAAACAGCTGCTGTGTATGCGGAGCCAGCGTGCCGAATGCCTGGCGGGTCAGCGGTCCGTTGTTGGTCAGCAGTGCAATGCGCACCCGCGCTGACGCCTGCCGGACCAGTTCGTGCATCTCGGGCCAGTGCCGCATGGCGGCCAGCCGTGCCTCGATCCACTGTGCCCGCGTGATTGCCTTGCCGAGGTGATTGCAGAACGCGGTTAGATATCCGTCGGGATCAGGGTGGCTGCCGGCATCGGCCCGATCCTCGAACCCGGACAGCCACAACCGCCCATGCACGTCGTCGCGTTCAAGCCCGCACATGCCGGCCAGCGCATCAAGGCGCAGCCGCGTGTCGTAGCCGGACATCACGCCGTCGAAGTCGCAAATCAGGGTGGTAATGGTCACGGGCTTTCCCAATAGCCTTGCGTCAGGCCGCCGTGCCGCCAACCGTGATCCGGTCCAGCCGCAGGGTGGGTTGACCAACGCCGACCGGCACACCCTGGCCGTTCTTGCCACAAGTGCCGATGCCGGGGTCAAGCGCCATGTCGTTGCCGATCATCGAGATCCGGGTCAGTGCATCCGGTCCGTTGCCGATCAGCGTGGCACCCTTGACCGGCGCGCCGATCTTGCCGTCCTCGATGCGGTATGCCTCGGTGCACGAGAACACGAACTTGCCCGATGTGATGTCCACCTGGCCGCCGCCGAAAGATACCGCATAAAGACCGTTCTTCACCGATCCGATGATGTCGGCCGGTTTCATCTCGCCATTCAGCATCACGGTGTTGGTCATGCGCGGCATCGGGTGATGTGCATAGGACTGGCGCCGGCCGTTGCCGGTGGGCGCAACCCCCATCAGCCGCGCGTTGAGCCGGTCCTGCATGAAGCCGACGAGAATGCCGTCCTCGATCAGCGTGGTGGATTGCGCAGGCGTGCCCTCGTCATCGATGCTCAGCGAGCCGCGCCGGTCGGCCAGCGTTCCGTCATCGACGATGGTGACGCCCGGTGCGGCAATGCGCTTGCCGAGCAGGCCGGAAAAGGCGGATGTCTTCTTGCGGTTGAAGTCGCCTTCCAGGCCATGGCCTATTGCCTCATGCAGCAGGATACCGGGCCAGCCTGGTCCGAGCACCACGTCCATTTCGCCTGCTGGCGCGTCTTCGGCCTCAAGTGATACCAGCGCCTGGCGCGTTGCCTCGCGTGCAGCCGCCTGCCAGTTGTCGCGCGATATGAAGGCACCATAGCCCTGCCGTCCGCCCATGCCGTGCTGGCCATTGCCGCGCCGGTCGCCCTGCGCCATCACCACAGACACGTTGAACCTGACGAGGGGCCGCCTGTCCGACATCATCTCTCCGCCCGGCCGGATGATGTCGACCGCCTGCCATTCACCCGACAATGACACCGACACCTGCTTGATGCGGTCATCCAGATCGCGGGTGAACGCATCGACGTCGCGTAGCAGTTTCACCTTGGCTTCGAAGTCCATGGCGTCGAGTGGGTTGTCGGGGGTGTACAGGCTGACGTTGGTACGGCCTGGTCCGGGGCCTGCCTCGCCGCTGCCGGTCTGCACCGCGCGTACGGTTTCGGCAGCGCGCCGGATGCCGGCCTCGGACAGGTCCGCGGAATGGGCATAGGCAGAGGCTTCGCCGCTGACCGCGCGCAGGCCAAAGCCGTGGTTGACGTCGAAGGCTGCCGTGCGCAACTGGCCGTCGTCGAACACGAGGCTTTCCGACTGGCGATACTCGAGAAACAGTTCGCCGTCGTCGGCCTTCGCAAGTGCGTCTTCCGTCAGCGCCAGCGCGCGCTCACGCGTCAGGCCGGAGTTGGCGTAGAACAGGTCGTCGGATGTGGGCTGGCCGGACACGGGCGCTTCCTCTCAAGGACATGGCAGCGGAACGCGCAACATATCAGATGCCTGACGTGTTGAGGCCAGGCCGCCATGTTGTTGCAGGCACTAACTTGGCGTGAACCTGCGGGCCATTCAACCCCTGCCTCTTCCGGCCACGCCGGTGACCAGGCCGTGATCAGCTGTTGTCAGCCAGCGCCTTGTAGGAAGCCGTGAAGCCTTCGAGCGAGATCGGCAGCTTGATGGCCTTGCCCGGAGCTTCATAGATGATGAAGTTGGCTGTCGCACCCTTGCGCATCTTCTCGAGCGTTTCCGTTTGCGCTTCTGCGGTTGCCGTGCAAAGCGGCGGTGACACGCGGGTCTGCGGCAGGCACCGCACGAACGGCACACGGCCCACGGCCTGTCCGTCGATTTCCAGTGCGATGCCGGTTGGCAGGAAGACGCCGATCGGGGCCATGATCTGCATCATGGTGCCGGTCTTGCCGCCCTGCTTCTGCACCCGCATGATCAGCGACAGGGCAACCTGCGGGCGCGCCTCGTCGCGGCTTACCTGCACCATCGCACAGGCCTTCATGGCAGGCACGTCATTGCCTTCGGCATCCTTGCCGGCGGGGCGGCTTTCGCACTGAACCTTCCACTTGCCGTTTTCGGCAATCAGGTCGGGGGCAGGCCGGTTGGGCGCGCCAGCCGGTGCACCCGGTGCGCCGCCGCCGTCCACGCGCGGGCCAAACTGCTTGGGCGAGCCGGGCGGGGTCTGCTGTGCCAGCGCCGTTGCAGCCAGTGCCATGGTGAATGCACCTGCTGCAACCACGCGAATCATGCTGGATTTCTTGACCACTTGCGTTCCTGCTCCCTTGAGTATCCGGACTGTCGCTCGTCCCTTGCTGACCGCAGTGTATGCCAGACGCAAGGGCGATTTATCAACCCGGCTGCCATGACTTTATGAAAGGCGGCCGGTGCGGTTGGTGTGCGGACGCTTCCATCGGGTTGAAATGAGGCATTTCTAAGGGGAGTCGGATGCCCGCTGCACCGCCTCGACCCTGACTGGACGACCTCTCGCGAGGTAACATTCATCTTTTTCTATGTTTGCAATGCAGTTGCCTGTGTCTTAAGCAGGTACGTGCATTTTTGACGCGCCTGTAACAGTTGCGGGCACCAGTCTAATATGGTTGAAGTTGAGTCCGCATGATGGACCGGTACAGGCATGTTCCGGGCCGTCGCGGTAAGACAAGAAAGAATGCCAACGGGCAGACCGTCGTCAGGCGGCTTTAAATGAGGGCACCAATGCGCAAGCTTTTTGCGATTCTATCGTCGTTCGCTTTCGTCACCATGCTGGCCGCGCCGGCAAATGCGGCAGGGCTAGGTCAGCCGGTCGAGTGGCAGATGAACCTGCAACGGGCCGCGACGCCGGTGATGGAGTTCATCACCGACTTCCACAACTTCCTGCTCGTCATCATTACCCTTATCTCGCTGCTGGTCCTGGCATTGCTGATCTACGTAATGGTGAAGTTCAACGCCAAGGCCAATCCGCAGCCGTCGAAGACCACGCACAACACTTTCGTTGAAGTGGTGTGGACAGTGGTGCCGATCCTGATCCTGATCGCCATCGCCATTCCCTCGTTCCGCCTGCTGTACTTCCAGCGCGAACTGCCCCCCGCAGACATGACCGTCAAGGCCATCGGCAACCAGTGGTACTGGTCCTACGAATATCCCGGTGAAGACGTGTCCTTCGACCAGTACCTGAAGGCCAAGGAAGAATTGCAGGACGGTGAGCCCTACCTGCTGGCGACCGACACCGAAGTCGTCGTGCCCGCCAACAAGATCGTCCGCGTGATCGTGACTGCCAGCGATGTGCTGCACGCCTGGACCATCCCGTCATTCGGCTCGAAGATCGACGCCGTGCCGGGCCGCCTCAACGAAACCTGGTTCAAGGCTGAAAAGGAAGGCGTCTATTACGGCCAGTGCTCCGAACTGTGCGGCAAGGACCACGCCTACATGCCGATCACCGTCCGGGTTGTGGCCCAGGACGAGTATGACGCGTGGCTTGCAAAGGCCAAGACGGCCGGTGTCGAAGAAGCCCAGAAGCATCTGGCCTCGATCCTGACCACCAAGGGCAAGCTGGCGCTCAATGCAGCCGACCAGCCGACCAACAACTGATTGATTGCAAAGAAGCGAGGAACGCCAGTATGGCCAACGCAGCAGCAACTCACGACGCGCACGACGATCACCCGACAGGGCTCAAGCGCTACCTGTTCTCCACCAACCACAAGGACATCGGCACGATGTACCTGTGGTTTGCAATCTTCTCCGGCCTTGTCGGCGGTCTACTGTCGATTGTCATGCGCATGGAACTTCAGTCGCCCGGCATCCAGTATTTCCATGGCCTTGCGCACATGGTCTACGGCGTGGGCGAGAGCTCGGCTGACGCCATTGATGCAGGCAAGAACATGTTCAACGTGTTCGTGACGGCACACGGGCTGCTGATGATCTTCTTCATGGTCATGCCGGCAATGATCGGCGGTTTCGGCAACTGGTTCGTGCCGATCATGATCGGTGCGCCCGACATGGCCTTCCCGCGCATGAACAACATCTCGTTCTGGCTGCTGCCGCCGGCACTCATCCTGCTGGTGACCTCGATGTTCGTCGAAGGCTCGCCGGGCACCTACGGCGTGGGTGGTGGCTGGACGCTGTATCCGCCCTATTCAACGTCCGGACAGCCTGGACCAGCGGTGGACTATGCCATCCTGTCCATGCACATCGCCGGCGCCTCGTCGATCCTGGGCGTGATCAACTTCATCACCACCATCTTCAACATGCGTGCACCCGGCATGACCTTGCACAAGATGCCACTGTTCGTGTGGTCGGTACTGGTTACCGCGTTCCTGCTGCTGCTGTCGCTGCCGGTGTTTGCCGGTGCCATCACCATGCTGCTGACGGATCGCAACTTCGGTACCTCGTTCTTCCGTCCTGAAGGCGGCGGCGACCCGATCCTCTACCAGCACCTGTTCTGGTTCTTCGCTCACCCGGAAGTGTACATTCTCATCCTGCCGGGCTTCGGCATCATCTCGCAGATCGTGTCGACCTTCTCGAAGAAGCCGATTTTCGGCTACCTGGGCATGGCCTACGCCATGGTCGCCATCGGCCTCGTCGGCTTCATCGTGTGGGCGCACCACATGTACACCGTCGGCATGGCCGTGGACACGCAGGCCTACTTCGTTGCCGCAACCATGGTCATCGCGGTGCCGACGGGTGTGAAGATCTTCTCGTGGATCGCCACCATGTGGGGCGGCTCCATTGAGTTCCGTACCCCCATGCTGTGGGCCATTGGCTTCATCTTCCTGTTCACCGTCGGCGGTGTGACGGGTGTGGTGCTGGCCAACGCCGGTGTCGACCGCAGCCTGCATGACACCTATTACGTGGTGGCCCACTTCCACTACGTGCTGTCGCTGGGTGCCGTGTTCTCGATCTTCGCTGGCTGGTACTACTGGTTCCCGAAGATGTTCGGCTACATGTACAACTCCACCCTGGCGCGTGCGCATTTCTGGGTGCAGTTCATCGGCGTGAACCTGCTGTTCTTCCCGCAGCATTTCCTGGGTCTGGCCGGCATGCCGCGCCGCTACATCGACTACCCGGATGCGTTTGCCGGCTGGAACATGATCTCCTCGATCGGCTCCTACATCTCGGCCTTCTCGATCCTCATCTTCCTGTGGTGCATCGTGGAAGCCTTCATGAAGAAGCGCGTCGCAGGCGACAATCCGTGGGGTGAAGCGGCAACCACGCTGGAGTGGACCCTGTCTTCTCCGCCGCCGTTCCACCAGTTCTCCACGCTGCCCGTGATCAAGTAAGCCACGGCGCAGAGCAAATTTGGCCGGCCCGGAGGCATCTGTCTCCGGGCCGGGCACCAGGTTCCCCCAGCGGCCTTTGCCGCTCGAGGGCCGACTGAAACCGGAAGCAGTTTTGTAAATGAGTGACGTAACCACAGACATGATCACCTCGCGTGAACCGGCCCCGGCGATTTCGCTGGGCAGCAACGGTTCGGTCGGGGACTACTGGGCGCTGCTGAAGCCGCGCGTCATGTCGCTGGTCATTTTCACGGCATTGTGCGGTCTCGTGCTGGCCCCTGGCGACATTCATCCGTGGACAGCCTTCATGGCGCTGCTGTGCATCTCGGTGGGCGCTGGTGCCTCCGGTGCACTGAACATGTGGTATGACGCCGACATCGACAGCCAGATGACCCGCACCGCGAAGCGGCCGGTGCCGCGCGGTGCCATCGAGCCCGGCGAAGCGTTGTACTTCGGCCTTGCCCTGTCGGTTGGCTCGGTTGCCATGCTGGGCCTTGCCGCCAACTGGATGGCCGCAGCCCTGCTGGCCTTCACGATCTTTTTCTACGCCGTCATATACACCATGTGGCTGAAGCGTTCGACGCCGCAGAACATCGTCATCGGCGGTGCCGCCGGTGCCTTCCCGCCCATGATCGCGTGGACGGCGGTGACCGGTTCCATCGATGTGGCAAGCGTGTCGCTGTTCCTCATCATCTTCATGTGGACGCCGCCACACTTCTGGGCGCTGGCCCTGTTCAAGATGGGCGATTACGAGACCGCCGGCGTGCCGATGTTGCCGAACGTGGCGGGCACCGACTCCACCCGCAACCAGATCTGGTGGTATTCGCTGGCCATGGCGCCGGTTGCGGCCCTGCCGGTGCTGTTCGGGGTGTCGGGGATGGTCTATGCCATCGCTGCCTTCTTGCTCACCGCACAGTTCATCCGGCATGCCTGGACGGTCTATCGCGTCCGCGACGGCAAGGCCGGCGAGCGTGGTCCCAAGGTCCTGTTCGGCTATTCGATCATCTATCTTTTCGCCATGTTCGGCGCCACGCTGGTTGACCGTATCGCTTACTACGTCTGGGCGATGGTGTAGGAGGCGATGGCCATGCAACAGGAAATCGAAACCTACACCCCCACACCGGAGGAAGCCGCGCGCCGCCGCAAGCGCTCCATCGCGCTGGCCCTCATTCTGGTGGCCCTCATGGCCTTGCTGTTCATCACAACCATCGTGCGCCTGGGTGACCGGGGCATGCCTACGGGAGTTTGACCTCATGTCTGCAAGTGCAGGCGGCAAAAACAATCTGAAGGTGGCAGTAGTGACTGCGTCGATTGCGGCCGGCATGGTCGGCGTGGCCTATGCCGCGGTGCCGTTGTACCAGTTGTTCTGCCAGGTCACCGGCTTCGGCGGCACCACGCAGCGTGCCGAGGCCGCCTCCGACGTGGTGCTTGATCGCACGGTTCGCGTCACCTTCGACGCCAATATCAATGTCGGCCTGAGCTGGCAGTTCAAGCCGGTGCAGCATGAGCAGACGGTCCGCATCGGCGAGACGGCGCTTGCATTCTACCATGCGGTGAACACTGGCAGGGAAGCGGTCACCGGCACGGCAACCTTCAACGTGGCGCCTGCCAAGGCCGGCCTTTACTTCTCGAAGATCGAGTGCTTCTGCTTTACCGAGCAGACACTTGAGCCAGGCCAGTCCATCGACATGCCGGTCACCTATTATGTCGATCCGGACATCGTCAACGACCCGGACCTGAAGAACATTGGCGAGATCACCTTGTCGTACACATTCTATCGCTCGGAAACCCAGCCGGCCAAGCTTTCGGCTGCTGGTACCGCCGCGAAAACCGGTACGGTCAACTGAGTTGAATTGAACAAATTCAACTGAGTTGAACTGAAAGTTCAACTTGGTTGAACTGAACATAACTGAACTTGAAAATACCCGGACAAAGGCAACAACATCCGGGCGTCACAGCGGGAGAAGAGGGCAATGGCAGACAGCCACGCTAAAAATCACGATTATCACCTGGTGAACCCCAGTCCGTGGCCGCTCGTCGGCGCCATCGGCGCGCTCACCATGGCCATCGGTGCGGTCCACTGGATGCACGGCGGCCAGACATGGGGAGTGTCCTGGCTGTTCTTCATCGGCATGGCGCTCGTGCTCTACACCATGTTCATGTGGTGGCGCGACATCGTGCATGAATCCAACAATGGCGATCATACGCCGGTGGTGCAGTTGCACTTGCGCTACGGCATGCTGATGTTCATTGCCTCGGAAATCATGTTCTTCGTGGCATGGTTCTGGGCCTACTTTGAAGCCGCGCTGTATACCAACTCCGCAATCCAGGCCACCCGCGTGGAACTGACCCAGGGCGTCTGGCCGCCAGCCGGCATGGAAGTGTTCGACCCGTGGCACCTGCCGCTGCTTAACACCCTGATCCTCCTGCTGTCCGGCACCACGGTCACCTGGGCTCACCACGCCCTGATCAACAATGACCGCCGCGGCCTGAAGTGGGGCCTGATCTGCACCATCGCACTGGGCATCCTGTTCAGCATCGTGCAGGCTTACGAATATTCGCACGCAGCCTTCGCCTTCAAGGCCGAGAACGGTGGCAACATCTACACTTCGACCTTCTTCATGGCGACCGGCTTCCACGGCTTCCACGTTCTGGTCGGCACGATCTTCCTGATCGTCTGCCTGTTCCGTGCGATGGCCGGCGGCTTCACGCCACAGCGCCATTTCGGCTTCGAGGCTGCCGCCTGGTACTGGCACTTCGTGGACGTGGTGTGGCTGTTCCTGTTTGCTGCCGTCTATGTCTGGGGCAGCTTTGGTGCCAACATCGGCGGTCACTGACCGCACGGCAGCCGCAACCGAGTAACCGGGGCCGCATGGGAAGCAACCTTCTCGTGCGGCCCTTTTCAATCCCGCGTCCATACAGGAACATCTGGTCAATGACAGAAGCCCGCAAATACTACCCGCCGCAATCCTCGGTGGGCACGGGCTTGCGCGGCACCTGCCCACGCTGCGGACAGGGCAAGCTGTTCACTGGCTATCTGACCGTGGCCTCCCAATGCGACCGCTGTGACCTGAAGTACGACTTTGCGGATTCCGGTGACGGTGCATCCTGGTTCGTCATGCTGATCGCCGGCACACTGGCAACAGTTGGCGTCCTGTTCGTTGAACTGACCTGGCAACCGCCCTACTGGGTGCATGCCATCGTTGCCATTCCGCTGGCCCTGCTGTTGCCGCTGGCCCTGTTGCGCCCGGCCAAGGGCATCATGATCAACCGCCAGTTCCAGACCAATGCACGCCCCGGCAGCCAGGACACTGCCGGATGAAGCCAGTGGTCGCTTCACCGGCCGGTGCCCGCAAGGGCAATCGCGCTGTCATCATTGCGGCGGCCATCGGCACGCTGCTGCTGCTGGCACTTGGCACCTGGCAGATGCTGCGGCTCCAGGCGAAGCAGGAACTCATCGCCTCGCGCGAGACGGCGGTCGTGGCCAACCCTGTCGCGCTGACCGATATCGAGGCTGGCATCGAGCACGGTTACAACGTCGATTTCCTGCGCGTGCGCATGACCGGTAGCTACCGCCATGATGCCACCCGCTACGTCTTCCGCGCGCGCGGCGACAGGCCCGGGTTCCAGGTCATTACGCCATTCATCGCCGTGTCCGGTTTCATCGTGCTGGTGGATCGCGGCTTCATCGACCAGCCGATGATCGACACCCCGGATGCCTGGTGGCGGCCCGATGGCGAGATCACCGTCACCGGCATCACCCGTGTTCGTGCGGGCGACCGCAACCTGTTCTCGCCCGAGCCCGACACGGCCCGCCAGATCTGGTACTGGTATGACCTGCCCGGCATGGCCGCGTCCTTGCCGTCTGATATCGCTGACGGCGCGGGCGACCCGCCGCCGATCACGGCTTCAGTCTTCGTGCAGGTGGAACCGGCTGGCGAGCCGGGCGGCGGGGCAATGCCGGATCCCGAGGACCTGAAGGTTGATTTGCCCAACAATCACCTGCAATACGCCTTGACCTGGTATTCACTGGCAATTGTGATGGTGGTAATGAGCTGGCTGTTCATCCGCCGCCGCCGTGCCGATGTTGAGGACGCCCAGAGGGGCGGTAAATCATGAAGTATGTATCCACCCGTGGAGCCGGCGAACCGCGCGGCTTTGTTGATGTTTTGCTGGCCGGCCTGGCCGGTGATGGCGGCCTGTACGTGCCACAGGCGTGGCCGCAAATATCAGCCGGCGAATTGCGGGCCTTGCGTGGCAAGCCCTACACCGACGTGGCGTTTGCCGTCATCAAGCCGTTCGTCGGAGACGAGATCGCTGATGGCGCGTTGCGGACAATGATCAACGACGCCTATGCCGGCTTTGCCCACAAGGCGGTCGTGCCGCTCCGGCAGCTGGACGCGAACCACTGGCTGATGGAGTTGTTCCATGGCCCCACGCTGGCGTTCAAGGACGTCGCCATGCAGCTTCTGGCCCGGCTCATGGACCATGCGCTGCAAGCCTCGGGCCGGCGTGCGACCATTGTCGGGGCAACCTCGGGCGATACCGGGGGTGCTGCGATAGATGCCTTTGCCAGTTCCACCCGCACCGACATCTTCATCCTGCATCCGCATGGCCGGGTGTCCGACGTACAGCGCCGCCAGATGACCACGGTGGGCCGGCCTAACGTGCACAACATCGCGCTGGAAGGCACCTTCGACGACTGCCAGGCCCACGTGAAGGCGATGTTTGCCGACGGGGCCTTCAGGGACAAGGTGCTGCTGTCCGGCGTGAACTCCATCAACTGGGCGCGCATCATGGCGCAGACCGTCTATTACTTCACCACGGCTTTGGCTCTTGGCGCACCGGAGCGCAAGGTCAGCTTCAGCGTGCCCACCGGCAATTTCGGCGACGTTTTTGCAGGCCAGGTCGCCCGCCACATGGGCCTGCCGATGGGCGAGCTTGTCATTGCCACCAATATCAACGACATCCTCTACCGGACCCTGCAGACCGGCCGTTACGAAGTGACCGGTGTCGAGGCAACCCAGAGCCCGAGCATGGACATCCAGGTGTCGAGCAACTTCGAACGCCTGCTGTTCGAGGCCGCCGGCAAGGACGCAAGCGAGGTCAGGCGGCTGATGGACAGCCTCAAGCAGTCGGGTGCCTTCACCATGCCGCAACCGATGTGGAAATATATCCGCAACGGCTTTGCCGCAGGCCGCACCGACGAGGCCGAAACCGCTGCAACCATCCGCGATACGCTGGCCGGGACGGGCGAACTGCTCGATCCGCACACCGCCGTCGGCTATGCCGTCGCCCGCGACCAGGCGGTTGACGACACACCCATGGTGACGCTCGCAACCGCCCATCCGGCCAAGTTCCCCGATGCCGTGAAGGCTGCCTGCGGCGTTCATCCCGCCCTGCCGCCGCGCCTCGGTGACCTGATGAGCCGCACCGAACGGTTCGATGTGCTGGCCAATGACCTCGAGACCGTGAAATCATACATCGCCGATCGTACACGGGCGGCATCCACAGCATGAGCGTCACCATCACACCGCTCGACAATGGCGTGACCGTTGTCTCCCACTTCATGCCGCAGGTTGAAACCGTGGCCCTGGGCGTGTGGACCAATGCCGGCGCGCGTGACGAATCCGAGCGCGAGAACGGGCTTGCCCACATGCTGGAACACATGGCGTTCAAGGGCACGCCATCGCGCACCGCGTTTGACATTGCCGTCCAGATCGAGGCTGCAGGCGGCGACATGAACGCATCGACGTCCATGGAGAAAACGGCCTTCTACGCCCGCGTGCTGAAGGACGACTGGCGCCTCGCGCTCGACGTGATGAGCGACATCGTCATGAACCCGCTGTTCGATGCCGACGACCTTGCGCTCGAAAAAGGCGTCATCCTGCAGGAGATCGCCGCTGCGCTGGATACACCCGACGACATGGTGTTCGACGTGGCCCAGGCCATTGCCTGGCCGGACCATTCCCTTGGCCGCGACATTCTCGGCACCGCTGATACGGTGTCTGCCTTCACCGGCGAGGATCTGCAGGCCTATCGTGGCCGGCATTACAACGCCACCCGCATGGTGGTGTCGGCCGCCGGCAACATCGATCACGCACGTCTTGTCGAGGCGGCAGGCGAAAACCTCGCGGCTGTCATGATCGGTGATGCACCGCAGCGCACCGCCCCGGCGTTCCGGTCAGGTCAGAAACTGGTCAGGCGGTCGCTCGACCAGGTCCACCAGGTGCTGGTGTTTCCCTCGGTCGGCTACCACGACCCCGACATCTACGCCACCTATCTGATGGCCAGCATCCTTGGCGGCGGCATGTCCTCTCGTCTGTTCCAGGAAGTGCGTGAGCGCCGCGGCTTGTGCTACTCGACCTTTGCCTACGCATCGGCCTACGCGGATTCCGGCCTGATGCAGGTCTACGCCGCAACCTCACCCGAGGCGGCTGCAGAGTTTACCGCCGTGGCGGCAGACATCGTCCAGTCGCTGGCTGGCAGCGTGACGCAGGAGGAGCTGAACCGCGCCCGTGCCCAGGTCAAGGCATCGCTGGTGATGAGCCTCGAAAGCCCATCCGGCCGGGCCGACCAGATTGCCCGGCAATTCCTGTCCTATGGCAGGGTGCCGGAGGTCAGTGACATCCTCGCACGCATCGATGCCGTCACCACGCAGGACATCAGCCGCATCTCAGCCAGCACATTTTCGTCGCAGCAGGTCGTGCGTGCGGCAGTTGGCGCCACATCTCGGCTTGCGAAATCCGGCAACATTGCTGCAAGATTTGCATAGCGGCGGCGTTGCGACCGCGGCAGCAGGCAGAATGGTCAAGCTGTCATGGTATTCCTGAGAAGTTACGCATTTCTGGAGAGTGAACCGGTGCTGCGCGCCGGCGGCGTGGTACTGCGCACACCGGTGATGGCCGACTACGAGGCGTGGATGAAACTTCGCTCGTCGAGCCGCGAATTCCTCGAACCGTGGGAGCCGACATGGCCGCGCGACGACCTGGGCCGTGCCGCCTTCCGCCAGCGTGTGCGCCGCTATGCCCGCGACATGCGCGATGACTACGCCTATGCATTCTTTGTCTTCACCGCGACGTCAAATGAACTGGTCGGCGGGCTGACGCTGTCGAATGTCCGCCGCGGCGTCGCCCAGAGCGTGTCTGCCGGCTACTGGATCGGCGAACCCTACGCGCGGCGCGGCTACATGACGTCGGCCCTGAAGGCAGCGGTGGAGTTTGCCTTCGACGGATTGCGGCTGCACCGGGTCGAGGCGGCCTGCCTGCCCCATAACGAAGCCTCCCGCTGCCTGCTGGAACGGGCCGGGTTCATCCACGAAGGCTATGCCCGCCATTACCTGAAGATTGCAGGAAAGTGGCAAGATCACTTGCTTTTTGCCAGACTGGAGACTGACCCTCAACTTTGACCCGCCAACTTGCATGGTGGATAAAGGCGGTTCGAAGGGTTCGAGCCGCTATGGTGTCGTGCGTAGGCAGAGTAACCTGACCTGAAGCAGAACGGCCATGAAGCCGTTCAGGGGAGGGGCGAAAACAGTGTTTCGCAGGCACGCGACTGTGCTTTTCATGTTGATGTTCGCAGCAATGCTGCTGGGTGTTGCCAACCTTTCGCTTGCCCAGAACGCAACCAGGATCGTGTCCGCCAGTTTTGCCGGACCATCGGTCGACCTGGTGCCATACCTTGGCGGCGTGGCCAGTGAACGCTCGAAGATAAGCGTGCAGGTGCCCTCGAATGTGGCCGGTACCACGCAGTCCATGGAACTGGTTGCCACGCAGCCCGGCACCACCCATCGATGGGCCATATTCACCGCAGCCAACCCGGGCCCTGAGCCTCTGGAACTCGTTGTGGATGCGGCACGCCAGTCGTTCCCGGGTTCGGGCATCTTCCGGCCCTCGCACCTGAGCAGCCGCATTGCCAGCGCATCGGCCTCCAATGGCTCTGGTCTGCGCAAGCTGGCTGCCCCGGACCGCGACGCCTATGCGCTGACCCTGCCCCCCCTGACCTCTGCAACTGTGGCGCTGGAACTGTCCGAACTCGGCGTCAACGGCATTCGGTTGTGGAAGCGCACTGCCTTCGACAACAGCACCACGCGGCTGACCATGTTCCGGGGTGTCGTCATCGGCATGGCGGCGCTCGCGGTGCTGGTGATCACGTGCCTTGTGGTGCTGTCGCCACAGATCGTGTTTCCGCTGTCTGCCATCTTTGCGTGGGCAGCGATCGGCTTCATCACGCTGGAAACCGGCATGCTCCAACCGGTCGTGGCCCGGTTGCTGCCGCCGCCCGCTCCCACTGACGAGGTGTTGAGCGGCATCGTCGAGGCGCTCATGGCGGCGGGTGTGCTGCTGATGGGCGTCACCATCATGCGTACCCGCCGCCAGATGCCCGCCCTCAGCGCGTTACTGATGGCCGCAGGTGGCGCCTGCATCGGGCTTGCCGTTTACAGCTGGTTCGATCCGCTGCTGGTCAAGCAGATCGTTCGCGCCGCGTTTGCGGCTGCGGTCGCCATCGTGCTGCTCACGGCCGCAACGCTGGTCATTCGCGGTGGCGTGCGGGCACGGTCATCGCTGCTGGTCTGGCTGTTGCTGGGGGTGTGGACCGTGGGCGCCGGCTACATTGCCACGCAACACCCGCCCGCCGAACTTGCCTCACCCATCCTGGTTGGCGGGTTGGCCGTGGTGCTGGTGTTGCTGGCATTCGTACTCACCTACTTTGCTTTTTCCAGCGTCCTCAACCCCGACCTCGACACCCTGGCGGCAGAGCGCAACGTCCTGTCACTGGCAGGTGGCGAGCAGGTGGTGTGGGACTATCAACCCGGCGACAACTCGTTCCACGTTGGCGAGCACCTGGAAAACCTGCTCGGCTACGAACCGGAAAGCCTGAGCACATCGTCGCTGCAGGCCTGGTTCAATCTCGTCCACGGCAACGACATGCCGGCCCTACAGTCCACGCTGGAGATTGCCCGCTCGCGCCCCAACCAGCCGTTCCAGCAGCAAGTCCGCCTGCGCCACGCCGATGGCCGCTATCGCTGGTACAGGCTGAAGGGCAGGTCATTGCTCAATGCGGCCGAGACCGGCATGCGGCTGTCGGGCCTGCTGTCCGATGCCTCGCAGGAACGCACCTCGCAGGATCGCATCCTGTCCGATGCCATCCACGACGTCGTCACCGGGCTACCCAACTATGCGCTCTATCTCGACCGGCTCAACCAGGCGGTCAACCGGGCTGCTGCCTCATCCGACAAGCGGCTTGCGATCATGTTGATCGACCTCGACCGGTTCCGCTTCGTCAACAGCCGGCTCGGCCAGGAAATCGGCGACAGTCTGCTCAAGGCCATCGCCCGGCGCATCGAGAAGTTGCTGCCCGAAGGCTCGAGCATTGCGCGTTTGCCGGGAGACCAGTTCGCCATCATCCATGACCTGACGGGCAGTGAACCCGGCGATGGCGATGATCTGGTGTTGCTGGTCGACAAGATGCGCCAGGCCGTGTCGATGCCCGTCCGCGTACCGCCGAACGAGATCTACCTGACCTGCTGCATGGGGGTGGCCGAATGGGACGGCTCCATCGCAAGTGCCGACACGCTGCACCAGTATGCCGAGGTGGCCCTGTTCGATGCCAAGAAGCGGGGCAAGGACCATGTTGCCTTCTACAAGCCCGGCATGCGTGCCGATGATGATGCCAACCGCAGCCTGAGCGTTGATGACCTGCAGTTTGCCCTGCAGGAACAGCGCTTCGAGATCGTCTATCAGCCCATCATGCGCATGAGTGACCGCCAGCTTGCAGGTTTCGAGGCGCTGGTGCGACTGCGCCGCCGCGACGGCACGCTGCTGGAGCCGTCGAGCTTCCTGCCGCTGGCCGAACGCTGTGGCCTGATCGGCGAGATCGGCGGCTACGTGCTGAGCGAGGCGGCCCGCCAGCTTGGCGTGTGGCAGCGCATGTTCACGCCCATGCAGCCGGTGTTCGTGTCGGTCAACATCTCGTCCGTGCAGCTCTCCGGCAACCGGCTGATCCAGCTTGCCCGCACCATCCTGGGCCGTGAAGATCTGGCACCCGGTACCCTGAAGCTCGAACTGACCGAGACGATGGTAATGGAGAACCCCGAGCTGTCACTGCAGGTGCTGGAGCGGTTGAAGGCGCTCGGCATCGGCCTGTCCTGTGATGATTTCGGCACTGGATACTCGTCGCTTGCCTACCTGCGCCGGCTGCCCTTCGACACGCTCAAGATTGATCGCTCCTTCCTGCTCGCCGGGCTGGAGGACGAACGCGGCTCCGTGGTGCTGGACGCGATCATCCTGCTCGCCCACGATCTCGGGCTGCAGGTGGTGTGTGAAGGTGTCGAGACCGACGCGCAGATGCAGCATCTGGCCGAGCTCGAATGCGACATGGTGCAAGGCTTCCTGATCGGCGAGCCGATCGATGCGCAGCAGGTGCTGGAGGCGCTGGGGGCTCCCTCGCGCGACCCTGCCGGCAGTGCCTCGGGCATTGCGGCCTTGTGGAACCGTTTAAGCCGCCGCAAGCCGGTCGCACCGCCGCCCCCGCCGGTCGTGGTGCACTTGCCCGAACCTGAAGACGACCAGCTTGCGCCCTGGTCGCCCTACGACTTCCACCCCGCGCCATGGGCACCGGAGCGGCCCGCCCGCCGTGTCACGGATGCGCAGCCGCCTGCTCTTCCGCCGCAGGTGTCTTATGACCTGCCAGACACGGAAGAACCCCCCGTTGTCGCCGCTGACATCGAGACGGTATCCCGGCAGATCCGCGATGCACTGCACGAGGACGAGAGTGCTCCGTTGCCGCCTGCCGAGGCTGTTGAAGACATCAGTGAAGATCCCGAACCGCTCCTGGCGAGCGATGAGGCCGAACCTGAGACTGATGCCGGTGCTGTCGACGAGGCGGACGCCGTGGCGCACGAGGACGAGCCGGCGGGCCGGACGGATGCACCCAAAGAGAAGTCTGCCCGCAAGACTGCTTCTGTCGAAAAATCCGGTGCCGAACCGGCGGAGAAGCCAAAACCCGCAAAGAAACGCCGTCGCCGCCGCGCCTCAAAGAAGAAAGCTGCGGAAGGCACCACTGGCACCGGTCCTGCGTGAGCCTTGCCAGCAGGGCTTGCCGCGTCAGGCGTTGCCGAAGTGGTTTCCGGCCAGCATCTGCTCGCTGATTCCGATGCGCGCCAGGGCGGCCTTGTACTTGTCCGCGATATCAAGCCCGAAGATCAGGTCTTCGTCGGCGTCGCAGTGCAGCCAGCCGTTCTGGCGAATCTCGCTTTCAAGCTGTCCCGGTCCCCAGCCGGTATAGCCCAGCGCCAGCAGGCTCAGCCGTGGCCCGCTGCCATCCGCGATCGCGCGCAACACATCCAGTGTGGCAGTCAGGCCGACCCTGTCGTCCACGCTTAGGGTGCACTCATCCGAGAAGTAGTCCTTTGAATGCAGCACGAAGCCGCGGCTTGTCTCGACCGGTCCGCCCTGCAGCACCAGCGTGTCGGCGATGTCTCGCGGCAGCCGGATTTTCTCGCCCCCGGTCGTCAGGTCCAGCCGTTCAAGCAGGTTGCCGAACGACAGGTTGTCGATCTGGTGGTTGACCACCAGTCCCATCGCCCCGTCGGCCGAGTGCGCACAGATATAGATGACTGCCCGGTTGAACCGCTCGTCGCCGATGCCCGGCATGGCAATCAGCATCTTGCCATCCAGATAGGTGTGCTTCATCGCTTCGCTCCAGAACCTCCGGCGAGCCAGTTGAGTGAGCTGCAGATTAGCACCGGCGGCCGGGCAGTGGCAAACTTCCCGCAATCTGCTGGTCGCAACAAGGTGATCGGCAGTGAGTGCAATTCTTCAGCTGTCTTTGCTATAGAAACAGCATGAACCTGATCCGAAGAACCCTCATTGGCTGCACGATCTGCGCCGCTTTGGCGGCGGCGACAGGTGCGCTCGCGCCGCTGGCCGCCGCAGAGCCCGCACCTGCAGAGTTCAGCAACGATTTTTCCACCCTGCGCCTCATCAATGGTGGCCTGCAGGATGGCAAGTGGCAGGCAGGGCTTGATATGCAATTGAAGCCCGCCTGGAAGACCTACTGGCGGGTGCCGGGTGAATCCGGCGTGCCGCCGCGCTTCGACTGGTCGGCCTCCAGCAATGTCGCCTCCGTCCAGCTGGACATGCCCGCCCCGCACCGTTTCACCGACGCAAACGGCGAAGGCATTGGCTACAAGGAAGAGGTGATTTTTCCCGCCGTGGTGACGCCCGCCGATCCGGCCAAACCGGTCGTTCTGGCGCTGGACATGTTCTACGCTGTTTGTCACGACATCTGCGTGCCGGTGAAGGCCGAACTGTCGCTTGAATTGAGCGAACAGACCGTTCGCGACTCCAGCAGTTTCAGCCTCAAGCAGGCACGCAAGCAGGTGCCGTCGAGTGCGTCACCCGATGGTCTCGGCGTGAACCTCATCAAGTCCACGCAAGCCGAAGGCAAACCAGTGCTGGAAATCCTGGTAACCGGCCTGAAGACGCCCGCTGCGGCAGACATCTTCATCGAAACCAGCACCACGGCCTACCTGCGCAAGCCACATCTTGCCGGCACCGCCGATGGCGTCTCGACGTTCCACCTGTTGGCAGACGGGTTGCCCGCCGGCACCACCCTCAAGGGTCATAGCGTCAATGTGACGGTTACCGACGGCACGTCCAGTCTTGTCCATCGCGGCACGGTAGAGTAGACGGAACATCCACGAAGCGCCTGTCGTTGAACACAGGCGCTTTGCATCCACAAATCAGCAAGAGGTGAGTTCCATGACGATCAAGGTTGGCGACAAGCTGCCCGAAGCTGCCTTCAACGTGATGACTGGCGACGGCCCCGGTCAGATGACCACCAGCGAACTGTTCGACGGCCGCAAGGTGGTGCTGTTTGCCGTGCCGGGCGCATTCACGCCGACGTGCCACATGAAGCACCTGCCGGGTTTCATCACCCATGCAGCCGATCTCAAGGCCAAGGGCGTCGACACCATAGCCTGCGTCTCGGTCAACGACGTGTTCGTCATGAAGGCCTGGGCCGACCAGTCCGGCGGTAAGGACTCCATCACCTTCCTCGCCGATGGCAGCGCCAGTTTCACCAAGGCCATCGGCATGGAGCTCGATGCCTCGGGCTTCGGCATGGGCATCCGCTCCAAGCGCTACGCCATGCTGGTGGACGATGGCGTGGTCAAGCTGATCAACGAGGAAGACGCACCCGGCAAGGCCGAGAAGTCCAGCGCCGAAACCATTCTCGCAGCACTTTGATGCTGCTGCACTGACCCATCGTTTTTGCGGTAGCCGGGGCCTGCTGCGCATGACGCGCGGCGGGCCTTAGCGTTTGTAGGGTGCCATGCCCTCGCGCGCCAGCTCGTCAGCGCGCTCGTTTTCCGGGTGACCTGCATGGCCCTTGACCCAGTGCCAGTCGACCTGGTGCCGCTCCAGCGCCTGTTCCAGCGCCTGCCACAGTTCCGCGTTCTTGACCGGCTTCTTGTCGGCGGTGCGCCAGCCATTGCGCCGCCAGCCGTGGATCCACTTGGTGATGCCGTCGCGCACATAGACCGAGTCGGTGAACAGGTCGACCTTGCACGGCCGCTTCAGCGCGGTCAGCGCCTCGATGGCTGCCATCAGTTCCATGCGGTTGTTGGTGGTATCGGCCGCCCCGCCGCTCAGTTCCTTGCGGTTGCTGCCGTGCATCAGGATGGCACCCCAGCCGCCCGGCCCCGGGTTACCGGAGCAGGCGCCGTCGGTGTAGATGGTCACGTCTGACAAGGGGGCTGGCCTGCGGTCTGCTGTCAGCTGGCCGCAGTCGTTGCCCGCACCGGTGCCCCTGGCTCGCCTTCGCGGCGCAACTGCCGCGGCAGCTTGAACTCGACGTTCTCGTCGCGGGTCTTGATGGTCTCGACGGTCACGTTGAAGCGCTCGCGGAATGCATCCACCACCTCGTTGACCAGCACTTCAGGGGCCGATGCGCCGGCGGTGATGCCGAGAGTCTTGATGCCGTCCATCAGGCTCCAGTCGATTTCCGAGGCCCGCTGCACCAGCACGGACTGCTTGCAGCCGGCGGTCCTGGCGACCTCGACCAGCCGCTGCGAGTTGGACGAGTTCGGCGCGCCAACCACGACAACCATGTCGCAATGCGGTGCTACCGACTTCACCGACTCCTGCCGGTTGGTGGTCGCGTAGCAGATGTCTTCCTTGTGCGGGCCGTGGATCTTCGGGAACTTCTTCTCCAGCGCCTCGATGATGCCCTTGGTGTCATCGACCGACAGCGTGGTCTGGGTGATGTAGGCCAGCTTGTTCGCATCGCGCGGCTCGAACCGGGCCACGTCGTCTTCATCCTCGACCAGGGCAATGGCACCGTCCGGCAATTGTCCCATGGTGCCGATCACTTCCGGGTGCCCGGCATGGCCGATCAGCACGATCTCGTAGCCGTCCTGGTGGTGGCGCGAGGCTTCCATGTGAACCTTGGATACAAGCGGGCAGGTGGCATCGAGGTAGAACATGTTGCGGTTCTTGGCAGCCTCCGGCACCGACTTCGGCACGCCGTGGGCCGAGAAGATCACCGGGCGGTCGCCATCGGGCACCTCGTCCAGTTCCTCGACGAAAATCGCACCCTTCTGCTTCAGGTCTTCCACCACGTACTTGTTGTGCACGATCTCGTGGCGCACGTAGACCGGTTTGCCATGCAGTTCGAGCGCGCGTTCGACGATGTCGATGGCGCGAACGACGCCGGCGCAGAAACCGCGCGGTGCAGCGAGAAAGATTTTCAGGTCGGGAAGCTGGTCAGACATGGAACGGGTTCCGTTGAACTTGGCAGGAAATTTGACGTGTAATGATGGCGTACATGGAAGATGCGGCAATGTCTTGTCAAGTTGCCGACATGACGCGGGCTTTCCTTGAGCCCAAAGGCAAGACCCCGGCAACTGGTGTTCCAGCGCCGGGGCCTGCAATCGTCTGGCAGTCACGCGGGAGGCCGAAGGCTGCCGCGCATCCGCCGGTGTATCAGTTGAGCTGCTTGCCCAGCGACGAGATCGTCTTGTCGATGATGCTGCTGGCCTTCGCGCCCTTGTTGTCCTGGCCGATGATGCGGGCTGCTGCCTCGATGGCCAGATCGGCTGCTGCGGCGCGCACGTCCTTGACGGCGGAAGCTTCAGCCTGCGCGATCTTCTGCTCGGCCATGCGGGTGCGGCGCTCGATCTGCTCGTTCATCTTCTTGCGCGCTTCCTTGCCGTAAAGCTCGGCTTCGCGCTTGGCCTGCGCAACGATGGCAGCAGCCTCGTTCTCGGCCTCCACCTTCTTGCGCTGGTACTCGGCCAGAAGTTCCTGCGCTTCTTCACGCAGCCGGCGGGCATCGTCGAGGTCCGACTTGATGCCGGCCGCACGTGCGTCGAGCTTTGCCCCGATGATGGCAGGTGCCTTGGCGTACAGCACGACACCGATGAACAGGATCAGCGCAATCAGGGCCCAGAATGTGGCGTCCATTGTAGTGAGACCTTCCGTTAGCTGCTGGCTGAGGAAATTGCTGACTTGACCGACGCCGCAGTTGGCTTCGACCCTGTCAGTTCATTGACCACATCTTCGACCAGCTGGCCGGCAATGGATGAAACCTCGCCCATGGCCTTGTTGCGCATGGTGGCAACCTGCTTTTCAGCCGTCGCCATCTTGCCTGCCAGTTCCTCGTCAACCTTGGCCTGTTCGGCGTCCAGTTCCTTCAGCACCCTGGCCCGGTTGTCCTGGGCGATGGCGTTGGCCTTGGCGCGGGCATCGGCAAGGGCTGCGTCGTAGGCTTCCGATGCCTTGCGGGCATCGTCGTTCAGTTTCTCGGCGTTGGCCAGGTCGGCTGCAATGCGGCCATGCCGGGTTTCGATGGCATTGGCAATCTTGGGCAGCAGCACCCGCGAGAGTACCAGGTAGAGCGCGCCGAACGAGATTGCCAGCCAGAGCAACTGCGACGGATAGGTCGAGGTGTCCAGCTGCGGCAGGGTTCCGCCGCCGTGGGCGTCGCCGGGTACTTCGGTATGGGATGTGGTTTCGCTGGCCATGGCGTCCATCACTTGCTGTTAATGTCCGGCGTGATCGTGCACGCCGGGAATACCCGTCAGCCGGACAAGGCATGTGCGGCATGACGCTATACGCCTGCCGCACCGTGGCACCGCACATGACCGGCAACTTGCCGGCTCATGCGCGAATTCCGGCCATCAGTTGCTGATCAGGTGAACAGCAGCAGCAGGGCAACAACGAGCGAGAAGATGCCGAGGCCTTCAGCCAGGGCGGCACCGATCAGCGCGTTGGTGAACTGTGCGCTTGCTGCAGACGGGTTGCGCAAGCTGCCGGCAAGGTAGTTGCCGAAAATGTGGCCCACGCCGATACCGGCGCCACCCATGCCAATGCAGGCAATGCCGGCACCGATAAGCTTAGCTGCATCCGCTTCCATGATAATTCTCCTTGAGTTGGTCGGAATGGATTGAAGGTTGATTGGTCAGACCCGCGCCGGTCCGGCCTTAGTGGCCGGGGTGGAGCGCATCATTCAGGTAAACGCACGTCAGGATGGCGAACACGAAGGCTTGCAGGAACGCCACCAGGAATTCGAAGCCGGTCAGGGCAACGCCCATCGCGAGCGGGAACAGGGCACCGATGATGCCGCCGATGCCCAGCGCGCCAAGGCTCACCACGAAACCGGTGAACACCTTCAGCACGATGTGGCCGGCCATCATGTTGCCGAACAGGCGCAGCGCCAGCGAGATCGGGCGCGACAGGAACGAGATCACCTCGATCAGCGAGATGAACGGCAGGATGGCCATGGGCACGCCGGACGGCGCAAACAGCTTGAAGAAGTGCAGCCCGTGCTTGGCAAGGCCGACGACGACGACCATGCCGATGATGAATACCGCCAGGGCAGCGGTCACCACCACGTGACTGGTCACCGTGAAGAAGTACGGGAACATGCCGAGCAGGTTGCACATCAGCACGAACGAGAACACCGTGAACACGAACGGGAAGAACTTCATTCCCTCGTTGCCCATGGTCTGGCGCACCATGTTGGCAATGAACTCGTACCACAGCTCGCCGATTGACTGGATGCGGTTCGGCACCAGCTGTGCCGAGCGCGAGGCAGCATACAGGATCGCCGTTACGGTGCCGGCAGCGGCCACCATGAACAGGGCCGAGTTGGTGAAGCTGAAGTCCATGCCGCCGATATTGAACATCTCGACGATGGGCTTGATCTGGAACTGGTGCAGCGGATCGTTGGCCACGATCTTTTCCCTCTTGCGCTTGGCAGCACGTTTTACTGCCCGTCGTTCATCCTGTCGCCCTGTTTGGGCACTTTCCCTGCGGCTCTCGCCATGTTGAGGATGCCTGCTGCAAAACCGGTCAGCAGCAGGATGATCAAACCCCATGGCAACGTGCCGAGAACGCGGTCGATCAGGTACCCCAACCCGCCACCCACAAGGACAGCGGCAACAAATTCAGTCCCAAGCCGGAAGGCAGACCCCCACGTCTTGCCCAGCGAACTGGTACGGCGTCCGGTCTCTCCCTTGGCCGCCTCCGCGTCCCGCCTCTCAGTTGCGATACGCGCTGAAAGCTCGGAAAATCGCTGGTCAGGACCTGGAGAGTCCGGTTTTCCAGTTGGCTTGCCGTTGTCATCTGCTGCCATTGTCATGCCTCCTGATCAGTGGCGAACGACGCGACAGATAATCCCGGCAGGGCAAAATTGATGGTTGCCAGCCCCTTGGAACCCGCTCATTTCGGGCCGGAAATTAGAGGCAGGGGGCACCACTGTCAAGCTGCGAGTGGAAGGTTTAAGCCTATGGTATAATTATGTTTTTTGCCAAAGCATGGACGTGCGGCAATTCGCCTTGGCCAGTCCGGGCCAAATTCTGCCGGATTCTGCATTCCCTGCGGCGGGCCGGGGCCGTTTTGCGGGTCTTGCCCGGTGCCGGTTCACCGGAAAGTTATGCAAGTTTAATTGATGGCGGCGAACATCTGTGGTTCATGCCGGATGCATGAGAAGAGTTTTTGTCTGCCTTGTGACGATCTTGATGCTGGCTGGCACGCTGCTGTCGCCGCTCAAGGGCGTCAGCTTTGCCTGTGCGCCGGAAGGCGGGCAGCTTTCGGTTCAGCTTGCGGCTGTTGACCTTCCTCAATTGACGCCCGCAGACCTCTCCGACCATGGCTTCGTGCTCGTACCATCGGCGGTGCCGTGCCTCGTCGCGATTCCTGCAACGGCTGTCCAGTATGAAAGCGGCAGTTCCGGCAAGGCAGAACCCGTCCCCGGTCCGGCAGGCCTGCTGGCTGGTGTGGACGTCAACCCTTCGCACGGGCCGCCGATTATTACCTGACCTGCGACAAGAAACGGCTCCCCGCCCGGGGAGCACCTCCTATTGAACAGATCAGGACATCAGCAATGAACGACCATGACAGCCGCGCCTCTGGCGCGAAGCTACCCCTTTCAACCAGCCTCCCGGATCGCCGCAAGGTTCTGGCCGGCATTGTGGCCTTGCCGGCTGCCGGCTGGGCAGCGGACGCCAGCGCCCAGACCGTCAGGCGCAACTTCAACCTCACGCCTCAACAGCCGGCCGTGCGCCTGCGCTCCCGGCAACCAGCGCGTCCGGTCGCGCCAAGGGGACAGCAGCCGCCGGAAATCTACGGCCCAATGCCCGGTGAGCGATTCCCCGTCCCTGCCGTTGGGCGTGGCGTGCTGGCCGAGCAGTTCTGGCGTGCCGTGGTGGAAGATCCCACCGGCGAGACACCGGGTACCGTGGTGGTCGACACCCCCGGCCACTATCTCTACCTGGTGCTGCCGGCTGGCAGGGCCATCCGTTATGGGGTCGGGGTAGGCCGGGCCGGTTTCGACTGGCAGGGCCGGGCCAGCATTGCCTGGAAGCGCAAGTGGCCGACCTGGACACCGCCGGCCTCGATGATCGCGCGCGAGCCGCACCTTGAAAAGTACCGCAATGGCAAGGCCCCGGGTCTCGACAACCCGCTTGGCGCGCGTGCCCTGTACATTCATGAAAATGGCGTCGACACGCTCTATCGCGTGCATGGCACCAATGAGCCGCAATCAATCGGCCGGTCGATGTCGTCGGGGTGCATCCGGATGATCAACCAGGACGTCATCCACCTGTACAAGCAGGTACGCACGCCCGCGCCAATACTTGTGCTGCAGGGCAGCACACCGTTGGCCTGAAGACGCCTGAAGGCGAGGCAGGCTGAATCAAGCCTCAGCTTGCCTCGCGCATGCCTTCTGCCGTTTCAAGGTCAACCGACACGAGCTGGCTGACACCGCGCTCCATCATGGTCACGCCGAACAGCCGGTTCATCCGCGCCATGGTCAGGCCGTGGTGGGTGATGATCAGGAAGCGCGTATCGGTGCGCTCCAGCATGGCGTCGAGCAGGTTGCAGAACCGTTCGACGTTGTGATCATCAAGCGGTGCGTCCACTTCGTCCAGCACGCAGATCGGAGACGGGTTGGTGATGAACACCGCGAAGATCAGCGCCATGGCGGTTAGCGCCTGTTCGCCGCCTGACAGCAGCGACAGCACCGTCGGCTTCTTGCCCGGCGGGTTCGCGATCAGTTCCAGGCCTGCTTCCAGCGGATCATCCGACTCGACCAGTTTCAGCTCCGCCTTGCCGCCGCCGAACAGCGTTTCGAACAGCGACGAGAAGTTGCCGTTGACCCGCTCGAATGCTTCCAGCAGCCGGGTGCGGCCTTCGCGGTTCAGGCTGGAAATGCCGTGCCGCAACTTGGCGATGGCCTGGGTCAGGTCATCGCGCTCGGTGATCATGGTTTCCACCTGGGTGGAGATCTCTGCAGCCTCTTCCTCGGCACGCAGGTTGACCGCGCCGAGCCGTTCGCGCTGATCCTTCAGCTGGGCCAGCTTGCGCTCGGTGTCCTCGGCCGACGGCAGTTTGTCTGCATCGATGCCGGCATGCTGCGCCACGTCCTCTGGCTTGCACTGCAGGGCCTCGGCAATGCGCTGGCGGGCGTCGGCCACGCGCGCTTCTGCGGCTTCCGACCGGGCGCCGGCACGGGCGTGTTCCTCGCGGGTGCGCACCAGCGCCTCGCTGGCCTCGCGCAATTCTGCATCGCGGGTGCGCAGGGCATTTTCGGCCTCGGCCAGGGCATCGGCTGCCTGCCTGCGTTCGGCCTCGGCCTGGGAGGACGCATTCATAAGCTTGGTCCGCCGCGTCTGGAACAGGGCAGGCAGGTCCGCCAGTGAACCCAGTTCATTGCGCAGCCCGTCCGCGCGTTTTTCCAGTTCACCGATCTGGCTCGAGGCCCGTTCGGCCCGCTGGGTCCACTGACGGCGCTCGTCCGCAATGGCCGCAAGCCGCTGGCCGCGCGCCTTGGCCTCGCGCTCCAGGCTGTCATGCCCGGCACGCGCCTCGGTATAGCTGGCGCGATGCTGGTCAACCACGGCCCGCAGCGCGCGCAACTGGTCTTCCTCGCCGGCTGCTTTCGGCAAGCCTGCCCGCTCGCTGGTCAATGCGGCCAGTGCCTCGCGGGCCTCGCCAAGCTGCGCCTCGATGCGCCGTGCCGTTTCTTCCAGCACTGACGCCTGGCGCATCTGCTCGCCCATGGTGCGCTCGTGCTCGCTCAGCGCCTTGCGCGCAACCTCTACCGCAGCAGTGGCCTCGCGCCAGTCCTGCCGTGCATCGCGCTCGCGTACTTCGGCCAGCTTCACGGCCTCGCGCACCTTTTCGAGTACGGCACGTGCCGCTTCGGTGGTCACCGAGGCAGCCGCACTTTCGCCCTGCAGGGCACCCAGCCGGTTGCGCTCCGCCAGCCGCTTGGCGGCAGCGGTCGGGGCATCGGCGGCGGCGGTGTAGCCGTCCCAGCGCCACAGGTCGCCTTCCAGCGACACCAGCCGCTGGCCAGGTTTCAGGCCAGGCTGGAGTTTCGCCCCTTGCGCCTTGTCGACCACGGCCACCATGGCCAGCCGCCGTGCCAGCGCGGCCGGGGCCTTGACCACGTCAGCCAGCTTCTTCAGCCCGCCCGGCAATGCCGGCGCATCGTCAAGTGCCGGCAGCGCGCGCCAGTGAACCGGCGCTGCCTCGTCGGCAGGGGCGTCGATGTCATCGCCGAGCGCTGCCCCCAGCGCGGTCTCATAGCCGGCATCAACCTTCAGCGCGTCGATCAGCGGCGGCCAAAGCTCGCCATCGGCCACGTGCAGCAGCTTGGTCAGCGTGCGCACTTCGGTGGTCAGCGCTTCCGACTTGCGCCGTGCCTCGTCATAGGCCTGGTGCGCCTCCGCCTGCCGGGCGCGCACGTCACGCAAGGCGGTCTCGGCCTCGCCTGCCTCGGTTTCTGCCGCTGCGGCCCGCGCCACGGCACCGTCGATGTCATTGCTCAGGGACGACGTCGCATCATCACCGCCGGTCTGCGCAACGATGGCTGCGTGTTTCTCGCGGGTACGGCCAAGGTCGGCCTCGTCGCGCGCCAGCCGCGACTCAGCGTCTGCAATCTGCCGGGCAATCGCGTTGTGCCGCGCCATCAGCTCGGACAGCCTGGCGTTGGCTTCATCTGCCCGGCTCTGCGCCACGGCGAGTTTTTCGGCCTCTGCCTGCAGCACCTTGGCCGCCGCCGCCCGCGCGTCCCCGTCGCCCCTGGTGGCTTCTTCAAGCGTGGCCTGCTCGCTGGCCAGCCGCTTCATCACGCCATCGGTGTCGCCGAGCAGTTCCTTCTCGCGCGAAAGGTCGCGGTTGATCTGCTCGATGCGGGCCTCGATGTCCTTGCGCTTTTCCAGCGCCTGCGCCTCTTCGCGCTCAAGCCCTTCGCGCTCCAGCGTCAGCCGTTGCAGCACCGCCGCGCGCACGGCTTCTGTTTCGCGCAGTTTCGGCATCGCCTCGGCAAACTGGTCGCGCATGCGGGTCATTTCCGACACGGCACGGGTCTGCTCGCCCAGCACCCGGGTGAACCCGTGCAGCGTGGCGTTTTCCGCCTCGACCGCGGCCTTGGCATCTTTCCAGGCAAGGTACAGCCCGGCGGCTTCCAGCTTGCGGATATCGGCGGACAGTTCCTTGTAGCGCACCGCCTGCCGCGCCTGCCGCTTCAGGTTCTGCAACTGGGTTTCCAGTTGCGCCAGCACGTCTTCCAGCCGTTCGAGATTGGTCTCGGCGGCCTTCAGCTTCAGCTCGGCCTCGTGGCGGCGGGTGTGCAGCCCGGTAATGCCGGCAGCTTCTTCCAGGATGCGCCGGCGCGCCTGCGGCTTGGAGCTGATGATCTCGCCGATCTGCCCCTGTCGCACCAGTGCCGGCGAGCGTGACCCCGTCGAGGCGTCGGCAAACAGCAACTGCACGTCGCGCGCGCGCACGTCCTTGCCGTTGATGCGGTAGGCAGAACCTGCATCGCGCTCGATGCGGCGCGAGATCTCCAGCGTGTCAAACTCGTTGAAGGCCGGTGGGGCGTCGTGTTCGTCATTGTCCAGGGTCAGCATCACCTCGGCCATGTTGCGCGACGGCCGCTTTGTGGTGCCAGAGAAGATCACGTCTTCCATGCCCGCGCCGCGCATCGACTTGTACGAGCTTTCGCCCATCACCCAGCGCAGCGCTTCGAGCAGGTTCGACTTGCCACAACCGTTCGGCCCGACAATACCGGTGAGGCCGGGCTTGATCACAAGCTCGGTTGGTTCAACGAATGACTTGAAGCCCGATAGCCTGAGCTTGGAGAACTTCATCTGCCCTTTACCTCAACCCCCATCACCGCGACGGGATCGCGATGACAACACCCGAATTTGCCCCCGGCGGGACTGATTCGGTAGCACAGCGAGGCGTAAAGGGCTGGTTTTCCCCAGCCTTCAGGCGCCTGCTGCCTCTTCGATCGCCTTGCGCAAGGACTCCAGATCGCGCTCGCCTTCCAGCTTCTTGCCGTTGACGTAGATCGTCGGCGTTGCATCAACGCCGTACTTTTCCGAGCCGTCCTTGCGGATTTCCAGGATGCCCTTGGCCAGTTCCTCGTTTTTGAGGCACTTGTCGAAGTCCGCCTCGCTCAGGCCTGCAAGCTTTGCCAGCTTCAGCAGCTCGTCGCGCGCGTTCTGGCTGGCCCATGTCTTCTGGTTTTCATAGAGCATGGACAACATGGCGAAATACTTGTCGTCCGGCACGCAGCGCGCAACCATGAAGGCCGCGAGCGCAAGGTCATCGAGCGGAAACTCGCGGGCAATGAAGCGCACCTTGCCGGTGTCAATGAATTCGCTCTTCAGCGTCGGGTACACTTCCTTGTGGAAGGTGGCGCAGTGCGGGCAGGTGGCTGAGGCATATTCGACCACGGTCACCTTGGCATCGGGCGAGCCCTCTACCTTGTCGCCGATAGCAGGCGCAGTCATGAACGCGTCCATGTCGAACGACTGGGCAAACGCCGGCATGGCGCCGGCCCCGGTCACGGCAAGGGCGGCGGCAAGGGCGATGCCGGTGTTGAAGTGGCGGCGGGTCAGTTTCATGGCGTTGGTCCTACTGGATGTTGGGTGTTGATGCGAGCCGTTAAATCGCGGCTGTGGAGAACTTGGGTCAGCCTGGGCGTTTGGCAGCGCTTGCCAGCGCTGCCTGCCCGAGCCGTGAAAGGGCTTGCTTCAGGTCTGGTTCATCGATGTCTTGCAGCCGCGCCTCGACCTGTTGCCGCACCTGCGCCGATGGAACCGGCGGCTTGACCGGATCAGGCACCGAGGTGTGCCGGTTGCCCTGCACCACCTTGACCGTGGCAACTGCGCGGTAGCCGTAGAATGCGTTCACCAGTTCGGCAATGCGTTCGCTCTCGTAGCTGAGCGCCAGCCCCGCCCCATGGTCGCAGCGCACCGACAGCGTTGCGCCCTCGGCGTGGCGGGCACCGGCCTCGCGGCCCTTTGGCCACACCATCTTTTCCGGCGAACAGCGCGTGGCAAGCTCCTCGCCCACGATTGCCGCCCATTGCGCCACCAGTTCGCCATGGGCGAAACCGTAGCGCTCGAAGGCGGTGCGGGTGATCTGTCTGAAATGCTTGTCGAGACTTTCCATGCGTGCCAGCTATAGCGAACCTGACCTGAACCAAACCTGAATATGTGTCAATGAAGGGACCGGATTCATCACATGTCCGTGACGCCGCTGCAAGTCCGCGATGGCCAGTTGGCCGCCTCGCTGCTCGACTGGTACGACCGCCATCGCCGCGTGCTGCCCTGGCGAGCCTTGCCCGGCCAGCCGGCAAACCCGTACCGCGTGTGGCTGTCGGAGATCATGCTGCAGCAGACCACGGTGGCCACCGTCGGGCGGTATTTCATCGCCTTCACCAGCCGCTGGCCCACGGTGGCAGACCTTGCTGCCGCCAGCCTTGACGACGTGCTGCGCGAATGGGCGGGGCTGGGCTACTACGCCCGCGCGCGCAACCTGCATGCCTGCGCCAGGGTGGTCGCCGGTGAGTACGGCGGGCGTTTCCCTGACAACCTTGACGGCCTGCAGCAACTGCCCGGCGTCGGCCCGTATACCGCGGCCGCCATTGCGGCGATTGCCTTCAACCGGCCCGCAGCCGCGGTGGACGGCAATGTCGAGCGGGTGATTTCGCGCCTGCGCGCCATCACCGAGCCGCTGCCGGCCTCAAAACCTGCCATCAAGGCACACACGCTGGCGCTGGTGCCGGAGGACCGTCCCGGCGACTTCGCACAAGCGCTGATGGATTTGGGCGCCACCATCTGCACGCCAACCTCGCCCAACTGCCTGCTCTGTCCGTGGAGCGAGCCTTGCGAGGCCCGCACGCAAGGTATTGCGGCGGAACTTCCCCGCAAGGCACCGAAGAAGGTGAGGCCCGTCCGGCGTGCCCGCATTTATTGGGCCGAAGACACCTCGGGCCGTGTCCTGATGCGGCGGCGGGAGGAAAAGGGCCTGCTCGGCGGCATGCTGGAGTTTCCCTCCGGCGACTGGACGGGGCAGGCCGCAACACACGACGGCGAAGCGCCATACCTTTCAGGCTGGCACGACGGGGCAGGCACCGTCGAGCATACGTTCACGCACTTTCACCTGGTGCTTGATGTGCACGTGAGCGATGAACTGTTCGATGAACTGCCGGCCTCGCCCGGTGACTGGCGCTGGGTCGCGCGCGATGACCTCGCCCGCGAGGCATTGCCAACCGTGATGAAGAAGGTCGCGGTGGCCGTGCTTGGTGCGGACGTGCTGAGGGGGAAACCTCACTCGTCCTGACGCAGCAGCTTCTCGACCGTGACCACGTCGCGCCACACGCCGTCCAGCCGGGCGTGGCGAAGGTGCGTGCCGACCACGCGGAACCCTGCGGCCCGGCAGGCTTCAAGGCTCGCCACGTTTTCCGGGAAAATCCGCGAGGTCAGCTTCCATCCGCCGGTCTGCCGCGTGGCATCGCTCAACGCCTCGAGCAACCGGCGTGACAGGCCGCGTCCGCGCCAGTTGCGCTCGATGTAGATGGAGAATTCGCGGATGCCGCTGTAGCACGCCCGGCTGCTGTAGGCGCTTGATGATGCAAAGCCGGCGATGACGCCGTCTTCGTCTGCGACCACCACCGGTAACGCACCGGGTTCGAACCAGTGGGCAAGGTCCGCTGGCGTGCGCAAAGCGGTCTCGAAGGTTGCGATGCGCTCTTCGATCCCCTGGTTATAGATGGCGCAGATGGCACCGGCATCGCCTGCAACAGCCGCGCGCACCACTGGCGCCAAGGTCAGAGGTCCTTCAGTTCGGCGCGCACCTTCTGGCGCAGCACGTCGATCGGCATCAGCTTCTTGCCCCGGCGCACATGCCAGAAGGTCCAGCCGTTGCAGGCCTCCGCCCCCATCACGTGCGCACCCATCTTGTGGATCGATCCGGTCGCGTCCTTCACCGACAGAGACCCGTCGGCGCGCACCCGTGCGGCGTTGCGCTGGCCGGGGTCGTACAGCGTGTCGCCGGGGTTGATCAGCCCGCGCTCGACCAGCGTGCCGAATGGAATGCGCGGCTCGGCCCGCTTGCCGGTGGTCACCTGCAGCGAGGCATCATCACCCGGCTCGATGGCCGCAATGCGCTGCTGCGCCACCGCAATATAGCTCTCGTCGCGCTCGATGCCGATGAAGTGCCGCCCCAGCCGCTTGGCCACGGCACCCGTCGTGCCGGAGCCGAAGAAGGGGTCGAGCACGATGTCGCCGGGCTTTGACGAGGCCAGCAGCACCCGGTGCAGCAGCGCTTCTGGCTTCTGCGTGGGGTGTGCCTTCCTGCCGTCCACGTCCTTCAGCCGCTCGCCGCCATTACAGATCGGCAGCACCCAGTCAGAGCGCATCTGCAGGTCGTCGTTGAAGGCCTTCAGGGCTTCGTAGTTGAAGGTATAGGTCTTCTGGTCTTCCGACCGCGAGGCCCAGATCAGCGTCTCGTGCGCATTGGCAAAGCGGGTACCGCGGAAGTTCGGCATCGGGTTGGTCTTGCGCCACACGATGTCGTTGAGGATCCAGTAGCCCAGGTCCTGCAGCACGGTGCCGACGCGGAATATGTTGTGATACGACCCGATTACCCACAGCGTCCCGGTGGGCTTCAGCACACGGCGGCATTCGGCCAGCCAGGCGCGCGAGAAATCGTCATAGGTGGCAAACGAGTCGAACTTGTCCCAGGCATCGTCGACGCCATCTACCTTCGACTGGTCCGGCCGGGTCAGCCCGCCGCCCAGTTGCAGGTTGTACGGCGGATCGGCAAACACCAGGTCCACCGACCCCGTTGGCAGCTTGCGCAACTGCTCGATGCAGTCTCCGGCAAGGATGGAATCGAGCAGTGGCGAGATGTCCGGCTTGGCGGCGATTCCCATGAGACGCAATGACCCTGTGTGATACGCAAACTGACTGACAGGGCAAAAACGCGCCCGGCCTTTCTGGTGAAGGCAGGGCCATGGTGAATCACCGCGGACTCCGCGTGAATCGAATTCTTAATGAATGGTTAACGCGCCATTGCGGCAGCGGCCTCGCGCACCGGCGAAAAAGACTGCCGGTGTTGCGGACAGGGGCCAATCCTCGCCAGTACCTCGCGGTGCCCGGCCGATGCATAGCCCTTGTGCCGGGCAAAGCCATAGGCCGGGAACTGCCGGTCAAGGCTGGTCATGATGCGGTCGCGCGTCACCTTGGCGATGATCGAGGCAGCCGCAATCGACAGGCACACCGCATCGCCCTTGATCACCGTCATGCACCCGCACGGCAAGTGCGGGCTGCGGTTGCCGTCCACCAGTGCATGTGACGGTTGCACCGGCAGGTCGCGCACGGCCTCGGCCATGGCCCACAGGGTTGCCGCAAGGATGTTGTCGCGGTCGATGCGCTCGACGTCTGCCACGCCGACGCCAACGTGCGCCGTTGCCAGCAGGTGGGCAAACAGGTTCTCGCGGGCAGCCGCCGTCAGCTGCTTGGAGTCGCGGATGCCGGGTGGAATGTTGGCCGGGTCGAGTATCACCGCTGCGGCCACCACCGGCCCTGCCAGCGGCCCGCGCCCCGCCTCGTCGATGCCGCACACCCTGGCATGCCCCGCCCCGGTCAGACTGGTCTCAAGCGAAAAGTCAGGCAGTTGTGGTTGTATCGCTGCAGGCGTCATGGCGCCAATAGGCAGCGAGAATCACAACAGGGTCAACTGTTCTCCCGGCTGGACGGGACGCGAAAACAGGTCCGCGCGCAGTTTCAGCTTGGTCTTGTTGAGGCCGAGCCGGCGGCAGGCCAGTTCGAACCGCCGCCCGATCTGCCAGGCATAGGGGCCGCGCCCTGCCATCCGCGTGCCGAACTCGGGGTCGTTTTCCTTGCCGCCGCGGGTGTCGCGCACCAGGTTCATCACGTGGGCGGCCCGGTCGGGAAACTCCCGCTCCAGCCAGTCGCGAAACAGCTCCTTCAGCTCATGCGGCAGCCGCAGCAGCACGTAGCCTGCCTCGCGCGCACCTGCGGCCTGGGCCGCGCCCAGCAGCTTCTCGATCTCCATGTCGTTGATCGCCGGAATGACCGGTGCCGTCATGACGACGGTTGGAATGCCCGCCGCCGACAGAAGCTCGATCGCCTGCAACCGGCGCCCCGGCGTTGCCGCACGCGGCTCCAGCTTGCGGGCAAGCGTGTGGTCCAGCGTGGTGATCGACAGGGCCACCTTGACCAGTCCCTTCGCGGCCATCTGCTGCAGGATGTCGATATCGCGCGTAACCAGCGCCGACTTGGTGACGATGCCGACCGGGTGATTGGCCTCGTTGAGTACTTCCAGAATGGCACGGGTCAGCCGGTATTGCCGCTCCACCGGCTGGTAGGGATCGGTGTTGGACCCCAGCGCCAGCGTGGCCGGCTCATATCCCTTGGCGCCAAGCTCCTTGCGCAACAGCTCGACGGCATTGGTCTTGGCAAACAGCTTGCTCTCGAAGTCGAGCCCGGCAGACAGCCCCATATAGGCATGCGTCGGCCGCGCATAACAATACGAGCAGCCGTGTTCGCAACCACGGTACGGGTTGATGGAACGGTCGAACGAAATGTCGGGCGAGGTGTTGCGGGTGATGATGGTGCGCGCGGTTTCCTCGCTCACCACGGTCTTCAGCGCCGGCAGTTCGTCGTCGCGCGCCCAGCCGTCATCGAAGCCGGTACGCGCCAGCGCCTCGAACCGTCCGCTGGCATTGCTGGCGGTGCCGCGCCCCTTCAGCCGGTGCAGCGGCTGCGGACCCCGAACCGCCTCTGCGGTCGAGAAATCGAGATTTGATGTGTTTGTATGAGCGTTCATGGGGCACCGGGTTTAAAGCGAACAATCAGAACATAACAAGAACAAATGTGCATTGCAAGCTCACGTTCGGGTGAGTTCCGTTCCTTGCGCCAGCAGTCTAGTGTGCCGGGGATGAAGCAGCTTTCCGTGATCATTCCCGCACTTGATGCCAACGCACAGCTACCCGCTGCGGTTGCCCGTTTGGCAGATGCCGGCGTGGGCCAGGTCATCGTCAGTGACGGCGGCACTGTGCCGCCACCTGACCTGCCGCCGGGAGTGAAGCTGGTCGTGGGTGCGCCCGGACGGGGCCGCCAGCTCATGGCAGGCGCTGGGGCCGCGGCTGGTGAATGGCTGCTGTTCCTGCATGCCGACACCCGCCTCGGGGCCGGATGGCAGCAGGCGGTCGAAGCCCACATGGCGGACCATCGCGGCAAGGCGGCCGTGTTCCGCTTTGCGCTGGATGACCCGCACCCTGCCGCAAGGCGGCTCGAAGCCATCGTTGCCTGGCGCAGCAAGTGGCTGGCGCTGCCCTATGGCGACCAGGGCCTGCTCGTGTCGCGCGCACTATATCAACAGGTTGGCGGCTTTCGCCCCATCCCCATCATGGAGGATGTCGATATCGTCCGCCGGCTTGGCCGTGCCCGCCTGCGCCTGCTCGATGCAGATGCCATCACCAGCGCCGTGCGCTACCGTCGCGAAGGTTACCTGCGCCGCATGCTGCGCAATGCGGTGTGCCTGTCGCTGTACTTCATCGGCGTCTCGCCAGATCGCATAAGGCGGATTTACGCATGAGCCGCGATCACCACCTCGTCGTCATGGCCAAGCAACCGGTGCTGGGCCAGGTCAAGACCCGCCTCGGCAGGCAGATCGGAGCGATGGAAGCAACCCGCATCTACCGGCTCATGCTGTATTCGCTGCTCCGGCGGCTATCGGGGGATCCGCGCTGGACCGTGTGGGTGGCGACGGCGGGCGTGCACCAGGTTCATGCGCCCGTGTGGCCCTCTGGCGTCAGGGTGGTGGATCAGGGCCGGGGCGGTCTGGGCCAGCGCATGCAGACCCTTCTCGACACCGTGCCGGCAGGACCTGCCGTCATCATCGGGGCAGACATTCCTGCCATCACGCGAGACGACATCGCGGCTGCATTCCGCGCCCTCGGCAGCCACGACTATTGCTTCGGGCCTGCGCATGATGGCGGGTTCTGGCTGGTCGGTCAGTCGAGGCCATGCCGTGGCAGGCCGGCGTTCGCGCCCACCGTACGGTGGTCGAGCGAACACGCGCTGGCGGATTGCCTGCAGGGGCTTGAAGGCCACTCCATTGCCCGGTTGCGGCTGCTGGCCGACGTCGACGACGCCGCCAGCTACCGCGATCTGATGGCGTCCGATCAGCTGTCGAGTTGATAGCTCACCGGCACATAGTGGTAGGACCCGTCGGCGCGCTTGTCGATGTAGCCGACCGCCGGGAACGGCATGTGATAGCTGGTGAACGCAATGCGGTCCGCCGCCAGCATGTCGAGCACCTTCTTGCGGGTTGCGACGGCTGCATCCTTGTCCATGTCGAAGCGCACATGCCACTCGGGCTTGGCAATCGACAGGTACGGCTGGTTGGCAAAGTCACCGCCGATCAGGATGCGCTTGCCGGCGCTTTCGAGGTGGTAGGCAGTGTGACCCGGCGTATGGCCATTGGCGGCCATGGCGCGGATGCCCGGTGCAACCTCGTCACCGTCCTTGATGAAGGTGAACTTGTCCTTCATCGGCGTGATGTTGCTTGCCACCAGCTTGGCCACCCGCTCGGTCGGTCCGCTCATGCGCTCTTCGGCTGACCAGAAGTCGTGCTCGCTGGCGGCAGCGACGTAGGTCGCATTCGGGAATGTCGCCTTGTCGCCCATCATCAGCCCGCCAATGTGGTCAGGGTGGTAGTGGGTGATCACCACTTTGTCGACCTGCTCGGGCGCGTAGCCGGCGGCTTTCAGCGTATGATGGATCAGGTGGCCGGCATCCGGCATGCGCGCATCGCCATTGCCGGTATCGAACAGCACCAGCTCGCTGCCGGTATTCACGATCACGGGCGTGAACGAAATCTGCAGCATGTCCGTCGGCAGGAAGTTTGCCATGGCCTGCGCATCGAACTCTTCCTTCGAGGCATTGATGCCGAAGATCGTGTTCGGTTCCTTCACGGTTACCGCACCATCATTGATCGTGGTGATGCTGAAGTCGCCCAGCTTGAACCGGCGATGGGTGGGGCGGTCAACGTCCTTCATCTCGGCCTTGGCAGCAGCAGGGCGCACGTTCAGCCCGGCAGCCAGTGGCACGGCAGCGGTTGCGGCGGCAGCACCGGTCATCAGGCTGCGGCGAGACAGTCCAAAGGGGGCATTGGTCATCGTTGTGGCTTCTCCTCGGTCATGAATGAAACGGGCGGAGCATCAACTCCGCCGGTATCGTAACGATAACAATGACCGATTGTTCAGCCCTCGCACCATCACAAGTGCGTCAGATGGCCAGCAATGTGGACCGCGTCAGCCCTTGCTGCGCTGCAGGTGTTCGTCCAGCCGGGGCATGATCTCGACGAAGTTGCACGGCATGTGCCGGTAGTCGAGTTGCTTCGACAGCAGCTCGTTCCAGCCATCCTTGCACGCCCCGGGCGAGCCGGGCAGGCAGAACACGTACTTGCCCGACGCAACGCCGGCGGTTGTGCGGGACTGCATCGTCGATGTGCCGATTTTCTGCCATGACATCATGTGGAAGGCGATGGAAAAGCCGTCGGCTTCCTTGTCTAGCAATGGCTTGACCGCCTCGATGGTTACATCGCGCCCGGTCAGCCCCGTACCGCCAGTGGTGATGATCACATCGGTGTCGTCACGCTTCAGCCATTTGCGCATGGTGGAGCGGATGGCGCGGATGTCATCCTTCACGATCGCGCGGGCGGACAGGTTGTGTCCGGCTCCGGCAATCAGACCGGACAGTGTGTCGCCGGACTTGTCGTTTTCAAGGGTGCGGGTATCGGACACCGTAAGGACGGCAATCCGAACCGGTATGAAGGGTCTGCTTTCGTCTATTCTGGACATGAGGGTCACCAGTCATGACGTGAGTTGAAGGGGTTGATAAGGGGCGTCGCGCGCTTGTATGCCATGTTTCTAAACCGGACTATCCGCCCGCTTTCCCTTCGCTTCAACGTTTGCAAGTCTTCTCGGTAAATAATTGACAAATATGCATAAAATTTTACGCAAGCGGCTTGGAAGGGTAATACCCTGATAATACTAACAGGGTGTTTTCAAACTGGACCCGTAGCGCAAGACCGGTGCAATTTTTGTCTGTATGCAGTTGACTTTTCGGGCTTCTCCAGCACCCGGTCACTCGCCTGCCAGACGCGTCTTCACTTTCAGAAGATCGAGCCAGGTTATTTTCTTGGCTTCGCTCGAATTGAGCAGCGACGACAGAGGCAACATTGGCATGACGCTATATTCCTGCTCCGAAATCTTCAACTGATGCCAGTTTCCACGCAATTTGGTTACGGGTTGCCGCAAGTTCAACAATGCACGCACCGCAACGGTTCCGGCCGTCACGATCAGCCGCGGCTGGGCCAGTTCCACTGTCCGGCGCAGGAATGGCTGGCACATGGCAATCTCTGCCTCGGACAGTTCCCGGTTGCCCGGCGGCCGCCAGAACACGGTGTTGGTAATGAACACCGATGTTGCGGGCTCGTCGCTGGCGCGGTCCAGGCCAATGGCCGCCAGCATTGCATCCAGCAGCCGGCCCGCCCGGCCGATGAATGGCCTGCCATGTTCGTCTTCCTGCCGGTGCGGGTTCTCGCCGATCACCATCAGGTGCGCGCCCGGCAAGCCGTCGGCATAGCACAGCTTCGTGGCGGTGCGCTTGAGCGGGCATGCATCCAGCCCGTCAAGACAGCGGGCGATGTCGTCCAGCGTGTTGCATTGGCGCGCCATTGCCTCCAACCCGGCCAGGTCGGCGGCTGGTGCAGCTTCGACCACGCGTCGAGCTGAAGGTGGCGGCGTGGCGGTGGCATGGCCGGCTTGCGGCAGGTTGAGGGGCGCACGTATTGGTGTAGTCTGGCTGGCCTGCGCGGGTAACGCAGAGGCAGCGGCAATCTCCAGCGACTCGGCAAACCGGTCGAGCGCCGCATCGGTCACGGCATCGTCCACGCCAAGTTCGGCCAGCCAGGTCAGCGCTTGGGCTGCGTGATATCTCGTGTCTGTGGCCAAATGCCCGCCCATGGAGTCGTTTCACGCCTGAGTATGACGCTTCTGGTCCTGATTGCCCTCGCAAGCAACTTCAATATAAGTACATTCAACAAGAACACCAAACACCACACCGAAGTCCGGAGTTTTAGACTGATGAGCGAGAACGGCGCGATCGAACGCGAGTCGATGGAATATGATGTTGTGATCGTCGGCGCAGGCCCTGCCGGCCTGTCGGCGGCCATCCGTCTCAAGCAACTGGCTGCCGAGGCCGGTGGTGATGTGTCCGTGTGCGTTCTGGAAAAGGGCTCCGAGGTCGGTGCCCATATCCTGTCCGGCGCCGTGGTGGACCCGTCTGCCCTCAACGAGCTCATTCCGGACTGGAAGGAGAAGGGTGCGCCGCTCACCACCGAAGTGAAGGAAGACCGCTTCTACATGCTCGGCAAGGCGGGTGCACTGCGCCTGCCAAACTTCCTGATGCCGCCGCTGATGAACAACCACGGCAACTACGCCGTGTCGCTGGGCAATGTGTGCCGCTGGCTGGCCACCCAGGCCGAGGCGCTTGGCGTGGAGATCTATCCGGGCTTTGCCTGCTCCGACCTGGTCTACCGCGAGGATGGCTCGGTCAAGGGCGTGGTGGCAGGCGTATTCGGCATCGGCAAGGATGGCCAGCCCGGACCCGATTACCAGCCCGGCATGGAACTGCACGGCAAGTACGTGATGATCGGCGAAGGCGTGCGTGGCTCGCTCGCCAAGGTGCTGATCGAGAAGTTCAAGCTGTCCGAAGGCAAGAGCCCCCAGAAGTTCGGCCTTGGCATGAAGGAACTGTGGGAAATCAAGCCGGAAAACCACAAGCCGGGCCAGGTCACCCATACCATGGGCTGGCCGCTCGACACCAAGACCGGCGGCGGCTCGTTCATGTACCACCTCGAGGACAACCTGGTGTCCATCGGCTTCGTGGTGCACCTCAACTACGCGAACCCGCACCTTTACCCCTACATGGAGTTCCAGCGCTTCAAGCACCACCCGATGATCGCCGAGGTGCTGGAAGGCGGACGCCGCATCGCCTATGGCGCGCGCGCCATTACCGAAGGCGGTTACCAGGCGGTGCCGAAGCTGGTGTTCCCGGGTGGCGTGCTGATCGGCTGCTCCGCCGGCATGGTCAACCTGCCCCGCATAAAGGGCACCCACAACGCCATGAAGTCCGGCATGCTGGCGGCCGAAGCCGCGTTCGCTGCCATTGGCGAGGGCCGTCAGGCCGACCGCCTCGATGCCTACCAGGCCGCATGGGACGGATCGGTCATCGCCACCGACCTGAAGCGGGTGCGCAACGTGAAGCCGCTGTGGTCGAAGTTCGGCCTGCTCGGCGGTCTTGCGCTGGGCGGGCTCGACATGTGGACCAACCAGTTGTTCGGGTTTTCGCTGTTCGGCACACTCAAGCACGACAAGACCGATGCGCAGGCAACCGGCAAGGCCGCAGACTTCAAGCCCATCGACTACCCGAAGCCCGATGGCGTGCTGTCGTTCGACCGGCTGACCAACGTCGCCTATTCGGCCACCAACCACGACGAGAACCAGCCGGCCCACCTGAAGCTGAAGGATGCCTCAATCCCGGTACAGAAGAACCTGCCGGAATATGCAGGTCCCTCGCAGCGCTATTGCCCGGCAGGGGTGTACGAGTTTGTCCAGGACGACAGCGGAAATCCGAAGTTCCAGATCAACTTCCAGAACTGTGTCCACTGCAAGACATGCGATATCAAGGACCCTGCCCAGAACATCAACTGGACGGTGCCACAAGGTGGTGAAGGCCCGAATTATCCAAACATGTGATGGGTGGTTGCAACTCGCAATTGCTCATGGCATCTGACGTAACGTCTTGAACGGGCATTAACTTTGCCCAGACAAGCCCACTGCGGTGTCATGATGTTGCCTGCTTTGGATTGGATGGTGCCGGTGAGCTGAGGGCCAACAGGGAGGCTTCTCAATGTCTGGACATTTACTGCGCGCAGTCGCGCTGACAGCTTGCCTTGCCGCCGCCGTGGCGCCTGCGCTGTCGGAGTCGATTGACCGCAACTCAGAAAATCCTCGCCTGAACACCGTCAAGCCGAAGGGCCTGAATGCGTTGTTTGGCAGTGGATCCGGCACTGAAGGGCCTGCTGCGAACGAACTCAAAGCGCAGCAGACGAAGAGTGTTGTCGGCGAGCGCACGATGAACATCACCCAGCCCGAAGCACCGGACGTTGTGCCGCAACAGCCGCAACAGCAACAACAGTTGCAGGAACAGCCAGTACAGCAGCCGCCATTCCAGTTCGAGCAGGCCCAGCCTGCACCGCCCCCTGTCGTCGAGCCTGAGCCGGCCCCGCGCCAGGCCGCACCTGCCAGGCCGCGCGAAAGCAAGACCGCGGAAGCCGACTGGTGGAACGAGACCGGCAATCCGAAGGTGTTCGCCTTCCGTGACTGCATTTCCGGCCATGCCCGCAGCGAAGCGCTGGCCCGGCCCAAGCTCAATCTGAAGAGTGTCCTTGCCGATTCCATGAAGGGTGAGTGCAAGGGCCAGTTCGCGGCGGTTTCCAGCGCGCTGGCCGACCGGTTTGGCTCGAAACGCGGCAGGCAGATGGCCGAGGAACTGTCCGGGTCCACTTTTGTGCCGGCGGTGCGTGAAGCCGTTCTCACGGTACGCAAGGAACAGCAGGTGGCCGCCCGGTCGAACCAGCCGGCCCAGCCTGCGGCACAAGTCGCCACGGCAAGTCAGCAAGCCGCATCTCCGGTGCCAGTGCCGTCGCCCGAACCCCAGGCCCAGCCTGCCGGCGCTGCTGCCGTTGCAACTACCGCAACCGCGCCGCAGCCCGTTGGACCCGCGCTTGACGTTGCCATCGCCAAGGAAGAGTTGTTCACTTGCTACCGCGCCCAGACCGACGCACTCGGCCCGCAGCCGGGCAAGGATGTCGACATGGTGGTGGACCAGGTGCTGCTGGAATGCAGCGATCATACCCGCGCGTTCTTCACCCGGCTGTTTGCAGCCCATCCGATGTCGCCCGCCAAGCAGGCCGAAAAGATGCGCGAGGCCATCGCCCAGAATTATCGCCCGGCCATCGCCGAGCGCATCAATGCCCTGCGCGCGTCCGGCGTGGCAGCCACCCCGTCCAGTGGCGGCGCCAGCACCGTGGTGAAGTCGGTTACTTCAACCGCGCAATGAACGGCCGGTTGGGCCAGCAGTCCACGGCCACGCCCAGCTTTTTCTGGTGCATGCCGGTCGCGGTGCGCGTCCTGAAGCCGATCAGGCCGTCTACCGTGTCACCGATATTGTAGCCAAGCTGCATCAGCTTGCGCTGCACGCCCTGCATTTCCGGTCGGGTGAACGTATCCACGTCGCGCCAGCTCGTGATGAAGCTGCCACCACCTGCAATCCGGTCGGCAAGGTTGCCCACGAACAGCACGTAGAGGTCGGATTCGTTGTACGACTTGATGGCGTAATAGTTGTCGGTCGCGATGAAGGCTGGGCCGTACCGGCCTGCCGGCATGATCACGTAACCCTTGGTACCCATCATCGATTGTGGCCACTGGCGGCCCTTCACCCGGTTTGCGCCCGCGCTCACCCAGTCAGCGATCGGCCGGCCCTGGTCCGGGCCTTCCAGCGTGCAATCCAGCGAGGCCACCGGCTCGACCTCGTAGGCCCAGCTTCGCCCCGGCACCCAGCCGCTGGCCTTCAGGAAGGCGGCAGAGGTTGCAAAGGCATCGGGAGCCGAGTTCCAGATGTCGGCCGTGCCGTCGCCGTCACCGTCAGCGGCATGCTTGAGGTACAGTCCGGGCAGCATCTGCATGTGGCCCATTGCCCCGGCCCATGAGGCCTTGAGCTGGTCCAGCGGCACGACCCCACGTTCGGCAATCTCGAGGATTGCCAGCACTTCCGGCCGGAAGAAATCGGGCCGCCGCCCGAGGAATGCCTGCGTCGCCAGCACCGACATCGCATCGTGCGGAATTTTCGCTGCGGAAAACGCTGTCTCGCGCCCCCAGATCGCCACCAGCACTTCCCTGTCGACACCGGTGCGCTGCTCGATGCGATCCAGCACCGCAGCATGCTGCGCCATGCCCTTGCGGCCGAGCGCTGCCAGGTTGGTCATCGACTTCTCGTTGAAATAGCGTCCCGGCGAGCCGAACTCTGCCTGCCGCTTGGGCGAGGGCTTCGGGTCTTCTCCGCCCATCTCGGGTGGGTCCAGGTCGGGAATGTCCCATTGCAATGACATCCGGCTCACGGCCCTGTCGAACGTCTTGCGCGAAACACCGCGCTGTTGCGCCTCCGGCCACAGGTCCTGCAGCCACCGGCCGAAGGCGCGTTCGGCGGTCTTCCGGTAGGCGGCAGATACCTCGACCGCCTGTGCCGCTGGATCTGGCAGCAGCGCAAGGCATACTGCGGCCAGCGCGGCTACGGTTGCGCCCTTGAGACACGAACGTCGAATCAGTCTTGTGATCATGGGGAGAGTTTGACCGAACCACCCGCACCGTTTCAACCCGCTGTTCGGCGATCCCGGCTCATGGGCGTTTCAAATGGCGCAAATGCCGGTCTTGTCATTCAGGCTTGCTTGCAGAACAGCCCAAAAACCATCACATTGCAGGATCAATGACGCCGCACCATCGGTGCGCCGGGCCTGCAGGCTCGGCCAGTACCGGACGGCCCCACCTGCAACCTGGACTGGATCATATGAACTTCAACCCGCGCATTCTCGCAGCTGCCCTTCTGCTGGCGATACCTGCCATCGCCCCGGCAGCTGCAGCCCAGTCGCAGCAGACCGACTCCTTTGCCGGTCTCGACATAGAGAATGCATCGCCTTCCGGCAGCTACCTGGCTGGCCGTTATGCAAGCCGCCAGCGCGATACCGGTATTGCCGCGCGCTATATCGCCCGCGCCCTGGAGAGCGACCCCGGCAACCCGTTGCTGATCGAGCGCGCGTTTACACTGGAAGTGTCGTCCGGCAACATGGAAGCCGCCGGCAGGTTTGCCCGCCAGGTGCTGCAGTTCAACGACCAGCACCGGCTGTCGCTGCTGGTGCTGGGGCTCGAGGCTATGGGTACCGGCAAGAACGCCTTGGCCCGCGAAAGCTTCACCAAGGCGGCCTACACGCCCATCGGCGAACTGACGTCCGCGCTGCTCAACGGCTGGTCCTATGCCGCTGAAGGCAACCTGACAGGCGCATTGACCGAGCTTGACCCGCTCAAGCGCAACCAGGCATTCGAGAACTTCCGCCTGTTCCATGCCGCCCTGATGGCAGACCTGACCGGCGACGTGACGCGCGCCGAAGCCAGCTACCGCTCTGCCTACGAGAAGGCCGGAACGTCGCTGCGCGTGGTGCAGGCTTATGGCAACTTCCTCGAGCGTACCGGCCGCGCCGGTGATGCGCTCAAGGCCTACGACCTGTTCCTCAAGGCAACCCCGGCCAACCCGCTGGTCGAGGCCGCCCGTGACCGCGCAAAAGCTGGCGGCAAGCCTGAGCGGTTCATCACCACAGCCGAGGCAGGCATCGCCGAGGCACTTTATTCCATTGCTGGTGCGCTGACCGACGAACGCTCCATCGACATTGCGCTGATCTATGCGCGGCTTGCGCTGTCCGTGTATCCGGGCTTCCCCGAAGGCCAGACGTTGCTGGGCGAAGTCTACAGCCAGATGAAGCTGTATCAGCCCGCCATCGACGCCTATTCCGAGCTGCCATCGGACTCGCCGCTCTATTCCAGCGCCGAGATCCAGATCGCCACCAATCTGAACCAGCTTGGCAAGTTCGAGGATGCGGTCAAGACGCTGAAGGCGCTCATTGCGCGTGAACCGGCCAACTACAATGCGCTGCTGTCGCTGGGCAACCTCTACCGCCTCAACGAGAAGTGGCTCGATGCCGCCGATGCCTACACCAGCGCGCTGGCCCGCATAGACGAGCCGGGCGACAGCCAGTGGACCGTCTATTACTTCCGCGGCATCGCCTATGAGCGCGCCGGCCAGTGGCCCAGCGCGGAAGCTGATTTCCGCAAGGCGCTGCGCTTCGAGCCGGAGCAGCCAGCTGTGCTGAACTACCTCGGCTACTCGCTGATCGAGAAACGCATCAACATCGAGGAAGCCTTCAAGATGGTCGAGAAGGCCGTCTCGCTGCGCCCCAATGACGGCTACATCGTCGACAGCCTTGGCTGGGGTCACTACCAGCTTGGCAACTACCCCGAGGCCGTCGAACTGCTCGAACGCGCAGCAGGCCTGCGCCCGGAAGACCCGGTCATCAACGATCACCTGGGGGATGCGCTGTGGCGGGTCGGGCGTCAGCTGGAGGCCAAGTTCCAGTGGCAGTATGCGCTCGAACTCCAAGCCGACCGACGCTGACGCCGTGAAAATCCGCGAGAAGCTCAAGAACGGCCTGCCCGAAGACGACAAGGCGAAGCAGCCGCCCACGGCAGCTGGCGGCGAAAAGCCCAACAAGTCCTGATCAGGGGCTTCGGCTTGAACGCAGGCTGACCGGGCAGGGGCGGTGTCATGACAAGCTGGTTTGCAGCGGCAAAGATCAATCTTGCCTTGCATGTGACGGGCCGCCGCGAGGATGGCTATCACCTGCTTGATTCAGCCGTCATGTTTGCCGCCGATGCCGGAGACAGGCTGCGCCTTGAACCGGCTGACCATACCAGCCTTGCCATCGAAGGCCCGTTTTCCGCAGGCCTGGAAACCGACCCCGGCAACCTTGTGCTGCGCGCCGTGCACGCCCTGCAGGCAGCGTTTCCGGATCAGGTGGGCAACTACAGCATTGTACTGGAAAAGAACCTGCCCGTGGCCTCCGGCATCGGTGGCGGCTCGGCAGATGCTGCGGCTGCACTGAATGCCGTCATCGCCGCCAGTGGCGCGCGCCCCACACCGCAGCAACTGGCCCGCATCGCGCTGTCGCTGGGGGCCGACGTGCCGGTGTGCATGGCGTCAACCGCCTGCCGCATGAGCGGTATCGGCGAAACCGTCGAGCCCTGGGCTGGCGCGCCGCGCATTCATGCGGTGCTGGTCAACCCCGGCGTGGCCGTATCCACGGCTGCCATCTTCAAGTCACTCGCGCTGGTGCCGGGCGAGGCTGCCGGTGACGGCATGGGGCAGATGCCGGGCGCAGGTGATCGGGATGAATGCCTCGGCTGGCTGCAGCACTGCCGCAACGATCTCGAACCCCCGGCGCGCGCCCTGCAGCCCGTCATCGGCGAGGTGCTGAACGCCATTGCCGCCACACCCGGTTGCCGGCTCGCCCGCATGAGCGGGTCCGGCGCCACGTGCTTCGGGCTCTATGAAACGGCAGATGGTGCCGCCGCCGCTGCGGAGGTCCTGCGCAATGCCCGGCCCGGCTGGTGGGTGGCCCCGACCCGGCTGGTTTAGGTATAGGGGGAACTGGGTAGAACGCCGCTCTTGCGGCAATTGCACTGGATTGGGGCAAATGCACACGCCGGATGATCTGAGCAGCCCTGCCACAGGGTTATTGAAATGCTGCTTCAATACTTGTTGAGGACTAGTATTCTTCAATAACTTGCTAACCGCGCTTTTGGATAGGCTGCGACCATCGCTTCAACCTGCGGTATTATCTTCCCTGGACGAGATTGAGCTAGTTGGCCACCCGGGCCTTTGGCAGTTCGTCCTGCTCGGGAGAGAGACAGATGGCAGACATAGTTGGCACGTCCGGTGACGACATTCTCGAAGGCACGAATGATGACGATGTGATCGTTGGCAGTGCCGGTGACGATGAACTATACGGCGGGGCTGGCAATGATGTTCTCGAGGGCGGAGAGGGCAACGACACCCTTTACGGTGGCGACGGCGACGACATCATTTACACCAGCGCTGGTTACGATGCGGTATATGGCGGTGACGGCGATGACATAATTCACGCAATAGGGCATGGCACCTACTGGATCGATACTGGTAGCGGTAACAATGAGATATTTACTGGTCCGAATAATTTTGGATTTATAAACTCGCAGAATGGAAATACTACAATATGGTATGGCGGTGGAGCTTTTCATTTTCTTGCATTCGGACAGATAAATACCCTTATTATATCGCAGAATTTTGATTCAAGTGCTTGGTCTGGAGGAGTGTTTGAGGGGTGGAACGGATATGATACAATAGATTTCAGAAATCTATCGGACACTGGAATTATTGCAGAATATTCTTCTAGTATAAAATTTTATTTATCAAATAAAAATAATTGGGGACCTATAAGTGCGACAGTAGATAAAATTATTGTAACAAATCAAAGAGATTTATTTAATCTTATTGGATATTATGGAACAGAATATTTTGATTATGGGTTGGAGATAGAGGCCCTTGGCGGTGATGATGAAATTTATACCGGGTATAGCAATGACAAAATAGATGCTGGAGATGGCAACGACATCATCGACGGCGGTGAAGGAAATGACTGGCTGTACGGCGGCGATGGCGACGATACCCTGACAGGTGGACTTGGAGACGATCATATCGACGGCGGCGCGGGCGTGGATACCGTCGATTACAGCAGCGAACTGTTTGAATTCGTCAAGGGTCAGGGCCGGGTGACCATAACCGAGGGTGTGCGTGTCACGCTCAGTTCGTACGGCAACAATACCGGCCGTGCTGGAATCGACGATATCTTCAACGTCGAGAACGTCATTGGCAGTTTGTACGATGATGAGATCAGGGGCGATGCAGGAAGCAACGTCATCCATGGCCTTGCCGGTGATGACTGGATTGTCGGCAATGGCGGCAATGACAGTCTCTACGGCGGGGATGGCAACGACTCGTTGTTCGGGGCAAATGACAGCGACCTGCTTTCCGGCGGTGACGGCAATGACTTCCTGCGCGGACATGGCGGAAACGATACGCTGGACGGAGGCACCGGAGACGACGAGCTTGTCGGCGATGAGGGTGATGACATCCTGTCGGGTGGTGACGGAGACGACAGCCTTTTCGGCCGCGATGGCAACGACCAGCTGAGCGGCGGTGCGGGCGCAGATCTGCTTGTTGGTGGGGCTGGAAACAGCGTGATCGACGGCGGGGAAGGCGACGATGTCATGTTCATTGATATCGGGGACCATGTCGTTGATGGAGGTGCCGGTGCCGATTCGCTCAGCTTCCAGATTTATGTGGAACATCCATCTGGCGGCTATACTACCATAGAAAACATGAAGCTTACCGAGGGCATTGTCATCGACCTGATGGTTGACGGTGTTCAGAACATCAATGATGCTGGAAGTTTAAGTGTTAGGAATATTGAATCAATCAATGCGACATGGTTTGATGACCGTCTGTATGGCACTGAGGGGAACAACTTTCTGACCGCCTACGGCGGAAATGATGAGATTTATGGCCGGGGCGGCGACGATGTATTGAACGGTGGAGACGGTAACAACTATCTCGATGGTGGTAATGGCAACGATGTCCTGATGATTGGTAGATGGGGTAATAATGTGATCGAAGGAGGCGCGGGTGTCGATACAGTCGATTACAGCCGTGCTGATACCTGGCCAGGCATGCGTCTTGATCTGAACCTTGGCGAGAATTACAGGTTTGACTTCAGGTATCGACATTATTTCCAGCATTGAGAATGTGATCGGCAGTATGAATAACGACCACATCACGGGTGATGCTGGCAGCAATGTTCTCACAAGTCTGCAGGGACAAGACTGGCTTTACGGCGGTGCTGGCGATGACACTCTTGATGGCGGGGCTGGCACTGACGCCCTGTTCGGCGAGGACGGCAACGACGTCCTCTTCGGCGGCGACCAAGGTGACTCGCTGGACGGCGGCGCAGACAATGACGAATTGTACGGTGGCTCAGGCGTAGACTGGCTCTACGGCGGTACAGGAAACGACCGGCTGGATGGCGGCGAACACGGCGATGCCCTGTTCGGTCAGGATGGTGACGACCAGTTGTTCGGCGGTAACGGCAATGACTCGGTGGATGGCGGCACGGGCAACGACAGATTATTCGGAAACGCAGGAAACGATTGGCTGTTTGGCCAGGCCGGTGATGATGTCCTGTCTGGATCAATCGGCAGCGACGTGCTGTTTGGCGGTGACGGAGCCGATCATCTTGACGGCGGGGCCGACGGTGACTTGCTGGATAGTGGGGACGGCAATGACGTGCTCGATGGCGGCGGCGGTATAGACATCCTGTTCGGGGGCGCAGGCGCGGACGAGTTCCGGTTTTCGCGCATTGCAGATGGTGGTGACGTTGTCCGGGACTTCGTGTCCGGCGTGGACACGATAGCTATCTCCGCCGCTGACTTTGGGTTCGCCTACAGCGGTGCATTGCTGCAAACCAATTTCTCTGCCGGGGCAGGATTGCCGTCCAAACTGTGGGGAATTTTCGGGCCTCACCTCTATTTCGATACGGAAAATGGCGGGCTCTGGTTCGATGGCACCGGCGGCACCACGGAAGACATCGTTATCGTCGCGGGCTTCGAGACCGGCTTCGTGACCGCAGCAGACATCTGGCTGGTGTAGGCTTGCGGCATTGACCGCTTGCCGGCGGGCCTCAGTTCAGTGCGCCCGCGCCACCGAAAAGCCGATCGCGTCGACCAGCGCGGCCTTGTAGTCGCTGTCGGGGAATATCTCCAGCGCATCTCGGGCAATCGCGCCATAGTGGCGGGCGCGCTCGATGGTGTCGTCGATGGCATGATGCTGGCTGATCAGCCGGATCGCGTGGTCCAGGTCGCCGTCGCGCTGGTCGCCAGCTTCCAGCACCCGCTTCCAGAACGTGCGCTGTTCCTCGTCGCCGCGCCGGTACGACAGCACCACGGGCAGGGTGATCTTGCCTTCGCGGAAATCATCGCCGACGCTCTTGCCCAGTTGTGCCTGCTTGCCGGAGTAATCCAGCGCATCGTCCACCAGCTGGAAGGCGATGCCGAGGTTGCGGCCGTATGATTCCAGCGCCTCGCGCTCGGCCTGGTTGCGGTTGGCCACGATGGCCCCGACCTCTGCCGCTGCCGAGAACAGCGCAGCCGTCTTGGCGTTGATCACCTTCAGGTAGGCGTCTTCGGTGGTCGATGTGTTGTGCGCGGCCGCAAGCTGCATTACTTCGCCCTCGGCGATGATGGCAGCTGCGTCCGACAGCACGCCCAGTGCCTCCAGCGAGCCGGTCGACACCATGATGCGGAACGCCTGGCCCAGCAGGTAGTCGCCCACCAGCACGCTGGCCTGGTTGCCCCAGATCAGCCGCGCCGTGCGCCGGCCCCGGCGCAGGTCGCTTTCATCCACCACGTCGTCGTGCAGCAGCGTGGCGGTGTGCATGAACTCGACAGCCGTGGCCAGGTCGACGTGATGGCTGCCCTTGTAACCACACATCCTTGCGGCCGCGATGGTCAGCATGGGCCGAAGCCGCTTGCCGCCGGAATCGATCAGGTGCTGCGCAAGCTGCGGGATCAGGTCAACATGCGAGTGCGCATGTTGCATGATCTGGGCGTTCACCCGCTCCATGTCTGCGGCGACGAGCTTGAGAAGCGGAGACAGGCTTGCCTCTTTCGCTTCAGCCGCACTGAGGGGAACAACAACGCCCACGAATACACTCCGCCGCCAGAAATTTCATCAGGTTGCAACAATACCATTCTCGCGCCCCGCGACAAGCGCCCTATGGCCGCAGATCACTGGCCATCCTATGGTGTGTGGGTAACCCGTCCCGGAGTTTGTCCATTGTGCAGAATTGCCGTTGATGCGTGAACTTGTTCGCTCGAATGACCTGGTATTGGTGTCATACATTGTTGACCTGCTTCAGCAAGAAGGCTTGGCAGCGGTCGTTTTCGATGTTCACATGAGCATCCTGGAAGGCTCGGTCGGCGTGTTGCCCCGCCGTGTCATGGTCGCCGGTGACGACGAGCCTCGCGCCCGCCGCCTGGTGGCCGAGGCCGGTTTGCGTGACCACCTGAGCAAGCCGGAGTGACTGTTGGCGCCTGGCCTGGGGCCTGTGGACTGTGGAGACTGCAATGCCGGACGAGTTCACCTTCGAGCTGGATGGGCACGAGCCAAGCGGCAAGGGCGGCTTGTCCGACGATGCATTTCTTGGCGGCAAGCTGCAGATGCTGCAACCCGAAAAGGGCTATCGCGCCGGCATTGATGCCGTGCTGCTGGCCGCCTCCGTGCCCGCCGAGGCCGGCGAGAAAGTGTTCGAGGCCGGCATTGGCACCGGTATCGCGGCGGCCTGCCTTGCCCGGCGCGTCAGCGGGGTGAAGATCACTGGCGTGGAAATCGCCGCCCGCTATGCCATGATCGCCGAGGAAAATGCCGCCCGCAACGGCCTGGGCGACGCCATCCGGGTGCTCAAGGGCGACCTGACCGCCAGCCTGCGCCACGATGATTCCGACTGGCCGTCGCCTGCCAGCTTCGACCATGCCTACGCCAACCCGCCGTTCTTCGAGGAAAACGCGGTGCAGGCCCCCGCCGACCAGCTGCGCGCCCAGGCCCACCTGCTGAAGCCCGGTGCGCTTGATGTGTGGGTCAAGGTCATGGCCGGCCTGGTGCGCCCGCGCGGCACCGTGTCCATCATCCACCCCGCAAGCTCGCTGCCACGGCTTTTGTCCGCCATGGAGCTGAAGCTCGGCAACCTTACCGTCATGCCCATGCGCGCGCGCCGGGGCGAGCCTGCCTCGCGCGTCATCGTGCGCGGCACCCGTGGCTCGAAGGCACCGCTGCGGCTGCTGCCGGGGCTGGTGCTGCACGGTGGCGAGGGCGGTGGCTTCCTGCCCGAGATCGATGCGGTGTTGCGCACCGGCGCGGCGCTTACCTTTGAGTAAGGCTGGCGCGTAAGGCTTGCGCATCTGCGGTTCCGCTCCCATGTTCGCTGCCTGAATTCAATTGCCGCAGCAGTCCCAGGAGCACCCCATGCTGAAACGCAAGGCCCGCAAGAAGAAGGGCAAGAACCCCGAACCCGGCTGGTTCGCCCGGCTGGTGCGCGGCAAGCGCAAGATGGTCAGCCACATCCGGCTGAAGGGGGCCATCGGCATGAACAGCCCGTTTGCCCCGGTACTGTCACTCGAAGCGGTGCAGGACGCGTTTGAGACCGCCTTCGCCGTACCGGGCCTGTCGGCGGTGGCGATCTCCGTCAACTCGCCCGGCGGCTCACCCGTCCAGTCGACGCTGATGTTCAACCGCATCCGCCAGTTGTCCGACGAAACCGGCGTCCGGGTGATCGTGTTCTGCGAGGACGTGGCGGCCTCCGGCGGTTACCTGCTGGCCGTTGCGGGCGACGAGATCTTTGCTGACCGCAGCTCCATCGTCGGCTCCATCGGTGTCATATCGGCGGGCTTCGGCTTCTCCGAGGCCATTGCCAGGATCGGCGTTGAACGCCGCGTCTACACCGCCGGGTCCAACAAGTCGGTGCTCGACCCGTTCCTGCCGGCGAAGAAGCAGGACATCGACCACCTCAAGTCACTGCAGCTGGATGTGCACGAGGCATTCAAGGACATCGTGCGCTCACGCCGCGCCGGCAAGCTGAAGGGCGAGGAGGACAAGCTGTTCTCAGGCCTGTTCTGGGCCGGAGACAAGGCGCTCGAGCTCGGCCTGATCGACGGCATCGGCAGCGTCAACTCGACCCTGCGGGAACGGTTCGGCGATGACGTCATTATCAATGACATAGACATCCGCAAGGGCTTCTCGCTGAAGAAGCTGCTGATGCCGGGCGGTGGAGCGCAGGTGCAACACTCGCTTGACCACGCTGCGGGATATGCCGCCACCAGCGCCATGGACCACGCAGTAACACTTGCAGAACAGCGGGCTTTATGGTCTCGTTACGGTTTGTGATGTCATGTTTCGGGGTTGATCGATAACCCGTCTGAAGGATCAAGGGTCTCATGATTTACAAGTTGCTCATTACAGGCATCGGTCTGGCCGTTACCTATCTGATCGCCAAAAAGATGGCTGAAAACAACGACAAGGCCCGCGTCAAGGTACGCAAGGACGATCCGGAACTGACCGGCCGCCGCCTTCGCCAGGACCCGGTCTCCGGCGTCTACTATCCCGAAGACTGAGCGCTCCGTCGCTGCCTCAAGGCACGGCTGACCGCAAACACATGAACGTGTCTGGCTCGTGACGGCACCATCTGCTGTCATGCTGCCATGGACAGGCGCAGTTTCATGGCTTCAGGTGGGTGTGCAGGCATGGTTGCCGCACTCGCCTCGTCTGTCCCTTCCTCTACCCCGCTCGCCCAGTCACCGGCACTCGACCTGCAAATCGAGGGCGCCCGCGCGCTGATCTCGGTCAGTGGTGCAGGCAGCCAGACCGTCATGGACCTGACCCGCCGCTGGATCGAGCAATCGGCCCGGGCGGTTGCCACCTACTACGGCAGGTTTCCCGTGCCTGTCGTTCGCATCGAGATCACCCATGGCGTGCGCGGCTCGCGTGCCGGGGGCAAGGCCATGCCCTACGATCCGCCGCTGCTGCAACTTGAGGTGCCGCCCGACGCAACAGGCAAGTCGCTGCTGGTGGACGACTGGGTGCTGGTGCACGAGATGGTGCACCTCGCGTTTCCCTACATGCCGGGCTTGCGCCACAACTGGATGGTGGAAGGCCTCGCCGTCTACGTCGAGCCGGTCGCCCGCATCATGGCCGGCCACATGAGCGAGCAGCAGATGTGGGGCGACTTCGTGCGCATGATGCCGCGCGGCCTGCCTGCCGCTGGCGATGGCGGCTATGACGTCACCATCAACTGGGCGCGCACCTACTGGGGTGGCGCCATGTTCTGCCTGCTGTGCGACGTGCGCATCCGCCAGCAGACTGCAAACGCAAGATCCCTGCGTGACAGCCTGCGGGCCATCAACGCCCGGCTTGATTTCAGCCAGACATCCGACCTCGCCACTGTCCTCGGCATCGGCGATGCTGCCACCGGCACCACGGTGCTGATTGACGCCTGGAAGGAAATGCGCATCGAAGCGGTGTCGCCAGACCTTGCCGCCCTGTGGCGTGAACTGGGCGTCGTGCACGAAGCCGGCATCACCACCTTCGATGACGCGGCCCCGCTGGCGTCCATCCGCCAGGCCATTACCGCGGCCTGACCTTGCCGATGCCGTCTTTGGCCGGTACCACTGATTCCTTGACCCCTGTGTGCACCCGCAATAGGTTCGCCCCCGCGATTCCCGCCAAACCCATATGTAAAGTGTGCCAAGCCGATGACTGCCGCATCCGGCCTCAATCCGAAGGCGTCGTTCCAGGACCTGATCCTCACCCTTCACCAGTATTGGGCGCAGCGCGGCTGCGTCATCCTGCAACCGTATGACATGGAAGTTGGCGCAGGCACCTTTCACCCCGCCACCACCTTGCGCTCGGTCGGCCCGAACCCTTGGAAGGCCGCCTATGTGCAGCCCTCGCGCCGCCCCAAGGATGGCCGCTATGGCGAAAACCCCAACCGGTTGCAGCACTACTACCAGTACCAGGTGATCCTCAAACCCTCGCCCAGCGACCTGCAGGACCTTTACCTCGGCTCGCTCTATGCCATCGGCATTGATCGCGACAACCACGACATCCGCTTCGTCGAGGACGACTGGGAAAGCCCGACGCTGGGCGCCTGGGGCCTTGGCTGGGAAGTCTGGTGCGACGGCATGGAAGTGTCGCAGTTCACCTACTTCCAGCAGGTCGGCGGCATCGACTGCCACCCGGTGTCGGGCGAACTGACCTACGGGCTTGAGCGCCTCGCCATGTACGTGCAGGGCGTCGACAATGTCTACGACCTCAACTTCAACGGCCGCACCGGCGCTGAGCGCATTTCCTATGGCGACGTGTTCCTGCAGGCCGAACAGGAATACTCCCGCCACAACTTCGAGCATGCCAACACTGAAAAGCTGTTGCGCCACTTCGAGGATGCCGAAGCCGAATGCAAGGCGTTGCTGGCGGCAGGCGACAAGGGCGACAGGCACCTGATGGCGCTGCCAGCCTATGACCAGTGCATCAAGGCATCCCACGTGTTCAACCTGCTTGATGCGCGCGGGGTGATTTCCGTTACCGAGCGCCAGGCCTACATCCTGCGCGTGCGTGACCTCGCCAAGGGTTGCTGCGAGGCGTGGTCAAAAACTGTTGGCGGCAGCGCGGCTGCCTGACCCATTGCATACAGAGGGAATTCATCATGGCTGATCCGGTTGTCGCCCAGAAGTCGCCCATCCCGGTCGATGTGGAAGAGGGCAAGAACTATTTCTGGTGCACCTGCGGCAAGTCCTCGAAGCAGCCGTTCTGCGACGGCTCGCACCAGGGGTCCGACTTCGCGCCGATGAAATGGACGGCGGAGGCCACGGGCAAGAAGTTCTTCTGCGGCTGCAAGCACACGGCCATGGGCCCGTTCTGCGACGGTACCCATTCCAAGATCTGAGGCGATGTTGCGCACCTGCCTGCTGATATCATCCCAAGTGTGCGACCGCGCGCCGGCCGGTCAGGCCGCCCCCGTGGAGGCGTCCGGCAGCGCCGGACTGCCGTGAACGAGAAAAAGACAATGGCCGAACTTCTGCTTGAACTGTTCTCCGAGGAAATTCCCGCCCGCATGCAGCAGCGTGCCGCGCAGGACCTGAAGAAGCTCGTCACCGATGGACTGGTCGAGGCCGGCCTCACCTATGAAGGCGCCGAAGCCCACGTCACCCCGCGCCGGCTGGTGCTGTGCGTGTCGGGCCTGCCTTCCTCCACGCCGGACATCCGGGACGAGCGCAAGGGTCCGCGCGTCGATGCGCCGGAACAGGCGATCCAGGGATTCCTGAAGTCCGCCGGCGTCACGCTGGACCAGTGCGACGTGGTCGAGGACAAGAAGGGCTCGTTCTACGTCGCCCGCATCGAAAAGCCCGGCCGTGAAACCACCGAGGTCATCGCCACGCTGGTACCGGACGTCATTCGCAAGTTCCCGTGGCCCAAGTCGATGCGCTGGGGCTCCGGTCACTTGCGCTGGGTGCGCCCGCTGCAATCCATCCTGTGCCTGTTCGACGGCGAGATCGTTGCGTTCGACGTGGATGGCATCGAGGCGGGCAAGACCACGCGCGGGCACCGCTTCATGGGGCCGGAAGCCTTCACCGTGGCGGACTTCGAGGATTATGAGACCAAGCTCAAGGCGCACCACGTCATGCTGCGCACCGACGAGCGCATGGACTCGATCCGCGCCGACGCGAAGGACCTGGCGTTCGCCAAAGGGCTTGAGCTGATCGAGGACGAGGCGCTGCTGGCCGAAACCGCAGGTCTGGTGGAATGGCCCGTGGTGCTGATGGGCGAGTTCGACAAGTCGTTCCTCGACGTGCCGCCGGAGGTCATCATTACCTCTATCAAGACGCACCAGAAGTGCTTCTCTCTAAAAACCAAATCCCAACCAATCTCTAACCACTACATCCTTGTCTCCAACCTGATCGCGAAGGACGGCGGCAGGAAGATCGTCGAGGGCAACAACAAGGTCATCGCGGCAAGGCTTTCGGACGCGAAGTTCTTCTGGGACCAGGACAGGAAGACGAAGCTCGAAGACCGCCTGCCCAAGCTGGAGCAGATCACGTTTCATGCCAAGCTCGGCACGCAAGCCGAGCGCGTCGCCCGCATCGAGGCGCTGGCGGGCGAGATCGCGCAGATTATCGGTGCGGACGTAGGGCAGGCGAAGCTGGCGGCGAAGCTGTGCAAGACCGACCTCGTGACCGAGATGGTCGGCGAGTTCCCCGAGTTGCAGGGCCTGATGGGCTCATATTATGCCCGCGCCGAGGGACATGATGATGCCGTGGCCGATGCGATCCGCGACAACTACAAGCCGCAAGGCCCGTCAGACGACGTACCGTCCGGCAAGGTCGCTCAGGCGGTGGCGCTGGCCGACAAGATCGACACCCTCGTTGGCTTCTGGGCCATCGACGAAAAGCCCACTGGCTCGAAGGACCCGTACGCCCTTCGCCGCGCCGCCCTTGGCGTGATCCGGATTGTGCTTGAGGGTGAGCTGCGGTTGGAATTGATTTCTGTTGTTCAATTGTCTCGCAAGTTCCTGAGGCTTCAGGAAATACACGATCTTTCTGTATTGGAAAGTGCTGACCATCTCAGACAATCAATTGATAGCAGTCAGCTCGTAGATGCATATGGGGGTGTAAATTATGATGTCGACCTCCTCGCATTCTTCGCCGACCGCCTGAAAGTCTACCTCCGTGACTCCGGGGCCCGCCACGACCTGATCGATGCGGTGTTCTCGCTCGGCAACCAGGATGACCTCCTGATGATCGTGCGCCGGGTCGAGGCGCTGTCCGACTTCCTCGCCACCGACGACGGGCAGAACCTGCTCGCCGGCGTCAAGCGCGCCTCCAACATCCTGCGCATCGAGGAGAAAAAGGATGGCCGCGAATTCTCCGGCCAGCCCGACATGAAGCTGCTGGTCAAGGGCGAGGAGAAGGACCTGCACCGCGCGGTGTCTGCCGCCGAAGCCAACGCAAGGAAGGCCGTCGAGGAAGAAGACTTCACCGCCGCCATGCGCCACATCGCCCGGCTGCGCGCCCCCGTCGATGCGTTTTTCGACAAGGTGACGGTGAACGATCAGGACCCGTCGTACCGCGACAACCGGCTGAGGCTGCTCAACCGCATTCGTCAGGCAACGCTGGCCGTTGCCGATTTCTCGAAGATCGAGGGGTAGCCTTGCCGCCTGTGCCCCGGACCTGTTCCGGGGCCCAGACTGGGTCCCGGCAGGGAGGCCGGGACACAACAGCCCGCCAATTTTTGTGCACCGCAACAAGTATAATCTTGAAAAACGCGCTGAAACGGTGCAATTGGCGCACACGAATGAGGGTTCTTCCGAACGGTCCGGCGATAGCCTCTACCAGGGCCAGGCACCCCGCGACTGCAGGGGCCGATCCGGAAGCACAGCACAGTGTTACATCGCATCCGAGGCACACATGATGACCAAGACCGGCAAGATGGTTTACCGCTTTGGCGACGGCGAGGCCGATGGCACCGCCCGCGACAGGGACCTGCTCGGCGGCAAGGGCGCGAACCTTGCTGAAATGTGCCAGCTTGGCGTGCCTGTGCCGCCCGGCTTCACCATCACCACCGAGGTCTGCACCGGCTACTACACCAACGGCCGCACCTATCCCGACGGGCTGACGCAATCCGTTGCCGAGGCCATCGACTGGGTGGGCGGCAAGGTCGGCGCCCGCTTCGGCGACCCGGCAAACCCGCTGCTGGTGTCGGTGCGCTCGGGTGCGCGCGTGTCGATGCCCGGCATGATGGACACCGTCCTCAACCTCGGCCTCAACGACGAGACCGTCGAAGGCCTTGCCGTGCGCTCCGGCGACCGCCGCTTCGCCTATGACAGCTACCGCCGCTTCATCCAGATGTATGCCGACGTGGTGCTTGGCGTCGATCATGACGACTTCGAGGACATGCTCGGCGAGTTCAAGGAAGAGCACGGCTACGAGCTCGACACCGAGCTCACCGCCGACCAGTGGGCCTCGCTGATCGGCCGCTACAAGGCCCACGTCGAGGAACACACCGGCGAGCCGTTCCCGCAGGACGTCCATGCCCAGGTCTGGGGTGCCATCGGTGCCGTGTTCCAGTCGTGGCAGTCGGCCCGCGCCATCACCTACCGCCGCCTGAACGACATCTCCGACAATTGGGGCACCGCCGTCAACGTGCAGGCCATGGTGTTCGGCAACATGGGCAACAGCTCCGCCACCGGGGTTGCCTTCACCCGCAACCCCTCCACCGGCGAGAACGAGCTGTACGGCGAATTCCTCGTCAACGCACAGGGCGAGGACGTGGTCGCCGGCATCCGCACGCCGCAGAACATCACCGAGAAGGCGCGCCTTGCCGCCGGCATGGACGCGCCCTCCCTCGAGGCGCTGATGCCTGAAACCTTCGCCGAGCTGACTGCCATCTTCGCCCGGCTCGAGCGCCACTACCGCGACATGCAGGACCTCGAGTTCACCATCCAGGACGGCAAGCTGTGGATGCTGCAGACCCGCTCCGGCAAGCGCACCGCGCAGGCTGCCCTGCGCATCGCGGTGGACATGGCCGAGGAAGGCCTGATCACCCGCTCCGAGGCCGTTGCCCGCATTGACCCCGGCTCGCTCGACCAGTTGCTGCACCCCACGCTCGACCCGAAGGCCGCGCGCGACATTATTGCCACCGGCCTGCCGGCCTCGCCCGGTGCTGCCTGTGGTGCCATCATCCTCGACAGCGACGCCGCCGAGGAAGCCCGCGCGCAGGGCCGCAAGGTCATCCTGGTGCGGCTGGAAACCTCGCCCGAAGACATCCACGGCATGCACGCCGCCGAAGGCATCCTGACCACGCGCGGCGGCATGACCTCGCACGCTGCCGTGGTGGCGCGCGGCATGGGCAAGCCGTGCGTGTCGGGTGCCGGCTCGATCCACGTTCATTATGACACTGCGTCCTTCTCCGTCATGGGCCAGACCTTCCACGAAGGCGACATCATCACCATTGATGGTTCCACCGGCCAGGTGATGCGCGGCGAAATTCCCACCATCAAGCCGGAACTGTCCGGTGACTTCGGCCGCATCATGGAGTGGGCCGACGAGTTCCGCACCATGGGCGTGCGCGCCAATGCCGACACCCCGGCTGATGCCCGCATGGCCCGCGACTTCGGTGCCGAGGGCATCGGGCTTTGCCGCACCGAGCACATGTTCTTTGAAACCGAGCGCATCGCTGCCGTGCGCGAGATGATCGTGTCGGAGACCGAAGCCCAGCGGCGCAAGGCGCTTGCCCGGCTGCTGCCCATCCAGCGGGCAGACTTCGTCGAACTGTTCGAGATCATGGCCGGCCTGCCGGTCACCATCCGCCTGCTCGATCCGCCGCTGCACGAGTTCCTGCCGCATGGCGAGGAGGAAATCGTCGAGGTCGCCGACAACATGGATGTGGACCCCGAGGTGCTGCGCGCCCGCGTCATGGAACTGGATGAGTTCAACCCGATGCTCGGCCACCGTGGCTGCCGCCTCGCGGTCAGCTACCCGGAAATCGCCGACATGCAGGCCCGCGCGATTTTCGAGGCCGTGGCCGAGGTCCGCAAGAAGACCGGCACCGCCCCGATCCCCGAGGTGATGATACCGCTGATAACCGGCCGGCCCGAATATGACCTGGTCGCCGCCATCATCTCCAGGGCCCACGCCGAGGTCGAAGCCGAAACCGGCCAGAAGATCGAGTACCTGTGCGGCACCATGATCGAACTGCCGCGCGCCTGCCTGAAGGCCGACGAGATTGCCGAGGCGGCCGAGTTCTTCTCGTTCGGCACCAACGACCTGACCCAGACCGCGTTCGGCATCAGCCGTGACGACTCGGCCCGCTTCATGGATGACTACATCCGCAAGGGCATCATGGAGCGCGATCCGTTCATCTCGATCGACGTCGAAGGTGTCGGCGAACTGGTGCGAATCGCGGTCGAGCGTGGCCGCCGCTCCCGGCCTGATATCAAACTCGGCATCTGCGGTGAACATGGCGGTGACCCCGCCAGCATACACTTCTGCCACGGCGCTGGTCTTGACTATGTCTCCTGTTCGCCGTTCCGGGTGCCGATTGCCCGGCTGGCAGCGGCACAGGCGGCCATTAAGGATTCAGCAGATAAGGGCTTGTCATGACCGTTCCGAGGGGTTAACCCACTCGGTAATTGTGTGTGCGTCACATCTCGGCCAAACTTGTCAGTATGGTTAACCTGTGATAAACGCATGAAGTCTACACTTAGGGGTAAGTGATCCAGCGGACCTAGCAGGGAAGGGCCCGATCTTTTGTCGCAGTTCGAACAGCATATGCGCAGGCGCGCCAGCGCCAAGCGCCGCAGGGAAGAAGTCGAGCAGTCGATCTCCCTGTCGGAAATTGCGACGTTCGCACTGGCAGGGATCGCCGTCGTAGGTGCCGTCGCCTTCGCAGGCCACCAGGTTTCGCGCGCAACCGCCTCCGTTCATCCGCAGCCGGCTGCTGCCCAGTGGGCCGATGTCGTGTCCCCGGCAACAACCATTGCCGCCAAGGGTTCGCTCCTCGATGAGCCCGTCCGCCAGGATTTCCGCGTCATGCCCAGCGATGGCCGCATGATCGTTGCCAGCATTGGCAAGTCGGATTTCGTGCAGGACGAGATTGCCGTTGTCGCGCCATCTCAGGTGCAGCAGGCATCGCTGGGTCCGAGCCAGAAGCCGGTCAAGCTTGTTTCCATTCCTGCAGCACCCAAGGTCTCGGCCATGGAAAAGCGCTTCAGGCTGGCGCGTGCCGAAAAGCAGCGGGTGCTCAAGCAGCGTGATGCCCGGCTCGCCGAAAAGGACTGCATGGCCCGTGCCATCTACTTCGAGGCCCGCTCCGAATCGGAAGCCGGCCAGATTGCCGTGGCCAACGTCATTCTCAACCGCGTGAAGTCGAAGAAATTTCCCAATACCATCTGCGGTGTTGTCTATGACGGCGCTCACCGGCTGAACTCCTGCCAGTTCTCGTTCACCTGTGACGGCAAGCCCGACGCCGCAACCAATGCCAAGATGTGGAACCAGTCCATGCGCGTCGCTGACCGCGCCATGTCGGGTGATGCCTATGTGCGGGTGATCTCCACCGCCACGCACTACCATGCCGATTATGTAAATCCACGCTGGTCCAACCACCTCAAGCGCCTGATCAAGATCGGTCGCCACATCTTCTACCACGAAAGCTGATCGCTTCCTTCCAGCCATCCACATGCAACCTCGCCCTGGCGGGGTTTTTTGTTGGGCCTGCCCCCGAACCTCGCTGCGGTGGTGGCTACCCGGCCGTCTGGCTGCGCCGCCGGGAGAGTTCGCGATACAGCGCCTCACGCGTGACGCCGATCTCGGACGCCACGTCCTGCAGGCGGCCCCTGGGCGGCAGTTCGTTGCCAGCCTCCAGCCATGCATCAAGCCGGTGGCCGGTCTTTCCAAGGGTGCGGATTTCCGCCCGCATGCGGGCTGCCTGCAGAGATGTCGCCAGCATGGCCGCCCAGCCCTGAGACAGGTCAGGGTCCGCATGAATGAGGTTGCGGAACACCGCCGTGGGCAAGGCGGCAATGACCGTGGCCTCCATTGCCGCCGCATCGCAATGGTAAGTCTTCGAGTAGACCGAGGCTTCCGCAACGACGCTGCCCGCCGTCGCGGTATTCAGCACCAGTGGCTGGCCTCGCCTTGTATGGCGGACAAGCTGCACACGCCCTGACCGCACCAGGTGAACCGACTGCACCGGATCTCCTGCAATGAACAGTGCTTGACCGGCGTCAAGCTGGCGCTCAACCGCAGTCCGGAACACTTGTCTCAAGTCGCAGCGCATGATCCTGATCATATGAGTTTGCGTCATGAGGTGCAATTGTGACCGGACACCGCCCTGATTTCCCGAGGACCGGACACCATGAAGGCAACACTGTTCGCACTATGCCTGCTGACGCTTGTTTCACCGGCACATGCCCAGCAGATCACGGGTCAATCGGGCCACAACCATATGCCCGGTCACATGATGAACCATTCAGGCCATTCAATGCCGGGCCACGCGGCAGGCATGGCTCACGGCGCAGGTTCGCAAGATGAGCTGGTGCAAGGCGGGCAATCGGCTTTCGCAGCCATCCAGGAAATCGTCACCCGGATGATGGCAGACCCCGCGACGGACTGGAGCAAGGCCAACATTGAAGCCTTGCGCCAGCACCTGATCGACATGGACAACGTCACCTTGCGGGCGCAGGTCTCGACAGAGGAGATCGAGGGCGGGGCCCGGTTCGTTGCGACGTCAGCCGACAAGGCGGTTATCGCCTCCATTAGGGCCATGGTGCCGGCCCATGCCGCCACCATGGACGGGGTCGAAGGCTGGCGCATGGTGGCGGAAGAGGTCCCCGGCGGGGCTGCCATGACCGTCACCGGTTCCGATGTTGAGCGCATCAGGGCACTCGGTTTCATCGGCATCATGACGGTCGGCATGCACCACCAGGCACATCACCTCGCCATCGCTAACGGCAACAATCCGCACCAGCACTAGGGTAAACCGCCCAGTCTATCTGTCGAGGAAGGCCACGAATTCGTCAACGCTGGCGCGTTCACTCACCAGCGTGTTTTCCGGGGCGTCGTGGTCGGCGTATCCGAGCGCCATGCCGGATACCACCACCTCGCTGTCGGGAATGCCAAGCTCGTGGTGGAGCACCTGGCCGAACTCGCACCATGCCTGTTGCGGGCAGGTTTCCAGGCCGTGGTCGCGGGCCAGCACCATCACGTTCTGCATGAACATGCCCATGTCCAGCCATGATCCGTGCAGCATGTTTCGGTCGATCCTGAAGAACAGCCCCACCGGTGCGCCGAAGAACTCGAAGTTGCGCAGCATGGCACGGGTGCGCGCCGGGTAGTCGTCGCGCGCAATGCCATACAGCGAGTAGAGCGCATAGCCGACCGCGCGGCGGCGCGCGATATAGGTGTCGTTCAGTTCCGCCGGCATGTAGGCATATTCCAGGCTGCGCTCGCCTGCCTTTGCTGCAGCGAGCACTGCCGCGCTGATGCGGTCGCGCGCAGGCCCCGTCACGCAGGTCACCTTCCATGGTTGCGTGTTGGTGCCCGATGGCGCGCGGGCTGCATCGGTGAGGATGGTGCGAACCGTCTCCAGGCCAACGGGCGTCGGCAGGAACCGCCTGATCGAATGCCGCCCGGTCACGGCCTCGGTGGCGGTTGCACGCGAGGTGGGGGCTTTGCCATGCATGAAATCTATTCTCCAATGTCCGTCATGTTTGGCCGCAGTGTTGGTCGTCGCGCGGCAATTGTCACGCCGCTTTCCTGCCGTCCGGCATCATCGTCATCAGGACATCCCGCAAGCATCGCATTCCCCTTTACGGCACCCCCGCCGGTCGGGCACCATCACCCCGGATCAAGGCTGGCAAGGGTGAGGATGATCGATGGCGACGTGGACCTGGTTTGATGGCAAGTGGCACGACACCCCGCCCGCAATCGCGACCCCGATGACCCATGCAATGTGGCTCGGGTCCTGCGTGTTCGATGGGGCGCGGGCCTTCGAGAACACCGCGCCCGACCTGCATCAGCATTGCCAGCGCGTGGTCAACTCGGCCAACACGTTCGGCCTCAGGCCGCAGTTCGACGCGCACGAAATCGAGGCAATGGCGCGCGACGGCATTGCAAAGTTCGGGGCCGGAGCTGAACTCTACATCCGTCCAATGTACTGGGCCGACGAAGGCTTCGTCGATGTCGATCCCGAGACGACCCGCTTTTCGCTGTCCGTCTATGATGCACCGATGCCGGCCCCGACCGGCTTCTCGGTCACCTGCTCGCCGTTTCGCCGCCCGTCGGTCGAGTACGCCCCGACCGATGCCAAGGCTGCCTGCCATTATCCCAACTCCGCCCGCGCCATGCGCGAGGCGCGCGCCCGCGGCTTCGACAACGCCGTCATGCTGGATCCGCTGTCGAACGTCTCCGAGCTTGCCACCGCCAATATCTGGTATGCCCGCGACGGCGAGGTTCACACGCCGGTGCCCAACGGTACCTTCCTCAATGGCATCACCCGCCAGCGCGTCATCACGCTGCTGCGCGGGGCAGGCGTCAAGGTGCATGAGCGCAGCCTGAAGTGGCGCGAGTTCGTCGATGCCGATGAGGTGTTCTCAACCGGCAACTGGGCCAAGGTGGCCCCCGTCACCCGCATCGAGCAGCGCGACCTGCAGCCCGGCCCGATGTATGAATTGGCGCGTGAATTGTACTGGAATTACGCCCATGCAAAAGCGTGAGGCTGCGCGAGTTCGCGTTATCAAATCATAGCTTCAGTTGCTGAAACCGGGCCTTGAACATCTTGCCCGCCACTTCAGCCGGTTGCGGTGTCAGCTTCTGCATGCGGGCAATGGTGGCGCTGCTCAGGCCCCTTGGCCGGCCAAAAAACCGTGCAGCTTCAGTATCTTCGAAGCCGGCCAGCACCGTCGCCTCGAAAAAGGCACTGGCCTTGTCGGCCCGCTTGATCTGCTTCTCGATCAGCTGCGGCAGGTGTGCCGGCAAGCCGAACCGTACGTGCACAGCCTCCATCAACCGCGCCTCGAAGTCCTTGTAATCAAAGCCTAAAGCGGCCTTGAACGGCGAGATCATGTCACCGATGACATACTCCGACGCATCATGCAGAAGTGCCGCAAGCCGCCATCTCGGATCGATGTCCGGGTGCAGCTCGCTGACCAGTTGTTCAACGATTACAGAGTGTTGTGCCACTGAGAACGCGTGCGAGCCATGCGTCTGCCCGTTCCAGCGCGCCACCCGCGCCAGCCCGTGTGCAATGTCCTCGATTTCCACGTCGAACGGCGATGGCTCCAGCAGGTCGAGCCGGCGGCCCGACAGCATGCGCTGCCAAGCCCTTGGTTTGTCAGCTATTTTTGACGCAGTGCGGCTCATGCAGGCCCGCTCATCGCCTTGCATGGCTCATGCCGGTGGCATGTCACCAGATGGTCGTTGACCATGCCCACAGCCTGCATGAAGGCGTACACGATGGTGGGTCCGACGAAGCGAAACCCCTTTCGTTTCAAGTCCTTGGAGATCGCCTCGGCAAGCGGCGTGGCAGCCGGCACCTGGTTCAGGCTGGTGAAGCTGTTGACCAGCGGCTGACCGTCCACGAAATCCCACAGATATTTCGAGAACGCCGCATCGCCACCCATTTCCAGGTAGGCTTGCGCATTGGTCACGGCTGCGTCGATCTTCAGCCGGTTGCGGACAATGCCTGCATTGCCCATCAATTCGGCTTTCTTTTCAGCATCATAGCGCGCCATCAAGGTGGCATCGAAATTGTCGAAGGCAGCGCGGTAGCTGTCGCGCTTGCGCAGGATGGTGATCCACGACAACCCCGCCTGAAACCCGTCCAGCAGCAGCTTCTCGAACAACGCCCGGCCGTCATGCTCGGGAACGCCCCATTCGGTGTCGTGGTAGGTCACATAGTCCGGTGTTGTGCCGCACCAGCCACACCGGTCCAGCCCGTCGTCGTGCGAAATCAGTGAATGTTCCCAACCCATCAGTCGTCGCTTTCGGTGGTGGTTTGCGGGTCCGGCCAGCGCGCCCAGTGCGGCTTGTGCATGGTGATGGCGATACCGTCAACTGACAACCCGTTGCCACCAGCCTGTGCTGCCGCCGCCCGGTCGAGCCGCACCAGCGCAACGCCCTGATGTCCGGAAACACCCAGAATGCTGCCCGCCTTGCGCTCGCCCGCCATGACCACGCTGCCCGCTGCCGGCAGGTCCCCGGCGGCATTCACCGGCACGACGCGGCTGCGCGCGGTGCCGCGATGCTGCATGCGCGACACGACCTCCTGGCCGACATAGCAGCCCTTGGAAAAGTTCACCGAGCCCAGCTGGTCATAGTTGGCCTCGTGCGGAAACAGTTCGCTCGACCCGATTTCGGCGCTGTCGGCAATTCCGAGTGAATGGCGGTGCGCAGCGTAGGCGTGTGCATCGCCACCGGTCGCCGCAATAACTTCAGCCGGCCCGATCAGCCGCCAGCCAAGCTCGGCAAGTCGCGGGTCCCGGTACGAAATCACGCCTTGCATCTGCACCGGTGCCGCATCGCCCCAGGCCACCGCAACGGCGAGGTCATCGCGCGCAGAAATGGTGATGGGACGGCGCAGCTTGTACATGGAAAGCCGCTGCACCAGCCCGTCGCGTGCGCTGGCAAGGCAATCGACCAGCACGCCGTCTGCCGTCGCCAGCACGATGAAGTCAAACAGGATCTTGCCTTGCGGCGTCAGCAGCCCGCCATGCGCAGCTTCGCCTGCACGCAAGCTCTCGACGTCTGCGGTGATCAGGTCCTGCAGGAAGGCGAGCGTCTCGCCACCGGTCAGTTCGATGACGGCGCGATCAGTCAGGGTCGCAACAGGACCAGCCATGCGGGTATCGCTCCTTACTATTGCCTCTGCGGTGAGATTTACGTAAGCCGGTGCCATCGTACAAGCCGCCTGGCTAAAAACCCCGTTTGGAGAGATTTCATGTCCGACACATTCCGCGCCATCCAGATCAACAAGGTCGACGACAAGCAGACGGTCGAGCTGGTCAACCTCACCGATGCCGACCTGATGGACGGCGACGTGACGGTCAATGTCACGCACTCCACGGTGAACTACAAGGACGGTCTTGCGCTTACCGGCAAGGCACCGATCATCCGCAAGTTTCCGCTCATCCCCGGCATCGACTTTGCCGGTACCGTCGCCATCTCCGACAACCCGAAGTTCATGGCCGGAGACGAGGTCATCCTCAACGGCTGGGGCGTGGGCGAAGGCCACTCCGGCGGCTTTGCCCAGCGTGCCCGCGTCAAGGGCGACTGGCTGGTGAAGATGCCCGAGGGCATGGACGCGGCCCATGCCATGGCCATCGGCACGGCCGGCTACACCTCGATGCTGTGCGTCATGGCGCTGGAAGAGCAGGGCATCACGCCGGATGCCGGAGAGGTGCTGGTAACGGGTGCGGCCGGGGGCGTCGGCTCGGTGGCCATCGCCATCCTGTCGAAGCTCGGCTACTCGGTCACCGCCTCTACGGGCCGCACGTCGGAGGCCGATTTCCTGAAAGAGCTTGGCGCTGCCAACATCATTGACCGCGAAGAGCTCAATACCCCGCCCAAGCCGCTGGCCAAGTCACGCTGGGCAGCCTGCATCGATGCGGTCGGCTCCACCACGCTGGCCAACGTGCTGTCGCAGATGAACTATGGCGGCGTGGTTGCAGCCTGCGGCCTGGCGCAGGGCGCAGACCTGCCCACGTCGGTGATGCCGTTCATCCTGCGCGGCGTGAAGCTGATCGGGGTGGACTCGGTGATGTGCCCGAAGCCACGCCGCGAGCAGGCCTGGGCGCGCCTGGCGAAGGATCTCGACATGGCCAAGCTCGACACGCTGACCCATGCCCACATCAAGCTTGATGACGTCATCGCTGCAGGCGCCGACATCATGTCGGGCAAGATCCGCGGCCGTGTGGTGGTCGATCTGGGCTGAGGGACGAAACCCTAGTGCAGCTTGCGCATCACGGTGAACTCACCGTTGCGGATGCGCTCGGGCAGGCGCTGCGCCATCACGGCAACCGGCTCTTCGCCATAGGTGGCGATCATGTCTGACAGGGCGGCGAATATGGCAGCCGTCGCCACGCAGTCGGGGTCAAGGCCGTCATACACGGCTTCTTCCCAGGCATCGAGGATGTAGCGCAATGCCAGTTGGCGGCTGCGCTGGTCTTCGGCGCTGGCGTGTTCGTCCCCCACAACCAGTTCCGGCTCGTCGAGCGAGAGCTTGTCTTTTCGGCTTGTCATCAATTCCCACCCGGCAACTTGGGACAGTGTGCGAACAATAACCCGTCGCCCGCGCCCTTCCGTGTCGCTCTGTTGAAAATGACACTAGCACGACAATCCGGCGGCTCACCTGCTTCCTTGCCAAAAGGTTAACGGCGCAAGGTCAGCTCAAAGGAATGGATCACGTTGTCACCGACGGCCCGGCGGCGATGGATGTGTACGCTACCAATGCCTCGCTGACAGAACGCGCCACCAAGATCATCCAGTCGCCCGGCTTGCAGGCCGCAAGCGCGGCTGACGCACGCGAAATTCTGGGATTGCAAGCCAACTTACCCCTCTACCCTCCCCCGGAAAGGGGGAGGGTTGGGAGGGGGTCTGCGCTGGCCAATGCAACCGGCGTAAACTGCAAATGACTTATCCCCACCCGGCGCTTTGCGCCACCCTCCCCTTTCCAAGGGGAGGAAGATGATGACCAAAATCAAGACAGTCGGCATTGCCGGCGCAGGAAGGCGTTGGTACCCGGCGTCATGGTCAGGCTGTCGAACTCGTCAACGGCCACCCATCGCGCGTCCGACACATCATCGCCTGCGTGCGGTTCGCCTGCTTGCCAGCTGCACCGGAAGCACGAGATGACGTAATGGAACTCGAGCCCGCCGGAGGCATCGCGGTGGATGATGTCGATGCAGTCGAGCAGAAAGTCGACCTGCGCCGTGACCGATGTTTCCTCCAGCAGTTCGCGCACCACCGCCTCGCGCGCAGGCTCGCCCGGCTCGATGTGCCCGCCCGGCAGGCTCCACATGCCGAAGCCCGCCTTCTTGGCGCGCTTGACCAGCAGCACCTTGCCCTCGCGCTCGTACAAACGCGCTGACGCCGGGAAGCGGTTTGATGCGGGCAATCGTCATGGTGGTTCATTTCCCGTCGGCGTCGTGGCAAGGTGGCGGGCGTTATGTGCGGTCTATACAGTTTTCGCAAGTCGCCCGAGGAAGTGCGCGCGCTGTTCAACTATCCCGAACAGCCGAACTTTCCACCCCGCGACCATGTTGCCCCCGGTCAGCCGATCGCCATCGTGCGGGGCGAGCGGGACAATCGGCATTTCGCGCTGGTGCGCTGGGGGTTCGTGCCGTCGTGGAGCAAGGAGCTGAAACCCGGCAAGCCGCTGATCAACGCGCGTTCTGAAACGGTGTTCGAGAAACCCTCGTTCCGCCACGCCATCCGCCGCCGCCGGTGCCTCATTCCCGCTGACGGCTTTTATGAATGGAAAGGCGATGTGCCGGGCCGCAAGCAGCCGTTCCATATCACGAGGCCGGACGGCGGGCTGTTCGCGTTCGGCGGCATCTGGGAACACTGGATGGCACCGGATGGCTCGGAGCTGGAAAGCGCTGCCATGCTGACCACGGCCCCCAACGGTATGATGGAACAGATCCACAACCGGATGCCGGTGGTGATCGAACCGCAAGATTTCAGCCGCTGGCTGGATCATTCGCGCCCGGATGGCAAGGACGTGGTGGATCTGATGAAGCCGGTGCGCGACGAGTTTTTCATCGCCCGCGAAACCGAAATGCCAAGGCCCGTCCGGCGCAAGCCCGAGGCGACGAAGAAGGCTGACGAGAAGCCTGAACCGGCGCCAAAGGCGGACGATCAGCTCAAGCTGCTTTAGTTACTCGTCAAGCAGCTTGCGCGCCATGCACAGGCGCGGCTCCACCTCGTAGCCGAGCGCCTCGTAGAAACCACGCACGGCGTCATTCTCTGCCCGCACCAGCAGGTTGAGCTTCCAGACGCCGCGTTGCTTCAGCCAGTGTTCCGCCGCGCGCATGGTGGCCTTGCCCATCCCCTTGCGCTGGTAGTCCGGATGGGTGGCAACGTAGTAGACGATGCCGCGATGGCCATCGTGCCCGACCATCACCGATGCAATCACCGTTGCGCCGTCGCGGGCCACCAGCACGTCTGACGCGGGGCCGGAGCGGGCAAAGGCAATGTCCTTGGCCGGGTCGTTCCAAGGCCGCACCAGGTCACAGGCCCTCCACAGCGCGATCAGGCCGTCCACGTCCTCGTCGCGCGCGGACCCGTATTCGAGGCTTGCCATCTACAGCACCTTGCCGGGGTTCATGATGCCCTTGGGGTCGAGCAACTGCTTGATCGAGCGCATCATGGCCAGTTCGACCGGTTGCTTGGTGGCGGCGAGTTCGTCGCGCTTCAGCGTGCCGATGCCGTGCTCGGCGCTGATCGATCCACCCATCTCGCGCACGATGGCATGAACCGCGTGGTTGACCGCTTCCCAGTGGGCGAGGAATGCGTCCCTGTCGGCGCCGGCGGGCTGGGTGATGTTGTAGTGGATGTTGCCGTCGCCGATATGGCCGAACGGCACTGGCCGGCAACCGGGTATCATGTGCCGGACCGTGTTCGTGGCGGCCTCAAGGAAGGCCGGCACCCTGGACACGGGCACCGAGATGTCGTGCTTGATGGAGCCGCCCTCGAGCCGTTGCACCTCGGACATCATCTCGCGCAACCGCCACAGCCCGGCTGCCTGCTGGCCGCTGGCGGCAAGCGTGGCATCGACCACCAGCCCTTCCTCCAGTGCCACCGCAAGGATGGTGGTGGCGAGATCCTCCATCTCCGGTGCACCGGCAAAGCCTGCCAGCTCGAACAGCACGTACCAGTCGGATGGCTCGGCCAGCGGGTCGCGGCCACCGGCATGGGTGATCACCATCTCGAGGCCTGAACGCGGCATGATCTCGAAGGCGACGATGGCCTGGCCGCTCATCCGCCGGATCAGGGACAGCAGCGCCAGCGCATCATCGGGCGAGCCGATCGAGGCAAACACCGTGGCCCGGTCAACTGGTTTGGGTGCGAGCTTCATGGATGCGGCCGTGATGATGCCGAGCGTGCCTTCGGCCCCGATGAACAGGTGTTTGAGGTCGTAGCCGGTGTTGTCCTTGCGCAGGGATTTCAGCCCGTTCCACACTTCGCCCGAGGCCAGCACGACCTCAAGCCCGAGGCACAGGTCGCGGGTGTTGCCATAGGCCATCACGTTGATGCCGCCGGCATTGGTCGACAGGTTGCCGCCCACCTGCGCCGTTCCTTGCGAGGCGATCCACAGCGGAAACAGCAATTCCTTGCGCCCCGCGGCGTCCTGCGCGTGTTGCAGGGTGACACCGGCCTCCAGCGTGATGACGGCATCGGCCTCGTCAAGGTGGCGGATGCGGTTCATCCGCGACAGCGACACGACGATCTCCGGCCCGAGCGGGATCTGCCCGCCCACCAACCCGGTGTTGCCGCCTTGCGGCACGATGGGCGTACCGGTCTCGTTGGCCAGCTTCAGGATGGCCGAGACCTCGTCCGTGCAACCGGGCTTCAGCACCAGTTGCGACTTGCCGATGAACTTGGCGCGGGGTTCGGTCAGGTGGGGCGCAATGTCAGCATCGTTCGTCAGCGCGTTGTGGGCGCCAACGATGGACGTGAACCTTGCGATGAGATCATCTGTGAGCATGGCCGTCACGATAGAGTTGCGCACATGCCGCGTCTAGCGTGGCGCGGCGGCACGGGTGAGCCGGTCGTTGATGGCGAGCCCGAGGCCTTCAGGCGGGATGGGCGCAACCGCAATGATGCCTGGCACCGCTGGCATCGAGCGCGTGCAGCATGGCAAACAGGTTGGCAGCGGCCTCGGCCAGGTCGCCCGACGGTGACAGGTTCATCGCGCCCTCAATGGCGCCGAACCCCAGCATCACCTCGCCCTGCCTTGTCGCCGTTGCATTGAGCCGGACGGCTGCCTTTGGGGCGTAATGGCTTTCAAGCTGGCCGGGAGCGACGGGTGCAGTCGTATTGGTTGCAGTCACTTGCAAGGGCTTGCCCAGCACGGCTTCGACCTGCTCGCGCGCCACGCCGCCGGGCCGGAGCAGCGCGGGCGTCTCGCCGAGGCAGGAGACGATGGTGGACTCAAGCCCAACCTCGCACGCGCCGCCGTCCAGCACTCCCCAGATGCGGCCATCAAGGCTCGCCAGCACGTGGTCGGGCTGTGTCGGGCTGATCTGGCCAGACCGGTTGGCCGAGGGTGCCGCGACCGGCACGCCGGCCGCCCGCAGCAGCTCCCGCGCCCCGGCATGGCCGGGCACGCGGATGGCGATGGAGGAGAGCCCAGCACTCACAAGCTCGCTCACCGGGCAATCCGGATGGCGTTCCACGACAAGGCTGAGCGGCCCCGGCCAGAAGGCGTCTGCCAGCGTGCGCGCGTCGGCATTGAACCGGCCCAGCGCGAACGCTGCTTCAAGGGTTGCCACATGCACGATCAGCGGATTGAAGCTCGGCCGGCCCTTCGCCTCGTAGATGCCTGCCACCGCCTTGCCGTTTGTGGCGTCCGCGCCGAGGCCGTAAACGGTCTCGGTGGCAAACGCGACCAGCTCGCCACGCTTCAGCGCAGCGGCAGCAAGGTCGATGTCGGTGGTGACGATGGTCATCTGGGATAGTAGAAGAAGGGTCCAGGTTGCAGGCACATGGCGTTCATTGCCGTCATCGCAACGCTGGCGTCAAGAATAACCATGAGGACCGCGCGCGCATGTTCACCCCCCAGACCACCACGCTGATTGACACCCTCAACGATGTCGCAGGCCTCGATGGCCTGATCGGCGACGGCGTCATGGGGGACCTGTCGTCCGACCTGGTCTCAGCGGTGCTGGAGGAGGCTGGCCGGTTTGCCGCAGACATCATTGCCCCGCTCAACCAGGCGGGCGACCGCCATGGCTGCACGCTGGACACCGCCACCCATGCCGTGACCACCGCGCCGGGCTGGAAGCAGGCCTATGCGCAATGGGTCGAGGCCGGTTGGGGCGCGTTGCCGGCACCGGAGGAGTTCGGCGGGCAAGGGTTGCCGACGCTGGTATCGCTGGCGGTGCAGGAATTGTGGAACACCGCAGCCAACGCCTACGGCATCGGCACGCTTCTGACGCAAGGCGCGGTCGAGGCGCTGGAGGAACACGCAACGGACGAGTTGAAGGAGCTGTACCTGCCGAAGATGGTATCCGGCGAATGGACCGGTACCATGAACCTCACCGAACCGCAGGCCGGCTCCGACCTGTCGGGCGTCAGGACGCAGGCCCGGCCCAATGGCGACGGCACCTACGCAATCACCGGTACCAAGATCTACATCACCTACGGTGAGCACGACCTGACCGAAAACATCATCCACCTGGTGCTGGCACGGCTGCCGGAGGCCCCTGAAGGCACCCGTGGCATTTCGCTGTTCCTGGTGCCGAAGTTCCTGCTCGACGGGGACGGCACCCTGGGCCGCCGCAACGACGTGAAGTGCATCGGCCTTGAACACAAGCTCGGCATTCACGGCTCGCCCACCTGCACCATGCGCTATGGCGACGAAGGCGGTGCGACCGGCTGGCTGGTGGGCCAGGAAAACCGCGGGCTGAACTGCATGTTCACGCTGATGAACAACGCGCGGCTGCACGTGGGCATGCAGGGCGTGGCCATTGGCGAGCGCGCCTTCCAGCAGGCATTGGCGTTTGCCAGCGAACGCAAGCAGGGCCGTAACAAGGGTGACGCCAACCCGGTGGCGATCATCAACCACCCGGACGTGCGCCGCATGCTGATGGACATGAAGACAAAAGTGCAGGCAGCACGCGCCATCTGCTACCTGTGCGCCCGTGCCATCGACCTGTCGCGCAAGGCATCCACCGCCGATGAACGCGCTTCACAGGCCAGTCTTGCCGCCTTGCTGACACCGGTCGCCAAGGCATTCTCGACCGACATTGGCGTCGAGGTGGCCTCCGACGGCGTGCAGGTGCACGGCGGCATGGGCTATGTCGAGGAGACGGGTGCGGCCCAGCACCTGCGCGATGCGCGCATCACCCCGATCTATGAAGGCACCAACGGCATCCAGGCGCTCGACCTGGTCACCCGCAAGCTGCCGCTGGACAATGGCGAGACAGTCGCTGCGCTGGCGAAAGCCATGCACGCCGTGGCGGACGAGCTTGGCGAGCAGGGGCAGGAGCTTGTCTCTGCGGTGTCGTCCTTCGAGGCGACCTCCCGGCAACTGGCCACGTGGCTGGCGGATGGTGACGAGCGCGCCATTGCCGCCGCCACGCCGTTCCTGCGGCTGTTCGGCTTGACGCTGGGGGCTTACGGCCTTGGCAAGCAGGCGCTTGCCGCGCGCGGCCGCAATGCACCGGGCGCTGCCCACAAGGCGCAGATGTTCAACTATTTCTCCAGGGTGCACCTGCCGCAGGCGGCCGCACTCGCCAGCATCATCGCCAACGGTGCAGGCGCCATCACCGGCGTAACAGGGGATGTGCTGGCGGTGGTGTGAAATCCCAGCAACGACGCCATCACGCCAGCGCGTGGGCCTCGCCGTCTTCCTCGCTGCTGCGCTGGATGGCCAGGCCCGAGGCGACTACGCACAGCGAGGCCACGTCCTCACCGCGATCCTGCCGGATGACGCCCGGCTGGATGGTGACCGCCGCAAACCCCGCATCGCGCAGCAGGCCCGCTATATAGACCTGCGAGTGGGCAAACCGGCGGCTTTCGCGCAACTCGACCGGGCTTGAGCCTTCCTCCACGGTGAACGCCAGGTACCCGCCGGGTGCAAGCGAGGCCGCGCACCAGCTGATGATCCGCTCCAGCGCACCGAGGTAGATGAACACGTCGGCGGCCACGATCAGGTCATGGCGCTGCCCGCCGAGCGCCAGCTGCGCGATGTCATGTTTTTCAAGCACGTCATAAATCCGTTTGGCCTGTGCCTGCCCCAGCATGCCGGCGGAAATGTCGTACCCGGCAAGCAGGTCGCAATGTGGCCGCAGCAACTCGCCCATCAGGCCGGTGCCGCAGCCGAGGTCGAGCGCACTGGCTGCGTGCCTGAAGCCTTCCCCGTGCAAGCCTTGCAGGACCATCTGGGGGCCGCGATAGTTGAGCTTGCCCACGAGCGAGCGATCGAAATCCGGCGCATACTGGTTGAACAGTGTCTCGACGAAGGCTGCCGGCATGGACTCCTGCACCGGTGTGGCGCGCAACAGGTCGCGCTTCAACCCGGCTCCCAGCGGATCTGCCGGATCATGTGCGACGGCGGTGTCAAAGGCGTTGGCTGCTGTATCGGCCTGGCCCGCCTGCTCAAGCATTTCGCCCAGCCGGAACCAGCCTGCGGCCCAGTGGGGATCAAGCTCCAGTGCGCCGGTCATCACCTCGATGGCGGCATCGAGGTCGCCTTCAAGCGCCAGCGTATCGGCATACATCGCGCGCCGGTCCGCACGTGGATCGGCAGAGGGAAACGGTATTGCAGCCAAGATCGGTCTACTCGGAAAGGGCTCGCAGGCAATGCCGTAAGCAGGCACTGGTGGGCGGGCGTCAAACGCTTGAAACGGCAGCGTCGCGCGCCATTAGATCGCGGGGCCTTGCGCTGTCAACGGGTCATCTTTGCCCGGCTTGTGGGGATGACTGGTGGCGGTATCCGGCTTGGGCCTTGATTAGCGGGGGTGAATCCGCCCACTATCTGACCACACCTCAATTGCCGTGACTGTTCCCGGAGACTTGATGAGTACGCTTTTGCTGCACCACGACGTGTTCACCGAGCACGCGCCGCCGGACGGCCACCCCGAACGGCCTGACCGCATGCGCGCGGTGGAGCGGATCCTGTCGCATCCGCACTTCGAGCTGTTGCGCCGTGAAGAAGCGCCGATGGGGACGCGTGATCACGCGCTGCTGGTACACCCGGAGGACTATGTCCACCTGATCGAGCAGACCAGCCCGGCCGATGGCCTGGTGTCTCTGGACCCCGACACCTGGATGAACGCGTCAAGCCTGGAGGCAGCCTACCGGGCGGTGGGTGCAGGCGTGCGCGCGGTCGACGCGGTGATGAACCTCGAAGTCAACAATGCCTTCTGCGCGGTTCGCCCGCCCGGGCACCATGCCGAGGCCAGCCGGGCCATGGGCTTCTGCCTGTTCGGCTCGGTGGCGATTGCCGCCAATTATGCCCGCGAGGCCTATGACCTCGACCGGGTGGCCGTGGTTGACTTCGACGTGCACCACGGCAACGGCACGCAGGACATCTTCTGGGCGGACGAGGACCTGTTCTTCGGCTCGACCCACCAGATGCCGCTGTTTCCGGGCTCCGGTGCCGTGTCAGAAACCGGTGCCGGCAACATCTTCAACGCTCCCTTGAGCGCGGGCGATGGAGGAGACGTGTTCCGCGATGCCATGCTGTCGCGGATTTTCCCGGCGCTGGATGCGTTTCAGCCGGACCTCATCCTGATCTCGGCCGGGTTTGACGCGCACCAGCGCGATCCGTTGGGGTCGCTGCAACTGACCGAGGAGGACTTCGCCTGGGTCACCTTGCGGCTGATGGACCTGGCCGAACGGCACTGCGACGGGCGCATTGTGTCGATGCTGGAAGGCGGCTATGACCTCGCTGGCCTGTCCGGTTCGGTCGGCGTGCACGTCAAGGCGCTGATGCACGGGGCCGGGCAGCGGGCAATGGAAGAGAGCGAAGAGGCCAACGATGACTGATGCGCCACAGGACATTTCGGCAATGAGCTTCGAGGCCGCGCTGGCCGAGCTTGAAGCCATCGTCGAGAAGCTGGAAGCCGGCAAGGTCAGCCTCGAGGATTCGATTTCGATCTACGAGCGCGGCGAAAAGCTGAAAGCCCATTGCGACAGGCAGCTCAAGGCTGCAGAAGCCCGCATCGAGAAGATCACGCTCAAGTCTGACGGGTCCGCCGGTGGCACCGAACCACTCGACGTGGACTGACCATCCGGCATGGGCAGCGAGTTCGAAACTGCGGCTCGACCAGGCATTGGTTGCCCGAGGGCTTTCACCCAGCCGTGCCCGCTCAAGAGACCTCATTGATCGCGGATTTGTATCCGTGAACGATACAATAACGCTCAAAGTTGCTCAAATGATACAAGTTTCGGATCGAGTGAGCGTATCCGATGCGGCGGGTGGCCATGTATCACGGGCAGCTGGCAAGCTGATCGCCGCGCTGGACGGCTTCGAGATTGATGTGGCTGGCCTCAATTGCCTCGACATCGGTGCCTCCACCGGCGGCTTCACCCAGGTCTTGCTGGAGCGGGGCGCAGCCCGTGTCATCGCCATCGACGTTGGGCATGGCCAGATGCACAACTCTATTGCCGCGCTGCATGAGGTGACGCTGATTGAAGGTCTTAACGCCCGCGACCTTAATGCCTCCCATCTGGGCGGCTTTCCGCTCGAGATGATTGTCAGCGACGTCAGTTTCATCTCGCTGAAGCTGGCCCTGCCGCCGGCCTTGCAGCTGGCAGTGCCGGGCGCAACGCTGGTCGCGCTGGTCAAGCCGCAGTTCGAGGCAGGCCGCGACAACATCGGCAAGGGCGGCATCGTGCGCGACGAGGCGGTGCGCGAGCGCGTGTGCGACGGCATCCGCACCTGGCTGACGCAGGAGATGGGCTGGCAGGTGCAAGGCCTGCTGCCATCGCCTGTCACCGGCAGCGACGGCAACCAGGAATACCTGGTCGCTGCCCGCAAGGCTTGAAACCGGCGCGCACAAGGCGCATTTTGTGTCCATGCTGAACCCCATCGAAAAACTCTCCTATGCCGCCCGCCAGGGTGCCCGCGTTGCCTGGTACATGGGCCACGGTTTTGCCACCGGCCAGTTCCGCGAGACCAAGTCCGGCGTGTCGGACGTGACCCGCGAACGCCCGCGCCAGAAAGGCCCCGGCCTCGAACGGCTGATGCGTGACCTGGCAGCGTGTTTTCAGCGCGACCTCGACAATGCCTCGAAGGGTTATTACCCGTTGCCACGCGATGCCGACGGCTCGCCGGCGCGGCTGCTCAAGACCTCGCGTGCCTTCATGGCGGATGTGCCCGTGGCAGCCGAGCGCAAGGCGCAAGGCAAGGGCACCGAAGTCTATTCGCCGGAGAAGGCGGACGAGTTGCCTGCGTATTTCCTGCAGAATTTCCACTACCAGACCGGCGGTTACCTGACCGAGGAATTGGCCGAGATCTACGACATGCAGGTGGACGTGCTGTTTTCGGGCTCCACCAATGCCATGCGCCGCGAATGCCTGGTGCCGCTGGCCGGGTGGATGCAGGGCCGTGACCAGCGCACGGTGCATCTGGCTGATGTCGCCTGCGGCACGGGCCGGTTCGGCCGCTTCGTCAAGCAGGCCTACCCGCGCATCAACCTCACCCTGTCGGACCTGTCGGACGCCTACCTGGCCGAGGCAAGGCGGCACCTGTCTGACTATTCCGGCATCCGCTTTGAAGCGGCAAATGCCGAAAAACTGCCATTTGAAGACAACAGCATCGACGTGCTGACCTCGATCTTCCTGTTCCACGAGGTACCGCCGAAGGTGCGCCGCATCATTGCCGCGCGAGTGGGCAAGGGTGCTGAAACCCGGTGGCCGGCTGATCTTCATGGACTCGCTGCAACTGGGCGACACTGAAGGCTATGACGGCATGCTCCAGTCATTCCCGATCAATTTCCACGAGCCGTATTATGGCAGCTACATCAAGGAAGACCTTGCGCAGATCTTCACCGGTGCCGGCCTGACCCATGTCGAAAGCCGTGCCGTTTTCCTGTCCAAGCTGGTGGTGTGCGACAAGCCGGCCTGATCAGCAGCCCATCTGGCCGGCCAGGTCCGTGAAACTCGCCGCCACATGGGTCCATGTGCCCTCGCGAGGGGGCGCAATGTCGATGCCGGGGCCGAACTCGTCGGGCCGCAACACGTAGGATGTAGCAAATCCAAGCTCGGCGGCGGCTTCAAGGTCGTCCTGGTGGGCGGCCACCATCATGCATTCATCAGGTTTCAATCCCAGCGCATCCGCAGAGCCGAGGTAGGCCTGCGCGTCGGGCTTGTAGGCCTGGGCCACCTCTGCCCCCAGCACCACGTCCCACGGCAACCCGGCGCGCTTGGCCATGTTGGTGATCAGCGCGATGTTGCCGTTCGAGCACGGCGCGATGATGAACTTAGACTTGAGCCGCGTCAGCCCCTCGACCACGTCGGGCCACGGATCGAGCCGGTGCCAGGCGGTGACCAGCCGGTGGCGGTCCTCGCCGGTGGGCGCATCGATGCCGTGACTGGCAAGGCAGGCCAGCAGGTTTTCCTCGTGCAGGATGTCGAGGCGCACGAAACCGCGCTTGCCGGCGCGGATCTTTTGCATCGCAGGTTGATACAAACCACGCCACTCATCAGCGATAGTTGCCCAGTCCGCAACAATATTGCGGTCATGACCCCAGCCGGAGAGTTCGCGGATGATGCCGGACCGCCAGTCCACCACCGTGCCGAACACGTCGAACAGCAGTGCCCTGGTGGCATATCCGGTTGTCATGCGCGGTCACCGTTCTGTCCGCGATGGCGCAGGTAATGGTCCGCCAGCACGATGGCCATCATGGCCTCGCCCACCGGTACGGCCCGGATGCCGACGCACGGGTCATGCCGGCCCTTGGTGACGATTTCGGTCTCGTTGCCGTTTGCATCGACCGTGCGGCGTGGCGTCAGGATCGACGAGGTCGGCTTGACCGCGAACCGGCAGACAACGTCCTGGCCCGTCGATATGCCGCCCAGGATGCCGCCGGCATTGTTGGACAGGAATTGCGGCTGGTTGCCCTTCATGCGGATTTCGTCGGCGTTTTCCTCGCCGGTGATGGCGGCAGCGTCGAACCCGTTGCCGATCTCCACTCCCTTGACGGCGTTGATGCTCATCATGGCCGAGGCGAGGTCCTGGTCCAGCTTGCCATAGACCGGCGCGCCCCAGCCTGCCGGCACGCCTGACGCGACAACCTCGATCACCGCACCGCACGATGAGCCCGCCTTGCGGATGCCGTCGAGATAGCTTCTCCCAGGCGGTTGCGGCCTCTGCATCCGGGCAGAAGAACGGGTTGTTGTTGACCTCCGCCCAGTCCCAGTTGCCGCGGTTGATCCGGTGCGGGCCCATCTGCACCAGCGCGCCGCGCACCTCGACCTGGGGGATCACCTTGCGCGCAACCGCCCCGGCGGCAACCCGTGCGGCGGTTTCGCGCGCCGATGACCGTCCGCCGCCGCGATAATCGCGCACGCCGTACTTTTCCATGTAGGTGAAATCGGCATGACCGGGCCGGTACTTGTCGCGAATATCGGAATAGTCCTTCGACCGCTGGTCGACGTTCTCGATCATCAGCGCAATCGGCGTGCCGGTGGTTACCTGCCCGCCGGTGCGGTCATCCTCGAACACGCCGGACAGGATCTTCACCTGGTCAGGTTCCCGGCGCTGCGTGGTGAAGCGGTTCTGGCCCGGCTTGCGCTTGTCGAGGAAGCCCTGGATATCGGCCTCGGTCAGTTTCAGGCCGGCCGGGCAGCCGTCGACCACGCACCCGAGCGCCACCCCGTGGCTCTCGCCGAACGTGGTGATGCGGAACATGTGGCCGAATGAATTGTGTGACATGGATGGGCGCCCTCTGGTCCTCGTGTATGTAGGCGAGGGCGCCCGCTTGCGTCAAACCCTTATGGCTGGCTCACGCCACTCAGCGCGCATACACCCGCACCACCGGCGCACGGCCCGGCAGGAACTTCGAGTAGACCATGGCGATCCGGCGGATGTCGCGGCGGTTGCCGCGCAGGTCGATGGCGCGTGAGCAGGTGCCGGGCACGAACAGGTTGCGCAACGCCACGTCCTGGCTGCCACCATTGCGGAACACGATGCGCATGCGCTGCATGGCCAGCGGAGCCCGCGATACGCATATGCGCACCGCCCGGTGGCGGTCCCGGCCACGCACGGTGATGACATCGCGGTCGCGCAGGTGATCAGCCTGCTTGGTGCCGATGAGTTCCCACGCCTGCGCGGGAGCAGCAACGCTGAACAGGCACGCGGCGGTGGCGGCAGCAGCAAGAACGGTTCTGAGTGACATGAGAATCAGGCTCCATGGTTGATCCAGGAAGCGAGATTTGCGCAGGTTTTGCGGTAATCTTGTGGCAGGTTTCCTGACGTTACGGTGCAGGTTTGCTGGCCCTGAACCACTCGATGCCGCCATCCCTCAGACAGTAGAATTTCCACTGCGGATTGGGCAGCAACGGTATCTCGCGCACCGCCAACCCAAGCACCAGCCCGCGCACGATCCGGCTGATGCCGCCATGCGCCACGGCAAGGGCCGGTCCGGTCAGGCTGTCGAGCCAGTCGCGCACCCGCGCCGTTGCATCGGCGTAGCTCTCGCCGCCGTCCGGACGCCATGCGTGATAGGCTTCCGGGTCGCGGTCAGGGTCGATGCCAAGCGCGTTCAGCTCGGGCCATGTCTTGCCTTCTGCCGTGCCGAAATGCAGTTCGATCAGACGTGCGTCGATCGTCACGGCCGGTTGCGCGGCCCCGTAGGCATCGAGAATGTGGGCAAGTGTCTGGCGTGGCCGGCCCAGCGGGCTGACATGGATCTGCAGGTCATCGAGACTGTCATGCAGCTGGCGAAGGCTCTGCGCGATGGCTTTGGCCTGCGCGTGGCCGGTCTCGTTCAGGTCCGTGTCGGTCTGGCCCTGGATACGCCGGGTCTTGTTCCAGTCGGTCTCGCCATGCCGGATGAACCAGATGTCAGGGTAGCGTTTGGTCATCCGTCAAGCCCGTGAAGCCGACTGCCTTTCCTGCCGGGCAACCTGCCGGAAAACCGGTTCCCACTTTTCCGGTTGCCCGGACTGGTCTCGCCATGCCGGATGAACCAGATGTCGGGAAATTCAGTCATGTTGGGTCGCGCAATTTGTCCGGAAACCGGTGCCCACTTTCCGGATTGCGCTCACTCGCCCTGTTCAAGGCTCATGTCAGGCGCATAGGGGTTCTTCATGCCAACGACGTGATAGCCCGAATCGACGTGCAGGATTTCCCCGGTCACGCCACGGCTCATGTCGGACAGCAGGTAGGCGCCTGAATCGCCCACCTCCTCGATGGTCACCGTGCGGCGCATCGGCGAGTTGTGCTCGTTCCACTTCAGGATATAGCGGAAGTCGCCGATGCCGGAGGCGGCCAGCGTCTTGATCGGGCCGGCGGAAATGGCATTCACGCGAATGTTCTTCGGCCCGAGGTCGGCAGCGAGATAGCGCACCGACGCCTCGAGCGCGGCCTTGGCCACGCCCATGACGTTATAGTGCGGCATCCACTTTTCCGCGCCGTAATAGGTCAGCGTCAGCAACGACCCGCCATCCGTCATCAGCTTTTCGGCGCGCTGCGCGATGGCCGTGAACGAATAGCACGAGATGTTCAGCGTGCGGTTGAAGTTGGCTTCGCTGGTCTCGACATAGCGGCCGGTCAGCTCATCCTTGTCGGAAAACGCGATGGCGTGGACCACGAAGTCGATCTGTGCCCCACTGCTTCTCGATCTCGGCGAAGGTGGCATCGATGGAAGCGCCATCGGTGACGTCGCATTCCAGCACCATGGAAGAGCCAAGCTGTTCTGCAAGCGGCCGCACGCGCTTGCCGAGTGCCTCGCCCTGGTAGGTGAAGGCCAGTTCTGCGCCGTACCCGTGCGCTGCCTTGGCAATGCCCCAGGCAATCGACCTGTTGTTGGCCACGCCCATCACAAGCCCGCGCTTGCCGGCCATGATCGATCCCGTCTGGGTCATGGACAACGCCCTCTCACATGAAAAATGACATCGGATTTCAGTCAGGCAGAGGTAATTGCACGAAAAGCAGGTCTTGGTAAACCACGAATCGCCGCACTTGCACAACCGGGCGCACAATGGCCATATCAGCGCTTCAGCCCGTCAGCCCCCGTCCTTGCCGGAGACCCCATGACCGACACGCCGCCAGATTTTACCGTTCGCGATGAACCACTGGCGCTGTTCGGCGACTGGCTGGAGGATGCAACCGCCAGCGAGCCGAACGACCCCAACGCCATCAGCCTGGCAACCGTCGACGCAGATGGCCTGCCGAACGTCCGCATGGTGCTGCTGAAGGGGTACGATTCGCGCGGCTTCGTGTTCTACACCAACAGTGAAAGCCAGAAGGGCACCGAGGTACTTGGCCAGATGAAGGCCGCCTTCTGCCTGCACTGGAAGAGCCTGCGCCGCCAGGTGCGGGTGCGAGGGCTGGTCGAGCAGGTCAGCGATGCCGAGGCCGACGCATACTATGCCTCGCGTCCGCGCGATAGCCGCATCGGCGCGTGGGCCTCGCAGCAGTCGCGCCCGCTCGAAAGCCGGTTTGCGCTGGAAAAGGCAGTGGCCCGCTACACCGCAAAGTACGCCATCGGCGAGGTGCCGAGACCTCCCCATTGGACTGGCTTCCGCATCCAGCCGCTCTACATAGAGTTCTGGAAGGATGGCGCATTCCGCCTGCATGACCGGGTGGTGTTCCGGCGTGCCTCGCTGGAGGAAGACTGGAGCAAGTCACGGCTTTATCCCTGAGGCGCGATGGCCTATAGCTGGAGCCCAGCCAACCGGAGCAGACCATGTCCATGTCCCAGACTGCCAACAAGGATCGCAAGACCCTGATACTGACAGGTGCCTCGCGCGGCATCGGCCACGCCACGGTCAAGCGGTTTTCCTCGGCAGGATGGCGGGTCATTACCTGTTCGCGCCACCCGTTCCCCGAGAACTGCCCGTGGGAGATGGGCCCGGAAGACCATATCCAGATCGACCTGTCCAACATGGACGACGTGGCGCGCGGCATCGGCGAAATGCGCGAACGGCTGAAGGACCAGGGCTCGCGGCTCAACGCGCTGATCAACAACGCGGCCATCTCGCCCAAGCTGGCAGGAGGTGCGCGCATGAACACCTTCGACACCAGCTCTGCCGACTGGCTGCACGTGTTCAACGTCAACTTCTTTGCACCCGTCATGCTGGCCCGTGGCCTGGTGGGCGAGCTGAAGGCCGCGCAAGGCTCGGTGGTCAACGTGACCTCCATTGCCGGCACGTCGATCCACCCATTCGCCGGGTCGGCCTATTCCACGTCGAAGGCGGCACTTGCCTCGTTGACCCGGGAAATGGCAAACGACTTCGGCCCGCTAGGCGTGCGCGTCAACGCCATCTCGCCGGGCGAGATCGAAACCTCGATCCTGTCGCCGGGCACCGAGAAGATCATCCCCAGCATCCCGCTGCGCCGGCTTGGCCAGCCGGAAGAAGTCGCCAAGGCGATCTACTTCCTGTGTACCGATGCCTCGTCCTACGTGACAGGTGCCGAAATCCACATCAATGGCGGCCAGCATGTCTGACGGTCCGCGCCGCCGGCCCGAAACCATCGCCGCACAGGCGCTGGACGCGGTCGATGCAACCACCGGCGCCATCGTCCCGCCATTGCACACCGCCACCACCTATGCCCGCGACGACGATTACCAGCTGGTCGGCAAGCATCTCTATTCTCGCTATGGCAACGAGACCATCGACCATGCCGAACGCATCATCGCCACGCTGGAGGGCGGCCATGCGGCCATGGTCTATGCATCCGGGCTGGCAGGCATTGCCGGCCTGCTGGAAACGCTGAAGCCGGGCGCCAGGGTCGTCGCGCCCGACATCTTCTACTGGGGCAGCCGCGACCTGCTCAATCACATGCACCGCACCGGGCGAATTGCCATTCAGTATGTCGACATGGGCAATGCGGATGCGGTGCGCGACGCCTTGAAGGGAGCGGAACTGCTGTGGCTGGAAACGCCGGTCAACCCGACCTGGGACGTGGTGGACATCCGCGCCATGGCGGACCTTGCGCACGAGGCAGGTGCGATACTGGCGGTGGATTCAACCTCTGCCAGCCCGGTTATCACCAGGCCGCTGGAACATGGCGCCGATATGGTTTTCCACTCGGTTACCAAGTACCTCAACGGCCATTCGGATGTGCTGGGCGGTGCGCTGGTGACGAAGCACGACGATGACCGCTGGAAGGCCGCGAAGCATGTACGCGCCATCACCGGTGGCATACTGGCGCCGTTTGAAAGCTGGCTGCTGATCCGCGGCATGCGCACCGTGTACGTGCGGGTGAAGCAGGCCAGCGACAGCGCGCTCACCATTGCCCGCCACCTGGAGCATCACGCCAGGGTGGAGAAGGTGCTCTATCCGGGCCTGCAATCACACCCCGGTCACGAGGTTGCCCGGCGCCAGATGGATGGCGGCTTCGGCGGCATGCTGTCTGTCTGCGTCAAGGGCGGCATGGCCGAGACCGGCCGCTTCGTGCGGGCACTGAAGCTGTTCCTGCCGGCCACCTCGCTGGGCGGGGTTGAAAGCCTGGTGGAACACCGCAAGGTCATCGAGGGTCCCGACAGCCCGATCCCGGACAACCTGGTGCGGGTGTCGGTCGGCATCGAGGCGGTCGACGACCTGATTGGTGATCTTGAACAGGCGCTCGAAAAGGCATGAGGCGAGGCTTGCTCGCGATGCTGCTGGCGATGTTTGCTGGTTCAGCACTGGCAGCAGAACCGGAGCGCCTGCCCGACGGGCTGGTGGCCAAGGGCACCAGCGACATTGCCGAAGCCTGGCTGACCCGCCCGACCGGCCGTTATGCGCACGCCATCCTGGGCGATGCGATTGAAGCTGGCGGCATGGCGGTACGCATGCCAGATGGCCGCTCGATCGAACACGTATTGCCGGATGAGTTCGTCTTTGAAGACCGCATGGTCCGCCTGCACGACCTTGACCGGGACGGCCGGGACGAGATCATCGTGGTGCTTTCAAGCCGCACGAAGGGGGCGGCCCTCGCCATCTATGGCGTGCGCGAGGGGGCCATCGTCAAGCTGGCGCAAACCCCGCACATCGGCAGGCCGAACCGCTGGATCAACCCGGCCGAGTTTGCCGATCTGGATGGCGACGGGCAGATCGAGATCACGGCTGTCTGGAAGCCGCATCTGGCGCGCGAGCTGCAAGCCTGGCGCTACGCGGCCGGCAAGCTCATCCATGTCACCACCATCGAGGGCTACTCCAACCACGAGATCGGTTCGCGCGTGCAGGACATGTCGGAAGTGGTGAAACTGTCCGATGGGCGAACCGCGCTGGCCATCCCCACGCCGGAGTATGATGCGATTGCATTTCTCGTGTTGAAAGGTCGCCGCTTCACCGAGGTGGCGCGTGTGCCTGCCGGTGGCAAGATCACGTCGCCTGTCAGCCTCGGCGCTGATGGCGAATTCCTGCGGTTTTCCAGCGGCTCGAGGACAAACATCAAGGTCCGCGTGCCCTGATCACGCAATAGCATTCAAAAGTTGATGTGCATCAACGCCGACGCTGATGGTCGGCTTATGCTTGCCGCTTCACAAACAAGGAGTGAGCAGCATGCGCACGAAGTACACAGTAGGATTGATGGCAGCAAGCGTCCTGGCGTTTGCAACGGTAATGGTCACCATTCCCGCCGCAGCCGATGACGATCAGCAAGGATGCCCTGGCATGGGCCGGGGAGCCGGCATGGGCATGATGCAGGGTCAGGGCATGGGGATGATGCAGGGTCAGGGAATGGGCATGGGCATGGGGCAGGGCCGGGGCTTCATGCGCCGGTTTGCCGTTATCGACGCCAATGATGACGATCGCATCAGTGCCGATGAGGCCGCCAGCCAGCGCGAAAGCGTGTTCCTTGCCATGGACGCCGACGACGATGGCGAACTGACCGAGGATGAATACATGGCTGTACGGATGGGTATGGGCGAGGGCCGCAACAAGGCGCGCATGGAAGCGCGTCAGGCTGCCAAGAAGGCCCGCTTTGCACCCATGGATGCGGACAAGTCCGGCAAGGTTTCAAAGGTCGAGTGGATGACGGGTGGCAAGGACAGGTTCGAGGCCGCTGATACAGACAAGGACGGCATCGTGACGCCCTGGGAATTCAGGTCGATGCATCAAGGCTGAGTTGCCGCTCTAGGCCAGACAAAAGAGGGGCGCCCCGCCGGGAGCGCCCCTTGTTCATTGCAGCATGCCGTTTGGTCAGCCGCGCAGGCCTTCCTTCTTGATCCACGCGGCAGTGTCGTCCAGCGCGCCTTCGTAGCGGTCGAACATCTCGTTGATCTCGCTCTCGGTGATTATCAGCGGCGGGCACAGGGCAATTGAATCGACCATCGAGCGCACCATCAGGCCGCGCGCCTGCGCGAACTTCATCATGGTCGGGCCGACCATCTTCTTCGGGTCGAACGAGGCCTTGGTTGCCTTGTTCATGACGATCTCGGCGGCGCCGATAAAGCCCTTGGTGCGCACATCGCCAATCAGCTCGTGGTCCTTCAGCCTGTTGAAGCGGCCTTCGAACAGCGGCGCCAGCCTGGCGACGTGGTCGACGATGCCGTCGCGCTTGTAGATTTCCAGCGTCTTCAGGGCGACAGCAGCCGCCACCGGATGCGCGGTGTAGGTGTAGCCGTGGCCGAACACGCCGATCTTCTTCGACTGGTCGAGCATCGCCTGGTAGAGGTCTTCCTCGATGGTGATGCCACCCAGCGGCATGTAGGCCGAGGTGATCGCCTTCGCCATCGAGACAGAGCTTGGCTTCATGCCCATGGTTTCCGAGCCGAACCACTTGCCGGTGCGCCCGAAGCCGCAGATCACTTCATCGGCGATGAAGCGGATGTCGTACTTCTCGAGGATCGGCTGGATCTTGGCGTAATAGCCCGCAGGCGGAATGATCACGCCGCCGGCACCCATGATCGGCTCGGCGAAGAAGCCGGCAACCGTATCCGGGCCTTCGCGGATGATCATGTCTTCCAGTTCCTGCGCGCAGCGGGTCGCGAACTCTTCCTCGGTCTCGCCGTCCTTGCCGAAGCGGTAATAGTGCGGGCACGAGGTGTGCATGATGTTGGCGATCGGCAGGTCGAAATCGGCATGTACCGGCGGCAGGCCGGTCAGCGAGCCCGATGCCACGGTGACGCCGTGGTAGCCCTTGATACGCGCGATCAGCTTCTTCTTCTCGGGCTTGCCGCGGGCGTTGTTGTAGTACCAGGTCAGCTTGACCTGCATGTCGTTGGCTTCCGAGCCGGACGAGCAGAACAGCAGCTTGGACGCCTCGCACGGCACCAGTTCCTTCAGCGTCTCGGCCAGCTCAATGGCGAGATCGTTGGACTTGCCAGCGAAGATGTGGGTGTACGGCAGGCGCTTCATCTGGCGCGCGGCAACCTCGACGATCTCCTCGTTGCCATAGCCCAGCGACGTGCACCACAGGCCAGCCAGCCCTTCGATGTACTCCTTGCCGTCGCTGTCGTAGACGTAGATGCCCTTGCCTTCCTCGATGATCGTCGGACCGGTTTCGCGGAACGCCGACAGGTTCGTGTAGGGGTGGATCAGTGTCTCGATGTCGCGCATTGCGAGGTTGGACAACGGCTTGCTCATAACGGAAATACCTTTTGACATGGTCCTGCGACTGCGCAGGATCTCGCGAGGCTGCAATATGTCAGAAACAGAAGGGGCGGCACAATGGCCGACGACGCATTGATTGAACAAACCGCGAATGCGCTGGTTGCAGGGCTCAGGAAGGGTGATCTCAGCCCGCATGACCTGCTCGATGCGCTGGAGGCGCGCATTGGCGAGGTGGATGGCAAGGTCAACGCCCTGCCGACGCTGTGCTTTGACCGCGCCCGCAAGCACGCCGACGCGCTGCTGGCAAAACCGGCCGGTGAGCGCGGCCTGCTGGCCGGCATGCCGGTGCCGATCAAGGACCTGTCCGATGTCGCCGGCGTGCGCTCCACGCAAGGCTCGCTGATCTTCAAGGACACGGTGCCGGCGGTATCCGACATTCTCGTCACTCACCTCGAGGCGGAGGGCGGCATCGTCTACGCCAAGTCCAACACGCCGGAGTTTGGCGCAGGCGCCAACACCTTCAACGAGGTGTTCGGCCGCACGCTCAACCCCTGGAACACGTCACGCTCGGCGGCAGGCTCTTCGGGCGGGTCGGCAGTTGCGCTCGCCACCGGCATGGCCTGGGTCGCGCATGGCTCCGACATGGGCGGATCGTTGCGCAACCCGGCCTCGTTCAACTCGATCTGCGGCATGCGGCCATCGCCGGGGCGGGTGGCGACCTCGCGCGGCGGCAAGGTGGACGGCAACCTCGGCCAGGAAGGCCCGATGGCCCGCAATATCGAGGACCTGGCACTGCTGTTCGATGCCATGTGCGGCGAGGAACCAGGTGACCCGGTCTCCAAGCCACGGCCCGCAACCAGCTTCCTCGACCAGGCGCGCTCGGGCTGGAAGCCGAAGAAGGTGGCCTTCTCGCGTGACCTTGGCATCACGCCGGTGGACCCTGAAGTGGCCCGCATCGTCGAGGCTGCCGCGCACCGCTTCGAGGATGCAGGCGTCATCGTTGAGCATGCCTGCCCTGACCTGTCGGAGGCGCACGAGTGCTTCCAGACACTGCGCGCGCTGTCCTTCGCTACCGGCATGAAGCCGCTGCTCGATGCCCATCGCGACAAGCTGAAACCCGAAGTTATCTGGAACATCGAGAAGGGGCTTGCCCTCACCGCAGACCAGATCGTCAAGGCAGACCACCAGCGCGCCGCCATGTTCCATCGCACGCTCGAGTTCTTCGACACCTATGACCTGCTGTTGTGTCCAGCCACCATCGTCTCGCCGTTCCCGGTCGAGAACCGCTACGTGGAACAATGCGACGGCCACAAGTTCGACACCTACATCGACTGGCTCGCCATCGTCTACGCCATCACCAATGTCTGCTCACCGGCTCTCAGCCTGCCTGCGGGCTTCACCGGCGAGGATCTGCCGGTCGGCATCCAGATGATCGGACGGCCCGGTTGCGACGGTCAGCTCCTGGCAGGTGCCAGGCTGCTGGAAGACATCCTCGGCATTTCCGGCAAGGTGCCGATTGATCCGCGCGTATGAAGCGATAGTATCTGCACCAATAACGACAAACCGGTGAGTTCAGGGGAAACGACATGTTGGGATTGATGCAGGACTGGCCCCTGCTGGTGCATACGGTTCTTGATCACGCGGCCCGCTGGCACGGCGGCAACGAGATCGTGTCGCGCCGGGTCGAGGGCGACATCGCGCGCATCACCTATGCTGGCCTGAACGCCCGCGCCCGCGCACTGGCCTCTGCCGCGCAGGACCGGCTGGGGCTGAGGCTGGGTGACGTGGTGTGCACCATGTCGTGGAACGGCTACCGGCACCTGGAAACCTGGTACGGCATCATGGGGCTGGGCTGCGTCGTGCACACGCTCAACCCGCGCCTGTTTGCCGACCAGCTCGTCTACGTGATGAACCACGGCGAGGGCAAATGGGTGTTCCTCGACCTGACGTTCGTGCCGCTGCTCGAAGCTGTGCGCGACAAGTTGCCCAAGGTGAAGGGCTACGTCGTCATGACCGACGGCGCACACATGCCCGAGACCACACTGGAAAACGTCATCGTGTATGAAGACCTGGTTGCCTCCGGCGACAGCGGTTTCGCCTGGCCCCGCTTCGACGAGAACACCGCCTGCGGCATGTGCTACACCTCCGGCACCACCGGCAACCCGAAGGGCGTGGTCTATTCGCACCGCTCCAACGTGCTGCACGCCATGAGCTCCTGCGCGGGCGATGCGCTGGGCATTTCCAGCACCGACGTGTGGATGCCGGTCGTGCCGATGTTCCACGCCAATGCCTGGTCACTGGCCTTCTCGGTGCCGATGGGTGGCGCCAAGATGGTGATGCCCGGCCCGCGCATGGACGGCGAGGCCATCTACGAACTGCTCGACACGGAAAAGGTCACCGCGACGGCAGCCGTGCCGACCGTGTGGCTCATGCTGTTGCAGTACCTTGAGCAGAACCCCGACCTCAAGCTGCCGCACCTGAAGCGCGTCGTTATCGGCGGGTCGGCCTGCCCGGAAGCCATGATGCGGGCGTTCGAGGAGAAGTACGACACCCAGGTCATCCATGCCTGGGGCATGACCGAAATGTCACCGCTGGGCTCGCTCGGCAACCGCAAGGGCGGACTCGAGCACCTCAGCGATGCGGAATGGTGGAAGTACAAGCTCAAGCAGGGCCGCCCGCCATATACCGTTGAAATGAAGATCACCGACGACGAGGGCAAGGACCTGCCGCACGACGGCAAGACCTTTGGCCGGCTGAAGGTGCGTGGCCCTGCCGTGGCCAAGTCCTATGCCAAGGGCGATGGCGCCGATGCCTTCGATGCGCAAGGCTGGTTCGACACCGGCGACGTCTCGACCCTCGACGAGCACGGCTACATGCAGATCACCGACCGGTCGAAGGACGTGATCAAGTCGGGTGGGGAATGGATTTCCTCCATCGACCTTGAAAACGCTGCGGTGGGCTGCCCCGGCGTGGCCGAGGCTGCGGCCATCGGCATGGCCCACCCGAAGTGGGACGAGCGCCCGCTGCTGGTGGTCGTGAAGAAGAAGGGCGCCGAGGTGACCCGGGAAGCCGTGCTGGCTCACCTTGAAGGCAAGATTGCCAAGTGGTGGATGCCGGACGACGTGCAGTTCATCGACGAGATACCGCACACCGCCACCGGCAAGATTTCCAAGCTCACCTTGCGCGAGCAGTTCAAGGATTACGTGCTGCCGACGGCGTGATCAGGCTGTCGAACAGGGCGGTTGCCTTGTTGAACTTGTCCCGGCATCCGGTGTTGCAGAACCCGACGACATGGCCCCGGTAGAGTGTGAGGGCTTCGGCCACGATGGGGTTGCCCGACCACGGGCACGTCTGGTTCACGGCGTCATTCAGCGAAAGGTCAGTCATCTTCGGCGGTCTCCTTCTGGTTTGTTGCCGGGTTGACACTAGCCGCGACGCGGGTTGAGTTGTTCCGGCCAGTTTCCGGTTGGACCGGTTGTTTTCCGGTCAGGAGGCAAGACGCGAATGCCACGCAACATCGATGCCACGGACGCCCGCCTGCTCGACCTGCTGGAGCGCGACGGGCGCATGCCGTTGAAGGCGCTTGCAGCCGACGTGGGCCTGTCGACGTCTGCCGTTCAGGAGCGCATCGCGCGGTTGAAGGCCGACGGCGAACTGCTGGGCTTCACCATAAGGCGGCCAGATCGAGCCGGGGTCACGCGCGCCTTCATCAATGTCACCACCAGCGTGCCGAACTGTGCGCGTCTTGCGCCCGGCATTGCGGCCCTGCCGGGGGTCAGGAGCATCGATTCGATCTCCGGCAAGCCCGACATGATCGTCAGCGTCGAGGTGGAAAGTGCCGAGCGGCTGCAGCACCTGCGCGACAGCATTGCCGCCATGGAGCATGTCAGTGAAGTCGAGTGCAAGGTGTCGATGACGCGACGATTCGAGCGGCGTTGACTGACAACTCAATCCTGCCTGAGAAACTCGATAACCGGCTTCACGGAAGTGGCAGGCGCCTCTTCCTGCGGTACGTGCCCGGCCTCCGGCAGCCTGACCAGCCGGGCATCGGGCAGGGCGGCAAGATAGTCGGCCGTATTGCTGATCGGGATCATCTGGTCCTTCTCGCCCCACAGCAGCAGCGTTGGCGCGGTGATCCGGGCCAGCAGCGGTCCGGGCGGTTGCAGCACCGTCTGGCGCATCCGGGCAAGGATGGCGCCCCGTACCCCCGGTGCCCGCATAAGCTCGAAATAACGATCAAGCGTCGCTTCATCCATCTGCGCCGGGTCGGCATACGCAGCCGCGAGGCTTGAGCGCAGGAACCGCTTCGGCAGCACGTATTGCCCGGCATCGAGCAGGCGGGATACCTCCGGCGCCTTGCCATACTCGAACCCGTGGCTGGCAAACCCGTCCGGCGACACCAGTACCAGCTTCGACACCCTCGCCGGGTGGTTGGCGGCAAACAGCCACGCGATGCGCCCGCCCAGCGAACTGCCGATCAGGTTGGCGCGCTCAAGGCCCAGCTTGTCCATCAGCGCCAGCACCACCTCGACGGTGCGTTCATCGGTGTAGTCGCCGTTGGGGTCCAGCCCGGACAGGGCATTGCCCGGCAGGTCCAGCGTGATGGAGCGGAAGCCGCCGGCCTGCAGTGCGGCGGCCCAGCCATCCCAGGTTTGCAGGTTGGATGCCGTGCCGTGCAGCATGATCACGGCAGGTGCAGACTTGCTGCCCCGGTCGCGCACATGCAGCTTGATGCCCGACACCTCGATCAGGTCATCGGGCTGATCGAGGTACTTCGCCTCCAGCGTGCTGCGCGGCAGGTCCGGCGTCCACGCCCATGCCCCGGCAATGACCAGTCCGGTGGCGAGCAGCGCGATGATGGTGAGTATCATGCGCCTGGCCCGCCTCATGCCGCTTCGTAGTCCGTGTCCAGCGCCAGCGGTCCGTGCGCGGTGACCAGTTCCTGTTCGATCAGGTGCTCCACGTGGGCCAGCGTGGACAGGGCAGCGGCCCCATGCAGCTTCGGGTCCACGTTGGCATAAACCTGCCGCACGATTCCCATGATGGTGCGCTCACCGTCCTTCATGCGTTGCAGCACGGCCTTCTCGCGCATTTGCCGGTGGCCGAGAAAGGCGCGCGCGTAGCGCTGCGGGTCAAGCTTCTCGGGGCCGTGGCCGGGCAGGTACACGCGGTCCTGCTCGCGCGCCATCAGGGTCCGCAGCGACTGGAAGTAATCCGCCATGTGGCCATCCGGCGGCGCGATGACAGACGTTGACCACGCCATCACGTGGTCGCCTGAAAACAGCGTGTCTTCCTGCGCCAGCGCGAACGCGAGGTGGTTGGAACAATGACCCGGCGTGAACACGCCTTCCAGCGACCAGCCATGCCCGTCGATCACGTCGCCATGGCCGATGCTCACATCGGGACTGAATTCATGATCGCCTGCGGCATCGAGCGTAATGTCGCCGGAGGTGATCGCCTTGGCCACGCGGCCGGAGCCATGCGGGCCATAACCCCAGGTTCTGGCACCCGTGGCCTGCTGCAATCGCGCCGTCAGCGGCGAGTGATCGCGGTGGGTGTGGGTGATGACGATGTGGGTGACGGTCTCGCCGCGCACCGCGTCGAGCAGGGCAGCCAGATGGTTCTCGTCCTCCGGGCCGGGATCGATGATGGCAACCTTGCCCCGGCCCACGATGTAGCTGTTGGTGCCCTTGAAGGTGAACGGCCCCGGGTTGTTGCAGGTCACCCGGCGCACCAGCGGACTCACCTCGACGGCATCGCCATGGGCAGCATCGAAGCTGTGGTTGAAATCGAGGTTACTCATGTGGACTCAGCACTCAAGGGCAGTTGCAGGCATGGCCAAAGGCTAATAAAGCTATTTGTCACCATATCAAAGTGCCAACGCAGACAAGGGGTTCCGCCATGCAGTCAGCCGCCGTTTCCATGCCCACGCTCAGCCAGTCGCTTCTCGGCCAGGGTGGCCGCCTCGGTGCCGTGCGCGCGGTGTTGCTGGCCATTGCAGGCTCGTTGCTGCTGTGGGCCTCGGCCAAGGTTCAGGTGCCGTTCTGGCCGGTGCCGATGACCATGCAGACCTTCGTGGTGCTGGGACTGGGCGCGGCCTTCGGCTGGCGCCTCGGCATGGCAACGGTGGCGCTGTACCTGCTGGAAGGCGCGATGGGCCTGCCGGTGTTTGCAGGTTCGCCGGAAAAGGGTATCGGCCTTGCCTACATGGCCGGCCCGACCGGCGGTTACCTGGCTGGCTTCGTATTGGCCGCCGGCATTACCGGCTGGCTGGCCGAGCGAGGGCTTGACCGCAACGTGCTGACGATGGGCCTTGCCATGCTGGCCGGCACCGTGGCGATCTATGCGCTGGGCCTTGGCTGGCTGGCCACGCTGATCGGGGCGGAAAAGGCCGTCGAGTTCGGCCTCCTGCCGTTCATCCCCGGCGACATCGCCAAGCTGGCGCTTGCAGCAATCGTGTTTCCCGCTGCCTGGAAAATGCTGAAGCGCAATGGCTGAGGCATTCATCTGCGACTATGTCCGCACGCCCATCGGCCGGTTCGGCGGGGCGTTGGCAACGGTGCGGGCCGATGATCTGGCGGCCATGCCGATCAGGAGCCTGATGCAGCGCAACGAACGAGTGCAATGGGCCGAACTGGACGACGTCATCTTCGGCTGTGCCAACCAGGCCGGTGAGGACAACCGCAACGTGGCCCGCATGGCGGCCCTGCTGGCAGGCCTGTCCCAGAACGCGCCTGGCAGCACCATCAACCGCCTGTGCGGGTCCGGCATGGATGCCATGCTGACCGCTGCCCGCGCCATCAAGGCCGGCGAGGCGGACCTGTGCATCGCCGGTGGCGTCGAAAGCATGACCCGTGCACCATTCGTGATGCCGAAGGCCGACAGCGCCTTTTCCCGCACCAACGCGGTCTATGACACCACCATCGGCTGGCGCTTCATCAACCCGGTGCTGAAGGCCCAGTACGGCGTGGACTCCATGCCCGAGACCGCCGAGAACGTGGCCAGTGATTTCAACATCTCGCGCGAGGACCAGGACGCGTTTGCCCTGCGCTCGCAAGCCCGTGCCGCCAAAGCCATCAAATCCGGCCGGCTGGCGCTTGAGATCACCCCGGTGGAAATTAACGCCGGCAAGGCCGGCATCACCACCTTCGATACCGACGAACACCCGCGCGCCGACACCACGCCGGAGCAGTTGGCCAAGCTGAAGGCACCGTTCCGCGAGGGCGGTTCTGTTACGGCGGGCAATGCCTCGGGCGTCAACGATGGTGCGGCAGCCATGATCATCGCCTCCGAGGCCGGCGCAAAGCGGCACGGGCTGACGCCGATTGCCCGCGTTCTTGGCGGTGCCGTGGCAGGTGTGCCGCCGCGCATCATGGGTATCGGGCCGGTGCCGGCCACTGAGCGCCTGTGCGAACGCCTTGGCCTCAAGGTGTCACAGTTTGACGTGATCGAACTCAACGAGGCCTTCGCGGCCCAAGGGCTTGCCGTGCTGCGCAAGCTTGGCATCGATGACGGCGCGGAGCACGTGAACCCCAATGGCGGGGCAATCGCGCTGGGTCATCCGCTGGGCATGTCCGGCGCACGGCTTGCCGGAACCGCCGCCCTTGAACTTCAGCAACGCAACGCAAAACTGGCGCTCGCCACCATGTGCATCGGCGTCGGGCAGGGCATCGCCTGCGCCATCGAGCGGGTCTGACCTAAACTTCGTAGCCGAATTTTTCCGCCCACGGTGCCAGCAACGGCAGCGCCGGCGCCATCTGGTCGGCGTAGCGCCGCCAGCGGCCACTGGCGCTGGTGTAAAGCGGCTGGGTGACCTGGTTGAAGCTCGGCGTATTGATGCGGCCACGGGTCCTGGCCGTCTCGATATAGTCACGCACGCCATCTTCCCAGTCCAGCGAGAGGAACGGCATCACCGGCGCTATCGTTTCGTCAAACGAGGCGATCAGGTCTTCGTAGCGCAGGCTGTGCACCTGCAGCGGCAACACGTCGAGATACTGCTGCCACAGCGAGAACGTCACATCATAGAACCGCGCGGCCTGCCCGATCTCCACGAAGTTGGACATGGCCGCGTTCAGCTTGAAGCGCTGCATGAAGCAACTCAGCACGCAATCACACGGGTGGCGCAGCGCCAGGATGAACTTCGCGCGCGGAAACAGGCGATGAACCAGCCCGGCCTCCAGCATCGACAGTGGCATCTTGTTGACCAGTATATCGGACGTGTCGCCTTCGGGGCGGTACTGTTCCAGCGCCGACAGGTAAGCCTCCTGCAGGCTGGTCAATTGCGCCGGTGTCAGGCTCGCCAGCGCTTGCGTCTCGTCGCCCAGCATGTTGCGCACAGCCAGCACAACGGCGCTGGTGACGGGCTGTTCCTCCAGCACCGAGACGCGTGAATGGCTGCGCAGGATTGTGTCCAGCAAGGTGGTGCCCGAGCGTGGAAACCCCACCAGCAGCACCGGCTCGGCCTGCGAATGCTCACCCTCGTGCGGCGTCCAGCTGGCAAACCACTGAGGCGTGAAGGTGTCAGCGCGGTTGCGCAAGCGCTGCAAGTAGTTGTCTCGTTCCTGCAGCCGCCCGCCATACCGGTCGAGGCTGACCCGGTTGGCAATCGAGAACTGCTCGAATGCCTTCGCCGTCTCGTTCTGCTGGTCCAGCAGCTTGCCCAGCATCTCCGCGTGGGTGGCGGCAAAATCTGCCCCGTGATCCCGGGGTGCCGAAATTGACTCCAGCAGGGCCGTTGCCTCTGCCACCTGCTTTTCCTCGCGCAGGATGTGTGCCTTGGCCAGGTGAACCACCGCATTGCTGCTGCCCAATGCCTGCGCAGCCTGTTCCAGCATCTGTTTCAGGCCTGCCAGGTCGTTGCGCCGCCGCTTGCCGTCGAACAGCACCGCCCACACCCGCTCATCCTTCGGCGTGCGGTTGATCAGGTGCCGGGCCAGTTCCTCGGCTTCTTCCTGCTCGTCCTCGCTGGTCAGGCACAGCACCAGCCCGAGCGCTGCGCTGTCATGCTCCGGGTCGATCGCCAGCACCTGCCGGAAACCCTCGATTGCCCGCTCGAACTGGCTGATTTCCTGAAAGCTGAGCGACAGGTTGAACAGCACGTCCAGGTCCTGCGGTGCCAGTGACCTTGCCCTTTGCAGCGCGTCGATGGCCTCCTTGTACCGGCCCAGCCGGCGCAGGGCATTGCCGAGGTTGTAATGCGCATCAACCATCTGCGGATCAATGCGAATGGCAGCCCGTGCCGCCTTTTCCGCCTCAGCCAGATCGCCTGTCGCTTCGGCCGCAGCAGACAGCACGTTCTGGGCAACTGCCGACACCGGCGCTGCCTGCGCCACCTGCCGCGCCAGGTGCAGGCTTTGCTGCAACTGGCCGGTCTCATTGAGGTGAACCACTTGGGCCAGCGCGGCGTCCAGTGTCATCTTCTGTCTGGCCATCAGATCCGCCCGTGAGATGCTTGCGACAAGCGAGTGGTAGCCGATCATCGGGATCGGGGAAAGCATTGGCTTCGCTGGACGAATTCGCGGTTTGGTAAAGGCGTGCGTGGAACTGTTTGGCCTCTGCTTCGTTTCTACTACATGAAACAGTTCATCAGGATAACCACATTGCCGCTTGCCGCCATTGCGCTGGTGATAACCGGCGTTGCGGTGTCTCAGGCGCCTGAAGGTGACGAGATGGCCCGCAATGGTGGCCAGACGATCATCCACAAGGATCCTGATGGTGCTTGGCCGGGCACTCGCCCCCAGGCTGGCCAGAACCGTTACACGACCTATGAATCACCAGCTCGTTCAATGTCCCCGGCTGGTGGGCACTGGATCTGATTGTCTAAATCTCTGCCGGTTCTGGCAGAAACAGGGTCTTCCAGCTATCGTGCCTGACGGTACTACGGTTTTCATGAGGCCAGCTTGTCGAAACGCCCCGTCTCATTTCTGATCCTGTTGATCGGGATACTGCTATCCGCTCTGGCAGGTTATACGGCCTACAGCGTTGTCGACGGCAAAAGGTTGCAAACCGACCGGTTTGCGGCCGAAGCTGTTGTCGAGGATCTGCAAGGCAAGATCATCGTGATCGAAGGTCAACTGCGCGCCCTGCGCGGTTTTTTCACCATCAAGCGCAACGTGACCGACGGCGAATTCGAGAATTTCGCGGCCCAACTGGCTCAGCCACCCCATTTGCGCGCACTTCAGCTGGTGCAGTTCGTGAATCCGGGTGGACTGGAGGAATACGCCAGGCAGCAGCGCGTGTTCAGGCGCTATCCGTTCAATCCGACCGAACGAAGTGGCGAAGCCGGCGTTGTGGAAGTTTCTGCCGCGCGCAATCACGCCATCATCGAATTCATCTATCCGATGGCCGACAACCAGCGGGCGTTGGGTCTTGATATCTCGTCGAACTCCTATGCAACGGATGCCCTGGGTCGGGCGATGATGCACGGCAGCGTCGCGACCAGCAATCCGTTCAAACTGGTCCAGAGCCCGGACAAGACAGCGTTCAACATGTTCCTGCCGGTCGCCAGGCGAGATATCGGCGAACCGGCGCAGGTCACGTTCAATGGCGCGGTGGCAGCGCTTGTTGCCACGGACGAACTGGTAACCGCATCGCAGTCGAACGAGAGCATTATCGCAAGCCTGACTGACCTTGAAACGGGCGCCGTCATCTACACCTCGTCCATACCGGTGGAGGGCCGTCCCCTCGTGGACTACAAGCTGCAGGTGGGCGACCGCAGCTGGAATGCCACGATCGCCGTGCCGGCCGGACGTACCAGCGCTGCTGCCGCAATGCTGGTGTTTGGCCTTGGTTCATTGCTGACGCTGGTTGCACTGGGCGCCTACGAGCAGACCCGATTGCAGGAACGCAACCGGCAGGTCGGTTCGCTGCTTGACCGCAGCGAGCATGCGCGCGCCATTCGCGATGCGGCCTACACGTCGCTGTTCAATGGCACGGGCACGGCGAACTGCGAAATCGAGGTCGGTACCGGGTTCGTCGTCAAGGCAAACCGCCGGTTGATGGAGGTGACGGGTTTCGAGCCGAACGAAATCGAAGGGCGTCTGCTGAACGACCTGTTCGACGCGCAGGACCAGCCCGCCGTTGCAACCTTGCTCAACAGCCTGAACCAGGGAGAGCCATTGCCCGGAGCAACATCGGTTCGCCTGCGCGACAACCAGGGCAGGATCCGCTGGATGCTCGTCAGTGCCGGGGAGCCCATCGAGAACGAGGCAGGCGGCACCACGGCCAGCCTCGTCATGCAGGACATTACCTCCGCCAAGGAATCCTCCCAGGCCCGCGATCTGCTGGTGCGCGAGCTGGCCCACCGCGTGCGCAACACCATGCAGCTGGTGTCGAGCCTGGCAGACCAGACCGCGGCCCGCTCGGCAAGCGTTGACGATTACCGGCGCAACCTCCAGGCCCGTTTGCGCGCACTGAACGTGGCCCAGGATGCCCTGTTTGAGGTCAACTGGGGCGCGGTGAAGCTGGATTCACTGGTGGACAAGATCCTGTCGCCGTTTGATGGCAACAAGGCTGACCACCGCATTACCACCAACATCGCCAGCGTCATGGTGAGCGCACAGCAGGCCCAGATGATCGCCCTGGCGATTCATGAGCTTGCCAGCAACGCGGCGAAGTATGGCGCGCTCAGCCATCGCGAAGGAGAGATCGTCCTCGACGTCCGCATTGAGCCCGGACCAAAGGATCGCCCCAATGATGAGGTGCTGAAGCTGCGCTGGTCCGAAACCAGTCCGACGCGCGGCATCGGCAAGCCCGAACAGAAGGGCTTCGGTACCATCATGCTGGAGAAACTGCTGGCCCGGCAGTATGGCGGTGAAACCCGCTTCACCTGGCGCAAGCAGGGCTTGCTGTTTGAAGCCGATCTGCCGATGTCGTCTGCTTGAGGCAGCGTGGCTGAAATAAATCTTTCGATCTATGCAACCAACCCCTTCTGCCTACGTTGAATCGGAACGTTGGAATGGACACCATTGAAACTTGAGAGATGCATGACGAAGCTGACCGAGGATGAAGCACGATCTGCCACGAACAACCGGATGCCGAGGCATGTCCTGTTTGTGGGCACGGCGCTGGCCATTGTATCCTTGACTCTGGCATTCTGGTACTTCGCAGCCTAGGCTGACAATGCTTGGCCAACGGGCTTTGAATGCTCCGGTTTGGCCTTTGCGTTTTCTGGAGTGCTAACGGCGTGGTGGATGGCATATGAGGAAGACAATGCATCAAGCAACTTCGGGCGACGGCAGTGGCGGGCGCGACAGGCCTGCCCGCAAGCCCGACGCGATCGTTGAGGAGTCCATCGGACGGCACCTCAAGAAGCTCTATGACGAAGTGGCCAATGAGCCCGTCCCTGACCGGTTTGCCGAGTTGCTGAAGCAACTGGAACAACAGGAGAAAGGTGAGGAATAACCAATGGCCGTCTCGCAAGAACTGCGCGAAGGGCTTGTTGGAAACATTCCCTCGCTTCGTGCCTTTGCCTACTCCCTTTGCGGAAACCCTGCTCGCGCCGACGATCTTGTTCAGGAGACGATGGTCAAGGCCTGGGCCAACTTCCATTCCTTCCAGGAAGGCACCAACCTGCGTGCCTGGCTGTTCACCATCCTGCGCAACGAGTTCTACTCGCAGATGCGCAAGAAGGGCCGCGAGATCGAGGATGCTGACGGCATGATTGCCGGGCGTCAGGCGGTTGATGGCAACCAGGAAAGCCATCTCGCCCTGGAAGAGTTGAAGGCCGCGCTGGCGGATCTGCCTGACGACCAGCGTGAAGCCATCGTGCTGATCGGGGCCTCCGGCATGGCCTACGAGGAAGCTGCCGAAATCTGCGGTGTCGCGGTCGGCACCATGAAGAGCCGCGTCAGCCGGGCCCGCAAGCGCCTTGCCGAAGTGCTTGGCCATGCAGAGTTCGATCTGGCCAGCTGACCAAACCTGGCGCCAGCCCCAACTAATTCTTCTGCTTCCCGAACATCTTGTCGATGTAGGTTGTCTTCTGGTGCAGCTCCTGCTCGATCTGGCCGTAGGTGAGCAGGGCAAACAGGCCGGTTCCCCCGACGACATTGCCCAGCAGCGTCGGCAGGAAGAACCCGCCAAGCATGGCGATCAGCGACACGTCTCCGGCATAGACCAGCAGGAAGCCTTCCACCGTACCGGCCACCACGTGAGTGAAATCGCCCGCAGCGATCAGGTAAGTGATCAGGATGATCAGCCACAACCCGGCTGAGTGTGCGTTGGGCAGCATCCATACCAACGCCGCAATCAGCCAGCCGGCGAAAATGCCCTTGATGAACATCTGCCAGACGGAATTCTCCATCATGTGATGGCTGATCGACAGGCTGGCCGTGAGTACCTCGGGTGGAATGGCACCGGTATAGTAAAGCCCCGCGGCAAACAGTGCGCAGCCGGCAAAGTTGGCCGCCAGCACGCTCGACCACAACCGAGCCACGCCGGCAAATCCAAGCCTGCTGGGCTTCAGCAGCACCGGCAGCACGACGGTGATGGTATTCTCGGTGAACAGTTGCAGCCGGGCCATGATCACCATCACGAACCCCACGCTATAGCCAAGATTGTCAATCAGCGGCCGCCACGCGGTGTCGGGCAGGCGTGCCAGCAGGATCGCTTCCGCCAGAACCGAGAAGCCGATGGCAAGTCCTGCGGCAAAGCCCGAGATGACCAGCGACTGGACCGGGCGCGTCAGCTCTTCCTCGCCCGACCGCCGGATGATCTCGTACAGGACCGGTGTTGCAAGACTGGCGTTCTGCTGGACCAATTCTTCTTCCTCCTGGTCAAGCTCTATCTGGGGTTCGTCAGTCTTTGTCCTGTTGCTCAATGCCTGGTCTTCCTTGCGTGGTGATGATCGCTCAAACGCAGCGGCCCGGATGAAACGCTGTTGGTCTCAACCGGGCCGGAGTGTGCGTCAGCCTTGTCGGCCTCAAAACCCGTCAGGCTCGACGGGATATGTGTGCGATGACCGAAATCGCCAGCGCGATGAGGAAGATGAAGAACAGGATCTGGGCGATGCCGGCAGAAGCGCCTGCAATGCCGCCAAATCCCAATACACCTGCAATCAGTGCGACGACGAAGAACACGATGGCCCAATACAACATGGCAATCTCCTTTGAGTTTGTAAGTTGTACTGTCAACGCCATCCTGCGGTATCAGTTCCCGCTCATAACCGCGCGGGAGGCCTCAGGCTGCGGCCTCCTTCGATCCGGCGGTCCGGTCAAAGAACAGCGCCTGTGAGATGATCGCCTTCACCATTTCCGGCACGAATGGCTTGGTGATCAGGAAGGCGGGCTCAGGCTTTTCGCCGGTGAGCAGCCGCTCCGGAAACGCCGTGATGAAGATGACCGGCACGTCGAAGGTCTTGATGATGTCGTTGACGGCATCAATGCCCGAACTGCCGTCGGCAAGCTGGATGTCTGCCAGCACAAGGCCCGGATTGGTGCGCCCGGCCATGTCCACCGCTTCGGTGCGGGTGCGGGCCACGCCCAGCACTTCATGGCCCAGGTCCTCGACCAGCGTTTCGATGTCGTGCGCGATCAGCGGTTCATCCTCGATGATCAGCACCCGGGTGTGCACCTGTTCGGCAATCTCCTGACCGGCCTGGTCGAGCAGGCTGGACAGTTCATCCGCCGGCTTGTTCAGGATGGTGGCTGCCTCATCGGGGGTGAACTCCTCCACCGATACCAGCAGGAACGCCTGCCGGGCCAGCGGCGTCAGGGCGTCCAGCTTGCGCGAGGCACTGCGCTCCCACGACTCGGCCGATGATCCTTCCAGGTTGACCGGCAACGAACTCCACATCGACGACATCACGCGATAGGCCTCGACGCGGGCATCTGCCGACCCGTCAAACGACGCCGGATCGGCAATCAGGGCTTCCAGCATGGCACCGACATACGCGTCTCCACTGGCCTGGGAGCCGGTCAGCGCGCGGGCATAACGGCGAAGTCTCGGCAGCAAGGGTGCAATCTGGCTGGCAATGCTCATTTGGTGATGTCTCCTGGCAAGCGCCTCACAACGGGCGCCTTGGGTTGGGTTGCGCCCGGGCGCACGGCAATTCGGCAAACGTGTCCAATGGGGGTGAACAGAACTCCTGCATGTGCGCGACAACGGACGAGACCGGGATTGGTTCCATTAAATTTACGTGATTGCGCGCAATGCCGCAATCGACCCCCGGGCAGGGGAGCCGGCACCCCTCATGACCACGAAATTTTGGAACCGATGCAGCAGCGCGGACATTGACAGTCCATACCGGCCTTGGCAGCCCCGGCGGCTTTCAGGGTCATCATGGACCAGAAGGAGTCTTATTCGATGAAGAAGTTTCTCGCCGTAACCGCCATCGCCCTTGCCGCCACCCTCTCGGCCGCACCCGCCATGGCCGACCAGATCGATCCGAACAACCCGAACGTCACCAACGAGCGCGTTGATGCCGATGGCCGCGCCGACATCCAGTCGCGCTATGACGAGTGCAAGACCTTGCAGGACTCGCTGGTCAACAATGCCACCAACCAGCAGATGGATTCGTTCAACACCCAGTGCGCCGAATTCGTTGACACAAAGACCGGCAAACTGGCCGTTGATCCGAGCGCGACGAACCAGCAGATGGGCGTTGAATCCAATACCGCCAACTGATCACCTTGCAGGTGACACGGCCGGTGATTAGCCGACCGTAGAGTTCAGGGCCGGGGCGAGCCATCGTCCCGGCCTTTTTGCTGCCGCGCAGGGACCGATGGTCTGAAAAGCAAACAGGCCCGCCACGTTGAACCGTGGCGAGCCCGTTGTTATTGGTCGGAGTGGCGAGATTCGAACTCACGACCCCCTGCTCCCGAAGCAGGTGCGCTACCAGGCTGCGCTACACTCCGTTGCTCTTGTGCGGGCCGGGTTATATCGCCGTCCCACGGCCTGCGCAAGCCATCATGGCAAAGCTTACAAGTGCCGTTGCAGCGCGAAAGCGGAATCAGTATGGTGCGCCTCCATCGGGCACCGGAGCATTGCGGTTTCCCGCATTAATTGGGGCGTAGCCAAGTGGTAAGGCAGCGGTTTTTGGTACCGCCATTCCCAGGTTCGAATCCTGGCGCCCCAGCCAGTTCCCGGCAGGAAAATTCCCGATGACCACACCCTCTGCTGCAGGAACCGTGCGCCCCATGACACTGCTGCGGCTGCTGCTGACGGTGCTGTTGCCGTTCTCGCTGTGCTATTTCCTGTCCTATCTCTACCGCGCCGTGAACGCGGTCATCGCGCCCAACCTCGTCAGCGACATCGGGCTGGACGCTGGCGAGCTTGGCCTGTTGACCGCCGCCTACCTGATCGGCTTTGCCGGGTTCCAGATCCCCCTTGGCGTCCTGCTCGACCGGTTCGGCCCGCGCAAGGTGCAGGCGCTGCTGCTGTGCGCCGGTGCTGCCGGTGCGGCGCTGTTTGCGATGTCCGCCGACAAGTGGGGCCTGAGCTTTGCCCGCATGCTGATCGGCATGGGCTCTGCCGGTGGCCTGATGGCGGGCTTCAAGGCCGTCAGCATCTGGGTGCCGGAAGACCGCCGTGCCCTTGCCAATGCCTGCATCATGGCGGTGGGCGGCCTCGGCATCCTGACCGCCACCGTGCCGGCTGAATGGGCCACCGCCACCTTTGGCTGGCGGCACATGTTCCTCGGCATCATGGCGATCACCTTTGCCGTGGCGATGTTTCTCTACGTCGTGGTGCCGGAACGGCCAGCGTCGATGGCTGCCGCTGCAACCCGGCCCGGCGCCAGCGTGCTGGGCGCCATCGGCACCATCTACACGGACCCCGTGTTCTGGCGCATCGCGCCGTTCGTGGCGCTGACGGCGGGCTGCCACATCGGCATCCAGACCCTGTGGGCCGGACCCTGGCTGCGCGACATCGCGGGCCTCGACCGGGCAGGCGTTGCCAGCGTGCTGGGCCTGCAGGCCGTCGGCTTCCTCATCGGCACGCTGATGAGCGGCTGGGTGGCAGACTGGCTGGGCCGCCGGGGCGTCAGCCTGCTCGTCACCATGACCGGCTTCATCATCATCTTCATGGCCGTGCAATTGCTCATCCTGTTCGAGCCGGTGGCCTTTGCGCCGGCCGCCTGGTTCACCTTCGGCATGTTCGGGCAAGCCGGCATCCTCGCCTATCCGTGGCTGGCCCGGTACTTCGGGTCAGACCTTGCGGGCCGCTCCAACGGCTGCCTAAACACGCTGGTGTTCGCCGTGGCCTTCATCTCGCAGTACGCCATCGGCGCCATCATCGACCTGTGGCCGCTGGCAGCGGACGGCGGCTACCAGCCGCAGGCCTACCAGGCGGGCTTTGGCCTGTTCCTCGCGCTGCAACTGGTGACGCTGATCTGGTTTGCCCTCAAGGTGCCCGCCGGAAACGCCCGAAAGGACCCCGCATGACCGATCCGATCCTTGCAGAAGTCACCCGTGGCGGCATCGTCGAGAGCGTGCATCGCGGCGCCTGGGCCGTGGTCGGGCCGGGCGGCAGGCTGCTGGCGTCTGCCGGCAACATCGATGCGGCCATCTTCCCCCGCTCCGCCGTCAAGGCGTTCCAGTGCCTGCCCGCGCTCGAGGCCGGCGTAGCCGAGGCCTTTGGCATGGACGACCGCGAGATCGCGCTGGCTGTCGCCTCGCACAATGGCGAGCAGGCCCACGTCGACACCGCCCGCTCGGCGCTGGCCAAGGCCGATCTGTCCGAGGCCGCCTATGAGTGCGGCGCCCAGTGGCCGTCGCTGGCCAGCTCGCTGCGCGAGCTTGTGCGCAGTGGCGGCGAGGCGCTGCCCGTGCACAACAACTGTTCCGGCAAGCATGCCTTCATGCTGGCCTTCGCGCGCCAGCTTGGCGTGGACCCCGAAGGCTATACGAGGCGCGACCACCCGGTGCAGCAGGCCATCGAGAAGGCCTTTGGCGAGATGTGCGGCCACGACCTCGCATCAGCCCCGTGCGGCATCGATGGCTGTTCGGTGCCGACATGGGCGTTGCCGCTGCGAAACATCGCGCTCGGCTTCCAGCGGCTTGCCTCGGGCGAGGGGCTGGACGAGGCCCGCGCCGCCGCCTGCCGCCGCATCATCGAGGCCGTGCGCGCCCACCCCTACATGGTGGCGGGCTCCAAACGGTTCTGCACCAGGCTGATGGAGGCCGTGCCGCGCGCCTTCGTCAAGGTGGGGGCGGAAGGTGTTTATTGCGCCGCCATCCCGCATGCCGGCATCGGCGTCGCCATGAAGGTAGATGACGGCGCCAGCCGCGGCGTCGAGGTGGCGCTGGCGCGCGTGCTCACCGGGCTTGATTGCTGGACCGACGGCGAGGCCGCCCTGCTGGCGGGCATGACCGTGGAGCCGATGCACAACTGGCGCGGCCTGCTGGTCGGCGAGGTGAGGGCGGTTTGAGTTCGCCTCAACTCACCACGTTGCCAGACACGTTCAGCGTGGCGGGCGCCGTTGTGCCCGCAAGCGCCAGATCCTTCGTCGCCGGCCGGTCATGGTCCATGCCCAGAATGGCGCCGCGCTTCGCGCCCGAGATCAGGTTGTTGGTGATCAGCGCGTGGCCCGCGCCTGCCGCCACGGACGCGGTTATGCCGATGGCGCAGTTGCGCATTACGTTGCCGGTAGCCGACACGTCGCGCTGATACTTGCCCCACCCCAGCCAGATGCCGGCGGTGGGCGCATTCTCGATCACGTTGGCCGAGATCACCGTGTCGGCTTCCGCCGCGATGCCGGTGCCGCGCTTGTCCACCGGGTGGTCGTAGAGGCGCAGGTTGCGCACCAGGTTGCCCTGGCACACGGCAAGCCGCCCGCCCTCGTTGAAGTTGGTGATCGAGATGCCGGTGGCCGCGTCATCCACCAGGTTGCTGGCAATCACCGATCCTTCCATCGCGAATTCGGAATAGATCGCCACCTCGCCCAGGCGTGTGCAGTTGTTCGACGTGATCTGGATGTTCGAGCCGGAATTGTTGCGCACCGCCGTGAAGGCGCACGTATCGATGCGGTTGTTCGCCACCTGCACGTTGCCGGCGCGATAGACGTTGATGCCGTTGCCGTTCTGGCCTTCGCCGCCCGAGCGCGCCTCGATCTTCTCGATGCGGTTGCCGGTGATGATGCTGCCGTCTTCCAGCTTGTCCGGCTGCCAGATCAGGATGCCGTTGTCGCCCATGCCGGTGACGAGGTTGCCGTCGATGCGCAGGCCCCGCGCACCCATGCTGAACACGCCTGCCTGCACGCAGGTGTCGATGGTCGACGCGCTGATGCTGCCCGAACAGTTCGTCAGGCTGATGCCGTTGGCCCCGCCATTGGTGACGAGGCAGTTGAGGATGGTCAGGTCGCGCACCGACGTCGCCGTAACCAGCGCAGCTGATGACGGGCGCAACTGCCCGTCGATTACCAGCCCGTCCAGCCGCACGCCCGAGGTGCCCTTGATGTCCAGCACCGGCTCCGGTCCGGACTGCACCAGCCGCGTCTGGCCCGGCACGCCCATCATCACGAGCGGTGACGTGATACGCATGCCCGACGCGATGTAGAGACCCGGCTCCAGCAGCAGGTACCCGCCGCGCCGCGCGGCCTCATCGATCGCCTGTTGCAACACGCGCGACTGGTCGAGTGCGGCGTTCGCCACCACGCCAAGCGCCCGCGCATTGAGCATGCCGCCACCTGCTGCCGCCTCTGCCGGACCAATGGCAAGCGCAGCGCCGGCGAGCCCTGCGGCTGCAAAAATCGAGCGTCTGTTCATGTCCATAACGGCACGACATTCCGTTAACAGGTGAGAGTTCTCATGCCTGGGACGCAAGTATCATGCCGTGCACGCCGATGGCGGCATCATTGGCGCTTTTCGGACCGGAAATGACGCTGCAAGTGGGTTTGACGGGGGCAAAAGCTGTCATCATCATGACAGTCACCTCTCTGGCAAGGCACCCTCAAATGGCTGTTCTCACACGCGAAATGCTGCAATCCGTCATGCGCCCGGTGGAAACCGCGACCGGCCTGCCGAATGCCTTCTACACCGATCCCGACATCCACGAGGCCGAGAAGCGGGTGCTGTTTGCCTCCACCTGGGCGTGCATGGGCTTCGCCAAGGACGTAGCCGCGCCGGGCGATGCCAACCCGGTCACCTTCCTCGGCCAGCCGCTGCTGATGGTGCGCGGAAATGACAATGAAATCAGGGTGTTCCAGAACGTCTGCCGGCATCGCGGCATGATCCTGGTGTCGGAGAAGACCACCCTGCGCTCGACCATCCGCTGCCCCTATCACTCGTGGTGCTACAACTTTGACGGGTCATTGCGCACCACCCCGCATGTCGGCGGTCCGGGCAACAACCTGCACGACTGTATCAAGCGGGAAGAACTTGGCCTGTTGGAAGTCCGCAGCCATGTGTTCATGGGCATGGTGTTTGTAAACCTTGACGGAAACGCCCCGGCATTCGAGGTTCACGCGGCAAAACTGCTAGGTCAGTGGCAGGAGTTTGTTGACCGGCCCCTGTTTCATGGCGGAGAGGATTCGTCGTTTACCCTCGAGGTGAAATGCAACTGGAAGCTGGCGGTGGAGAATTACTGCGAAAGCTACCACCTGCCATGGGTTCACCCGGGCCTGAATTCGTATTCGCGGCTGGAAGACCACTACAACATTGTCGAGCCCGGCGCTTATTCTGGCCAGGGAACGGTGGTCTACAATCCCAAGCTGGATGAGACCCGCTCGTTTGCCAACTTCAGCGGTCTGAGCGGCAAGTGGGACACCGGCGCGGAGTACGTCTCACTCTATCCCAACGTGCTGCTCGGCGTGCACCGGGACCATACGTTCGCGATCATGCTCGACCCGCAGGGCCATGACCAAACCATTGAACGCATTGAGATTTTCTACACCAGCGAGCAGATGTGCGAGCCCGGCATGGCCGACCTGCGCGAGAAGAACGCGAAGATGTGGAAGGACGTGTTCATCGAGGACATCTTCGTCGTCGAGGGCATGCAGAAAGGCCGCTCGGCCTCGATGTATGATGGCGGCAAGTTCTCCCCGGTCATGGACCCGCCAACCCATTGTTTTCATGAGTGGGTGGCAAACCGGTTCGCCAGCACATGAGCGGCGAAACGGCGCTCCAGCAGGCCATGCTGGAGGCCCACAACGCCAATGATGTGGTTGAACTTGCAGCACTTTATCAGCGCGCCGGCGTGCAGCGCGAGGCGGCAGGCGACATCGATGCCGCCTGCTTCTTCTATACCCACGCTTATGTCTATGCGCTGGATTCAGGCGAGGATGGCATCGCCGCTGAGGCGCGCGGGCAATTGAAACTGCACGGCCGCGAGCGATAAGAATCCTTGCCATCCTTGCGGCAGATCAAGTCGCAATTGCGCAAAGTGTGCAGGAATGTCGCATATCTGGATGAAACAGAAGGCGACTCTCATGAACAAGCTGCCGGTCCTAATCTATGTCATCGCGATGCCTGTCATCACCGGGTTCCTTGTCACCGGTGTGCTGACCCAGCGCAACTTCCAGTCAAGCTGGCTGATCTACGCCGCCGTGGCAGGCGCACTGCTGGCCATTCCGGTCGCGATGTACGTGAGCCGCCAGATGCGGCGCAGCCAGAACCGCTGAAACGGCCTTACTCCGCAGCTTCCTGGCTGTAGCCCAGCTTGGCATTAAGCTTGGTCAGCAGCCGCACAGCCGCGTCGGCGATGACGGTGCCGGGCGGGAAGATGACCGCAGCGCCCATGTCGATCAGCGTCTGGAAATCCTGCGGCGGGATCACGCCGCCTACGGCGATCATGATGTCCGGACGGCCCTGTTCTTCCAGTGCAGCCCGCAAGGCCGGCACCAGTGTCAGGTGGCCAGCCGTCAGTGTCGATACGCCGACAACGTGCACATCGCTGTCGATGGCCTGTTGCGCAACTTCATCGGGCGTGGCGAACAGAGGGCCGATTTCCACCTCGAACCCAAGGTCCGAGAATGCGGTTGCGATGACCTTCTGGCCGCGGTCGTGGCCGTCCTGTCCCATCTTGGCAACGAGGATCTTCGGTGCACGGCCATCGGCTTCGCGGAATGCCTCGACGGCACCTTGCGCGCGCATGATGGCCTCTGAATTGGCCCCGGCCTCACGACGATAAACGTCCTTCAGCAATTGCGTTTTCGCGACGTGGCGGTTCCAGACTTTCTCCAGTGCTGCGGAGATCTCGCCGACGGTTGCCTTGACCCGGGCCGCGTCCACGGCAGCGGCAAGCAGGTTGCCCTGGCCCGTCTGCGCGACCCTCGTCAGCGCCTCGAGCTTCTCATCGACGCTGGCCTGGTTGCGCTCGGCCTTGAGCCGCTTGAGCTTGTCGAGCTGCTGGTTGCGCACCGACGTGTTGTCGACCTTGAGGATGTCAATTTCGCTGTCGTCGCTGGCGAGGTACTTGTTGACGCCGACGACGGTCTGTTCACCGGAATCGATGCGGGCCTGCGTGCGGGCTGCCGCTTCCTCGATGCGGAGCTTTGGCAAGCCATCGGCGATGGCTTTGGCCATGCCGCCCATGCCTTCCACTTCCTGGATATGGGCCCACGCCTTGGCCGCCAGGTCGGCGGTCAGCCGTTCGACGTGATAGCTGCCACCCCACGGGTCAGCCACGCGGCAGGTGCCGGCTTCCTGCTGCAGGACCAGCTGGGTGTTGCGGGCAATGCGGGCGGAGAAATCGGTGGGCAGTGCAAGTGCTTCATCGAGTGCGTTGGTGTGCAGTGACTGGGTGTGACCCTGCGTGGCGGCCATCGCCTCGATGCAGGTGCGGCCCACGTTGTTGAACACGTCCTGCGCGGTCAGCGACCAGCCGGATGTCTGCGAGTGGGTGCGCAGCGAGAAGGAGCGCTCGTTCTGCGGATTGAATTCGCGCATCAGCTTCGCCCACAACATGCGGGCAGCGCGCATCTTGGCGACCTCCATGAAGAAGTTCATGCCGATAGCCCAGAAGAACGACAGCCGTGGCGCAAACTTGTCGATGGGCAGCCCGGCAGCCACCCCGGCGCGGGCGTACTCGATGCCGTCCGCCAGCGTGTAGCCAAGCTCAAGGTCGGCGGTCGCCCCGGCTTCCTGCATGTGGTAGCCGGAAATCGAGATCGAGTTGAACTTCGGCATGTTGGCCGAGGTATAGGTGAAGATGTCGGAGATGATCCGCATCGAGTATTGCGGCGGATAGATGTAGGTGTTGCGCACCATGAACTCTTTCAGAATGTCGTTCTGAATGGTGCCGGTCAGCTTGTCGGCGGACACGCCCTGTTCTTCGGCTGCCACGATATAGAGCGCCATGATGGGCAGTACCGCGCCGTTCATGGTCATTGACACCGACATCTGGTCAAGCGGTATGCGATCAAACAGCGTGCGCATGTCGTAGATCGAGTTGATGGCCACGCCCGCCATGCCCACGTCACCGGTGACGCGCGGATGATCGGAGTCATAGCCGCGATGGGTGGCAAGGTCGAAGGCGATCGACAGGCCTTTCTGACCGGCCGCCAGGTTGCGCCGGTAGAAGGCGTTGGAATCCTCCGCGGTGGAAAACCCTGCATACTGGCGGATGGTCCACGGCTGGGTGATATACATGGCGGGGTAGGGCCCGCGCACGAACGGTGCCGCGCCGGGCCAGCCGTTCAGGAAGCCGAGGCCTGCAACGTCAGCCGGGCCATACCGCTGGCGGACCTCGATGCCTTCCGGCGTTGGCCATATGGCATCGGTGTCACGCAATGGCGTGACGTCCGGCATGGCGAAATCGACGTTGCTGAAATCCGGTAGCCTGCTCATTGCCCAACCTCCGCCCCTGCGACGCCCGACTGCCTGTGAAGGCGCGAGAGAAGTTCGATCACGTCCTGCCCAGCATACACGAACTCGCTGACACCTGCCTCACGCAACAGGTCTTCGATGTTGCCGGGCCGGCCTGCCAGCATGACGTGGCCGACGCCCAGCTCTGCCAGTGTCTGGGCGGTTGCTTCCGCCTCGGTGGCGTAGATCGCGTCCGACGAGCAGATGCAGGCAACGGCAAGGCCGCTGGCCTGGAACTCATCCATCGGCCCGGTGACAGCTTCGATGCCGCCTGACGCCAGCAGGTTCACCATCCAGGTGGCGCGCACGGTGTAGTCGGCGGGCGTGCCGAGGGTGACCAGAAACACTTTCGGGCGCGCGCCGGTGGCGGCCTGGTGGGCGTCGGCTGCATCGCGCAAGCGCTCGAATGGCTCGGCGAGGCGATGCAGGCCCAATGGCTCGCAGGTGATCATGTCGGCTTTCCACGGCGATCCGGTGGCCCAGTCCTCCGGCACCTGCATCGATACGGTGCGAACAGGCGGCTGGTTGAGGTTCGGAAACTCGGAGACGCCGGTGAGCGCAATCTTGCGCCGGGCGATGTCCTTGTCGCGTTGCGCCCGTGTGGCCGCGATGAGGGCCTGCGGCTTGCCGGTTTGCAGGTAAGCCATCATGCCCCCTTCGCGCTCGACCGACTGGAACAGGGTCCACGCTTCGCGCGCCAGTTCACCGGTCAGCGCTTCCACGTAGCCGGAGCCAGCGGCTGCATCCTCCACCCGGCCAAGCCGGCTTTCCTCAAGCAGCAGCGACTGGATATTGCGCGCCATGCGCCGGGCCATCGCATCGGGCAGGCCGAGCGCGTGGGTGAAGGGCAGCACGGTCACGCTGTCTGCCCCGCCGACCCCTGCGGCAAACGCGGCAGACGTCGAGCGCAGCAGGTTCACGTGCGGATCGCGGCGGCTCATCATGCGCTGGGCGGTTTCCACGTGCAAGGTAAGCGGCGTTGCTTCAAGGCCGGATGCCTGCAGCAGCCGCGCCCACAGCAGCCGTGCCGCGCGCAGCTTGGCCATGGTGAGGAACTGGTCGGCATCTGCGCTGAGCAGCATCGAGGTTTGCGGTGCGCTGTCAGCGGGGTCGATGCCGGCATCTTCCAGCATGCGGAGATAGTCGACCGCCGTGGCCAGCGCGAAGGCAAGCTCCTGTGCTTCCGAGGCACCGGCACCATGGTAGACGCGGGCATCGGCGCAGAACACGCCGCCAACGTGATCCATATTCCGGGCACGGGTGAACATGTCGCCGGTGCGGCTTGTCAACTCCACCCGGTTGACGATGGTGCCGTTGAGCGCCAGCGCCCCCAGCGGATCAAGGCCGAGGTCCAGCCGGCAGCGCGACAGGTCCAGCAGGCGGCGCTTGTATTCATCCAGCACCAGCAACGCGAGGTCGCGCCCGTTGCGGCCGCCATCCAGCCGCAGCGAGATGAAGTCCAGCTCGACACCCTCGAACAGCTGCTCGACGGAGCGCGCGTCGCGAACGGCCACCCCGTGCGCACCGGTACTGACGCTGCCCGGCAGCACCAGCGACACGCCGCTGGCACCGTTTTCAAGGTCGCGCAGCATCTGCTGGTTGGCTTGCGGGATTTCCGGCATGTCGGCGCGCTGGGTCAGCGTCCAGAACTCGGGCGACGTGCGTTCAGCGCCGGAGGGAACGGGCGGTGCATCCGTCGCGGGCGGATAGACCGGTTCGATGACGATGCCGTCTGCGGTCTTCGAGCGAAGGCTGTCGAACGGCCGGCCCTTGAGACTGGCAACCACCATCGCGCGCCATTGCGCCTGGTCAATGGTTGCAAGGTCTTCTGTCAGGTCCAGTCCGGTCATGTTTGGTCAACCCGCTCGCATGTTGCGTTGCAAAACGTGATAGCGCAGCCCGGCCACAACGGCAAACCGGCTTTGGTCGAATGGTTGGCGCTTGCGACTACAGGTAGCTCGACAGGCCGGGGATCGAACTTGCGACATCGCGCACGAGCTCCTTGCCGGCCTTCTCTTCGGCATAGCCCATCGTTTCCTTGCCGAGGGTCTTGACCTGGTCCATTTTCAGCCCGGCCGACTGCAGCTTGGTGATGGCCACCAGCGGCCCGCCCATCATGCCGCCACCCAGCATGTTCAGCATGCCGCCGCGCCTGCCGCCATCGCCGCCATGTTGGGCGGCAAGCTCGCTGGCACCGGGAACCGCAGCAAACAGTTGCTCGACCTTGGCCTTGTCGCCTTGCGACCTGACCAGCGACAGCATGATGCCGATGCCCTTCTCTGCGGTCTCGGGCGATAGGCCGGTGCTGGCCACCACGCGGTCGATCAATTCTTGCATCTTTGTACTCCGTGAAACGCGTGAGAGCTCTAGGTTTCGCGCGCGCTAATGTTGTATAGCATGTGCCCCGGCAGCAACACCGATTTGGCAGGCAAGGCAACAGATATGAGCGAAGGCACCATTTTTCTAGGCAAGAGCACCAAGCGCGAAGAGCTTTACCTGAAGCTGGCAAACCGGCACGGGCTTGTCACGGGCGCAACCGGTACCGGCAAGACGGTGACCTTGCAGATCCTCGCCGAAGGCTTCTCGGCAGCCGGCGTGCCGGTGTTTGCCGCCGACATCAAGGGCGACCTGTCGGGCGTGTCTCGTGAAGGTCAGCCGAAGGATTTCCTGCTCAAGCGTGCCAAGACGATCGGCTTTGACGACTATGGCTTCGAGGCGTTCCCGACCATCTTCTGGGACCTGTTCGGCAAGCAGGGTCACCCGATCCGCACCACCATTTCGGAAATGGGCCCGCTGCTGATTTCGCGGCTGATGGGCCTGACCGAGGCGCAGGAAGGCGCACTCAACATTGCCTTCCGCATTGCCGACGAGGAAGGCATGCTGCTGCTCGACCTCAAGGACCTGCGCGCCATGCTGTCTGACCTGGCCGACCGTGGCGCCTCGCTGTCGACCGACTATGGCAATGTCGACAGGCGCACCATTGGCGCCATCCAGCGCCGGCTGATCGTGCTGGAGCAGCAGGGCGGCGAGAACTTCTTCGGTGAACCTGCGCTCGACATCAACGACCTGATGCGCACCACCCGTGACGGCCGCGGCTACATCAACATCCTGGCTGCCGACGAACTGATGCAGTCGCCGCAGCTCTATGCAACGTTCCTGCTGTGGCTGATGTCGGAGCTGTTCGAGGAACTGCCTGAAGTGGGCGACCCGGAAAAGCCGAAGCTGGTGTTCTTCTTCGACGAGGCGCACCTGCTGTTCAACGAGGCCCCGCCCAGCCTGCTGACCAAGGTCGAGCAGGTGGTGCGCCTGATCCGGTCGAAGGGTGTGGGCGTCTATTTTGTCACGCAGAACCCGCTCGACGTGCCGGACACCGTGCTGGCGCAGCTTGGCAACCGCGTGCAGCATGCGCTGCGCGCCTTCACCCCGCGCGACCAGAAGGCGGTCAAGGCGGCGGCGACCACGTTCCGCCAGAACCCGGCTTTCGACACCGAGGAGGCCATCACGCAGCTGGGTGTCGGCGAGGCGCTGATCTCGGTGCTCGATCCCAAGGGCATCCCGACCATGGTCGAGCGCACCCTGGTCCGCCCGCCATCGGGCCAGCTTGGCCCGGTGATGCCGGCTGAACGCGCGCAGTCGATCCAGAACAGCCCGGTGTTCGGCTTGTACGATGAATCAGTGGACCGCGAGTTCGCCTACGAACTGCTGCAGAAGAAGGGCGAAAAGATTGCCCAGCAGCAGGCTGATCTTGCAGAGCAGGAGGCCGAGGCCAAGGCAGCCAAGAAAGCCGCTACCCCCACCAGGAGCCCGCGCCAGGCAGACTCGGCGACGGACCGCTTCGTCAAGAACGTCGCCAGCAGCGTGGGCCGCCAGCTAGGCACGGTGATCGTGCGCAATATTTCAAACAGCCTGATCCGCGGCGTGCTTGGCGGGCTGCTGAAGCGCTAGTTCCCCGAGGCCGGGGGGGCGATGGAGATCACTCGCCCAGCAGGATGGTGTCGCTGATTTCCACGCCGAAGCCGGACAGGCCAACATAATGGCGTGACCGGCTGGCGATCTGGCGGATCGACTTGACCGACAGGTCGCGCAGGATCTGTGCGCCAAGCCCCACGTCGCGCCAGGTTTCCTCGCGCGCCCGCGCCGAGCGGGTGTTCTCGTCGCTGGCGGCGGGCTGGGTGTTGAGGCGCGAGGCCGGTACGCCGGCGGTGCCTTCGCGCAGGTACACCAGGATGCCACAGCCTTCCTTGCGAAAGATTTCGTAGACCTTGTTCAGTGTCTCGCGGTTGCCCAGGACGTCCTCGACCAGGTCCTGCCGGTGCAGGCGCACCGGAATGTTCTGGCCCGAGGAGATGTCGCCATAGACCAGCGCCAGGTGCTGGACCGGGTCGAAGTGGGTCGAATAGGCGATACCGTTGGCGGTGCCGGCCGGTGTCTCCACGGTGAACTCGCCGTCGCGCTCGACCAGCCGCTCGCGCTGCTGGCGGTAGGCGATCAGGTCTGCCACCGAGATGATCCGCAGGCCATGCTCGCGTGCAAACGCCATCACCTGCGCGCCACGCTTGACGGTGCCGTCGTCGTTGACCAGTTCGCAGATCACCCCGACCGGCGGTTCGCCCGCCAGCCGGGCCAGGTCCACGGCGGCCTCGGTGTGGCCGGAGCGCATCAGCACCCCGCCACGCTTGGCGATCAGGGGGAACACGTGGCCCGGGCGCACGAAGTCTTCGGCATGCACATTGGCATTGGCCAGCGCATGCACGGTGGCGCAACGTTCCTTTGCCGAGATGCCGGTGGTGAGGCCTTCCTTGTAGTCGATCGACACGGTGAACGCGGTGCCCAAGGGTGCATCGTTGTCCGACACCATCGGGTCGAGCTTCAACCGCCGTGCATCCTCGCGGGTCATCGGCGCACACACGATGCCGGAGCCGTGCCGCACCATCATGGCCATCTGCTCGGTGGTCACCTTCGAGGCGGCGGCAATCAGGTCGCCTTCGTTCTCGCGGTCGTCATCATCCACCACGACGACCATCTCGCCGGCCTTGATGGCGGCAATGGCGCTGGCCACGGTATCGAGTTCGCTGGTCATGGGATCGTGTCCTTTCAGCCCGACCGACAGGTCCTGCGGGCGCACCTTGCCGCCGCTGAGACTGCCGATCCTGAGGGCAAGTTCGAATGAGGGTGTGTCACCGGCCAGGAGCTGCGAGATGCGGCCCGGCGAAATGCCCAGTGCCCGGGCCACCTCCGCCTTGCTCATGCCTGCCTGCTTTAGCCAGTCGACGAGTTTCATGGCGCGCACCTTTAGCAGGGCTAAAGGATTGTGGCGAGTTTTGAATTCTTGGCGGGGACGAATGGCAGCCATGCGGACGAGTGGGTCATACACCCCGTTCGCTACAATTCAGGTGAGTCGTGTTCCAAGACCGCGTTGCATGTGGCGCTCCAGCTTGCGTACTGCCAATGACAGCGGCAGAGCCAGCATGAAGTACATTGCGCCCGCCCACAGCAGAATATGGAGCGGCAAGAATTCAGAGGACGATATGTCCTTTGCCCGAAGCATGAGCTCCGGAGCGGAAATCAACGATGCGAGTGACGAATCCTTGAGTACCGATATCAGCATGTTCAGTAGCGGCGGCAAGGTGATGCGCGTGGCCTGCGGCAGGATGATGAACCTGTATATTCCGAGAGGGGTCATTCCCACAGCGAGACCGGCCTCCCGTTGACCTTTGTGGGTTGCTTCGATACCCGCCCGGAAAATTTCGGCAATGTAACCGCCGGCACTCAACCCCAGACCTATGATCGCCGCCGGGATGGCATCAAGGACAAGACCGAGCGGAAGCAGTCCGTAGTAAATGAGAAACAGGATCACCAGCGCCGGCACGCCGCGCGTGATCTCGATGTATGAGATGGCTATCGAGCGCACGATACGATTGAGTGACAATCTGGCGATCGCGACGACGAGACCCAGTACGAGGCCCAGCATGAAGGCACCAGAGGTGATCTCCAACGTGACCCACATGGCGCGGCCCATCTCATGCGACCACGTCGGCCACTTGTCTCCATAAACCGAAAAAAATCCGGCGAGCTGGTCAAACACTTTCATATCCATGACCTCCGCCTTCTTTCCATTCGATCTACAAGCCGGGCCAGGGGGAATGTGAGGCAAAAGTAGAGAACTGCCACGAGAAGGTAGATGAGCGGCGTCTCGAACGTTTCACTCGTCAGATTGCGTGCGCGGAACAGTATCTCAGGTGCGGCCACGGCAGATGCCACAGCCGTATCCTTCAGGAGCCCGATACCATAGTTGCCGAGCGGCGGCAGAGTGATGCGGAGCGCCTGGGGAATCACCACGAACCGCATGGCCATCCCGGGCGTCATTCCCACGGCAGCCGCAGCCTCGCGCTGGCCATGATGGAGTGCGGAGAAACCCGAACGGAAGATTTCGGCACAATAAGCTGACCCGTTGAGGCCCAGGCCAACGATGGCGGCGGGCACCGGGTCAAGCCGTACGCCGATATATGTCAGCCCGAAGTAGATGATGAAAAGCTGTGTCAGGGGAGGAATGTCGCGAAAAACCTCGACGAACGCATTGACGAAGAACCGGGCGCCCGGCCATCCACTCACCTTGAGCGTGGCGAGCGCAAGACCAAGAAGCACCGCGATCAGGAGCGCGCCGATGGTGATCGTCACAGTCATCAAGGCGCCATCCAGCAGCACCGAGAGATAATAGGGAATGTTGGCGATGCCGCCGCCGGGGGTTGCGTTCATGTGCCCGTTCAGTCCGCTCTGAGCTGGCCAAGGAACCGGCGGGTTCGTTCGTTCTCCGGTCGGCCGATGACCTGGGATGGCGGACCGCTTTCCACTACGACGCCTTCATCCATGAACACGACAATGTCGGCCACATCGCGGGCAAAGCGGATCTCATGGGTCACCAGGATCATCGATCTGCCCTCATCGGCGAGTTCATGGATCACGTTCAGAACCTCACCCACCAGCTCCGGATCAAGCGCCGAAGTGGGCTCGTCGAACAGCAACAATTTTGGTTGTTGAGCCAGAGCACGCGCAATGCCGACGCGTTGCTGTTGCCCTCCCGATAACCGCTCGGGATACTCGTTGGCCTTGTGGCCCATGTGAACCTTGTCGAGCATGGAGCGGGCGAGCTCGAAGGCTTCTGTCTTGGCCAGTCCCCTGACCCGCCAGGGGCTCAGGGCAACATTCTCGACCACGGTCAAGTGTGGCCAAAGGTAAAAGTTCTGGAAGACGAAGCCCATCTCGAGGCGTTGCACGGCAAGATCCTTCTCGCTCATGCGCGTATAGCTGCCATTGCGGGCAACTTCGCCAATCAGTTGATCTTCCAGGAAGACGTGGCCCGCCGTGGGGATCTCGAGTTGGTTGACGCAACGCAGCAGTGTCGTCTTTCCTGAGCCGCTGGGGCCGATCAGGGCGAGCTTTGCACCATGTGCAAGGCTCAGGTCGACGCCGCGCAGTACACGCAGGTCGCCAAAGTCCTTCTTCAAACCCTCGATCCTGAGAAGTGGTTCGCTCACTGATACCTCTGAAAGACCTGCTTGGTGGGAAGTGGGAGGCGGCACGGGTTGCGGCCGCCTCCTGTCAATGGTCGTTACTGTGGGCAGTTGTTGAGCATGGGATACTTCCACGACGCATCCCGGTCCACGCCCACGCGCGGGTTATCGCTGGGAGGTGTAAACCAGAACTTGTCGGAGAAACCGTAGGTCGAAGCGATTCTGTGGTTCTCGCAATTGGACCACAACTCGGCGATTGCATCATTGATGCACTTTGCAAGTTTCGGCGCTTCCTTGCTGGATCCGATGACGACCTGGTATTTGCCCGTAATGCTCGGCATGTTCGGGTCATAGGCGTCAGCCACCGGCAAGGACGTGAGCTTCCAATCCGGATTCTGGGTCTGCACCCACTGGATGAGGGGTGGATCAGCGAACAACACGTCAATTCGACCCGCCACCAGATCGCGGATGCCGGCATCGGAGGTCTCGTAGAGCTTCAGATCTGGTTGGACAGACTTCAGTTCGGGAATCCAGCCAAATCCCTGCATGGTGGCGACGCGCTTGTCCTTGAGTTGCTCCACCTTGTTGATGGTGCCACCCTCCTTTTGCGTCATCAGTGCACCCGCATAGTAGATCGGGTCCGAAATCGTGATGACCTCTGTGCGAGGCTGGTTCCAGCCCATCATGCCGTGCATGACGTCGACGCGCCGGGCCTTCACGGACTCGATTTCGGCTGCCCACTCCATCAGCGCAGGCTCGACCTCGAGACCGAGCTTGCCGGCGACGAAATTCATAATCTCTCCGTCAATACCGATCAGCTTGCCATCCTTGCTGCCGGTTCCGGGCATGTCGCCGTTATAGGCAACAACAAGTTTGCCGGGCTTGACCAACTCCGCGCCTTCACAGGTGCCCTGCGCCTGTGCCATCCCGGCGGACGCCACGAGTTCGGCCGCCGCAAGCAGGCCTGCAATCGAAAGACCCAAGAACCTTGTTTTCAATGCGTTGTTCATCTGATTACTTGCTCCCATTTTCTGGCCGAAGCCCGGCATCATTTCAGGCTCCTGATATCCATAGGGTACCCTATGGTACTTTGGATGCTAACCGAGCTAGGCTAACGTCTCAAGAGCAAACATTTGTAGAAAGCGCGGCGTCGGCATATGTCCAAACAGCAACGGCAATTGAGCAGGCAAGACTGGATCAAGGCGGCACTGAGCCTATTGGTCCGCGTCGGCATTGACGCAGTCAAGATTGAGCCTTTGGCGCGCAAGCTGCATGTGACGCCAGGAAGCTTCTACTGGCACTTTCGCAACCGGAAAGACCTGCATGATGCGCTGCTTGCCCACTGGGAGGATTCCAACACCCAGTCTTTCCGGCGCGCATTGGAACACGCAGGCAATGACCCGCGTCAACAGTACACCACGTTCCTGGGAGTATGGATTCTTGAGGAGGAGTTCGATCCGCGACTGGACAGGGCTGTGAGGCAGTGGGCTCAACGATCCAAGAGCGTCCGTGAACGCTTCGACGCCGTGGATCAGGAACGGATCGATATGCTGACCGGCATCTACCTTGCATTCGGATACGGCAGCATAGAAGCCACAATGCGCGCCCGTATCACCTACTATCATCAGAACGGCTATTACGCGCAGGACGTAAGGGAACCGCTATTGCAGCGCATTGCGCTGGGTCGATACTATGCCCAGGTACTCACAGGGTTCGACTTCCTCCGGGACCTGAACCAGGAAGAACTTCAAGGTGCATTCAGCGGCAACTACCGGTTTCAGTGACCCAGCCTCAGCCCCCTCTTGACCCCTCCCTGTAGTTGGACGTTCCAGTGATTTATCAACGGCCAAGTTGACGTCGACTCCGGGCAGACATCCGCCTTCCAACTCCCGGCCCAAACAGAAACGGGGCCCCGAAGGACCCCGTTTGACACGTCCGCAGATGCGGACGGATTTACTTCGTCGCTTCGGCGTGCAGCTTTTCGACGTATTCCCAGTTGACCAGGTTGTCGATGAAGGCTTCGAGGTACTTCGGGCGCGCGTTGCGATAGTCGATGTAGTAGGAGTGCTCCCACACGTCGCAGCCGAGGATCGGATGGGCGCCGTGCATCTGCGGGTTCTCGCCGTTCGGCGTCTTCATCACGGCCAGCTTGCCGCCCTTGACCGCAATCCAGGCCCAGCCCGAACCGAACTGGCCCTTGCCGGCCTCGATGAAGTCTTCGCGCATCTTGTCGTAGCCGCCGAGGTCTGAGTCGATGGCCTTCTGCAGCGCACCCGGCAGCTTCTTGCCGCCGCCGTTTGGCGTCATCCAGTTCCAGAAGTGCACGTGGTTGACGAACTGGCCGACCTGGTTGATGACCGGCTGGTCGCTGTTCTTGAACGCTTCAGCACAGATGGTGTCGAGGTCCTTGCCTTCGTACTTCGAGCCGTCGAGCAGCTTGCTGCCGGCGTCGGCATAGGCCTGGTGGTGCTTGTCGTGGTGAAACTCGAGCGTCTCCTTCGACATGTACGGCGCGAGTGCGTCATAGGCGTAGGGAAGATCGGGAAGTTTGAGAGCAGCCATTGAGATAGCCTCCATTGTTTTTTCAGGGTTCGGATTACCGTTCAGTCAACGCGCGAGATGGCCAGTGGTTCAGAAGAACGCCTGGATGCCGGTTTGCGCGCGGCCGAGGATAAGTGCGTGCACGTCGTGTGCGCCTTCGTAGGTGTTCACCGTCTCCAGGTTCACCATGTGACGGATGACGTGGTATTCGTCGGAGATGCCGTTGCCGCCGTGCATGTCGCGCGCCATGCGGGCGATGTCGAGCGCCTTGCCGCAATTGTTGCGCTTCATGATGGAAATGGCGACGGGCGACACGGTGCCGGACTCAAGGCCGCGGCCCAGTGACAGGCAGCCGTGCAGGCCAAGGGTGATCTCGGTCTGCATGTCGGCGAGCTTCTTCTGAACGAGTTGGGTGGCGGCCAGCGGACGGCCGAACTGCTTGCGGTCCAGCGTGTACTGGCGCGCCCGGTGCCAGCAGTCTTCGGCTGCGCCGATGGCGCCCCAGGCAATGCCGTAGCGTGCCTTGTTGAGGCAGCCGAACGGGCCGGACAGCCCGCGCGTGTTGGGCATCAGCGCGTCTTCGCCGACTTCCACGTTTTCCAGCACGATCTCGCCGGTGACGGAGGCGCGCAAGCTGAACTTGCCCTCGATCTTCGGCGTCGAGAACCCCTTGGTGCCGCGCTCCACGATGAAGCCGTGGATGCCTTCGTCTTCCAGCTTGGCCCACACCACGGCGATGTCGGCGATGGGTGAATTGGTGATCCACATCTTCGCGCCGTTCAGCACGTAGCCGTTGGAGGTGCGCTTCGCGCGGGTCTTCATGCCGCCGGGGTCGGAACCGGCGTCAGGCTCGGTGAGGCCGAAGCAGCCGACCATCTCGCCGGTGGCGAGCTTGGGCAGGTACTTCATCTTCTGGGCTTCCGAGCCATAGGCCTCGATCGGGTGCATGACGAGCGAGTTCTGCACCGAGATCGCCGAGCGGTAGCCACTGTCGACGCGCTCGATCTCGCGCGCAATCAGGCCGTAGGCGACGTAGCCAAGTCCGGCCCCGCCGTACTTCGGGTCGGTCATGATGCCCATCAGGCCAAGTTCGCCCGCCTCGTTCATGATCTCGCGGTCGAAGCGTTCCTCGCGGAAGGCCATCTTGACCCGGGACATGAGCTTGTCCTGGCAGAAGTCGCGCACGCTGTCGCGGATCATGCGCTCTTCCTCGGTCAGGTGGCTTTCCAGGTCGAGCGGGTCTTCCCAGTTGAATTCCGCGACGGCGTGCGGCTTTGGCGAAATGGAATGGGCAGCTTCTGCCATGGGTCATAGCCTCCGGAAGTAATTCGGCGTGATCAGATTTTGCGCGGCAATGTGCGCTGGATTGAGGTGCAAAGCAAGGTTTGCAGGTGCACGATTCCTGTGCGTGGAGTGCATCACGCCTTCCCCGTCACCATCAGCCCGAACAGATGGGACCGCAATGAAGCTATTCGTGAGACGTAGGGCGGCAAATGCGGAGTATCCCGTCAGCGACAAAATACTTCGGATGGCTGTCGACCTCGCGGAGTATGCCAGCCTCCACCAGCTTGGCGACAAGCTGGCGCGCTGCTGCATAGGTCACGGATAACCTGTCCTGCACCCGCGGGATGGTGGTCACCGGTGTTTCGAACAGCATGTCGACGATCTCGATTAACCGGGCGGACCGGCCTGCCGAATGGGCCTTCTCTCGATAGTCTTGGTGCCGGTCAATCAGGTCGTTGATGGTGCCAGTGGCATCATTGCAGGCTTCTTCGAGGTGTCGCAGGAAGAAATTGATCCATGGCGACCACTCCGATCTGGTTGAGACGTTGTGCATCAGATCGATGTACTCGTCCTTGTGATTTTCCAGACGGGGGCTGAGGTACAGGATCGGAGCATCCAGCAGTCCGTTCTGCATTGCCATAAGTGTAATCAGCATTCTGCCAATTCGGCCATTTCCATCTGCGAATGGGTGGATTGCCTCGAACTGGTAGTGAACGAATGCGAGGTCAATAAGTCTCTCACCTGCGCTGCCATCCACACGGTTTATGTAAGCCTCCAGATGTCCCATTGCCTTGTCTGTGGCAGCAGGAGGGGGTGGAACGTATCGGGCTGTGCGTATATCCCGCCCGCCGATCATGTTCTGATTGCGCTTGTATTGGCCGGGCAGCTTGTTCGACCCACGGGCAGAGCTCAAACCCGATAGCAGGATGGCATGGGCTTCCCTTATGAGCCTTCCGGACAGCGGTAGGCTTGACATCGCTGACGTGGCATGGCGCATTGCGCGCATATAATTCGAAACTTCTCTTGTATCGTCGGTCGGAGAATGGGTGATGCCGGCCTCATCCAGAATGAGCGCATCGACAGTGGTATAGGTCCCTTCCATTGCAGATGACGTCAGGGCTTCGCGCCGTTGCAATGGTTGCACCAGAAGATAGGGGTTAGTCACTCGCCGGGCTGCACCTTTGAGCTCGCCAATTGCGTTCATCGCTTGTGCGAGGTTCAGCGCAATTTCCGCCATGTTGACGGCGGGCGGCAGGGGGCAGCGATAAAGGCCCACGCGTCTTCAATGGTTTTCACCAGATCGCCGGACGGATTGGTGAAACTGGTGGCGTCGATATGTGAGCTTTCTATAATCCTCGATCATGAAATTTTAGTTTTTGCCTAAAAACTACAATATGCAACTTGCAAATTGTAGTTTGCTTAGCCGACCGCTCACGCCTTCCCCGTCACCATCAGCCCGAAGGCGTAGACCAGCGCCACCTCTTTCAGCCGGTCGAAGCGGCCCGGCGCGCCGCCGTGACCTGCGCCCATCTGCGTTTTCAGCAGCAGCAGGTTGCTGTCGGTCTTGAGTTCGCGCAGCTTCGCCACCCACTTGGCCGGTTCCCAATAGGTCACGCGCGGGTCGGTCAGTCCGCCCACGGCGAGGATGTTCGGATAGGCCTTCGCCGCCACGTTGTCATAGGGCGAATAGGCGCGCATGTACTCGAAGGCCTCCTTGCTGGCGATCGGGTTGCCCCACTCGTTCCACTCCGGCGGGGTCAGCGGCAGGGTATCGTCCAGCATGGTGTTGAGCACGTCGACGAACGGCACCTCGGCGATGATGCCGCGCCACAGTTCAGGCGCCATGTTGGCCACGGCTCCCATCAGCATGCCGCCGGCACTGCCGCCTTGTGCCACGATGTTGCCTTGCGTCGTAAAGCCTTCCGCCACCAGGTGACGGCCTGCGGTGATGAAGTCTTCGAAGGTGTTCTTCTTGGTCATCATCTTGCCGGCCTTGTACCAGCCATAGCCCTTATCCTTGCCGCCGCGAATGTGGGCGATGGCATAGATGAAGCCGCGGTCGGCCAGCGACAGGATGTTGGTGTTGAAGCTCGCCGGAATGGAAATGCCGTAGGACCCGTAGCCGTACAGCCACACGGGCGACGAACCATCAAGCGGCGTGTGCTTGTGGTAGAGCAGCGAGACCGGCACCAGCTCGCCGTCGGCGGCCGTCGCCATGATGCGCCGGGTGACGTAGTCATCGGGGTTGTGGCCGGAGGGTACTTCCTGCGTCTTGCGCAAGGTGCGCTCGCGGGTGGACATGTCGTAGTCGAACACCTGGCTCGGCGTGGTCATCGACGAGTAGGTGAAGCGCAGGCTCGTGGTGTCGAACTCGTAGCCTGCCGACATGCCCAGCGAATAGGCTTCCTCGTCGAAGGCGATGGCGTGTTCGTTGCCGGATGCCAGGTCCCGGATGATGATGCGCGGCAGGCCTTGCGCCCGCTCCAGCCGGGCGAGGTGGCCTGACAGCACGCACACGTCGATGATCAGCGTGCCCGGCGTGTGCGGCACCAGGTCCTGCCAGTTGTCGCGGGACGGCGCGTCCACCGGAGCCGTGACAATGCGGAAGTCTTCCGCCTCGGCTGAATTGGTCAGAATGTAAAGCTGCCCGCCGCCTTCATCGACCGAGTACTCGTGGCCGTCCTCGCGCGGTGCGATGACCCGGGGCGGGGCTGTAGGGTCGGTTGCCGGGATCAGCCAGCACTCGGACGTCTGGTGGTCGTGGCAATCGATGATGATCCAGTCGCCGGACTGGCTCTTTCCGCACGACATGAAGAAGCCGGGGTCCTTCTCCTCGTGCACCAGAACGTCGGCGCTGGCCGGTGTGCCGATCTCGTGCCGGTAGAGCTTTGATGGCCGGTGGTTCTCGTCGAGGCGGATGTAGAACAGGTGGCGGCTGTCGCTAGACCATACGGCACTGCCGCTGGTGTCGGATACCTGGTCGGGCAGGTTGGTGCCGCTGCCCGCATCGCGCAGCACGAGGGTGAAGAACTCCGATCCCTTGTCATCAAAGCCGAACGCGATGGTGTTGTGGTCGGGCGAGTGCGAGGCGCCGCCGAAGCGGAAATAGTCCTTGCCTTCGGCTTCCCTGTTGCCGTCCACCAGCACCTTTTCCTCACCCCCGTCGCGCGGGGTGCGGATGAACATCGGCTGCTGGCCGCCGGTCACGAACTTCACGCCATAGGAGTAGGGGCCGTGCGGCGAGGGCACGGAGGAATTGTCTTCCTTGATGCGGCCCTTCATCTCGGCGAACAGCTTGTCCTGCAGGGCGCTGGTCGACGCCATCCGGGCGGCGGTGTAGGCATTCTCGGCTTCAAGATAGGTGCGGATCGCCGGGGTGAGCACCGCCGGATCGCGCATGACGTCCTGCCACTTCGCATCGCGCAGCCAGCCATAGTCGTCGGTGATGTCGATGCTGTGAAAGGAACGGGTAACGGGCTGCTTGTCAGCCCGTGGCGGCGTGTTTGTCATGGTGATCCTGCAAGGCTGGTGGGCAAGGCGCGCCAGGGTGGCCGAACGCGGTGGCGATGTGATCAGTCTTCCTTCACGAAGTCCAGAGCCGCGCCGTTCATGCAATAGCGCTGGCCGGTGGGCTTGGGACCGTCAGGAAACACATGGCCCAGGTGACCGTCACATGCGGCACAGCGCACCTCGGTGCGGCGCATGAACAGGCCACGGTCCTCATGTTCGGATACGGCGTCACCGGACACAGGCTCGAAGAAGCTCGGCCAGCCGGTGCCGGAGTCGTACTTGGCCTCTGATGTGAACAGCGGGTTGCCGCAGCCGGCACACACGTAGGTTCCCTCTGCCTTGTTGTTGTTGAGAGGGTGCGAGAAGGCTCGCTCGGTGCCGTGCTTGCGCAGCACGTAATACGCCTCTTCGCCCAGTTGCTCGCGCCATTCGGCATCGCTCTTGCGCCGGTCTTCAACCATTTTTCACCTCGGGTGTTGAATTGAAATACAGAATGACGAGTTGGGCAATCATGGCAGGCTTATCAACCCTGTCCACCATCACGGTCACGTCATGAATGACCCGGACGAAGCCGTCTTCCCGGCTTGCACGGGCAATGCTGGCAGTGGCTCGGATGCTGTCTCCGGCCAGCACGGGCGTGATGAAGCGGACCTTGTTGACGCCGTAGTTGATGATGCGCCCGACGTGGGCAACCGATACCAGTTCGTACATCATCGGGGCGACCATGGACAAGGTGAGGTAGCCATGCGCGACCGGGGCGTGACCAAGCTCGGCTTGCGTGCGCGCACCGTCCAGGTGGATCCACTGGAAGTCATCGGTGGCAGCCGCGAACGCCCGTATGCGTTCCGCCGAAATCTCGAACCACCGGGTTGGCCCTGCGGTCTGGCCCGCCAGCGGCACCAGATCATCCGGGGTGTTTACTGAGAAAACTGTCATTTCACCTCGATTGGCCTGCAACCCAGCCTACATGCTGATTGTCAGTTTAGCAGTTTCATTAAGGCACTTTATACCATTCCTGGTGTTATCTGCCTGTTCTACCAGTGGTGTGTAAAGACGGCGGCAGTAACGCGTGCATTCGAGTGGCGACAGTTCATCCCAGGGGGCGGCAGGCGGGTTCACCGGCCTCACGAGCCTGCCCTTGCTGACCTGTGACCGCGGCCGCATTGTCCATGCCGAAGGTGCGCCGCCACCATGCCCTGCCCAGCGTGGCGCAAGGCATTTCCGCAATCTCGCCGGCCTGGAACTGCATCCTGACCATTTCGCCGGTCTTTCGTTGCCAGAGCCGTCAGTCCTCCAGGACAGAGCGGCAGGGCAGCAATCAGTACCTGCGCCTTCGGTGCAGACAGTCCATGAGCCAGTGGCGATGGCCTCGACGCCTGCCGTGGCTGCGATGGCCGAAACGGTCCCGCAACCGGATCAACCCTTGCGTCTGGCCCCTGAAACCGCGCCAACGCCAATTCCGGACTGGAAAGAGTTTGATGCAAACTTCGCCGCAAGCAGTATCTTGCCCGAGGCCGCCAGCCCGGGGGCTGCCAGCCCGGGGGCTGCCAGCCCATCGTTCTCGCCAGACTGGGCGCCAACCACACAGGGTCATTCATTTGCTGCCACCAGCCGTGATCTGGTGGCTATCATGACTTTACCGTCAGGCCAGGCGCAACCACAGGAACGGCTGTTTGCTGGTGATGCGCTGGTGGCGATCCTGCCGCACCTGGAGTTGGCGCAACTGGTCAACCTGACCCGCACTGTCGCCCGGCTAGACCTGGTGTCGGAAAGGCTGCGCAGCTACCTGGTGTGCCACCCGGATAATGATATTTCCTGCCGGATGCTGAAGGATTCGGTGCAGATATCAGACGTCGACCTGCTGGCCCTGATCCCGCGCGCATCCGAGCAGCAACTGCGCCTGATCGCCCGCCGCCGCATGCTCAGCATGACGGTAAGCGACCTTTTGATACGGACCGGCAACCGGGCCTCGGTGCTTGACCTGCTGCGCAATGGCGATTGCCAGCTGTCACACTGGGCGTTCGAGGCGCTGCCGGCGATCGTCAAGGGTGCGGATGACCTGACGTCGGCAATGTGCAACCGCGCAGACCTGCCGCAGGCCGTTGGAATCAAGCTGTTCTGGCAGGCCAACAGCAACCTGCGCCGCTACCTGCTGAGCAGGTTCCTGACCGAATTTGCCGCACTGGGACGCGTGATCGACGTGTCGATTGCAGCAGGCGCAATTCCGCCGCTGGGCGGACAACCCAAGGCGGCCGAGGTCGACCTGCTGGTGACACAAGTTGCATCCGGCCACCCCGACGCGGCCATGACCCTGGCAAACTGCTGCCACCTGTCGCCGGAGACCGCACGGCTGATCGTGGCCGACCCGGGCGGAGAACCATTGGCGGTGGCCTTCAAGGCGCTCGCCCAGACACGGCTTGGCATGGCCGAAGCGCTCAAGAAATGGGTCGAATCACCAGCCTGCGCCATCAGGGGTGACAACAGGATCGTCGAGTTGCATGCCCTGTTCGACAGCCTGTCGTTCAATAAAGCGCGCATGCTGCTGGCGTATTGGGACTGGGCATCGCGCGATGCCGGACCATTCACACCACTCCAAGCCTAATTTTGCCTCGTAATTGGAGTAGAATGAGGGTGCGCTTCCGTTTTAGATTGCGTAATTCGGTTTCCATGAAATTGACGATAGGAAAATTTCCAGAGTATCAAAAATCCGTCAAACCATTTTGATTTCACGCTATTATCCTGTGTTGACTACTTGATTTATTTTCATTGCCTTGTTATTTGGGTGTCCAGCTCAGAGTGAAGACTCCAATTCGTTGATATAAACCATTGTGAATCGCTCTGATTTCCTTAACAGCCACGGGAGTTGAGTGATGTCTGATAATGAACAATCGCATGTTTCGTTTGTTGAACTTACCGCAGAAATAGTTTGCGCGTATGTTGGCAACAACGCAGTACCGGCAAGCGAAATTCCGGCCCTGATCAAGCAGGTGCATGCAGCACTTGCCGATGCCAGCAGTATTGCTGCCCAGGCCGATGCGCCTGCACCGGAACCGGCGGTTCCGGTCAACCGTTCGATCACGCCGGACTTCCTGATCTGTCTCGAAGACGGCAAGAAGTTCAAGTCGCTGAAGCGGCACCTGCGCACCTCGTACAACATGACGCCGGAAGAATACCGCGACAAGTGGGGCCTTCGCCCTGACTATCCGATGGTTGCACCGAACTACGCCGCCGAGCGCTCCAAGCTGGCCAAGAAGATCGGCCTCGGCCAGGGCCGCCGCAAGGCAGGCTGATTCCATATTCCCGGCAACGGGACCTTACTGCTGTCCGCCGGTGCCTGATCGCGCCGGCGGACTTGCCGGTACAGTTGTGGATGCGGTGGCGTCAGGCCCTTGCGAAGCAGTCGCGACCTCGGCCACATTGGTCGGTATACGGGCGACTTGAGGGGGCGACAAATCGTGGGCGGCGATCTGCAGGAATTCAGGGCGCAACTTGTTGTGCCGCAGCAGCAGCAACTTTTCGATTATTGGCTGGCGTGCTGCAACGGCAGCCCCTTTCCCGACCGCAGCCAGATCTCGCCGGCCGCCATTCCGCAATTGCTGCCCTATGTCAGCCTGATCGACCTTGACGAGGATTGCGGTTTTCGCATCCGGCTGGCCGGAACCATGTTGCGCGACGTGTTCGACCGCGAGGTGACCGGACTGCCGGTCCAGGACCTCGAACGCCTGTCGAATGCCGGTTACTGGCACCGGGCGTGTGCGTGTGCCGTGGAAACCGGCCTGCCGACGCAGGGTGCCATCAAGTCTCCCCGCACCACCAAGGATCACCTCGTGCAGTTCTGGATGCGGCTGCCGCTCAGCCGTGGCGATGACCGGATCGGGCAACTGCTCGGGTTCGACATCTGCGTCCCGTCCGGCGAGGTGGCAATGGACCTGTTGCATTGCGACCACGGCGTGCAGAGCTTGATGGCGATATAGGTTTTTAGTCTTTACATGATCGCATGATTGGATTAATTTCCTCTTTCAGGTTCACTGAAGGAGAGCAACGTGCATCAGCCGCTATCACCCAACCAGATCGAACGCGAAGCGCGGGTTTGCCTGCGCAGGCTTGCCGCGTCCGGTAGTTACCTCGAGTCAGGCACAGGAGCCGGTTCAGGCTGGCACCTGATGAGCCAGCGCAATGCCCATGCCCGCCCGGTGGACACCTGGGATGACCGGTTGGTGCGGGCATTTGAGCAGCATGGCTGGATCGAACGCGGGCACCTGGGACGTCTGGTGTTGAGCAAGGGTGGCCATCACTGGCTTGCCGGTCACGGCATCAAGGTGAAAATGCCGTCCGGCCACACGATCGCCAGACCAGCACAAGTTACCGCGCCTGACCCAACTGGTGGTGCCATCATTGTGAATGATGCTGAAAGCCCGCTGTCCTGGCTGGCCAGCCGCAAGGGGCCGGATGGCAGGCCGCTGATCAGCCAGCAGATGTTTGATGCGGGTGAACGGTTGCGGCGCGACTTCGAGGCTGGCCAGATGTCGGACCGGGTGACGGCGCAATGGGGCACCTCCATCATGCCGGGTGCGCGCGGCAGGTCCGGCACGCCTGACCAGGGCCTCACCTGCAACGAGCGGGCGCTGGCCGCGCGCCAGCGGGTCTGGCAGGCGCTGCAGAATGCAGGACCGGGGCTGTCATCGGTGTTGCTTGAGGTGTGTTGCCTGGCCAGCGGCCTGGAAGCGGCCGAACGGCACCTGAACTGGCCAAAGCGGTCTGCCAAGCTGGTGCTGGTGATCGCGCTGGAACGGCTTGCCGCCCACTATGGCAGCGGGGCGGCCGCACATGGCCGGCGGCCTGAAACGAAGGTCTGGGGTCTTGACGGCTACCGGCCCGAACTGCTCGGGCAGCTCGGTCCCGACCGGCCCGCCGGGCAGGACGGCTGATGATCAGGCAGCGGCGGCGGCATCGCCCTTGAGGCGGGTGATCATGGCCGCAAGGCCGTTGGAGCGCTGGGGTGTCAGCGCTTCGTGCAGGCCCAGCTTGCCAAGTTCTGCCTGGACATCGGTTTCGATGATTTCACGGACAGGCCTGCCGGACAGCAGGATGTGCAGTATGGCAATCAGGCCCTTGACGATCAGCGCATCGCTGTCGCCGCGGAACGCCAGCACGGTGCTGCCAGCGGCGGTGGCGGGTTCGGACACCAGCCAGACCTGGCTGGCGCACCCCTGGACCTTGGTGGCCGGCACGCGTTCTTCATCGCGCAACGGTTCCAGCGCGCGGCCCAGCTCGATCACGTACTTGTAGCGGTCTTCCCAGTCGTCGAGGAACTCGAAATCGTCCAGCAGTTGTTCGAAGGTAGGCTCGGCCAAGGATACGCTCCGGTCAGTTTTGCGAAAGGCGGCTCCTGCGGCATAGCCTGCCAGCGTGGCGATCTCAAGGGTGCTGACTTGATATGGTGCGCCGATGAAAAAGAGAAAAGGCCGCAAAGCACAAATGGGCAGGTGTGCTTTGCGGCCAAGTGGCCCGGCGGGTTACCGGGTGGGGTTTAGCCGGCGCTGACCGGTTCAGGTCCGCGCCAATCTGGAATCATGTCTTCGATGCGCAACGTGTTGGTGCCTTCATCGGCTGAGGCAACAAGCGTCAGGCTGCCGGTCACCACCGGGTCGGCAAGCGACTGCTTGAACAGGCGTGTCTCGTTTTCACCGTTGGTAGCCCCGGCAGCGGGGGCCGGTTCGCCAATCAGCTGGCCAATGCCGTCGGCTGCAGGCTGCGTGGACGCAGTGGCCGGGTCCGATGCAGGCACTGATACTGCGTCCGGACCGCTGTTGGCCCACTCATAGGCGAGCTTGAATGAATACCGCGCCTTGGATTCTGCCACGGCTGCCACGCTGGACATCGCCTCGCAGGTTTGCGGCTGGCGGGCGCAGAAACTCGCAAGGTCGGAAAATGTGCCGAACGCTGCCGACAACAGGTCGTGCGTCTCCACAATGGCGACCGGTTCACCTGCGGTAGCCGCGGTTTGATCCACTGGAGGTGTCGGCAGCAGGACAAAGCCTATTGCGCCCAACACCGCGTATCTGAGAATACCCATCTGATTGACCCCATGACATCTGGTTGATCCAAATATTCATTGGAGCCGAATGTGACAGGGCTCTGTTGCAGCCGGTTCAAGATCGCTGCGAACCTTTGAATCGTATTGGAGGCAAATGCGATTCAAGGTTGATTCAAATTTTACAGATTTTGCTCCGCAGCCGCAGACTTCTGTCATTTTCTGCGCATGGAACGGATACATGATCATGCCGCTGGCAAGGCTGTGTTAACCCATTGGTGACAGTATTCCGCAATCACACTTCCGCAGCATTTCCCTGACAAGACGAGTCATGAAACATCACGCCGACCTGACAGATTTCAACACGACGCCAAACCGCGCCAGCTTCGTTGCCGGCGGTGTGGTGGCTGTCGTCATGGCGGGTGCCGTCTGGTCCAACCTGCTTTCCGGCAATCACCAGCCGTTCGACCGGGTGGCTGCACCAGAGCCGCTGAAGATTGAACGGGTGCAGCCTGAGCGCACCGCTGCTGCCACGTCGAACAATTATCCCTCGTCGTCTGTCGCGGTTCAGGTGCCTGAACAGCCGGGCGATGCGGTACGGCCTGATGATGCGCTGGCGCAGCTCATACTGCAGACCGGATCCATCGGTGCGGCAGCACCACTGGGTGATGCGGGCGATGACGCGGGCAATACTGGAGAGGGGTCTCTTGTTGTTGCGGCCCAAGAAGCTCTTGGCGAGCTTGGTTACTACGATGGCCCTGCCGACGGGCTGGTGGGTCCAGCCTATGGAGAGGCCGTGCGCAAGTACCAGGTCATGAACGGCTTGCCGGTCACCGGCGTGATAACACCGCCGGTGATCGATCATTTGCAGATGGCCGTTGCGGTCAACGGCGCCGCCGCCACTGACCCGCTGATCCACAAGGTGCAGAAGGGGTTGGCGGAGCTTGGCTATTCGCCCGGCAACGTTGACGGCCGCATGGGCGAGCAAACACGGCAGGCCATTCGCGTTTTTGAGGCGGATCGCGGCTGGGACGTGACCGGCGAAATTTCCGACAGGTTGCTGGCTGAGCTGGGTGGCGCAGGTGGCGTCGCATCGGTAATCGGAAACTGAGCGCGCACGGTAACACACCATGTCCGTAACGTCGGGCATATGGGTGTCGGCGTACCGCCGCCGGTGCGAACTGTCTGGCCTGCCGGTAGTGATTGCGCGCAAGGGCCAGCCGGATGCCGGCGCCATCTTCGTCACAATCAGGAAAAGTGATGCCGAGGTGTGGCTGATGGGGCCACCTGTTGGTCCGGTTCTCGATGAAGAGGGCAACCGCCGGTTTGAACCCAGGTTCGACACGCCCCGGCCACAAGGCGAGATCGACGACTACCTTGCCCGCCAGGCGTCCTATGACCCCGATATCTGGGTGATCGAGGTGGATGACCGGGATGGCAGGGCCTTCCTGCGCGGTTGAGCGGCGCATCCCCGGACCCAATGGTCCACAATGATCCAAACATTAGTCAATTTTTAACCAAAACGGCTGCCTAATCGTCGTACCAAATCAACGAGGGGCCCGAAGGTGCCATTTCGAGATGTCGAACATCCTGAAGTTTGAAACTGCTGTCCGTTCAACGGATGCCAGCCTGCGGGCTGGCACAGGTGAATGCGAAGTCGTGATCTTTCCGGGGGTAAGGTTCGAGCGCCGCTCCGATGTCACGTCCGAGCCGCCATCAGGAACGCCGAGCCGCGCCCGCAAATAGGCTGCGCTTTCAGCCGTACAACCGGACAGCGTCAGTCACCTTGCCGGACGGCACACGAACTCATCGCAAAGGCGTCCATGGCGCGGCGCCGCTCCAGCGTGCCTGCTGCCGCTGACCGCAACACGGCCACCCCGGTAGTTCCACCCGTCAGCACCGAAATACTGTCCAGCGACCAGTTGACCGAATTGGCTGCGGCGACGATGGCCTGCGGGTCGGGGTCGTCGTCATGCAGCACGATCTCGAGCTGGCGCCGGGGGGCCTGCTGGTCATTCAGGGTGTAGACCGTCTGACCGCGTGCCCCGTAAACCTCCAGTGACCAGTACTGGTAGGGCACCTGCGCCTTGATCTCGACCGGCCCGCTGGAGAGGTCAAACGTGCATATGGCGTAGGCCAGTTCCTTGTCATGGGCGGCCGTGCCTGCCCCGGCTGGCTGTTGACCGAGCTGGACAAGATGGTTTGGACCATTGTCGCCAGCGATGGCAGCGAGGGCCGTGGACAACTGGTTGTGGGGCACGAACAGGATATAGGCGAGATGAACCGCCACGGCGGTCAGTGCCGTAAACATGAACCAGAAGAAACGCGACGATCTCATTGGCACGTCTCCAGCTTGACGGCTGGCAGGGCGACAACCTCGTTTCGCTGGGCGAGGATCGAGTCGGTATCATACAGGCGCAACATCAGCGTCGGCGCAATGTCCGGGTCCAGGCGAAGCCAGTTGCCTGGCTGTGGATCAGGCGAGACGATGATGTCAATCACGCCTTGCCGGGATACCACATCATTCTCCGACAGCATGGTCTTCTGGGCCGCATCACCATCGACCAGGGAAAGGACCCAGCGGCGTGCCTGGGGGCGCTGCATGGTTACCCGGTAGGTGCAGACGGTGGACAGCCTTCCACCGTCATCGTCATGGTTGCGAAACACGGTCAGGACTTCGCTGAAGTGCTCCGGCAGCCGCTCGGCCAGCAGGAACCGCGCCAGTGAATAAGGCGAGTTTTCCGGATGGCCTGCCGTTGGCCAGGCGTACCACCTGCCATGGGCTTCGCGCACGAACGGGTTGGCAGTACTCGACATGTAGCGGGCGCTGGCCACGCCGAGGCTTACTCCGACCAGCAGGCTTACGGCAAATCTGACAGTTGGGTGCATGGTGTCAGTTGTCCGATTGTTGCCGGGGCGGGCATTCGGGTGAAGGATGCATTGGCGATCAGCGGGTCAGCAGCATGTCGCGCAAACGCTGGGCATTGCGGTTGCGGGCATTGTTGACTGAAGGCTCCACCACGCGCACCCAGTCGGTGCCTGACGAGCGGGGTCTGACCACCTTGACCCGCCGGGCAGTTTGTTCCTGCTTCTTGAACAGGGTGAACATGTCCTTCAGCACGCGGACCACGGCATCGTCACTTCCTGCATCGCTTATGGTCTCGGGGGTACCAGCCTCGGAATCGATGGCCGCAACCTGGATATCGCTGCCACCGACATTGTCGAGCTGGTTGCGATGCTGTTCGAGAAACGCGACGTGCTCCTGTGTGGCAGGAAGCCCAACGATCGACATTGGCTGCTTGGCCCTGTCGGCACGCATCATGAAGGCTTTCCAGGTTGCTGCAGGGATGGAGCCACCCGTTGCGCGGTTGGTCGGGCTGTAGTCGTCATTGCCGAACCATACGGCAGTCACGTACTTGGCGGTGTAGCCGACAAACCAGGCATCGCGATAACTTTGCGTGGTGCCCGTCTTGCCGGCGACGGGCGTGTAGCCCAGTTCTGCCTTGCGGGCCGTGCCGGCCGTGATTACCTGGCCCAGCATGCCGTTCAGCTTGCCGGCGACAACTTCGGGTATGACCTGTTCTGCTGGTGGTTCGTTGCGCTCATGCGAGTAGATCAGTTCCCCTGAGGTACGCCGGATCTCGAGCACCGTGTGGGGCCTCGACCGCTTGCCGCCGTTGGCAAAGGTTGCATAGCCGCGGGTTATGTCCAGCACGGTGACCTCGTTGACGCCCAGCGGCAACGACGGGATCGACAGCAGCTTGGATTCGATGCCCACCGCCCTCGCGGCATCGATGATCTTCTTGCGCCCGATCTGCGTCATCAGCCGGATCGGCACGGTGTTGTAGGACCTGGCCAGCGCGGTCGTCAGGTTGGTTCGGCCAGCATACTTGTTGGAGTAGTTCTTTGGCGACCAGTTGCCAATGGTGATTGGTCCGTCGACGATGGCGGTGTCCGGTTCGAAGCCCTCCATCAGGGCAGCCAGATATACAAACGGCTTGAACGATGAGCCCGGCTGGCGCAGCGCATCCGTGGCCCGGTTGAACTGGCTTTCCTCGTAGTCGCGTCCGCCGATGATGGCTTTCACGGCGCCACCGGGCGTCATCGATACCAGTGCTGCCTGTTCGGCCCTGAAGGCCTTGCCCTCGGTGGCGAGCGCGTTGGCGATCTCTTCACGTGCGGCACGCTGCATGTCGAGATCGATCGTCGTCTTGACCTCGACCACATAGTCGTCGGTCAGCTTCTGGCGCTCGATGATGTCGAGCGTTTCCTTGTAGGCCCAATCGAGGAAGAAGTCCGGGCTGGCGTAGTTGTCGATGCTGACCACCTGGGCAGGCTTGCTGGTCGCTTCAAGCAACTCGCTCTGCGTGATGTAGCCGACGTCGAACATGCGCCCCAGCACAACACCGGCGCGCTGGCGTGCGTTTTCGGGATTTACGTGTGGCGCATAGCTGGACGGCGCCTTGAACAGTCCTGCCAGGATGGCAGCCTCGGGCAGGTTGACGTCGCGAACCGACTTGCCGAAATAGAACTGCGCGGCTGCTTCCATGCCATAGGTACCGCCGCCGAGATAGGTGCGGTCGAGGTACATCTTGAGGATCTCGGCCTTGCTCAGCCGCGCCTCGATCCACAATGCCAGAAACGCTTCGTGGACCTTGCGCCGCAGGGATCGCTCAGGTGACAGGAACAGGTTCTTTGCGAGCTGCTGGGTGAGCGTTGAGCCGCCCTGCACAACGCCTTGCGCCTGGGCGTTGGCCACCATGGCACGCGCGGTACCCAGTACATCGACACCAAAATGCTGGAAGAAGCGGATGTCCTCGGTGGCCAGCACGGCCTTCACGAGGTGGGGCGGGATCTCTTCCAGTGGAATGGCGTCATCCTGAAGCACGCCGCGCTTGCCGATGATCTCGCCGGACGCGTCGGTGAAGGTGACGGCGTACTGCCGGCCGGAATTCCAGATGTCGTCGGTTTCCTTCAGCGTGGGCAGCGCCAGCGCGATGATGCCGATGGCGAAGACCATGCCGAATGTGGCGGCATCGTCGACCAGGTCGACGAAGACCCGCTTGATGCCACTGATGCGAAAGCGCAGCAGGAACGCCGAATAGGCCAGCCAGCCGCGCCGCACAGCGTCCGTCATCTCGAACATGGTGCTCGAAACTATGCTGTCCACTGCCCTGAAAAAGGCGATGATCGGCTTCCAGTCCAACAGTCTTCTCGCTTCCGTGCCCGGTGGCGGGCAGCCTTTTGCGTATTCCTCGGGTTCACCGGTGCAGGACATCGCTGCACACCTGCGGACTATCGCAGTCTACGCCTTCCCCCCAGAATTCTATAGCCGTACTCTAATACAAATCTCTGAACAACTCGCCAACCAGCATGTTCTGTGCCACAACCGCGCGATGAGTGACGATGTTCCGTTCTGGCAGTCGAAACTGCTGCATGAGATGACGGCCGCAGAGTGGGAATCCCTGTGCGATGGCTGCGGAAAATGCTGCCTGGTGAAGCTTGAGGACGAGGATACGGGCGAAATCCATACCACGGACGTTGCCTGCCAGCTGCTCGACTGTGCCAGTTGCCGGTGCACGAACTATGAGGACCGGCACACCATTGTTTCAGATTGCATCAAGCTGGACCCGGACAACCTGCAGGAGTTGGGCTGGCTGCCTGAAACCTGCGCCTACCGGCTGATCTGGCAGGGAAAGCCACTGGAAAGCTGGCATCCGCTGATCTCGGGCGATCCTGAAACAGTGCACGCTGCCGGTGTTTCGGTGCGGAACAAGGTGGCAAGCGAGCAGGACGTACCGCTGGAGGAATTGCCCTACCGGATCCGGCAGTGGGATTGATTTAGGCAAAAAAGCACGTAATAGGATTTTATGCTTGACAGCGCCCCGCTTGTTGGGCTATAAAACGGCATGCTCGACAAATGGGGGCTGAGGCGGCCTTGAGGGGCCAGGCCGGGAAGCTTCCTCGTTGCAGAAACTCCATTATCATCATCACAGTTGAGTGAGGCAGCATGGCTGTTCGCGATTGGGACGCCATCCGCGCCGCATATGAGAGCGGCTGCGGCACGGTGGCAGAGATAGCAGCACGGTTCGCCACGACCCCGCCGACCATTTACCGCCGCATCGAAGCCCACGGCTGGCGGACGCGCCGTGCCAGGCCGGCTGAAGTTGAGCGTGGCGCATTGCTGAAGCGGCTTGGCGCGCTTGTGGGCCGGGAACTGGAACGCCTCGAGGAAGCATCCGCGCAACCGCAGGCGCCGGCGGCCCTGAGCGATGCCGACCGGCTGGCCAAGGTGGCCGCAGGCCTGGTCAAGCTGCTGGAACAGATCTCGGGGCTCGAGCGCGAACTGGAACAGACAGTACAACTGGTACATGGGCGGGGAGACAACAAGGACATGAATGACGACGCCCTGCGCGAGAGACTTGCGAAACGGATTGCTGAACTGTGCCGGCAGCACACAAGCGAAGGCAATCCTGACAAGGCTGACGGCTGACGAGCTTGAATTCATCGCTGCGGACTGGATGACCTGGGCGCATGACGCGCAGTTGCCGCCTGCCTCGCCGGACGCAGGCAATGGCTGGACCACATGGCTGATCATGGGCGGACGCGGCTCTGGCAAGACGCGGGCCGGGGCAGAGTGGGTGCGCGCGATGGTGCGCCACCGCGTGCGCGATCGCTTGCCCCTGCGCCTCGCGCTGGTGGGACCAAGCTACGCCGAGGCGCGCGAAGTGATGGTGGACGGTGTGTCGGGCGTTCGGGCGCTCGGCTGGCCGGGTGGACGGCCTGACTTCATCAGCTCCAGGCGCATGCTGGTGTGGCCGGACGGCAGTATCGCGCAACTGTTTTCGGCGGAAGACCCGGAAGAATTGCGCGGACCCCAGTTTCATGCCGCCTGGTGTGACGAACTGGCCAAGTGGCGCAACGCGCAGGAGACATTCGACATGCTGCAGTTCGGCCTGCGCCTTGGCGATTTGCCACGGCAGGTGATCACCACCACCCCGAGGCCCATTCCGCTGGTCAGGCAGCTGCTGTCCGACCCATCCGTCGTGACGACGCGGATGACGACACGGGACAACGCCGCCAACCTGCCGGCGGCGTTCCTGTCGGCCATCGAGGCGCGCTACCGCAACACGAGGCTGGGCCGCCAGGAACTGGCGGGCGAGCTGGTTGACGACATTGAAGATGGCCTGTTCGACCGGTCACTGATCGAGAAGGCGCGGGTGCGCCATGTGCCGGAGCTGGTGCGCATCGTGGTGGCGGTTGATCCGCCAGCGTCGCACGAGGCTGCCTCGTCCGTATGCGGGATCATCTGCGCCGGCGTGGCGGCATCAGGCGATGCATACATCCTGGAAGACGCCAGTGTGGAGCGTCCGACGCCGATGAAGTGGGCCAATGCCGTGGCTGCCTGCTTTGAGCGTTGGCAGGCGGACCGCGTCGTGGCCGAGATCAACCAGGGCGGCGACATGGTCGAGAGCGTGCTGCGCGCAGCCCATCCGCACATGGCCTTCAAGCCGGTGCGGGCCACGCGGGGCAAGCGGACGAGGGCCGAACCGTGTGCAGCCTTGTATGAGCGCGGCCTGGTGCACCACGCCGGTTGCCTGGCCGCACTGGAAGACCAGATGTGCAACTTTGGCCCCGACGGGTTGAGCCTCGGACAGAGCCCCGACCGGGTCGATGCGCTGGTCTGGGCGCTGAGCGAACTGATGCTGGATGCAAACGGCGGCACGCCGCGCGTGCGCACCGTCTGACCAAGCCGATACCGAACAGGAACAAGTCATGAGCAAATGGACGGACACCCTTCTCGGGTGGTTGCCGAAGAACCCGCCTGTGCGTGGGGGTGTAAACCCGGCGGAAGCAAAGTCTGCCCCGGCCACGGGCAGTTTCATCTCGCTGTATGGACCCGGCCGTGCGTCGTGGTCGGGCCGCAATGTTGCGGCCTTTGCCGATGAAGGATTTGCCGGCAACCCGGTTGCATTCCGCTGTGTGTCGATGCTGGCGGATGCGGTTTCATCCCTGCCGTGGCTGCTTTACGACGGCACGCATGAAATCAGCGATCATCCGCTGGTCCGCCTGCTGCGCCAGCCAAACGCCGGGTGCAGCGGCAGCGACTTCCTGCACCAGCTGACAGGCCAGTTGCAGACGGCAGGCTCAGCCTACGTCCACGCGGTCAAGCTTGGCGACACCGTGCGCGAATTGCACCTTCTGCGGCCCGACCGGGTGGCGCTGGTGATGGGCAGCGATGGCTGGCCGGAGGCCTATGAGTACACCGCTGCCGGCCGGGCGACCCGCTTTGCCGCTGAACCTGGACACGCCGTGGAAAGCCCGGTCCTGCACCTGAAGCTGCTTAACCCGCTCGATGCGACGTGTGGCGTTGCCCCGTTTCAGCCAGCCGCGCGTGCAGTTGACATCCACAACGCCGCCAGCGCCTGGAGCAAGGCGCTGTTCGACAACGCGGCTCGCCCTTCAGGCGCGCTGGTCTATGCGCCGAAGTCGGGCGACCAGAACCTCACTGAGGAACAGTTTTCCCGCCTGAAGCAGGAACTCGAAGGCAACTACCAGGGCGCGATGAATGCGGGCCGGCCAATGGTGCTTGAAGGCGGGCTGGACTGGAAACAGATCTCCCACTCTCCGCGCGACATGGATCATATCGAGGCGCGCAACCAGGCTGCGCGCGAAATCGCCATGTGCTTCGGCGTGCCGCCGATGCTGCTCGGCATTCCAGGAGATGCGACCTATGCCAACTTCGCCGAGGCCAACCGCTCGTTCTGGCGGCAGAGCGTACTGCCGCTGGCGGGCCGGCTGGCAGATGGCCTGGGCAACTGGCTGTGCCCGGCCTTTGGCGAGACGCTGTCGCTGCGGCTGGATGCCGACAGTGTCGATGCCCTGAGTGCCGAACGGGACGCGGCCTGGCGGCGCATCGATGAGGCCAGCTTCCTGACAGCGGCTGAAAAGCGCGAAGCTGCCGGGTACTCGCCAGACGCTGCGGGGCAGGTGCAATAAGTCACGCTGCAACAATCGAAGGTTATGCGAGCCTGTTCAATGTGGCCGACGGCGGTGGTGACACGGTGTTGCCCGGTGCCTTTGCCGCAAGCCTGCGGACGCGCGGTGCCGGTGGCGTGCGGTTCCTGTTCCAGCATGATCCGGCGCAGCCGATCGGCCGCTGGACTGATCTGCGCGAGACGGCGCGGGGCCTGCTGGTGCGCGGCGAGATCAACCTTGAGGTGGCGCGCGGGCGCGAACTGGAAAGCCTGGTTCGCGAAGGCGCCATCGACGGTCTGTCGATCGGCTTTCGCACGGTTTCCGCACAGCGTGGATCAGGCAAGGCAGGCCGCCTGCTGCGCGCGATCGACCTGTGGGAAATCTCGCTCGTCACTTTCCCGATGCTGGCAGGTGCACGCATCAGCGCCATTCACCGTGCGCGTACCCCGGCCACCACAAACCCGGGCGGCGTTACGACGCCCGGGCTGGCTGCTGAACGGATGGCCCGTGCGGCAGCCCTTCTGGACATGTCCAACCCAACGAGGAACTGATGAACACATCTGACACAAACGCAATCCTGGAGACCAAGGTGGCTGCTGCAAGCAGCGGCACTGGCATTCCGGGCGCCTACGCCGAGTTCATGGCGGCTTTTGAAGCCTTCAAGGATGCAAATGACGACCGTCTCGAACAGATCGAGAAGCGCATGAGCGCTGACGTGGTGACGTCCGACAAGGTTGACCGCATCAACCGCGCGCTGGATGGCTACAAGTCGCAGCTCGACCGGCTGACGCTGAAGGCGAACCGCCCCGGTCTCGACACGTCGTCCCAGGCCGCCACCAGCGAGATCGTGCGCGAGCACAAGCAGGCCTTTGCCACCTACATGCGCAAGGGTGAAACCGGTGACCTTACGGGGCTCGAAGGCAAGGCGCTGTCGATCCAGTCGAATACCGATGGCGGTTACCTGGTGCCGTCCGAGACGGAAACCGAGATCGGCCGGGTGCTGGCGGAAGCCTCTCCCATCCGCGCCATTGCCAGCGTGCGGCAGGTGTCGGCAGCGGTCTACAAGAAGCCGTTCGCCGTGTCAGGCCCTGCTGCAGGCTGGGTTGGCGAAACGGCCGCACGGCCCGAGACCGCCAGCCCGGCGCTGGCCGAGCTGCAGTTTCCGGCCATGGAGCTCTATGCCATGCCGGCGGCAACCCAGTCGCTGCTCGATGATGCGGCGGTCAACATCGACCAGTGGATCGCTGATGAGGTTCGCACTGCATTTGCCGAGCAGGAAAGCGCCGCCTTCATCAATGGTGACGGCGTCAACAAGCCGCGCGGCTTTCTCGATGTGCCGCAGGTTGCCGATGCAGGCTGGAGCTGGGGCAACATCGGCTATCACGCCACCGGCGTGGCTGGCGGGTTTGCCGCAGGCGACGCATCGGACGTGCTGATCGACACGGTCTATTCGCTGAAGGCAGTGCATCGCCAGGGTGCAAGCTGGGTGATGAACCGCCGCACCCAGGGCGAAATCCGCAAGCTCAAGGACGCCAACGGCAACTACCTGTGGCAGCCCGCCACCAGCGCTGATGGCCGGTCCACGCTGATGAACTTCGCCATCACCGAAGCCGAGGACATGCCGGACATTGCGGCAGACAGTACCGCGATTGCGTTCGGCGACTTCCGCAATGGCTACCTGATCGTCGACCGGCTGGGCGTGCGCGTGCTGCGCGACCCGTTCAGCGCCAAGCCCTACGTGCTGTTCTACACCACCAAACGTGTAGGTGGAGGCGTGCAGAACTTCGAGGCCATCAAGCTGGTGAAGTTCTCCACGACCTGACGCGCTGGATGACTTTGACCTGAACTGCGGCCACTGGCGCGTGTGCGCCGTTCGCTGCGCCCTCACGTGCGCATGAGAACACCCCTGAGTGGCCGCCGGTGCGGCTTGCCGAACCTCCCCCCGGCAAGCCGCACCACCCCCTGTTTTCAGTCAAGATGCTGGAGGTGCCAACATGGCATCCGTATTGACTCTGCCACCGGCCGTGCTGCCGGTCGCACTTGCCGACATGAAGCTCTATCTGCGCGTGGATCATGAGCAGGAGGATGCGCTGATCACCGCCTTGATGCGCGCAGCCACAGCGGCTGTCGAGGCGATGGCGGGCGTGCGCCTGATGACGCAAGGCTGGTCGGTGTTCGCCGATGACTGGCCCGGCCGGTCAACCCTTTGCCTGCCGTTGGCCCCCGTGATCTCAATTGGCGAGGTGAGGGTGCATGCGGAAAATGACACCCATGCGCTGATCGATCCGGCCCACTATTACCTCGACGCTGCATCGCGGCCGGCGCGGCTGGTGCTGCGGCCTGACCGCATCTGGCCACGGCCCGGCCGGCTTGCCAACGGCATTGAGGTGCAGTTGCTGGCGGGCTTTGGCGCAACGCCGGAGGAGGTGCCCGGCGAACTGGTCCAGGCGGTCCGCAGCCTGACCGCGCACTGGTACGAACATCGCGAGGCCGCGAGTGGACCGGCCATGGCGGCAATCCCGATGGGGGTTTCGGCGCTGGTGAGTACGCATCGCGAGGTGCGGTTATGAGCGGGGCGGGCAAGCTGCGCCAGCGATTGCTGCTGGAAGCCCCCGCCGACGTGCCGGACGGGGCAGGCGGGCACACCCGCAACTGGGCACTGGTTGCTGCAGTGTGGGGCGAGGTGCGCCCGGTGCGCGCCACGGAGCAGGTTCAGGCCGATGCGCGCCGGGCCGAGGCAACCCATCGCATCACCATTCGCCATCGCGATGACGTGCGCGCCGACATGCGATTCACGCAAGGAGCGAGGGTCTTCCGGATCACCGGCATGACCGACCCCGATGGCCGCAGGGCCTGGCTGGTTTGCCAGGCTGCGGAAGAACAGGTCACGCCATGAACCCGAATCCGCTGGCGGCCCTCGTGGCCGAGGTGGAGGCCGCCACCGACATTGCGCTGGCACGCCTCGACCACGAGGCAGGCGTTGCCGGTGACCGGCCTGGCAACCCGCAAACCCGTTTCAACGCACTGCTGCAAGAGCAGCTTGCCCAACGCAAGAGGCGCTGATCCCCATGCCGTTTCCCGTCGCTGCCGATCTCAACCGGGCGGTGCTTGCCGCGCTTGCCGCCGATGCCGGCATGACGGCCCTGCTCGGTGCGGGCCGGGTGCATGACCGCCCGCCCCAGTCCGCCGTCTACCCCTATGTGACGCTGGGCGATACCGAGGTGCGCAACTGGTCGACGCAAACCAGCAGCGGCCTCGAACACCGCTTGACCCTGCATGCCTGGTCACGCCAGCCGGGACAGTTGCAGGCACAGCAGATCGTGCAGCGCATGCACGACCTGCTCGAGCTGGCACCGCTGGTGCTGGACGGTCACGCGCTGGTCAACTTCAGGGTGACGTTCTGGACCGTGCTGCCGCTGGGCGACGGCGAAACGGTGCATGGCATCGTGCGCCTGCGGGCCGTCACCGAGCCGTCCGCCTGACCTTCGCCACACATTCTCAATCATTTCAGGAGGACTACCCATGACCGCCCAGAAGGGACGCGACCTGCTGCTCAAGATCGACAGCAATGGTGCCGGCAATTTCATCACCGTGGCGGGCCTGCGATCCCATTCGCTGGCCTTCAACGCCGAGACGGTCGACATCACCCACCAGGAAAGTGCGGGCGCATGGCGCGAACTGCTGGCCGGTGCCGGGGTCAGGTCTGCCAGCATTCGCGGCAACGGGGTGTTTCGCGACGACGCCTCGGATGCGCGGCTGCGGCAGGTGTTCTTCGACGGCCAGATCGTGACCTGGCAGGTCATCGTGCCCGACTTCGGCAGCATCGAAGGCCCGTTCCAGATCACGGCACTGGAACTGACCGGCACCCATGACGGCGAGCTGACCTTCGAGATGGCGCTCGATTCAGCCGGCCAGCTTTCGTTCACCGCGATCTGAGGCAGCACAGCATGGCAAACTCCCACCGTGGCGACGTGACGGCAGTGATCGGCGGCAGGCAACGCACCCTGCGCCTGACCCTGGGCGCGCTGGCCGAACTGGAAGACAGCTATGGCGACGAGGATCTCATCTCGCTCGCCGAACGTTTCGAGGCCGGGCGCATTTCAGCCAGCGACGCGATCAGGGTGATTGCGGCAGGCTTGCGCGGGGCAGGAGATCCCGTGACCAACCAGGACGTGGCAGAGATGCACATGGACGGTGGCGCGACCGGGTACATCGGGCTGGTCGCGCGGCTGCTGCAGGCCACGTTCCCGCCGGTCCGGGATGACCGGGAAAGCGGCGAATGAGATCGACGTTCTCGTGGCCGAGGCTGATGCGGCTCGGCCTTGGCGTGCTGCGCCTGCCACCTGACGTGTTCTGGGCCATGACCCCGCGCGAACTGGATGCAGCGCTCGCCGGCACGGCCGGCCGTATCGATGACGACATTCCCATGGGGTCAGGCACGCTCGAACGCCTGATGGCCCGCTACCCTGACAGGAGTTGACCATGGAGCCTATGACAACAGCCGGTGCAGGCTTCAGCTTGTCACTGGACACCAGCCGGATCCGCAGCGAGCTGAGCGACCTCAGCAATCTGGGCGAACGGTTTGGCCGCACCATTACCGGCGCGTTCGCACGCGGAATTGTCAGCGGACGCAAGTTCTCGACCATCCTGCGTTCGCTGATGCAGACGCTGGCCAGCCAGGCCCTGTCGGCGGCCATCCGGCCCCTCGGCAACCTGCTTGGCGGCACGCTGGGATCGCTGTACGGCGGCGTAACCGCCAACGCGCGTGGCAACGTGCTGTCGGGTGGCCGTGTCAGGCCGTTTGCGGCCGGCGGGATCGTCAATTCGCCAACCATGTTCGCCATGCGCGGTGGCACAGGGCTGATGGGCGAGGCGGGACCCGAGGCCATCATGCCGCTGGCACGCGGGGCAGATGGCAAGCTGGGGGTGAGGGCAGGCGGCGGTTCATCGCCCGTGACAGTCAACATGACGGTGGTGACGCAGGACGCAGGCAGCTTCCAGCGCGCCCAGGGGCAGGTGACGGCAGCGGTGCTGCGCAGCCTGAACCGTGGTGGCAGGCACCTGTGATCAGCGCCAGGAGACAAACCGATGAGCTTTCATGAGATCCGGTTTCCGGCAAGTATCGCGCGCGGTTCCACCGGAGGCCCGCAACGCCCGACCGAGATCGTGTCGCTGGTATCGGGACACGAGGAACGCAATTCGCGCTGGGCGCAGTCGCGCCGCCACTACAATGCCGGCTTCGGCATAAGGTCCATCGATGACCTGCATGCGGTGGTTGCGTTCTTCGAGGCGCGCCGCAGCCGCCTGCACGGGTTCCGCTGGAAGGACCATGCCGACTACAAGTCCTGCCCGCCGCAGCAGCAGGTCAGTGCGACCGACCAGCATATCGCCACCGGCGACGGCACGTCGGTCACGTTCCAGCTGGTGAAGACCTATGGAGACGGGGCGGCAGACTATCAGCGCGTCATCTCCAAGCCGTTGGACGGCACGGTGGTGGTGGCTGTTGACGGGGTCATTGAAGCGGGCGCAACGGTTGATCCGGCCACTGGCCTGGTCACCCTGCCGGTGTCACCGGTTGCTGGTGCGGTCATTACTGCCGGCTTCGAGTTTGACGTGCCGGTGCGCTTCGACACCGACCGGCTGGAAATCAATATCTCGCACTTTGAGGCTGGCCAGATCCCCGACATTCCGCTGGTGGAACTGCGCACATGAAACCGCTGCCACAGGACTTGCAGGAGCACCTGGCGAACGGCGTGACCACGGTTTGCCAGTGCTGGCAGATCACCGACCGCAATGGCCGCGTGCTGGGTTTCACCGATCATGACCGCGCCCTTGCCTTCGATGGCGTGGTGCACCAACCGGAAACTGGGTTCACCGGAAGTGCCATCGAGCAGACGCTTGGCCTTGCGGTTGATACGCAGGATGTCTCCGGCGTGCTGAAATCGGGCCTGCTTGGCGAGGATGAACTGGCCGCCGGCGTGTTCGATGATGCTGCCATCGTGACCTGGCTGGTCAACTGGCAGGACGTTGCCCAGCGCGTGATCCTGCGCGCAGGCAACCTCGGCGAAGTGACGCGCGGTCCGCTGGGCTTCACCGCAGAGGTGCGCGGCCTGGCACACCGGCTCAACCAGCCGCAGGGCCGGTTGTTCCAGTATGGCTGTGATGCGAGCCTTGGCGATGCCCGATGCGGCGTGGATACGGGTGCCACGAACGTTCAGGCGACCGTGACAATTGAAATGGTTGTCGACGAGAGGCGGTTTACCGTCACGGGCGCCGGCGGCTTTGCACAGGGCTGGTTCGAGCAGGGCACATTGAGTTTTGCCACCGGCGCGCATGCAGGCAATCCGATGCGCATTGCATCGCACACGGTGATGGGCGCCAGCGTCCTGCTGGAGCTGGACGCGGCACCTGCACATGAGGTGTTGCCCGGTGATGTGGCCGTGATCGTGGCCGGTTGTGACAAGCATTTCGCCACCTGCCGCAACAAGTTCGGCAACGCCGCGAACTTTCGCGGATTTCCGCACATGCCCGGCAACGACTTCGTGACCTATTACCCAGTCCCTGGCGAGGGCCTTGCAGATGACTGACGATGCCCTTCGCCAGGCCGTGCTTGCAGAAGTACGGCAGTGGATTGGTACGCCCTATCGCCATCAGGCCAGCCTGCGCGGTGCCGGGTGTGATTGCCTGGGCCTCGTGCGCGGGGTGTGGCGGGCGATTTACACCCAAGAACCTGAACCCGTGCCCGCCTACAGTCCGGCCTGGGCCGAAGCCGGCAAGACCGAGACGCTGCTCGAGGCTGCCTTCAGGCACATGCGGCCGGTCGGCATTGCTGATGCGTTGCCCGGCGACGTGCTGGTGTTCCGCTGGCGCGCGCACGTTCCTGCCAAGCATGTAGGCATAGTCAGTGCGCCGGGGCGGATGATCCACGCCCAGGAAAATGCCTGCGTGTGTGAGGTGGCCCTGAGCGACTGGTGGCTACGCCACATCGCCGGGGCCTTTCAATTTCCATCTCCATCGAGCTGAACCGACATGGCAACTCTTGTATTGCAGACAGCTGGTCAGGCGCTGGGCGGCGCTGTGGCCGGGCCAATCGGTGCGGCCATCGGGCAAGCGGCTGGCGGCATCGCCGGTTCGATCGTGGACCAGGCATTGTTCGGGCCGCCACCACGCCGGATCGAAGGCCCGCGCCTGAACGACCTGCATGTTACAGGCTCGACGGAGGGTGCCCCCGTTCCGGTGGTGTGGGGCCGGGCACGGATGGCAGGCCAGTTGATCTGGGCGACGCCGTTTGCGGAAGAGGTCACCCATCGCTCGCAAGGTGGTGGCAAGGGAAGCATGTCGCGGCCAACCGCGAGCTACACCGAGTATGCGTACTTTGCCAACGTCGCCATCGCGTTGTGTGAGGGCCCGGTTGACCGCATTGGCCGGGTCTGGGCGGATGGCAAGGAAATCAACCCCGCAAGCCTTGTCTGGCGGCTGTATCGCGGGACCGAAGACCAGCAGCCTGACAGCCTGATCGAGGCGGTTGAGGGCGCGGGCAATGCACCCGCCTATCGCGGCGTGGCCTACCTGGTGTTCGAGCACATGCCGCTGGCAACTTTTGGCAACCGCCTGCCTCAGCTGTCCTTTGAGGTGTTTCGCAGCCTCGACGGGTTCGAGAATTCGGTCCAGGCAGTGAACATCATCCCGGGATCGACCGAGTTTGGTTACGACACCTTGAAGGTGCGCCGCGAGGACGGCTTTGGCGGCACACAGACGGAGAATGTGCATACCTTTCAGGACAAATCTGATTTCCTCGCGTCGCTCGACCAGCTGCAGGCGGCGTGTCCAAACCTCGTCTCTGCCAACCTTGTGGTGGCATGGTTCGGCGACGACCTGCGTTGCGGCAATTGCAAGGTCGAGCCGCGCATCGACAGCGCCGACAAGAATACCGAGCCGGTCACCTGGAGAGTTGCAGGCGTGACCCGGTCACAGGCCCAACTGGTCTCGCAGATTGATGACCGGGCTGCCTATGGCGGTTCACCCGATGACGGATCAGTGCGACGGGCCATTGCCGAGTTGAAACAACGCGGGCTGGACGTGTGCTTCTATCCGTTCGTGCTGATGGACATCCCGGCCGGCAATGCGTTGCCAGACCCCCACTCCGGCGCTGCCAGCCAACCGGCCTATCCGTGGCGGGGCATGATCACCTGTGCACCTGGCATCGGCCAGCCCGGCACCGCAGATGGAACCCTGCTGGCGCGCAGTCAGGTCGATGCGTTCTTCGGCACGGCTGAGGTGACGGACTTCTCCATCGCCGGGGACGAGGTTGTCTATTCAGGCCCGGCCGAATGGTCCTACCGGCGCATGATCCTGCACTACGCCCACCTGTGCGCAATAGCGGGCGGCGTGGAGAGCTTCCTGGTCGGCAGCGAGTTCGTGCACCTGAACCGGGTGCGCGACGGGATGGGCGCGTTTGTGGCGGTCGAGCACCTGCAACAACTCGCGGCGGACGTGGCTGCCATACTGCCCGGCGCAAGAATTCTCATACGCAGCAGACTGGACCGAGTATGGGGGATACCGGCCTGACGACGGTACCGGCGATGTCTGGTTTCACCTTGATCCGCTGTGGTCTGACCCCAACGTCCATTTCATCGCCATCGACAATTACCTGCCCCTGAGCGACTGGCGCGATGGCCGCAGCCACGCCGACCTGCAAGCCGGCTGGCACAGGCTGCACGATGCGAGCTACATCCAGGCCAACATTGAGGGCGGTGAGTACTTCGACTGGTATTATGCCAGTGAAACAGACAGGCTGACCCAGGCGCGCCAGCCGATCATCGACGTGGCCCATGGTGAGCACTGGGTGTTTCGCACCAAGGACATCCGCGGCTGGTGGAGCAATGCCCACCACAACCGTCCGGGCGGGTTACGCGAGGCACTGCCGACGGCGTGGCAACCGATGTCGAAGCCGGTGCGCTTCACCGAGATCGGTGTGCCGGCAGTCGACAAGGGTACGAATCAGCCTAACGTTTTTCCCGATCCCAAGTCTGCGTCATCTGCACTGCCGCATTTTTCGAACGGCAGCCGGGACGACCTGTTGCAACGGATCGCGCTCGGGGCGCTGGTGAGTTATTGGCAAGATCCCGGCAACAACCCCGTATCGCCCGTTTCCGGTGGCCCCATGGTTGACGCTGCACGGGCAGCGATATGGGCCTGGGATGCGCGGCCCCATCCGGCGTTTCCGTTTCTCACAGATGTCTGGTCGGATGGTGAAAACCACCAGCTTGGCCACTGGCTCAACGGCAGGCTTGGCGCACTGGAGCTGCGCGCACTGGTGGCAGACATCATGCGCCATTTCGGTGCGGGCGTGGCGGATGTCAGCGCACTGGACGGCGTGGTGGACGGGTACGTCCTGGACCGCCCGGTGTCGGCGCGGGCTGCACTGGAGGCGTTGTCGGGAGTCTTCCAGATCGACGTTGTGGAGCGTGGGCACGAGTTTGTGTTTTCCCAGCGCAATACCGGTCCTGCCTTGTCGCTGTCGATTGATGACCTATCGCTGGCACGCGATGGAGATGCCGCATTCGATGTGCGCCGTGCCCAGGAGACTGAGCTGCCGGCAGCGCTGGCATTGCGGTTTGCCGATGCGTCGATCGACTATCGCTCTGCAGTGGTGCACGCGCGCCGGACAGGCACGTCATCGCGCAGCCAGTCGATGCTGGAGTTCCCCGGTGTCCTCAACTTCGGCGAAGCGCAGGCGAGGGTTACGGGGTTATTGCGAGCGGTATGGGCGTCGCGCGAGGCGGTAACGTTTTCGCTGCCACCGTCGCGACTTGCCGTGGAAGCAGGGGATATTGTTCGCCTGACCACCGGCGGGCGCGAGCGCGACTGGCGAATTACAGAGCTGCGGGATCAGCATGCGCGCCATGTCACCGCAGTGTTGCATGATCCTGAAGCGATGACAGTGTCGGCGGGCCGCACGCGCACCACGTCAACCGGCCAGCCGGCTGTTGCGGGCCGCGTGCTGTTTGCCGTGCTGGACCTGCCGCTGGTGACGGGTAGCGAAGATCCTTATGCGCCGTGGGTGGCGGCGGCCGCCACGCCGTGGCCGGGCCAGGTGGCTGTACACCGTCTGCAGGGCGAGGCGAGCTACGCGACGGATGCCATACTCAATTCTCCCGCCGTGCTGGGAACGACGCTCGATGACCTTGAGCCGGTTGACCGGCCCTGCTGGGACAGGCGGTCACGCATCCGCGTAGGATGGCAACCGGTGCACTGCAGTCAGCCGCCGATGCTGATGTGCTGTCAGGTGCCAACACGGCAGTGATTGGTAGCGAACCTGGCACGCGTGAACTGTTGCAGTTTCGCCACGCTGAACTCGTGGCCCCGCAAACCTGGGAGATTTCCGGGTTGCTTCGGGCGCAGACCGGCACCGATGCGGAAATGCGTGAAGGCGCGCCCTCGGGCAGCACGTTCGTGCTGCTGGACAACTCGGTCCGCCAGCTGCCGCCGTCAGCCGGAAACATTGGCCGGCAGTTCGACCTGCGCATTGGGGCTGCTTCATTCGATGCGGCTGATCCGTTGCTGCAGGACACCTCGATAGTGTTCTCCGGCCGGGGCTTGCGGCCATACTCGCCGGTGCACGCGCGCGCCCGGCCAACCGGTGGAGGCTTTGCCGTCAGCTGGATCAGGCGCACGCGCATTGGTGGCGACAGCTGGGACGTGCTCGAGGTGCCGCTTGGCGAAGACACCGAACTCTACCACGCCGATGTGCTGGCAGGTGACGCAGTCATCCGCACGTTCGAGACGGCGGCGCCGCAACTCGCCTATTCGGCAACGCAACTGGCAAATGATTTCGGGCCCGCGTTGCCAACTGGTCTCAGGATCAAGATCTATCAAGTGAGTCCGGTCTACGGCCGCGGCTCTCCAACCACGGTGATGCTCACATGACCTCGACTGCCAACCTTTCGCTGCCGATGATCTCTGCTGCCCAGGCCCAGAAGCACGTTACCCACAATGAAGCACTCGAACACCTTGATGCATTGGTCCAGCTTTCGGCCATTGCCGTGGTGACTGAACCGCCTGCGCAACCCGGCGAAGGCGACCGCTACATTTGTGCTGATGGCGCGATCGGCGAGTTTGCCGGCCATGCCGGTGAGATTGCCTCGTTCCAGGGCGGAGGCTGGGTGTTCCATGTACCGCGCATTGGCTGGCGCTGCTGGTTGCAATCGCAATCCGCGCTCAAGGTTCATGATGGTGCAGATTGGGTCGATGCGGCGCCCGGCGGCGGTGGCGGATCTGTGGACTTTCAGAATGTGCCGCTGCTTGGTGTCAACGCCACGGCGGATGCATCCAACCGGCTTTCCGTCAGTTCGGCCAACACCCTGCTGAACCACGAGGGCAGTGACCATCGACTGAAGATCAACCGGGCAGCTCCTGCCGATACCGCGTCACTGGTGTTCCAGAGCAATTTTGCCGGGCGCGCCGAAATGGGCATTGCCGGCGATGACCGGTTTCGCATCAAGGTCAGCGCCGATGGCAGCAACTGGGCCGATGCCGTGGAAATCGAGAACGATACCGGCCGCTTGAAGTCAGTGCCTGCCGATATGCGCGGCAACGGCCTGACCGCCCTCATCGAGCAAACACATCCGGATGAACCATTGCTGATGCCGGCAGGCTTTTCCGGTTACACCAACACCCCGGTGGGAACCAGTTCGCCCGGCTGGCGGTTCAAGATACCGTTCTACTTCCCCCATGACATGTCCGTATCGAAGGTGACGTACGTGGTGAAGTCTGCGGGCGCATCGGGAGCCATGCTGCGGATTGGCTTGCGGCGCTGGGACCGCATGGCGGGCTGGAGCTTTCGCGAACTGCTGTTTGAAACCGGTGAGGTGGTGGCCGACGTCGCCGCCACGCACGTGGTGAACGTGGGACCGCACGTCGTCCCGGCCGGCTGGTATGTGCTTGATGTCGCCAACAATGATGCAACCATCAAGCTGCTTGGCCAGACATGGGCCAATATTGCCCAACCCGCCTTCGGAGCCAGGATAGTCAATGGTGCAATGCGCGCCATACTGTGCCTCGTGGCCTACCAGCCATACGGTCCGCTGCCGGCAGATGATCCCGGTGTGACATACGTCACGGCAAACGAAGCTCACGGCAACTTCTGCATTGGACTGTCATGAATACCCTGGAACGAGACATGGGAAGGCTTGAAAGCAGGCTCGCGGCGCTGGAGGCTGATGTGTCCACCATCGCAACCGACCTGCGCGAGATACGCCAGTTGCTGCATACCGTGCGCGGCGGCTGGATTGCGCTGGGGCTGGTGGTGGCGGCTTCATCAGGCATCGGCGCGCTGATCGCCAAGCTGTGGCCGGTCGTGACGCGCGGCTGACCAGCCGTTAATCTCAATTGCTGAAACAGAGAACGGACATCGCCATGCGGATGACGGACGAGGGCTTGCGCCTGATCATGGAGTTCGAAGGCTTCCGTGCCAACGCCTACCGCGATCCTGTGGGAATCTGGACTATTGGATATGGCCACACGTCGGCTGCGGGCGAGCCGCGCGTTCACGAAGGCATGCACATCACAGTTGCGCAGGGCCGCGAGATCCTGCGCCAGGACGTCAACAGGTTCGCCATTGGTGTGCGCCAGCTGGTGACGACCGACCTGACAGACGAGCAGTTCTCGGCGCTGGTCAGCTTCGCCTACAACGTGGGGCTGGGTGGCCTGGCCCGGTCGTCCGTTCTGAAGGCGGTCAACGCCAGGGACTTCGCCGCCGTGCCGCGCCGCCTGGCACTGTGGGTCAAGGCTGGCGGCCGCCGCCTGCCGGGGCTCGTTCGACGCCGCGCCGCGGAGGCTGCAATGTTCATGTCTGGCGCGGCGGCCGAACCCGAGCCCCAGCCGGGGCCATCGGCGCCACCACCGCGCACTCCCGAACCGGTTGAGGGCAAACCGATGCGCGAGAGCACGACCGGCTGGGCGGCAATCATTTCCGCGCTTGCGGGTCTGTTTTCGGCTGCCGGGGCGTTCCTGAAGGACGTTGCGCTCCATGCCGGCGGCAGGCCGGCCTTGCTGATCGCCATGCTCGTGATCGTCATCGCGACGGGCTGGATCCTGCGCGAACGCTATCTCAAATCACGGCTTGATGGAGTTTGACCGATGCTGGCACTCATTCCCGTTGTCCTCTCCTTCATCAAGGGACCGGTGTTCTCGATCATCGACAAGCTGATCCCGGACGGATCGCTCAATGCTCGCCTCAAGGCCGAGATCGAAACCAGATTGCTGCAATCAGACGACCGGCTTGCCGAACTTCAGCGGGACCTGCTTGCCATCGAGCTGAAATCCGATAGCTGGCTGACCCGCAGCTGGCGGCCGATGCTGATGTACCTCGTCATGCTGTTGCTGGCGGTGTACGGCTTGCTGCTACCGCTGTTCGAGGCCATTTTCGGCAAGCTCGAGGGTTTTGAGCCGCGCTGGCAGCAGTTTCCTGACGGGCTGTGGACCTTGTTGATGCTGGGGGTCGGGGGCTATATAGGTGGTCGTACGGTGGAAAAGCTTGCTCGCGCCGGGATTTCGGCCAGACCGCCGGTGAGCAAGGCTGGCAATGAGCAACCGCCGGCCCGGCGCCGCAACTTCAACAAGTGAGGAAAGGGAACGCCGCGCAAGCCATTCATGGGCTGTTCATGTGCGATCCTGCATGGTGCACGCGAAGTAACCGGGGAAGTTGTGTAATATCATGAATTCGTTCAAAAAGCTGTTGGCCGCCGCAATGGTCTCGTCCATGCTGGCACTGTCACCTGCCGTAGCGGCGGGTAGCGCCAGCTCGGCTGCGGCAGCAGTGGCCAGCCAGACCGGCGGACAGGTGCTTGCGGTTCAGCCGTCAGGTGGCGGCTTCCGCGTGAAGGTACGAATTGGCGGTGCGGTGAAGTGGTGCAATGTCAGCGCCTCTGGCGGCGTATCCTGCTGAACGGCAACGGGGTGGAGGGCTGGCGGTGCGCATTCTGGTTGTAGAAGACGACCCTGATCTCAACCGGCAGCTTGTCGGCGCCCTTGGTGACGCCGGCTACGCAGTTGACAGTGCCACCGATGGCGAGGATGGCCACTTTCTGGGCGACACCGAGCCCTATGACGCCGTGATTCTTGATCTTGGCCTGCCAGTGATGGACGGCGTCAGTGTGCTGGAAGCCTGGCGTCGCGAGGGCCGCAAGATGCCCGTTCTCATTCTCACCGCCCGCGATCGCTGGAGCGACAAGGTGGCCGGGTTCGATGCAGGTGCCGACGATTATGTCGCCAAGCCGTTCCACATGGAAGAAGTGCTGGCGCGGGTGCGCGCGCTGTTGCGCCGGGCCAGCGGCAACGCCTCGGCTGAAATGCAGTGCGGCGAACTGATGGTTGATACGGCAGGTGCCCGGGTCAGCGTTTCAGGAAATCCGGTCAAGCTGACCTCGCTGGAGTTTCGCCTGCTCAGCTACATGATGCACCACAAGGGCAAGGTGATTTCCCGCACCGAGCTTGTCGAGCACCTCTACGACCAGGATTTTGATCGCGACTCGAACACCATCGAGGTGTTCGTGGGCAGGCTGCGGAAAAAGCTCGGCATCGACGTGCTTAAGACGGTGCGGGGCCTGGGCTATTGCCTTTCGGAACCGGATGATCAGGCGTAATTCACTAGCCTTCCGGCTGCTTGCCGCGGCAGGGGCCGTCAGCGTTGTCTTGCTGGTGGCTGCGGGGCTTTTGCTCTCTACGCTGTTTTCAGCTGCGGTGGAGCGAAGTCTTGATGCCCGCCTGCAGGCGGTGCTGGACGGCTTGCTCGCATCGGTGGAACTGAACGAGGGCAAGCTGTCCCTGAACCGGTCTCTGGCCGACACGCGGTTCGAGATTCCGCTCAATGGCTGGTACTGGCAGATCAGCTCGCTGGCCGACGCAAACAAGCAGCTGGCCTCGCCATCCTTGCTGGACCAGCGCCTGCCGGTGACGCAGTTCAATGTCGCGGATCGCCAGCCCGGCGCACGGCTGGAGGGATACCTGACCGACAATACCGGCAACCAGCTCAGGGTTATCGAGCAGCGTTTCAACCTGTTTGGCAGCGAGGAACAGTATTCGTTCCTGGTATCCGGCAACTTTGACGAGCTTCAGACCGAGGTCTCCGCCTTCAACAATGCCCTGATCGCCGTACTCGGTCTTCTGGGCGCAGGCCTCGTGGCAGCCATCGTGATCCAGGTGCGGTTCGGTCTCCGGCCGCTCACCCTGCTTCAGCATGAGCTCAGCCAGATCCGCGAGGGCAAGCAGGAAAGGATCTCGGGCGACTATCCAAACGAGATCGAGATCGTCAGCAGCGAACTGAACCTGCTGCTGGAGTCGAACACCGAGATCATCGAGCGCGCCCGTACGCAGGTCGGCAATCTGGCCCATGCCCTGAAGACACCCCTGAGTGTGTTGACCAACGAAGCGGGCATTCATGGTGGCCCGCTGGCCAAGAAGGTGACGCAACAGGCCGCCGTGATGCGTGACCAGGTTTCCATGTACCTGGACCGGGCGCGCCGGGCCGCACGCGCCAACACCATCGGATCGGTCAGCGACCCGGCTGACGTGACCAAGGCGATTGTCCGCACGCTGAAGCGCATTCACGCAGATGCCACCGTCACGGTCGATGCCTCCTACGACGCCTCGGTGCGGTTCCGCGGTGAGCGACAGGACCTGGAAGAGATTGTCGGCAACCTGCTCGACAATGCCTTCAAATGGAATGGTGGACGGATCGCGGTCACGGTTGGCCGGTCACAAGCGCCGGTGGATGCGCGCAGTGACTGGCTCGATATTACTGTCGAGGACAATGGGCCTGGCCTTCCCGAAGGAGGGGCAGCCATTGCCCTCCAGCGTGGCAAGCGGCTCGACGAAACCAAACCCGGATCCGGCCTCGGGCTCAACATCGTCAACGAGACGGCGGCGATGTATGGCGGCAAGCTGACGCTGGCCAGCAGTGAACTGGGCGGGCTGAAGGCAACGCTCACCTTGCCGGCAATTTACCGGACAGACTGATTGCGATCAGTCTGCCGTGGCGGGTGCGTTGGGCAGGCCCCGTTCGCGGTACGGCGTGCGCGCATAATAGGCGCGGTAGCACTTGGAGAAATGCGACGGGGATGAAAACCCGCACGCCAGCGCCACGTTGATCACCGACATGTTGGTTTGCAGCAGCAGGGACCGCGCCTTCTTCAGCCGCAGCTCGAGGTAGTAGCGCTTGGGCGAGCGGTCGAGGTAGCGCCGGAACAGCCGTTCAAGCTGGCGCGTGGACAGTCCTGCCTGCTGCGCCAGCACGCTGGGCGACAGTGGTTCCTCGAGATGAAGCTCCATCTGCTCGATGATCTCCACCATCTTTGGATGACGTGCCCCGATGCGCGCGGGCAAGGACATCCGCTGGTGTTCGCCCGGCTGACGGATCGGGGAATGAAGGATGTTTTCTGCCACCGCCGTTGCCAGCGCAACGCCGTGCTGCGCCGAAATCAGCGCCAGCACCATGTCGAGGGCGGAAGTGCCGCCAGCACCCGTAAAGCGATCACGGTCAACCTCGAACAGGCTGCTGGTGACATTGATCTCGGGGAACTCCTCGATGAAGCCCGGCTGGTTCTCCCAATGGATGGTGCAGGTGTAGCCGTCGAGCAGGCCGGCCATGGCGAGCAACTGCGCCCCGGTGCAGATGGCGCCGATGTCGTGGCCCTTGCGCGCAGATTTACGCAGCCAGTTGAACAGTGCCTTGTCGGCATACTTGTGGACGTTGGTGCCCCCGCACACGACGATGGTTGCGTGATCCGGAATCGAGTCCAGGTCGCCGTCGGGCACCAGCGTGATGCCATTGGAGGCTGTGACCGGCGAGCCGTCGGTCGAATGGGTGGTCCAGACATACAGGCCCTTTTCGGCGTGGCGGTTGGCCAGCCGGATCGGATCTATTACAGACGTGACCGGCAGCAGTGTGAACTCTGGAATGAGCACAAGCGCCAGGCGCATCGGAAGATCTCTTGGTTTTTCGCCGAACATTCGGAAACCGCATCCCTGGGTCGAAGAATTTGATCATGCGCACTTGCTGCGGTCGTGGCGGGCACAAACATTGCCTTGCCAGCGCGGAAATTGGAGCAAAGTCGCAACTGTCTCTGCGCTGTCGCAAATTGTACGTTCCCGACGTCGCAAATGGCGCATGGTCCTGCGCTATCGAGTTATGGAGAGCACGTCAATGGGTATTGTGGAAACTGTCGCTGGAGCGGGTATGACAACGGAAACGCCGATGTCTTCATTCATGTCCAACATGACGCTGGAGATTACCCCGCGTCAGGCGGAAAAGCTGGAATTGATCAGGCAGCACGTGGCGCCGGGGTCCCGCGTTTTCGTGGCGCTGGTCGATCCGTCCCACCTGGAAGACCAGTACAGCGCTGTTGCAGCCATCCGCGCAGCAGGCCTTGAACCGGTGCCGCACGTGCCTGCGCGCTTCGTGATCAATGAGGATGACCTGCGTCATCGCATTGAAAAACTGGCCAAGGCCGGCGGCGTGACGTCATACCTCGTGCTGGGTGGCGGCGCGCCGGAACCCATCGGTGCCTACCACTGCGCCCTGCAACTGATGGAAACCGGCGTGTTCCAGGCCAACGGTGCCAAGCTGCTGGGCGTGGCGGGCCATCCTGAAGGCAATGCAGACATCACCAAGGTTCACGGCGAAGCCATGCTGATGAGCGCGCTCCGCGACAAGCAGGCCTACATTCGCGAAAACGGCATGGACGGCTTTATCTCCACCCAGTTCCTGTTTGAAGCAGAACCCGTGGCCAAGTGGGCAGCTGACCTGCGTGCCGCCGGGATCGACCTGCCAGCCTGGATCGGCATACCGGGGCCGGCCTCGATCAAGACGCTGGCCAAGTACGCGGCAGTCTGCGGTGTCGGCAACTCGGCCCGCTTCATCCGCAAGCAGGCGCTGAACGTGACCAAGCTGCTCAGCGTGTCCACGCCGGACAAGTTCATGAACAACCTGGCTGCACTCCACATGCACCAGCCGGAACTCAAGATCGCTGGACCGCACATGTATCCGTTCGGCGGCTTCGACAAGCTGTTCGACTGGCTGGGGTCAATGCCGCGGTAGTCGCACATCAGGTTGCAAAAGACAAAACGCCCGGAACTTTGGTCCCGGGCGTTGTTCGTTTCAGGTGTGTACGAGAGATCAGCCAGCCCTGGAGAACAGGCCGATGACGGCCCCGGGCTTCGCGGTCGCCTCGATCCACTTCCAGGTGTAGTCCGCAAACGACCGGAACACGTAGAGGTCCACGGTGTCCGGTTCGGTGGATACGACGTGGGCAAGGGCAGCGATCTCGGCAAACACCAGCCGGCGAACGAAGCCGGCCTTGCACTCGGGCGCCGTGAAATCGATTGAGGAGCCCTTCATCAGCACTTCGCGCACGTTGCTGCCTTCGAGCCGGAGGATGCAGCGCATGTCGGACACGTCCACGGCGAGAGAATGAAGTCCGTCCACGGCCTTGGTCAGCTTTTCGAGAAGTAAACCTTCCTGCCCGCGCGGGCAGGTCAACAGCCATTGGTCGACCGAGAGCCAGAACACCGTCACATCAGCATTGCTGACGCTGGTGCGCGGTTTCAGCGGCAGGTCAACGCCCAGCACGGACTTCACGGCCTGCCTGAACTTCGTCGAAGTGGCTTCGCCGCGCAGGTCGATCATGCCGCGATCGGAGATCTCTCGCATGGCGATGCTGAGGCCCCTGGTGCCATCGCGCCCGGCCATGTGCGCCAGCGCGCTGTTGAAGTGTGGTTCAGACATCCTGCCGTTTCCCTTCCGGATCGAGGAACACCGGAGACACGATCTTCGCCTCCACAACCTTGCCGCCTTCCAGCGGGAACGAGACCGTCTGGCCCATCATCGACAATCCACCCTCGATCAGTGCCATGGCGATCGACCGCTGCAGCGTCGGGCTCCAGTAGCTAGAAGTGACTTGCCCGATCATCTTCATCGGCGGCTGCGGCTTTACTTCCGCCACCGCGTAGGCGCCATCCGGCAATACCTGGTTGGGGTCGGTTGTTTCCAGGCCGACAAGCTGCTTGCGGCCCTCGGACGCCAGGAACGACTGGCTTAGCGAGCGCTTGCCGATGAAGTCGTCTTTCTTCTTTGACACAGCCCAGCCCATGTTCACGTCATAGGGCGTTACGGTGCCGTCGGTCTCGTCGCCGATCACGATGAAGCCCTTCTCGGCGCGCAGCACGTGCAGGGCCTCGGTGCCATAAGGCTCGATGCCTTCCGAGGCACCTGCCTGCATCAGTGCTTCCCACAGGCCGCGCCCGAAGTTCGACGGCGTGGCGATTTCGTAAGACAGTTCGCCCGAGAAGCTGATCCGGAAGATGCGCACCGGATAACCGGCAAAGGTGCCTTCGCGGTACGACATGAACTCGAACGCCTCGGGCGAGAAATCGATATTGCTGTCGACAGACTGAAGCACCTTGCGCGCCTTCGGACCGGCGATTGCAAACTGCGCCCACTGCTCGGTGACCGGTGTCACGAACACCTTCAGGCTGGTCCATTCGGTCTGCAGCCATTCTTCCAGCCACTGGCCTATGCGGTCAGCCCCGCCTGACGTGGTGTGCATCAGGAAGTGGTCTTCCCCCAGCCGGACGGTCACGCCGTCGTCCATCAGGAAGCCCATCTCGTTCATCATCAGCCCATAGCGGCACTTGCCCGGCTTCAGCGTCGAGAACACGTTGGTGTAGACGAGGTCGAGGAATTTGCCCGCGTCTGGGCCCTTGATCTCGATCTTGCCCAGCGTCGAGGCGTCGAGCAGGCCGACCTTGTTGCGTACCGCAAGAATTTCGCGGTTGATCGCATCCTTCTTGTTCTCGCCGTTGCGCGGGTAGCAGTAGGCCCGGCGCCACTGGCCGATCGGCTCCCATGCAGCACCCTTGCTGATGTGCCAGTCATAAACCGGCGTGCGGCGCACGGGCAGGAACAGTTCACCCGTCTTGGTGCCGGCAATCGAGCCGAATGAGTAGGGGGTGTAGGGCGGGCGGAACGTCGTCGTGCCGATTTCAGGGATCCGCTTGCCGGTGGCATCGGATATCACGCCAAGACCGTTGATGTTGGAGGTCTTGCCCTGGTCGGTGGCCATGCCGAGCGTGGTATAGCGCTTGGTGTGCTCGACCAACTCGTAGCCTTCGCGCTGGGCGAGTTCCAAGTCTGCTGCGGTCACGTCGTTCTGGAAGTCGATGAAGTGCTTGTTGCCTTCATTGTACTTGCCGGTGGCCGGGGCAAACCAGATTGCCTGCACGGTACCGGCATCGCCACCTGCGGCTGATGCCTTGCTGACCTTGCCCGCCTTGCGGCCTGCTGCGATGGCGGCTTTCTCGCCGGCCGCATAGCCTTCATCCAGACATCCGGCCAGGTCGAACGTGCCGTTGGCGGCGCCGGCCATGTGGATCGCATCATTGTGCCGGTCCGGCCTGAAGCTCTGCATCGCGTCATCGAAACGCAGCTTGCCGCCATTGTGGCACCACAGGTGCACGACCGGGTTGAACCCTCCCGACACGGCCACAAAATCGCACTCAACGCGGTCCTCGTTGACCACGCGGCCACGGCCAGGCGCATAGGGCGCAACCTTGACTGCGGTGATCTGCTTGCCACCGGCCTGCGTCTCGACACCGGCAATGGCAGCACCCGTCTGCACGGCAAGGCCGGCTGCGCGGGCTTCTTCGGCCAGCGCCGAGGATACCTGCTGGCGCACATCAACAATGCGGCTGACGCCAACCCCGGCCCGGTGCAACTTGAGGGCGGTGAGATAGGCGTCATCATTGTTGGTGAAGATGACGCCGTTCATGCCCGGAGCCACGCCGTAGCGCTCGACCAGGGCACGGGCGGCAGACGCCATCATGATGCCGGGTCGGTCATTGTTGGCAAATGCGATGGGTCGTTCCAGCGCGCCGGTGGCCACGATCACCTGGCCGGCACGGATTTTCCACAACCGGTGGCGCGGCGCGCCGGTGGCGGCCAGCGACGGGTCATGATCACTTACCCGCTCGGCAGCCAGCAGGTAGTTGTCCTCATAGTGGCCCACGACGGTGGTGCGGGTCAGCACATGCACGTTGCCGGCGCGCGCAAAAGCGCTGGCCTTCTGCGCCACCCAATCGGTTTGTGCCGCGCCATCAATGGTGCCGCCGGCAATGTCGGCAACGCCGCCCAACACCGGGTTCTCATCGGCCAGCAACACGCGCGCACCACTGGCAGCGGCAGCCTCTGCAGCTGCAATACCGGCAACGCCGGCACCCACAACCAGCACATCCACGTGCACGTGCATCTGTTCATAGGTATCCGGGTCGCGGTCGCGCGCGGCTTCCCCAAGACCGGCAGCCTTGCGGATGAACGGCTCGTACACGGTTTCCCAGAACGAGCGCGGCCACATGAACGTCTTGTAGTAGAACCCGCCGGGGAACAGCCGCGACATGTAGTTGTTGACGATGCCCACGTCGAAATCGAGGCTCGGCCAGCGGTTCTGGCTGGTGGCCTTGAGGCCGTTGTACAGCTCTACCTGCGTGGCGCGCAGGTTGGGCTCAACGGTGCCGCCCTCGCCAACGCCGATCAGCGCATTCATCTCTTCCGAGCCCAGCCCGATCACGCCACGCGGACGGTGATACTTGAAACTGCGGCCAAACACCGTTCGCCCGGAGGCGGTGACAGCGGAGGCAACCGTATCGCCCGCAAAGCCGCGCACGGTCTTGCCGTCAAAACTGAACGACACAGGCTTGGTGCGGTCGATGCGCGCGCCGGGCGCGGCACTTTCCGGCAATCTGTATGGCCTGCCACTCATGACTTTGCTGCCCCCTTGGCAGATTTGCTGGCTGTCTTTGCGGGCTTTGCGGCAGTCGCCGTTGCACCCGGTGCGCTGAGCGACCTGAAGAAGTCGGCCCACTGTCCGCTCGCCTGCTCCTGAAGCTCGCGGGGCGGCAGTTCGGTGATGCCGTAGTAGCCCTTGAACTCGAGGCTCACGGTGTCGCGCGCGGCGTGAAACCACTTGCCGCAGCCACGGTCGCAACGCCAGCGCTCGAAGTGCAGTCCCTTCGGGTTGAACCGCATGAACAGGTAGTCGCGCTGCTCATCGTCGGTGATGGCATGCGGGTCATGGCTGGCCGGCCGGCGGATATGGGCCTGGCCACCATAGTGGAAATCGGTTTCGTCGCCTTCGACCCCGCACACGGGGCAGTGAACAATCAGCATGATCTCTGGTTCCTAGTGTGCCACGGCCGCAGCCACGCTTTCATCGATGAAGCGTCCCTGCCTGAACCGGTCGAGGCCGAATGGCTCGGCGATCGGGTGCGGGCGGTCATTGGCAATGGTGTCGGCAAACACGAAGCCTGACCCGGGATCGACTTCCAGCCGCCAGTACCCCAGCCGCAGTTGACGTACAGACCCTTGACGGGCGTCAGGCCGATGATTGGCGAACGGTCGCCGGTCATGTCGACGATGCCGCCCCACTGGCGCAGCATGCGCAGCCGCGAGATGATCGGGAACGTCTCGACCAGTGCCGACACCGTGTGCTCGATGGCCGGAAATGACCCGCGCTGCGAGTAGTTGTTGTAGGCATCGGTGCCGCCGCCGATCACCAGTTCGCCCTTGTCGGACTGGCTCATGTAGCCGTGCACGGTATTGGCCATCACCACGCAATCAATCACCGGCTTGATCGGTTCGGACACCAGCGCCTGCAGGCACAGGCTCTCGATGGGCATGCGCACATCGGCCATTTCCATCAGCATCGACGTGTGGCCCGAGGTGACCACGGCAACCTTCTTGGCCTTGATCGTGCCCTTCGAGGTGCGCACGCCGGCAATCCTGCCGCCCTCGCGGATCATGCCGGTCACTTCACAGTTCTGGATCACGTCCACGCCCATCGAGTTGATGGCGCGGGCATAGCCCCAGGCCAGCGCATCATGCCGGCCCGTGCCGCCGCGCGGCTGGTAATAGGCGCCGAGGATCGGGTAGCGCGCATCGGGGCTGTCGTTGATGATCGGCACGATCTTCTTCACTTCGGCAGGGTTGATCATGCGGCAATCCAGCCCCGCCAGCCGGTTGGCGTGGGCGGTGCGCTGGAACGCGCGATATTCGTGCTCGGTCTGGCACAGCATCAGCACCCCGCGGGGCGAGAACATCAGGTTGTAGTTCAGCTCCTGCGACAGGGTTTCATACAGCGACCGGGCCAGCTCATAGATGGCGATCGAGGGATCCTGCAGGTAGTTGGACCGGATGATGGTGGTATTGCGGCCCGTGTTGCCGCCGCCCAGCCAGCCCTTCTCGATCACCGCCATGTTGGTGATGCCGTGTTCCTTGGCGAGGTAGTAAGCCGTGGCAAGGCCATGCCCGCCCGCACCGACGATGACCACATCGTACTCGGCCTTGGGCTCGGGACTGCGCCAGACGCGCTCCCAATCCTTGTGGTAGTTGAGCGCGTTGCGCGCCAACGAAAAAATCGAATAGCGTTTCATGAGTTGCATTTTCCTGTCCGGTCTCACCCGATGTTGAGGCCGTTAGACCGGGGTCAATCTATCAAACCCGCCCGCCGGGCACCAATCGATTGCGACGCTCACCCCCATAACTGCGACACCGCAACGCTGGTACTCGGCCATGCAGGGGCGGCATAACCTGTCTAAATGTTGAGTTGAAATCGCAACCACCGGTTTGTTAAGTGAGCGACATGTTGCTCTGGATCGCCTTTGCCGTTCTGACGGCGCTTGTCATTGCCGTGCTCATGGCTCCGCTGTATGCGCGCAAATCATCCGCGCCCACGGAAAGGGCGGACTTTGACCTCGTGGTCTACAAGGACCAGTTGGCCGAGCTGGACCGCGACATGGCCGCCGGCGTCATTGGCAAGGCCGAGGCAGACGCTGCCCGCAACGAGATTTCCCGCCGCATCCTGTCGGCAAGCGATGAACGTGCCTCGTCGGCAAAGGCCACAGTTGCATCTGCACCGGCGTGGCTTCGCCTTGGCACGGTCGTGGCCATTCCGGTAATGGCGATGGCCATCTACCTGAACGTCGGCCGGCCCGAATTGCCCGCGCAACCACTTGAGGCGCGGCTTGAACAGGCAGCCGCCAACCAGGACATGGTGGCAATGGTGCGCCAGGTCGAGAAGCATCTGGAGATGAACCCCACCGATGCCAAGGGCTGGTCGGTGCTCGCCCCGATCTATGTACGCATGGGCCGCCATGATGATGCAGCCAATGCCTACCGTCAGGTGCTGCGGCTTGCCGGGCCCGATCCGGCGGTGCTGGCTGACCTGGGAGAGACCATGGTCGTGGCACGCCAGGGGCTGGTTGAAGCCGACGCCGTGCAGGTTTTTGAGGCCGCCACCAAGGCAGATGCATCAAACATGAAGGCGCGTTTCTTTCTGGCCCTTGCCAAGAGCCAGGAGGGCAAGGCTGACGAAGCCCGCGCGCAATGGCAGTCCATGCTGGCGGAAGGTCCCGCTGATGCGCCGTGGCGCCCGGTTGTTGAGAGCGAGATGGCAAAACTGTCCGGCGATACCCCGTCTGTGCTGCCGCAGCTGCCCAAGGGGCCAGCCCTCAGCGAAGAGCAGATGCAGGCTGGCCAGCAGATGTCACAGACCGACCGCACCGCCATGATCCGCGGCATGGTCGAAGGCCTCGACAAGCGCCTGTCAGAAGACGGCTCTGATCTTGATGGCTGGCTCCGCCTCATCAGGGCGCGTATGGTGCTGGGCGAAAAGGACAAGGCCGCCGATGCGCTGTCACGTGCCAAGGCTGCCTTCAGCAACGATGAGCGTGCCGCGGCTGCCCTGGACGAGACAGGCAAGGCACTGGGGCTTTGATGCAAACCGGGAGACGGGAACACAGATGGCTCTGACGAAAAAGAAGAAGCGCGGCGTGCTGGTGGGCTCCGGTCTGGCTGTGCTCGGCGTTGCAGCGGGGCTTGTGCTCTATGCGCTGTCTGACACGATTACCTTCTTCTATACCCCGTCTGACGTCGTCGAGAAGAATGTGGAACCGGGCACCCGCATGCGGCTTGGCGGCCTGGTGGCAGACGGGTCGGTCATTCGCGGACAGGGCAAGGAAGTGGGCTTTACCGTCACCGACACCAGCAAGGATATCAAGGTCAGCTATGTAGGCATCCTGCCGGACCTTTTTCGTGAGGGACAGGGCGTGATTGCCGAGGGCATCCTTGAACCCGGCGGCAGCTTCAAGGCCGATACCGTTCTCGCCAAGCACGACGAAAACTACATGCCGCGCGAGGTGGCCGATGCGCTCAAGGCCAAGGGCGTATGGAAGGATGGTGCTGCGATGCCGTCAGGGAGTTCCACGCAATGATACCGGAAATAGGACAATTTGCGCTGATCCTGGCCTTCGCCACGGCAATCTACCAGACGGCCGTACCGATGTATGGCGCATGGCGCGGCGACCAGCGATTGATGGCTGTGGCGCCAGTCGCGGCCATGTTGCAGGTTGCGCTCATCGCCATTTCGTTCATCTGCCTGACGCAGTCCTACATCACGTCGGATTTCTCGGTCGAGAACGTCTTCCAGAATTCCCATTCCGACAAGCCGTTGATCTACAAGATATCCGGCGTCTGGGGAAACCATGAAGGTTCGATGGTTCTGTGGGTGCTCATCCTCGCGACGTTTGGCTCGGCGGTCGCCGTGTTTGGCGGCAACCTGCCACCCAGCCTCAAGGCACGGGTGCTGGCCGTGCAGGGGTCCATTTCGGTGGCTTTCCTGCTGTTCATCCTGATGACCTCCAACCCGTTCAACAGGCTTGACCCGGCGCCGATCGAGGGCAGGGGGTTGAACCCGATCCTTCAGGACCCCGCACTCGCCATCCACCCGCCGCTGCTCTATGCCGGCTATGTGGGGTTGTCGATTGCGTTCTCGTTTGCCGTCGCTGCCCTGCTTGAAGGCAAGGTCGATGCTGCCTGGGCGCGCTGGGTGCGCCCGTGGACGCTGGCTGCATGGATGTTCCTCACAGCCGGCATCGCGCTCGGGTCGTGGTGGGCCTATTACGAACTGGGCTGGGGCGGATGGTGGTTCTGGGACCCGGTCGAGAACGCCTCGTTCATGCCGTGGCTCATAGCAACGGCCCTGCTGCATTCGGCCATCGTCGTTGAAAAGCGCAACGCGCTCAAGGTGTGGACCATCCTGCTTGCGATCCTCGCCTTCTCGCTGTCGCTGCTGGGCACATTCCTGGTGCGCTCGGGTGTGCTGACGTCGGTGCATTCGTTCGCTGTCGACCCGGCGCGCGGGGTATTCGTGCTTGGCATCCTGTGCGTGTTCATCGGCGGGGCGTTGGCCCTTTACGCATGGCGCGCTCCTGTCATCAGGACCGGCGGGCTGTTCGCACCGATCAGCCGCGAGGGTGCACTGGTCGTCAACAACCTGCTGCTCACCACGGCGTGCGCGGCGGTGTTCATCGGAACGCTTTATCCGCTCGCGCTCGAAGCGGTAACCGGCGAGAAGATCTCCGTCGGGCCGCCTTATTTCAACCTGACCTTCGGACCGATCATCGTGCCGCTGCTGTTGCTGGTGCCGCTCGGACCCTTGCTGTCGTGGAAGCGGGCTGACATGTGGGCTGCCACCCAGCGCCTGTGGGCCGCTGCTGCAATTGCCGTGGTGGTGGGTGTTGTCGCCGCAGTTTGGCAATGGCGCGGTCCCTGGCTTGCGCCGCTGGTGGCTGCCATCGGGGCTTGGATGGTGGCGGCAGCCGTCCAGGAACTCATCTCCAAAACAAAACTTGGCCAGGTTGAACTTCCCGTGGCGTGGGCGCGGCTGAAGGGCTTGCCGGGTGCTGCATGGGGCATGATGCTGGCGCACGCCGGCGTTGGCGTAATGGTCATCGGCATCGTTGGCATCAGCGCCTGGAAGCAGGAAATCGTCACCGTGCTCAAGCCCGGCGATTCGATGCAGATCGGCGGCAGATCGGTCACTTTCAAGGGTGAAGCACCATTCACCGGCCCAAACTACTCAGCCGAGCGGGGTAACTTCGAGGTATCCTCCGGCTCGGGTGCGCCGGCGGAAATCTGGTCCGAGAAGCGCGTCTTCAAACCGTCCAACCAGCCCACCACCGAGGTCGGCATCAAGCCCTACCTCGATGGCGATGTGTACGTCGTCCTCGGCGACAGGGCCGGCGAAGCAGGCCGCACCGTACGGGCCTACTTCCATCCGCTCGTCTGGATGATCTGGCTTGGGTCGGCGCTGATGTTCGTTGGCGGATTCCTGTCCATTGTGGACCGCCGCTACCGCATCGGTGCACCCCGGAAGTCTGCCACACCCGTGGTCCAGCCGGCAGAATAGGGGCACGTGATGTTACGGCGATTGTTCGTGGTCCTGATGATCCTGGCATCTGTTTCGATGCCGGTGTTCGCCGTGCAGCCTGACGAGATCCTGAGTGATCCGAAGCTCGAGACACGGGCCCGGGCGCTGTCAGCCGAAATGCGCTGCCTTGTCTGCCAGAACCAGTCGATCGACGACAGCGATGCCCCACTTGCCCGTGACCTGCGGGTGCTCATCCGCGAGCGCCTTGTCAAGGGTGACAGCGACGAGCAGGTCACCGACTACCTGGTTTCGCGGTATGGTGAGTTCGTGCTGCTCAAGCCCCGCCTCAGCCTCAACACGTTCGTGCTGTGGGCCGGGCCCTTCATCCTGTTGCTGCTGGGTGGATTGGTTCTGTGGCGCAACCGCCGTGTCGCAACCGTCGCCGGGCCGGAAGCCGGACTGAGCGAGGAAGAGCGCAAGAAGCTTCGGCAAATGCTCAAGGACGGCAACTGATCCTGCCGCCGGCGAACTCTCTGGAACAGGCATGCCATGACCGTCAGATCTCAAAAGATCGAATTTGCAGGCTCGCTCGGTGCCACGCTGGCAGCCCGGCTTGACATGCCGGCGGGCAAGCCTCGCGCCTATGCGCTGTTCGCCCATTGCTTCACCTGCTCCAAGGATATCTTTGCCGCCAGCCGCATTGCCGCCGCGCTGGCCGGGCACGGGATCGCCACCTTGCGGTTTGACTTTACCGGCCTTGGTGCCAGCGATGGCGAGTTTGCCAACACCAGCTTTTCCTCCAACGTGGAGGACCTTGTCGCGGCAGCCGGCTGGCTGAGAACGGAATACAGCGCGCCCGCGTTGCTGATCGGCCATAGCCTTGGCGGGGCGGCGGTGCTGGCAGCGGCAGCCAGAATTGCCGAGGTCAAGGCCGTCGCCACCATCGGCGCGCCTGCCGACGCCGAACACGTCACCCGCAACTTCGGTGCGAAAATCGATGACATTGAGCAATCCGGCGAAGCCGAGGTGTCGCTTGCCGGCCGCACCTTCACCATCCGCAAGTCTTTCCTTGATGACGTCCGGGCCAGCAACCTGACCCCGCAGATCGCCCACCTGAAGCGCGCCCTGATCATCTTTCACGCCCCGCTGGATGAAATCGTCGGCATCGACAATGCAGCCGGCATCTTCATGGCGGCAAAGCACCCCAAGAGCTTCATTTCGCTCGATGGTGCCGACCACCTGCTCAGCCGCCACGAAGACGCAGTGTTCGTTGCCGATACGCTTGCTGCATGGGCAAATCGCTACGTTCCTGCTGACGCCCGCCCGCAACCTGCTGCAGGTGGTGCCGTGCGGGTGCGCGAGACGGGCAACGGCAAGTTCCAGCAGGATGTCCTCGTCAATGGTCATCATCTGCTGGCCGACGAGCCTGCATCTGTGGGTGGTGATGGCACCGGGCCGTCACCCTATGACCTGCTGGCAGCGGCATTGGGCACGTGTACGGCGATGACATTGCGGATGTATGCCGGCCACAAGAAGCTCGACCTTCCCAGGATTACGGTGGATGTGAGCCACGGCAAGGTGCATACCGAGGATTGCAAGGACTGTGGCGAAGGCCGCACCGGGCGGATCGACCGCTTCGAGCGGGTCATCGCCGTCGAGGGTGATATCGCGCCGGACCTGCGGTCAAAGCTGGCCGAGATCGCCGGCAAGTGCCCGGTGCATCGTACGCTGGAGGCCGGGGCAGCCGTCATTACCCGCGTGGCAGGCGAACAAGCCTGACCTGGGCTAGGTTGGCACCACGTCAGCATACACAAACCCGTCACGCTCGACCCTCTCGCCAACCTGTACGCTGATCGGTGCGGAAAACATTGGTCCATCCACCACGCAGGTGTGGAACTCGCCGTTCTCGCCGCACGGGTCGATTCCATCGGGCAGATCGTTCAGGAATTTCTCGTCGAACCACCGCCCGGCAAAGCTCGCATCCAGCTTCTTCGGGTCTATGCACACCACCACGGCTTTCAGGCCGGTCGAGATCATGTCGCGGGCCAGTTGCCGCGTATCCTGCTTCCACAATGGATAGACTGCAGTCAGCTCCGCCTGCGCCATCTTCTCGTCGCGGTAGGCGCGAATGTCTTCCAGGTAGAGGTCGCCATAGATTACATGGCTGACACCGTCTGCCTTCATCGCCTCGCACGCCGCCATCATGCGGGAGGCGTAGTCCTCGTTGGTGCAGGGCCACGGTAACCCCACTTCCAGCACCGGCAGTCCCACCGCCTGCGCCTGCCGGTGCAACAACTCGTTGCGGGTTCCGTGCATCGCGACCCGGCTGACCTGTTCGTTGGTCGTCGTCAGCAGCCCGCAGATGTCATAGTCACCCGCTTTGCGCGCCTGCCAGAGTGCATAGGCGCAATCCTTGCCGGAACTCCAGGAGACATAAGCCTTGGGTTTCTGGAGCATGGTTCGGGCCTGCCGATTAACAAGATTTAACCCGGCGGACAGCGCCGTGTAATGTTGCCTGCACTATCTAACTTCTCAACGGAATTCAATGACGAGCCGAACGAGGAGTTCACTTCCATGTCCCCCAATTCATCCAGACCTTCCATCGCCCGCAGGACGGTCACAGCACTGGCCGTTGCAGGCCTGCTGGGTACCACCGCGCTTGCCACCAACTCGGTCATGTTCACCCCGGCCCCTGCCATTGCCCAGTCGGCACTGGCCGGCGCGCCGGCAGAAGGCTTTGCAGATCTCGTTGACCAGGTCATGCCTTCGGTCGTGTCGGTGCAGGTCAAGTACGCGGCCACCAGCGAACCAGGCCAGGTTGATGGCCAGCAGTTCCAGTTCGGGTTCCCGCCCGGTTCCCCGATGGAGCGGTTCTTCCGCAACCAGCCCGGTGGCCAGCAGATGCCGGTGCCACCGCGCCAGCAACGTCGCGGTTCCACGTCGCAGGGGTCCGGTTTCGTGATCTCTGAAGATGGCTACGTCGTCACCAACAACCACGTGGTGGACAAGGGCTCCGAGGTGGACGTGAAGTTCTCCGACGGCCGCGAATACACCGCCAAGGTCATTGGCGTTGATCCGAAGACCGACCTCGCCCTGCTCAAGATCGACTTCGACCGACAGTTTCCGGCCGCTGAAGTTTGCCGAGAGCAAGCCTCGCGTTGGCGACTGGGTGCTTGCGGTCGGCAATCCATTCGGCCTGGGCGGCACCGTCACCACCGGCATCATCTCGGCGGCAGGCCGCGACATTGGTGCAGGCCCCTACGATGATTTCCTGCAGATCGACGCGCCGATCAACCGCGGCAATTCCGGCGGCCCGGCCTTCAATCTCAAGGGTGAAGTAGTCGGCATCAATACGGCCATCTATTCGCCCTCCGGCGGCAGCGTCGGCATCGGCTTCGCCATCCCGTCCTCCACGGCGAAAACCATCATCGCCGACCTTGAAGACGATGGCACCGTGACGCGTGGCTGGCTTGGCGTACAGATCCAGCCCGTCAGCGCCGAGATTGCCGACAGCATCGGCCTCGACAAGCCCGCCGGCACCATCATTGCGGCCGTGAGTGATGACTCACCGGCCGGCAAGTCCGGCCTGCGCACCGGCGATACCATCCTGGCCGTCAATGGCGAAGAGATTGCCGGGCCCAAGGAACTGTCGCGCAAGGTGGCGGACATCAAGCCTGGCACCAGCGTCGACATGACCGTGTTCCGTGATGGCAAGCAACGCATCGTTACCGTATCGGTTGGCACCATGCCCGGTGAGGATGCCGTGGCCGCTGTAACCGGCCGCAAGGGCGGTGAGCCTGAAGATACGCCCCGTCTGGGGCTCGCACTGGCCCCCAGCCCGGATGGTGAAGGCGTTGCCGTATCCGACGTGCTGGAAGGCTCGCCTGCTGCGCTTCAGGGCATCAAGGCTGGTGATGTGATCCTCGAGATCGAGGGTGCATCCGTCAGCCAGCCGGAAGCCGCTGTCGAGGCGCTGCGGTCGGCGATGAGGAAGAAAGCCGGCAAGGCAGTTCTGCTGCTGGTGAAAAATGATCGTGGTCAGCGCTTTGTGGCCCTTCAAAATGCAAAGGGCTGACACCATGTAGTAGTCTCGGGCGGCGCGGTTTGCCCCCTCTGTACCTGCCGCCGCCTGACTGGGTGCCCCTGTGTGCACAAGCAGTGTTCCGATCCGTTGACCCCCGCCCCCCTGCATCAAGGTCACATCGAACACTGGCACGCAGGGGCACCCTACTGCTATTCAAGGGTAAGCGAACGGCCTCGCATGGCCGGGCAGAAGGGATGCTTCAGTCATGAAGATACTGGTTGTTGAAGATGATCGCGAAGCGGCCAACTGGCTGGTCAAGGGTCTGACCGAGGAAGGTTATGTCGTCGATCACGTGGCCAATGGCCCGGATGGCCTCGCCATGGCACGTGAGCAATCACATGACGTCATCGTCATGGACCGCATGTTGCCGGGCATGGATGGCCTGTCGGTCATCAGCCTGATGCGCCAGGAGAACATCTCCACCCCGGTCCTTATCCTGTCTGCGCTGGGCGAAGTGGACGACAAGGTCGTCGGCTTGCGTGCCGGTGGCGATGACTACCTCGCCAAGCCCTATGCCTTCACTGAACTTCTGGCCCGTGTCGAGACGCTGGCCCGGCGCAAGTCTGCCGAACCCCACAAGACGCGCCTGCAGGTGGGAGACCTCGAGATCGACCTGCTGGCCCGCACCGCACGCCGCGCCAACGAGGACATCCTGCTCCAGCCCCGCGAGTTCAAGCTGCTTGAGTACCTGATGCGCAACGCCGGCAGCGTCGTCACCCGCACCATGCTGCTGGAAAATGTCTGGAACTATCATTTCGATCCGCAGACCAACGTGATCGACGTCCACATCTCGAGGTTGCGCAGCAAGATCGACAAGGACTTCGACGAGCCGCTGCTGCACACGGTTCGCGGCGCGGGGTATACCATCCGTGCCACTCAATCCTAAGCTCTTCAGCAGCTCGACCTTCCGGTTGGGCGCGGTCTATCTCACGGTGTTCGCGATCTCCGTGGGAGCCATCCTCGGCTATATCTACTGGAATACCGCCATCCTGCTGGACCGTCAGGTCGAGGATACGCTGGAAGCTGAGGTCAAGGGCCTCGCCGAGCAATACCGTCAGCGCGGGCCGACCGGACTGCTCGCCATCATCAACAGCCGCTCGCGAGAATCCGAAGGCGGCGTTTACCTGCTGACCAACAGCATTGGCCGCCGCATTGCCGGCAACCTGCCCTCGCTGCCCGCCGAAGCCATCGGCGAGCGCGGCGTCATCGACTTCCAGTTCCCCTACGAAACGCCGGGCGGCACCATAAACCACACCGCGCGTGCCTTCTTCATCGAGCTGGACGGCGGCTTGCGCCTCGTCGTGGGCCGCGACGTTGAAGAGCGCCGCCGGTTCAATGCCATCATCCGCACCTCGCTGCTCTGGGCGCTCGGGCTGACCCTGGTGCTGGGCATAGGGGGCGGCATCCTGACCAGCCGCAACTTCCTGAGCCGGGTTGACCGCATCAACGAGGCGAGCCGGGCCATCATGGCCGGCAACATGGCCGAACGCATGCCGGTGTCCGGATCAGGTGACGAGATTGACCGGCTGTCGGAAAACCTCAACCGCATGCTGGACCAGATCGGCCAGCTCATGAGTGGCATGAAGGAGGTCTCGTCGAATGTTGCCCATGACCTGCGCACGCCGCTGACCCGGTTGCGGGTGCGCGCCGAGGATGCCTTGCGGTCGAAGTCGCCGGAGGATCATCGCGCAGCACTGGAAGCCAACATCGCGGAGGCCGACGGCCTGCTCAACACCTTCAACGCGCTGCTGTCCATTGCCCGGGCCGAAGCCGGCCATGCCCGGGAAGGCATGTACCCCACTGACCTTGTGCCACTGGTGGCCGATGTCGCTGACCTCTACGGGCCGATTGCCGAGGATGATGGCGGCGAGCTTGACCTCGTTCTGCCGGACACCGCCATGGTGAAAGCTGACCGGCAACTGATTGCGCAGGCGCTCACCAACCTTCTCGACAATGCCATGAAGTACGGCCGCAACGAGCAAAGTGGTGCGCCGTTCATCCGCGTTTCCATCGAACCGGCATCGGGTGGTGGCCAGTGCATTGTCGTGGCTGACACCGGTCCCGGCATCGGCATGGCCGACCGCGAACGGGTGAAGGACCGGTTTGTCCGGCTGGACGCGAGCCGTTCCGAACCCGGCAGCGGGCTGGGCCTGGCGCTGGTCGACAGCGTCATGAAACTGCATGGCGGCAAGCTGCTGATTGGCGGTTCCGGGGCGGGACTGACGGTACGGCTGGAGTTTCCACCCCTCGGGTCATGAAGCTCTGGCGAGGCGGCAGCGTGCGCGATAGGTTGCTGCCACCATGACTGTGCCACCCTTGTCAGACCATGATGTCAGCCACCTGCCGGCCTCCAGCGACCTGTCGCCGGATGTCACCGATCTTGCAGCAGGCGATCCATCGCTTGCAGCCCTTGCGCAGCGCTCAGCCGCCGCACGCACGCTGCTGGCGCACGTACTCGCAGGCTCACCGTTCCTCACCGGCCTGATCCGCAGGTATCCGGCCTTTGCGGCCGACGCCCTGTCGCAACCGCCCGGCCAGGTGTTCGAGCACATCTGCAAGGCGGCAGCCGCTTGTGCCGGCGATGACAGCGAAGCCAACGTCAAGCACGACCTGCGCATCGCCCGCAATCATGCTGCGTTGCTGATTGCACTGGCCGATATCGCCGGTGCCTGGGACTGCGTTGCCGTGACCGCGGCCCTGACGCGCCTTGCCGACACCACCTTGCAGTCAGCCGTGCGGTTCGTGCTGGGCCAGGCTGCCGGGGGCTCGAAGTTCAAGCTGCGCGATGGCGAAGACCCGGTCACGGGTTACGTGGTGCTGGCCATGGGCAAGCATGGCGCCGGTGAGCTCAACTACTCGTCCGACATCGACCTCATCGTGCTGTACGACGTCGAACGAGCGCCACTTGCCGACCCGGACACCGCCGCGGAAGTCTACGTCCGCCTGACCCGCCAGGTCGTCGCGCTGATGCAGGACCGCACCGCCGACGGATATGTGTTCCGCACCGACCTTCGCCTGCGCCCTGATCCGCGCGCCACGCAGGTGGCGATCTCCATTTCAGCAGCGGCCAACTATTACGAATCCATGGGGCAGAACTGGGAACGCGCAGCCATGATCAAGGCGCGGCCCGCCGCCGGCGACCTTGCGCTGGGCAAGGAGTTCCTGCGGCTGCTGATCCCGTTCGTGTACCGCAAGTACCTCGACTTCGCAGCGATTGCAGACGTGCAGTCGCTCAAGCGCCAGATGCACGCCCACAAGGGCCATGGCAAGATTGCCGTGCTTGGCCACAACATCAAGGTCGGCCGTGGCGGCATCCGCGAGATCGAGTTCTTCGTGCAGACCCAGCAACTCATTGCGGGCGGACGCAACCCGGCGCTGCGTGGCGCGCGAACCCTCGACATGCTGTCGGTGCTGGTTGATGAAGGCTGGATAGAGCCATCCATCCGCGACGAGCTGTGCGAGGCCTATGTCTTCTTGCGCACGGTCGAGCACCGCTTGCAGATGATCGCCGACGAGCAGACACAGACCCTGCCATCCGATGCAGATGCCTTTGCCAGCTTTGCCCGGTTTTGCGGTTTTGCATCAGTGGACGAGTTCACGGGCCGGATCCGCCAGACCCTGGAGACGGTGCAGGGCCACTATGCCGGCCTGTTCGAGGATACGCCCGACCTTGGCAGTGACGCCGGGTCGCTGGTGTTCACCGGCGGCGAGGACGACCCCGACACCTTGCAGACTCTGACGCGCATGGGCTTCCAGCAGCCCGGCGAGGTCTCGGCATCCATCCGCGGCTGGCATTTTGGCCGCTATGCCGCCACCCGCTCCGGCACTGCGCGCGAACGCCTGACCGAGCTGATGCCGGCCCTGCTCACGGCGCTGTCACGCACCGGCCATCCGGACCAGGCATTTCTCGCCTTCGACCGGTTTCTCTCCGGCCTGCCCGCCGGGGTGCAGCTGTTCTCGATGTTCAAGGCGAACCCGTTCCTGCTGGAACTGCTGGCCACGGTGCTGGGCTCGGCACCGCGGCTGGCGCAGGGCCTCGCCCGCCGCCCGCGCCAGCTCGAGGCCGTGCTGGACCCGGACTTCTTCGGCCCCATGCCGACGCCCGCCGAACTGGCGGCAGCGTTCGGCCAGGTGATCGCATCTGCCGTCTCCTTTGAAGACATGCTCGACCGCACCCGCGTCGAGGCGCGCGAGAAGCTGCTGCGCATCGGCATGCGCGGCCTGTCGGAAACCGTCAGCGTGCAGGAGGCGGGCGTTGCCTACTCCAACCTGGCCGATGCCGTGATAGCCGCCGTGCTTCAGGCCACGTGGGACGACGTCGCCAGCCGCCACGGGCAGGTGGCCGGCGGCCGCCTCGTGGTGATCGCCATGGGCAAGCTGGGCGGCCGGGAAATGACAGCCGCCTCCGATCTCGACCTGATCATGCTGTACGACTTTGACGCCGGCGCTGACGGGTCGGATGGTGCACGTTCGCTTGCCCCGTCCCAGTATTTCTCGAGGCTCACCCAGCGGGTCATCACCGCCCTGACCTCGCAAACGGCCGAAGGCGACCTCTACGAGGTCGACATGCGCTTGCGCCCGTCTGGCAACAAGGGACCGGTTGCCACCCATGTCGACGGCTTCGACGGGTATCAGCGCACCGAAGCCTGGACCTGGGAAAAGATGGCCCTGACCCGTGCAAGGGTCGTTGCCGGCGATGACGCCCTTGCCAGCCGCGTGGGCCAGATCATCCGCGATGTCCTGTGCGCCCCGCGCGACGCTACCGCCACGCTGACCGACGTGTCAGACATGCGCCGGCGCATGCTGCAGGCCAATCCGAAGGCAGGCCTGTGGGAAATCAAGCTGGCGCGCGGCGGGCTGGTCGAGGTGGAGTTCATCGCGCAAGGGCTGCAACTGGTGCACGCGCATGACCACCCGGACATCCTGTCTCCCAACGTCTTCGAGGCGCTTGGCAAGCTGCACGAAGCAGGACTGCTGTCGTCTGCCGACCATGAGGCGCTGGAGCAGGCGGCAACGCTCTATCATGCCCTGACGCAGGTGCTGCGGCTGTGCACGACAGGGCCTTTCAATGCAGCCGAAGCCCCGCCCGGCCTCATGCTGTTGTTGCTGCGTGCTGTCGCCGCGCCGGACCTCGCCACCGTCGAGGCGATGCTGGCCGCCGCCAACCGTGACGTGGCCGCCATCTTTGACCGGCTGATCGGCAGTCCCGACGCCTGAAAAAATATTTCCTGAGGTCGCGACGGAATCACGCCGCCGTTCCCGTCTTGTTCATGTGCGTTGGCCAACGGCACATCAACAACCATCGCGCCTGTGGGGGCGCAAGACAGAGGGAACTACACAGATGAATTTCCGCACCCTGATCGTTGCACCGTTGGCCTGCATTGCAGCCGTGACGTTGGTGGCAGGTGCCGCGCAAGCTCGTGAACCGGGCATGCCGCGCGGCGAACGCACCTTCGAACGGCTCGACAAGAACAACAATGGCGAGCTTGAACGCCAGGAGCTTGGCGAGCGTTCCGGGCGCCGCTTCATGCGCCTTGACGCCGACAAGGATGGCCGCGTGACCCGCGCCGAGATCGAAGCCTGGGTCAATGCGTTGGCCACGCGCCGGGTTGACCGGATCCTGTCGAACATGGACGCCGACAAGGATGGCGCCGTAACGCAGGCGGAACTGGAGGATCACATTTCCAGCCTGTTCATTGCCGCGGACTCGGACACGTCTGGCGGCGTGACTTTGGCCGAGGCGCGTGCCTATCATGATGCGAAACGCAAATCACGGGCGGAGGCCCGCAAGCGTGCCAGCGCCGCCCCGCAACAGTGAGGCTGGATGAACTGGTCACTTGCGCGCCCTTCATGGAACATGGGCACAGCGGCGGATCGCCAACTCGACAACGCAGCCGCCGGGGACATGTCCCCGGTGGCTGACGCCGTCTTGCTGGGCGCTGCCGCGGCAGGTGACGAGGCCGCGTTTGGCCAGCTTGTCGACCGCCACTATGGGTTGGTGTTCCGCGTTGCCGGCCGCGTGCTGGCAAATGCGGCCGATGCCGAGGACGTGGCGCAGGAAACGTTTGTGCGACTGTGGCATGACCCCGGCGTGGTCAATAATCCGGCTGCCCTCAAGGGCTGGCTGGCGCAGGTTGCGCGAAACATGGCGATCGACCGGATCCGGCGGCAAAAGCCATCGACTGGAGACGGGCTCGACGAATTGGCTGACAAGGCGACAGCGCCGGATGGTGCCCTGCGCCATGTCCAGGCTGCCGGGCTTGTGTCGGAAGCACTGGCCGGATTGCCCGAACGCCAGCGAATGGCGCTGCAGTTGACGTACTTTGAAGGTTTGGGCAATCAGGAAACGGCACAAGCCATGCAGGTCACTGTTGAAGCCGTTGAATCACTTTTGTCGCGCGGGCGCCGCAGCCTTCGGGACACCCTGTCGTCCGTCTGGGGCGACCTTATCGAGGAACTGGAACAACTCAAATGACCGCATCATCACATGGTCACACCGAAATTTCTGCCGGGGACGCTGCGCGCATCGAGGCGTTGTTGCAAGCCTATGGCCGCAACCCGCTGCGCTGGCCCGAGGCTGACCGCTTGCGCTTTGCCCACCTCGTGCGGGCGCCGCATCTTTTGCCTCAGGCCGCCGCCGGGGAGGCAGACCGGATTGACCGGCTGCTGGATCTCGCCGGTGCTGCCGCAGTCTTGGAGCCTGCAGGCGCGCGCACACGCTTGTTGCAACGCATCTCCGCCGAGCCGCAGATCATCGACGATGTCACCACACCGCCACCGTTTACCGGCGTGCGCGCGTGGCTGGCTGCGGGCATGATGGCGGCGAGCATTGCCATCGGCGCGTTTGTCGGTCTCGACACCAATGCGGTCACCACGCTGGCCGATGCATTGCAGGTCGAGACACCCGGTGACGACGTGCTGGACGTCGTGCTGGCCATCGACGCCGATGATGAGGGTGGTGTGCTTTGACGCCGCCCGTTCAACAACCTGTGCGGCGGCGGCGCTGGTCCTGGGTGTGGATCGTGCTGGGCCTGTCGCTTGCCCTCAATCTCGTGGTGATCGCCGCGCTGGTCAGTCACCAGTTCTTCGGCAAGGGTCGCATGGGTCACCGCATCACCGGTCCCGGCTATACGCAGGTGTTGCCGCGCGCCTTCTTCCGCCAGCTGGAAGATGCCCGCCGCGAGGAACTGCTCTCCGCCCTTCGCGATCATCGCCAGGAGTTTCGCGGCTTGCGTGCTGACCTGCGCGACAAGGCACGGGGCATTGCAGGTGCACTGCGGGCCGAGCCGTTCGACCAGGCCGCGCTCGAACAGGCGATGAGCACCTATGAGCAATCCTCTGGCACCATGATCTCTCGTGGTGGAGAAATTGCCCGCGACCTGTTCGCCAGGCTGACCCCCGCCGAGCGCAAGGTGATGGCCGACGAGATCGAGCGCAAGAGCATGAGCCGGCGCAAGTGGCGCAAGAAGCAGGAAGACGGTGAGAGCAATTGACCGGCGTATGACCGGTCAGGCGCCGACGCTGATGGAGATCGGCTCGATCACTGCATCGGACTCGACGATGCGCTTTTCCGGCTGGCCCTTGGGCGCGATCGGCAGGGTCACGGTCACGGTCGTGCCCTTGCCCTGCTCACTGGCGATGTGAAGGTCGCCATCGTTCAGCCGGATCAGCGAATTGGATATGGCAAGGCCAAGGCCCGAGCCGGACCTCGTCTTGGTGAGCTGGTTCTCGACCTGCTCGAACGGCCTGCCCAGCTTGGAAATCTGGTTGGCCGGAATGCCGATGCCGCTGTCGGCAATCACGATCTCCACCTTCCTCGATGAGCGCCGCGCCGAGATCGTCACGGAGCCGCCTGCGGGGGTGAACTTGACGCCGTTGGCCAGCACGTTGATCAGCACCTGCTTCAGCGAGCGGATATCCGCCATGGCATGCAGTGTTTCGGGCAGGTCCTTGCGCAGGCTCACCTTGCCCTCCTGCGCCCTGCCGGAAACAATGCGCAGCGCTTCCTCGATCACTGATGTCACGTCGCACTTCTCGATTTCCAGCGTGACCCGCCCGGCCTCGATCTTCGACATGTCGAGAATGTCGTTGATAACGTCCAGCAGGTACTGCCCGGATGAATGAATGTCGTGGGCATAATCGAGGTACTTTGGCACCTGCACCTGCCCGAACAGCTGCTGCTCGATCACCTCGGAGAACCCGATGATGGCGTTGAGCGGCGTGCGCAATTCATGGCTCATGTTGGCCAGGAACTCGGACTTCGACCGGTTGGCCGATTCGGCACGCGCCTTTTCGCGGGCGTACTTCTCGGCCAGGTCCGCCAGGCGTTGCGACTGCTGTTCCAGCTCCATGCGCGACTTCTGCAGGTCACGCACCGTGTTCATCAGCTCGCGCTCGGATTCGAGCAGCTTTTCTTCCTGCAGCTTGAGGTTGGAAATGTCGGTGCCCACCGACACGAAGCCACCGTCCTTGGTGCGCCGTTCGTTGATCTGCAGCCAGCGCCCGTCATTGAGCTGCACCTCGAACGTGTTGCCGTCAGCCCCGTCCGGCACGCACGGCCCGCTCATGTCGGCAGAGACTGGTGTGCGCCGCCGTATGACCGGTTCTCGCGCCACCAGCATCACGTCCTCGTAGCGCGACCCGGGCCGGCACACGCTGGCCGGCAGGTTGTTGAGCTGCTGGTACTTGGTGTTGCACATCACCAGCTTGTTGTCGGAATCCCACAGCACGAAGGCTTCCGACACGTTCTCGATGGCATCGCGCAGCCGCAGTTCCGCTTCCTGGTTCAGCTTGTCGAGCCGCTTCTGCTCGGTGATGTCGATGGCAATGCCGACAAGGTTTGGCGCGTCCTGCCCCGGTGCCTGCGACAGCTCGGCCCGCGCCCGCAGCCACACCCAGTGGCCGTCCTTGTGCTTCATGCGGAATTCCTGGTCGATGGCCGGCCGGCCACCGCGAAGCATGACATCGACCAGCCGGTCGAGCGGATCATCGTCCACGTGCAGCCGCTCGGCCACCTCGCCATAGGACAGGAACTCACCCTTGGCCTCCAGGCCGAGGATGTCGTACATCGACTTCGACCAGAATATCCGGCCGCGGGCGATGTCCCAGTCCCACAGTCCGCAATGGCCGCGGTCCAGCGCCTTGTCCATCCGTTCCGTCGCGATGGCGAGCGTCTGGTCCGCTTCGGCGGCCCGCGCAGCCTGCCAGTGGAATGCCGTTCCCAGCAGCACCAGCACCCCGAGCGTCACCACGAACAGCGTGGCGATCTGCGTTACGGCCGAACGCCAGTCGGCGAGCACCCGCGACTTCGGGTGCACCACTGCAATCTGGCCGGGGAAGGGTGCCAGCGACCGGGTGGCGATATAAACCTGCTCACCGGCGGGGGTCACGGCCAGTTCCGGCTGGCCCAGGGACTGAGCCGCCAGCATCACCGCGTTCTGGCCGAACAGTGTCGACAGGTTCAGCCCCTTCATCACCGGGTCTTCCGGGTAACTCGTCTGCACAAAGCCGTTGGCATCGGCAATCATGAACTGCCGTCCGCGCTGGCCGATGTCGCTGGGCAGAACTTCCTTCAGGTCAGCCGGTGACAGTTCGCGCGGCGAGTCGTCAACGCTCAGCCCGATGCCGAGCGCCGCACTCAGGTCGCCCGCCGCCGCGCGCAGCACCAGCGAGGTCTGGTCGTTCGAAAACTCGATCGACCGGTCGCGGCTTGCCGACAACTGCAGGAACATTGCCGTTGCCAGCGTGACCAGGAACAGCAGGATGAGGCCGGTGATCAGGTTGCGCAGGATGCGTTCGGAAATGGCGATAGGGGGCAGCCGCCGGGAGCCGACGCTGACCTTCAGCGATCGTTCCTTGAAGAACAGCTCGGCAAGCTTTGCCTTGGACACGCAGATTTCCCTCTCGCGAACGCCGCAAAAACACCTGTTGAAGCGATCATGCGCCGGACAACGCTTGTCCGGTTCACGTCACTGGTGCTCAGCCGTCCAGGCAACATCCGTCAATCTTCGTGATGGTCTGCAGCCTCGAACTCGCCACTACGGGACCGGAACAACACATGCCCCGTCCCCCCAAATACCCGACCGAATCACTGACACCCCATTGATTCGAAGTCAGGGTGATTTGGCAAGTTTGAAAGCCGGTTCCGGCGCCGTTCGAGGTTGAATTGCGCTGGTGAGCCACGCGGGGGTGAGGATGCTCAGGCAAGCATCCGGGAAACCATTTCAAGGGTGTCGCCTGACAGTCCGTCCTTTGCCTTGATGCGGGCAAGCGCCTGTCGCGCCTTGTCCTGGCGGGACCGTTCCATGATCTGGTAGCTGCGGAAACTGCCGGCCATGCGCGCGGCAATCTGCGGGTTGCGGCTGTCCAGTTGCGTGATTACATCGGCCACCAGGTCATAGCCCGCGCCACTGGCCGCGTTGAAGCCGGCCTGGTTCATGCCGGCAAACGCCCCGATCAGGGCCCGCACCCGGTTGGGCCGGTCGAGGTTGAAGTCCTTGTGCTGCATCAGCGCCTTGATGTGGTCGGGCGCGTCCGCATCCGGGCGCATGGCGTGCAGGGTGAACCATTTGTCGACCAGCAGGTGATCGTGGCCGTGGCGCTCGTGGAACTCGCCCAGGGCTGCTGCACGCTGCGGCACGTCGAGCGTGGCCAGAACACCGAGCGGGCCCAGGATGCCGCTCATGTGCCTGGCGTCACTGAACTGCCTGTAGGCCAGCTCCGCCGCCGCCTTCGGGTCAGATGCCGACCATAGCGACAACGCGCCATAGGCCATCGCCCGGCGCCCGGTGCTTGCGGGATCGGGCGAGTAGGGGCCTTCCGGCAGGTCGCGGGAAAGCTGCTGCAGCTTGACCTTGAGCTTTGAGGCCGTGGCCTTGCGCACCACGTCGCGCGCCTGCTGCACCAGGTCCGGGTCAACATTGCGTGCCAGCATGTTGGCGATGTCGGCTTCGCCGGGCAGCGCCAGCATCTGCGCCTTGAACGCGGGCTCCAGGTCCCCATCGTCGAGCGTGCGCGCCAGTGCATCGGCAAATCCGTCCACGCCGGGTGCGGGCATGCTGTCGGCCAGCGACTGGATGGTCGACATGATCATCGACCGCGCCAGCGTCTGGGCGGCTTCCCAGCGGTTGAACGTGTCGCGATCATGTGCCATCAGGAAGGTCAGCTCGTCGTCCTGCAGCGCAGTGGTGATGCTGACCGGCGCCGAGAAGCCGCGGTTGATCGACAGCACTGGCTGCTGCGTGATGCCGGTGAAGGTCCAGCCCTGCCGCTCCTCGCGCAGTTCCAGTATGCCGTCTTCCAGCATCCGGCCGTCATCAAGGCGCAAGGCCATGTCCTGCCCGTCCGGCCCGATCAGCCCCACGCCGAGCGGCATGTGCAGGGCCGGTTTGTCCGTCTGGCCGGGTGTGGGCCGCAGTTCCTGCGTCAGCTCCAGCCGGGCAAGGCCTGCATCCTCGTCCCACGTCAGCTTTGCCGAGACGGACGGCGTGCCTGCCTGGTTGTACCAGTGGAAGAACTGCGTCAGGTCGCGGCCCGAGGCGTCTTCCATGCAGGCCACGAAATCCTCAACCGTTGCCGCATCGCCGTCGTGCCGGTCGAAGTAGATGTCCAGCGCCTCGGCAAACTTCTCCGGCCCCAGCAGGGTCTTCATCATGCGCACGACCTCGGCACCCTTCTCGTACACGGTCGCCGTATAGAAGTTGTTGATTTCCATGTAGGATTGCGGTCGCACAGGGTGTGCCAGCGGGCCTGCGTCCTCGGGAAACTGGTGCGAGCGAAGGGTGCGCACGTCCTGGATTCGCTTGACCGCGCGCGAGCGCAGGTCGGAGGTGAATTCCTGGTCGCGGAACACCGTCAGCCCTTCCTTCAGGCACAGCTGGAACCAGTCGCGGCAGGTGATCCGGTTGCCGGTCCAGTTGTGGAAGTACTCGTGCGCGATGATCGCCTCGATGTGCACGTAGTCCTGGTCCGTGGCGGTGTCGGGCCGGGCCAGGATGTACTTGTCGTTGAAGACGTTGAGGCCCTTGTTCTCCATCGCGCCCATGTTGAAGTCGGACACTGCGACGATCATGAAGATGTCGAGGTCGTACTCGCGGCCGAACGCTTCCTCGTCCCACTTCATCGAGGCCTTCAGGCTTTGCATGGCCCAGTCGCAGCGGTCCTGCTTGCCCTGTTCGACATAGATGCGAAGATCGACCTCACGGCCCGACATGGTGGTGAAGCTGTCGCTGACGCAGGCGAGGTCGCCGCCCACCAGCGCAAACAGGTAGCTGGGCTTCGGCCACGGGTCGTGCCAGACCGCATAGTGACGCCCGTCCGGCAGGTCGCCGTGTTCGACCGGGTTGCCGTTCGACAGCAGCACCGGGCACGACGCCTTGTCCGCCTCTATGCGCACGTCATAGGTCGCCATCACGTCCGGCCTGTCGAGGAACCATGTAATACGGCGGAAGCCTTCGGCCTCGCACTGGGTGCAGAAGATGCCGTTGGACCGGTACAGCCCCGACAGGGCGGTGTTGGATTGCGGATTGCAGATGGTCTCGACGGTCAGTTCGAACGGCTCGGCAGGCACATTGTCGATGACCATCTTCTCGCCGTCGATGCGGTAACGGTTGCCGCCGATCTCTTCGCCATTGATGGCGATGCGCTTCAGTTCCAGGCCTTCGCCATCAAGCTGCAGCGTGCGTGCACCGGCCTTCGCTGCCGGATTGGGCCGGACCTGTGAGGTCGCCACCACCCGCGTGGCGGTTGCGTCAAGCGATACGTCCAGTGACACGTGGTCGATCACGTGGCTCGACGGCGTGTAGTCCTTGAGGTGGATGGTCGGGGGTGTCTCGGTGCGCATCTTGTCTCGTGTGCCGGGCTACATGCGCCGGTCGATCCGGTAAGGTTCAAGGTCGGTATTGCTGGCATGCCCGTCCATCAGTTCGGCCAGCAGCCGGCCCGTGGTCGGCCCCCATGTCAGGCCGAGGTGACCATGGCCAAAGCCATACCACACATTGGCAAGCTTCGGAGACGGCGAAATGACGGGCAGCGAATCCGGTGTGCCGGGCCGTCGGCCCATCCACCTGCTTTCAGATCCGTCCAGGTCGCGCAGTTTCGGAAACAGCCGCTTGCCATAGACGTGCATCTGGTCTGCCCGGCGCCAGTCGGGGGCGGCATCATTGCCGGCAATCTCGTCGGACCCGGCAATCTTGATGCCGTCATGGTGTGGTGTCACCGCGCCGGGTTGCGCCGCGTGGGTGATGGCGCGCCCCAGCCTGATGCCTGCATTCTGCATGATGATGTGGTAGCCGCGCTCGGCCTCCAGCAGCACTTTCGATCCCAGCATTGCGGCGAGTTCGTGCGACCAGGCGCCCGCACAAATGCACAGGTTTTCGACCGCTTCTTCGCCTCCGGCCTTCAAGTGCAACCGCGTCACCCGGTTGCCGTCCTGCTCCACGCGGGTCACTTCGTCCTGGATGATCTCGCCGCCATCGCGCACCACCTGTTCGGCCAGCCGCACCACCATCCGGTGCGGGTCGCGGATGCGGTGCCAGCCGCCCCAGAACACCGCGCGGTACATGTCTGGCGTCAGGTCCGGTTCAAGCTCGCGCGCCTCTTCGGGTGTCAGTTCCACGCCAGGGTAGCCATGGTCCGCCTTCACCGTGCGCCAGCCGGCACCTTCGTCATACTGGGCGCGGGTGCCGTACACCATCAGGCCGTCGTCCATGGCCAGCAGGTCCATGGCACCGGCGTGGCCGAGCACCGTGCGATGATCTTCCAGCGCGCGCAGGCCCAGCGAATGGCGCGCCTCGGTAATCTTCCGCACCCGGTCCGGCATCGCGTTGCGCCCCAGCGCCAGCAGCCACGGCAGCGCTTTCGGCAGGTACGACCAGCGCACCGTGATCGGGCCTTTCGGATCAAGCAGCCATCCCGGTATCTTCATCAGCATGCCGGGATGCACGGTCGGCGTGACACTGGACACCACCACGCCGCCCGCATTGCCGAACGACGCGCCTTCGCCCGGTGGCACCTTGTCGATCACCCGCACCTTGAAGCCGCGCTGCTGGGCAAACGCCGCCGCTGACATGCCGACGATACCGGCGCCGATGATGGTCACTGTCTTGTTCATCTGAAACTGGGCTCACCTTAGCCGAAACATGCTTGTGTGCGAACGGGTTTTGGTGACAACTAAGGCCAAGCCAAACACTGGAGTTAAGCCCTGCCATGCCCGTCCACAAGCGTCTTCGCCCGTTCAACACCAAGGAAACCTATCCCGAGCAGAAGCTCAATAACGATCTGTCGCAAGGCGTCGTTGCGCGCGGCACCATGGTGTTCCTGCGCGGGCAGGTGGCCCAGGACCTGGACACCCGCGAAAGCCTGCACGTGGGCGATGCCGGCAAGCAGACCGCCAAGGCGATGGCCAACATCAAGATGCTGCTGGAAGAAGCAGGCTCCGAGATGTCCCACATTTGCCGCATCGTGGTGTACCTGACCGATATCCGCTATCGTGAGGCCGTCTACCTGGAAATGGGCAAGTGGCTCGAAGGCGTGTTTCCCTGCTCCACCGGGCTCGTGGTGCCGGCCCTTGCCCGGCCTGAATGGGTTGTCGAAATCGAAGTGACGGCTGTTATCCCGGACTGATCTGGAGTGATCCTCATGGACACATCGCATACCCTCGACCTGCTTGCGCAGCGTGCATCGGTTCCGCTCGACCAGGCGATGAGTTCGCCGCCGTCGCTGTATACCGATCCCGCTGTCCTCGACATGGAGATCAGGCAGATCTTCGAGCAGGACTGGCATTGTCCGGGCCTGGCCGCCGACGTGCCGGAAGCCGGTGACTACATCACCTTCTCCATCGGCGAGCAGCAGGTGTTCTCGATGCGCCAGAAGGACGGGTCCATCCGCACCTTCTCCAATGTCTGCCGCCACCGCATGATGCAGTTGCTCGAAGGCAGCGGCAACACCAAGGTCGTTGTTTGCCCGTATCACGCCTGGACCTATTCGCAGGACGGGTCCTTGCGCGGCGCGCCCTACATGGACCGCAGCGAAAGCTTCGACCGCAAGAAGTTCTGCCTGCCCGAGATCCGCACCGAGCTGTGGAACGGCTGGATCTACATCACGCTCAACCCCGATGCGACGCCGGTGGCCGAGCTGCTCGCCCCCATGAACGACCTCGTCGCCCAGTTCCGCATGGACCGCTACGTGCCGTGCGAAACGCAGGACCACGTCTGGCAGACCAACTGGAAGCTGCTGACGGAAAACTTCATGGAGGGCTACCACCTTCCCGTCGCCCATCGCGCCACCGTGGGCCAGTGGATCGGGCTGGACGACACGGTGTTTCCCGAAGCGGTCAACCCGCATTTCACCTGGCAGACCTTCACCAAGGGCGAAACCGCCACCTATGGCCTCGCGGCCGAGGGCAACGACTACCTCGAGGGACGCTGGCGCTATACCACCATCATGCCGACGGTGTTCCCCGCCCACATGTACGTGCTGGCGCCCGACCACGTCTGGTACCTGAGCCTGCGCCCGAACGGCGTCGGACAGGTGCACGTGCGCTTCGGCGTGGCGCTGGCGCCCGAACGCCTCGATGCGTTCCCAAACCGCGAAGCAGCCCTCAAGGACCTGGTCAGCTTCTTCGACCACGTCAACGAGGAAGACCGCTTCGTGGTGGAAGGCATCTTCACCGGCGCGCACGGCAAGCTGGCGCAGGCCGGCCCGCTGAGCTGGCTCGAACGCGAGATCCACGATTTCCAGAAGTACCTCGCCGGGCGGCTGTGCACCCCGCGCGAGGCAGCCCGGAAGGTTGCTGCCGAATGACGTTTTCCATCGCAGGCCACTGCACCCGTACCGGCATGTTCGGGGTTGCCATCACGACCTCGTCGATCTGTGTCGGCGCGCGGTGTCCGCATGCGCGCGCAGGCGTGGGGGCCGCAGCCACCCAGAACGTCACCGATCCCACGCTGGGCACGAAGGTGCTGGACGCCATCGCCACCGGTGCCAGCGCGGCACAGGCTGTCGCCACTGTGTCGGCGTCTGCGCCGTTTGCCGATTACCGGCAGTTGCTGGCGGTTGATGCCAACGGCGTCACCGGGCATTTCACCGGAGCCAATATCCTCGGCACCAACAACGTCTCACCGGGCGAGCACTGCATTGCAGCCGGCAACCTGTTGTCCAGCAAGGCGGTGCCGGTTGCCATGTCGGACGCCTTCGCGGCCCACGCGGACCAGCACCTGGCCGAACGCCTGTTGCGCGCGCTGGAGGCGGGCGTCGCCGCCGGTGGCGAGGAGGGCGACGTGCATTCGGCGGCACTGCTGGTGGTGCACGAACAGCCGTTCCCGCTGGTGGACCTTCGCTGCGACTGGGACGACGTGGACCCGATTGCCAGGCTGCGCGGCCTGTGGGAGGCCTATTCGCATGAAATGCAGGCGTATCTCGACCGCGCGCTCAACCCGTCCGTTGCGCCGTCCTATGGGGTACCGGGAGACGAATAGCCGGAAACCGTGCAACCCGCAGTGAACCTTGTATCTGCGCCTACGTTCAGTACCCTGTGCGGATCTGTTCACCCTTGCGAGTGCCTGCCGTGTCGACGCCTGAAACCATCGAGCGATTGCTTGCGCGGATAAGCCTGCGCGAGCGCGATGCGTTGCGCGACCTTTACCAGCACACCAATGCGAAACTATTCGGCATCCTGCTGCGTCTATTGAAGGACAGGCAGGAAGCCGAGGATGCGCTGCAGGAGGTCTATGCCAAGGTCTGGTACAAGGCAGACACCTACTCGCGGCGCGGTCTGAGTCCGATGTCCTGGCTGATTGCCATCACCCGCAATCATGCAATTGATATCCTGCGTGCGCGCAAGCCCGCCGCCGACCCCATCGACGAAGCCCACGCCATCGCCAGCGCGGAGGCCTCGCCGGAGGATGTCGCGGTGCTCAGGTCCGAGGGCCGCCGGATCGGCGAGTGCATGGAGGAACTGGACCAGCGCCACGCCCAGGCGGTAGTCCGGGCCTACGTGCACGGCAACAGTTATGACGAACTGGCGGCACACTACGGCGTGCCGCTCAACACCATGCGAACCTGGCTGCGCCGCAGCCTGATCAAGCTGAAGGACTGCCTCGAAAGATGAAGCGCCCGTCCGGCATATCGCCCGGCCTGCCCGAAAAGGACCAGGTACAGGCGGCAGAGTTCGTCACCGGCGTGCAACCGGCGGCGGAGCGCGCGGCAACGCTTGAGCGCATCCGCACAGATGCTGCGTTCGCCGCAGAGGTCGAGCGCTGGCAGGAACACCTTGCGCCCATCACCGGCGGCATTGCCGAGGTGCCCGCGCCCGGTACCGCGTGGACTGCCATCGAGGACCGGCTGTTCGGCGCACCCGCACCCGCACCAGCACCGGCCCGCACCGCGCCTGACGGCAGCACCGGCGGCCTGCTCGGCTCGCTGGGCCTGTGGCGGGCACTGGCATTTGCGGGCCTCGCAGGCGTTGCCATCCTGGTTGCACGGCCGCAACTGCTGGCACCACCACCGGCCGCACCCGAGCGGCAACTCGCCGCCACGCTGACCTCCGCCGACCACCCGCAGCGCTTCACCGCGCTCTACAGTGGTGCCACGGGCGAGCTTGCCGTGGCCTCGGTGTCGGACCTGCCCGAGCCCGGCAAGGACTTCGAGCTGTGGCTGATCGAGGAGGGCCAGCCGCCGGTGTCGCTGGGCGTTGTGCCGCCTGCCGCGTTTACCCGCGTCGCCCTGCCGGAAACCCTGCGCGCCAGGGTGGCCGAGGGCGTGACGCTGGCCGTGACGCTGGAACCACAGGGCGGCTCAACCACAGGCGGGCCGACGGGTCCGCTGCTGGCGGCCGGCACGATCAAGAATCTGTGATCGCCACTCCGGCAAAAACCTGAAACTTGCCCGCACCGGGTTCCGTTGCTGCTGTCTCAATCCACGGAGATTGAGCAACAACAAGGAGCCCTCAATGTTCAGCAAGACCCTGAAATCCACCATTGCCGTCGCCGCCTTTGCCGCCATTGCCGCAACCGCCGGCATGTCCGCGCAGGCCGAAGAGACCGTGATGGTGGGCGGTGCCGCGATGTACCCGTCCAAGAACATCGTCGAGAACGCCGTCAACTCGAAGGACCACACCACGCTGGTTGCCGCCGTGAAGGCAGCAGGCCTGGTCGAAACCCTGTCAGGCGCAGGCCCGTTCACCGTGTTCGCCCCGACCAACGCGGCCTTTGACGCCCTGCCGGCCGGCACCGTCGACACCCTTCTGAAGCCGGAAAACAAGGAGCAGCTGACCAAGGTGCTGACCTGCCACGTGGTCGCCGCGGACGCCATGTCCGACGCCATCCAGAAGATGGTCGCCGATGACGGCGGCAAGCACCCGGTCAAGACCGTCGGTGGCTGCACCTGGACCGCGGAGACCAGCGACGGCAAGATCATGCTGACCGACGAGCAGGGCCGCACCGCCACCGTGACCATCGCGGACGTGGACCAGTCCAACGGCGTGATCCACGTGATCGACTCGGTGCTGCTGCCCAAGTCGTAACCGCCCCGCCGCTCTCTCCCGGCCCGCTACACTGGCCGGGGGACGGCTGCTGCGCCTGCTTTTGCAAGCGGCAGGTGACAGCGCAACGACCCTTCCTGCACCGGCCCCTTTCGCGTGCAGGGAGGGTTTTGTCTTGCCGGCCTGCTCCCCTCCGTCCCCGTGCCAGCCCGTGAACGGACGCAGGCACGGACGTGTCTGCGGAAAGGCAAAATGCCCGCCCAAGCAGAGGCGTCTCCCGGCAGGAGACTGCCGTGAGCGCAATGAAAACTGGGAACCGGACGGAGCATCGCTCGGTACGGATGAATGAATTTTGTAGCACCTTGCGATGCTCCGCCCCGCGGCGTCTGCAATGGCGGCTGGATCTATAACGAGGATTGCCTCAGGTCCCTCCCGCCTCGCCCTGCCTTGGGACGCTCTGGGAAGGCCATCACCGGCGCTCCGCGCGGGCCGGCCATAGTACCGGCCCCCCTTAGCTTTACACACCATTGCCCCGGCCGGCGGCGTCCGTTGCGCAACCGGCGGAGAACCACGAGCCCTTGCCTGACCCCCGGCACGGCTGCCGGCGGCCATTCCCCCTCACGTGTTGAGGTGGCAAGGGATGGGGAGGTGTGTAACACGGTTTAGGAATAAAGTCAAGGTGCGTGAATGGTGGTATGGCGCGGGGGTAGTTTGGGCGGATAGCAGACTTTTGTTGCGGTCCAAATCAACGACAGAAAAGGTGCCGGGAGGGGACCGTCCGATGTCCAGGTGCCAAATGTGGAGAGCGACATTCGAGCATGTCGACCATCGTGCTGCCGGGACCAGCGGGGCTGGCGCAGGAAAGCTGTGCCTAATGCGATAGCAGCTTAAATTGCGAGCAGTTCGTTGAGCGCTTTAAACAGAGCTTCAGCTCGCTCAAGTGTCCTGATGACTGGATCTGCATCGCCAGCAAGCATCTCAGGATGGGTCAAAAGCCAGGAAGCCGGAGTGAAGTGGTTGTAGAGCGGTGTGGGTTCTGGAAGCACGTTAAAATACGCCTCTGTCGCCTTCACCTGACGCTCAGTATTCTCATCAGCGGCATTCAGTTTGGCTGGATCAAGCTTTTGCTCACCCTTCAGCTCGTACGTGCCATTGACAATAGCACAGAACAGCTGCGGTTCGAAAAGGTCCTCGATGTCAGCCTCTTCTTGGGTCACGAAGTCGGCTATAGAGAGCACACCGCCGTCCTTGATAATTGCGGACTTTCTGAGATTTTCCAGTTTGTTCTTGTCCTTCTTAGTATAGTCGGAGAGCGCGACTACATCGAGGCCGTTGCCTGCGAAAAGGGAAACGAACGACTGGATTTTGTCGATACCTCCAGCCGGGCACATAACCCATTTCGGATCAAGACCGGTACGATTACGGCGGAGTAGCTCAGCCGAGAGCGCCTGCAGATAGAGTATGTCACCTGGCCCTTCGACGAGAACCGTGTGCTTTCCGATGAAGAGCGACTGGGTCAGTGAGTAGCCGAGTGCCCCCTGCAGCGGAAACACGGAATCCTTGTCGGCTTTGAGAACGTCTTCGCGCACCAAGGTGCCCGTAGGAGTGCGCCGTCCACGCCCATCGACTTCTACGAGGTCCTCTACTATCCGCGAGGCCATGATATTGTCATGCGGTACCATGAAGGGGGAGTGTGTGGAGTAGACGATCTGGTGGTGCGGTTCGAGCTTCTCTGTGAAGTAGCGTAGCAGATCCGCTTGGGCGAGTTCGTGGAGCGTTAGACCAGGCTCGTCGAGGAGTAGGAAAACCTTACCCGTGGCATCCTTCTTCACTCGATCAAACTTGATGAGGAATGAGAAAAACCACGTAAAGCCGGCACTCCGTTCCGAGAACGAAGTGTCCGCTTTGTGGAGCACGTTGTAGATGCGGGCGCGGCCCACTTCGCCCGAGTTGAATGGCGCTGGATCGCCAGAAAGGCCGTGGGCTACGCTAATACGTATTTCGATATCTTGGTTCTGGGTCCAATATTCGAGGATTTCCTCCGTGAGCACGTTCGACGCAGCCTGAAGTTTTGCGTTGAAGCTTTCGAAGGTGGTCGAGCCCAAAATTTCCGAGAGCGGCACGCCGGAGTATTCTAGGAACTCCCAAAAAAGCCGATCGCCCCGGTACTGCTCGTTGTTGAAGAGTGTCTTGTCGTTCGCCCGGTCGTTAAGAGATGGCAGGTGCACCATCGCATTCATGCGGTCGTAATTTGAAAAATACATGAATTGGGGAAAGTGCGGCTCGAGCATTGCCCGCGCCTTAGAGAAAATTGACTTATTCGGGTAGTTGTTCATCACGTCGAGCAAAGCCTTGTGCTTTGCGCTCGCCTCAAGCTCGGTCAACTTCTCGAGAAGCTCTTTAAACGTCCGAGTGCTGCCGACTTGGCTCTTCTCGGAAGCAGAAAAGCCACTCTGGGAGATGATATAGGCGATAGCTTTAGCCTCGTTGATCGGGACAGCCCAAGCCGTAACGGTCGAGTTGTACGAGCGTGATATCGTTATCGTCTTGCCTGTGACCGCTTCCAAACCAAACTCGCCCTGCAACTCGTCGATCTCTTCTTGGTTCAGCTCCCAGACTGAGCTGATCACTTCTGCTTCTTTACCGTTATGCCGCTCGTTGTACCGAGCGAGATAGCGTTTCGGGTAATCGCGCTCTAGCTCATACGTGAACGGTGTTGCAGGATGTGGATTGAGGCCAGCTATCGCCTGTAGAACGGCGGTCTTTCCTGCCTCATTCTTACCGACGAGGCAGGTGAGATGCTCTATGGAAAACTTCCCAGAATCCTCGACCGACCGGAAGTTCTGGATACGCACACTTTTCAATTCCATGAGAATCCCCAGTGACACCAGTTAAACGTTCGAGTTGCAATTACCATTGAGGATCGCGAAGTGCGAGTCATACTTCTTTACAACGTTACTGAGTATGGTCGTCGCAGATCAGAACCGTTGGCGAGCTTATTCACTGAGTGACCGCCTTTTACATACAATGGCGCTAACTCGCTACGGATCAACTTCCGCTTTCGGGCATCAGCGGTATCTAGCTTTACGTCTGCTTTGGGGGCGCTTTGCGGTCATTCGAAACGCGCCTTCCGAACTTCAGCAAAGGGCTGAGGCTGTTCGTCAAACTATCCGCTACCCCACCCCCAGCCGCCGCCGTGCCCAGTGCAACCCCTGCTGCAGGCGGGCCGCTGCCGGCGTGATGCCGCAGCGCGCATGCAGGGCCGCAAGCCGCGCCTCGAGGTCTGCCGCGCCCGCCGCGTCGCCTTGGCCGAGCCTGTGCCGCGCCAGGTAGCGGAAGTGGCGCAGGCAGCCTTGCTCCAGCACCCGGTGCGGCAGCCGTGCGAGGCTGTCATGGCCATGCAGCAGCCGCTCGCGAATGCGCAGGTGACACTCGACCCACACCGGCATGTCCAGGTTCGCCACGCCCGACTTGTTGTCGTGCCAGATCCGGTATCGCGCCAGCCGCTGCGGCACCTCGATGACCCTGTGCCGCCCGGCGATGCGCACCCACATGTCATAGTCCTCGGCATAGGGCAGCGACGTGTCGAACAGCCCGGTCTCCTCCAGCACGCGGCGCCGGATCAGCGCGGTCGGGCAGCCGATGCGGTTGGCGATGAACAGGTCTTCCAGCGTCAGGCTGGTCACGCCGGGGCGGTCAGGCTGCTGCTCCGGCAACAGGCCGCCGGTCGCGTCCACCAGCCACATGGCGCTGCCGGCCAGCCCGATCGCGGGGTCTGAGAGCATCAGCGGCATCTGCACGGCAAGCCGGTCCGGCAACCATTCGTCGTCATCGTCGAGGATGGCGATGAACTCGCCGGTGGCGGCGTTGATGGCGGCGTTGCGCGCGGCACTCAGGCCCTGGTTGTGCTGCGCCACCACGCGGATGCGCGCGCCATACCGCGCCAGCACCTCCAGCGTGTTGTCGTGCGAGCCGTCATCAGTGACGACCACCTCGACGTCGGGCCAGGTCTGGGCCAGCGCGCTGTCGATGGCGCGGGTGACCTGGGCTGCGCGGTTGTAGGTGGGGATGATGGCGCTGACGCGCGGGGCCGCACTCATGCCGGGTTGGCTCCCGCCAGCCGGTCGTACAGCGCCAGCAGCCGGGCGCGCCCGTCGGCCTCGGGAAACTGCTGCACCACGTCCTCGCGCGCGGCACGCAGCCGCGCGGCGCGGCTGACCGCCGGTTCCGCTGCGGCCTTCACGAGGGCAGGGGCAAGCGCGGCAGGGTCGTCCGGGTCAACCAGCGCGCAGTGGCGCTCGATGTAGCTGCCCCGGTAGGCGGCAAGGCTGGCGCTGATCACCGGCACGCCGCAGGCGAGGGCCTCCATCACCGTGGAGGGAAACGCGTCCGCCACCGGGTAGTTGATCACCACGTCCGACAGGCCGTAGACGCCGGGCATCATCACGTGGCGCAGCTCCGGCAGCCAGTGCAGCCGGTCTGCCACGTCAAGCTCAGCGGCCAGCGCGTTGAGGCTGTCGACGCGTTCGCGCCGGTCCCAGCCACGGGTCAGCCCGATCATCAGCAGCACGGAGGTGTCGGGCAGCTGCGGCAGCGCGGTGGCGAACGCCCTGAGGATATCGTCCTGCCGGTAGCCGTCGCCCATGCCGCGGGCCGAGAAGAACACCATCGCGTCCTGCGCCACGCCGAGGGCCGCGCGCCAGTCGCGCCGCTGCCAGGCGGGTGCAGGCTTGTGGTGATTGGGGTCAATTCCGGGGCAGATCATCTCGAAGCGCGCATCGGGAAACCGGCGGGTCGCGGCGTCGTGCAGCAGGTCACCCTCGACGATCACCGCCGCTGATCCGGCGATCAGGTCCGGCACCGCCTCGTTCAGCGGGTTTGGTGACGAGACCAGCGCGTTCAGCCCGCCGAATGCCGACGACACCAGCGGGCAGAAGCCGGCCCTGATATGAAAGCCGGACAGGAACGAGAAGTTGAAGGCATGCGCAAGCTGCGGCCGCACCTCGCCCACGAGAGCGGCGAGTTCGGGCAGCGGGTCGTCGTTGGACTGGATCTGAATGTGGCGCGCCGGGCTGTCGCCGATGACATCGCCCAGGTACCCGGCCCAGGTGACCTCATGGCCGGCATCCACCGCCCAGCGGCACATGCGCCGGGCAGGAGCGGTATGTTCGGACCCGTAGAAAACCAGCCGCATGATGTGAAAACCTTCCCGCCACGAAACATGACGGGAAGGTCAATGATGGTTCAGGACAAGTACCGCGTCAGACGGCGGTGTTGCCCGGCTCCGGGCTGCGTAACGACATAGTTTGGGTCGGACCACCCGAGCCGCCCGGCTCCGGGCTGCGGAACGACATAATGTCGGTCGAACCACCACCCGTGCTGCCCGGCTCCGGGCTGCGGAATGCGAAACGAAATCTTTCGACCGGCTCCGGGCTGTTGCCGTCGATGTGGACCGCGGCGGGCTTGAGGCCTTGCAGGTTGACAATGGACGGCTTGGTCCCCATCGGCTCCGGGCTGCGGAACGACATAATGTCGGTCGAACCACCCGAGCCGCCCGGCTCCGGGCTGTTGCCGTCGATGTGGACCGCGGCGGTCATGTCGGCAATGGCACCGGCTGGTATCAGCGAAGGGCTGCGATAGGTCTGTACTTGCATGGGCGAGGTTCCTGGACGTTTGATCGGAATCAGGCATGCAGGACCCCCCGGCCTCCAGCGCACCCAGAATGGCTGCAAACTACAGGCTGGCTAATTCTCGCGCAAGTCTGAATGCGGATCATGGGGCAAGTTGTCCCGCACCATCAGCCCGGCTGCCTCCAGACTTGCAGCCAGCCCGGCTACGTCGCGGGTTGCCGTATCGAGGTCAATGCCGTAGCGGCCCGTCAGGCTGGTGGCGGCAATGTCCGGCGATCCGGTGTCACGCAGCAACTCCCAGATGACGGCGCCGGCGCCTTCAAGCTGGTAGTACTGCCCGGTCTCGAGATTGAGCAGGGTCAGCCCGTCCTCCACCGGCTGGACCAGCACGCGCCGTGCGGGCTTGAGACCAGCCTCCGCGCTCACCCCGCCAGCCCCTCCAGCAGCTTGGCCAGCATCCGGTCGCAGGCTGCCATTTCGCTTTCCGCGATCCACTCGTCGGGCTTGTGGGCAACCGCGATCGACCCCGGCCCGCACACCACCGTGGGAATGCCGAGCCTGTTCTGGAACAGCCCGCCCTCGGTGCCGAAGGCGATCTTGCCGGTCGAGTTGCCGCCGGTGAGTGATTTTACGTAGTTGACCACATCCGAGTCCGGCGGGGTGTCCAGCGCCGGGTATTGCGTGCCCGGCTGGAAGCTGATGTCCGCGCCCGGAAACACCTTGCGCGCCTCTGCCACCAGTTCACCGGCCCTTGAGTGGATGCGCGCCACCAGTGCAGCCGGGTTGTCCGCCGGCAGGTGGCGGATCTCGTACTCGAAGGTTGCCAGGTTCGGCACGATGTTGAGCGCCTCGCCGCCATGCACATTGCCCGCATGCAGCGTGGTGTAGGCCACGTCATAATCGCCGTCACGCAAGCCGGTTGCGGCCACCTCGGCCTGAATGCTGCGGATCTCGTTGATCAGGTCGATGGCCAGGTGCACCGCGTTGATGGCTTGCGGTGCCAGGCTCGAGTGCGCCTCCAGCCCGATGCAGCGCACCTTCTCGCCGGCCTTGCCCTTGTGCGCCGTCACCACCTGCATCAGCGTCGGCTCGCCGATGATGCAGCAGCGCGGTTTCGGCGTGACCGGTTCAAGCAGGTCCATCAGCCTGCGCACGCCGACACAGCCGATCTCCTCGTCATAGGAGAAGGCGAAGTGGATCGGTGCAGTCAGCTTGTCTTTCAGCGCGGCGGCGCGCGGCGCCATCGACAGGCAGCAGGCGATGAAGCCCTTCATGTCCGCCGTGCCGCGGCCATAAAGGCGGCCTGCCTCGCGGCGCATCACGAACGGGTCCGACGACCATGCCTGGCCCTCCGTTGGCACCACGTCGGAGTGGCCTGACAGCACCACGCCCGCCACGTCTTCCGGCCCGATCGAGGCATAGAGGTTTGCCTTGCGGCCGTCTTCCGATGGCGCCAGCAGGATGCGGAAGCCGAGCGGTTCCAGCAGGCCCGCCACATGGTTGATCAGCGCGAGGTTGCTTTCGCGGCTGACAGTGTTGAACGAGATGAGCCTGTCGAGGTGGGTGATGCTGTCCGTCATGATGCCAGATCATCCTGCGGTTGGCCTTAGCAGGTCAATCGCAGAATGATGATCGTTCTGGAAGTGGCCGATCAACTTTATGCACCATTCAGGTGCATGTTGACCGGGCAGCTATCACGCCGCGCGCGTGGCCGCCACTGCCGCATCACGCAATGGCGACTTTACGCCCGCCTGCACGGTCGCTGCCGCATAGGGGTGGCGCGCAAACACCTCGCGAATCAACGGCTCGAAGAACGCCAGCGGTAGCGTCTCGTAGTCCGGATCGAAGCTCGCCTGGTCCCAGAATTCACAGAAGTCCACGCACGACTGGAAGTACGGCTCACCGGCGAACTTCTCGCGCTCGAACTGGTTCCAGTCATAGTGATGTGCGTAGTAGACCATCTGGAACGCCCCATGGTGCTGCACGCACCAGGTCACTTCCTCGCGCAGGAACGGCCGCACGATGGCGGCGGCAAACTCGTCGTGGTTCTGGGGCGCCAGCCCGTCGCCGATGTCATGCAGCACAGCACCAACCACCCAGTCGATGTCGGCCCCGTCCCGCCACGCGCGTGTGGCAGACTGCAGCCCGTGCTCCAGCCGTGTGATCTGGTAGCCTTCCATGGTTTCGTCCTGCTGGTCACGCAGCGCCTTGATAACCCGGTCCGGGGTCAGCCTGACGTGGTGCTGCTCCTTGTCGCGCAGCATCAGGTATTCCTCGCGCGTGCCATCCTTCATCTGGGTGAAGCTGACGGTGTCGGGTTGCTTGTTCATGGGCGTCAGATCCTTTTTTCGCTGCCAGCATACAGACCAACGGCTTGTGCCGCTCCGGCGGTCAGGGCCTGAGACTGGTCTGCCAGAATCCGGTTGTAAAGTGCCATGGCATCGGCATCGAACGCCGATGCAGGCGGGGCGACGTTGATCCAGTTGCGCATGGTATCCGCGCCGCGCACCAGCATGGCGTAATCGCGCTCTGCCACCAGTTGCCGGACGCCGGGCGTGACATAGCGGATGGCGCAGCCGATGCGCCGGTCGCCGGACGTGTTCGGCCCCGAGGCATGGAACATGCGGCCATGGTGCAGCGACATCTCGCCCGGCTGCAGGATGACGTCGCTGGCATCGTCCTCGTTCACCTCGACGGCAATTTCCTGGCCGCGGGACAGCAGGTTGTCGGCATGGAACGTGTCGCGATGCTCGACGATGCGGTTGGCGTGTGAGCCTGCCACGAACTTCATGCACCCCGACGCTGGCGTCGCCGGCGACAGGGCAATCCACGCGGTGATCTGCTCGTCGGTTTCGCCCAGCCCCCAATAGGTCAGGTCCTGGTGCCATGACACGATTTTTGGCGTGTTCGGCTCCTTGATGAACAGCTCGCAACTCCACACCAAAAGGTCCGGCCCGAGGATCGACTGCACTGCATCGAGTACCGCAGGCGTGCGGGCGATCTCGGCCAGCAATGGCAAAACCACCTGGCCGTTGATGCGGAAATACTGGTTGAGCGGCTGTGGCAGAGAGCCATCCGGCCATGCTGCCTCCAGGGCTTCCACCTGGCGGCGCCGGGCGAGGGCCTCCGCATCGTCCATCACGCGAAGCGGGAACAGGTAGCCGTCGCGGGAGTACAGGGCTGTCTGGGCGGCAGATAGGCTGGCGGGCATGGGCGGTCTCCGTGTGTGGTTGAGCGCAGCATGGCGCGCAATGTTGCCCGCTGGAATTCATCTCTCATTGCAGCCAGCAAAAGTTTTACTTATCCTGACAGGCCATGTCCCTGAGCCGGATTCCATCGCTGAACTGGTTGCGCGTGTTCGAGGCGGCAGCGCGCACGCAGTCGTTTGCGCGGGCGGCGGACCTGCTCAACATGAGCGCGCCTGCTGTCAGCCAGCAGATCAAGGCGCTGGAGGGATATCTTGGCCGTGAACTGTTCGAGCGCGGTGCCCATTCCGTTCGCCTGACCCCGGCGGGTGACGCGTTCCTGCCCTCGGTGCAGCAGGCGCTGTTGTCGGTCGAAACGGCAGCGGCGGGGCTGTTCGGCACACGCAACGAGATTACCATCCACGTGCAGGCAACGCTGGTACTGGCCGTCGCGTGGCTCGCTCCCCGGCTGGCGGCATTTCACCAGGCCAATCCCGGCATTCGCGTGCGCCTGACAACGGCCAACCTGAATGCCGATTTCCTGCGCGAGGAAGCTGACTGCCGCATCGTCTACGGTCAGCTGGACCTTGCAGGCCCGGCGCCCGAACGGCTGATGCCGGACGCGCTGGTGCCGGTTGCCACGCCTGGGCTGGCGGGCAGCATCAGCCACCCCGCAGACCTGCTGCGATATCCGCTGATAGAGGTCGAGACGCACCGGTCTGGCTGGTTGCAGGTGTTCGCCGAGCTTGGGTTGAAACCGGACTCACCACCGCGCTTCGAGTTTACTGACTCGACCGTCATGGCGCTGGCGCTGGCAGCCTCCGGCGAAGCGGTGGCATTGGCCCGCGTCCCGTCAGCAGACCGGCTGGCCCGCCTGCATGGCCTGGTGCCATGCCTGCCGGACATCACCCCGGTAGTGGCGGTGGACAGCTACTGGTTGCACATGCCGGCCAGCCCATCCAGGCCGTTGCGCACGTTCCGCGACTGGCTGCTGGCCGAGGCTGCTGCAAGACCCGTTGACTTGTGGCCCGCGCAAGGCGATGAAGTCGGGAAAATGAATTTACCAGGGCAGGAGAGGCCCGCGATTGCCACACCCTGAGACCTTCGCTGACTGGGCCGCCGCTGCCGCCGAGCCCCGCGGCACGCTGCTCGACTGGCCCGCGCGCGATTTTTCCGCCTGCGTCGTTACCGTGGCGACGGGTTATCCGGCTGACGTGCTCAAGCCGCTGGTACTGTCCCTGCGGGAACACAGCGATGCTCCCCTGGTTATCGTCGCCAATGCAGGCAGCGGGCTCGAGCGGGCGTTTGCCGATCAGGGCGTGGTGGTCTACGAGGTGCCATCCGCCAGCGGCTACCGGCCCTATCCTGCGCTGGCCCGGCTTGAATACTACCTCGACATTCTCGCCGGACTGCCGCGCAGCGTCGAACGACTGCTGTTCGTCGACAGCCGCGACGTGATGTTCCAGGCCGATCCCTTTGCGGGCCTCGCTGATGCACCGCTGCAGTTCTTTGCCGAGAACGACGATACCACAGGCTGGAAACTGACCACCACGAACGGCCGCTGGGCGCGCATGATGCTTCCAGTCTCCATGTCGCGTGCGCTGGCCGGAAGGCCGATCGTCAACGGCGGCGTCATCGCGGGCACACCGGAAGGGCTTGCCGCCATGTGCCGCGCCAAGCTCGACATTGCCCGCCAGACCCATGAGTGGACCAAGCACACCACCGGGCTGGACAACATTTCGACCAACGTGGTCGCGCATGCGGGGCTTGTGCAAGGAGCGCTCACCACGGCCAACCACATCGAGGTCGCCAATATCTATCGCGACACGGCCATGTCCCTGGATTGCAATGGCCGCATCGTCAGCCCCCGCGGCAGGACTTGTCCGATCGTGCACATGTACGACCGTCGTCCGGACCTGCTCGCCGCCGTCAACGACCGTTATGGCGTGGCCGGTGCCGGTCTGGTGCTGGGCCAGGACCGCTCGCTGAACCGGCCGAAGCCGTTTGCCAACGCGCGCCACTGGCTGAAGCTCGCCCGCATCAGGGTGCTGGGGCGGTAAGCCAGCGTGGGAGCCATGCTTGCACGAATTTGCATGGCGGCTGAGCACGCTGGGGGCTTGTCTGCAACGGCGCGCATGGCTACGTGTTGGGTAACCAGGCTCGAATATCGTTCATTCACGTACACAAATGAGGTTTCAAATGCTGCGCAAAACGGATTTCTACATTGACGGCAAGTGGGTGGCGCCGAAGACGCCGCGCGAGATCGAGGTCATCAACCCCGCCGACGAGACCGCGTTCGCGATGATCTCGATGGGCTCCGAGGCCGATGTCGATGCCGCCGTTGCTGCCGCGCGCAAGGCGTTTGAAGGCTGGAGCCAGACCACGGTGGCCGAGCGCCTCGGCTACCTGGAGAAGCTGCTGACCGTATACGAGAAGCGCTCCGCCGACATGGCCAAGGCGATCTCGCAGGAAATGGGCGCGCCGATCACCATGTCCACGCAGGCCCAGGCTGCCTCGGGCGCTGGCCACATCAAGGCATTCATCCGCACCCTCAAGAATTACGAGTTCGATCACCCGCTCAACGAGAAGGTGACCAGCGAACACATCACCCATGAGCCGATCGGCGTATGCGGCCTGATCACCCCGTGGAACTGGCCGATGAACCAGATCACGCTGAAGGTGGTGCCCGCCGTTGCCGCAGGCTGCACCGTCATCCTGAAGCCCTCGGAAATCGCGCCGCTCAACGCCATCATCTTCGCCGAGATCATGCACGAGGCAGGCTTCCCGGCAGGCGTGTTCAACCTGATCAACGGCGACGGCCCGTCCGTCGGCGAGGCCATGTCGCGCCACCACGGCATCGACATGATGTCGTTCACCGGCTCGACCCGCGCCGGCGTTGCCGTGCAGAAGGCTGCCGCCGACACCGTCAAGCGCGTGGCGCTGGAGCTGGGCGGCAAATCGCCGAACATCGTGTTCGCTGATGCCGACATCCAGAAGGCGGTCAAGCGCGGCGCACTGCACTGCTTCAACAACACCGGCCAGTCGTGTAACGCCCCCACCCGCATGCTGGTGGAGAAGTCGGTCTACGACGAGGCGGTCGAAGTGGCAGCCGAAACGGCGCGCAACTGCAAGGTTGGTGACCCGGCTGAAGAGGGCAACCATATCGGCCCGCTCGTGTCGCAGATGCAGTTCGAGAAGGTGCAGTCGCTGATCCAGAAGGGCATCGACGAAGGCGCCCGGCTGGTCGCCGGTGGAACGGGCCGTCCGGACGGCCTCAACCGCGGCTACTTCGTCAAGCCGACCGTGTTTGCCGACGTGAACAACGACATGACCATCGCGCGCGAGGAAATCTTCGGACCGGTGCTGGCCATCATCCCGTTCGACACCGAGGAAGAAGCCATCCGCATCGCCAACGACACGCCCTACGGCCTTGCAGCCTACATCCAGTCCGGCGACCAGGCCCGCGCCCAGAAGGTCGCCCGCAAGCTGCGCGCCGGCATGGTGCTGCTGAACGGCGCCCAGCGCCCCGGTGGCAGCCCGTTCGGCGGCTACAAGATGTCGGGCAATGGCCGCGAAGGCGGCGAGTGGGGCCTTGAGGACTTCCTGGAAGTCAAGGCCATCACCGGTTGGGACGAAGCCGTCGAGGCTGCCGAATAACGGCAAGCCTTACAAGCCTGACACGCTCTCGCGCCGTGCAATGGACATGCTCCGTTGCACGGCGTTTTCCGTTGCAGGCACCGCTGATTTCACCTTTCGCCGGACGTTTGGCCTGATGTACGCTCGCACCCATGCCGGCTTCGTCAAGGATCGTGTTGTTGCTCGGTGCCACCGGCACCATTGGCCGGGTCACGGCACAGGCGCTTGCTGACGCCGGCCACCGGGTCGTGGCGCCGGTCAGGGCCGGATCGGATACGGCGCACCTGGAGATGCCGGTGCCGTGCGATTTTTCCCGCGCCTCGCTGGTGGCTGCGGCGGCGGAGAACAGTTGCGACGCGGTAATTTCTTGCCTCGCCTCGCGCACCGGGTCCCCCGCCGATGCCCGCGCCATCGACCGTGACCTGAACAGCACCGTCTTGCAGGCAGCAAGGGCAGCCGGCATCGGGCAGTTCGTGTTGCTGTCGGCCATTTGCGTCCAGAAGCCGGAACTCGCCTTCCAGCAGGCCAAGCTCGACTTCGAGGCAGAGCTGCAGGCGTCAGGTCTTGCCTGGTCCATCGTGCGCCCGACGGCCTTCTTCAAGTCCCTGTCCGGCCAGCTTGACCGGGTGCGCAAGGGCAAGCCGTTCCTGCTGTTCGGCAACGGCGAACTGACGGCCTGCAAGCCGATCAGCGATACGGATCTTGCGCGCTACCTGGTGCAGTGCCTGGACGAGCCAGCCTTGCACAACCGCATCCTGCCGGTCGGTGGTCCGGGCCCGGCACTTACCCCGCGCCAGCAGGGCGAACTGCTGTTTGCAGCACTTGGCCGCCCGCCACGGTTCAGCCACGTACCGGTCGGGCTGATGACGGCCATCATCGCAGCCTTGTCCCTCGGCGGCAGGGTGTCGCCGGGTTTGCGCGACAAGGCCGAGTTCGCGCGCATCGGCAGGTATTATGCCACGCAATCGATGCTGGTGTGGGACGAGGCGCGGGGCCGGTACGACGCCGACGCCACGCCCGAGTTCGGATCGGACACGCTGGCTGGCCACTACCGCAAGCTGGTCAATGGCGAACTGGCCGATGATCGCGGCGCGCATGCGGTGTTCTAGCACGGCCCGATCATGAAGTGAGGGTAACCTGTGTGACAGAAAGTTTATCGCCAGCGCCGGAACGGACCTGTAGAGTGCGTCTTTACCAGCTATAGCCGCGTTATGCGGCTTTTGTATTGAACAGGTTCCCGCTTCATGTCGCTGCTACGCCAATTCCTGATCCTGCTGGTCATTGCCGGTCTCGGCTATGGTGGCTACTACGCCTATGGCCAGTATTACGGCAAGCCGGAAGGCGAGACCGCCAGCAGTTCGCCACGTCGCGGCGGTGGCGGACCAGCCGCCGTCAAGACCGCCGTGGCAGGCCTTCGCACGCTGGTGCGCGATCTCGAGGCAGTCGGCACAACCCGCGCGGCGCAGATGGTGGAGATCAAGCCCAAGGCCGATGGCACCGTCGTGGAAATTCCCGTCAGGGCTGGCGCGCGGGTCGAGCAGGGCAGTGCCTTGTTCCTGCTTGATGACGACATCCAGAAGGCTGACCTGGCTGAGGCGGAAGCAAACCTGCTGAAGGCCGAACAGGCACTGGAGCGTGGTCAAACACTGAAGCAATCAAGGGTCATGGCAAACGCGACGCTTGAAGACCTGCAGGCCAGCCGTGACGCTGCCCGGGCCCAGGTCAACCGGGCGCGCCAACGCCTGGATGATCGCGTGATAAGGGCACCCTTTGCCGGAACGCCTGCCATCCAGCGCGTCGATCTCGGCGCGCAGGTCAGTTCCGATACGGTGCTCACCCGGCTGGATGACCTCTCCACGGTGCTGGTCGAGGTGCAGGTGCCGGAAGAGTTCTTCTCCATCATCAAGCCGGGCCTCGAGGCGGAAGCCTCGACCGCCGCCTGGCCGGGCCGCACGTTTACCGCCCGGGTGAGCGAGATCGACACCTACATCGACCCTGTCAGCCGCTCCTTCCGGGTGCGCGCCGGGATCGACAATCCTGATGGCGCACTGGCCTCGGGCATGTTCATGCGCCTCGCATTGCAACTGTCCAGCGACGGCGTGGTGATGATCCCCGAGGAGTCCGTCGTGATCGAGGAAGGCTCGCCCTACCTGTTCGTGGTCAAGGACGGCAAGGCAGAACGGCGCAACGTGAAAACCGGTGGCCGCCAGCCCGGCTGGGTGCAGATCACCGACGGCATCGAGCCGGGTGACGAGGTCATTTCCAGCGGCACATCGAAGGTGCGCGCCGGCGGTGCGGTCAAGGTCGTCAGCGGCAGCAAGCCCGGCGATGCCTCGGCATCTGCCTCAGGTGCGGTGGTCAAGCCGGCAGGTGCCACCCAATGACACTGTCTGAACTTTCAATCCGCCGGCCCGTGCTTGCAGCGGTGATGTCGTTGCTGATTGTGGTGGCCGGGCTTGCCTCGATCACCTCGCTGTCGGTGCGCGAACTGCCGGACGTTGACAGCTCGGTGGTGTCCGTGACCACCACCTACACCGGCGCCGCCCCGGAGATCGTCGATACCGACATCACCGAAATCATCGACAGTGCGGTCGCCGGCATTTCCGGCGTCAAGACCATCAGTTCGTCGAGCCAGCGCGGCCGCTCCAGCACCACCATCGAGTTCGAGCTTGGCCGCAACATCGACGAGGCTGCAGGCGACGTGCGCGCCGCCGTGGCGCGGGTGCGCGGCGAGTTGCCCGACGAAGTGGACGAGCCGCAGGTCGTCAAGTCCGACAGCGACGCAGATCCCGTCATGCGTCTCGCCGTCTACTCCGACAACATGTCCTCCTCAGAAGTGACCGATTACATCGACCGCTTCATCGTGGACCGCATCACCACCATCGATGGTGTCGCCAGCGTCAGCGTCTATGGTGACCGGCGTGCCGCCATCCGCATCTGGCTGGACCGCGCGAGGCTCGCTGCCCACAACGTCACCGTCGCTGACGTCGAAACGGCCTTGCGTGCCAACAACCTCGAATTGCCCGCCGGGGAGATCGAAAGCGACACGCGGTTGTTCACCGTGCGGCTGGAATCGCGGCTGTCCACGCCGCAGGAATTCCGCGACATCCTGATCAAGGAAGAGGGCGGCGCCCCGATCCGGCTGGGCGACGTGTCCCGCGTTGACAAGGGCGTCGAGGATGACAGCACCATCGTGCGCTCCAACGGCCTGACGGCGGTCGGCATTTCCGTGCAGCGCCAGTCACAGTCCAACACCATTGCCATTTCCAATGCCGTCAAGGCAGAGCTTGCCCGGCTCAACCCGCAGCTGCCCGAGGGCATGCAGATCATTGTTGGCTCGGACGATGCCGTGGTGGTGGCGGCGTCGATCGAGGAGGTCGTCAAGGCGCTTGGCCTGTCGCTCATCCTGGTCATCCTGGTGATGCTGCTGTTCCTGCGGTCATGGCGGGCCACGTTGATCCCCGCCATAACCATTCCGATCGCGCTGATCGGCTGCTTCTCGCTGATCTACATTCTCGGGTTCTCGCTGAACGTGCTGACGCTGCTTGCCTTGCTGCTGGCCATCGGCCTGGTGGTGGACGATGCCATCGTGATGCTCGAAAACATCGAGCGCAGGCTGGCCGGCGGTGAAACGCTGCTGCAGGCCGCCGTTCGCGGATCGCGCCAGGTCACCTTCGCCATTCTCGCCACCTCGATCACCCTGATCGCGGTGTTCGTGCCGATCTCGTTTCTGCAGGGTGCTGCCGGCAAGCTGTTCACCGAGTTCGGCTTCGTGCTGGCCAGCGCGGTGGTCATTTCGACCTTCGTGGCACTGAGTGCCTGTCCGGCGCTGGCCTCGAAAATCCTCAAGGCGCGATCGGACATCAGCGCTGATGAACAGGCCATGCCGGAAGGCCGCATCTACAAATGGTACCGCAAGATGGTCACGGCCTCGATCGCCAACCCGCTTGTCGTGCTGGTGCTGTGCTTCGGCTTTGCCGGCAGCGGCTACCTGGCCTATAAGGCGGTGCCGCAGGAACTGACCCCCACGGAAGACCGCAGCGTGATGTTCATTCCGCTGACGGCGCCTCAGGGCTCGACCCTGAAGTTTACAGATTCCCAGGTGCAGGAACTCGAGCGCAAGATTGCGGCCGTTCAGGACAAGCTCAACATCGAGATCCTGTACACCTTCACCGGCTTCCGCGACCGGCCCTACCGGTCGTTCATCGTGATGCGGTTCAAGCCTTGGGGCGAGCGCGAGAACACGGTGATGGACGCGCGCCGGGAACTGATCCCCATCGTCAGCAGCATCACGGGCGCGCGCGGTTTTCCGGTCATGCCGGCAGGCCTTGGCTTGCGCGGCAGCTCCTCTCCGCTCAGGGCCGTCATCGGCGGTCCCGACTATGCAAGCGTTCAGAAGTGGGCCAACGAGATGAAGGACCGGGCTGATGACAACCCGGGCCTTGCCAACGTCGAGATCGACTTCGAACAGAACCAGCCGCAGTTCCGGCTGACCGTGGACCGCAAGCGTGCCGATGACCTCGGCATCGAGTCACGCACCATCGCTTCAACGCTGCAGACGATGCTGGCCTCGCGCGAGATCACCAACTACATCGACCGAGGCCGCGAGTACCCGGTGATCGTGCAGGCCGAGGGCCTCGACCGGCAGACGCCGACCGACATTTCGTCGCTGTTCATCCGCACAGATGACGGCAGGACCGTTGTGCCGCTGTCGTCGGTCGTTACCCTGACCGAGACGTCCGAGGCCCCGTCGCTGCGCCGCTACAACCGGTTGCCGTCGATCACCATTTCGGCTGCCCTTAACGATGGTTATGCCATGGGCCAGGCCATCGACTTCATGCGCCAGCAGGCGGCCGAGGTGCTGCCACCGGAAGCCTCGCTCAGTTTTGACGGCCAGTCGCAGCAGTACCTCGAAACCTCGTCCGGCGTGCTGATCACCTTCGTGTTCGCCATCCTGATCGTGTTCCTGGTGCTGGCCGGCCAGTTCGAAAGCTTCATCCATCCGCTGATCATCATCCTGTCGGTGCCGCTGGCAATCGCCGGCGCGCTCTACTCATTGTGGGGCGCTGGCTTCAGCCTCAACATCTACTCGCAGATCGGCATCATCCTGCTGATCGGCCTGATGTCGAAGAACGGCATCCTGATCGTCGAGTTCGCCAACCAGTTGCGCGACGAGGGTCAGGACATCCGCTCCGCCGTGATCAACGCCTCGGTGCTGCGCGTGCGGCCCATCCTGATGACGGTCGTCTCCACCGTGCTGGGTGCAGTGCCGCTGGTGTTTGCCACCGGCGCAGGCGCGGAAAGCCGCTCGGCCATCGGCATGGTCATTATTGGCGGCCTGCTGTTTGCCGGCATCCTGACGCTGTTCCTGACGCCTGTGCTGTATGACCTGATGGCGCGCTTCACCAAGCCGCGTGGCTTCATCGAGAAGAAGCTGGCCATGGAACTGGCAGGTGATGACGAGAGGGCTGCCACGGACCGGCCGGGCAGCGCTGACACGCCGGATGATGACGAGGCTGAAAAGCGCGGCATCGAGCGGCCGATGGCAGCTGAATAACAGGCTGGAACGACCGGCCTGCACGTCATGAAATCGTGACGTCGGGCAGGTTAATTGCGGCCTCCCGACAACCCTTCCGGAGGCTGCAGACATGACCAACGCCGTTGACCGTGTATCGTTTGACGAGTTTGACGAGATCATCAATCCCCGCGCCGACGAGTGCGATTTCGACCGTGTGGTTGAAGCGGCCGTTAGCCGGCGTGGGTTCCTTGGTAGCATATTGGCCTTCGGCAGCATTGCGGCACTGAGCAGCAGCGCGCTGGGCGTGTCGCCTGCCCATGCCCTCAGCAACCGGTTCGCCTTCGACGCCATTCCTGCCAACAGTGAAGACGCCATCACCGTGCCGGCGGGCTACAAGTCCCGCGTGCTGCTGAGCTGGGGTGACCCGCTGTTTGCCGACGTACCGGCCTTCGACCATGCCAGCCGTGGCACTGCTGCCAGCCAGGCGCGCGCCTTCGGCGACAACAATGACGGCATGGAAGTGTTCAGCCATGACGGCCACACGCTGCTGGTGGTCAACAACGAGTACACCAACCGCGACATCATCTGGGGCAACAACCCGGACAAGAAGGCCGCCAGCAACGACGAAATCGCCAAGGCTGCCATGGCGCATGGCGTGACCATCGTTGAAGTGGCCCATGGCGAGGCTGGCTGGGACCTGGTCAAGGACAGCCCGTACAACCGCCGCATCACCCCTGAAACACCGACCGTGCTGACCGGCCCCGCCGCCGGCCATGACCTGGTCAAGACCGCCGCCGATCCGGCCGGCACAACCGTCAAGGGCACCTGGAACAACTGCGGCTCGGGCCGTACGCCGTGGGGCACCTTCCTGACCTGCGAGGAAAACTTCAACGGCTACTTCTCCGCCGCCGATGAAGCACATGAAGTATCTGCCGAGCTCAAGCGGTACGGTGTGTCGTCCAAGGACTGGGGCTATGGCTGGGCGAAGATCGACGAGCGCTTCGACGTGGCAAAGCACCCCAACGAGGCAAACCGTGCCGGCTACGTGGTCGAGATCGACCCGCGCGACCCGTCATCCACCCCGCGCAAGCTGACTGCGCTTGGCCGCTTCAAGCATGAAAATGCCGAAGTGGTGGTAAACAATGACGGACGCATCGTGGTCTACATGGGCGACGACGAGGCAGGTGAGTTCATCTACCGGTTCGTGTCCAACGGCGTCTATGCACCCGGCGCAGACACCTCCAGTCTGCTCGAGGACGGTGTGCTGTCGGTGGCGAAGTTCAACGAGGACGGCAAGGGCGAATGGCTTGAGCTGACGCCGGAAACCACCGGCATGAGCCTGCCCGAAATCTGCGTCCATTCACGCCAGGCCGGCTCCAAGGTGGGTGCAACCACCATGGACCGTCCGGAATGGGTGGCAGCCAACCCCAATGCCCCCGAGCTCTACTGCGCCCTCACCAACAACAAGAACCGCGGCGTGAAGCCGAATGCCGGTGGCGATGCAACACCGGCCGTGGGGCCGAACCCGCGCGCCGAGAACAAGTACGGCCAGATCGTGCGCTGGCGCCCAGACGGTGGCGACCATGCGGCCAAGGGCTTCGCCTGGGACCTGTTCGTGCTGGCCGGCAACCCCGGCGTCCACCAGGATGCCAAGGCCGGTTCGGCCAACCTGAACAAGGACAACATGTTCAACTCGCCGGACGGGCTGATGTTCGACTCAAACGGCCTGCTGTGGATCCAGACCGACGGCAACTACTCCAACGATGGTGACTTCGCTGGCCATGGCAACAACCAGATGCTGGCGGCTGACCCGGTGACCGGTGAAATCCGCCGCTTCCTGGTGGGACCGAAGGAAAGTGAAATCACCGGCATCACCTGGAGCCCGGACCGCCGCACGATGTTCGTGGGCGTTCAGCACCCCGGCGAAAAGGGCGGCAGCCACTGGCCCGGTGGCGGCGACACCGTTCCGCGCTCGGCCATCATCGCCGTGACCCGCGAAGACGGTGGACTGGTGGGGTAATCCGTCAAATGCATGTGTCCCGGCCTTGTGCCGGGACCCGGACTGGGCCCCGGAACGATATCCGGGGCACACAGTCGTTTGAGCATGCTGACGCTTACGACTGCACGCCGGCGACGTACCAGTCCATCTTCAGCATTTCCTCGTCAGTGGCGGTGGCCCCGGCGGCATAGCGCTCGGCACCGGCCTGGTCCTTGATCGGGCCGGTGAACGGATGCATCGAACCATCGATGATGCCCGTGCGCACCTTTTCAGCGGCCTCCTTCACCTCGGCCGGCATGGCGTCGTTGTAGGGAGCCAGTGCCACTTCGCCTTCCTTGAACCCGCCCCAGAAGCTTTCGGACTTCCAGGTGCCGTCAAGCACTTGCTTCGCCCGCTTGACGTAGTACGGGCCCCAGTTGTCGAGGATAGAGGTCAGGTGAGCCTTGGGCGCGAACGCCGACATGTCAGACGCCTGGCCGAAGGCATAGACGCCGCGCTGTTCGGCGGCCTGCAGGGCGGCGGGCGAGTCCGTGTGCTGGGTGATGATATCGCAGCCCTGGTCCATCAGCGCCTTGGCCGCGTCGCCTTCCTTCGGCGGGTCGTACCATGAGCTGACCCAGACGACCTTGGTCTTGAAGTCCGGATTCACCTTCTGCGCGGCCAGCGTGAAGGCGTTGATGCCCATCACCACTTCCGGGATCGGGAACGAGGCGATGTACCCGGCCGTGCCGGTCTTCGACATCATGCCGGCGATGGTGCCGATCACCGCACGGCCTTCATAGAAGCGCGCGTTGTAGATCGACAGGTTGTCGGCCATCTTGTAGCCGGTCGCGTGTTCGAACTTCACGTCCGGATAGCGCTTTGCCACCTTCAGCGTCGGGTCCATGAAGCCGAACGAGGTGGTGAAGATCAGCTTGTTGCCCTGATCGGCAAGCTGCCGGATAACGCGCTCTGCGTCGGGGCCTTCCTTGACGCTCTCGACGAACGAGGTCTGCACCTTGTCGCCAAGTTCCGCCTCCAGCATCTTGCGGCCCTGGTCGTGGGCATAGGTCCAGCCGTGATCACCCACCGGCCCGACATAGATGAACCCCACCTTCAGCGGGTCGGCCGCAAAGGCCTTGCTGCCCAGCAGCGGAAGCGCTGCAGCGGCGGCTCCGGTGGATTGAACGAAACGGCGCCTGTCAAACTTGATCATTGCTTACTCCCGAGCCTCGGCGTTGAAACTGGCAGCTACATTAGGTAGCGAAACGCCCGGGTCAATCGGCCAATCGATGAAATCAACGACAGTTTATGGGCAACGTTCCAGTTTGCCCGATATTCGGGCAATGCGGACGGTTGCTGCCCCGAAATTCAGCTTGCGCGTGCAATTACCAGGTGGCCGGGCTGGGGTACGCCTTCCTCGTGCCGAACGGTAATGTCTTGCACGTGAACCGGCGTGAATCCGGCCGTTGCAAGCGAGCGCTCGATGTAAGCCCGTGCATGGTGAAACCGCTGGTGCGGTCCGACGATATAGTCCCTGGCCGGATCATCAAGCACTTCGGTCGAGAACGCCAGCACCGCACCGGGCGCGCTGACCCGCCGGCACCCGGCAAACAGCGCTGATACCTCACCCAGGTAGGGCAGCACGTCGGTTGCCACGATCAGGTCCCATGCATCCTCGTCCTCGATTTCCTCGACGAACGCGACGGCATCGCCCACGTACAGTTCGTCATAGAGGTCGGTTTCGCCGGTGACGTCGATCATGTTGGCGCTGAGGTCGATGCCGGTGCGGTGATGGGTGATGTCCGACAGTGCAACGCCCGCAAGCCCGGTGCCGCAGCCCAGGTCCAGCAGGCGCATGTATGGCCCCGGCGCGTGCTGGCCAAGCGCTGTGCGCAAGGTCAGGGGCACGTGGTAGCCAAGCTGTCCGACGAGAATGTCCTCGAAATCACCGGCATGCTGGTCGAACAGCATCTCCACATAGGCTTCGGGTGCGCGCACCGGCACGGCGCCCCGGCCCATCGCGGCAAGGCGCACGGCAGCGCCGCCATGGTCTTCCGGATCGAGTTCGAGCACCCTGGCATAGGCTGCGGCTGCGGCGTCGAACTCTTGGGCTTTTTCAAGCGCCAGTGCCTCATTGTAGGCATCGGCGAGTTCATCTTCCGGGGTGCCGGTTGTCATGTCAGGTTCCGTTTGCAGGCAATGGGGGTCGTGCCCATATACTCCCGATCATCAACGACAGGAAAGTACCTTCCCGCGTGACGCCAACCAGCCAGCCAGTCTATGTGCGCGTGCGCTTCACCCCGGACGAGGAACTCGCACGGTCGTATGTGCTCACGCTGGTGGCGATGGGATTGCGCGCCGTCATGACACGTGAATCCGGCGGCTTCGGCATTCATGTGGGTCCCGAGGACGAACTTCGCGCCGGCTGGGAACTGGACCAGTACGACGAGGAAAACCAGACAGGCACGCGCACGCCGAAGCGTCAGCGGCAAACCCTGACGCTGTCATTCACCAACACGGCACTCGCCCATGCGGCGTTGCTGACCTTCATCTTCGGTGCGGCGCGCCGCAACTGGCTGGGCGTGGACTGGGCGGGCGAAGGCGCCATGGCGTCCCACCATGTCACCTCCGGACTGGAGATCTGGCGAACTGTGACGGCGCTCACGCTGCATCTCGACGTGGCACACCTGGCCTCGAACCTGTTCTTTGGCGTTGTGTTCGTGTGGCTGCTGTCGAAGGAAATCGGCTCTGGTGTGGCCTGGGCCGGCGTCGTGGCGGCAGGCGCGGCCGGCAATTTCGCCAACGCGCTCTGGCAGGGTCCGGGCCACATTTCCATCGGCGCGTCGACAGCGGTGTTTGCTGCCATCGGCATTCTTGCTGCGTTGCGCCACCAGTGGCGCCCGCCAAAGGCGTCGCTGCGGTACTGGGCACCCTTGGGTGGCGGGCTGATGCTGCTCGCCTTCCTCGGCTTTGGCGAGGGCAACGTGGATTATGGCGCGCATGTCACCGGCTTCCTGGCAGGCATCGGCGTGGGCTGGCTGATGTCGCGCCAGCAGCGGGGCTGGTTCGACGATGACGCGCTGCAGATGAAGGCGCTCAAGCTGGCGGGCGTGGCTATCGCGGCGTCCTGGGCGCTTGCGCTGGCGGTTTGACGGCAGCGCCAGACGTGAAAACACCCGGTGCGCGGTTGGACCGTTTACCGGGTGCCGGAAGTCTGAAAAAGAACAGGTCCTTGCCCTGCCGGATTATTTGCCCTTGGGCTTGGCGGCTGGTTTGGAGGCTGGTTTGGCGGCGGGCTTCGCAGCTGGCTTCTTGGCCATGGTGTCGTGTCCTTGTTCGACAGTTGCCACCGGTTGCGCTCTTGGCGAACCGGAACAGCATCATGATTGTCCTGAGTCGCGGATAATCTCTGTCGCAAAATCGTCGTGAAAGATGTCGGATTTTGATCAGTTGACCAAAGGCACCTGCTGGATTCACGTGTCCAGTGTTGCCTGCAGGGCGTCGGCCATGAAATCGATGAAGGTGTGAATGCGTGCGGCGTTGGCGAGGTCCTGGTGGGTCAGCACCCAAATGATGTTGTGGGCATCGCCGGTATCGAAATCCACTTTCACGAGGGCCGGTTGCACCCGTCCCAGGTACGACGGCAGCAGTGCCACGCCAAGCCCGTACGCCGCCGCGCTGGCCATGGTCAATATGCTGTCGCACGTCATAACCACATGTGCCCGGCCCATGTTTCGCCGCATCCACAGCCCTGGCGTGGACTCGGCCAGCGTGACGCCGGGGGCGAGCCAGTCCATCTCGTCCACCGGCACACCCTTGTGCGCCTCCAGGTACTGCTTGCTGGCATAGGCATGGAACCTGAACTCGCCCGCCTTGCGCCCTGCCAGCCCTTCGGCGAATGAGCGCGCCGGGCGGATTGCCACGTCGGCATCACGGCGCGAGATGGACAGGATCGAGTTGGTGATGGATACCTCGAAGCAGATGTCCGGATACAGCGAGCGGAATTGCACAAGTTGTTCGCCCACAATCGTGTGCAACAGGGTATCGGTGGTCGTGAGCCTGATGGTGCCTTCCAGCTTCAGGTCCTTGCCGGCGATGCGGCGCTCGAGGCCCCACACCGTCTGCTCGACTTCCCTTGCAGTTTCGAGCAGTTGCTCTCCTTCCACGGTCAGCTTGTAGCCGTCCGGCCGGCGGTCGAACACGGTCACCTCGTGGCGCTGCTCAAATGACGTGATGCGCCGCTGCACCGTGGAGTGATTTACGCCGAGTGTCCGGGCTGCCGCCGCCAGCGACCCGCTGCTGGCCACAGCCAGGATGAATTGCAGGTCGCTCCAGTCCAGCCTGTGCATTCGCGCACTCTTTCTCTGCAATAATTCGGACTGCCTGATCGTATATGCATAGCCTATGTTTTCAACCTGCAATCCAACCAGCGCATGAGGGAATGAACTGATGAAGAAGATGATGATCGCAATGGCGGCGGGGATGGCGCTTCTGGCAGGTGCGAACGCGGCCATGTCGGGCGAGTCCGAGGAAAAGGCCGTCAAGGCGCGCCAGGCACTGATGCAGGTCTATGCCTTCAACCTCGGCCAGCTCGGCGCGATGGTAAAGGGTGAGATGGACTACAACGCCGACCTTGCCAAGGCATCGGCTGACAACCTGGTCAAGGCTACCAGCATGAACGGCATGGCCATGTGGCCGAAGGGCTCATCGCTGGCCGATGACGGCATGGCAGAAAAGACCTGGGCCAAGCCCGAGATGTGGGCAGACGGCTCGGACGTGGGTGAAAAGGCCAAGGCGATGCGTGAAGCTGCCGTGCAGATGGCCGATGTTGCCGGCAACGGCCTCGACGCGGTCAAGGCTGCGATGGGCGGCGTCGGCGGCGGCTGCAAGGGCTGTCACGAGAAGTTCCGCCAGGCGAAGAACTGAGTTCCAGTTTCCCCGGAGCGTGATGATTCACGGGTTGTCATTCTCCAGTGCGCCCGGCTTGCCCTGACTGGCAGGCCGGGCTTTCCAATCCCGAACCGTGTCTGATGCGTCTCAGCTGCCTGCCAGCCTGAAGCGGCCTTCCGGGATGTCGTAGCGGGCCTCGATGGCTGCTGCCGCGATTACCGTCCTGTCGCCGCGTGCTGCGTCCGGCACGTCGAGCCCGCCCTTCACCGCTTTCACGCTGATCAGGCCATAGGGCATCTGCCGGGCAACCTCGTCCACGTCCACTTGCCCGGGCTGTTGCACGCCGATGGTGATGTTGACGCGCATCAGGGCAGGGTCCAGCCCCAGCGACCAGTACAGCGACAGCGATGAGTGCCGCATGGCGTCGTGCACGGCGCGCACGGCAGCCTTTGTGTAGTCGCCGCCATAGAGGTCGTTGCCGGTGCCCATTTCCAGGATCAGCCGCTGGTCAGCCATGGGTGGCGGCCTCCGTGTCCACGACGTCGAAGTAAACGACAGCCGCCGCGTTGGCCATGACGGTCAGCGAGCCGTCGTCCTTGGCGATGTCCAGCCCGCCTTCCTCAACCGTCACCGTCGCAGAGCCATAGGGCAGCACCGCCGCCACGGCCTGCTTGTCGACTAGCTCGGGCCGCGCCACCCCGATCAGCACCTCGACCTGCATCGCCTCGCGCGGAAAGCCGAAGGCCGGCGCCATGGTCAGCGAGTTGTGCCACAGCGCATCCTTCAGCGCGCGCACGGCAGCCTTGGTGTAGTCGGCCCCTTGCAGGTCCGTGCCCATGCCGAATTCCATGGCGAAACGTTTCAGCGCCATGCGGGGTCAGTCCTCTGCCGACAGGTCGAAATTGTCATGCGGGAACCATTTTGCAAGACGGATGTCGGCCGAGCGCGCATGGGCTTCCATGCCTTCCAGCCGCGAGATGCGCGCACAGGCCGGCCCGATCACCTTGTTGGCCTCGCGCGACATCCGCTGCCAGGTGACGGTCTTGAGGAACTTGCCGACGTAAAGCCCGCCCGTGTAGCGCGCGGCCTGCTTGGTTGGCAGCACGTGGTTGGGGCCGGACACCTTGTCGCCGAACGACACGTTGGTTTCCTCGCCGAGAAACAGCGAGCCATAGTTGCGCAAGCTGTCGTGCCACCAGTCGAGGTCCTTCGCCATAACCTGCAGGTGCTCCGAGGCATAGTCGTCAGACACCTGCACGGCTTCCTGGCGGGTGTCGCACACCACCACCTCGGCATAGTCGCGCCAGGCATCGGTGGCCGACTGCCGGTTGGGTTCGGGCAGCGTGGCAATCATCGCCGGAATGATGTCCAGCACCCTCTCAGCCAGTACCCGGTCGGTGGAGATCAGCCAGACGGGCGAGTTGTAGCCATGCTCGGCCTGGCCGACGAGGTCGGTGGCAACGATCTCCGGGTCGGCTGTTGCATCGGCGATGACACAGCTTTCCGTGGGGCCGGCGAACATGTCGATTGAGACGCGGCCATAGAGCAGCCGCTTGGCTTCCGCCACGAACTGGTTGCCGGGGCCAACAAGGATGTCGGCGGGCTTGCCGGTGAACAGGCCGAACGCCAGCGCGCCAATGCCCTGCACGCCGCCCAGGTTGAGGATGGTGTCTGCCCCGCACACGTCCAGCGCAAAGATCACTGCCGGATGGGCGCCGGTTTCGCCGCGCGGTGGCGAACAGGCGATGACGTTGTCCACCCCGGCGGCCTTGGCGGTGGTGGCGGTCATGATGGCCGAGGCGATGTGCGCATAGCGCCCGCCGGGCACGTAGCAACCGGCCGTCTGCAGCGGAATGTTGCGATGGCCCGCGATCAGGCCGGGCAGGATTTCGGTTTCGGTATCCTGGATCGAGGCGCGCTGCACCTCGGCGAACCGGCGCACATTGTCATGGGCAAAGCGGATGTCGTCCTGCAGTTTCTGCGAGACCAGCTTGCGCGCCCGGGCGCGGGTCTCGTCGGTGATGACGATGTCACCATCCCACTTGTCCAGGTCGCGGGCATACCGGACGGCACGCTCGTCACCGCCACGTTCAAGCTCGCCGAGCATGTCCACGACGATGTCGCGCACGTCCTGCTCGCCGGTGGCAGAAGTCTTCCCGGCTTTCTTGAGATAGGTGATGGCCATGCGAACAAGGTCCTTTCAGTATGGGTCAGCGGGCCGCCAGCGCGCAGTCGCGGATGATGCGGCCAATCAGTTTGCAGTCGTCGAGGGTGAAGGTCAGGGGCAGGCGCATGTCGACCAGCGTGGACAGTACCCGATCGGTTTGCGGCAGGTGCTGCTTGCCGGCATAGGTCCATGAATCATGCCGCGACGTGAACGCCACAGGCTCGTCTGCACCGAACCACTTCAGCTCCACACCGCGCGCCAGCGCTGCGGCAAGGAAGCCGGTGATCTGCTGCTTCGAGAAGTCCGGCAGGTTGAACTGGATCGATGAGGCCACGAACTGCTCGTTCCCGGGCCGTTGCGGCAGGCGGAGGCCGGGCACGTTGGCAAGCTCGTGCGCCACGGCCTCGTACCGCTCGTTCCAGCGGCGGCAGTTGTCTTCCAGCATGGCGATCTGCGGGCGCAGGATGGCGGCACGAAGGTTGTCCATGCGGCCGGAACAGTTGGGCGTTTCCAGCCGGATCTTGCGGAACACCTCTTCGGGCGGCGCGGTGATGTGGCGGCCATACAGCATGTAGGATCCCGACAGGACCGTCGCCCGCGCCATCAGCTCTGCATCGGTGGAAATCAGGAAGCCGCCTTCGCCCGAGTTCATGTGCTTGTAGGTTTGCGTGGAGTAGCAAGCGGCAAGCCCGTGCCGGCCCGACTTCACCCCGTTCCAGGCAGCGCCCATGGTGTGCGCGCAATCCTCGATAACGGCGACGCTGGCAGCATCACAGAGCGTCCATCAGGGCGTCCATGTCCACAATGTGCCCGCGCATGTGCGACAGCATCAGCACGCGCGCACCGGATGACCTGATCTTCGCGGCAAGGTCTTCGAGGTCGATGACGTGATCGTCCGTTACCTCCACCAGCACCGGGTGCCCGCCTGCACCGGCGATGGCACCGGGCACGGGCGCCAGCGTGTAGCCGTTGGTCAGCACCGGCTCGCCGTGCCTGAGGCCGAATGCCCTCAGCGCCGTGGCCAGCGCATACCCGCCGGAGGTGACCGCGAGGCAGTAGGGTACGCCGATCCAGGCGGCGAACTCCTGCTCCAGCAGCGCCGTCTCGCTGGTCTCGCCGGGGGCGGTGTTGTAGCGGTGCAGCCGGCCGGACCGCATCACCTCGACGGCACGTGCAATGGCCGCCTCGGGAATCGGCTCCTGCTGGGTGAAACTGCCGGTGAAGGTCTCGCTCATGGGTAACGAGCATAGCGCCAACTGGCAGGCCGCGCGCTAGCGCCAGAGCAAAGAGGATGTGGTGCCAAGCCTGCCACTAGCTGCCGATGGCGGCGGCAATGTCGTCGCCGGAAAGGCCTGCCTCGCGCAACACCTCTTCGGTGTGTTCACCCAGCGTGGGCGCGGGCCGCTTCACCCCGCCGGGCGTGCCGTGAAACTTGACCGGCGCGCCGATGGTCCTGACGCGGCCTGCCACCGGGTGGTCGACCTCGGGCACCATGTCGCGCGCGATGGTCTGCGGGTCGGCGTGCATTTCGTCGATGGACAGCACGGGACCTGCCGGTACGCCCGCTGCCTCCAGCTTGTCGAGCCAGTGCTGCGTTGGCTGGGGCGCGAAGTAGGGCGCCAGCGCATCAGCCAGCGCCTGCCGGTTCTGCATGCGGGTGCGGTTGGTCTCGAAGCGCGGGTCCTGCGCAAGCTGCTCCGCCCCGATGACCTTGAGCATGCGCTCCCAGTTGGTCTGGTTGGCCGCGCCGAGGTTGAGCCAGCCGTCCTCGGTCTGGAAGGCTTCGTAGGGTGCATTGAGCGGATGCGCCGATCCCATCGGGCCGGGCGCAACGCCGGTTGCGAAACAGATCGCCGATTGCCAGTAGGTGTGGGTGATGCCGGCCTCGAACAGCGAGGTATCGACGCGCTGTCCCTCGCCGGTCTTGAGCTTGTGGGCATAGGCGGCCGCACAGCCCAGCGCGCCGAGGATGCCGGCGGTGATGTCCGACACCGGTGCGCCGACCTTGACCGGCGGCCGGCCCGGCGCTTCGCCGGTGATCGACATCAGTCCCGACATGCCTTGTGCGATCAGGTCGAAACCGCCGCGCTCGGCATAGGGGCCGGTGCGGCCGAAGCCCGGATATCTCGCAGTAGATCAGGCCTGGGTTGATCTTCTTCAGTTCCTCGTAGCCCAGTCCCAGCTTCTGCATGGTGTCATGGCGGTAGTTCTCGATCAGGCAGTCGGCCTGTTCGATCAGGCGGATCAGCGCCTTCTTGCCCGCTGGCGTCTTGAGGTCGAGTTTGATGCCGCGCTTGTTGCGGTTCATCATCATGAACGCGGCGGACTCGCCGTTGATGTCGGGCGGCAGGAAGCGGCGGGTGTCATCGCCATTGGGCCGCTCCACCTTGATGACGTCTGCCCCCATGTCGGCCAGCATCAGGCCGGCAACGGGCCCTGCCATGATGTGGGCGAGCTCGATCACCTTCATGCCCTTGAGCGGGCCGGTGTTGGGGATGATTGGATTTCTTGTCATTTGTCTATCCGTCACCCCGGTGCAAACCGGGGTCCATGCTTCGAAACTCGTGCAGGTGGCGGCGTGTGGATTCCGGCCTTCGCCGGAATGACGAGAAGGCGAAATCTCGCCTCACCGCCCCTTCCAGTCAGGCTTGCGCTTGGCCAGAAACGCCTCCATGCCCTCGCGGAAATCCTCCGACATGTAGCACTGCACGATCAGGTCCTTGTCATTGTCGCGTTCGCCCACGCGCAACCGGCGCAACGCTTCCTTGGTGGCGCGCATGGTCAGCGGTGCATGGTCCTTCAGCATCTCGGCAATCCGCATCGCGCGCACGTAGACGAACTCCTTGTCGTCATGCAGCTCGCTGACCAGCCCAAGCGCCAGCGCCTCGTCCGCTTCGATCAGGCGCGAGGTGAAGATGATCTCCTTCACCCGGTGCGGCCCGATGATGGCAGACAACCGCGCCAGGTTGGAGTTGGACAGGCAGTTGCCCAGCGTGCGCGCAATCGGAAAGCCGAACTTCATGTCGCGGGTGCCGATGCGCAGGTCGCAGGTGGCGGCAATGGCCGCACCGCCGCCGGTGCAGGCGCCTGCAATCGCGGCAATGGTGGGCACGGGCACGGCCTCGAGCGCGCCGAGCACCTTGTCCATGCGCGCCTCATAGTCCAGTGCGTCCTGCGCGGTGGTGAAGTCGCGGAAGGCGGCAATGTCGGTGCCGGCGGCAAAGGCCTTCTCGCCCGCACCGGTGATGACGATGGCGCGCAGGCCGAGTCCGCCGTCACGCTCTCGCAAATCTCGCGCAGCCGCTGGTACATGGCAAACGTCAGGGCATTGCGCGCCTGCGGCCGGTTCAGCGTGATGATGCCGATGCCATTGGTTTCCTGCCACAGCAGGTCTTCGGTGTCGTTCATTTGGCCGTGCTAGCTCCTGTAGAAATACTCGACGAGGAACATCGGTATGGCCGGAATGTAGGTGCACATCAACAGCACCGTGAGCAGCACCAGGATGAACCAGATGTTGACCCGCGTGACGTCCCAGATGTTGGCCTTGGCAATCGAGCAGGCCGTGATCAGCACCGAGGCGACCGGCGGCGTCTGCTGGCCGATGGCCAGGTTGAGGGTCACCACCAGGCCGAAGTGGACCGGGTCGATGCCCGCCTGCACGATCAGCGGGATCACGATGGGCACCACCAGGATGATGGCGGCGGCCGAGTGCAGGAAGAAGCCGATGACCAGGAAGAACAGGTTGAGGATCAGCAGGATGACATACTTGTTGTCGGTGAATTCAAGCATCTGGGCGGCGATTTCCTGCGGGAACTGCGCCCGCGTCAGAAACCCGCCGACCAGCACCGACGCTGCCACCAGCAGCATCACCACGGCGGTCTGCATGCCGCCGTCGAGCATGGCGTTGTAGAGTTCCTTCAGGTTGGTTTCGCGGTACCAGAAGCCGATGGCGATCGCGACCAGCACGGCAAGGCCTGCTGCCTCGGTCGCCGTGACGATGCCGCCGAAGATGCCGCCCAGGATGATGACCGGAAGCAGGAAGGTTGGCAGTGCGTCGATGAAGGTCTCCTTCAGACGCTTCAGGTTGAAGGCCTCCTCAACGGGATAGTTGTACTTGCGGGCAAAGATGTAGGCCACCAGCATCATCCCGAACCCGCCCAGGAAGCCCGGCACGAAGCCGGCGACAAACAGCTGCTCGACCGAGGTGTCGGCAGAGGCGGCATAAAGGATCATCGGGATCGACGGCGGAATGATCACGGCAAGCGAGGCGGATGACGAGGTGACGGCTGCCGCAAACGGGGCCGAGTAGCCGCGTTTCTTCATTTCCGGGATCATGATCGAGCCCATGGCGGCCACATCGGCCACGGCGGAGCCCGAGATTTCTGCGAAGAACAGCGACACGCCGATGTTGACCATGGCAAGGCCGCCGCGCACAAAGCCGATCAGCGCGGTGATGAAGTTGATCAACCGGTAGGTGATGCCGGCTGCGTTCATGATGGCACCGGCCAGCACGAACATCGGGATGGAAATCAGCGAGAACTTGGTCGACCCGTCGTACATGTCGAGTGCGACCGTAACCAGCGAGTTTGTGCCTTCGGTCATGACCAGGCCGACGACGCCCGCGATGGCAAGTGCCACCGCAATCGGCACGTTGATGCAGATCAGCGCAACGAGAACAATGAAGATGGTGAGGAGTACCATAGTCCGTGCGCTCCTAGTGATCGGTTCGACTGACCGGCGGCGATCTGTCGCCAGTAGGCCGGCAGGCTGAGAAGTTCGGCGGCGATGAACAGGATCGCGCCGATGGGTATGATCGATTGGGTGACCTGCACCGGCACCCAGGTCAGGCTGACCAGGGTTTCGCCCTGTAAAACATCGAGCACCCGGAAACCGGCCCACGCCATCAGGACGAAGAAGGCAACCACCAGCACTTCGCCGAACGCGACGAACCACATGCGAACTGGCATCGGTATGGACAGCAAAACCGCATCGAAGCCGATGTGCTTGCGCCTCAGCGCCGCCAGCGCCGCGCCATAGTAGGTGATCCATGCCAGCAGGACGGAGGCGATCTCGTCGTAGAACGACAGCGATGCGCCCGACTTGCGGAAGATGACGGCGACCACGACGAGCGTAGTCAACGCCACCATCAGCGTGATCAGGATCCATTCAAGCGTGCGGCCGAATCCGCGGCTCAGTGCGCCGTTCATGGGTGGAATTGCCCCTGCATGTGTTGTCGTGGACTGGTTCTAGTCGAAGATCGGCAACGTTTGGTGCAAGCAGGCCTTGCCACCGGTCGCCATACTGAAAGTCAGGGGCAGCCCGTGGCTGCCCCCATGCAATGTGCGACCGGAAAGGTCAGGAACCTGATCCCAGCGACAGAACCTTGTCGATCAGCTCCTTGCCGCCTTCGACCGATTTGCCGAACTCGTCATAGACCGGCTGGGAAGCCTTGATGAAGGCGTCCTTGTCTGCCTCGTTTACGGCGATGCCACTCGCTTTCAGCTTTTCCAGAAGGTCGGAGTCCATCTTTCCCGCTTCTTCGTAGACGAAGCCTTGCGTGTCCTTGGCCACTTCTTCCAGCGCCTTTTGAACGTCTTCCGGCAGCTTGGCGAACTCGGAGTCAGAGGTTAGCACATAGGCCGGAGTATACACGTGCCCGGTGATCGACAGGTACTTCTGGGCTTCCTGGAACTTGGCCGACCAGATCTGCGTGTACGGGTTTTCCTGGCCATCCATCACGCCGGTCTGCAGCGCGGTGAACACGTCAGAAAACGCCATCGGGGTCGGATTGGCGCCGTACAGCTGGAACATCTTCACCCGCCATTCGCCCTTTGGTGTGCGCAGCTTCAGGCCAGCCAGGTCTTCCGGCTTGTTGATCGGGCGGGTGTTGTTGGTGATGTGGCGGAAGCCGTTTTCCCAGTAGGCAAGAATACGATAGCCCTTGGAAGCGGCAGCCTTGTGGAACATGTCGCCCATTTCGGTCTCGACCCGCTTCATGTGGTCGCGATCCTTGATGATGTAGGGCATTTCGAACACGCCGAACTCTGGCGAGATCGACGACATTACTGAAGACGGCAGGGCAAACTGCACCTGGCCGAGCTTCAGCTTCTGCAGCAGTTCGCGGTCGTTGCCGAGCTGCGATGAGCCGAACACCTGGACCTCCGCCTTGTCGCCGAGCTTTTCATTGGCGCGCTTGGCAAACTCTTCGGCCGAGTTGGCAAACAACGAGCCGGGATTGCCGACGTGGCCGAACTTCAGGATGATCTTCTCGGCATGGGCAGCAGTTGCCATGGCGGAAAGAGCGACAGTAAAGACGAGTGCTTTGAGCATTGTTTTCATTGATTTTTCCTCCCAGGAAATGAAGCAGTCTGAACTCCTTATTCGGCTGCGACAGCGCTGCTTTCATCCGCTGCCTGTGCCTTGAGAAAATCCATCGCCCGCTGGGCGCCACCACTCTGGTGGGGAACGCCGGCGACACCAAGACCCATTTCGACACCAGACAGCGTGCCCATCAGCATGAGGTCGTTGAAATCGCCGAGGTGGCCGATGCGGAACACCCGGCCTGCCAGCTTCGCCAGTCCGTTGCCCAGCGACATGTCGAAGTGCTTCAGTACGGTCGCGCGGAACTCGTCAGCGTTGTGGCCTTCGGGCAGCATCACGGCGGTCAGCACGTGGCTGTAGTCCTTCGGCTCGTTGCACAGCACTTCCAGGCCCCATGCCTGCACGGCGCGCCGGGTGGCTTCCGAATGGCGCTTGTGCCGGGCGAACACGTTGTCGAGGCCTTCCTCGTGCAGCATGTCGATGGCCTCGGCCAGTCCGTACAGCAGGTTGGTGGCTGGCGTGAACGGGAAGTAGCCGGTCTTGTTGGGTCCGATCATCTCATCCCACGCCCAGTATGATTTCGGCAGGGCGGCAGACTTCGAGGCCTCGATTGCCTTGTCGGAGATCGCGTTGAACGACAGGCCGGGCGGCAGCATCAGGCCTTTCTGCGATCCCGCGACGGTCACGTCCACACCCCACTCATCGTGGCGGTAGTCGATGGAACCGAGCGAGGAAATGGTATCCACCATGAACAGGGCAGGGTGGCCTGCGTTGTCGATTGCCTTGCGAACATCGCCGATGCGCGAGGTGGCACCGGTCGAGGTTTCATTGTGCACCACGCACACGGCCTTGATCTCGTGAGCCTTGTCGGCGGCCAGCGCCTCGCCGATCTTGTCCGGCAGCGCGCCACGGCGCCAGTCGGTCTCGATCAGGATCGGCTCAAGGCCCAGCCGGCGTGCCAGCTTGCACCACAGCGAGGCAAAGTGACCGGTCTCGCACATCAGGATCTTGTCGCCGGGTGACAGCGTGTTGACCAGCGCTGCTTCCCATGCCCCGGTGCCGGACGCCGGGTAGATGATCACCGGGTTGGAGGTCTTGAAGATCGTCTTCATGCCCTCGAGGCACTTCCTGCCGATCTCGCCGAACGCGGGGCCGCGATGGTCGATGGTGGGATAGTCCATGGCCCGCAGGATGCGGTCCGGCACGTTCGACGGACCCGGAATCTGCAGGAAATGGCGGCCTGCCTTGTACATGAAACTTGATCCTTCCCCTGTGGCTGCCGCGCACGCCGGGTTGCGCCCCGGCTGACTTGCAAGCTGTCAGATTTGGGTATACTTAATTTTGCATTCAAAATTATGTCAAGGGTATTCCGGTGGCCGCGCTTGCATTGTCCAGTCTTTCCCGCCGCTTGAAGGATGGCGTCCAGGGTGCGGTGATGGACGATGCGTTCTCCCGGGGCCGCTATGCAACCGATGCCTCGATCTACCAGATCATGCCGCGCGCCGTGGTGGTGCCGCAGTCGGCAGACGACGTGCGCAACGTCATCGCCATTGCGCGCGAGGAAGGTGCGACCGTGCTGCCGCGCGGCGGCGGCACCTCCCAGTGCGGCCAGACGGTGAACGGCTCCATCGTCATCGACACGACGAAACATTTAAACCGGCTGCTGGACCTGGACGTTGAAGGCCGCACCTGCCTGGTGGAACCGGGCATCGTGCTGGACGAACTGAACCGGCAGTTGAAGCCTCACGGGCTGTGGTTCCCGGTGGACGTGTCCACCGCGTCGCGCGCCACCATTGGCGGCATGGCCGGCAACAATTCCTGCGGTGGCCGCTCCATCCGCTACGGCATGATGCGCGACAATGTGCTCGCCATCGACGCCGTCCTGGCCGACGGCAGCGAGGCCACCTTTGGCGCAACCGGGCAGGGCGAGGCGCTGCCCGCTTTCGTCGATGACCTGCTCAAGCTGGGCGTGCGAGAGGCAGGTGAAATCGCCGCCCGGTTCCCGAAGGTGATGCGCCGGGTGGGCGGCTACAACATCGATGCGCTGGTGCCCAACGCACGCGCCATCAACCTGTCGTCGTTGCTGGTGGGCTCTGAAGGTACGCTCGCCTGGTCGAACCGGTTGCGGCTGAAGCTGTCTCCGTTGCCGGCCCGCAAGGCCATGGGCGTGTGCCACTTCCCGACCTTCCACGCGGCCATGGACGCAGCCCAGCACATCGTCAGGCTGGACCCGGTGGCGGTGGAACTGGTCGACCGCACCATGATCGAGCTGGCCCGCGACATCGATATCTTCCGGCCAACCATCGAGAAGGTGGTGCACGGCGAGCCGGACGCGCTGCTGCTGGTGGATTTCGCCGAAGATGACTGGGACGAAAACCTGGCGCGGCTCAGGCAGCTGCACGAGGTCATCGGCGATCTCGGCTTCGACTGGTCGCGCTCCGGTGGTCACTTCGGCGGCGTGGTCGAGGTTAACGACCCGAAGCTGCAGGCCGACCTGGCCGAGGTGCGAAAGTCCGGCCTCAACATCATGATGTCCATGCGCGCCGAGGGCAAACCGGTCTCTGTGGTGGAGGACTGCGCGGTTGAGCTGAAGGACCTCGCCGCCTATACGGCTGGGCTGACGGAGATATTCGAGAAGCACGGGAGCCGCGGCACCTGGTATGCCCATGCTTCCGTCGGCTGCCTGCACGTCCGGCCAGTGCTGAACCTGAAGCTGGACACTGACGTGAAGCGGCTGCGGTCGATTGCCGAGGAAGCATTTGAGCTGGTGCGCCAGTACAAGGGTTCGCACTCGGGCGAACATGGCGACGGCATCATCCGGTCGGAATTCAACGAGGTGATGTTCGGTGCCCGCATGATGGACAGCTTCCGGCAGGTGAAGCGTGCCTTTGACCCTGCCGGTGTGTTCAACCCCGGCAAGGTGGTCGATGCGCCGAAAATGGATGACCGCTCGCTGTTCCGCTTCAAGCCGGACTACAAGGTGACGGAGTTTGATACAGCACTTGACTGGTCCGGCTGGCCCGGAGCCGCCGGTGGTTTTCAGGGCGCGGTGGAGATGTGCAACAACAACGGCGCCTGCCGAAAGCTGCAGGGCGGCGCCATGTGCCCCAGCTACCGCGTGACGAAGGACGAACAGCACCTGACTCGTGGCCGCGCCAACTCGCTGCGGCTGGCGATGTCCGGCCAGCTGGGCGAGGGCGCGCTGACCAGCGATGCCATGGCGGATGCCATGAAGCTGTGCGTCGGCTGCAAGGCATGCAAGCGTGAATGCCCAACCGGCGTGGACATGGCGCGCATGAAGATCGAGGTGGCCGCGCAACGGGTGGCCAAGGCGGGACTTCACCCTGCGCGACCGGCTGGTGGCGCACCTGCCCCGCTACGCACCCTGGGCGGCGAAGCTGCCGTGGCTGGCCAACATGCGCGACACGGTGCCTGGCCTTGCGGGGTTGAGCGAGAAGATGCTGGGCCTGTCGAAGCACCGGACGCTGCCGCAGTGGGCCTCCGATACCTACCGGCATGGAGTTGTCAGCGGACCGGCCGATGGAACGCCCGTGATCCTGTTTGGCGATACTTTCAACACCTATCACGAGGCTGAAAACCTGCGCGCCGCCCGCGCCGTGCTGGCATCTGGCGGTTTTCGGGTACACTCGCCATTGCCTGAAGGACAAACCCGTCCGCCATGTTGCGGGCGTACCTACCTTGCGGCAGGGCTTGTAGACGAGGCGCGTGCCGAAGCCCGCCGGCTGATCGCGGCCTACCTGCCGCTGGTCAGGGCCGGCGCAAGGATCGTCGGGCTGGAACCGTCCTGCCTGCTCACCCTGCGCGATGAGCTGACGGTGATGAAGCTGGGTGCGCAGGCAGACGAGATCGCCGCTGCTGCCATGATGTTCGAGGAGTTCATCGTCGCCCACGCAGACCGGTTCAGTTTCGGGCCGCTTGCGCGCAAGGCATTGCTGCATGGCCATTGCCACCAGAAGGCCCACAACGTGATGGGGTCGGTCACCGGGGCGCTGAAGCTGGTGCCGGGGCTTGAGGTGGAGTTGGTCGAGAGCTCATGCTGCGGCATGGCGGGCGCCTTCGGTTACCAGGCCGAGACGTACGAGGTGTCAAAGGCAATGGGCGAGTTGAACCTGCTGCCTGCTGTCCGGGCGTCAGAATCTGCTACACTGATCGTGGCTGATGGTACCTCGTGCCGTCATCAGATTGCCGACGGCACGGGCCGTGATGCGATCCACGTGGCAAGGGTGCTGCACATGGCGCTGGGTGAGGGAGCTGCACAATGAATGTCCGCATGGATGAACCCATCGTCCGCCGCTCGCTGCACGACGAACTGGTCGAGCGCCTGCAACGCCTCATCATCGAGGGCGAGCTTGTACCCGGCCAGAAGGTGCCGGAGAAGGAATTGTGCGAACGGTTCAACGTGTCGCGCACGCCCATGCGCGAGGCACTCAAGGTGCTGGCCAACGCCGGCCTCGTCACGCTGACGCCAAACCGCGGTGCGTCAGTGACGGCGGTCACGGCGGAGGACCTGCAGGACGTGTTCCCGGTGATGGGGGCGCTGGAAGCACTGTCGGGTGAACTGGCGTGTGCAAAGATCACCGACGAGGAACTGGCCGCCGTGCGACGCTTGCACGAAGAGATGCTGGGCCATTACAAGGCGGGCCGCCTGCCTGAATATTTCAAGACCAACGAAGCCATACACACCGCCATCCTGGCGGCGGCCCGCAACGAAACCCTGTCCGGCCAGCACCAGATGCTGTCGGCACGGGTGCGCCGCGCGCGCTACCTCGCCAACATGACGCGTGAACGCTGGGACAAGGCGGTGGCCGAGCACGAGGACATTCTGGCAGCCCTCGAAGCCCGTGACGGACCGAAGCTCGGGCGCATTCTCAAGGCTCACCTGAGCAACAAGCTCGAGACCGTTTCCGAGTGGCTGAAGGCCAACGGCTAGGCTGCCAGCGGCCCGCTTGACAAGTTTTCACCGTGGCAGTCTGCTCAGCCCGTCCGGCCCGCTGTATGCCGGCCTGGAGGCTTGAGCCATGTCGCATATTCTCGACTTCATCCACGATACCACCTTCGGCGATTTGTCCCCCGCACTGGTGCACGAAGCCGTGCGCTGCCTGGGCGACACGCTTGGCGTGGCAGCTGGCGGCAGCCGGACTGAGCTGTCGCACATCATCCGCAATCACGCCGTCCGCCAGTTTGGTGGCGGCTCGGCAAGCATCTGGTGGGACGGCCGTGAGGCCAGCCCGGCAGGCGCCGCCCTTGCCAACGCCATGACCATCGATGCGCTTGACGCGCACGATGGCCACAAGCTGACGAAGGGCCACGTCGGGTGCGGCGTCATTCCGGGGCTTGTCGCGGTGATGCAGCAGGAAGGCCGCACCTGCCCGAAGGAACTGCTCACCAGCCTCGTCATCGGTTACGAGATCGGCACCCGTGCCGGCATCGCGCTGCATGCCAGCGCCAGCGATTATCACACCTCCGGCGCGTGGATTGCGCTGGCCACCGCAGCGCTTGGCGCGCGGCAACTGGGCTTGTCGAAGGCCCGCACGCGCGAGGCACTTGGCATTGCGGAGTATCACGGCCCGCGCAGCCAGATGATGCGCTGTATCGATGCGCCGACCATGGTCAAGGACGGATCGGGCTGGGGCGCAATGGCAGGGGTGTCTGCTGCCTATCTCGCTGCCGACGGCTTTACCGGGGCGCCCGCCATCACCATGGAGGACGCTGCGCTCGCCCATGTCTGGGGCGACCTTGGCAGCAACTGGTACGTGATGCAGCAGTACATCAAGCTCTACCCGGTGTGCCGGTGGGCGCAGCCTGCGGTCGAGGCCGTGCTGGCGCTGAAGCAGGAGCATGGTTTTTCCGCTGGCGATGTGACCGCGATCACCATCGATACCTTCCACGAGGCCAAGCGCCTTGCGGTGATCCCCGGGAATACCGAGCAGGCGCAATACTCGCTACCGTTCCCGGTGGCGGCATCGCTTGTACGTGGCACACTGGGCGTGGACGAGGTGGCAGGTTCCGGGCTGACCGATCCGGAGATCCGGCGCGTGGCCCAACTGGTCGAGATCACCGAGCGCGACGAGTTCAATGCGGCGTTCCCTGCCCGCCGCTTTGCCAGTGCCAGCGTTCGCCTGCGCGATGGCCGCGAGGTCACCTCCGGTCCGACAGAGGCAAAGGGTGACCCCGAAGCCAAGGTGTCCGACCAGGTGGTCTGGCAGAAGTTCGACGGCCTGGCCCAGCCGGTACTGGGCATGGCCCGGTCAGCGGCGCTCCGCGCATGCGTGACGGCCATGCCTGCTGCGGCCAGCACGGCAGAGCTGTTCGACCTGCTCCGCCCCGATGTCGGTGCCCGTGCTGCTGCATGAAATCCAGCCCGGTCCCTTGTCTTGGTGCGTCCTTGCGATAGGGTGCGCTGCAATCCAGATCGCGGAAGCAAGCCGATGAATGAACACAGCCACTCGACCCACACCCACGCAACGGAAGAAGACGTCCGCAACCGCGACATCCGTATCTGGGTCAACGGCGATATCGTCCACCGCGATGACGCCAAGGTCTCGGTCTACGATGCAGGCTTCATGCTGGGTGACGGCATGTGGGAAGGCATGCGGCTCTACAACGGCAAGTGGGCCTTCTTCGATGCCCACATGGACCGGCTTTACGGCTCGTGCAAGGCAGCCGGCATCGACATCGGCATGAGCCGTGACGAGATGCTCGCTGCCCTGAACCGGACGGCGGAGGCCAACGCCATGGTGAGCGATGCGCATGTGCGCCTGATGGTGACGCGCGGCCTCAAGGACAAGCCGTTCCAGCATCCGCGCCTGTCCACCTCCGGCCCCACCGTGGTCATCCTGATCGAGCATTCGGTGCCGAAGAAGGACGTCCAGAAGGGCGGCGTCCGCCTCGTTACCGTACCGCAGGTGCGCGGCATGCCGATGGCGCAGGATGCCAAGTACAATTCGCACTCCAAGCTCAACTGCGTGCTGGCCTGCCTGCATGCCGAGCGCATGGGCGCCGACGAGGGCCTGATGCTGGACCCGGACGGGTTCGTCAACACCACCAACGCCTGCAACTTCTTCATCGTCCGGAAGGGCGAGGTGTGGACCTCCACCGGTGACTACTGCATGAACGGCGTCACCCGGCAGAACGTCATCAACCTGTGCCGCGCCAACTCGATTCCCGTGTTTGAACGCAACTACTCGTTGTTCGACACCTATTCGGCGGACGAGGCGTTCCTCACCGGCACCTTCGGTGCGCAAACACCGGTCGCCTCGCTGGACGGGGTGAAGATCGGCGCGCACGACGGCGCCGGGCCGGTGACCTTGCGCATCCGCGAGCTGTATGCAGCGCTGGTGAAGAAGGATGTCGGGTTGGGTTGATGCCAAGCTTCACCACATTTCCCCACGCTTCCCTCGGGCTTGACCCGAGGGTCTAACGGCTTGCGTGGGTCCTCGGGTCGCGGGCTTCGCCTTGCCCGAGGAAGGCTGTCATATTAGGCGATCGAGTTCTAGACCACCGCCTCCAACACGTGCACCGGGCGCATTGCCATAACGCACTTCTGTGTCCCGGCCTTGTGGCGGGACCCAGTCTGGGCCCCGGAACGGTGTCCGGGGCACATGAACCTCGATTGTCATCCCCGGCCTTGTGCCGGGGAGCCATGGACCCTAGGGACAAGCCCGAGGGTGACAAAATGGATCTAGACCACCGTCTCCATCACGTGTCCCGGCGCATAGGCCAGCCGCACCGACGTGATCGGCGCATCGCCCGCCCATGTTGTCCGGTTGACCACGAACAGCGCCGCACCTGCATCGCAGCCCAGCAGCCGGGCCTCCGGCGCGCTGGCATTGGCGGCGGAAAACGAGTACTCGCCGCGCGACAGTGGCGTGTGACGCACCAGCCACTCGTTGGCGCTGGTCGCCTCAAGGTCGGCATTGGCGATGTCCGGCACGACGGCCAGATTGACCCACCGTTCCTCCAGCGCAAACGGCGCGTCTTCCGCCTTGTGCAGCGTCCACAGCGCCATCAATGGCGCATCGTCCTTCAAGCCATATTTCGCGGCGATAGCCGGCGTGGGCGTCATGGCCCGCTTGCCAAGCAGGTCGAACGAATAGCGCAGGCCGCGCGCTTCCACGTCCTTGCGGATGACGGGAATTTCCACGGTGACCTTTCGCACCGGGCTCAAGGCAACTCGCGTCCCGGCCTTGCGCTTGCGGTCCAGCAGGCCTGAGTCCGCAAGGTCCTGCATGGCCCGGTTGACCGTTGCCCGCGCGCAGCCGAACTCGTCAGCCAGCTCGACCTCGCCCGGAACCAGGGCGCCCGGCTGCCACACGCCGCTGGCAATGCGCCGGATCACTTCCTCGCGCACGCCCTGCCAGGAGTTGGTATCTGTACCCGCCATCACGCCTTGTCCATCAGACCGGTGATCGCCTTGCGCCAGGCGGTGGTGATGGCGTCGTGGCTGATGTGCCGGCCACCACGCACCACGTGCCGCCCGGCAGCCCACACGTCACTCACCATGCCGAAGTCACCGGCAAAGATGAAGCTGTCGAGCAGTGTGTCGCCTGAGCGGCCGGCCAGATCGATGTGGGAGGCATCAAGTGCCGTGAGGTCGGCCAGCATGCCGGTGGCAATGGTGCCCGCGTTGCGCCCGGCCGCCTGTGCACCGCCCGCGCACACGCTTTCATGCAGCACCCGCCCGGTGGAGCGATCCGGCGTGGCCAGCATGGCGCGGCCGCGGTGCTGAAGCCGCTGTGAATATTCCAGCGTGCGCAGTTCCTCCGCCAGCGAGATGCGGATGTTGCTGTCGGACCCCACGCCGTAGCGCCCGCCGGCAGCCACATAGCGCATCCCGTCGAAGATGCCGTCGCCCAGGCTCGATTCGGTGATCGGGCACAGCCCTGCCACGGCGCCAGTACGGGCCAGCCGGACGGTTTCATCCGGCGTCATCTGGGTACAATGGATCAGGCACCATCGTTCATTGATATTATGTGCAGACATAAGCCAGTCGGTGGGCCGCTTGCCCCATGCCGCCTCGACTTCCTCCACCTCTGCCACCTGTTCGGCCAGGTGCATGTGGATCGGTCTGTCCGGTGCAAGGCTTTCTGCAAACTTCAGGCCCGCCTGGCTCACGGCGCGCAGGCTGTGCGGCGCCACGCCAATGCTGCAGTCCCCAGGCAAGCCCCTGACTGCGGCCTCGGCGCCGGCCCAAAGCCTGCCGAACCGGTCCGGGTCATTGCCGAAGCGGACTTGTCCGGGGCCCAGCGCGCGGGCATCGCAGCCGCCATGTTCATACAGCACCGGCAGCAGCGTCAGCCCGATGCCGGTTGTTGCCGCAGCCGCGCAAATTCGCCCGGAAAGCTCAGGCAAATCGTCATAAGGTGCCCCGCCGGGCTGGTGATGCAGGTAGTGAAACTCGGCCACGCAAGGGTAGCCCGCCTCCAGCATTTCCATCTGCACGAAGGCTGAAATGGCCTCCACGTGCTCCGGCGTCAGGTGATCGAGAAACGAATACATCAGCTTGCGCCAGGTCCAGAAGCTGTCGCCAGCGTCGGGCCCGCGCCTTTCGGTCAACCCGGCCATGGCGCGCTGGAAGGCGTGGCTGTGCAGGTTGGCCGGGCCGGGCAGCAGGATGCCGGTGCGGGTGCCATCCGGGGCGGCACCCGTCTCGACCGATGTGATCACACCACCGCCGTCCACGCTCACCAGCACATCGCGTTGCCAGCCGTGCGGCGTGAGAGCTGTTTGTGCCCAGATTCTTTGCATCGCGTTCAGTCCGTCATTGACTCGATAATATGTATATACATAATATCGCATCAATCACCCGATGCAACAGGGATTTCCCGATGTCACAGCAAACGCTGCTCACCAACCTGACGCTTGCCAGCATGGCTGCCGGTGGTGCGCCGTATGGCCTGGTCGAGGATGCTGCCATTGCGATCGAGGCGGGCCGCATCGCCTGGGCCGGCCCCCGCAACCGTCTGCCATCGCACCATGCCGGCTGGCAGGCGCAGGACATGGGCGGCCGGCTGGTCACGCCGGGCCTGATCGACTGCCACACCCACATTGTGTTCGGCGGCGACCGGGCACGCGAGTTCGAGATGCGGCTGGACGGCGCAAGTTACGAAGAGATCGCCCGCGCGGGCGGCGGCATCGTTTCCACCGTAACCGCCACCCGCACGGCCAGCGTCGACGAACTGGTTGCCGGTGCCCTGCCGCGCGTGGATCATCTGCTCGCCGAAGGCGTCACCGTCATCGAGATCAAGTCCGGCTACGGGCTCGACCGCGACACCGAGCTCAACATGCTGCGCGCCGCCCGACGTATCGGGAACGAGCGACAGGTGCGGGTCACGACCACGTTCCTCGGCGCGCATGCCATCCCGGCCGAGTACAAGGACCGCGCTGATGCCTACATCGACGAGGTGTGCATTCCCGCACTGGAAGCAGCCCATGCCGAAGGGCTGGTGGACGCGGTCGATGGCTTCTGCGAAGGCATTGCCTTTACGCCAGGCCAGATCGAACGGGTGTTCATCAAGGCCCGTGAACTGGGGCTGCCGGTGAAACTGCATGCCGAGCAGTTGTCGAACCTTGGTGGCGCTGCACTTGCTGCAAGGTATGGCGCGCAGTCGGCAGATCACCTCGAGTATCTCGACGAAGACGGCATAAAGGCAATGGCTGCTGCCGGAACTGTCGCCGGTATCGTGCCGGGCGCGTTCTATACCTTGCGCGAGACGAAAGTGCCGCCCATCGCCCTGCTGCGCAAGCACGGCGTGCCGATGGCCGTCGCCACCGATTGCAACCCCGGCTCGTCCCCCATGACTTCGCTGCTGCTGTCGATGAACATGGCCTGCACGCTGTTCCGGCTGACCTGCGAGGAAGCCCTTGCCGGCACAACCCGCAACGCCGCCCGTGCCCTTGGCCTCGATGACTGCGGCACCGTGGAGCCCGGCAAGCGCGCCGACCTGTGCGTCTGGAATGTCGCGCATCCGGCTGAACTGTCCTACCGCATCGGTTTCAACCCGCTGCATCAACGCCTGTTTGCGAGCGCGCCATGAACACCATCACCCTCACGCCCGGCCAGACCACGCTCGACCAGCTCCGGCAGGTCTATCGCGACGGCCTGAGTGCCCAACTGGATGAGACGGCCCGTCCTGCCGTGGAGCGGGCGGCTGAGCAGGTGGCAGCGGCTGCCCGGGGCGGCGAGCCGGTCTATGGCGTCAACACCGGCTTCGGCAAGCTTGCGTCAGTGAAGATCAGACCCGAGGACACCGAGACCCTGCAGCGCAACCTCATCCTGTCGCATTGCGCAGGTGTTGGTGAGCCGGTGCCCGCCCACATCACCCGGCTGATGATGACGCTCAAACTGCTGTCACTGGGCCGTGGCGCGTCCGGTGTGCGCTGGCGGGTGATCACGCAGCTCCAGGACATGCTGGCCAAGGGCGTCACGCCGGTGGTGCCGGGGCAGGGGTCCGTCGGTGCCTCGGGTGATCTTGCCCCGCTGGCCCACATGGCAGCAGTGATGATGGGCGAGGCGGAAGCCTGGTTCGGTGGCCACACCATGTCCGGCGCAGAAGCGTTGAAGGCAGCAGGGATAGAGCCATTGGTGCTGACCGCCAAGGAAGGCCTTGCGCTGATCAACGGCACGCAGTTCTCCACCGCCTATGCGCTGGCCGGCCTGTTCGATGCGCGCCGGCTGGCCGAAGCAGCCATCGTGACCTCGTGCCTGTCCACCGACGCGATCATGGGATCAACCGCGCCGCTGCAACCGGAGATCCACGAACTGCGGGGCCATCGCGGCCAGATCGACGTGGCGGCTGCCATGCGCGCGCTGATGGACGGGTCGGAAATCCGCGAGAGCCACCGCGAGGGCGATACCCGCGTGCAGGACCCCTATTGCATCCGCTGCCAGCCGCAGGTGACTGGTGCCGCAATAGACCTGCTCCGCCAGGCCGGCCGCACGCTGGAGATCGAGGCCAACGCCGTCACCGACAACCCGCTGGTGCTGGAAGGGGCGGGGATCATCGTGTCCGGCGGCAACTTCCATGCTGAACCCGTTGCCTTCGCGGCTGACATACTCGCCCTCGCCATTGCCGAGATCGGTGCCATTGCGCAGCGCCGCGTGGCGATGATGGTGGACCCGGCCCTGTCGTTCGACCTGCCGCCGTTCCTCACGCCCGACCCCGGCCTGAACTCCGGTTACATGATCGCAGAGGTAACCACCGCCGCGCTGATGAGCGAGAACAAGCACCTCGCCAACCCGTGCTCGACCAACTCCACGCCTACCTCCGCCAACCAGGAAGACCACGTGTCGATGGCGGCCCACGGCGCACGCCGGTTGATGCGGATGACGCCGAACCTCGCCAGCATCCTTGGCGTCGAACTGCTGTGTGCAGCCCAGGGCATCGAGTGCCGCGGCCCGCTGAAGACCAGCCCGGCGTTGCAGAAGGTGCTGGCACGGCTTCGCCAGGACGTGCCGTCGCTGGAGCAGGACCGCTACATGGCCACCGAAATGAAAACCGCCGCAGACCTCGTCGCCTCCGCCGGCGCCGTGCGGGCAACCGGCAATGATGACCTGATCGACTGGAGCAACAGACCATGACCACCAATCCCCGCCACAACCTGCGTGACGTCTTCCCCGCCACCGGCCCCGAGATCACGGCGAAGCACTGGGTTACCGAAGCGCCCATGCGGATGCTGATGAACAACCTGCACCCGGACGTCGCCGAGAACCCGCACGAACTGGTGGTCTATGGCGGCATCGGCCGGGCCGCGCGTACCTGGGACGATTTCGACCGCATCGTCGCGTCGCTGAAGACGCTGAACGATGACGAGACGCTGCTGGTGCAGTCCGGCAAGCCGGTGGGCGTGTTCAAGACCCACAAGGACGCCCCGCGCGTGCTCATCGCCAACTCCAACCTGGTGCCGGAGTGGGCCAACTGGAAGCACTTCAACGAACTCGATCGCAAGGGCCTGATGATGTACGGCCAGATGACGGCGGGCTCGTGGATCTATATCGGCACGCAGGGCATCGTGCAGGGCACCTACGAGACCTTCGCCGAGGCCGGCCGCCAGCACTATGACGGCAACCTGAAGGGCAAGTGGATCCTGACCGCCGGCCTTGGCGGCATGGGCGGCGCGCAACCCCTTGCAGCGGTGTTCGCCGGTGCCTGCTGCCTGGCGGTGGAGTGTGACGAGACCCGCATCGACTTCCGCATCCGCACCCGTTACGTCGACGAGAAGGCGACAACGCTGGATGAGGCGCTGGACAAGATCGAGCGCTGGACCAAGGCGGGCGAGGCCAAGTCCGTCGGCCTGCTGGGCAATGCGGCGGATGTGTTTCCGGAACTGGTCAGGCGCGGCATTCACCCTGACATCGTGACCGACCAGACCTCGGCCCATGACCCGATCAACGGCTACCTGCCGCAGGGCTGGACGCTGGCCGACTGGCGCGAGAAGCGCGAAAGCGATCCGGCCTCCGTCGAGAAGGCCGCACGGGCCTCCATGAAGGTGCACGTCGCCGCCATGGTCGACTTCTGGAATGCGGGCGTACCGACGCTCGACTATGGCAACAACATCCGCCAGGTCGCCAAGGACGAGGGGCTTGAAAATGCCTTCGCCTTCCCCGGCTTCGTGCCCGCCTATATCCGCCCGCTGTTCTGCCGCGGCATCGGTCCGTTCCGCTGGTGCGCGCTGTCGGGCGACCCCGAGGACATCTACAAGACCGACGCGAAGATGAAGGAGCTGTTCCCGGACAACGCCCACCTGCACCAGTGGCTGGACATGGCGCGCGAGCGCATCGCCTTCCAGGGCCTGCCCGCGCGCATCTGCTGGATCGGGCTGGGTGACCGCCACAAGGCGGGCCTTGCCTTCAACGAGATGGTGAAGTCGGGCGAACTGAAGGCACCGGTCGTCATCGGCCGCGACCATCTGGACTCAGGTTCCGTCGCCTCGCCCAACCGCGAGACAGAGGCCATGAAGGACGGCTCGGACGCCGTTTCGGACTGGCCGCTGCTCAACGCGCTGCTCAACACCGCGTCGGGCGCAACCTGGGTCTCGCTTCATCATGGTGGCGGCGTCGGCATGGGGTACTCGCAGCACGCCGGCATGGTGATCGTGGCTGATGGTACCGATGATGCCGCCCGGCGGCTGGAGCGGGTGTTGTGGAACGACCCGGCGACCGGCGTCATGCGCCATGCCGATGCGGGCTACGACATCGCCATCGACTGCGCCAAGGAGCACGGCCTGAAGCTGCCGGCCATCCTCGGGAACTAGTTTTCCGCCGCCATCAGTCCGGGAATGCTGGCCGATGAAATCTGCTCGCGGCAGTGCTCGGTGAAGGCCTGCATAACCCGCGTTGTCAGCTCCGAGCGCACCCGCACCAGCCCGAGGTTCATGGGCCTGACACCGCCGGTCAGCGGCACGAAGCGCAACGGCTTGCCGTCCGGCGATGTGGCCGACCTGGGCCTGATGTTGGCCAGCGCAAAGCCATAGCCGTTGGCCACCATCGAGTGCAGCACCGCCATGTCGCGGGTCTTCTCGGCAATACGTGGCGTTACCCCGTTGTCGCGCAGGATCGACAGCATGTACTCACCCGAATAGGGCAGGTCGAGCAGGATCATCGGCTCGCCGTCCAGGTCCTCGACCGACAGCCCGGGCTGCCCCGCCAGTCGGTGCGATGCCGGCAACAGCACGTAGGGTGGCAGTTCGGCAAACGGCATGAACGTCAGGTCGGGCGCTATCTCGAGGTCGTAGGTCAGCGCCACGTCCAGCTCGCCCCGGCGCAACAGGTCCAGCAACTGGCCCTGGTGGCCCTCGGTCTGGCGTATGCGCACCTGCGGATATTTCAGCTCGAACCGCTGGCGGATTTCCGGCAGCACAAGCTGCGCAAACGTCAGCAAACACCCGACCGAGAACGGCCCCGCCACTGAACCTGAAATGTCGTCCGCCAGGCTGTTCAGGCCGTGTGCAGCCTCCAGCAACTGTCCCGCCTCATGCAGGAAGCGGCGGCCGGCTGAGCTGAGCGACAGCCCGTGCGCCGGCTTGCGCACGAACAGCTGCACGCCGAACTCCTGTTCAAGCTGGCTGATGGCGGCAGAGATGGAAGGCGACGACACGTTGAGCTGGTTGGCCGCTTCGGCGATGGACCCCGCCTCGCCAACCGCCACCAGGTATTCCAGCTGGCGCAGCGTGAACCGCAGCCGGGCCGAGCGCGACGGCGACATCACACGGCGGCTGCGTTGAGCAGCGCGATGCAGTGTTCGCGAAACCGCGACGTGGCCCGGTCCAGCACCGCACCCCGGCGCTGGCACAGCACCAGCCTGCTCGACGCGATCGGGTCGGCAATGGCTCGGGTGATCAGCGACTTGCCGTCATAGCTCATGGCAGACGCAGGCCTGGTCGCCAGCAGCGAATAGCCAAGCCCGTGCGCCACCATGCCCCGCACCATCTCGAAGCTTTGTGCCCGGTAGCCGACCTTCGGTTCGCCCACCCCATCGAACAGCGACAGGAAATATTCGCGGCTGGGCGGTGCATCCAGCAGCACCAGCCGTTCGGCCAGCAGGTCCTTCAGGGCAATGCGTTCGTGCGCCCCCAGCGGATGGCCGTCAGGCAGCAGCACGTAGGGCGACAGGTTCGCCAGCGGCGTCGCCAGCAGGTCGCGCGCAATGTCGAAGTCGTACAGGAAGGCGAGATCGATGTCGCCGGCGCGCAGCAGTTCCATCAGGCGGCGCTGGTCGCCCTCGTGCAGGTCCAGTTGCACCGGGCCGACCGATTGCTCGAGGTCCTGCAGGATGGCCGGCAGGATGTACGGGCCGAACGTGTGCAGCGTGCCCAGCCGCAGCGCGTCCGGTTGGCGGTTGAGGCCGGCCCGCGCCGGGGCGATCTTGACCGGCGAGCCGTAGGCACGGTGCGCGAAGATCAGCGGGTGGCCGCCGGTGGCGAGGAAGATCTCCTGCACCTCGCCGATGAACACGTGGTGCGTGCCGACCTGCTCCGACGACTTCACCGTGCAGTCGAACGCCGTCAGCGGATCGACGAAACGCGGTGCGCCGGTGGTCATGGTGGCCCAGGAGCCGCAACTGAACTTGTCACCATCCTCGGTCTTGATGCGGCCTGCAAACGTGTCTGACACATAGGACTGGTCATCGCGCAGCACGTTTACGCAGAAGCAGCCATTGTCGATGATGGTTCTGGCGGCAGGCGACTTCTCGTGCACGCACACCAGCAGCGTTGGCGCATTGCCATCCGCAGACACCGACGACATCGCCGACACGGTAACCCCGTGCCGCCCCGCCTCGCCGTCGGTGGTGACAACGTTGACCGTTGCGGCGGCACAGCTCATGCCCTGAAGGAAGCGGTCTCGCAGATCAGCTGTGCGCGCAATGTTCAATCTCTCGGTCCTATTCGGCCGCTTGCTTGATGGAGCCGTGCGTGGAGAACCACTGGTTGACGGCACCATCGCCCTGCGGACGCTTGCTATCGGGACGGACCCGGTCAGACAGGCCAGCCGACTTCTTGACGAAGTCCAGCGGGCCGTCGAAGTCGAAGTTGCGATAGATCGCAGCCAGCTGGTTGAACCGGGGCGACTGGGCAAACATCTGGAACGCCAACCGGTGCCCGGCATAGTCGGACGAGATCAGGTCACGGGCATAGGCCAGCAGCTTGCGCCGGTCTTCCGCCACCCACTCGTCGTTCAGGCTGTAGTACTTCTGCAGCCATGGCTTTGTGGCCTCGTCCTCGAAGGACGCAATGTCCGGCGTCACGCAGATCTGCCCGCCACACAGGTCGCGCGCGGTGTTGATGGCCTCGTAAAGGTTTGAGCAGGCATGCACCCGGCCGGTCATCAGCAGCGACTGGTTGGGCATCATCAGCCCGGCTGGCGAGCGTTCGCCCAGCGTGATGGCGGCCGTCAGGTGCGCGTTGATCGTCTCGCGGTACATGGCCAGTTCGGCGAGCTTCTCCTGCACGGCCGGCTGCTTGTCGAGGCCGGTCTGGCGCGCGTTGAACAGGGCAGCCCCGATCAGCATGTCGGCAACCTTCAGGTTGCGCTGCACGAAGGCGAAGGCCGAATAGCGGTGCAGCGTGGCGCGAATGAACGCAGCCGCCTTGGTGTGCCGGTAGAACAGCACGTTCTCCCACGGGATCAGCACGTTGTCGAAGATCACCAGCGTGTCGACCTCGTCGAACTTGTTGGCCAGCGGATAATCGCGTGCATCGGCGCGGCCGGCAAAGCCGGTGCGGCAGATGAACTTGAGGTTGGGCGAGTCGAGGTTGCAGATGAAGCCGACGGCGTAATCGGAGTAGGCGTCATTGCCCCAGTTGGCGATGGTTGGCTTGGTGAAGGCCTGGTTGGCGTAGGCCGCAGCGGTTTCATATTTCGCGCCACGCACCACGATGCCGGCGTCGGTCTCCTTGACCACGTGCAGCAGCATGTCCGGGTCCTGGTCCTGCGGCGCCTTGGACCGGTCGCCCTTGGGGTCGGTGTTGGCGGAAACGTGGAATGGATCGCGCGCGATCACCGAGTGGATGTGGTTCTCGATGTTCTTGGCCCACTGTGCATCGATTTCCGACAGCACGTCCTGGCCATCGTACAGCGACCACATTTCGCCGACGGTCTCGTCACCCACACGGGTCACCACGCCGCCTACGGTCTCAAGCACGGTGTCGGTCGCGCGGCGCTTGCCCCACCAGTCTTCCTGGCTGTAGGGCAGGGCGTTGCCAACCGCGTTGACTTCACCGTTCTGCACCAACGTCATCACGTCGCGCGTGGCTGCGTCATGCTGCATGTCGTAGATGCGGGCGCGGATATCCACCAGCGGCTTGAACTGCGGATGGGCGGTGACGTCCTTCACCTTCTCGCCGTTGATATAGATCTCGCGGTTGTCGCGAATTGAGTCCTTGTACTGCTCGCCTGTCCTGATCATCAGCTCATCCTCGGTCTTGTGCGCGCCAGCGGTCGCGCGGATACTGGAACCATGAAGTGTGCCGCATACCCATCATTAGACAAAATAAAACATAACTCACCCGACGTTAGCCATAGCCTAATTTGCGACAATGCCAACCGGGTGCAGGCCAATCATCGGGTCTGGCGTAATTGGTAAAATTAGTTTACCATTTGCGCAGTTCGCCGCGAACAGGAAGGATCAAGCCATGGAGATGCCAGTACCGGACCAGGCCGTCATCGGGCGAAAAGCCGATATCGTTGCGGCCCTGTCGGCCATTCTTCCCCACCCCGAAGCGGTGATATCCGACCCCAACGAAACCCGTGCGTATGAATGCGATGCGCTGACCGCCTATCGCTGCCAGCCGCTGGCAGTGGTGTTGCCGGCGACCACGGAAGAAGTGGCGGCAGTGCTGAAGTACTGTCACGCCGAAGGGGTGCCGGTGGTGCCGCGCGGGGCAGGAACGTCGCTCGCGGGCGGGTCGCTGCCCACCGCAGACAGCATCGTGCTGGGCGTGGCCCGCATGAGTGCCGTGCTTGAGACCGACTATCCCAACCGCATCATCCGGGTTCAGACCGGCCGCACCAACCTGTCGGTTACCGGCGCGGTGGAGGCCGATGGATTTTTCTACGCGCCTGACCCGTCAAGCCAGCTGGCCTGCGCGATTGCCGGCAATATCGCCATGAACTCCGGCGGTGCCCACTGCCTGAAGTATGGCGTCACCACCAACAACCTGATGGGCGTGCGCATGGTCACCATGCAGGGCGACATCGTCGACATTGGCGGCGCCCACCTCGATGCCCCCGTCTATGACCTGCTCGGCCTCATCTGCGGCTCGGAAGGCCAGCTTGGCGTCGTCACCGAGGCGACGTTGCGCATCCTTGCCAAGCCCGAGGGCGCACGGCCCGTGCTGATGGGCTTCGACTCGTCCGAAGTGGCTGGTGAGTGCGTTGCCGACATCATCAAGGCCGGCGTACTGCCCGTGGCCATCGAGTTCATGGACCGGCCCTGCATCCGCGCCACCGAGGACTTTGCCAAGGCTGGTTACCCGGATGTCGAGGCCCTGCTCATCGTCGAGGTGGAAGGCTCCGACGCCGAGATCCGCGAGCAACTCGACAAGATCAACGCCATCGCCATGCGCCACAACCCGGCGGAACTGCGAGAAAGCACGGGCCCGGAACAGTCTGCCGCCATCTGGAAGGGCCGCAAGTCCGCGTTCGGCGCCATGGGTCAGATCAACGACTACATCTGCCTCGACGGCACCATACCGGTCAGCCAGTTGCCGCTGGTGCTGCGCCGCATGCAGGAGTTGTCGAAGCAGTTCGGGCTGGACGTCGCCAACGTGTTCCACGCGGGCGACGGCAACCTGCACCCGCTCATCCTGTTCGATGCCAACAAGCCCGGCGACCTTGAAATCTGCGAGGAAATGGGCGCTGAAATCCTGAAGCTGTGCGTCGAGGTGGGCGGATGCCTGACCGGCGAGCACGGCGTTGGCGTGGAAAAGCGCGACCTCATGCTGACCCAGTACAACGAAGGTGACATCGAGGCCCAGGTCCGCGTCAAGGATGTGTTCGACGGCAAGTGGCTGCTCAACCCGGCCAAGGTGTTCCCGCTCGCCACCACCAGGGAGCGCCGCGCCGCATGACGCCGAAAACTGAAACTGCACTCGCCGAGGCCGTCAGGGCAGCGGCGGCCAGGCGCACGCCGCTCCACATCAAGGGCGGTGGCACCCGCGCCGGTCTTGGTGGCGGCGTCACCGGCGAAGTGCTCAACACCTCCGGGCTGAAGGGCGTGTCGCTGTATGAACCCGGCGCATTGACCATCGTGGCAGCAGCCGGCACCCCGCTTGACGTGATCGAGAAGACGCTGGCCAAGGAAAACCAGCGCCTGCCGTTCGAGCCGATGGACCACCGCGCGCTCTATGGCACCAACGGCAAGCCGACCATCGGCGGCGTGGTGGCAGCCAACGTGTCCGGCCCGCGCCGCATCCAGGCCGGGGCCTGCCGCGACAGCCTGATCGGCGTGCGCTTCGTCAATGGCGAAGGCACCGTCGTCAAGAACGGCGGCCGGGTGATGAAGAACGTGACCGGCTACGACCTGGTCAAGCTGATGGCTGGCAGCCACGGCACGTTAGGCGTGCTGACGCAGGTGGCCTTCAAGGTGTTGCCGATGCCGGAAACCTCCGCGCTGGTGACTGTCTCGGGGCTTGGTCCGGCCCGCGCCGTTGATGCAATGAGCGCGGCATTGACCTCGCCGTTTGACGTCAATGGTGCCGCTCACACCGCCACCGGAACGCCCCGGACGATGGTGCGCGTCGAAGGTTTTGAAGGCTCGGTGAAATACCGCGCAGGCAGGCTCAGGGACCTGCTCGCCAGCTTCGGCGATGTCTCGGCCAGTCTCGATGACAAGGCGAACCAGACTGCCTGGGCCGACGTGCGCGACGTGACCGCCCTTGCCGGCGGGGCGGGCGATGTGTGGCGCATATCGGTCAAGCCGTCCGACGGTCCGGCGGTGGTCGCAGCCTTGCCCGCTGATGCCAGCTGGCAGATGGACTGGGGCGGCGGACTGGTGTGGGCACGGGTGCCGGCGGGCACGGATGTGCGCAGGCGGCTTGCCGGCATTGCCGGTCACGCGACGCTGGTCAGCGCCGATGAAGCCACCAAGCAGCGGCTCGGTGTGTTCCAGCCGGAGCTTCCCGCCCTTGCGGCCATCTCGAAGGGCCTCAGGGTCAGGTTTGACCCGGCCGGCATACTCAATCCGGGCCGCATGGGGGACTGACATGCAAACCAATTTCACCATCGAGCAGATGCGCGATCCCGCCATCGCGCGCTCCAACAAGGTGTTGCGCACCTGCGTGCACTGCGGGTTCTGCACCGCCACGTGCCCGACCTACCAGGTGCTGGGTGACGAGCTGGATTCACCGCGCGGCCGCATTTACCTGATCAAGGACATGCTTGAGAAGGGCCGCCCGGCGGACGAGAAGACCGTCAAGCACATCGACCGCTGCCTGTCGTGCCTTGCCTGCATGTCGACGTGCCCGTCCGGCGTGCACTACATGCACCTTGTCGATCACGCGCGCGAATACATCGAGCAGACCTACACAAGGCCCTTGCCGGAACGCGCCTTGCGCTGGCTGCTGGCCCGCACCATCCCGTACCCCAACCGCTTCCGCCTCGCCATGTTCGGCGCCCGGTTCGCCAAGCCGTTTGCTGCGTACCTGCCGGGCCGGCTGAAGGCGATGGTCGAGCTGGCCCCCTCGTCGATGCCTTCGCCCAGCCCGATGGACAAGCCGCAGGTGTTCAAGGCCGAAGGCGTGCGCCGCAAGCGCGTGGCGCTGCTGACCGGTTGTGCCCAGCGCGCGCTCAACACCGACATCAACGAGGCCACCATCCGCCTGCTCACCCGGCACGGCTGCGAAGTGGTGATCGCCAGGGGCATGGGCTGCTGTGGCGGGCTGACCCACCACATGGGCAAGACAGGTGAAAGCCACGCTTCCGCCGCGGCCAACATCCGCGCCTGGATGGCGGAGTATCGCGGTCAAGGGCTGGACGCAGTGGTGATCAACACCTCCGGCTGCGGCACCACGGTGAAGGATTATGGCCACATGTTCGAGGGCCAGCCGCTGGCCGAAGATGCAAGGCTCATTGCGTCGCTGACGAAGGACATCTCCGAGGTGATGATTGATCTCGGCCTGAACCAGACGGCAGCGCCGAAGCTGAAGGTGGCCTATCATGCGGCGTGTTCGCTGCAGCATGGCCAGCAGATCAAGACCCACCCCAAGACGCTGCTGGCGAAGGCCGGCTTCACCGTGCTGGAGCCTGCCGACCCGCACTTGTGCTGCGGCTCCGCCGGCACCTACAACATGATGCAGCCGGAAATCTCGAAGCAGTTGAAGGACCGCAAGATCAAGACGCTGGAGGCACTGACGCCGGACGTGATCGCCGCCGGCAACATCGGCTGCATGATGCAGATCGGCGGCGGTACGGCCGTGCCCGTGGTGCACACGGCCGAGCTGCTCGACTGGGCAACCGGCGGGCCGAAGCCGGCGGCGCTAGGCGAGGTCTCGACCCATCCTGTGGGATAACGGCGATTTCGCCTTGCGATGAACAACTAGGTGCGTTTAGCATTTGACATGTTCAGCGGGCGTCATCCCGCACCCCCGGCCCCATATGAGAAGGGCCTTGTGCAACGTTCCGTTAACATTTGAAGAGGATCATTGGTCCCTGGTTGCAGCCCCTGTGGGAAGTGGTTTGCAGCCGGTGACGGTCCTTTCGCCGGGCCAGCGTTTGATCGGTCCGGCCAATATGGGGGCGTAAAGCCAACAACGACGTGAGTGCACCAGTTTGCGGTGGTGCGGGCAGGTAAGCTCGTGCCGGCGACCGGGAAACTGCATGCCAGCCAATCCATGTGAAGGCGCTGGCAATGCCCGATGTGACGGACAGCACAGACGCTGTCGTGTCCCTGGTGGCAACGTGAAGGAGATGACTTTCAACCCTGCGCCCGTGCGCCGGCCTTGAGTACCGACAAGACGAGCAACATCGCACCGGACAGACCGGATAACGGACGCCCATGAGCCCAGAAGACACCGTGGCGGGAGTCCAGAAACATGAAGATAGCTGCCCTGATAACAGCAGGCTTGCTCAACGCAGCCGCCGGTTCGCCGGCAACGGCCCCGCAAGAGGTGGCCGTGTCGCAGTGGATGTCGAGCGCTGACATCAAGCGCGAGATCGTCAACACGGAATTTGCCTTCAGCGGCCGGTTTTCGGGCCGGGTGGTCTACGAGGCCGGCGGCGAAATGCGGATGGTCTCCGCCGAGGGCCGTCACATCTACGGCAACTGGCGCATCGACCCGGAAAACGGCAGCCTGTGTTCGCAATTCCGCCAGCGGCGCGCCTCACGCGAAAGCTGCTTCAAGGTGAGCTATGACGGGCTGGGCTATCGCACCGACCAGGGCTACAGGCTCATGCCGCTGGGGTTTTGAGGCGGGGGGCGGTGGTTCGGTTAATGCGTTAGGGCATGGCATCGCGACAAATGTCCGGGCCAGCTTCAGGTTGGACCTCAACGCACTGGGTCATGTCAGGCGGCAAACAATAGAGATATTGTTGCAACTTGTACCATCAAGGTATGGAGCACTGCAGATTACTGCCGAAAGAATGGTCTGCCGTGTCCTGATTTCATGAAAATTGAAGCCGAAGGGTCTGAACTCGAAGTGCTGGATGGTCTGGAAGAAATGCGTCCTGCGAAACTGGCGATAGACGTCAGCCCCGAACGCGACGGCACAAGCCCTGCTGCAGAATGTCTGATAAGCCTAGGCAACTTGGAATATGATTGCAGGGTCCGTGGTTCAGTTTTGTTCGCCAAGCGAAGTATCTGGTTCTTCGAGTATCGCAAAAACCTCGTCCCAGAAGGTTTGGTCGGCGTCGTTCTGCCAGTTCAATTTATGCACCGGGCATAGGCCTGACATAATGAAGTCGCGCAGGTCGCCGCTTACAGTTCCGGATGATCGCTCGCGCTTTATCCTCACCAACAGCTTCGGGTCCATTGACGGCGTTCTTGCCCAAGTGTCAGCAAACTCGGGTTCTTCGAGCACAAGCTTGTTGAACATGTAGTGAAGCGTGAAATACGGATAGAGCTTCAACGCATCAGTGAAGAACCAAGTGAACCATATCCGCGTTGTAGATGGCGTTAATTCAAGCACCGGTTTCAGTACTTTACGAAATTTGCTGCCCCACCAAGTGGTATTGCCGCTAAAGATGCGGTCCCCAAAAAGTTTGAGCAATCTTTCACGCAGCATTAAAGGGATGATGTTTGCCTTTGTCGATGCAAGAAACGGACTTCCAAATAATCGCCCCCGTCGAATGCCGTGAAAGGCAAAGAAGCCTGAGCCCATGCGCTCAGGCAGCCATTCATCAAGTGGCCGGGCACAATATATTGTTGCGTCGGCCCAAACTCCGCCGTGTCGTGTAAGCAACGCAACCCTGATCAGATCCGAGAGAAACTGCAGGCTGATGTCCTTACGTCCGGTGATCAGAATCTGATCAAGGCCGGACATCTCGCTGACATTCCCTGCATCGAGTACATGGACCGTCCACCCCGGATTCCTCTGTCGCCATGATGCTATGCACCGTTTCACGATTGCTGGCGCGGAATCTTCGCCCTGATGCCAGTAGAGCCAGACATGTCGTGGAAGCTCAGACATTAGAAAAAACCGCAGTCAAAGTTCGAACTATTGCCATTCAATAACCACGATACTCCGCTCTTTCAATAGAGCCTCAACCCTGTCATGGCGAGCCTGATCTACAGACCTTGGGTGAAACTCAATGATTAGCAAGTCAATAATTGTTTGGTCGCACTTCAGCACGTGTTCGAGAACATCATATTCAGCGCCTTCTATATCCATCTTGATTGCGATGAAGTTATGCCTCTTGCGTAAATATAGAAGATATTGGAGAAAGTCAATGCAATCAACAATGCTTGATCCTTCAACATTATCAGGCATAAGTAGATCGGGAATAACGGTTGAACCACCGCGTACATGATAAGAAAAACGTTTTGACAGGAAGATTTGGATTTTGTCGTTCCGAGTGAATACGGCCGCATTGTATAGTTTGGCACGGGGCATGGATGCGCTTACCGCCTCAAACAGTTCGCGCTGTATCTCATAACCTTCGAACGTAAAACCGGGTAGCGCTTCAACAAACTTCTTGAGCACGGCACCATCGTTAAAGCCACAATCCACGAAACACGGCGCTGTTTTGCCTGATGCACTTCGTAGAATTGCCTTGCTCGCATCTTCGACGAAGAAATTGAGCCGGAGTTCGTAGCCGGATAACAGACGATTTGCCCGAGCATAGAGAAGCGGATCTTTCTTTAGGGGAAAGAGCACCAGCTTCCGTACAATTTTTGGAATGCCGAGATACTTTGAGTTCAGTAGCCGGAGTATGTTCATGTCGTATGCCAAATATATGCGCCCGGAGATGGTCGGTTAGATCGCGACCCCTTGGAGCTCGTTAGTGGCACGTACATTAGATTTGATCTTGGCTCAAGGCGTGCGGTGAAACGAGCAACCAGAATCCTTTTTGCGATTTCGACTTGGGATATCACCACCATATCAGATTGCCTTATGCTTCTTGCTCGAATAGGTGATAACAGCGACAGAAAACAATTCTGATAGAGCGGTGTCAGCGTTTTGCTTGGCCGCGGAGCAGCGGTATCCCATGCAAGTTCTCAGATTCAGAACCCATCTCGACTTTGGCTCCCGCCACAAGTCGTTTCTAAGGCGAAATTCTCTGATCGCAGAGCAGTTGCCCAAGCCTTCTTCGTGGGTTTTGGATGTTGGCTCGAATGTTGGCGAGACTTCGAACTTCCTGGCTGACAAGGGGCACTTTGTTCTTGGCCTTGAGAAATTCAGCAAGGAGCACTCGATCGCATGCAAGAAATCGCACGAAGGCGTCGCCTTCATGCGCACATCGGTGACACCCGAGTTTGTGCAATCCATGCCGAAATTTGACGCAGTTCTTCTGCTCAGCGTGCTCCATCGAATCTATTCATTTGAGGGTGAGCGGGTGATGCGAGGTGTCTTGCATGCGGTCGGCGGGCGAACAGATCACCTGTTTGTAGAAGGCAGCACTCGCCATAAACGCTATACCGATGGCGGTCATCCAGCCCCCTCGTTCAAAGATATGGACGTCGAAGATGCGACGCGATGGCATCTTCAACTGTTTCGCGACGAACTTGGGCTGGCGTGGTCTGTCCCTGAGCCGGTTGTTCTGGATCACAGCAAGAATGAGCCACACCGGCTGTACTTTTACGTGTCCCGTTCCGGCAGCTAGCGCCTTGCCATGATGGTTGCAGCGGTTAGCAAAGCAGTCCGTCAACGGTTGTTCACGCGTGATTACGTCCGCGTTGTGATCCGGCCCGCCGAAGTTGGCTACATCCAGTATCCGGAGTTTCGCCAACGCAAATGGCCATTGATCGCTGACATTACCCAGGTGCGCACCGGTGACTGGGACCAGGTTCTGGACGCCACCGTTAACTGGTCATCGGTCTACGAACACTGGCCGACCCGTCGAAGGGGTATGGTTCGTTTGACGAGTTACGCGTTCTTCCAGTCGCTACATCAGCACTTCCTTGAAGGAGTGAGATGGGAGGATACACCATGGCACATTTGGCTGGTCCGGCAGGTGGAGATTGGGCGTCCAGCGCGCCGCTACCGTACCCCATCCCAAATTACTGAAAGGCAAGCCATGTTGGATAAGATGTTTTGCGACTTCGGCCATGGTCGCTATCTGGATCATGCGTCTGATCTTCCGGTAATCAATATCGGGCGTGAGGAGCGTGTTGCTTTGGAAGATGGCCGCCACCGGTTGTGTGTGGCTATCCTTGCTGGCGTGAGCGAACTGGTTGCAGAATGCCGCGTGGTTCATGCGGATGCCATGTCCAGTCTTGAACGCAGGAAGATTTCCTGAAACGCCCCGCCACATTCCATCTTGGAATCGCCCAGAGATTACCCAACGCCATGCCCCCTTGTGCCGCATTGGACCGGCAGTATTTGTCTCGTGGACGGCGCCTTCCGGCTGCTCCCGGCGATTGAACCATTCGACAGGAGTGGTCGCCGGTGCCCAGTCTCAAAAAGTCTAACTGGAGACCACCCATGAAAAAGTTCCTCGCAATCCTTCTCGCCACCGGCTTTGCTTCGACCGCAGCGCTTGCCGCCGACTTCAGCGCCGTCGACACGGACCAGAACGGCACGGTATCGATGGAAGAAGCCAAGACCGCCATGCCGGACATGTCGGATGATGCCTTCACCGCTGCCGACGCCGACAAGAGCGGCGACCTCAGCGCAGAAGAGTTTGCAACCGTCTCCGGCGGCTAGTTTCAGCCATTCCGGGGGATGCCGGGGCCGCATGGCCCACCGGCCAGAAGAGCCTCGCTGCAACCTGCAGCGGGGCTTTTTGCTGCGGTGCACCTAGCGGGAAAACGACATCGCTGCTTGCCCATGTCGCGATCAAACCGGCTGCCGCAGGAATGCCACAAATCCGCCGCGCGGCAGGACAAAATCAGTCCTGAAAAAAGCCAACGGCCAGAGCAACTTGGCGCGCAGATGAGGCAACACGGCTGGCCAACCTCATTGATCACCGGCACTGCGCCGGCCCGATTTCCTGGCCATGCAAGAACAAACTGGAGTTTGATCTAATGAAGAAGATTCTCGCTGCTCTCGCCATCTCCCTGCTCGCCACCACCGCTGCCCAGGCTGCCGAACTGGCTGAAGTCGACACCGATGCCAATGGCACCGTGTCCATGGAAGAAGCAAAGGCTGCAATGCCTGACATGGCTGACGACGCTTTCACCGCTGCCGATGCAAACGCAGACGGCCAGCTGGACGCTGACGAGTTCGCCAAGATTGCTCAGTAAGTCCTGAGATCGGGGCCCCACCGCCCCGAAAACGGATGTGGCAGGCCCGGATTGTCAGAAATGACGTCCGGGCCTGTTCATTTTTGGGCCTGGCTGATGGCGCCGCCGATGACCTGTTCCAGCCTGTCGCCCATCGCCTGCATCGAGAATTTCTGCCGCACGGTGGCCTGTCCACGCGCAGAGATTCCTTCAAGATTTCCCTGACTTATGATGCGCGCCAGATCCGCGGCCACGTTGCGCGGACGACGCGATCTCGCCGCAAACGCGTTGACGTCATCCTCGATGAACTCGCCATGCCCGCCGACAAGCGTCGCATAGGCGGGAATGCCTGCGTCCATCGCCTCCAGCAGCGCGTTGGAGATGCCTTCCTGCGACGACAGCAACACGAACAGGTCGCTCGCGGCCACGTGGTCCACCGGGTTGGACACGTGCCCGGTGAACTCGACGTGCGCCCGCAAGCCCAGTTTTGCGCACAAATCCTCTAGTTTTGCCCGCGCCGGACCGTCGCCGATCAGCTTGACCAGCACGCGGTCACGCACCTCATCCGGCAGCAGGGCAACCGCCTTGAGCAAATGCTGCTGGCCCTTGCGCCATGACAGCGTGCCGACGGTCGTGATGACGAAGCGCTGCGGCAGGCGCGCCACGGGTTGCGGCGGCTTGCGGACGATGCCGTTGTAGATAACGTTTATGCGCTCGGAATGAACGAATGGCGCGTAACGAAGTACCTGCTTTATCCGCTGCGTATTGACGATAATTGCCTGCGGATAAAGGCCATATCCGTACCAGTCCACCACCGGCCGCCACGGCAGCCGCACGATGCCCAGACGCAGCACGCAGGCGATGCCGAGCCGGCGCGCAACCTGCCCGGCGGGGTAGTAGGCCTTCTGGCTGACCGGGATGACGGCGTCGATGCGGTGCTCGCGGCAGAACGCTTCGAGCCGCGCCTTGCCGGCTGAGTCGAGCATGCCGGACGGGCCGCCATGCCACAGCCGCGAGGCATCCGCGATGAACTGTGGCGCGTGCGGCCGGTCGGGGCAACCCATCCACACCTCATGGCCGCGCGAGGTCAGCTCGCCAATGGCCATGCTTGCCCACCGCTCCGTTCCGCCGAAGTGGCCTGCCGTGCTGAGGAAGAGAAGCCGCAAGGTGCTGGGTGTCCGTGCCGGGGGTCGGGTAAGGGTGATTAGTGTCTAGGCCACGCGCGGGCTTTGCGCAACGCACGCAAACCCGCTATTGCATGGCGACCATCCAAACAGGAGTGAATGACCGATGACCACGAAAAAGGTTCGCATCGCCGTTGTCGGCGCATCCGGGTACACGGGCGCCGACCTGATCCGTCTGGCGGTCGTTCACCCCGGCATGGACATCGTTGCGCTGACCGCCAACTCACATGCGGGCCAGCCGGTCGAGACGGTCTATCCGCATCTAGCAGGCCTTGGGCTTCCGGCCATGGTGAAGAACGAGGAGGTGGACTGGGCAAACGTCGATGCCGCCTTCTGCGGCCTGCCGCACGCCACCAGCCAGGAGGTGATCGTCACCCTGCCGGGCCACGTCAAGGTGATCGACATGTCGGCCGACTTCCGGCTGCGCGACCCGGCCACCTACAAGCAGTGGTACGGCAACGACCATATCGCGCTCGACCTGCAGAAGGAGGCCGTCTACGGCCTGACCGAACACTACCGCGACGACATTGCGAAGGCGCGGCTGGTGGCGTGCCCCGGCTGCTACCCGACTGCCGTGCTGATGTTGCTGCTGCCGCTGGTCAAGGCCGGGCTGATCGACGCGAGTGACCTGATCATTGATGCCAAGTCCGGCGTGTCCGGGGCGGGCCGCTCGCTCAAGCAGAACACGCTGTTCTGCGAGGCGGGCGAGGGCATGGGGCCGTACTCGGTGGCCAAGCACCGCCATGCGCCCGAGATCGAGCAGGAGCTGAGCCTTGCTGCCGGTACCGGCGTGATCGTAAACTTCACGCCGCACCTGATCCCGATGAGCCGGGGCGAGTTCATCACCGCCTATGCAAAGCTCAGTGCCGGCAAGACGGCGGCCGATTGCGAGCAGGCGCTGGCCGCGCGCTACGCGGACGAGCCGTTCGTCAACATGGCGCCCAAGGGCGTGCTGCCCGCCACGCAGTATGTGCGCGGGTCCAACCGGGTCATGCTGGGCGTGGCGGCGGACCGGGTGCCAGGCCGCGTCATTCTGATGTCCACGCTGGACAACCTGGTGAAGGGCTCGGCCGGCCAGGCCGTGCAGAACTTCAACCTGATGTTCGGCCTGCCCGAGACCACCGGGCTGGAGCAGGTGACGATGTTCCCCTGAGCCTGCCCGCCGGGGCAGGTTGTTTGAGGTGGATCAAGGCGCGGGAACCTTTCTGCGCCGACCATGTTGCAGGTCAAACAACAAGGAACCAGCACCATGCTCGACATCGCCCCGGAAAAGGTTGCCCAGGTCATCGTTCTGGCCCGAGAGCTCGATGGCAAGGTGGGCGCGTGGGACAACGACCTCGATGAGAATGACCCGGATTCGATCCTGGAAATGCGCGGCAATGACCCGCTCGAGGCGGAACTGCGCGGCTTCATCGCCGACATGAACGTCGACGAGCAGGTGTCACTGGTGGCGCTGATGTGGGTGGGCCGCGGCACCTATGAGCCGGAGGACTGGGAAGAGGCGCTGGACACCGCGCGTTCGGAGCGGGTCAACAAGACGGAAAACTACCTGCTCGGCGTCCCGATGCTGTCCGACTACCTGGAAGAAGGGCTGGACAAGATGGGCGTGTCGGTGGAGGACGCGGAGGAGGGGATACTCTGAAGGCTGTTTGGTTTTTGAGAAGCACAGTTGGCGGTGTAAGCCGTAAGGCAGCTATGCGGACGAAGTGGCCGTTGACGGTGACAACCACGAATGCTCTCGTCTTATCGCAAAAGGTCGCGATGCCGCGTTTTGGGGAATGACAGATAATGGAGCTTCATCGAGTTGCCGAGAAACTTGAGGTCAATGATGCGGACCTTTCCGGTTCGCAGTTTCACGATGCCAACCTTTCCGGTTCAACGTTCAACCAGATCAACTTTTCTGATGCGCGCTTCAACGACAGCAACATGACGGGCTGGCATGTGAACGATGTGAATCTGTCCGGCGCTGTTTTTCAGAACGTCAATCTTTCCGGCGCGGCGCTGATCAACTGCCGATTGGCCGGGGTGACGATAGATGGTGTCTCCCTCGAGGAGATGATTGCAGTCTTTCGGCGTTCGGCGGCACCGTAACTGCCGCGGGGTCCGCTTCGGGCTCGAAGCAGTCATTCACCACTACGGAACGAGCTAGATCTGAAATCTAGCTGCTGACCTTCACATAGCGGCCCGGGGGCCGGTTCAATCGGTTGGCAGCGGGCCGGTTTATCGTCAAGGACGCGCACCTGCTTGCCCAAGTTCTCCTTTAAACGGTCCCTGGCATGGCCATGCCTATCAAGAAAGGAAAATCGCCAGGCACAACCGGGCGCGCTCCAGCTTCACCCCGCCTTCGCCACGCTGCGCGCCACCGCCGTGCCGGACAGCACTGCGCCATGGGCCGTGCCGAAGTATCTCTCTGACGCCGCCTCGCCCGCGAACCAGAGCTGCCCGTCCCAGTCTGCGCCGGCCAGCGCGCGCCGCGTTGCGGGGGTGGTGCCGGTGGCGTTGAAGCTGTAGCTGCCAAGCGCATGCCGGTCCTGGCCCCAGCGGGTGGCCTGCGCGGCCACGGGGGCGGGGAAGCTGTCGCCGAACATGGCGCGCAGCGCCTCATGCGCGGCGGCGATGGTGTCGCGGTCGTTCATCGCCTCGACCTCTGTAGCCTGGTCGGCGGCGTGAAAGCCCAGCAGCACCGGCGCCTTGAGCGTGCGGGCCAGCGACACCCATTCGCCCCAATGGCCGGGGCGCGGACCAAGCCAGCCGATCCAGTCCACGTCCTCGGGCCATGCGACACGGTCAAACCGCAGCCAGCACTTGTTCAGTAGCCCCATCCGCAACCCGCCGATGGCCTGCTGCCGCGCGCTGGCGAGGGGCTCGGCAAAGCGCACCCGGCCCGATTGCAACACGCCCAGCGGCAAGGTGCAGATGATGCGGTCGGCTTCGATCCCGCTGCCGTCGGCCAGCCGCACGGACCCCGGCGCAATGTCCGTGACCTCCGCAGACAGGCGGATGTCCAGCCCCTTCGCCAGATGCGTGATGACCTGGTCGAAGCCGTCGGGAAACAGTGCGTCGTCGCCGTCGAACTCGTCCACGTCCTGCCCGTGCCAGGCCGACAACAGCCGCGCGGGGCTGCCATATTCCTGCTCCAGCGTGCTGTTGACCAGGTAGAGCACCAGCCGCCGAAGGTCTGCGCCGGCCCTCTGCCAGCCGGCATGGGCCTCGAGCGCCTGCATCACCGGCACGTCGCGCTCCAGCTTTTCGGTGGCGGCAAGCGCCCGGCGCAGGATCTTCTCGGCGGGGGCGAGGTCAGGCTCGATGGCGGACCCGTCCGGCCCGAGCAGCATCGAGGCGTCATAGCTGGTGGGGATGAGGCGCGCGCCCGCATCCTTCGCCAGCGCCGTCATCGGGTTGCCGGTGCGGCCGTGGATCCAGCTGGCGCCCAGGTCCATCGGCAGGTCCGGCCACAGGCGCGAGGTGTGGATGCGCCCGCCGGTCCGCTCGCGCGCCTCCAGCACCGTGACCGTGTGGCCTGCATCATGGAGCGCGCGCGCGGCCGTCAGCCCGGCAAGTCCGGCACCGATGATGACGATGCGCCGGGGCGCCTGTGCCGCAAGCCGCCTGCTGCCAAGTCCCCATGCCGCCATGGCGCCTGCCCCCGTAAGTACCCGCCGTCTGCTCGTCGAAAATGCCATGTGTCATGCCCGCCGCAAATCATCACTGTTTGCAACCTGTGTCGGGTATTTCAGGCAAAAATGCAACTTTCCAGAGGTGGGGGCGGGGTCGACGGGTGGCCGCGTGCCTGCCTCGTCAACAGGGGATTACTTCTTGCCCTTTGGTGCCTTGCTGGCAGTTGTGTAAAGCATGCCCTTGGTGAGGCCGTCCGACGCGGCGGCGACGGCCGGCTTCTTGACCTGCTTCGGCTTCTTGGCTTCGCGATTGCTGCGCACTTGACCCTTGGCCATGATCGATTACTCCTGCTTGTAGAAGGATTGGGGGGCGGTGCATCACCAGATGAGATCGTCATGCCAGCCGGGCGTAACGCTACCACACATATTCCGTCAGCCTTCATACAATCGGCAGGGCACGGCCTCAGCTCTTCACCTTCACATAGCTGCCCGGGGCCGGCTCGATGGGCTGCAGCGGGCCGGTTTCGGGATCGCGGGCGGGCACCTTCTTGCCGGAGTGCTCCTTCACCCAGTCCTTCCAGTAGGGCCACCAGGAACCGGGGTGCTCCTCGGCACCCTTGAGCCAGCCGTCGAGCGTCTTGGCGCCCTTCTTGTTGGTCCAGTACTGGTACTTGCCACTCTCCGGCGGGTTGATGACGCCGGCAATGTGGCCGGACCCCGCTACCACAAGTTCCGTCTCTCCACCCATGAACTCGCCGATCCTGAACACCGATGGCAGCGGCGCGATGTGGTCTTCGCGCGCGCCGAGGTTGAACACTGGCACCTTGACCCGGGACAGGTCGATGCGCACCTGGTCGAGGGTCATCTTGCCCTGGGAAAGGTGGTTGTTGAGGTAGCATTCGCGCAGGTAGAACGAGTGCGTGGACGCCGGCATGCGCGTCGGGTCGGCGTTCCAGTACAACAGGTCGAACGGCATCGCGTCGCGGCCCTTGAGGTAGTTGTTGACCACGTACGACCAGATCAGGTCGTTGGAGCGCAGCAGGTTGAACGCGTTGGCCATGTCCTTGCCGTCGAGGAAGCCGTCGCGGTTCATCTTTTCCTCGACCGCCGAGATCTGCTCCTCGTTGGCGAACACCTTCAGGTCGCCCGCATGGGTGAAGTCCACCTGCGTGGTGAAGAATGTGGCGGACCTTATGCGATCATCGCCCTTGGCCGCCATGTAGCCCAGCGTGGACGCCAGCAGCGTGCCGCCGATGCAATAGCCGATGGTATTGACCTGGCGCTGCCCGGTCTGCTTGCCGATCTGGGTAATGGCCTCGAGAATGCCGTCGCGCATGTAGTCAGAAAAGGTCTTGTTGGCGAGCTTGGCATCCGGGTTGACCCACGAGATGACGAACACCGTCAGTCCCTTGCTCACGCACCACGAGATGAACGACTTCTTCGGGTTGAGGTCGAGGATGTAGAACTTGTTGATCCACGGCGGCACGATCAGCAGCGGCACCTCGCGAACCTTCTCGGTGGTGGGGGCATACTGGATCAGCTGGATCAGGTCGTTCTGGTAGACCACGGTGCCCGGCGTCAGCGCCATGTTCTCGCCCAGCGCAAAGGCGGTCATGTCGGTCTGCTTGATCTTCAGCGAGCCGTGGCCTGCCTCGATGTCGCGGGCCAGGTTCTTCATGCCGTCGACGAGGTTCTGCCCGCTCGACGCCAGCGTCTGCTTCATCACCTCGGGGTTGGTGAAGGCGAAGTTGGACGGCGACATGGCATTGGCGATCTGGTCGAAGTAGAACCGCGCCCGGTGGCGGGTAGCCTCGTCCACGTCCTGCGACTGGGAAATGGTGTCGTGCGCCCAGCGCGCGGTGATCAGGTAGGCCTGCTTGAAGAAATCGAACACCTGGTTGTTCGACCAGTCCGGATCGCTGAACCGCTTGTCGCCGCGCTCCGGCGTGATGACGGGGTCCGGGTGTTCACCCAGCATCCGCGCCCAGGTGTTCTGCATGAGCTGGCCATAGCCCTGCCAAAGCTGCCAGCTTGCCTCCATCCAGCGCTCGGGGTTCTGGGCATAGGACTGGGCGATATCAGTGAAGCTCTTGATGGCCGGTTCGACCGGTTTCATCGCGGTTTCCGGGTCGGCCTCGGCGCCTTCCGCCTGCTGGCGTTCGGCCATGCGCTGGGCAAGGCTGGCACCGATCTGCAGCGCCTCCGACATGTTGTTCATCAGCTTCAGCGGGTCGGGCAGGCTGAAGCCTGTGGGGTCGTTGGCAGGTGTCTTGTTCGACATTCTGATTGTCCGCCAATATGTATGAGCGTCTCTTCCGGTTGCAAAGCTTAAAGCAACTGAACCGGCTGACAACCATATCCTTGAGTCGCAGGTGCCACGTCCGTGCACAGGTGCGTCATCTTTCAAGACCCGCCAATGCTTGAAAATGGCCTTCAAACAGTGCATGCAGTGCGCGATTTCATTTCATCCTGAGACTCCTCACAGGCATTTCGCGACATGACCGACCCCTTGCGCATCGGACTGGCTGGACTGGGAACGGTCGGCACCAGCGTCCTCGACCAGCTGACCCGCAATGCAGGCCTCATCGAGGCCCGCTGCGGCAGGCCGGTGGTGGTGACGGCGGTGTCGGCGCGCACGAGAACAAAGCAGCGCGGCGATCATGATCTCTCTGTGTACCAGTGGCATGACCACCCGGCAGACATGGCGAAGTCGGGTTCAATCGACGTGCTGGTCGAACTGATCGGTGGCGACGAAGGCCCGGCGCGAGACAGTGTCGAGGCCGCACTGCAGTCAGGCAAGCACGTGGTCACCGCAAACAAGGCGCTGCTGGCGCACCATGGCGCACGGCTGGCCCGTATGGCCGACGAGGCCGGCGTGGCGCTGAACTTCGAGGCCGCCGTGGCCGGTGCCATCCCGGTCATCAAGACGCTGCGCGAAAACCTTGCCGGCAACGAAATCGCCCGGGTGTTCGGCATCCTCAACGGCACCTGCAACTACATCCTCACCAAGATGGAAGCCGAGGAGCGCGACTTCGCCGACGTGCTGAAGGAAGCCCAGGACCTGGGTTATGCCGAGGCCGACCCGACCTTCGACATCGGCGGCTTCGACACCGCCCACAAGCTGGCCATCATGACCTCGCTGGCGTTCGGCACCGAGGTGGCGCTGGATGCCATCTACATCGAGGGCATCGAGGACATCACGCTGGCCGACATCCACAACGCGGCCTCGCTCGGCTACAAGTTCAAGCTGCTCGGCGTGGCCAACCGCACCGACGACGGCATCGAGCAGCGCGTCCACCCGACGCTGGTACCGCTTGGTTCACCCATCGCCGACGTCAACGACGCGTTCAACGCTGTGGTGCTGCAGGGCGACTTCTCGGACACGCTGTTCCTGGAAGGCCGCGGGGCAGGCGGCAAGCCCACCTCGTCCTCCGTCGTGGCCGACATCTGCGATATCGCCCGTGGGCTGCGCGTGCCAGCGTTCGGCATGCCAGCCAGGGACCTCAAGCCGTTCAAGCGCGCCCAGATGCGCGCCCATGCCGGAGGCTACTACGTGGCGCTGGAAATGCGCGACCGGCCCGGCGCGCTGGCCAGCGTTGCCCAGGCATTCGCCGATGAAGGCATCTCCATCGAGAGCGTCATCCAGCGCGGGCCGGCACTGAGCCGCAGCAAGGCCGGCGCCGACTATGCGCCTTTCGTGCTGATTACCCACGATACCATGGAGAGTTCGCTGCGAACCACGCTGGACAAGATCGAGGGGCAGGGCCATGTTGCCCCCGGCTTGCGCATGGTTCGGATTGAAAGACTGTAGCAACACGTGCCCTCGCGGTCTCTGCAACCCGGATCGCGATTTGAGACACCCAGCCCGCTTGAGGAAACAGACACTAAAATGCTGAACCGCATCCTGACCATAGAAATCGCCCGCGTTACCGAAGCTGCCGCCATTGCCGCTGCCACACTGCGCGGCCGTGGCAACGAGAAGCAGGCCGACCAGCTTGCCGTCGATGCCATGCGCACCGCGCTCAACGGCATCGAGATGGACGGCATGGTGGTGATCGGCGAGGGCGAGCGCGACGAGGCCCCGATGCTGTACATCGGCGAGAAGGTTGGTACCGGCAAGGGACCCAAGATCGACATCGCACTGGACCCGCTGGAAGGCACCACGCTGTGCGCCAAGGCGATGCCGGATTCTCTCGCGGTGATCGCCATGGCCGAAGGTGGCAGCCTGTTGCATGCGCCGGACAGCTACATGAACAAGATCGCCATCGGCCCCGGCTACCCGGCAGGCGTGGTCGACCTTGACGCCGACCCGGCTGACAACATCCGTGCCCTTGCCAAGGCGAAGGGCGTGCGGCCCGACCAGATCACCGCGTGCATCCTCGACCGCCCGCGCCATGCCGAGATCATTGCCAAGGTGCGTGAGGTTGGTGCCGGTGTACGCCTGATTACCGACGGCGACGTGGCGGGCGTGATCCACACCACCGATCCTGCCACCGGCATCGACATCTACATGGGCATTGGCGGCGCACCTGAAGGCGTGCTGGCAGCCGCAGCGCTGCGCTGCATCGGCGGCCAGATGCAGGGCCGGCTGGTGTTCAACAAGCCCGAGGACCGCGACCGTGCCCGCAAGATGGGCATGAAGGATCCCGACGCCAAGCTGGACATGAAGGACATGGCATCGGGCGACGTGATGTTCGCAGCCTCCGGCGTGACCGATGGCGGCATGCTGGCGGGCGTGAAGTTCGGCCCGACCCACATCACCACCGAGACTGTGGTCATGCGCTCTGCCACCGGCACCGTCCGCTGGATCAAGAACCGCCGTAAGCTCTAGGTGGACCATCCTGACAAGGCGTTTCTGGGGGTTGAGCGCTCGGTAACCGGCAAGCGCTGGATCGCCCGCCTTGCCACGGCGCGGATTGCCGAGGCGATCAGCCAGCAGGCCAATATCAGCCCGGTGCTTGGCCGGGTGCTGGCAGCACGGGGCCAACTGCCGGAAACGGCCGCCACTTTTCTCAATCCGACCCTGCGCGAGCTGATGCCGGGGGCTGCTGCCATGCTGGACCTTGATGCAGGCGCGGCCCGGCTGGCCGATGCTGTCATGTCGGGTGAGAAGATCGGCCTGATCGGCGACTATGACGTCGACGGCATGAGCTCCACGGCGCTGATGTACCAGTTCCTGGCTGCCGCGGGAGCGATTGCGCGGGTGCACATTCCGCATCGTGTCGAGGAAGGTTATGGCCCGTCGGTGGCAGCGGTCGAGGACCACAAGGCGGCAGGTGTGAGCCTGCTGGTGACGCTCGATTGCGGTGTCATGGCGCATGACCCGTTGCTGCGCGCCGGTGAGCTGGGCATGGACACCGTCATCGTCGATCATCACCAGGCGGGCAGCGACCTGCCGCAGGCCTGCGCCGTGATCAACCCGAACCGGCTGGACGACCCGTCAGGCCAGGGTGCGCTGTGTGCCGCCGGCGTGGCGATGGTGCTGGTCGCAACGACGGTGCGGCACCTGCGGGAACGCGGCTGGTGGACCGCTGACCGGCCAGAACCGGACATGCTGGCCATGCTCGACCTGGTGGCACTGGCGACGGTGTGTGACGTGGTGCCCCTGACCGGGCTCAACCGGGCCTATGTGCGCCAGGGCCTGAAGGTGATGACGCGGCGCGGCCGCCACGGCCTCGTGGCGCTGGCCGACGTGGCGCGGCTGTCGCGCGCACCCGATGCCCACGCGCTGGGCTTCGTGCTGGGGCCGCGGCTCAACGCGGCAGGCCGCATCGGGTCTGCCATGGAGGGCTTTGCGCTCCTGACCGCGCCGGATCGTGCGGATGCCTCGCGGCTGGCGCAGTCGCTGGAAGAGATGAACCGCAAGCGCCAGGATATCGAGCTGGCAACGGTGGACCGGGCCGTGCGCCAGGCCGAAGAGATGATGGGTGGTGGCGACGGCCCGCCGGTGCTGGTGGTCGCAGGAGACGGCTGGCACCCCGGCGTGCTGGGCCTTGTTGCCGCGCGCCTGAAGGAACGCTTCAACAAGCCTGCCTTTGCGCTGGGAATGCCGAAAGACGGCTCACCCGCAGCAGGCTCTGCCCGCTCGATTGCGGGTGTCAACCTTGGCGCGGCCGTGCGTGCGGCGGTCGAGGCGGGCGTGGCAATCAGGGGCGGGGGCCATGCCATGGCCGCCGGCATCACCGTGGCACCGGATCAGATCGGCAAATTGCGCGCCTTCCTGGAAGAAGCACTTGCCGCTGAAGTGGCAGCCGCCGGGGACGCCGGAACACTGTCCATCGATGCAGCCCTTGCGGCCTCTGCCGTGACGCCGAAGTTCGTCGAGGAGCTGGACCTCGCAGGGCCCTTCGGCCAGGGCAACCCGGCACCGCGATTTGCCTTGCCGGCACACCGCGTCACCTATGGAGACAGGGCAGGCTCGGACCACGTGCGATGTACGCTGGTGCAGGCCGACGGCACCCGGCTGAAGGCCATCGCCTTCCGGGCGCTGGGCAGTGAACTGGGCGAGGTGCTGCTGTCTGAACGGCAGATGCCGCTGCACGTGGCAGGGCGCGTCTCGATCAACGACTGGGGCGGCAAGCGCGAGGCGCAACTGTTCATCGATGATGTGGCGGAAGTGCCGGCGCCGCGCTGATTTTGCCTGACTGGGCCGGCCATCAAAAGCTCGCTGCGAATTTGTGTTTCTGCGCTTGCAACGCCTCACGAAGGTTGTTACATGATCGCCCGGTGGTTAAGCGCCCTTCGTCTATCGGTTAGGACACTAGCCTTTCACGCTGGAGAGAGGGGTTCGATTCCCCTAGGGCGTACCACCACCTCATCATTACATGATGCGACGCGCGACCAGCAGCCTCCGGGCTGCCGGTCGCGGCGTCATGTGTCGGGGGCTTGCAACCTTACCACTTGCCGATGTTCTGCATCGACTTCCAGGGTTCCTGCACGGGAAGGCTGTCGCCCTTCTGCAGCAGCTCGATGGAAATGTTGTCGGGCGTGCGGATGAACGCCATGCGCCCGTCGCGCGGCGGACGATTGATCGTGACGCCCTTGTCAATCAGCATCTGGCAATACTCGTAGATATCGTCCACGGCGTAGGCGAGGTGCCCGAAGTTGCGGCCTTCGCCATATTCTTCCGGGTCCCAGTTGTAGGTCAGCTCCACGGGGCAGTCGGGCAATTCATCAGGCGCCACGAACACCAGCGTGAAGCGGCCCTGGTCGCTTTCATAGCGGCGGGTCTCGTTGAAGCCGAGGGTTTCGCAGAAGAACTTCACCGATTGTTCAAGGTCTGTAACGCGAACCATGGTGTGCAGGTATTTCATGAGAGGCTATCCTTCCGGACGAAGATTGAGGTTTGAGGTGCAGGGATGATGGACGAGTTGAACGGCAAACGCGATGAGCTGGCAAGCCTGATCGCCGGGTCAAACCGCATCGTGGTATTCTCCGGCGCGGGTATTTCGACCGAATGCGGCATCCCCGACTTCCGCTCTCCCGGCGGTGTGTGGTCGCGATATCGCCCGATCGACTTCAAGACCTTCATGTCCTCCGAGGCTGCCCGCCGCGAAGGCCTGTCACGGTTCCTGAAGATCCGCGAAGAGGTCGGGCCGGTCAAGCCGGGCAGGGGCCACAAGGCCGCCGCGCGCTGGCACGCGACCGGCAAGCTGGCCGGGGTGATCACCCAGAACATCGACGGGCTGCACCAGTCGGCCGGTGTGCCGGTATCGAAGGTAGTCGAACTTCACGGCAACGGTACCTACGCCCACTGCCTGGATTGCGGCGTGCGCCACGAACTGGACTGGGTGGCCGAGCAACTGGCCGCCCTCCCCGGCGGGCCGTCGTGCACGGCCTGTGGCGGTATCGTCAAGACCGCCACCATATCGTTCGGGCAACCCATGCCGGTCGAGGCGATGCGCCGGGCGGAAGAGCTGACAAGGGCTTGCGACCTGTTCCTCGTGGCGGGCTCGTCACTGCTGGTTGAACCGGCCGCAAGCTACCCGGTGTTCGCGGCAAGCCTGGGCATTCCGCTGGTCATCATCAACCGCGAACCTACCCCGGCTGACGGCCTTGCAACGCTCGTCCTGCAAGCCGACATCGGCACCGTACTGGGATCGTACGCAGACGAATGATTCGGCATGGGGTTGGCATTGTGCCGCCGAGTTGGTGCTCATTAGCACTAATATGTACACCAAATGATTGAAGCGACAATTTTATGCAATTTTAACGGGTTAAATGACCTGTTTTATTGTGAATCACGTTTTCCATCCGAAAATCAGTCTGTTATGCCTGACTAGCCGCTCTTGACCGCACATTGCTGCCATTCCTGCAAGGGTAGCGCTGTGAATATCGCCAAGTTTCCCGTCCCCGCACCTGTACAAATCACCAGCGGTTGCCCATCATTTCTTCATGGGTGCTGCAATGAGTAACTGTTGCAGAGGATGCGGTGAGGAGCGACAGGTATGGCTGCTGGTACGGGTGAACCAGTTGGGGGCGACGACGACGTGCAGGAAAGGGCCGGAACTTCGGCCGGCGCCAGCAAGCGGCCTGCATCTCTGTCCGAGCTTGAATCCAACGTAGAGATCTTCGAAGTCACCGGTTTCGTGAAGTGGTTCGACGTGGCGCGCGGCTACGGCTTCATCATTCCCGACAACGGCATTGCCGACATCCTGCTGCACCTGAGCTGCCTGAAGCGCGACGGCTTTGATGCCCCGCTTGAAGGTTCCCGCGTGGTGTGCGAGGCCGTGCAGCGGCAGAAGGGCATCCAGTGCCTGCGCGTACTTGACGTCGATCACTCGACGGCCATCCACCCGGTCGAGCGGCCATCGCGCACCCACCAGAATGTAGAGGCTCCCGCCCAGTGGACCCGCGTCAAGGTGAAGTGGTTCAACCGCACCCGTGGCTTCGGGTTTGCTGCTGAAAGCGACAACGGACCCGACATCTTCATTCACATGGAAGTGCTGCGGAAGACCGCGATTGCCGAGATCGAGCCTGACCAGTGGATCTGGGTGCGCTTCGGCGATGGTCCGAAGGGCAAGATGGCTGCCGAGGTTCGCCTCAGCCTCAATGACGACCGCCTGCCAGGCACCAATTGATCCGCTCACCTGCGCTGTCCGGCCTGCTGGTATTGGTCCTGCTGGTGGTGGCGTTTGCCTTGCCGGGTACGGCTGCGGACGTGCCGCAGCGGCTGCCATCGGAACCATTGGTGATCGAGACCAGCGCGGGACCTGTCACCTTCCAGACCGAGATTGCCGACGATGACCGCGAACGCGGCACCGGCATGATGTTCCGCCAGTCGATGGCCGAGAGCGAGGCCATGTTGTTCATCTGGCCATCGCCGGAGCCGGTCGCCATGTGGATGCGCAACACGTTCGTGCCGCTCGACATGCTGTTCATCGATAAAGCCGGCAGCATCGTCCATATTGCGCGCGAGGCCGTGCCCCAGTCGCTCGACGTGATCAGCGCCGACCGCGACGTGCTGGCGGTGCTGGAAATCAGGGGCGGTGCGGCACAGCGGCTGGGCATCGCCGTGGGTGACAAGGTGAAGCACCGCGCGTTTGGCTCGCCATGAGTGTGCATCAGGGCTTGCCGAGCACAGGTCTTATCCTGTAACCACCTTCTGTCAGCAGGCACTGGCAACTTTACGGCAGTCGGAGCGTAGCGCAGCCTGGTAGCGCATCTGGTTTGGGACCAGAGGGTCGGGAGTTCGAAATCTCTCCGCTCCGACCACCGCCGCAAGGCCCGCCACGGCAGGCTGGAAACGGCCAACAGTGAAGGACACCCGACGCCCATGCCCGCGCGCATCTTCAAGCCATCCCGCACCGCCATGCAGTCCGGCAAGGCCAAGACCCGTGACTGGGTTCTGGAGTTTGAAGCCGAAACCCCGCGCGAGACCGACCCGCTGATGGGCTGGACCTCATCGTCCGACATGAAGCAGCAGGTGCGCCTCACCTTCGATACCCGCGAAGAGGCGGAAGCCTACGCAAAACGCAAGCAGATCGACTACACGGTGTTCGAACCCAAGCAGGCAAGCGCGAAGTCCAAGTCGTATTCCGACAATTTCCGCTGGGGCCGCAATACCAACTGGACACATTGAGGTTGCGGGCATTTGCCGTCTCCGGCTAGAGAAGGCGCTGACCGGCTGGTGAATGACGCCAGCGCGGGCAGACGGCCCCGTAGCTCAGCTGGATAGAGCGCTCGCCTTCTAAGCGAATGGTCGCAGGTTCGAATCCTGCCGGGGTCACCACTAACTTATTGGTTTTGAGTAATAAAATTTAGAATGATGCACTGAGTCTAGTGCGAACCAGCAACCAGACGATGGTTGTTGGCCTAAGTATCACTGCCAGAATGTTCGCCAATTCGCGACTCAGTTGCAGACATTTATCTCTCAACTCGTGGCTGCTCATTTCTCCGCGACATTTCAAAGCCTTGGAAGAACTCGTCTGGACGTAGGTTCGAATCACTGGGTGGTCACCACTCTCTTCTCGATTTCACGTAGGCCTTTGGCAGTGCCTGGGATTGTCCCGACATTCCGCGGGCTTGCAGCGGTGTTGTCGCTGACCTTCTGGCAATGAGACTGCATTGTGGGAGCTACGAAGCGCCAGACTGGCCGCCAGTCTCTGTTGGCTCCTTTGACGTCCAGAACGTGTGAGGAGGGATATGGGGGATGCCGTGGATTGCCCGGTTAGCTGGTCGAGCGACTTAGGTCCTGCATGCCCAAGAGCCGACGCTGCTCCTGCCAGCCGGCTGGCAACTTGCCGAGACGCTTTAGGGCCTGGGCCGTCAGATCAACCGACTGAGTACCCTGCAAGATCGATTTCGCTATGTCAGGTGCGAGGAAGGCCAGCTGCAATGTCCGGCTGACCTCGCTGGCGGGGATGCCTTCCTGACCGGCCAGATCATCAATCGAGGACACCTTTCCAGTCGTCAGACTGTCGAGCCAGCGATGCACATGCCGGGTCAGCTGGACGAGAGTCTCATCTTGCGAGGGCTTTGAGCGTGGCTCGCCCGTCAGCTTCAGTTTTGCCTCGACGCCCCGTCGCCGCAAATGGAATGGCAGGTTGATCATGACGATGTCTGTGGCCCGGGTGGTTTGATGACTGGGCGTTTCCCCGATCAGAGCTGACTGCAGTCGCTTGCGGCAAAGCTGGAGCTGGATGCTGCCGGGGCGGACGTCGATTCGCATGATGACTTGCTGCAAAAAGTTCCTTGTGCTGTTACCAGCGCCCGCTTGCAGCTGACCTGCAATTCGTCCTGCATTGCCGGTGCATTTGTCGATCGTGCTGGTGTTGGCCTCCGTCAACTGAGCCAGGCTGACCAGTCTTGCCGGGTTCGCGAGTGTCTCAACCAATGCCGACAGCACGGTTTGCTCCACCTCCGCAGCCGGTAGCCTCCAGCCGTTGTTGTTCTGTCGTTGCTGGATTGTCAGCCGATGCGAGATGTAGAAGCGGTAGCGCTTGCCATGGTTGTTGGCATGGGTGGGGGTGAGGCGATCACCGGTCTCGTCAAAGAGCAGGCCTGCCAGCAGGCTGGGATGCGAGGCATTGGTGCGGGAGGTGCGGTTGGCACGATTGTCTGCCAGCTTGCGCTGCACGGCGTCCCAGAGGTCTTGCGGGATGATGCCGTCGTGCTGGCCCTCGTAGGTCGTGTCCTTGTGGGAGACGCGGCCGATGTAGACCGGGTTGGAGAGAAGCCGATAGAGCATGCCGCGGGAGAGGGGGACCCCACCGACAGTCTTGCCGTTGGCATAGGTCCGAGGCTTGCTGCGGATGCCTTGCCGGTCGAGGTCCTCCTTCAGGTCGCGGACGCCATCGCACTTCAGATAGAGCCTGTAGATACTCCTGACGGTCTGGGCTTCTGTCTCGTTGATCACCAGCTGCCTGTTGTCGACGTCATAGCCCAGTGGCGGTGGCCGCCCATCCACATACCCTTCTTCTTCGACGCCGCGATCTTGTCCCGGATGCGCTCTGCCGTGACCTCTCGCTCGAACTGGGCGAAGGACAACAGGACGTTGAGCGTCAGCCGTCCCATCGAGGTGGTGGTGTTGAACTGCTGGGTGACCGAGACAAACGATACCTGGTGCCTGTCGAAGAGCTCGACCATCCGGGCGAAGTCCATCAGCGATCGGGTCAGCCGATCGATCTTGTAGACTACCACGATGTCCACCTTGCCCTCGTCGATGTCGAAAGCAGCCGCTGGAGGGCAGGGCGCTCCATGGTGCCGCCGGAGATGCCGCCATCGTCATAGCGGTCTGGGACCAGCTGCCAGCCGTCGCTGGCCTGTGAGCGGATGTACGCCTCACAGGCCTCGCGCTGGGCGTGAAGCGAGTTGAAGTCCTGCTCGAGCCCCTCCTCGGTGGACTTGCGGGTGTAGATGGCGCAGCGGAAACGAGCGATCGTCATAGCCCGAAGAACCGTGGACCGGACCATCGCGCACCGGTGATGCCTGTGCGCGATGACCGAGCCAGCGACCTGTGGGTCCGACCATTCCAGACGAAGCCCTTTCGAGCACCTCGACATGATGGGTTCGCCCGTTCCACTCCCGCACCAGCCGGGTGCCCGGCTTGATGGAGGGCTTGCCCG